>NZ_JBHVQN010000001.1:0-125810 GCF_042886615.1 Gottfriedia sp. NPDC057991
CAACTGGTCCAACCGGAGCAGCAGGTCCACCTGGAGCAACAGGTCCAGCAGGAGCAACAGGAGCAGACGGAGCGACAGGCCCAGCGGGAGCAACAGGAGCAGACGGAGCGACAGGCCCAGCGGGAGTAACAGGAGCAGACGGAGCGACAGGTCCAGCAGGAGTAACAGGAGCAGACGGAGCGACAGGTCCAGCAGGAGCAACAGGAGCAGACGGAGCGACAGGCCCAGCAGGAGCAACAGGAGCAGACGGAGCGACAGGAGCAGCGGGAGCAACAGGCCCAGCAGGAGCAACAGGAGCAGACGGAGCGACAGGAGCAGCGGGAGCAACAGGTCCAGCAGGAGCAACAGGTCCAGCGGGAGCAACAGGTCCAGCAGGAGCAACAGGTCCGAATGTACTTTCTGAAGGTTTCTCGGCGTTTTTACCAGCATTTAATACTGCAACTACAGCTCAATTAACAGGCTGGAGTGTTGTAAGTCCTTTCTTTAATGGAACAACTTTTGATCCAACGACTGGTAATTTCACTGTCCCAGCGACAGGCCGTTATACTTTTGAAGCAACAATTAGTTACTCTACAACTGCAACATTAACAGTATCAATTGGAGCAGGAGTAAATCCTTCATTTGTATTCCGTAGAATAACACCTACGACTGCAGATTTATTAAGTGGATTAGTACCAATTTTAGACGTAAATGTTGCTTTAGTACTAAATCTACGTGCTATTCTAGGAGATGGAACTGTCACCATTACTGGTGACTTACAATTAACTGCTGGAGATGTGATTGGTCTCTTCTATGAGGCTGACGGATTAACTATTCCTCTTACTTTAGGTGGAAACAATTCAGCAGGTATCAACTGGTCAGTTCATCGTATTGTATAACGATCACTTTTAGAGATTAATAATCGATCCTAAGATGATGACCATCCTCATTAATTATTCAATAGTAATCTATTTGAATAAATTAATGAGGATTTTTTTATTAAATAATTAATACTGACCAAATATTTCCATCTTGAATATATTGATTAATGTATGTGTTATTTAGATAAATGAAGGGTAATGAATTTAAATGAAATCATACTTGCTAATGCAGTGAGATTCTAAGAAGGTGTTTAATGAATGAAAACTAGTATTATTATTTTGACTTATAATCAGCTCGAAGTATCGAAAAAATGCTTTGAAAGTCTTGCGAAATATACAAAGGAAGATGAAGTAGAAATTATTGTTATTGATAATGGTTCGACTGATGGCACACGAGATTATTTAAAAAATAATCCTTCTTTTATTACAATCTTTAATGAAGTAAATATGGGGTTTGCTAAAGGGTGTAATCAAGGAATTAAAGTCGCAACAGGTGATAACTTGCTATTTTTAAATAATGATACAATCGTTACAGAAAATTGGTTAGAAGCAATGCTTACTCTTTTATATAGTAATGATAAAATTGGCATGGTTGGGCCTGTAAGTAATTATGTAAGTGGATTGCAGCGAATTAATGTTGATTATCAAAATGATCAAGAAATTAATGATTTTTCATTAAAATATTGTGCCAGTGTAAAAGGAATGTCTAAGCAAGTATTAAGATTAGTAGGATTTTGTTTATTAGTTAGAGGCGAATTAATTGATCGATTAGTAGGATTTGATGAAAGGTTTAAACTAGGTTCATTTGAAGATGATGATATTTGTTTAAGAACTATTCTAGAAGGATTTGAATTGCATATTGCACTAGATTCATTTGTTCATCATTATGGGCACATGACATTTAATGGAAATAGTGATATTAACATAAATCACCTATATATTGAAAATAGAATGAAGTATATCGAAAAGTGGGGAAACAATCTAATTGATATTGGTTATCCGAAGACGGAAGTTATTGAAATGGTACCAGGTAACATAAATAATGTATTAGAAATTGGTTGCTTAGCAGGAGCAACAGGTCTAGAAATTAAGAATCTATACAAATGTGAATTATATGGAACAGAAAGTGATACAGAGTTATCCTCAATTGCATCACAATTTTATAAGAGGGTTGATACAATCAGTATTGACGAATTGCCCCACAGTTACTCTGAGGAGTTTTTTGATTTAATCATAATTGATAATATTGTAAACCATCTTGTAGATCCTTGGAGCTTTGTAAAAGAAATCAACAAACTTTTAAAACCATCTGGCTCAATTATTTGTAGAGTTCCAAATGTTTCCCATGGTGAAGTTCTCTTTCAATTACTACAAGGCCAATGGAATTATATACACGCTGGGATATTGAAAAAAGAAAATATTAGATTTTTCACGCCTCAAACAATTAATACGCTATTTCCAACTGACCAATTTGAAATGACTACGAAAAAGAATGAAAATATAAATGTAGATTTAAACATTAAGTTGTTTTTTGAAGAAGTAGTTCATTTAGCTCATAGTTTTGGAATAAATCTTGAACAGCTAACTTCAAATCTTGAAATATATAATATGCTCTTGTTAATAAGGAAAAAATGATTAAAAGGCAGTTGAGGGATCCTCAGCTGCCTTCGTTATTTAATCTTTTTGAAAAGTACTCTCTATTTGAAAGAATACTTGGGTGTGTTGGGTAAAAATGATAGGCTAATTCATTGTGCTCATTTGCAAGGCGAAATTCCCCTATTCTGTCATAGCAAACAGCTAGCTGTAAATGTGGTAGCCAAGTAGTACATGATGGGTTATGAAGAATCAAACGATTGTTAACCTTATTTAAGGTTGCTTCTTTATACCAATAAATAGCTGAATTGAAATTATTTTTTTCAAAAAATGTATAAGCCAATCTACAACATGTTTCTGGATGAGTATTGCCATATTTAAGAGCCCTTAATAACCAAGTAGTTTCTAAGTCTCTTAGATTAAACTCGTGATAACTATTAGCAATATAATGACAGGCAAGGATATTATGTTCCTCATATGGCTGATTTAATCTCAAAAATTTTAAAAAATACTTTATTGATTGATCATGTTGATGATCTGAACTTAACTCTTTTGCATAATAAAATAAATCCATCGTAGAAAGGTTAATGTGATTACTTAGCATTTGTTCATATATTTGAATATTTTCTTTTGTATTTTGTGTAAAAGGAAGATCTGTAATAACAAGATTAGTAGAAAATGATTCAGAGGTTTGTTCATTTTTTATATTCGATGAATGACTATTTGAACTTAATCTTTTAAATAATCTACTAATTTTTTGTTTGCTTTTTACATTCC
Organism: Gottfriedia sp. NPDC057991; assembly: GCF_042886615.1. Lineage (NCBI taxonomy): Bacteria > Bacillati > Bacillota > Bacilli > Caryophanales > Bacillaceae > Gottfriedia > Gottfriedia sp. NPDC057991. The sequence goes on from NZ_JBHVQN010000001.1 coordinate 3,231, forward strand.
AACCAATCTGATAATCGACTGCTACATTGTAAACTTCATTGTTTATTGACTGTTTTAGCTTAGAAAATTTTAAACGATCATTTTCTAGTAAAACTTCACTATGGTTTAGTAAAAGTATAAAGTCTTTTGTTGCGAGTGATTTTGAAAAATTCAATGCATCTATTTCATCTATACCATCAAAGACATGTATTTGGTCTGTAAACTGTCTTGCTAGCTCAATCGTTCGATCGTGGGAATTCATATCAACGATGATAATTTCATCAACTATGCTACTAACAGAACTAAGACATCTTTCAATTGTGGCTTCATTGTTTTGTACAACCATGCATAAACTGACTGTGATCAAGCTATCACCCTTTCTTTAATTTTGATTTTGTATAAAATGATTGATGATATATTAATGTTGATTTACGTAAATAGTAGTTTCCAGATCATCTATTATAGGAGTGTTTTTCCAGCTCTTCTCAATACAGAGTCCTTCTTAAACTAGTTAGTTTGTCAATCAAAATTGAGCCTACTAAATAGATAGGATCCAGGAAATAAAACGTTAGAAGATAGTATGGGTGGGTTATTGATCTTTAAAATATGAGTTGAAATACTCTTTGTTGTGTAGAACGGAAGGATTATTCGGAACATAACTTGCTGTTATATCATTATATTTCCTAGCGGTTAGCTGATCGCCTAATCGACTATAGCAAAGACATAACTGTAGATTAGGTAACCAAGTGTAACAAGCCTGATTTATAAAAGGACTACTTTTAGGAACGTCAACAAGTGTAGCGAGTTTATACCACGAAATTGCTCGTGTGTAATCACCTTGATGAAGATAAACAAATCCTAATCGACAGCAGTTTTCTCCACGTGGTCCATCATAAGAAAATGATCTTAGACAACTGCTAATTGCTTTTTCCGATTCGTTTATATTTAAATAGCAGTCTGCCATTTTTCCACAGGCTTGAATATTATCCTCGTACCAGCCTTTTCCTTCATTAAGAAACAATTCATACCATTCAATTGCCTTTTCAAATAGCTGATGATCTACGCATTCATTTGCATAATAGTATTTGTCACGAGGACTTAATTCATTTCCTGAAGAAATCGCATTTTCATAAATCTTTAAATTGCGATCAGAAAACTCTTTGTCTTTTTGATGAATAATTGCGGCATCCGATTGAATAATTTCGCCGTAAACCTCCAGATATTCATGAACGAATCCAATCCATTTAAAATTTCTTTCTCGTTTAACGATCCGATTTCGAACAGAACTGAAGCTAGGATTACCATTTTCATCGAAAGCTAGATGATATTTCATTCCGATAGCGTCGACATTTTTAGTTAATGACTTTTTTAATTTAAGTAATTTTTTCGCATTTTCATCAGTGATAATATCATCAGCATCTAGCCACATAATATAATCCTTCGTTGCCTTAGAAAACGCAAAATTTCTTGCCGCTGAGAAATCATTGATCCAAGTAAAATCATATATTGAATTTGTAAACTTTTTAGCTATTTCCTTCGTTTTGTCTGTTGAACCAGTATCAATAATGACAATTTCGTCTACTATATTAGATACAGAGGATAAACATCTGGAAAGTACAGCTTCTTCGTTTTTAACAATCATACAAAGGCTTAAAGTTATTGGTTTTTTTTTCATGAATTCCACCTCAATTTCTATGTTATTAAGGTTGTCAACAAATGGTGTCATTCATAAAGTTCAAAAAAAGATTAATGTTGAAATTCTACATTAGATATGATTAAATGGAAAAAATGAATATTGAAAATTTTTAGATGAAGAGAGTAATCTTATTTTGATTCTTGTAGAGAGTTGGGGATGGTGGAAGCCTAACAGAGCGAATAAGATGAAGCGCACTTCGGAGAAGCAGTCTGAATTAATAGTAGGACTTTGCCGGGGAGGACCTCGTTAACAAAATTTAAAGCTGGTTCAATATATTTGAACAATTAGAGTGGTACCGCGGATTAGTTAAACCCGTCTCTTATGATAGAGACGGGTTTTTTATATTTTGGAGAGGATTGATCATAATGAATTATGTAAATATGTATAGTGAACAAATTGAAAAAGCTTTAAATGGATCACTAACTTTAACTGAAATTAACTCACTTATTGAAAAACCGAATTATGCAGATCAAGGTGATTTAGCATTTCCTTGTTTCCAATTAGCTAAAGCATTAAAAAAATCTCCAGTATTAATTGCAAAGGAAATTGCACCACAGATTAACCATGATTTAATTGAAAAAGTAGAAGCGAACGGCCCATACGTAAACTGCTTTTTGAATAAAAAGCTAGTAAGTAAGCAAGTAATTGAATTAGTTCTTAGTCAAGGGAAGAAATATGGAAACCAAGTAATTAGAGAAGACAAAACGGTTGCGATCGATTGTTCCTCTCCAAATATTGCAAAGCCATTTTCGATGGGGCACTTACGTTCAACTATGATTGGAAATTCAATTGCTAAAATAGCTGAAAAAAATGGGTATAAATCAATAAAAATTAATCACCTTGGTGACTGGGGAACACAGTTTGGGAAATTAATTGTTGCTTATAAACTTTGGGGTAATCAAGACGCCGTAAAAGAAAATCCAATCAAAGAACTTTTAAAATTATATGTTAAATTTCATGAAGAAGTTGAAAAAGAGCCTCAACTTGAGGAAGAAGCTAGAAGCTGGTTTAAGCAATTAGAGGAAAAAAATGAAGAAGCTTTACACTTATGGAAGTGGTTCCGTGATGAGTCTCTAAAAGAATTTATGTTAGTATACGATTTATTAGGAGTTAACTTTGATAGCTTTAACGGAGAAGCATTTTATAATGATAAAATGGACCGAGTTATTGAACTTCTAGAGCAAAAAAACCTTTTAGTCGAATCTGAAGGTGCAGATGTTGTTGAATTAACTGAAAAGGAATTACCACCATGCTTAATTAGAAAATCTGATGGAGCTACGCTGTATGCTACAAGAGATCTAGCAGCTGCACTTTATCGTAAAGAAACATACGATTTTGATAAAGCAGTGTATGTTGTAGGTGGAGAACAAGCATTGCATTTTGAGCAAGTATTTACAGTTTTGAAGAAAATGGGTTACGAATGGGCGAATGAAATGGTACATGTACCATTCGGCTTAATCCTACAAAATGGTAAAAAAATGTCTACACGAAAAGGAAAAATTGTTCTTTTAGAAGAGGTAATTGAGGAAGCGATAAGTTTAGCTAGTCAAAATATTGCAGAAAAAAATCCTACATTAAAAAATAAAGAAGAAGTTGCAAAAATGGTTGGAGTCGGCGCAATCATTTTCCAAGATTTAAAAAATGATCGTATGAATAACATCGAATTTTCACTTGAGCAAATGCTAAAATTTGAAGGTGAAACAGGACCATATGTACAGTACTCAGTTGCGAGAACAAATTCAATTTTAGATAAAGCTTCATCAAAGGATTTAACTAAACAAGATGGGCTGGATGATTCATATAGTTGGGACATCATAAAACATATTCTTGAGTTCCCTAATAAAGTAGCGCGTAGTTTTGAACAATTTGAACCGTCTGTCATTGCTAAATATACAATAGATTTGGCACAAAGTTTTAATAAATATTATGGAAATACACATATTCTAACAAATGATGATCAATTAGAAAGTAGATTGGCTTTGATTAAAGTTGTTTCCATTATTTTAGAAGAAGGACTAAGATTATTAGGAATTCGTGCTCCAAAAGAAATGTAAAGTAACAGGTATTGAAGAAATTTGATTCTTCAATACCTGTTTTCTTTTTAATTTATTGTTGAACCTAAACACAGTCTTTCTAATATTTATTCCATATACATAATTATGTAATGATTTCGAACCGATCAGAGGAAACGGTGTATCCAAATGTAAAAGGATTAACGAAGTCTAAGAAAATAATTAAAAAACCAAAAGATTTATTGAAAATGATTATCATTTACATTTATAATAAATTTAAGGATAGTTAGAGACTAAGGAGATAACGTTCAATGTCGATTTTAGATTTTATAAAAAATAGAAGAACAATAAGAGATACAAAAAAAGATCCAATTAAAATGGAAGATTTAATGGAGCTACTTGAAGCTGCATCCTATGCTCCTTTCCACAGCAAAGAAGAGCCTTGGCAATTTATTATGGTTTCCGAAGAAAAAGAAAAAGAATATTACGCTTCAAAAGTTGTAGATAGTTACGAAAGAATGGAATTAACGGAAACATATACAGTTGAGAAAATTAAAAAATCTACAGAATTCTTTAAAACATATATCGTCGACACACCTATGCATTTAATCATAACGACAGACCACTCAGAAAATGAAAAGAAAAATTTAGAAGCGATTGGGGCAACCTGTGCATTTGTTCAAAATTTACAATTAGCAGCTTGGGAAAAAAATATTGGAATGGTATGGCGAACAAATCCTTATATTTTTGATAAACAATTTTATTTAGAAATGGGCATTCCTGAACATCGAAAAATTTTAGGAGCTCTTCATATCGGTTATATTAATACAATGCCAAAAGGAACAAAGAAAAGAAAACATCCAAGTGAATGGACTACTAAGTTAAGTCAAAATATTACACTTTCTTAAACGAATAAATGACATGTAGAGTGATGTATGAAAAATGCATTACTCTTTTTTATTCCCTAAATATTACCAAAAATTTAGTAGGTTGATTCGACACATTTTGTAATTTTTTTTAATTATAATCCATCTTGAAAGACATTATTTTAAGGGAGGAATTTAATAATGAAAAAATTATTAACAACAATTTCAGCTTTAACTTTAGTAGGTACTATGTTTTCAACCACTGCTCTGGCAAAGAGTGAAAATGCAAAGAAATCACTTGTGGCTTTAGGAGATTCGATTACGTTTGGTTACAATTTAGGAGTAAATAATGAGCAACCTTCTAAGCTTGCTTTTCCATATATTATTGGACAAGATGCTAATCTAAGAGTTCGTGACTTAGGTGTTCCAGGATGGAGAACTGATCAATTGTTGTTCTCAATCAAGAATGATGATGCATATCGAGATGCAGTTAGACATGCTGATTATGTAACTTTAGATATTGGAAACAACGACCTACTACAAGCTCTCAAAGCGAGTAATGGCGATGCTACTAAATTACAGCAATCAGTTGGTGCGATGCTACCAGTGTTATTAAAGAATTTATCTGATACTATTTTAGAAATTAGATCGCTTACGGATGCACCGATTGTAGTATATAACATTTATAATCCATTCCAAACTACAGATCCTATGTATGGACAAGGTAATTTCTTATTGAGTAACATTATTAACAAAAATATTAATAGTTCAGTGAATACTCTCAAAGTAAATGGAATCTCTAACATAGTAATAGCAGACGCTTTTTCAACTTTCTATAATCGTCAAAGTACATATGTTAGACAGAATGATATTCACCCTACAATTGAAGGGCAAAAAAAGTTAGCTGAAATTGGTGAAGCAGCATTAAATTTAGATTGATATTGTAAAAAAAGAGAGTGTTCAAAAAAGATTTCTTTTTGACACTCTCTTTTATATATCATTTTAAAATACTTTAGTAGTCCAGTTTTCGCCATTCCAAACGTCTGTAACTAAACCTTGGTAGAACTCAGGCTCGTGACAGATAATTAAAAGGCTTCCTTTGTACTCTTTTAGTGCTCGTTTAAGTTCTTCTTTAGCATCTACATCTAAATGGTTAGTAGGCTCATCGAGAACAAGTAAGTTTGTTTCTTGATTAATTAACTTACATAAACGAACTTTCGCCTTTTCTCCACCACTTAAAACAACAACTTTACTTTCAATATGCTTAGTCGTTAGTCCACATTTTGCAAGTGCAGCACGTACTTCATATTGAGTAAAAGATGGGAATTCATCCCAAACTTCATCGATACATGTTTTATTATTATCACCTTTTACTTCTTGTTCGAAGTATCCGATATGAAGGAATTCTCCGCGCTCAACTTCACCAGAAATTGGTTTAATATCGCCTAGTAAACTACGCATTAACGTCGTTTTACCGATACCGTTCGCTCCAACTAAAGCAATTTTTTGTCCACGTTCCATACGAAGATTCAACGGTTTAGATAGTGGTTCGTCGTAACCAATCACTAAATCTTTTGCTTCAAATATTAATTTACCTGAAGTGCGAGCTGGTTTAAATTGGAATTCTGGTTTTGGCTTTTCTCTTGCAAGTTCAATTACATCCATTTTATCAAGTTTCTTTTGGCGAGACATTGCCATATTACGAGTAGAAACACGAGCTTTATTACGAGCAACGAAATCTTTTAGTTCAGAGATTTCTTGTTGTTGACGTTTAAAAGCTGATTCTAATTGTGATTTTTTCATTTCATGAATTCCTTTGAAATTATCATAATCACCAACATAACGATTTAATTCTTGGTTTTCCATGTGATAAATTAAGTTAATTACACTATTTAAAAACGGAATATCATGCGAAATTAAGATAAATGCATTTTCATACTCTTGTAAATAACGCTTTAACCATTCAATATGCTGCTCATCTAAATAGTTAGTAGGCTCATCGAGTAATAAGATATCTGGTTTTTCTAAAAGAAGTTTTGATAGAAGAACCTTTGAACGTTGACCACCAGAAAGTTCTGTTACATCTCGATCAAGTCCGATATCTTCTAAACCTAAACCACGACCAATTTCTTCAACTTTAGCATCGATAATATAGAAATCATTATTAGTTAAAGTATCTTGAAGAACACCTACATCCTCAAGCATTTTCTCCATTTCTTCTGGAGTTGCATCAGCCATTTTTACATATAAATCATTAATTTCATTTTCCATATCAAACATATATTGGAATGCACTTTTCAATACGTCACGAATTGACATACCTGGCTGTAATACAGCATGCTGATCTAAGTAACCTACACGTACTTTTTTAGACCATTCAACCTTACCTTCATCAGGCTGTAATTTTCCAGTAACGATATTCATGAAAGTTGATTTACCTTCACCATTTGCACCAATAAGACCGATATGCTCACCTTTTAATAGACGGAACGATACATCATTAAAAATTGCACGATCACCGAATCCATGACTTAAGTTTTTTACAGTTAAAATACTCATTGATCGACACCTTTTCTTTATTTTTCATATAGTAATGTTCTTAATGTAAGAACGTAATTTAAACAGTCACCATCTAATTATAGTCTGCAACTGGGTATGTGTTCAACTGTAAATTAAGTTATAACGCAGGGGGGCGGGTTAGGACCGAAAATAAATAGGGGATTTTAAAAAAAAAGGAAAAAAAAACCATATACTCCTACTATTCCTATCCCCATATTTTTGTATTTAATGTATAATTCAGAAGTGACATAGTCAAAAAAGTGGGTTTTGAAGGCGGGTAAGTACAGAAATAGCCATTCCCACTTATTCGGAGGAGGATGTTTTATGTTTGGTAAAGTTGCTGCAGATATGCTTGGTTTAAGTGATGTAGGTAGTGTTATTGAACCGAAAAATTATGACAAAGTTGATTCTGACGATTATGTAATGCATGAAGATAATGAAAAAATTTATTTTTTAATTAAATCAAAATCAGATGAGTATTGCTTTACGAATAAGGCTTTAATTCATTTGGACGGTACAAGTGCAATCAGTAAGAAGCGTACACTTCATCGTTATAATTATCACACTCATAAAATCACACATGTTTTACTTGAAACAGCTGGTACAATTGATTTAGATGTTGAAATTAAGTTCAACATTGGTGGTAGAGAGTTTTCGATTGATGTTCATAAAAAACATATTGAACAAGTAAAGGATCTATACAAAGCATTACTAATGATTGCTGAAATTAGTCATGAAAATGAAAATGCACTTGTCTATGCGAAAGAAAGCATTGAAATTGCTTCTACAACATTAGGCCGCGTAACTTCAAATGAAAATAATTTAGTAAACAGTTTTAAAGAAATTAATGAAGCTGCTTTTGAATGGTTAATGAAGTCTAGAGAGCAATATAAAGTTAAAGATTTCGGATCAGTATTTGAGAAGTATATTAATAATTAATAATGTAAAGGGAAGTCTCGTGAGTCTAAGCACTTATGAGACTTTTTTTTGTGCCTTAGATTAGAGAAATGCGATTATAAGGATTCATGAGTAAGTGAAAAAGTAGGAAGATGGAATCTATTAACTCATAAAGGGTTTATGAGTGAGTAAAAGATGGGATAAAGTAACTCATAAACAAAATCATGCAAGGAACATAATACCTTGCGTTAAATGGACATTTATTAATGTTGAAATTATCATTTTTTGATGATCTATTATTGATTTTAAATGTTAATATGTTTGAGCACGTTTATGATTCCAATAACACTAGAAATGGTTTTTTAGGAGTTGAAAATATTATGAGTTAATTTTTAGAAAAACAAATTCAATTGATTAGTTTATTAATTAATGTTCGACTTAATTGACCTACAGACTGATTAATTAACAACTGTTTGTTTACTCTAAGTAAATGCTATTTGATTAGGATATATTGTAGACTTTTTTTGATGAATAAGTTGATTGGAGCGGAGGGGGGTGCTCGACTCCTATGGGATAAGCGGGAAGGCTAAAGAATCTCGCCCCATGGAAAGCGAGCATCATGTAGTGGAAATCAACATCACTCTACTCCTTTTACGAAAATTTGGTTGTTTTTCAACAGAGTGAAAACTCGCAAGGAACATAATACTCTGCGAGTTTTTGTGGGAAAAGCCCTAATTAATAAAAACTTCTGCTCTTTGACGATTTAAAATAGTAGCATCTGGACATCGTTTTTTTATTTCTTGTAAAAAACTTTTTTCATCTTTAGGAAGTGAAAGTAAGGCAAATCCGTACTTTTTATATTCGATTTTTAAACGTTTGAAGGTCCATGCAGGTGATGAAACTGGATTATTCGAGAAATTAACTGTTCTGATTTCACTATATGGAATGATAATTGTTATAAATCCAAATTTTGATTTGAACTCAGTTTCGGTTAATTCATGGTATGTGTTGAATAATGCCCAAACTAGAACAATTAATACAGGCAATAAAAAGACAAAGACTACTAAACTTATGATGATTCCCGTACTATCAGTTTCAATAAAGCTGATGATGGGAACTGAAATAATGATGGGAATTAAGCTCAGAATTAGGACGACTAAAAGAGGATTTTTCTTCACTTTAAATTTCATGGCGACACCTTGATCCTATCCTAAAATTTGATTTAAATGGTGCTTCATATGGTCAATGTAATCTGTAAATAACCAACTTAGTGTAACAGATTCTTCATTTTGACTAATATATTGTAGTTTCCATTGGTCTTCTGAAATGTTTGAGAGCACATTCATGAAACGAGAATTTAGAGCAGTCCATAAAGTAAGTATTTCTTCAATTGTATAGCAATTTTGATAATCATTTAATTCAACCCATGAATTTTGTTTATAAAGCTCCAAGACTAGTTCATCATTAGAGGACAATCTATCTATAAATCTTTTATGATTCATAGTCGCAGAATCGCAAAGATGTCCAAGGATTTCTTTTTTAGACCATTTTGTAGGACTTGGTTTATAATCTGTATTCGATAAGGCTCTGATGATTTTTGGGACGGATTGGATTAGACTATTAAATTCGTTTATTAAATTATTCATCTAAATATTCCTCCTTCGTTTCTACATGTTATGAATATGTTTAAACATTTTTCTTTATGAGTCTTTAGACAAGCCATAGGTGAATAGGTTATTAGTAGGACAATCTTGGAGGTGTCTTCATGTTAATCTTTTTACTTTATGTCGGATTGCTGGTTGGAGTGTTAGCTGTTTATAAAGATGCCATTAAGCGGGATGTTAGTAATCTTGGGTTTCAAATGATCGGTTATTATGTACTAGCTTCTTTACCATTTAGGTTATTTTGGTTACCGATCCCTTTTGGATTTTTGATTTGTTTATTTTTATTATCTAAACCGATGCTTCGATATAAAAAACAAAAACAAGTTGCTAGCCTATTAGGTTTCATTGTATTTATAGTAGATGCTTTATTCTAAATGAATTTTTCATTTAGAATAAAGCTTTTTTAATTTATTTCTTTGAAATCTTTAATGCCTTTTCGGTATTAGCAAAATGTAATTTCGTTAAACTTCGTAAAGCTTCAATACCTTTTGATTTAATTAGTTTTGCAGCGGCTTGATCAACTTTTGCTCCAGCACCTTTTGGTAAAGTCATGCCAGCTTTTTCACTTAGTTGATCCATTTGTTGCAGGAAAGCATATCGGGCTAATATAGAAGAAACTGCAACTGAGAGATGCAAACCTTCTGCTTTTGTAGCGAATTGAACTTTATCACGAATAACTTCTTTTGTTCCTTTTAAATAACCGTAGTACAGATTAGGAGGAGTAAATTGATCAATTAAGATTGCATCATATTTTTTATCTTCTAATTTTGAAATAGTATTTCGAATTGCTTGATTATGTAATAGCGCCTTTAGTTTATTCATGTTATATCCTTTTTCTTGCATAGCATTGTATTTCTCATTGTGCAGTACTAAGAGGCTGTAGGTTGCAACATGAACTATTTTTTTTGCTATGCTGCATATGGCATCGTCAGTTAGCTCTTTGGAATCTTTTACGCCTAATTCTTTTAGTAATTCGAATTGACTTGGTTCTACAAAGGAAGCTACTACTGTCATCGGCCCAAAATAGTCACCTGTACCAACTTCATCACTACCTATAACGGCAAGACTTGAAAAGTTTTTTGGTAAAGTTGAATTCGTATTTGTTGGGTTCACCTTTTTAGAAGTTTGGCTAGCCGATTTACCTTGCCATTTACTTACTTCAGCATCACAATTTGAGCCTTGAAACATTACTTTACCAGATTTATATGCAGTGATTGTACAGCCACTTGGTTTAGCCATAAATACTCCACCTTGTGGTACTTTTGCTTGAAGGCTACTTTGGTAGTGTGCTTTCATCTTTAAGAGAGTATCCTCAGAAACTGTTAATACAGTGTTTGACATAAATTTCTCCTTTATAAATGGATATTTTCCAATACTTTTGTTTGTATTGAATTTCGTGTTATAGTTAAGGTTAGAATGTTTATAGCTGAATGGAGGTATGAAGTTGTCCAATTCTTCATCGAAACAAAAACTAAATGTAACTATTTATGGGCAACATTATGCAATTACTGGTGACGAGTCAACAGATCATATTCGCCATGTTGCCTCAATTGTAGATGATAAAATGAAAGAAATAAATAAAAAAAATCCATTATTAGATACTAATAAATTAGCTGTATTGACAGCAATAAATATTGTAAGTGATTATGTAAAATTAAAAGAAAGAGCTGAAATGCTCGAAAAATTATTAGAAAAACAAACGAAAAGTGAGCAGACAAAAAATGATTGATTTAATTATACTTATTATTTTTATTTTAGGAATTTTGACAGGTTGGAAAAGAGGATTTATTAGCAGCCTAGTACGATTAATAGGTTTTTTACTTTCCTTATATCTAGCTTATCATTATTATGAACAAACCGCTACTTCGCTTAAGAAAATTTTTCCAATACATATAAGCGGAAGCCAGGTCGTAAATGCAGAGCAGTTTGTATATGAAATTATAGCTTTTGCTTTGCTGTTTATTGGGACAAGGTTAGTTATTTCATTTATTGGTTCGTTATTGAATGGAGTTTTCCAATTACCTGTTTTAAAGCAGATGAACTCCTTCTTAGGTGGTATTTTTGGTTTTATTGAGGTTTATTTATTTGCGGTTTTGGCGCTTTTTATAGCTTTAATTTTACCAATTGATACACTTCATGATTTATTACTTAAATCAAATATCGCGAATTTTATGGTTCAACATACACCATTTATATCAAATCATTTAACGGATTTATGGAACTTGAACGGATCTTCTGGTTCTGAAATACTTTAATCGACTTAAAGTGAAAAAAATTTCTATGTTAAGTAGGTGACTTTATATGCACAAAAAAGAGTTAATTAAACTATTAGAACAAATTGCTACTTATTTAGAACTAAAAGGTGAGAATGCTTTTAAAATATCAGCATTTCGTAAAGCGGCAAATGCATTAGAAACTGATGAAAGAAGTCTTGAACAAATCGACGACTTTACTGCTATAAAAGGAATCGGAAAAGGGACTTCTGCAGTTATTTTAGAATATATTGAGACTGGTAAAAGTACGGTATTGGAAGAACTACAAGAATCATTGCCAAAAACTTTACTTCCATTACTTAGGCTACCTGGTTTAGGTGGAAAAAAAGTAGCTAAGCTTTATCAAGCATTACAAATTGAGAGCATGGAGCAGTTAAAAGAAGCATGCTTAAATGGTAAGTTACAAGGGTTAGCTGGATTCGGTAAAAAGACAGAGGAAAATATTTTAGAATCAATCGAGGAGTTTGGTAAGCAGCCCGAGCGCTTGCCGCTTGCAGATGTATTACCGATTGCTGATAAAATTGAAGCTTATTTAGCAGAAATGAAAGATGTTGAAAAGTATTCAAGAGCAGGAAGCTTACGAAGAGTACGTGAAACTGTTAAAGATTTAGACTTCATTGTTGCATCAATTAAACCCGAAAGCATTAAAGAACAATTACTTTCAATGCCGGAAATCGTTCGAATAATTGCACAAGGGGATACAAAAGTTTCTCTTGTTTTAAAAGGTGTTGAATATGAGATTTCAGTTGACTTCCGAATTATTCAACCAAAGGAGTTTGCTACAACGCTGCATCATTTTACTGGTTCTAAGGATCATAATGTAGCTATGCGTCAATTGGCTAAAGAGCGTGATGAAAAAATTAGTGAGTACGGTGTTGAGAACGTTAATACTGGTGAGGTTTTAACATTTGAAAATGAAGAAGATTTTTATGCTCACTTTAATTTACCTTGTTTTCCGCCTGAAATTCGAGAGGATGGAAAGGAAGTTTCAACTTTTACAAACGATTATCCATTAATTCGTTTAGAAGATATGAAATCTGATTTACACATGCACTCTACTTGGAGTGATGGTGGCTATTCAATCGAAGAAATGGCAGATGCATGTCGTGCTAAGGGATATAAGTATATTGTCATTACAGATCATTCTCAATATTTAAAGGTTGCGAACGGTTTAACTCCTGAGCGTCTATGGAAACAAAAAGAAGAGATTCAGCGTGTAAATGAAAAATATACTGATTTTACAATTCTACATGGGGTAGAAATGGATATTTTACCTGATGGTTCATTAGATTATGAAGATGATGTTTTACGCTCACTTGATTTTGTGATTGCATCAATTCATTCTAGCTTTAGTCAAGATGAAGAGACAATTATGATGCGTTTAAAAAATGCAATGAGAAATCCTTATGTTAGCATGATTGGGCATCCAACAGGGCGCAAAATTGGCAGAAGAGCTGGGTACAAAGTTAATGCTGAAGAATTAATTTCTGTAGCAAAAGAAACAGGTACAATTTTAGAATTAAATGCAAATCCAAATCGATTAGATTTAAATAAAGAAATGTTAATGATGGCCGCGGAAGCTGGTGTGATGCTATCAATTAATACTGATGCACATAACATTGATATGTTAGAGCATATGACTGTCGGGGTTAGTGCGGCCAAAAAGGCTTGGTTAAAAAGAGAAAATATTGTAAATACATTTGAATTACACGAACTTTTAAGTTTGATTGAAAGGAAACGTAATCGAGTGTAAGGAGGTTAATTAAAGTTAGTTAAAATTTATATAAATGTCACATTTGAATATAAATACAAATTACCTAGCATGTTTTAATAAACATGAGGTGATAAACTTGAAAATAATGCTTGCAAGAAAAGTGAGATTAAAACCAACTAAACAACAAGAACTACAATTGTGGAAATCAGTAGGTACAGCGAGATGGGCTTATAGTTGGGCTTTAGCTAAACAAGAAGAATACTATAAAATTGATAGGAAATTTATTTCGGATAATATATTGAGAAAAGAATTGACTTTATTAAAACAAAGCGAAGAATTTTCTTGGTTGTATGAAGTGTCTAATAATATAACGAAACAAGCAATTAAGGATCTTTGTGAAGCTTATATAAAATTTTTTAAAGGGTTGGCAGACAAGCCGCGATTTAAGTGCAAGGGAAAGTCAAAACCATCTTTTTATAATGATAATGTGAAATTGAAAGTTAAAAGAAATAAAGTCTTAGTCGAGAAAGTTGGATGGATTGTAACTTCTGAACAAATTCCTGACACAAGATACTTAAATCCTAGAATTAGTTTCGACGGTAAATACTGGTATCTTTCTGTTGTAATTGAGGAATCACTACAATTAGAAGAATTGAATAATATCTCACTGGGAATCGATATTGGAATAAAAGAATTAGCTATCTGTTCAGACGGTAACAAAAAGAAAAATATTAATAAATCTAGCTTTGTTAGAAAGACGGAGAAGCGACTACGTAGGTTGCAACGTAAAGTTTCTCGGAAATATGAAATGAATAAGGAGGGAAGCCGTTTCGTCAAAACGAGCAACATTATAAAAATCGAAGAAAAGATACGACACCTACATAGAAGATTATTAAATATCAGAGTAAATCATCTTCATCAATCCACGAGCGATATAGTGAAAACCAAACCATACCGCATTGTCATGGGAAATTTAAATATCAAAGGTATGATGAAATGTAAGAAATTATCTAAGGTGATTGCTAAACAGGGATTATATGAATTCAAACGACAGATTCAATATAAATGCAAAAAATATGGAATCGAATTTTTAGAAGCTGATAAATGGTATCCTTCTTCAAAAATGTGTTCAAGTTGCGGAAATATTAAAAACGACTTAAAACTGTCAGACCGTCAATACAAATGTAAATGCGGTCATAGGATGGATAGAGATTTAAATGCAGCTATTAACTTGTCACGTTATGAATTAGCAGTTTGACACATAATCGTCATTGTTAATATGTAGGATTCGTTGTATCCGAATTTACGCCCTCGGAGTGTTACATCAAACGAAAGTAACTAACAATATGGCGAAATCGGACACGTAGAACAGGGAAATAAACAAAGGCTATAAAAGTTTATTGATTTTTATAAGTTTTAGGCAACGGTTGCGAGGGATATGCAACGTACGTTAAGAGTTTTAGAGTACGATAAAATAAAAGAACAATTACTTAAACACGCTTCATCTTCACTAGGTAAGGAACGTATAAAAAACCTTTTACCAAGTACTAGTTATGATGAAGTTGTAGAGCTACATGAATCAACCGACGAAGCTGTGAAAGTTATTCGACTACGAGGAAATGTACCTCTTGGTGGATTATCAGATATAAGAATGCAAGTAAAAAGAGCAGATATTGGTGGAATGCTATCTCCTTCTGAACTAATTGCAATTTCGGGTGTTACATATGCCGGGCGTCAAATGATTCGATTTATTGAAGGCTTAATTGAGAGTGAAGTAGAAATTCCATACTTAGAATCATTAAGTGAGCAAATCATTCCTTTATTAGAATTAGATAAAAATATAAAGGCTGCTATTGGTGATAATGGAGAAGTTTTAGACGACGCTAGTGTGACACTTCGAACAATTCGTGGACAAGTTCGAACAGCTGAAGCTCGAATTCGTGAAAAATTAGAGAGTCTAACTAGAGGTACAAATGCACAAAAAATGTTATCAGATTCAATCGTAACGATTCGTAATGATCGTTTCGTTATTCCAGTAAAACAAGAATATCGACATGTTTATGGTGGTATTGTTCATGATCAATCTTCTTCTGGTCAAACATTATTTATTGAGCCACAAGCTGTCGTTACATTAAACAATAGTTTACAAGAAGCTAAAGTTAAAGAAGAGCAAGAAATTGAGAAAATTTTAATGGCATTAACAGACCAAGTAGCGGAGGCTTCAGCGGATTTATTGCAAAATGTTGAAATTTTAGCTGAAATGGATTTCTTATTTGCAAAAGCTAACTATTCGCATTCAATTAAGGCGAGTAAACCAATTTTAAATAACGATCGATATTTTAAATTAAAAAAAGCACGTCATCCTCTAATTTCAAGGGATGTAGTAGTAGCTAATGATATTGAATTAGGTAAGGATTTTACTACGATTGTCATTACTGGTCCAAATACGGGTGGTAAGACGGTTACTTTAAAAACGATTGGTATTTGTGTTTTAATGGCACAATCTGGTCTACAAATTCCTGCACTAGACGGTTCAGAAATCTGTGTGTTTGAGCAAATTTTCGCCGATATTGGTGATGAGCAATCAATCGAACAGAGCTTAAGTACATTCTCTTCTCATATGGTGAACATTGTAGATATTTTAAAACATGTTAATCATAGTAGTCTTGTATTATTTGATGAATTAGGAGCTGGAACTGATCCTCAGGAAGGTGCGGCTTTAGCAATCTCAATTTTAGATGAGGTAAGTGAATACGGTGCAAGAGTAGTAGCGACAACGCATTATCCTGAATTAAAAGCATATAGTTACAATCGAGAGCACGTTATGAATGCTAGTGTTGAATTTGATGTAGAAACATTAAGTCCAACTTACCGATTATTAATTGGTGTTCCAGGTAGAAGTAATGCATTTGAGATTTCTAGAAGACTTGGACTTTCAAATCGCGTAATTGAAAAAGCAAGAAATCATGTAAGTGAAGAAAGTAATGAAGTAGAAAATATGATTGCATCTTTAGAAACGAGTAGAAAAGGTGCAGAAACAGAATGGAAAGAAGCAGAAGATTTCCGTAAAGAATCAGAGCGAGTTTTCAAAGACTTACAAAAGCAAATGATGGAATTTTATGAGCACCGTGATGAATTATATCGTGGGGCACAGGAAGAAGCGAAAAAGCGTGTCAAGGTAGCTCAACAAGAGGCCGAGGAAATTATTAAAGAGTTGAGAGAGCTAAAAGCTGGCCAATTAGCTTCAATTAAAGACCATGAATTAATTGAGGCAAGAACTCGTTTGGAAGGGGTAATTCCTTATGCTCCTAAGAAAACAATTCCTCAAGCTGCACCAAAGAAACAAAGAAAGCTTCGTGAAGGTGACGAAGTAAAAGTGATTAGCTTTAACCAAAAAGGAACACTTCTTGATAAAATTAGTGAAGGTGAATGGCAAGTTCAGCTCGGTATTATTAAGATGAAAGTTAAAGAAAAAGATATCGAATATATTAGTTCACCTAAAGAAGTAAAAGAACGTACTGTTACAGCTGTAAAAGGTAAGGATTTTCATGTTAATCTTGAGCTGGATCTTAGAGGTGAAAGATATGAAGATGCGCTAATTCGTGTTGAAAAATATATCGATGATGCATTATTAGCCGGTTATCCTCGAATTAATATCATTCATGGAAAAGGAACTGGCGCACTGAGACAAGGGGTACAGGAATACTTAAAAAAACACAGAGCAGTTAAATCCTATCGATATGGAGCAGCCTCTGAGGGCGGAATAGGCGTTACTGTTGTCGATTTAAAATAAGGTATTAGGGGTTCTAAGATGGAAAAGTTGGCAAAAATATTATTTGCGGTTTGTGCAGTATTTTTAATTTGGGGAATTTTGTATGTAACAGTTATTAAATAAAGTAATTGAGGCTAGCATCATTAATGTATTTCTATTAATTTATGTAGACGTTAAAATCTTACATAACAATGAACCTAGAAGACATAACTTGTGTTAGTCTCTTTTTTATTAGAAAGGTGAATTGGCTTGAAGAAAATCATTTTAGCATTAGTCATCTTTGTTATCGTCTTTGTTGGTTTTAATGGTTTTCAACATAAACACCATAAGAAGATAAATGATGTAAGTAAAGATATTATTGTGCAAAAAGATGTACGTTACACAAATCCTGCCCAAGTTCCACAAACCTTTGATGTATACCGATCTAAAAATTCACATGGTCCATCACCAACGTTGATATTTGTTCATGGCGGTTCTTGGATATATGGAAGTAAAGCGTTGAATAAACGTTGGAGTACGGTTTTTAATGAAATAGTAAAAGATGGATATACAGCAATTAGTATAGACTATACACTTTATTCAAAAGAAAATTATTCATATAACTTTCCAGTTCGTGACGTGAAAACAGCAATCGACTTTATTTACAATAATTCAAC
Organism: Gottfriedia sp. NPDC057991; assembly: GCF_042886615.1. Lineage (NCBI taxonomy): Bacteria > Bacillati > Bacillota > Bacilli > Caryophanales > Bacillaceae > Gottfriedia > Gottfriedia sp. NPDC057991. The sequence continues at coordinate 21,319 of NZ_JBHVQN010000001.1, forward strand.
TGAATTAGGAATTGATCGAAATCAAATCGGGATTGCTGGTGCTTCTGCCGGTGGACACTTAGCTTTATTAACTGGTCTTCAGCCTGATATTCAAGACAAAATAAAATATATTATTGCTTGGTATCCAATATCAGACTTAACGACCATGAATCAATCTCCTTCTTCAAGAAGTTCAGAAATTGTAGATAAATATATGAATAGTACTGTAGATCAAATGACAGATGAGTATAATCGAATGAGTCCTATTCAATATGTAGAAAAGACAAAAGTCCCAATTTTTATAGTACATGGCACAGGAGATAAGCTTGTTCCATTCAGTCAATCCAAGAGATTTGCTAAAAAAAATCCAAAAATGGTTACTTTGATTGCACTTAAAAATGGAAACCATGGATTTACAAATCTTTCGATACAAAAATCCACCAATGATACGATAAATTATTTAAAGGCAAGATTAAAAAAGTAAGGAGTATCAATGAAACATATTAATAAAATTCAATTTCTAACAAAAGAGCATTGGAATCTATTATTACTAGCTGATCCATCAAAAGAAATGATAGATAAATATATTCAAAAGAGTAATATTTATGAAGTACTAGACCAAAATTTACTCGTCGGTGTATTAGTCTTAATGGAGAATTCAAGTGAAGAGGTTGAAATTAAAAATATTGCAATTGATCCGACCTTTCAAGGACAAGGATTTGGAAAAAATTTAATCCACTATGGAATGAATGAATCCAAAAAACTTGGTTATTCCAAAATTTCAATCTGTACCGGTAACTCAAGTACACACCAATTAGCATTATATAAAAATTGCGGATTTCAAATCAGTACTGTTTTCTACAATTTCTTTATTGATAATTATGATGAAGAAATTTGGGAAAATGGCATACAGTGTAAAGATTTAATCAAGCTAGAACAAAATCTATAGTAGACACTAGAAGCTACCTAAGAAAACTTAGGTAGCTTAATTTTTATTCAATATAAGGTTGACATACATCACATAAGTATTGCGGTCTTGATCAACTTCATTTGAAGTTTGCTCATAGATTTGATGATCTATTGTTAGATAAGTTGATTGAAGCCAGGAAAGTAGATCCAATTCATCTCCGCTCTCATAGAAATGAATTTCATCAAAAGAATCCACATCTCTAATTTCAATGCCTAACGGTCTGTTTAAATGATAAAAAGGAGTATTTTCCATATCTGATTCAATTACTTCAATTACATATCGATCTTCTTCGATATATGAGCCTCTATTCTCGTATACGAAACCATTTAAAATAAAGTAATCGCAATATCTTCTTGTAAAGATTTGGACCTTTGATAAAAATGGAAAATGGTAAATAGGTCGTGTAGATTCTCCATCAAGTAATCGATATTCAAGAACAAAGATGTTGTCTGTATTAAACATTGTTCAAACTCCTTTAATAATTGTATATACATTAGTATATAACACAGTTTAGGATAGAAATGTATGTATTTATATATTGAATTAGGAGAATACAATGTCAAAAACATCAAAATTAATGAAAAAAGTGAGTATTGCCTTAACAAGTGGTATTGTAATAAGTTCATTAACCGGGTGTGGATCTGAATCAGAGTCTATTGAGACAACTGATAATTCTCAAGATTATTATGAATCAAGTCAACCGGTCTATGAAAATACAAAGCAAGTAAATGAGGTTGATGAGGGGACGACGACTGAAGATAGTTTAGATGAGACTAATTCTACTGATACCACTTACGAGCAAACTGATAGTGACGAAACAGAGTTTGCGTATACAGATACTGAAATGCCTGATGACGAAAATTGTAGTGATTGGGAATTTGACTATGAAGATAATATTTGGATTTGTGATGATAGTTCAAGCTCATTTTACCGAAATTTCTTTTTTTTAGGCTCATTCTTTGCAACAAAAAATATGTTATATAGCAACAATGATTTTAATCAATATAAATCCTCAGGCATTATTAAAGGAACAAATTCTTCGGTTAAAAAAAGTGGTTTTGGTAGTGGAGTTTCTGGGGGATTTGGAGGTTAATCTAAAAGATAACGAGAGTAAGAGGGATAGCTAAAGTTAATTTCTATATACTTTAAGAAAAGGATTAGTTTAGAATAGAATAATTCAATACTCGAAAGGAGATCCCAATGTCAAAAACATCAATATTAATGAAAAAAGTTAGTATCGCATTAACGAGTGGGTTAGCAGTCAGTGCCTTAGCTGGCTGTGGTTCTCAAAATGCTGACCGACCAGATAAACCGAAAAATGACGATTGTCGTGATTGGGAGTTTGATGATGACGAAGGTGTTTGGGTTTGTGATGATAGCACTAGTCATTACTACCATAGTTATTATCATGGCGGAATATTTTATCCAACAAGAAAGGCACTTCATGGAAGTAGTTCTTATAAGAGCTATAAATCTTCTAGTAAATATGCAGGGCATACTTCGTCTTCAAGTAAAAGTGGTTTTGGGAAAGGTTCATCTGGAGGATTTGGTGGTTAATAATGGATAATGTGAATTTACAGAATCATAGACGAAAACGTAAAGAAGTATATCAAAAACTTCCAGATTTTTGGGCGGATTTACAAGATTCATATTATGCTTTATTAGACTATTATCCTTTGACTGAAAGTGAAGTTGGTGAAATTCATTCAATTACGGAACAAATTGGAAAAATCTATGATAAGACTGCTCGGTTAATGAGACAATTACCAGATGATATTTTTTATATGCTCGGTTATTCAAATGAAATCGTTCCATATTTACGTCATAAAACGATTGAAAGTGAAGGAATCATCAGGAGAATTGACCTCGTTCGTACAGTAGATGGTTGGAAACATTATGAATGCAATAGTGACACCCCAACTTTTATTATGGAGACCCATCATGTCAATAACTACATTACGGACTATTTTAATTTGAAGAATCCTAATGCTGATAGTGAAATGAAACTTTCTAACGTCATAAATCATGTTGTCAATAAAAGCATAAAAGGGTTAGATGAACCAATTATTGTTTTTACAGCTCATGGTGATCATGAAGAAGATTGGAAGACAGGTAAGTATATCCAATCTCTTTACGAAGGTAAGAGTCAATTAATATCGCTAGAAGATTTACAGATTATTGAAAACGATGGACTTTATACACCTAAAGGTGAAAGAATACACATTCTTTACCGACAAACCTATCCAATTGAACACCTAGAGCTTGATCAATCTTCAGATGGAACAAAAATTGGCCTAGCACTATTAGAACTTGTAAAAGACGGTAAATTGATTATTTTCAATCCATTATCTTCATTCTTACTACAGTCTAAAGCTGTTCAAGCATTAATTTGGAATTTACATATAGAGCAATCAGATGTTTATTCTGTCGAAGAACATGATGTAATTAGAAAACATTTTCTACCAACATTTTTAGAGCCAGATTTTTTTATAGAGAACAAACTTCCGTATGTTGAGAAACCTGCTTTTGGCCGTGAAGGAGATTCAATTAAGATTATTAACGGTGAAAATCGTCAACAAAGCAAACAAAATAACTATCATGATCAAGTTATGGTGTTTCAACAATATTCACCTTTACCGATGAGAAAGGTTATGACTCCCGATGGAATGTTAGATTTACATGTATTAATAGGTAGTTTTTTGATTAAAGAAGAATACGGCGCAATTGGTGTACGTGCCGGGAATATTATTACTGGAAACGAAAGTTGTTTTTTACCAGTAGGGATTGTTGAAGAAAAAAATTAATTAGTGAGGGGATGAGAAGATAAATGGATAGTATTGTTAGTACATTGATGTATTTAGGATCGGGACTTATTCTTTTATTTATTGGATTTTTAGCTTTTACTTTTACCACTAAGATGAGTGAACAAAAATTAATTTTAGAGGATGGTAATATTGCCGTAGCACTGAAATTAGCGGGAAAATTAGTAGGGTTAGCAATTGTTATTATGTCAGCAGCAAAGTATTCAGTTAACTATGGTGATTTCATTATTTGGAGCTTAGTTGGTATTATAGCTCAAATGGTTACTTATTGGATTGCAGAATTTGTAATATTTCCGAAAATATCGTTTGCTAAAAAGGTTGAAGAAGGAAATATTGCTGTCGCTGCTTTATTGTTTACTTTAAGTGTAACAGTAGGGTTATTAATTTCAGGTAGTATTTCATATTAATATAAAAATGAGAATGCTAGAGTGGCATTCTCATTTTTTCATTTCTGTCTTTAGTATAACTATTTACTATTTTTACCTTTTATTAAAATTCTTTTAAATGTATGCTTAATGTATAGGAATTACATTTAAGTATACTTTTACTTAAACTTCAAAAAGGGGGAAGAGCGTTGACTTTAGAAATAAAACAGCTTTCTAAAAAATTTGGAGATACTATTGCCGTTAACGAATTGTCATTGACTTTGCCTACAGGAAGAGTATTAGGTTTATTAGGAAGAAATGGAGCAGGAAAAACGACCACCATTAAAATGTTATTAGGTCTTCTTACACCTACAAAAGGAGAAATAACTTGGAAAGGGAGACCATTTAAATCTGATCAAGTTAAGGTAGGTTATTTACCAGAAGAAAGAGGATTATTTACCAAAAGCAAGGTTGTTGATCAACTTAAATATTTCGGAAAATTAGAAGGTATGTCTAATAAAGAGGTTGATGTAGCAATAACATATTGGCTAGACCGTCTAGAAATACCATATTATCGAAATAAAAAGGCAGGGGAGCTTTCAAAAGGTAACCAACAAAAAATTCAATTAATTGTCACTTTATTACATAACCCAGAGTTGATTATTTTAGATGAGCCATTTAGTGGGCTAGATCCAGTTAATGCGGAGTTAATGGCTTCAATTATTACCGAACAAATTCAGAAAGGGAAAACGGTTATTTTATCAAGCCACCGTATGGATCAAGTAGAGGCTTTTTGCGAGCATGTTTGTATACTTAAGAACGGTAATGTAGTAGCGGAAGGTAGTTTAAGTGGATTAAAAGAAGACTATGGGTATAGAAATTTAATTTTAGAAGATATAACATCGATTAAACAAATACTAGATTCTAATAATCTAAGTTATGAGCAAAAGCAATTAGGAATTTACGTAAAGGTAAAAAGTGATGAGGAAGCTTTTATGATTTTAAATCGTATTAAGTCAGACTTGGGTTCTATAAGGAAGTTCCAATTATTAGAGCCTACACTAAATGATATCTTTATAGAGAGGGCGAAATAAATGAAGAAGTTTAGTACTGTCTTTTTATTTCATTTACGTGAAGGTCTTTTGGCGAGAGCAACGATGATTATGAGTGTTATTTTATTTGTATTAGTCGTTGGAATATTTGGAGTACAAAAATATTTTGCTGGTACAGAAAAGAGCAATAAGGATAAAGATAAAATTGTTTTGATAAATAATTCGAAAAATTATTCGGTAGATATTGCTAGTTTAAACAAAACGATTAAATCCGCAAAGATCGAGCAGAGCGATGCATCCAAAGAAAAAGATTTAAAAAATCAAGTTGAAGATGGATCAAAAGATGGACTGATTATTCTTTCCGAAAAGAACAATGTCCCGTCTATTCAATATACGTATAAAAAGTTTTCAAACAGTGAAGTGCTTTCAGTCGTAAATATGACATTGCAGCAAAATTACTTAAATAAAACTGCCCAAGATTTAAAGCTATCGCCTGAATCTGCAACAAAGTTATTGCAAAAAGTAGAAGTAAATGAAAATGTTCTAAAAAATCCTATGGCGACATTTGGAATTGCTTACTTTTTTGGATTCTTACTGTATATGTTTCTATTAATTTATGGAAACTCAATCGCAACAGGAATTGTTGCTGAAAAGTCTTCTAGGGTAATGGAAGTATTACTACCAAAAGTAAGTCCTATCGTGACTCTATATGGAAGAGTCATTGCGGTATTTTTTGTAGCTTGTGCACAATTAATTGTATTAGGATTAGGATTTCTTTTTGCCAATTTATTAGGCTGGGTTAATACTAATGCGATATCTTTTTTTGGAATGAAAATAGATTTAGAGGCATTAGATACTACAACGATCATTGCATTTGTAGTTTATTTCTTACTAGGTTATTTACTTTATGGATTACTTTACGCTGCAATTGGATCAGTAGTTTCAAGAACAGAAGAGCTTCAAATGGTTCTGATGCCAATTACTATTTTAGTCGTAGCGGCATTCTTTATTAGTATTAATGCATTAGTAAATCCAGGTGGTACATTTGTCCAAATTAGCTCATATATTCCATTTTTTGCTCCGCTTGTAGCATTTTCTAGATTTGTAAGTGGAGAAATGAATTTTATAGAAATAAGTGCTAGTATATTAATTTTAATCGTTTCAATTTTGATTTTAACTCGTGTTGCTAGCCGTATTTATGTTAATGGGGTAATGTATTACAGCGAAAAGGTAAAGTGGAAAGATGTAGCTAGATTATTAAAAAGACAATAAAAATATAGATCTCATAGGTCAAATTGCTGACTTTTGAGATCTATTTTTTAGCTGTTTTTATTGTCTAAGTTTCAGTTTTATGATCATTGTCCTCTTGTTCTATACTACATTTAACATCCTGCTGTAGAAGCTCTAACTCTCCAATTACTATCTCCGAAACACGTTTATATCCTCTTGTTTTATTTGGATGCATACTATCAATTAAATAATATTCACCGTTCATTCTATTCCATCCAACATTAGAGTATAGGTCGATGCATGGCAATGCGTAAAATGTAGCTACATCTTTTACAGCTCTAGCATAATCAGATGTTAAATAACCGGCTTTATTTTTATCTTCATATTTTCCGTTGTGATATCTAGGCACAGGCGTCATAAGAATAATCCTACAATTTGGTAACCTTGTTTGTATTTTTTCAATCATTGAACACAAAGCACCGATAAACGTTGAGTCGTCTAAATTAGGTCCTTCATTTGTTGGGAACCCTTTTCCTAAAGGAATACCTCTACCAAAGTCATTTGTTCCACCCATTATTGTTAAAATTTGAGTATTAAGTGGAATCGTAGCATTGATCCTTTGGCTGTTACACATACTTGATAAAATTTCTGTCGTTCCATTTGGCTGTGGTTGAGGTGGTTGACCTTTGTAATTTCCATTCTTATCAATCCAGGCAATCGAACCATTTTCAGCTATAGTTGTTCCGCCAATCCCTCTATTCACATGAGTCAAGCCTAACCTTTCTGCTACAGCCGGCTGCCATCCGTTAGACGAAGTGATACTATCGCCGTAACTAACCCATTTTTTTGATTTGTAACCGGATATTTTTTTTCCTTTTGCCTCAGATATATTTGTTAACAATGAATTAAAAATGCGTTTTACATAAGATGTTAATCTAGCCATAGCAATCACCCTTTTTACATATTTACTTCATAAACATGTAAAGCCTATTTACTAAAAATAAAATTACAGTGACAGTACAGGATTTTTTAGCATGTAACATTTTATATATAAAAATTATTCTATATTACATTTATTCAAATAAAATCAACTTAACAAAACTTTAAATCAATTGTTAAAACTGTTTATTAAAAGAAAGTTGCACTTCGATAGTTAGTAAAACAACAAAAAAGCCTGTATCTTATAATTCAAGTCTAAGATACAGGCTATACTTTTCGGTAACTAATTGTGCTTATAAATATTTTTATCGGAGCTTTTTTTCATAAAGATCCCTATAATTAACTGAATGAGACCAATAAGAAATATGATTGGATACAATACCCACATCAACATCCCTGCCCAGCCATCTCCTTTGACAATAGCATACGTAATTCCAATGGCAAATGACAAAAATGGACCAATGACTACCAAATTCGCGATACCCCATATGATATACTTTCGTTTTCTAGATTGCCTTATAGTAAAAACGAGAGCAAGAGTTGCGCCAAAAAAGGCGATTGAAATTGCTATAAAAATTGCCAAATCAAGTCACTCCTCACTAAGGTAAAGCAGCATATTTTGATGCAGTTTTATAGTGCTAGATAGTGTAGTCTAGTTAGTGGACTGATCCTGCGGAATTTTATCAATTAAATTAGTGTATGAATCTTGAATTCTTTTTGTTATTTCTCCACGCTTTCCTAAACCAATAGTATAGGACTTTTCATCAATTAAAACTGAAGTAACAGGTAGAATGTCAGAAACTGATGCTGTTGTAAAAGCTTCATCTGCATTTAAAAGCTCATCAATTGAGAATGGAGTCTCTTTTACTTCGAGTCTTTCTTTTTTTGAAATTTCAAGTACCACTTTTCGGGTAATGCCATTTAGAATTAAGTGATTAGCAGGATGAGTGAATAGAGTAGAGTTTTTTACGATAAAGACATTTGTTGCTGAGCCTTCTGTAATGATCCCATCTCTATGTAAAATTGCTTCTTTTGCTCCTTTAGCGTAAGCCTCATTTTTTACTAAAACACTTCCTAATAAGTTTAAACTTTTTATATCACAACGGAGCCATCGAATATCATTCGTTACATAAGCAGTTATTCCTTTTTCCATTTGCTGTAATGGTCTATGATCTTCTCTTACCGTGTAAGCAATCAGTTGAGGCTTTAAATTGGATTCTTCTTGGTAAATATGATTGCGATTCATTACACCTCTACTAATTTGGATATAAACATATCCATTATCGTAATCGCAAGTATTCATTAAATAAACTAAATCACTTTCAAGTTTTTTGAGATGCATTTTAAAAGGTATTAATATTTTTTCACAGCTTTCCTTCAAACGAATTAAATGTGCATCGAGTTCGAAGTACGACTTATTGAAAAAACGAATAACCTCATAAACGCCATCTCCAAATTGATAACCTCGATCTAAAATATTTACATTTGCAGATTTTAAATCGACAATACGGTTGTTTAAAAGAACCTTTGTTTTCATATGATCCCCACTCCCTGTTATCATTTAAGTCTGATTGACATAAGCTTTCAAATAGTCTGGACTTTAAATTTATGACCTTTGTAATCACTGTTAATTATGATACATTCAATATATCACAAGTTTATTAAATATTTTGTAAAAAGGAGAGAGACAATGAAATTATTAATTTTAGGTGCTAGCGGACTAGTTGGGAAGGCTTTAATAAAAGAATTTTCTCATGATTATGACGTTTATGGAACGTTTAATAAAACAAAATTAGATTTGAAAAATGATCATCAATTACAATGGGATATTAATGATTCAGAGGGAATTTTGACCTGGATTGATCGTATTTGCCCAGATGTAATTGTTTCTTGTTTACGTGGTGATTTTAATGTTCAATTTAAGGCGCATTCTAGAATAGTAGAAAAAATAAAATCAACTTCAACGAAATTTTTATTTTGTTCTACAACAAATGTTTTTGATGGAGAAGTTTCAAAGCATCACGCTGAAAACGATCTTCCTGTTGCCGAATCAGATTATGGACAATTTAAAATAAAATGTGAAGAATTAATTAAGAATGAGATGGGCGATAATGGGATCGTATTAAGATTGCCAATGGTTTGGGGAAAACATTCACCAAGACTAAATGAAATAAAAGATAAAATAGAAAAGGGTCAAGAAATTGACGCATATGATAATATTTTTTTAAATCATGCAATTGATACAGGTATTGCTAAGCAAGTAAGAAAAATTGTTGAAAATGATTTAAAAGGATTATTTCATCTTGCAACAACTAATATTGACTCGCAATACTCATTTATTTTTAAACTTATAAAAAGATTATCAAATGAGGGGAGAGTCAAATCGCACACTTTAGAAAACTTTGATGAATACAATTTTGGATTATTGACTAATCGCAGCGATTTGCCTTCTAATTTTTACTATGATAGTGATGAAGTAATTGATCAATTAGTTCATTAAATTGCAAAACAAATTTGAAATCCACTGGTGATTAAATATTCTTAATATTTTGATTGTATAGCTGAAATTTGTAACATATACTAATTTTAGTATGAACATACTTTTAAAATACTGGTGGTGAATGGTATGGAGGAACCGAGAGTAAAGCCTTGGGTGAGTCAGTATCCAGAGCAAATACCAGCTACATTAGACGAACATTTTGATTTATTACCAACATATTTAAAGCAAACAGCTTCAAAATATCCAGCTAAGAAAGCGCTTAATTTCCTTGGAAAATCGATGACCTTTAATGAGATTTATATTCAGTCTTTAAGATTTGCCAATTTTTTAAGGAATTTGGGAATTAAAAAAGGAGACCGAGTTGCAATTATGCTTCCTAATTGCCCTCAAGCAGTGATTGCTTATTATGGGATTCTTTTTGCAGAAGCAATTATCGTCCAAACAAATCCGCTATATACTGAACGTGAGCTTGAATATCAAATGAATGATAGTGGTGCAACAGCTATTATTTGTTTAGATTTATTGATTAATAGAGTGTACAAAGTAAAAAAATCTACTAATCTAAAACATATTTTTGTTACTGCGATTAAGGACTATTTACCATTTTTTAAAAGGCTGTTATATCCTTATTCAAAACAGCCAAAGGCACCTGAGATTCCTGAAGATCATTCGATTCATCAATTTAGTTTTATTATGCAAATATCTGCACCAATCGAACAGGATCTCTCAAGTAGCAGTGTAGAAGATGTAGCAATACTTCAATATACTGGAGGAACTACCGGTTTTCCTAAAGGTGTAATGCTTACACATAAAAATTTAGCATCAAATACGTTAATGGCAGAGAAATGGTTATATAAAAGTAAGAAGGGCCAAGAAAAGATTTTGACTGTCTTACCATTTTTTCATGTATATGGAATGACGACATGTATGAATTTATCAATCATGTGTGCGTATGAAATGATTATTGTACCGAGATTTGATCCAACTCAAATGCTTGAGGCGATCAATAAATATCGCCCTACATTGTTTCCAGGTGCACCAACAATGTATATTGCATTATTAAATCATCCTAATTTAAAGAATAACGATATCTCATGTATTCATGCTTGCTTAAGTGGTTCTGCAGCATTACCTGTTGAAGTTCAAGATCAATTTGAAAAGGTTACAGGTGGAAAATTAGTAGAAGGCTATGGTTTATCAGAAGCTTCTCCAGTTACACATAGTAATTTCTTATGGGATAAGCGAGTAACGGGCAGCATTGGTGTTCCTTGGCCAAGTACAGATGCTAAAATAGTATCTCTAGAAACTGACGAAGAGTTACCTTATCGTGAAATTGGTGAATTAATCGTTTCAGGACCACAAGTAATGAAGGGGTATTGGAATCGGCCAGAGGAAACCGCAACGACGTTAAAAGATGGCTGGTTATATACAGGTGATTTAGGCTATATGGATGAAGAAGGCTTCTTTTATATCGTTGACCGTAAGAAAGATATGATCAATGCAGGAGGATTTAACGTTTACCCTAGAGATATTGAGGAAGTATTATACGAACACGAGGCTATTAAAGAAGCAGTTATAGTTGGTATTCCTGATGCTTATCGAGGAGAAACTGTTAAAGCTTACATTGTATTAAAAGAAGGCAAATCGGTTACTGAGGCCGAACTTGATGATTTTTGCCGGAAATATTTAGCAGCTTATAAAGTTCCGAGATTTTATGAGTTTAGGAATGAATTACCAAAAACAATGATCGGTAAAATATTAAGAAGAACATTACTTGAAGAAGAACAACAAAAGAATACGAAACCTGAGGATTCTGATGAAAATTTAATATAATAATATATGGGGGATGATAACATAGGCATCCCTCTTTATTTTACGAACTGATATAAAAATACTATGTTAAAATAAATTTAAAGATTGATTAGAAAAGAAGTCTGATAAAATTTTATGAAAGTACAAAGAGTAAAAAGAAATTTAAAAGTTTTTGTAAAGAAACTTTATACATAAAAATATTACAGGACAATTGACAATTTTCTGATAAATTTGTATTATGAGAATATGAATGATTATTCATTCACTGTAAGAAGGGGTAAATAACAATGAAAAGAGATAAACCAAAATATAAACAAATAATTGATGCTGCAGTTGTTGTAATTGCTGAAAATGGTTACCATCAGGCGCAGGTTTCTAAAATTGCAAAACAGGCTGGTGTAGCTGACGGAACAATCTATTTGTATTTTAAAAATAAAGAATCCATCTTAATTTCACTGTTTGAAGAGAAGATGGGAAATTTTACTGAAAAAATTCGTGAAAAAATTGAAGGTAAACCGGACGCGATATCGAAATTATTAATGTTGGTGAAAACTCACTTTTATGAAATGTCTAAAGATTCGCATTTAGCAATTGTTATGCAATTGGAAGTAAGACAAACAAATATTGACCTTAGATTAAGAATAAATGAGGTACTGAAAGAGTATCTACATATCATTGATTCAATTTTAAATGAAGGGATCAATAGTGGTTTGTTCGACAAACAATTGGATATTCGTACAGCTAGACAAATGATCTTCGGCACGATTGATGAAGTGATGACCCATTGGGTAATGACAGGTCAAAAACAAGATTTAGAGTCAAAAGCCGATAAAGTTCACCAACTATTAATAAGAGGATGCGGGTACCAAAATTAACGTCCTAGTACTTTTTGAAAAATAGGGAGGAATAGTTGTGAGTTTAATTCAATGTAAAATATCCGATGGTATTGCATTATTAACAATTCAAAATCCACCAGCAAATGCAATGTCTTCGGTTGTATTTGCTGATTTAGTTAAGCGTTTAGATGAATTAGAAAGTAACGATGATGTAAGCGTTTTAGTTGTTCATGGAGAAGGTAGATTTTTCTCTGCAGGTGCAGATATTAAAGAATTTATTTCTTTCAAAAATGCTGAAGATGCAGCAGCTGTTGCAAGAAGAGGCCAACTAGTATTTGATCGTGTTGAAAATTATTCTAAGCCGATTATCGCAGCAATCCACGGAGCTGCATTAGGTGGCGGACTAGAATTTGCGATGAGCTGTCATATTCGAGTTGTTGCAGAAAACGCAAAACTTGGTTTACCTGAATTAAACTTAGGAATTATTCCTGGTTTTGCTGGAACACAACGATTACCACGTTATGTAGGTAGAGATAAGGCATTAGTTATGCTTGCGACTTCTGAACCAATTTCTGGTGTTGAAGGTGGGAAAATTGGATTAGCTACAATTGTAGTGCCAGAAGAAACTTTATTAGATGAAGCAAATGCATTAGCAGCTAAAATTGCTAATAAAAGTATGCAATCAATTCAATATATTCTACAACTACTATCTTCTACTAGAACTACTTCATATCATGAAGCGGTGGAAGAAGAGTCTAAATTATTTGGAGAAATTTTTACAACTGAAAATGCAAAAGAGGGTATTTCGGCATTTTTAGAAAAAAGAAAACCAGTGTTTAATAAATAAGTAGTTTAATATTTTAAAAAAATAGATGTAGTTACATTTCCTGGGAGGGTATAACAATGAACATTTATGTACTATTAAAAAGAACATTTGACACTGAAGAGAAAATTACAATTTCAAATGGTGCAATCCAAGAGGATGGCGCTGAATTTATTATAAATCCATACGATGAGTATGCAGTTGAAGAAGCGATTCAAATTCGTGACGCTCATGGTGGCGAAGTAACTGTCATAACAATTGGGAACGAAGATAGTGAAAAAGAACTTCGTACAGCACTAGCTATGGGTGCTGATAAAGCTGTATTAATTAACGTTGAAGATGACGTTACAAATGCTGACCAATATACAACTTCTAAACTGATTGCTAAATACTTAGAAGATAAAGATCCTTCAATTATTTTAGCAGGTAATGTTGCAATTGATGGAGGTACTGGTCAAGTAGGTCCACGCGTTGCTGAATTATTAAATATACCTTACGTGACAACAATTACTAAAATTGATATTAATGGTACGACAGCTACAATCGAACGTGATGTAGAGGGTGACACAGAAATCATCGAAACATCTTTACCATTACTAATCACTGCTCAACAAGGCTTAAACGAACCAAGATATCCATCTTTACCAGGGATTATGAAAGCTAAGAAAAAGCCTTTAGATGAATTAGAATTAGATGACCTAGATTTAGAAGAAGATGAAGTTCAAGCAAAAACGAAAACAATTGAAATTTACCTACCTGCGAAGAAAGAAGCAGGAAAAGTTTTATCTGGTGAATTAAAAGATCAAGTAAAAGAATTAGTTTCGCTACTACGTTCTGAAGCAAAAGTAATCTAATTTTATTGAATAGTAGAACTTAAATAATAGATTAGTATCGTAATAGAAAATTTTGGAGGGAAATAACATGTCACGTAAAGTATTAGTATTAGGCGAAGTTCGTGAAGGATCACTACGAAATGTTTCATTTGAGGCAGTAAGTACGGCTAAAACAGTTGCTGAGGGCGGAGAAGTAGTTGCTGTTTTAGTAGGTAAATCAGTTAGTGCATTAGCTACTGAAATGATTCAATATGGTGCAGACCGTGCAATCGTTGTTGAAGATGAAAAATTAGCATCATATACTTCTGATGGATATTCTCAAGCACTTTTAGCAGTTATTGACCAAGAAAAACCAGAAGGTCTAGTATTCGGTCATACAGCTTTAGGTAAGGATTTATCTCCAAAACTTGCTGCTCGTATGCAAAGTGGTCTTATTTCAGATGTTACAGCAATCGAAGTAGCTGGTGGAAATATCGTTTTCACTCGTCCGATTTACTCAGGTAAAGCATTCGAGAAAAAAGTTATGGTAGATCCATTTATTTTTGCGACAATCCGTCCAAATAACATTGCAGCATTAGAAAAAGATGCTACTCGCACTGGTGATGTAGTAACTGTTTCAGTTGAAATTAAAGACTTACGTTCAATCGTTAAAGATGTTGTGCGTAAAGCGAGTGAAGGTGTTGACCTTTCAGAAGCGAAAGTGGTCATTGCTGGTGGCCGTGGAGTTAAGAGTGAAGAAGGCTTTAATCCATTAAAAGAATTAGCTTCAGTATTAGGTGCTGCTGTAGGTGCATCTCGCGGTGCATGTGATGCTAACTATTGTGACTACTCTTTACAAATTGGTCAAACTGGTAAAGTTGTAACACCTGACTTATATATTGCATGCGGTATTTCAGGAGCTATTCAACATTTAGCTGGTATGTCAAACTCTAAAGTAATCGTTGCAATTAACAAAGATCCAGAAGCTAATATCTTCAAAGTAGCTGACTATGGAATCGTTGGTGACTTATTCGAAGTATTACCTTTATTAACGGAAGAATTTAAAGCTGTATTAGTTAACTCTTAATATAGAAGCTATAAATGATAGCCCACGAGAGCATTAGTATCTTGTGGGTTTTTTGTGTTTTTCCAAGTGTGCGTCATATAAAAAAGAGGGGTCCAAAAGTACTTTAACTTTTGTTACACCTCCTTTATAGTTCTTCTATTCGTTTACAAGCCATTGTCATTACATCCTTACAATGACTGATCCACCGCCACTTGTTACAACTTGATTTTGCTTTTGTTCAAGTTGTCTAAGTAATTCATTATTTGCTTCGATTGCTTTTACAAGGTTTGTAATTTGATTTTCAAGATTCATGAACATTTGCATGATTGATTGATGATCAGTTTGCACATGACCTTGAACACCGTTTCTCATAGGATGATGTGGATGATGCGGATGTGAATTCCAAAATGGATGCATACTTTTTTCCTCCAATTTCTAGACCAATGTACTATATAGTACGTCTATATTATTGTAAGAGTTCGCCTATTTTAAATTGAAAATGTGATTTAATATCTGAGAAGGTGCTTATTTAAGAATATTTTATAATGGATAAAAACGGTTCTTCTAATTAGTGTAATTCTCATTCTAATTGCAAATATTTAGAAGCCAGTGTGCTTCGAATGAAATCGATTCACACTGGCTTTTTAATTTTTTTACTTATTTAAATAATGTTTATTTAATTTACGATAAAGCTATCAATATTTACTTGTGTAGATGATTTACGAGAGCCTGGAGCAGCTTTTCCGGTATAGGAAACAGTGATTGTGTGTCTACCGCTGGTTAGGCCTGTTTTAGTGTAAACAACAGATTTATATACAGATGAAGCAGAGTAAAGATTAACTTCAGATGCTGTTCCACCGTCGATTTTAATACTTACGATTCCTTGTGAACTGTTTTTGGTTGTTACTAGTTTAATAGATGTACCATTAAACACTAAATTTGCCATCGTTCCGGAATTATTACCGATATTAAATGATCCACCTGAAGCACTACTATTTTTAGAAGTAGACCAGCTACCTACATATTCAATATTTGAGCTAGTATTCTCATAAGTACCGGCAGTTACTCCTTGTTTACTCGTTAATGTGTAAGAGCCTGAACCACTATAAGAATAAACATCTACATAATAAGTACCACTACTTGGAGCAGTATACACAATACTTTCAGTGGAAGAACCGGCCTTTTCAGAGTGGGCCACCATATCTTCATTAATTTTTACAGTTTTTGCTTTAGTTCCATATAGGTATAAATCAAAATCTGTTCCTGTTGCACCAGTTAAATTTAGAGTGATTTTTTCACCTTTTCTCAGCGTCACTCTAAATACATCATCTTTATCACTAGAGTTGTTTAAAGTTCCAGATATGGTTGAAGATAAGGGTACACCTGGAATATCATCATCACCAATTACAGCATTTTTGGCATTTAATAGACCACCAGTTACAGTGATATTAGTGAGTGAACTTAATTTTTTTACAGTACTCAAAAGTTTTGATTTAATTGAAGTGGCACTAAAAGATGGATTTTGACTTGCTACAAGTGCTGCAGCACCAGTTACATGTGGAGTTGCCATAGATGTTCCTGATAAATATTCGTATTCCGTATAGCCTTCAGCATTCCAATCTTTTGGAAAAGTACTTAGTATATCTTCTCCCGGAGCGGCTAAGTCCACGCTTGTTTTACCATAGTTCGAGAACCATGAAAGCTCGCCCATATTATTAATTGAAGCTACAGATATAATATTTGATAAATCAAAACTAGCAGGGTAGAATCCTAAGTCTTCTGAATCATTATCTTCTGAATCATTTCCTGCGGCGCAAACAAATAATCCACCGTTTGATTTCATTGCATCATATAATGCTTGGGAGTAACCGTATCCGCCCCAAGAATTATTGTAAATTTTAACACCTTTTGCTTTAGCATAATTAAAAGCAAGTATAGCATCGGAATATAATCCACCATTAAGTCCAAGGAATTTAAGTGGCATAATTTTTACATTAGGAGCAACTCCGACTACACCTAGATTGTTATCAGACTTTGCTGCAATTGTACCTGCTACATGAGTGGCATGGACATCGTCTTTTAAATATCCATCATAAACAGTTTTATCATTGTTATAAAAATCCCATCCGTTTTTATCGTCTATATAACCATTTTTATCATTATCGATCCCATCATTTGCTACTTCCCCAGAATTTGACCAAATGTTAGAAGCTAAATCTGCTTGAGTCGTATCTAAGCCAGTATCAACTACGCCTACCACAAGTGAGGAGGATCCTTTCGTTTTAGCCCAAGCGCCTTCAGCACCTATATCCATTCCAGGAACACCGACTGAACCAAAAACAGATTGGCCTGTATTTTTTAGTCCCCATAATTTAGTAAAATTTGTATCGTTTGTTAAAGTAGTAGCAGCATAATCTGGTTCCGCATATTCAACATTAGTTTGACTGTTTAGCTTTGTAATTAAAGCTTTCATATCTTGTTTTTGTGTTAAATTCACAATATATGTATCCTTTGATAGGGAAGATACATTTTTAACCGATAACAGATTAGATTTTTGAATAATTGACATAGTAGTACCATTTTTTAGTTTGATGATTAATCTGTCAGGACTATAGTATGGTATCTTACTTTGTTGGATCTCTTTCATCAATGATTTCTGTTTTTCTTTACTAAGTTTATTGATCTCACTAGTGGAAGGAAGTGGTAAAGCCTGTTTAAGGCTATTCATAATACGACTTCGTTTTTCAGTTTTTGTTAATTCTTTAGCCTGCTGGTTTAAAGAAAGATTTTCTATGCTAGATATTTGTGACTTACGAGGTGAAGAGGCTTCTGTTATTTTACTTGGACCAATACTAGATAAAAGACCTGTAACTAATCCTGCCGCTAAAACTCCATTTAATATTTTCTTCATTATATTCCTCCTTTTTTTGGGACTACATGATATTTATACTTTTAAATATTTTGAATATTACAAAAATAACGAAGCTATATTATTTTAAAATATTTTTGAAAGTGCTTTTTACCTGAAATTACAAAAAGCATGACTATTAAACTAATAATTATGAAAATACTGGTTTGTTCCTATAATAATTTGATTTTTTATGAGAAATTCTTAGAAAATAATTGCCAATAATTACCATTAATTAGTTTCTTAATAGGGAAAATGAAAATAAAATGGTAGAATTTGAGGACATAAGTGGAAGATATTAGTGCTAAAGGCACCAATATAAAGATTAGAGTTTAAACTTAAGTTGTTGGAAGTGGATTATCTATTTTACTGTCAAGGTATGAAGTGAATCTGTCAGAAGTTAATAAAAAGATCTCTACGTTTAATTAAACAGAGTACAAAACGTACTATACACAAAAAAAGTAATCCCTCTATAGGATTACTTAAAATTTATGATATAGCTTTGTCTAGTTTGTTTTTTTCGGATAATAAATCGTGGCGTTTTTCAATTTTTCTTTCAATCTTTTCTATTTCTTCTTTGTTTCGTAATAAAGATTGTTTATTCTCATTAACTAATTGATTAAACGTTTTTCGAAAAGGTTTTCTCATAACTGCCACTCCATTCGTGATAAATTTTTTTGAATATTATTATTATATTCAATAATATATTAACATAAAAAACATACAACAATCGGCTGAAATTTTACAAAATTGTGACAAAAGTGGTGGATGTGTCATTACTCATGAACTTGATCTATAATCTTGATGTTTTCATGGAGCAACAATCACTAATTTAACATTTAATTATGAAAATCTGATGAAAAAACTTTTTCATAAACTTCTACTTCAATTCCATCTGCATTCGTTTTATTTTCTACATATATAAATCCTTGTGATTTCCAAAAAGATTTTGCTTGTTGGTTATTAATTAATACCCCTAATCTTAACCCATGAATATTTCTTTTTATAAGTATCTCTTCAAATAAAATAAATGCGTTTGTTCCAAATCCATATCCATGGTAATCATTATGGATCATTAAAAGACCTAACCATGGAAAACCATCTTTAGGATTTAGCGCTAAAAAATCAATTAATCCTATATAGGTATCATCTAATTTAATAAAATAAGTTTCCGTTTGGTGTGAAGAAGAAAAATATTCCTTCATTAGTTCTTCCTTTGTTCGAGTTAAACGACCGTTCTCCATTAAATTGTAATCTTGATTCGAATTTGTAATTTCTTCAATTACTTCAATTAAGTCCGTTGTAATTCTTTCAAATGTTATCATTTTTTTAGTCCTTTCATTGGTATATCAACTATTTGTTTGGAAATAGTAAGTTTGAGCAAATAAATAGAAAATGCTAATTCTCATATGGTATACTTTCTTTAAAATTATAACAAATTATGTCAATCTACATATTTTACTTATGTAGTTAGGCGATAGGAGGAAAAATAAATGGCAATTGTTAATGCAACAAACGCAACGTTTGCAGAAGAAACAAAAGAAGGTGTAGTATTAGTTGATTTTTGGGCAACTTGGTGTGGCCCTTGTAAAATGATTGCTCCTGTATTAGAAGAATTAGCTTCTGAATATGGAGAAAAAGTTAAAATTGTTAAAGTTGATGTTGATGAAAACCAAGAAACAGCAGCTAAATTTGAAGTTATGAGCATTCCATCATTATTCGTTCTTAAAGATGGCGAAGTAGTTGAAAAAACTTTAGGTTTCAAACCTAAAGAAGCTTTAGAAGAATTAATTACTCCACATATTGGTTAATTATAATTTGGAAGAAATGCACTCATAATATGAGTGTATTTTTTTTTGTTTTTTTATCTATTAAAAGAGTCTTTGAAACAATATATATAAAACCAATACCTAAAGCTAATGTAAGGTTTTCATAAAAAATAGCTTTTTTCCTAATTAATGTAATGTTAAAAATTTCTAATGTAAATAAGATTGACTATTTTTCTGTCACGTTTTATATTTAATAAGCATTAATATTTAACAGGCATTAAATATTTATTAGGTTTAAATTTTAAAGGAGGTTAACTTTCTTGGGGAACAAAAATGAGTACATTGAGCGGATTCAGATTGCACTTCAAAGTACTATTCATAAAATGCAACCAAAAGTGACAGAAAGCATGAATAGTCATGGTGTAACGGCTACTCAATTTTTTGTGTTAATGTACTTACGAAAAAAAGAAAGCTGTAAAATATCTGAAATCGCAGAAATGATGGGTGTAAAACCAAGTGCGGTATCATTTATGATTGATCGACTTGAACATAATGACTTTGTTTATAGAGAACATGATAAAAAGGACCGAAGAGTTGTAAATATTATGTTAACTGAGGAAGGTAATAAGAAATTAGAATCAGTCATAAAAGATCGAAAAGAAATTTTTGAAAGTTTCTTGTTTAACCTTTCTGACGATGAGTTATTACAATTTGCAAGGATTACTGAAAAACTTGCAAATGCTGCAGCTGATTTATAGAAATTATTACAAGATACTTTTTTGTATTAGTAATTATAAAAAGAAAAAAGATAAGGAAGAGAAGGGAGAAATATATTTTGACTACAAATACAGTTGTTCAAAAAGAAGGCAATCGTAAACTATTGCTTATTGGTCTAATTATTGCAATGTTTTTCTCTGCATTAGATGGCACGATTGTAGGTACTGCAATGCCTAAAATAGTTGGGGACCTTGGCGGTTTAAGTATGATGACTTGGCTTACAACAGCATACTTATTAACTTCAACTACTGTAGTGCCGATCGCAGGTAAATTAGCTGACCTTTTAGGTCGTAGAAGTGTTTATATTGCTGGTTTAGTTATATTTATGGCTGCTTCAGCATTATGTGGTATTGCTCATAACATGACTGAATTAATTATTTACCGTGGTATTCAAGGTATCGGTGGCGGTGTAATGATGCCGATGGCGATGATTGTAATCGGGGATTTATTTACAGGTAAAGAGCGTGCGAAATTCCAAGGGGTTTTCGGTGGTATTTACGGTTTAGCTTCAGTAATCGGTCCACAAATCGGCGGTTGGATTGTTGACTCATTAAACTGGAAATGGGTATTTTACATTAACCTTCCAGTAGGTATTATCGCAACAATTTTTATTGCATTAGGTTTAAAAGGAAGAAAAAATACTGGTCCAATCAATTTCGATATCGCTGGTATGGTAACTATGATTGTTGGTGTTGTAAGTTTACTCCTTGCTTTAAGTTTAGGTGGAGTTAAATATGATTGGAATTCTTGGCAAATCATTGGTTTATTTGTATTAGCAGTAGTTGGAATCATTAGCTTCGTTATCGCAGAAAATAAAGCTAAAGAGCCCATTCTACCAATGCATTTATTCAAAAATAGAACGTTCGTAACATTAAACTTAATTGGTTTCTTTATGACAATAGCGATGTTTGGTGCAATTATGTTCGTACCATTCTTCATGCAAGGTATTGTTGGAGTAAGTGCAACACAATCGGGGACAATTATGACGCCAATGATGATCACAATGATTATTGCAAGTATAATTGGTGGGCAAGTTGTATTTAAAGTTGGTATTAAACCACAGATTATTACGGGAATGATCGTAATAGCATTAGGTTTATATTTATTAACAACTTTAGATATGGATTCAAGTAAAACAATTGCAACAATCTTTATGGGAGTTATGGGTCTAGGTATTGGTTTAGTAATGCCAACAATTACACTAGCTCTTCAAGAAGTATTTGATAAGAAGGAATTAGGGATTGTAACATCTTCTAGCCAATTCTTCCGTTCAATCGGTGGTACATTTGGGGCAACTGTTTTAGGTGCTGTAATGAATAGTAAATCAGGAACACTTCTAAGCCATGATTTAGTTCCATTTTTAAATAAATTACCAGCTCAAGCTGCACCATTAGTAGACAAATTTAAAGACATGATTAATACAACTCCTCAATCTGTATTTACAATGTTATTTAATGCCGATGCTAAGAAGCTAATTCCTAAGCCAATTTTAGAAGGAATGTTACCGATCATTAAAACATCTTTAATGGATTCATTACACCAAGTATTCTTTGTTGGTTTAGGATTCATCATAATTGGTGCAGTCGTAACATTATTCCTACCAGCAATTAAATTAACGAATAGAAAAGCCGGAGATAAAGAAGGTAAGGAGCAAGAACAAGTTGAAGTGGAAACTGCGACTTCTTAATTTCTCAAGCTATAATAATAAAAGTAAAAACCATCCAGAATTATTTGGATGGTTTTTATTTTAAATTACAAATGCCAACAAAATAAAGGGACTGCCCGATTGGTAGGCTAACTAAAATGTACATACATTTTGAGAAAGTGAACTATTAAGTGTAGTGTTTATGAGACCTATTTGCAGTGTATAAAAAAAAAAGAGAGGTCCCGTAAAAAGTTTAACTTTTAGGGACACCCCTCATTTTAAATAGCCATGGATACTTTTTCTTTTCTTTTTTTCAATTTTCTTTTATTACTCCACAAAATCCAAGATAAAGCTAATCCTGTCCCGGTAAGGATAAAAAGACCAATACCACTTATTAGTCCAATTATGCCGGTATGTAAGCTTTTCACTGAAAATGCAGATTGCTCAGGTCTTTTTCCAAAATTTTGAAATGGCGTTTGAGTATTATCTCCACCTTGTCCATTTTGTAAGGTAGTGTTTTGATCGCTATTTTGAGATTCTTGGTTTCCATTAAACTGTCCACCCGATGGGAACTGACCTTGCATTGAAAATCTTCCTTTTTCTTCGCCACTTTTATTAAAATACAGGATAATTCCTGTTGTAGATTCGATTAGTAGGAAAACCGAAACAATCACACCAATCCAAAAATGAACTACTCTTACTTTTTTCATTTTGACATTTCTCCTTTTCATCTTTTGATGAAATTAAAATTACAATAGAAAACTTAATTTTTACTTAATATCATTAAAGTATTTTCAGTTTTTAAATGTGGAGATTATAATATTAGTGTACAATTGCACGAAAGAGGTGAGAGGAAATGGACAATCACTTAAAAGAAAAATTAGCGCTTCTACCGGATCAGCCTGGTTGCTATTTAATGAAAGATATTCAAGGGACGATCATTTACGTAGGAAAAGCTAAAGTATTAAAAAATAGAGTTAGATCTTATTTCACGGGATCCCATGATGGTAAGACCTATCGATTAGTACAAGAGATAACTGATTTTGAATATATTGTTACTTCATCAAATATGGAAGCTTTAATTCTTGAGATGAATTTAATTAAGAAATATGATCCGAAATATAACATCATGTTGAAGGATGATAAATCATACCCCTTTATTAAAATAACAGCTGAAAAACATCCTCGCTTATTGATTACGCGAAATGTAAAAAAAGATAAAGGAAAATATTTTGGACCATTCCCTAATGCTACTGCCGCTAATGAAACAAAAAAATTATTAGATCGTCTATATCCATTACGAAAATGTTCATCATTACCAGATAAAGTTTGTTTATATTATCATATTGGTCAGTGTCTTGCGCCTTGTGTTAAAGAAGTAACTGATCATCAAAATCAAGAAATAGTTAATGAAATTGCCCGTTTTCTAAACGGTGGGGAAGACCAAATACGAAAAGAGTTAGAGGCAAAAATGCTTGCTGCATCTGAACAATTAGATTTCGAGCGTGCGAAAGAGTATCGAGACCAAATTGTTTCAATTGAAGCGACTATGGAAAAGCAGAAAATGATGAGTAGTGATTTAGTTGATCGTGATGTATTTGGATATGCGGTTGACAAGGGATGGATGTGTGTTCAAGTATTCTTTGTTCGAAGAGGAAAATTAATTGAGCGAGATGTATCATATTTTCCAATTTACGATGAACCAGAGGAAGAGTTCCTATCATTTATTGGACAATTTTATGAAAAACCACATAATATAAAACCAAAAGAAATTTTTGTACCAGATAAAGTTGATACTGAAATTTTAAAAGCTTTACTAAAAATCCCTGTATTCCAACCAAAAAGAGGTCAAAAAAAGGAACTTGTTGTATTAGCAAATAAAAATGCCAAAATTGGACTCGGAGAGAAATTTAAATTAATCGAGCGAGATGAAGAAAGAACAGTTAAAGCTATAGAAAAACTAGGGGATATTTTAAATATTGAAACTCCGTATCGAATTGAAGCATTTGATAATTCAAATATTCAAGGAACAAATCCTGTTTCAGCTATGGTTGTTTTGATAGACGGAAAACCTTCAAAAAAAGATTACCGCAAATATAAAATCAAAACTGTTGTAGGACCCGATGATTATGATTCAATGCGTGAGGTAGTACGTAGAAGATATTCAAGAGCATTAAAAGAGAATTTACCTTTACCAAACTTAATAATTGTGGATGGTGGGAAAGGACATCTAGCTGCAGTTGAAGATGTACTTCAAAATGAGTTAGGTTTATTCATCCCAACAGCTGGACTTGTTAAAGATGAGAAACACCGCACTTCAGAGTTATTAATAGGACAACCACCTCAAATTGTCCAACTTGGTAGACAAAGCCAAGAATTCTTTTTATTACAAAGAATTCAAGACGAGGTACACAGATTTGCAATTGAATTTTATCGTCAGCTTCATAGTAAATCAATGGTTCAATCTGCTTTAGATGGCATAGCAGGTGTTGGTGGAACAAGAAAGAAAGCCCTTCTTAAACATTTTGGATCAGTCAAAAAAATAAAAGAGGCATCAATCGATGAGTTAATAGCAGCTAAAATGCCAAAAAATATTGCAGAAGAAATTTTTCAGCATTTCCATAAAGAGTGACAAAGTTACCAAAATTTTTATCTTGACACTATTTTCAAAATAATTTATATTTTAGTTAAAATTAAATGATTTTCTCTCGTAATAGAGGTGCAAAACTTAAGAGTATGCTGTCATAGACGTGTGGCGTTGTGATGGACAGTTGAAAGGAAGTTTTGCCGAAACAAAATGAATCCACAATTCATTTTGTTGGGACTGCATTTAAGAAATGTAGTACTGTCGCATAATAATTATGCGGGGAGCTATTGAAGAGATGTTGATGATTTGTCTATTTTATTTACTTGTAAATTAGGCGCGTGAACATTGCTTCACGCGCTTTTTTGTATTCTTTTTTAAGTAAAAAGTGAGGATGAGAAAAATGGGAATTATTGTTCAGAAATTCGGTGGTACTTCAGTAGGCTCAATTGAACGAATTCAGCATGTTGCTGAAACAGTAACCAAATCATATAAAGAAGGAAACCAAGTAGTTACAGTTGTATCTGCGATGGGACATCATACAGACGAACTAGTTAGTTTAGCAGCTCAAATTAGTCCACAAAACAGTAAACGTGAATTAGATATGTTACTTACTACAGGGGAACAAGTTTCGATTTCCTTACTAGCAATGGCAATCCAAGCAAAAGGTTTTAAAGCTATTTCACTAACTGGCTGGCAAGCTGGAATTCAAACTGAATCTGTTCATGGAAATGCGCGTATAGAAACAATTCGTACGGATCGAATTCAACAATTACTTGATGAAGGATATATCGTAATTGTTGCTGGTTTCCAAGGTTTAAGTGACAACAATGAAATTACGACATTAGGTCGTGGTGGTTCAGATACAACAGCAGTAGCATTAGCTGCGAGCTTACATGCAGAACGATGTGATATTTATACGGACGTATTAGGGGTATATACTACGGATCCAAGAGTTGAACCAAGTGCATCTAAATTAAGCCATATCTCTTATGATGAAATGCTAGAGCTTGCAGCTTTAGGAGCAGCAGTTTTGCATCCAAGAGCAGTAGAATTCGCAAAAAATTATAATTTAATTATTCAAGTTCGTTCAAGTCAACATGATGAAATCGGTACATTTATTGGGGAGGAAACACAAATGGAACAACAATCAGTCGTAAGAGGAATCGCATTCGAATCTAATGTAACAAGGATGACTTTAAATGGTTTAAATAACCATGTTGATTTATTACCTAAAATCTTTACTTTACTAGCAAGTGAAGGTATTGATGTTGATATTATTATTCAAAGTGTAACATCAGATAATTTAGTAAATCTTTCATTCTCGATCAAATCTGAAAATATGATGGAAGCAATTACGGTTCTAGAATCGAAGAAAGAATTTTTAGGTTACCGCTCATTTGATTTTGAAAGTGAACTTGCTAAAGTTTCAATTGTAGGTAGTGGAATGGTTTCAAATCCAGGAGTTGCAGCAAAAATGTTTAAATTTTTAGCTGAAAGTGAAATTCCTGTAAAAATGGTAAGCACTTCTGAAATTAAAGTATCAACAGTGGTACCAAAATCAAAATTACAAGAAGCAGTTCATGCTCTTCATAAAGGATATGAATTAGATCGTATTAATGAAGAAGTAGTAGTAGAAAACTAAATAGTAAATAAACCCTTTTAGGCGTACAAATTCTTATATATATATATAGGCTTTGAAATATTGATTTTATCAATATTCATCACGTTCAGAGTTGCTGAGCCGTATAGTATAGAGATGGAGCTTAAAAGGGTTTTTTATTCGTTAAGCGAATAAATTATATAAAGATTCTGTAAATTTAAAATGAGTAAGGCGAACGGCTAAATGGTAATTCAAAGAAGGAGGTATTAATAATGAGGCATAGTTTACTTGTGTACGGATATGGAGAAATTGTGCTACAGTTCGTTCTATTAATACTCGCCATTTTGTTTTTTGTTTCTATTTGTTTATTCTTGTTAAATTCTATTATTAAAGGGGTTAAAAGAAACAAGAATTTTGATGGAATTAGAAGGCAGGATCAAAGTAAGGAAAGGAAAGAGAAGGGGTAGGAAATTAAAAATAATATAATCTCCTTTACTGATCTTTTTCTTAAATTAAAGCAAAAATCGCACTTGATGTTTTATTTGTAAATACTCAGTACAAAAACTAGTTGTATCTGTATTTGAACTTATATTTTAATATTTCAAGAAAAAATTATTCAAATGAAAACACCACAAGGGACTTAAACCTTGTGGTGTTTTTCATTTTATCTTCTTGTAATAGGATCCTTTAAATCCCATTTTACTTGGAACTTTACTTTGTCGCCTCTTTTGCTTTGCTCTTCATACGTTTCAGCTATAACATCTATTTGTTGTTGAATTTGCATCGCTAGAAATCCAGCTTCTAATTGGTAAGATACGTTCTTTTTTTGTTGATTTCTGTATGTAATTAATTCAGAAGAAAGTGTTAAATGAACTTCTTGCTTCTTTTCTTCTTCAACAGTAAGAGTACCCCAACCAGCTTGATCAAAAAATTCTATAATTTCTTCAAAGGTTGCTAAAGGATATTTTCTGGCAATCATTTTACCCGCCCAATATAAAATATCATTTTGCTCTTTTCCTAATAAATCATTCAATAGATCGTTACGTATTAGCTCATAGCCAAAACCAGAAATATTTCCCGGAATATTTAAATTTTCAATGCCGTTCGTCATGGTCGGATAACTCTCCCTTTCCTAAAAAACATGTTTTTATTATATACAATATTTAATAGTAAAAACAATAATTCGACACTTGTAGATTACAAGGTTTACCAATTTAAATGAGAAGTTTTTTCAGTAAAGAAAAATGTACGCGTTTTCTTGACCTGCTATATTATCAGGAGTAGAATGGATTGTAGATAAATGTCATAAAAATTTCGACTTTTTATGCGTATTGCTTATTTATTCTATTTTTTTAGAATAATAGAGGAATTAAATTTTCATGTGCACAAACTAAAGGGGGCAGGGGTTTACATGAGCAACAAGAATGGAAGGGAGTTTTTCTTTAGAAAACTTCATTCATTGCTAGGAGTTATTCCGGTTGGGATCTTTTTAACACAGCACTTAGTTGTCAATCATTTTGCGACAAATGGAGCAACATCGTTCAACAAAGCTGCTGAATTTATGGCGAATTTACCATTCCGCTATTTTTTAGAAATTTTTGTTATTTTCTTACCAATTTTATACCATGCAATTTACGGACTATACATTGCGTTCACAGGAACTAGCAATGTTAAAAATTATGGATACTTACGTAACTGGTTATATTTATTCCAACGTATTTCTGGTGTAGTTACTTTAATTTTTATTACTTGGCACGTATGGCAAACACGTATCGCTGCTCAACTAGGAGCAACGGTTGATTATAATATGATGGCTGATATTTTTCATTCAAAATTTATGTTAGTTTTCTATATAGTAGGTGTTATTTCAACAATATTCCACTTTGCTAATGGATTATGGTCATTCTTCGTATCTTGGGGAATTACTGTCACACCTAGATCACAACGCATTTCAACATATGTTACATTAGGTATTTTCGTTGTATTATCATTCGTTGGATTAACTGCTATCTTTGCATTCATTGATCCACAACTAGCGAATTTGTAAGGAGAGAGAGTCATGAGTGGGAAAATAATTATCGTCGGTGGCGGATTAGCTGGTCTTATGGCAACAATTAAAGCCGCTGAAGCTGGCACAAAAGTAGATTTATTTTCATTAGTTCCCGTAAAACGATCACATTCAGTATGTGCTCAAGGTGGAATTAATGGTGCGGTTAATACAAAAGGTGAAGGTGACTCTCCTTGGGAGCACTTTGATGATACAATTTATGGTGGAGATTTCTTAGCAAACCAACCACCAGTAAAGGCAATGGCAGAAGCAGCACCTGGCATCATTCATATGATGGATCGTATGGGTGTAATGTTCAACCGTACGCCTGAAGGATTATTAGACTTCCGTCGTTTCGGTGGAACACAACATCACCGTACAGCATTTGCTGGTGCTACGACTGGACAACAATTATTATATGCATTAGATGAGCAAGTTCGTCGTTACGAATCTGAAGGTCTTGTTCAAAAGTATGAAGGTTGGGAATTTTTAAGAGTTGTTACTGATGATGAAGGTGTATGTCGTGGTATTGTTGGACAAAACTTAACATCAATGGAAATCGTAAGCTTCCCTGCGGATGCTGTAATTATGGCATCTGGTGGCCCTGGTATTATCTTTGGTAAAACTACAAATTCAATTATCAATACTGGTTCAGCTGCTGCAGCTGTATATCGTCAAGGTGCTGTTTATTCAAATGGTGAATTTATTCAAATCCATCCAACTGCAATTCCTGGAGATGATAAAAACCGTTTAATGAGTGAAAGTGCTCGTGGTGAAGGTGGACGAGTTTGGACGTATAAAGATGGTAAACCATGGTATTTCTTAGAAGAGAAATATCCTGCATATGGAAACCTTGTACCAAGGGATATTGCTACACGTGAGATTTTCTCTGTGTGTGTTGACCACAAACTTGGGATCAATGGTGAAAACATGGTTTATTTAGATCTTTCACATAAAGATCCACATGAACTTGATGTAAAACTTGGTGGAATCATTGAGATTTATGAAAAATTCACAGGTGATGATCCGAAAAAAGTTCCAATGAAGATCTTCCCAGCAGTTCACTACTCAATGGGTGGATTATGGGTTGACTATAACCAAATGACTACAATTCCTGGTTTATTTGCTGCTGGTGAGTGTGATTACTCAATGCACGGAGCTAACCGTTTAGGAGCTAACTCATTACTTTCTGCTATTTATGGTGGGATGGTTGCTGGACCAAATGCTGTAAGATACGTAAGTGGTTTAGCTAAATCTTCTGATGATGTAGCGTCTACTGTGTATGAATCAAATGCTAATGAAGAAAAAGAAAAAATGAATCGTATTTATAAAATGGACGGTAAAGAAAATGCATACCTTCTTCATAAAGAGCTTGGAGAGTGGATGACAGACAACGTTACTGTAGTTCGATTCAATGATCGCTTATTAAAAACTGATGAAAAAATTCAAGAGCTTTATGAGCGCTATCAAAACATTAATATTAATGATACAGCTAAATGGAGTAACCAAGGTGCTTCATTTACTCGTCAACTTGAAAACATGCTTCACTTATCACGTGTTATCACATTAGGTGCATATAACCGTAATGAAAGCCGTGGAGCTCACTATAAACCTGAATTCCCAGACCGTAATGACGAGGAATTCTTAAAAACTACAATGGCTAAATTTGATGAGAAATCAAATTCACCATTATTCCATTACGTAGATGTTGATACATCATTAATTCAACCTAGAAAACGTGACTATTCTAAGAAGAAGGAGGACAAAGCAAATGCATAATGGAACAATGACTGCTGAAAAGACAATTACTGTAATTGTTAAACGTCAAGATTCACCAAATACTGCGCCATATGAAGAAACATTTACTGTCCCTTATCGTCCGAATATGAACGTAATCTCGGCGTTAATGGAAATTCGTAAAAATCCAGTTAATTCAAATGGAAAAGAAACGACTGCAATTTCTTGGGACATGAACTGTCTTGAAGAAGTTTGTGGAGCATGTTCTATGGTTATCAATGGTAAACCAAGACAATCATGTTCAGCGCTTATTGACAAATTGGAACAACCAATCCGTCTTGAGCCTATGAGCACATTCCCTGTAGTACGTGACTTACAAGTTGATCGTAGCCGTATGTTCGATTCTTTAAAACGCGTTAAAGCATGGATTCCAATTGATGGAACGCATGACTTAGGTCCTGGACCAAGAATGCCTGAAAGAAAACGTCAATGGGCTTATGAATTATCAAAATGTATGACTTGTGGTGTATGTTTAGAAGCTTGTCCAAACGTTAATAGTAAATCTAACTTTATTGGGCCAGCACCACTTTCACAAGTACGTTTATTTAATGCTCATCCTACTGGTGAAATGAATAAGGAAGAACGTCTACACGCAATTATGGGAGACGGTGGACTATCAAACTGTGGTAACTCACAAAACTGTGTACAATCTTGTCCAAAAGGTATTCCTTTAACAACTTCAATTGCAGCATTAAACCGTGCAACTACAATCCAATCTTTCAAAGACTTCTTTGGAAGCGACGAAATTTAATAAAAATAAAAGCATGTTCCTTTGGGACATGCTTTTATTTTGCATTTTTAAATAAATATCTTCTAATAAACTCGCATTTCAAATCATATCAATAGTAAAGGCAGCAAAGTGAAGTGTCTTACCACACTCACTGTTTTGAACGGAGGTTGACTTGAATGCAACAGTTTGAAGTAACATTTGAGACGAAATGCTATGAAAAAGATTGGGAAATACTTTTAAAGACAGATCGTTTAGAAAAAATGATTGAATATAATCAATTTCAATTTAAAGAAAAAATTTTATATATTAATAACGTACAAGATGTAAGGGAAGTCAGTCGTCATGCAGACAAACTTATCTCTAGAGATGTTTTATCATCATATGTAATAGTTGATGATTATTCAAAAGAAGCCCTTAATTATTTTGAGGTTACAAAGGAAAGCTTCAAAGGTGGTTATTACTATTCCATCTCAGAGCTTGTTAGTATTTATCTTTGCAATACAGAGTATTTACTTCATTTTTCAAGCGATTCTATTTTAGAAAAGCCTTTTAATTGGATTGAATTATCATTATTAAAACTTCAAGATGATGAAAGAATCAAAGTAGCAAATCCAGTATGGAATGGAAATGTTTTTGAGGCAAAACAAGAATCATTGGATGAAGACGAAAACTTTTATATTGGTTATGGATTTTCAGATCAATGTTATTTAATCAGGACAAATGATTTTAAAAATAAAATATATAATGAAAAAAATCCTATATCAGAAAGATACCCATTATATGGAGGTGAGCTTTTTGAAAAACGTGTAGATGCTTGGATGCGAAATAATCATTTCAAAAGAATCACGTTCAAACATGGAAATTATATTCATCAAAATTATTGAATGTTAAATATTGTTTTTAATGACTTAACAGGGTTAGGGTAAAGAAAGGGAGAGCAGAAGATAGAAAAGACTAGTAGAGAAGATATTAACCAATTCTCTTAATGACGCTTTTACTATCTTATAAGACCCTTATTTCCTTCATCCTGCCTCCTTGAAAACTGAATGAATATTCATTCTTTAAAGGGATTAATGATATAATAAAGATAGTAAGGGGGCAAATTCGATGGGAAAAATGAATTATGTATCTAATTTACAGGAGTGGCAATCTGAGTTTTCATTTAAGATTACAATTAAAGTTCGATTTAATGAAACAGACATGTTTGGACATATGAATAATACAGTTCCATTCGTTTATTTTGAAGAAGCACGTATTGAGTATTTAAAATATTTAGGGCTTATGCAAGAATGGACGGCAAATCATAGTGAATTTATTCCAGTTGTCGCTGATTTACAATGTGATTACCTACGACAAGTATTTTTTAATGAAATAATTGATGTGTACGTAAAAATTGCTAAAGTTGGAAATTCATCGATTGATTTACACTATATGGGGATTAATCCTCAAAGTGAAATTTGCTTTACCGGACGAAATTCTTTAGTAAATATAAATCGGCATACAGGACGTAGTGAACAATGGAAAAGTGAATGGAAAGAAAAATTATTAAAAGAAATAAAGAATACAGTAGTTAGTGTTTAAAACAAGTAATATTGTCACATACTGGATAAAGATCGAATAGAATGATCAAACAATTAAATTTATCTTAAGATGAGTACTTGAAGAATTCAATGACATTCTATATAATACTTTTATACGAATAAGGAAAAGCAAAGATCAAGGACACGAGCGTTCAAGACGATAGTAAGAGAGGAATTCATTTGGTGCGAGAATTCTCTATACGTTGAATGACTTACCACCTTGTAGCTATAGTGGGGAACGTAATTTTTTTACAAGTAACTACTATCGGTGTAGACCGTTAAAACGTTGAGATTTTGTATACTTATTTTTGTGTACATTAAATTAGGGTGGAACCACGAGCACATTCGTCCCTACGAGTGTGCTCTTTTTTTATTGTCAAAATTAATTTGAAAAAGGAGTGAACTTAAATGATTTCAATTAAATTACCAGATGGATCAATTCGCGAGGTGGAACAAAATACAACAGTTGAAGATTTCGCGGGTTCAATCTCCATTAGCTTAAAGAAAAAAGCGCTTGGTGGAAAAATTAATGGGAAATTAGTGGATTTAAATACACTTATTACTGAAGATTGTGAAGTTCAAATAATTACTCAAGATGATCAAGATGGCTTAGAAATGATGCGTCATAGTTCAGCGCATATTTTAGCTCAAGCAGTAAAACGTCTATATAAAGGCGAAAAAGCTGCATTTGGAGTTGGACCAGTAACTGCAGACGGATTCTATTATGATATTGATCTTCCAGTTTCAATTAAAGTAGAAGACCTACCGAAAATTGAAAAAGAAATGGAAAAAATTATTAAAGAAAACTTACCGATTACTCGTTCAGAGGTTAGTCGTGAAGACGCAATTAAATTCTTCACTGAATTAGACGATGAGTTTAAACTAGAATTAATCCGTGATTTACCAGAAGATGCAGTTATTTCAATGTATACTCAAGGTGAATTCGTAGACCTTTGCCGTGGACCACATGTTCCTACAACTGGCCGTGTAAAAGCGATTAAATTATTATCAGTTGCTGGTGCATATTGGAGAGGCGATGCGAATAATAAAATGCTTCAACGTGTTTATGGTACTGCTTTCCCAAGTAAAAAGGAATTAGAAGAGCATTTACACTTATTAGAAGAAGCTAAAAAACGTGATCACCGTAAATTAGGTAAAGAGCTTGAATTATTCATGTTCTCTGAAGAAGCACCTGGTATGCCATTCTTCTTACCAAAAGGTACTATTATCCGTAATGAATTAGAACAATATGAGCGCGGATTACAAACTTCAAAAGATTATAAAGAAGTTCGTACACCATTCATTATGAATCAAAGATTATGGGAGCAATCAGGTCACTGGCATCACTACCATGAAAACATGTACTTTACTGAAGTTGATGAAACAAAATTCGCATTAAAACCGATGAACTGCCCAGGTCATATGTTAATTTATAAAAATAAATTGCATTCATATCGTGATCTACCGGTTCGTATGTGTGAAAATGGTCAAGTTCACCGTCATGAATACTCTGGTGCTTTAAATGGTATGATGCGTGTTCGTACTTTTACTCAAGATGATGCACATATCTTCTGTCGTCCTGACCAAATTGAAGGCGAAATTATTGAAGTTATTAACTTAATAAAAGAAATTTACGGCGTATTCGGATTCACTTACAAAGTAGAATTATCAACTCGTCCAGAAGATTCAATGGGTTCAGAAGAGTTATGGAACACAGCAGAGCAGGCGTTAGAAAATGTTCTAAAATCTGAGAACTTAGACTTTAAATTAAACCCAGGCGATGGTGCATTCTATGGTCCGAAAATCGATTTCCATATTCAAGATGCATTAAAACGTAGCTGGCAATGTGCTACAATTCAATTAGATTTCCAAATGCCTGAGAAATTTGATTTAACTTATGTTAATGAAGATAACCAAAAAGAACGTCCAGTTGTTATCCACCGTGCAATATATGGTTCAATTGACCGTTTCTTAGGAATCTTAACTGAACATTTTGCTGGAGCATTCCCATTATGGTTAGCACCAGTTCAAGTAGCAGTATTACCAATTTCAAGTGTTCACAATGAATATGCACAAATACTTGCTGATCAATTAAAAGCTGCAGGAATCCGTGTTGAAGCTGATTTACGTGGCGAAAAAATTGGTTATAAAATCCGTGAAGCACAACTTCAAAAATTACCTTTTATGTTAGTAGTTGGTGATCAAGAGGTTGAAAATAATACTGTAGCTATTCGTAAACGTGGCGAAGGTGACATCGGTACTCAACCATTCGAGAGCTTCTTAGAAATGGTCAAACAACAAAAATTAGAAAAAGTTCTATTTTAATTTTAAAAATCCTCTATTTTTATAATAGAGGATTTTTTTATTTGACCGATATAATTAAAAATAATTGTTTTCCAGTAAACTGATTGTCTTTATTTTCTGGGAAATATGACGAAATTTGCAAAAACATACTTCATAAAAAATCTTTTTATAGGATAAATCTCAAAAATATCGAACTTATATGAAGTATGTCTTTTTTGTTATTTAGTTTTAATAAAATACATAGTTATGTTAAGAGGTGATGCAGTTGGATAATCAGAATCAAGATCTTCAAAAAAAGGTAGAAAAGCTTGAAGAAGAAGTCAGAGAAATGAAGAAACAAATTGAATTTCTCTTAATTACGAAGGAAACTTCAAACGAGATTAAACAAATAAGCCAAACTAAAGTAAATAATCCTAAACCACAAAAAACAGTTAGTAGACAGGTTAAAGTAACAGTTGAAAATGAAAAGGTTGACTATGAAGCGCTTATTTTCCAAAAGTGGTTACCTAGATTTTTTATATTTATTTTCATACTTGGAGTAATGTGGGGATTTAAAGCGGCATCAGATTATGGGGTATTAAACAAGTATGCAAAAGTAGGAATTGGATTTGTTATAGCCACTGCTTTATTCTGGTACGGAAATCGTCAAATGAAAGCTAATCGTTCAACACTTGGCCAATCATTAATTGGTGGCGTGTTACCAGTACTATTTTTAACTACATTTGCCATGCATCATTTATATCACATGGTTGGATCAACGATTGCATTTGCCCTTTTAATTATTTGGGTATGTATTGGTTTTTATTCTATGAATAGATACAAATCAGAAGTAATTGGATTAATAAGTATAATAGGAGCCGTTTTTGTACCATTCCTAGTTAAAAGTGATTCGCCAAACTATTTATTTTTCTCTATCTATGAAACAGTGATTTATTTATGCTTTATGTTTTATGCAACGTTTAAGAACTATAAATTCATCTATCTTTCGTCTGTAATATTATTGCATTTATCTTATTTAATTGTTGCTTTAGTTAATTTTAATACGAATGGAATTGAATATTTCGCACTAAGTATTCTCGTTCAACATATTAGTTTGCTAGCTATATTGTTAAAATCTAATTTTGCTATTAAAAAGCAAGTAATAATTCTTCACACCAGTTTTATTTTAACAATCGGTTGGATCTTTAGTGCATTTGAAGATCAGACTAGAACAATGATTTTAATCTTTTTATGTGTAGGATATTTATTCCTGACTTTTTATTATAAAAAGAAATCGGATTTTTTCTTTGGATTTTCGACTAATTTTATATTGGCCATTTCATTCCTATGTTTGGACAGTGTTTCAGAAAACTTACTATGTACTGTATTAATAGTTCAAGCAGTATCATCTTATTTATTTTATTTAAAATATCGAGATCTACTGAAATTAATTATAGCGGCCCTTACATTCATTCCTGTAGGCATATCCATTTTATCAGTTGGAATAGATTCTTTTAGGTCTTTTGAAACGATGAATTGGCTTGTATTAATTGCAGCTCTTATTACGATTGCAATTTTGGCTTATAAAAATGAAGATGAAAAGCAATTTATCTTATTAAGCAGTTCTTTATTAATTACGGTTATATTGATTACTTTTATAACACAAATTGTTCAAATAATTGCGGTAGATCAGTCTGACAATATGATTCGATTATTAATTAATATAAGTTGGATCTTGCTTTCAATTTTAGCTATGATACTTGGTTACATTAAGAAGTTTAAAGTTTGGACATATACTGGGATAGGTTTATTATTACTGACACTAGGAAAACTTGTATTAATAGATTTACCAAATATTACATTGATGGTTAGAGCTGGTTTATTTATATTGCTTGGCTTGATTGGGTTAGTAATTTCTAGAATATTTTTTAGGGGAAGCAGTAGTCAAAAAATCAATGAAATTTAGTATACAGGAGTCAGTTAATGCTAATCACTGAAACTAAAAACTTATTATTAATGACTTTTACAGCAGAAGCCATGGTTTCTGTTTTAAGTGGAAATAAAGAGTTAGAATTTGAAAACCAATTTTATAGATTCGCTAATGGGTGGCCAATTCTCGTATATAAAAATCTTTTCCCTTATAAAATCTCTCGTTTTCAAACTCATCCTACTGAAGAAAAATATGAAGGAATTATTGTTCATAAAAAAGATCGAGTAATTATTGGGGACATGGGATTTAAAGGTGGTCCTGATGAAACTGGGATTATGGAAATAGGTTATAGTATTGCACCTAGTTATCAAGGTAAAGGATATGCAACTGAAATGGGTAGGGCTTTTTGTGAGTGGGGATTGCAGAATAATCATGTTACAAGAATAACTGCTATTTGTTCTATTTATAATCATGCCTCTATTAGGGTTTTAGAGAAAATTGGAATGATAAAAGTAAAAGAAGAAATTGAAAAATATTATTGGATGTTAGATAAAAAATAAATTAGTGATTTTCACTTATTAGAATGATCAATTCTTCTAAAAGAAGGTGGGCTTATTCTTACAACAAGAAATACATCTATCATCTTTATGGTCATAACTAAACGTGAATTTGGTCGATTCTTTTTGTACGATCTTATGATAAGCAGCTTAGTATATGGCTCTCTAAAAAAATACTACTCAAGTGACCTAATCGCAATTTTCGGTAGCTTTACAATACCGACAGTTTTAAAAAAAGTGGCTGTATTATTAGAACGGAAATAAAAAAGGATGCTAATAGAGCATCCTTTTCAAAGTATTGAAAATATAAAACGGTCAATAGGGAAACGTACATTAAATGAAAATTTATTAATGATTAAGTTATCATTTTTGGATAATCTATTAATGGTTTAAATGTTAATATATTTGAGAAATTTTATTATTCCAACAAACACTAGAAATGGTTTTATTTCAGAAGTTAAAAATATTATGAGCTAATTTTTAGAAAAACAAGTTCAATCGATTAGTTTATAAGTTAATGTTCAGTATTAATTGACCTACAAACTGTTTAATAAACAACTGTTATTTTACTCTAAGTAAAGGCTATTTGATTAGGTTTTTATTGTATGCTTTTTTTGATGAATTAGTTGATTGGAACGGAGGGGTGCTCGACTCCTATGGGAAATGCGGGAAGCCTGAGACCCCACAGGAACGAACGTGACGAGGAGGCTCAGGTCTCGCCCCATGGAAAGCGAGCATCCTGTAGTGGAAATCAACCTCGCAGGCTCCTTTTACGAAAATTTGGAAATTTATTGGCAAGATTTTTTTCAACAACGTGAAAAGGATGCTCTTAATTGAGCATCCTTTTTAAATATTAGATTAACCTTGTTGTACAGGGCTTTTAGGTTCTGTGTCTAAATTCATTGCTGGTCCGAAGAATTCATAATGAATTTGTGTATCTTTAATACCTAATTCTTTTAAGCTTGTAATAATCGCTTTTAAAAACGGTACTGGTCCACATACGTAATAATCTGCATTGTCTGATTTAATATTGTTATTTAACCATTCTGCATCAATATATCCTTGCTTTTTAAAGTTATTGTTTTGAAGATCTTCCTCAGAAGGATTCTCATAAACAAATGATAAATTGTAATTTGTTAATTGATCTTTTAATTGGTTTAGTTCATTTTCAAATGCTTGTAATTTACCGTTTCTTGAAGCACTGATGAAGTTGACTTGACGTTGTGGTTGATTGCTTGCAATTGACTTAGCCATACTGATTAATGGAGTAATTCCAACACCACCACTTAAGAAAACAACATCTGAATCAACTTCAGTATTTAAAGTAAATTCACCTGCTGGAGCAGTAATTTCTAATGTATCACCAACATTTACTTGATTGTGCAGGTAGTTTGAGAATTTACCTAGAGGTTGATTTTCTTCAGCTTCTCTTTTTACTGAAATTCTAAAGTGATTTTTACCAGGTGCATCAGATAAGCTATATTGTCTGTTTGATAAATACTCTTCACCAGGAATTTGTGAACGAACAGTAATATATTGACCAGATAAGAAAGTAGGAACTGAAGAACCATCTTTAGGAGCTAGGTAGAATGATGTTATTACATCACTTTCTTCAACTTTTTCGATGACTTTAAACTCTTTAAAATCAGACCATCCACCTTCTTGAGAAGAAGCTTCCTCATACATTTCTTTTTCGATATCGATAAATACTTGAGCAATAATTCCATATGCTTCCGCCCAAGCACCTAGAATTTCATCAGTTGCAGCATCACCAAGTACTTCTTTAATCGCTCCTAGTAAATGTTGACCTACGATTGGATAGTGCTCTGCTTTAACTTGAAGACTGCGGTGCTTTTGAGCAATTTGTTTTACAACAGGAATAATAGTTGCAAGTTTATCAATATTTTGTGCTGCAGCTAAAACAGTATTTGCAAGAGCTGTTTGTTGTCTACCTTTTTGTTGATTTGTATGATTAAATACATTTAATAATTCAGGATGATTAGTAAATAAATTTTTATAGAATACTTTAGTGATCTCTGTACCCTTTACTTCTAAGACTGGAACTGTTGACTTAATAATATCAATTGTTTTTTGAGATAACATGAAAAATCCCCCTAATCACGATTTAAAGTAGTATTGTAAATACATCTTAATCTTAGACCTAGAATTCGTTTAAAGCAATATACAAAATACTTCTTTTGTGAATTTTTTCGAAAAAATACATAAAAGTTTAAAAAATGTTCACAATTATGCTATGATTAATTTTAAATAAAATAGTGAGGACAAGTTATGCGTTTAACAACTTATTCGGATTACTCTCTTCGTGTATTAATATTTCTAAGCTCAGAGCCTCGTGAAAAATTAGTTAAAATTAAGGACATCGCTGAAGCTTATGATATTTCTAAAAACCATTTAATGAAAATAATTTATAATTTAGGAAAGATGGGCTATATCGAAACGATACGTGGTAGAAACGGTGGAATCCGTTTAGCTAAATTGCCAACAGAAATAAATATCGGAGAAATAATCCGTAAAACTGAAGAAGACTTTAATATTGTAGAATGTTTTGAGCACGGTGGTACTTGTGTTATTACGCCCGTTTGTTCTTTAAAACATATATTTAATAACGCATTAGAACAATTTTTACAAGTATTAGATCAATATACATTAGAAGATGTTGTAAAGAACAATGCGATGCTTAAAGATTATTTTTCAAGTAGTAAAAAAGAATAAACTTTATTAAATTGAAGAGCGTTTGCAATTTAAAAAAACACAAAAACCAACAAAGGATTACTTTGTTGGTTTTCTTCATTTATTGAAGTCTATAAATTTTTATAGTTTTATATACTTTACATTTTCCATCGGTTCTTGGAATAAAGATGAAGCTATTTTACTAAAAATGGTTGGATCCCCAGTTGTAAAAAATTCGTGTGAAATGATTTCAGAGTTCGATAATATATTTTGTTGATCCAGTATTGCACTTACTTCTAAAGCTGTTTCATCGCCAGAGCTGATAAGTTGGATTGATGGTCCCATCACTTTTTGAATGATTGGACCGAGTAATGGGTAATGAGTACAACCAAGTATTAGGGTATCAATATTTGAATCAATAAGCGGTGCAAGAGTGTGTTTAACAATCTCAAATATTTCAGGTTTATTGTAGTCCCCATTTTCAACAATTCCAGCAAACTCTGGACATGCCAAACCTTCAATTAAAACTTTGTCATTAATCCGCTTTAGTGCAGAATGATATGCTTTACTATTAATAGTAGCATTCGTTCCTATGACACCGATGTGGTCATTTTGTGTTAATTTGATTGCTGCTCTGGCACCTGGGCGAACAACACCAATGACTGGGATTTGGAGTTTTTCTCGCATTTCATTTAAGACTATTGAAGTTGCTGTATTACAGGCGATGACTAACATTTTTATATCTTTTTCCAATAGAAAATTAGTCATTTCCCAAGTGAATTTTCTAATTTCCGTATATGGTCGTGATCCGTATGGACATCTTGCTGTATCGCCTAAGTATAAAATGTCCTCTTTAGGTAATTGTCTTATAATTTGTTTGGCAACTGTTAAGCCCCCAACACCTGAGTCAATGACTCCGATTGGTTTATTCAAAAAATCCCCTCATTTTACTTAATAATTTGTTGATGTAGTATATTCTTTATCCATCTAAGATTTTACTATAAGAAATGATATTTTTGTTTATCATTCTCTTTTTAAAAATGTTATAATTTCATAGTTTTATTTCGCTTATTAACTGAGTATTAAAACAATTAAACGCAAGTTAAAAATAATTCGTAAAATCAACCATTATCTGTTATATTTATGAGGAAAAGTTTATATATGAGAAAAATGTGGAGGAGCCAGTGTTGCTGGCCGAGATAGCGTCCTTAAGATGTTGACTCTTAGAACCTGATCTGGGTGATGCCAGCGTAGGGAACAGTATCTCTTTTTAGATATGTTTTTTACAGCGCATTTACGTCCGGGTTAGTATCCGGGCGTTTTTTTTTGTATAAACAAGAAACAAAAAGGAGATATAGATAATGAAAAAACTAGTAGTATTTTTAGTGGCTATTTGTTTAATGTTAACTGGATGTGGTCAAAACAAAACTGCCACTACTAAAAAGACAAAGAAATTAAAAAAGGTGACAGTCGTACTAGACTGGACGCCAAATACAAATCATACTGGGCTATTTGTTGCTAAGGAAAAAGGTTACTTTAAGGAACAAGGACTTGATGTAGATATAATCAGTCCGGGAGAAACAGGGGCAGACCAATTGGTGGCATCAGGTAAAGCAGATTTTGGGGTTTCTTATCAAGAGTCAATTACACAAGCAAGAGTTCAAAATGTACCGATTGTTTCAATTGCAGCAATTATTCAACATAATACTTCTGGGTTCGCATCACCAGTGAAAAAAGAAATTAAGTCTCCAAAAGATTTCGTTGGAAAAACATATGGTGGATGGGGTTCACCGGTTGAAAAGGCTATTTTAAAATCGCTTATGTCAGAAGAAAATGCGAATGTTAATAAGGTAAATATCGTTAATATGGGTGATGCTGATTTCTTTACAGCAGTAAAAAGAGATATCGATTTTGCGTGGATTTATCAAGGATGGACAGGGATTGAAGCAGAGCTTCGTGGAGAAAAATTAAACATGATTTATTTAACTGATTATAGTAAAAAGCTAGATTACTATACTCCAGTTTTAGCTACGAACGAAAAAATGATTAGTAAAAACCCTAAAATAGTAAAAGCATTTGTTGCTGCAGCATCAAAAGGATATAATTTTGCGATTGATAACCCAAAAGAAGCTGCATCAATTTTAATAAAGGATAATCCGGATTTAGATAAAAAATTAGTGGAAAAAAGCCAAGAATGGTTAGCATCTAAATATAAAGATGATGCAGACCGTTGGGGAGAGCAAAAATTATCAGTTTGGAAAAACTATGCAGATTTCTTAGCTGAAAATAAATTATTAGAAGGAAACTTTAAGCCAAAAGAAGCATTTACGAATGATTTCTTACCAGCGAAATAAGGAGGAGTTAATATGCAAACTACTTTAATGAGTGTCCAAATTATACCGAAAACAAATAATATTGAGGATGTTATTCCAGCAGTTGATGAAGCTATTAAAATTATTGATGAATCAGGTGTAAAATATCAAGTTCAACCATTGGAAACAACTATGGAAGGTGACTTGAAACAATTGTTAGAGGTTGTTCAAAAAATGAATGAAAGAATGATTGAAATAGGTTGCCATAATGTGATCACTCAAATGAAAATACTTTACCAACCACAAGGTATTACGATGGATGTGTTAACGGAGAAGTACCGTTAATGAAATCTAAAAATATAAAAGGATGGCAACCAATCGTTGTCATCCTGCTTTTTTTAATCTGTTGGCAGCTAAGTATTAAAATTTGGAAAATCGAATCTTGGTTATTGCCAGGGCCGATCTCAATCTTTAAAGAAGGAATGAAATCATCTGATTCACTACTTCCTCATATTTCTTCTACAATTCAATTAACGATTATTGGTTTGTTAATTGGTAGTTTATTAGGATTTTTAATAGCATTTCTATTACATTTAATTCCAAGTGTTAGGGAAGCTTTTTACCCATTATTAATTCTTTCGCAAAATGTACCAATTATCGTATTGGCACCGCTTTTAATTATTTGGTTTGGATTTGGTGTATTACCTAAATTAATTATTATTTCTCTTGTTTGTTTTTTCCCTGTTACAGTTTCAGCGCTGGATGGTTTCCGACAAACACCAAGTGAACTAATAGATTATATGAAAATGGCAGGAGCATCCAAATCACAAATTTTTTGGAAAGTTGAGTTGCCTTTTTCTCTACCTTCCATATTTTCCGGCTTAAAGATTTCAGCAACTTATAGTGTTATGGGGGCAGTCATATCTGAATGGCTAGGAGCGAAATCTGGAATTGGTGTATATATGACTTTAGCTTCATCTTCATTTAGAACAGATCGAGTATTTGTTTCAATTTTTATCATTATGTTTTTAAGTATGCTTTTCTTCTTCCTAATAGTTGTAATTGAACGTTTTACTGTTAAATGGAAAGTTAAAGGGGAGAAACGGAAATGACATTACAAGTAGAACAATTATCAAAGAGTTATAGCGGTCATCAAGTGTTAGATAATATTTCCCTTTATGTAAACGAGAGTGAATTTGTATCAATTTTAGGTCCATCTGGTAGTGGGAAAAGTACGTTGTTTCATCTTATAGGTGGTTTACTAAAACCTGATTCTGGAGAAGTAAGGTTAAATGGGTCGATAATAAATGGAGAACTTGGTCATATTAGTTTTATGCCTCAGGATCATTCGTTACTACCTTGGAGAACAGTATTAAAAAATATTGTTTTGTCAAAGGAATTAAAACATAAACCTGATGAAAAATTGGCAAGAGACTGGCTTAAAAGAACCGGTTTAGAAAACTATGAGAATGCTTACCCTCATGAATTATCTGGTGGTATGAAAC
This sequence comes from Gottfriedia sp. NPDC057991, assembly GCF_042886615.1. NCBI lineage: Bacteria > Bacillati > Bacillota > Bacilli > Caryophanales > Bacillaceae > Gottfriedia > Gottfriedia sp. NPDC057991. The sequence goes on from NZ_JBHVQN010000001.1 coordinate 65,243, forward strand.
AACGAGTTTCATTTTTAAGGTCATTACTAGCACCGCAGTCGTTTATGTGTATGGATGAGCCTTTTTCAGCTTTAGATGAGTTCACTAGACTTGAAATGCAACAATGGCTTTTATCAATTTGGGAGGAGCAACGACGATCAATTTTATTGGTTACTCATAATATTGATGAAGCGTTGTTAATGTCTGATCGAATCTATATATTTTCTGACAAACCAGCCAAAATCAAAAAAGAAATCATTGTGCCATTTCCAAGACCACGCAAAAAAGAATTATTATTAAGTGACGAATTTACGGAATATAAAAGAAAAATCTATTTGGCTTTAGAGAAGGAGTAATACGATGAAAATGATAGATGCTCATATTCATTTAGATTCTTATGATACTAGTCAAAAAGAAGAAATATTAACTAAAATAGAAAGACTCGAAATCGAGGCGATCATTTCGGTTTCGATGGATTTAAAATCTAGTAAGAAAAATTTAGAGTTAAAAAAACAAAATAATAGTGTATATCCTGCATTCGGATTTCATCCTGAACAACAAATCCCTTCTGATGAAGAGGTTGATAAATTAATTGAATGGATTAAGATCCATCAGGATGAAATGGTCGCTATCGGAGAAGTTGGATTACCATATTATAAGAATTTGGAAGAACAGATTAATTACGAACCTTATATTCAATTACTAGAAAAATTTATCTCGCTTGCAAAAGAGTTAAATAAACCGATCATATTACATGCAGTATATGAGGATGCCGAAACCGTATGTAATCTACTAGAAAAATATTTTATACAAAAAGCTCATTTTCATTGGTTTAAAGGAGACGATCAAACAATTAAACGGATGATAAAAAATGAGTATTTTATCTCAATTACACCAGATGTATTATATGAAAATGAGATTCAAGACTTAGTGAAAAAGTATCCTTTAGAACTAATGATGGTAGAAACAGATGGTCCTTGGCCATTTGAAGGGCCTTTTGAGAATGAGTGGACACATCCTAAATTTATGCATCAATCGGTTGCAAAGATAGCTGAGTTAAAAGACATAGATATATCAGTTGCATATAAAACTTTATATGAAAATACTAAGAAGTTTTATAGTATATAAAATAAGAAAATCGTTTTCTAACTGGAAACGATTTTTTTTATTTTAGATAGGTAAAAAGAGCTAAAATAAAATCCCCCTATAGCAGAGACGCTATCCTAATATACGGATAGGCTTTTTTATCTACTATAAGTAGGATATAAAGTAAAACTTTCAATTCAAATAATCAGATTCATTACAAGCTAGAAAATAGAGAAATGAAAAACTTAAGTTTCAATGTAAATACCAAAACCGGCATGTCGATTAGAATGCCGGCAGTATGTTGGTTTGTAGAAGTGTTTCTACAAAATAACTACAGTTCAAGCTCTCCCATACGAAGAAGCTCTATAACTGCTTGTGATCGCCCCTTAACCCCAAGCTTCTGCATTGCATTTGAAATATGATTTCTCACAGTTTTTTCACTTATAAAAAGTTCTTCAGCAATTTCTCTTGTAGTCTTATCTTGAACAAGAAGCTCGAATACTTCTTTTTCACGCTTTGTGAGTGTGTGCTTTGTTTGATAGTCTCTATCCTTCAACTGTGCTAACCCTCCTTGCTTGACCGAGCTGTTCTTCGGATGGGTATTCATTTAGTCTTTTTATCATATGAACGATAGGTCTTTTAGGTGAATATTTCCAGTGAATTTAGAGCTAGATTTAAATTATTTATTTTTTTCTATTTAGCTTGTTCTAAAAAATGTACAGGCTCGTATAAATAATAAAAAAGCGTGGGGGGAGTATGGTGATGAAAAAAAGATTGTTAGTAACAGCAGCAGCGGTATGTGGAATCGCAACAATGAGTGGATGTAGTTTACTTCCAACGAAATCTTCAACTGACATTGATCCACCTAAAACTGTAGTTTATAAAAGTGATCAACCTTCAAAAGAAGTAGCAAAGAAGGAGGAAACGGTAAAAAGGGAATTATATTTAATTGACCGTAACGGGTATGTTGTACCGCAAACATTCCAATTACCTAAGTCTACTAGCTTGGCTAAACAAGCGTTAGAGTACTTAGTAAAAGATGGTCCTGTTACAGATGAATTACCGAATGGTTTCCAAGCAGTTTTACCTCCGAATACAGAAGTTTTAGGTGTTCAAACTCAAAAGGATGGTACAATTATTGCTGATTTTTCACCAGAATTTAAGCAATACCGTGCTGAAGATGAATTAAAAGTGTTTCAAGCTGTTACTTGGACTTTAACTCAATTTGATAATGTGACAAAGGTGAAAATTAGAGTAAACGGAAAAGAACTTGCATCGATGCCAGTAAATAAGGCTCTGATTGGTGATGGGTTAACAAGAGATGATGGAATTAACTTTGATAAAGGTGACATTGTAGATATTATGAACTCAAGACCAGTTACGCTATATTATGTTTCTCAAGGGGAAATGGGAGACACTTATTATGTACCTGTAACGGCTAGGATTTCAAATGCTGAAACAGATTCATATTCAGCAATCGTAAATGAACTTGTAAAAGGTCCTTCTGAATATTCAAATTTAGTTTCCGATTTTGGAACTGATACGAAACTTGTTAGTCAACCTGTTTTCAAAGGCGGTAAGTTAGTACTTAATTTTAACGATGGAATCTATGGAAACATTGCAAAAAATATGATCAATAACGATGTATTACAGCCGCTTGTTCTTTCTTTAACAGAGCAAAAAGGAGTTAAGTCTATTGAAATTCAAATCAATGGTAAATTAACTGCGCTAGACCAACAAGGCAAGCCTTTAAGCCAACCTGTTTCTAGGCCTAAGGATGTAAATACGAAAAAATTGTAAGCTAGTGGTTAGAAAAAGATAATAATTGTCTTTTAAAAAAATGTTTTAAATATCAACCTTGTACAAAAATTGTGATGATTTTTGTACAAGGTTTTTAATTTTATCTTTAAATTATAGTTAATAAGTAGAAATGAAATCACATTTTTGTCTATACTAGTATTTGGAAGATTTTGTAGGAGGAACAAACATGACAAGAACAGATGGAAGATTAAATAATGAACTTAGACCTATTGAGATAATTACTCACTATACAAAACATGCAGAAGGTTCTGTACTTATAAGTATTGGTGATACGAAGGTAATTTGTAATGCAACAGTTGAGGACCGTGTTCCACCATTTTTGAGAAATAGTGGAAAAGGTTGGATTTCAGCAGAATATTCTATGTTACCAAGGGCTACTCAAGAGCGTACAATACGTGAATCATCTAAAGGAAAAGTAACTGGTCGAACAATGGAAATTCAACGATTAATAGGAAGAGCGTTAAGAGCAGTAGTTGATTTAGAAGCTCTTGGTGAAAAGACAATTTGGATCGACTGTGATGTAATTCAAGCAGATGGTGGAACAAGAACTACTTCAATTACTGGTGCATTTGTTGCAATGATGCTTGCTTTTGATAAATTAATTAAAATGGATAAATTAAAATCGTATCCTGTAAAAGATTATTTAGCAGCAACTTCAGTTGGTATTTTAGATGAGCTTGGACCAGTACTAGATTTATATTATGTAGAAGATTCTGCTGCAAGTGTTGATATGAATATTATTATGACTGGAAAAGGGCAGTTTGTTGAACTTCAAGGGACTGGTGAAGAAGCAACATTTTCAAGAGAAGAATTAAATGAGTTATTATCTTTAGGTGAATTAGGAATTAAATCTCTAATTGAAAAACAAAAAGAAGTGTTATTACAAGAAGGTATTAAATTTCAATAATCATTTCGAGGAGAGACTTTAAGGATGGAAACAATCATTATTGCGACTAATAATCAAGGCAAAGTCAAGGATTTTGAAGCGCTTTTTAACCCGATGGGATTTCAAATTAAATCTTTAAAAGACTTTCCTGAAATTCAAGAAGTTGAAGAAACAGGAACTACATTTGAAGAAAATGCGATTTTAAAAGCTGAGTATTTAGCGAGAGAGCTAGATACGCCTGTAATTGCAGATGACTCTGGATTAATAGTGGATGCACTTGAAGGTAGACCAGGCGTTTATTCTGCTCGATATGCTGGATTACATAAAAGTGACGAAGATAATTTGCAAAAAGTATTAAGTGAACTAGAAGGCGTTTTTCCTGGCAAAAGAACTGCACGATTTTATTGTGCTTTAGCTCTAGCAGTTCCTAGTAAAAAAACAATCACTGTTTATGGTACAGTTGAAGGATATATTGCCAATGAAAAAAGAGGAACAAACGGATTTGGCTACGATCCAATATTCTTTTTGCCAGAATTAGATAAAACGATGGCTGAATTAACAACAGATGAAAAAGGTGGCTTAAGTCATCGTGCAAATGCAATTAAATCATTAATGAATGTTATAAATAAAGAAGATAAAGACTTTTTATTTAGAGGTTCAAATTAATGAAAGTACTAATTGTAAGTGATAGCCATGGATTGACGAAACCATTGCAAGAAATCGCCGACCGATATCGTGACAGTGTAGATTTAATGATACACTGTGGAGATTCTGAATTAGAAGAAAATGCTAAGGAATTAAAGGATTATAATGTTGTAAGAGGAAATTGTGATTTCAGAGGAGAATTCCCTGAAGAATTTATTCACCGTGGGAATGAATATACAATCTATGCAACACATGGTCATTTACATGGAATAAAACAGTCATTACAAAAGCTGTATTATCGTTGTAAAGAGGTTGGGGCAACAATTGCTTGTTTCGGTCACTCACATGTATTAGGAGCCGAGGTAATTGATGGTGTACTTTTTATTAACCCTGGCAGCATATTATTACCGAGAATGCGAAAAGAAAAGACTTATGCTATTCTTGAAACAATTGGTAAGAAAGCTAATGTTACTTTTTATAATACAGATGGAACGGAGCTTATAACTACTTCATTTGAATTATAATGAATAAAAGGAGGTTAGTAGCTTTTGATGCTACTAACCTTACCTGAAAACAAAAAATTTCTGAGTACTAAAAGCCGAAAAACCCTAATAAACTAAGGTAATTAAACAACTTTTAAATTTTTTCCTTTATTTTGGAAAAAAAGTTTTAAAATAGTGTTGACTTTAATTTGCATAGTGACTATAATAAATATTGTCGACAGGGTGATGTCGCAAAGAAATAAAAAAATAAAACATATGCGGGTGTAGTTTAATGGTAAAATAGAAGCCTTCCAAGCTTCGGTCGTGGGTTCGATTCCCATCACCCGCTCCATATGTCCTGGTAGCTCAGCAGGATAGAGCAACGGCCTTCTAAGCCGTCGGTCGGGGGTTCGAATCCCTCTCAGGACGTCCAAAAGACGCTTGTTTTACGAAATGTAAAATAAGTGTTTTTTTTTGTCTACATACCAAATGAATCGCTATATATCAACCTTCTAGGACGCCAAATGAAACGGTCAGTGCATCGGTCAAAACCGAAAACGACTCGAAATAAGGCGTAAGCTAGGAGGTTATTTTTGTTATGACGAAAAAGAAAAGTATTTTATCGATTTCAGATGATTTAAGCGGTTTGTTCTCGGAAAATCTTACCCCACGTACAACGGTCGATTTAGACCGAATGACTATCAAACAGGCACTCACAACGATTACTCGCCAAATGGAGATCAGCGGAAACCGATCACGATTGAACTAACAATTGAGTAGAGGTGAAGTTAATGCTGTATGAGTTTGTTTTAACAATGCTTCTTACTTTGGCAATAGTTACAACCATTAAATTTGTAGTAACTAGACTTTTAACAAACAAGGCAAAGAGAGAGAAAATAGTGTACGGAGTTCTTCACAAACTATACTAATTGCATTTTTTCTTACCTGGGTTCCATAGATGTACTCGAATAGATGAAGGAGGACTTATACCTTCTCTTAAAAAAACCGCTCCTATTTTATAGGAAGCGGGTTCTGTTTATATATCTTTTCACTTTTGTTGTCCATGCGTTGTATAATGCTTTCTCCTTCAACATCAATGTTAGGCAAAATTTTATCTAGCCATTTTGGCAAGTACCAGGCTGACTTACCCATAAGAGTCATAACCGCAGGTACGATTGTCATTCTCACAATGAATGCGTCAAAGAAAACACCGAACGTAAGAGACATGCCTATGGATTTAATGATAGTATCAGGTGCCAACATGAATCCAATAAATACAGACATCATAATTAATCCTGCTGCGACTACGACTCTCCCGCTCTCCCGCATTCCTTCTAAAATAGCTCTCTTTGGGTCACTAGTATGCGTATATACTTCCCGCATTTTGCTCACTAGGAACACCTCATAGTCCATTGCGAGTCCGAAAAGGATCCCGATGAGAATGACAGGCAAGAAGGCTAAGATCGGACCGGCAGCCGGGAAACCAAATATATTTTGGAAATGCCCATCCTGCACGAAAAATACCACGGCTCCCAACGTAGCACCAAGAGAAAGTAGAAACCCTAAAACTGCTTTTAATGGAATGAGCAGAGACCTAAACACTAGAACTAAGAGTATATATGCAAGTCCCACAATGAGGGCAGCGAAAACCGGCAAGGCATCACTCAGCTTTTGTGAAATATCAATATTCATCGCTGCTGAGCCCGTTACCATTAGTTCAATTCCATTTTCTTTCTCTGTCTGGTTCGATTTGTCCCGGATTGCTTTTACCAAATCCTTCGTCTTTGTATCGTCTGGTCCTGTTTTTGGTGTGACGGAAATCATATAAATCTTTCCAGAAGGCCCAGGGATAGCTGGTGTCACACTTTTTACATCAGATAGTGTACCCAATTCTTTTGAAATGGTGTTCAAAGCATTTTGAGTTTCAGCTGTTGCTTGCTCTGATTTTGCCACTACCACTAAAGAGGCATGAAATCCTTCTCCATATGCTTCCGTCAATAAATCATATGCTCTTCTTTCTGTCGTTGCTGTGGATTTTGTTGTTCCATCCGAAGGTAGTCCAAGGTTCATATGGAAAAATGGAATCGTAATTACTGCAAGTATTCCGATTGCGAAAATTGTAACAATAAGAGGACGCTTTGTGACAAATTCCCCCCATTTATTTGAACCAACGTGTTTCTTACCTGCCCCACCCATCTTTTGTAAGAATCGATTTTGTTTAGATGGGGCAATCTTATCGCCGACAAGTCCCAATATGGCTGGTAATATAACGACGGAAACCAACACAGCTACGAGCACAGTAAAGGCCGCGGATACGCCCATCGTTGTCAGGAATGGAATCTTTGTAACAGACAGTCCTAAAAGACCAATAATAACTGTTAATCCTGCAAAGATTACTGCACCTCCTGCTGTTCCCGTTGCGATAGCAACAGATTCTGGAACAGAATCTCCTTGTGCAAGCTGTTGTCTAAAGCGATTGATAATGAAGAGCGCATAGTCAATGCCCACTGCGAGTCCCAGCATGGCTGCTAAAGATAAGGAAACAGATTGGATTTCCACATAATTTGTTCCGATCATGATTCCTAGCATTCCAATCGCTAATCCGATTATCGCAGTGAGAATCGGCAGTCCAGCTGCTAGGAAAGACACAAAAGTAAATGCCAGGACTACGAAGGCAACAAGTACTCCGACAATTTCAGTCATACCTGAAGTCTCGGAGTCAGAAAATTGGATATCGCCTCCTGATAATTCCGTTTGAATGCCGGTATCCCTTGTTGTTTCAATACTATTTAAAATCTTATCCTTAGAAGCTTTTGTGACCTTTTCCGCTTTGACTTTGTACGTAACAACTGCATATCCGATTTTCCTATCTTTACTGAGGTTTTGCAACTGCATCGGTGCTGCCACAGAATCAACAGCTGAATCTTTTTTAATCTCATCTAGAACTTTTGCAATTTTCTGTTGTACTTCCGCTGACTCCAAGGTTTCGTTTTTGGGTGCTTTAAACACCACTTTTACTTGGGCACCTGCTGGTTGCATCGCTTTAAACTCTTTTTCAATTACTTTTCCTGCTTTATCTGCCGGTGTATTCGGAATCCTCAGCTCACCCATGAAGGAGGAACCCATGTTGACTGCAAAAAGCACTAATGTAATAAGAATTGCGAGTGCGCTGAATACAACCTTTTTCCTATGATTTACTGCCCAATGTCCTAACTTATACAGATATTTTGCCAATTGAATCTCACCCTATTCTTATTGATAATTTGTCTTGTTCTTACGTTGTAATCTAGAAACGCATAAACACCAAATCATATATTATTCATATAAAAAAATTAAAAATGTATATTATAACTTGTATCTGAATATCCCTCCCTTTTAATAGCTTGCAGAATGGCGGCAAATCGCCAGTAGGAAACAAAGAAAATGGTACACATTGACAGCCACGATGTCCTTTTATAAAATGACATTATCATTACACTAACAATTGTGCTTACACGTGTAAGTATAGCAGTGAATTTTCATCTTTCAAGCACTATGTGATGATTTACACTTAAAACGAACAGAATGAAGGGACGTGTTAGCTTTGAGGAATTCAAGAGAAGATAGTGTACACTCTCAGAGATACATTATGGAGGCATTAAGCGCACTGTTGCATGAACATAAACTACAAGATATAACCGTAACAGCTATTTGCAAAAAGGCTGGAGTTGCCAGAGTCACATTCTATAAATACTACCGCAACGTTTACGACGTTGTGCAAGCATCTGTGGATGAAATTGTTCAACAATTCTTGAAAGAGGTTGATAGTTTGGATCCGTATGATAGTATGCAGCTAATTATTGAATATATCATAGAGGGTTTTGTGTCTGCATATAAGCCGTCAGAAAACTTAATTGATGCAAATATATCAAGTATGCTGCTTGATTATTTGAATTATGCAATGGAAAAGGTCTTTCAAGCGGATATTACGCGCAATCATGACATAAGCAGAATGCAAATCCTGTTTTTAGCAGGCGGTATCTTTAATATTGTTACCGATTGGATTAAAAGAGGGGCAAGGGAATCTCCCCAGGCACTTGCTGCAAAAATATACGAGATTCTTCCATATGGGACAACAGATACAAGGAATTTGGGGTAAGTGTTTTTTTGTGTTTTAACTACTTTTAATTTAACAACCTTAGAAATAAAATGATGAATTCCGTTTACTATATAAGTTAGTATGGATTCTGATCAATAAATAGAAATCTTAGATCATCATAGAGTTTATACTAGATATGTTATTCTAGTATAAATAAAAGAGTGGAGTGGTATAAATGAACGAAAAAGAATTTTGGAGTTTAATATCCAAAATGCATATTGTTGAAGAACCATATGAATGGGTAATAAATCATTTAGCTAAACAATCAGAGGAAGAGATAGCTAGTTTTGAAATTCAATTTGAAACTTTTTTTTCAAAAGTGTATACCGTAAATCTTTTAGGAGCTGCATGGATCATCATGGATGGCTGTTCTGAGGATTCATTTGCACATTTTAGAGCGTGGTTAATCGGTCAAGGAGAACAAGTTTACAAGAAAACGTTACATGACCCAGATTATTTAGCTGAATACATCTTTCCTATTTATGAAGAAGAGGGACTTACGCCAGAATTAGAAGATATGTTAGATCTAGCTTTACAAGCATATACAGTCAAGCGTAAAGGTGATGATGATTGGGATGATCAATTGTGGAATGAGTTCAATTCACTAATTGAAAGCAAAGGCTACCATTATCCTGAACAACAATTAACAATCGATTGGAAGTCGAAAGAGGAATTAAAAGCTAAGTTTCCAAAACTATGGAAAAGATTTGGCAATAAACCATTAGGGTACTAAAAAATAGCTAAATGCAGTAGTTGGAATAAATGATAACTTAAAAACTGATTCATCCATACTCGTATCTTTAATATTTTAAATAATTTTAATTCATGATACACTTTTTCATAACTAGTTTGTGCAGGAAATAACAAATGTTAGGGGAGAGTAACATGGAAGACAATATTGTCTTTTTTCCTAAACTGAAGGATCGGATCATAAATTTAGGTAAAAAAGCATTAGAAGAAAAAAATTTTAGTAAAGCTTTAATGTTATGTAATCAATTAAAAGAAATGAATGAGCATAATTCACAAACAGAGCTTGCTGCAGTCGCGTGTCTTTTAGAAGGGAATCGGGCTATGGAAGCTAAGGAAAGATGTGAGGATTTAGTTTTCGGGCCATTTGAAAGTGATGAAGCAATTGAAGTATACATAAGCATTTTATTCCAATTAAAGGAATATGAAGAATTACAAAAAAATATAAAAAGACTACTCACTCAAAAACGGATTGATGAAAATCAAATGGATAAGTTTCAGGCGATGCTATCATTATCAAAGAAAGTAATTTCAGATCGTGAAGGCATTAAGGGTGAAGTTCTTAATTTACATATGATAGTTGAAAATACTGAGCCGATTGATAAACAGCTCGAATTAATTAGTGAATTAAGGGGATTGGATTGTAATCTTGTTATCGACCAAATTAGCGAAATATTAAAAAGCCCTAAAGCAAATCCGCTAATTCAAAGTTTTATTTTGTTTATTTTACAAGAACAATCAATCGATAAAGATTTTGAACTTAACAAAGTAAACCAAAGAATGATTTGGAATACATCGGTTTCAGTCGATGAACATAAAACATTTGTAGATGCTATATTAAAAAAATTAAGTGACGTATTAGAAAGTGAAGACCCTTCTGCTTTCGAAATCGCAAAAACACACTTCCAGCACTTTATAACAATTTACTTCCCGTTTATCCCAATACCAGCGGATATAACTACATGGGCAGCTTGTTTCTATTGCATCGTCCAACAATTTTTTGATCGCTATATAGATGAAGAGGAACTAAAAGACTTGTTTAATGTAGAATATTTTCCAGTAAAAAGTGCAATTGCTTTAGTAAAACGCTTTGAAGATGAAGGATACTTTACCATTAAATAACATAGTTGGAAAAAACATAGATGATCCATTCGGTCTTCTATGTTTTTTTTAGTTAAAAAACGAAAAAAACAAGTACATTTAAAGTAAGTTTGGTTGGTAGGGGGAACTCCTTCCTACGGGCGATGTAAGAAGGCCTAGAATTCATATGAGCAAACTTGACTAGAAGGCTCAAGTCACAGCCAAGGAAAAAAGCGATCTAGAAATAAAAATAATTTACTTCTTAAATTAAAAAATCCTAATATTTTCTCCTTATAAAAATAGGAAAGATTGAAACAAAAAAGGAATGTGTTATAATAGAATGGTTGTAACGACTATTTACTTAATTATACATGCATTTTCTTTATTAAAAACGGACAGGCATGTATAGTACGAAAATACGTAAACACATATATTTTTTTAGATAATTTTGGAGGGAACTAACAATGACTGCTAAATGGGAAAAATTAGAAGCTAACGTTGGTCTATTAACTGTAGAAGTTGAAGCTTCTGAAGTAGATAAAGGTTTAGATGCAGCTTTCAAAAAAGTTGTAAAAACTATCAATGTACCGGGATTCCGTAAAGGTAAATTACCTCGCCCAATTTTCGAACAAAAATTTGGTATTGAAGCACTTTACAATGATGCTTTAGATGTAATTTTACCAGAAGCTTACAGCAAAGCTGTTGAAGAGGTTGGTATTGAGCCAGTTGACCGTCCAGAAGTTGACGTTGAGCAAATGGAAAAAGGTAAAACTTTAATCTTCAAAGCAAAAGTTACTGTAAAACCTGAAGTAACATTAGGCGAATACAAAGGCTTAGAAGTTGAAGAAATGGATGCAACTGTAACTGACGAAGACGTACAAGCTGAATTAACTACATTACAAGAGCGTCAAGCTGAGTTAGTAGTTAAAGAAGATGGTACTGTTGAAAACGGAAATACAGCTGTACTTGATTTCGAAGGTTTCGTTGATGGCGTAGCTTTCGAAGGTGGAAAAGGTGAAAACTATCCACTAGAAATCGGTTCAGGTTCTTTCATTCCTGGATTTGAAGAAGCTTTAATCGGCACTAAATCTGGTGTGGAAACTGATGTTAATGTAACATTCCCAGAAGAATACCACAGTGCTGAATTAGCAGGAAAAGCTGCTACTTTCAAAGTAACTGTTCATGAAATTAAAGCGAAAGAACTTCCTGAGTTAAACGACGAGTTTGCTAAAGACGTAAATGACGAAGTAGAAACTTTAGAAGATCTTAAAGCTAAAATCAAAAATGACTTAGTTGAGTCTAAAAAATCTCAAGCTGAAGGTAGCTTACGTGATGCTTTAGTTCAAAAAGCAGCTGAAAATGCTGAAATCGAAATCCCAGACGTAATGTTCGAAAGCCAAGTTGACCGTATGGTTAAAGACTTTGAACAACGTATTGCACAACAAGGATTAAACTTAGAGCTTTACTACCAATTCACTGGTACTAAAGAAGAAGATCTTCGTACTCAAATGCGTCAAGATGCTGAAGCTCGTGTAAGAATCGACTTAACAATCGATGCGATCATCGAAGCTGAAAAAATCGATGCAACTGAAGAAGAAATGAACGAAGAATTAGCTCGTTTAACTGCAATGTACAACATTCCTTCTGAGCAATTAGTAACTATGCTAGGTGGAACTGACGCTGTACGTGATGATATTCAAATCCGTAAAGCTGTTGAGTTATTAGTAGATAGCAGAAAAAAATAAGCGTTAAATAATCATATATTGACTTAAACAAGGTGCGAGATTTTTCGTGCCTTGTTTTTAAATAATGAAATATTTGGTAAAGAGAACTGTTTCCTTTAAAATACACATATACATATGTTAGAATCTGTTATACAGATTTTAAAAAAATATTGTGGCTATACTAAAAATAATTCTTTAAAAGAAGGATTATTAGCTTTAGATTAGAATATATATATTCTAAAAATTTAAACAATTTTAGAGTAGTAATTAATTGCTTTGTTTATTTTGTATGCTATCATATAGCTACAAGATACATATTTTTGGGATTACATACATATTGCGTGTTTTTAGAAATTTTTAGAGGGAGTGAACATATGTTCAAATTTAACGAAGAAAAAGGACAGCTAAAATGTTCGTTCTGTGGAAAGTCACAGTCTCAGGTTAGAAAATTAGTTGCAGGACCTGGTGTATATATTTGTGACGAGTGTATTGAGCTTTGTACTGAAATTGTTCAAGAAGAGCTAGCAAAAGAAGAGGAAGTAGAGTTTAAAGACGTTCCGAAACCGAAAGAAATTTGCGAAATTCTTGATGAATACGTTATCGGTCAAGATAATGCGAAAAAAGCCTTATCTGTTGCAGTATATAATCACTACAAACGTATTAATTCAAATAGCAAAATTGATGAGGTTGAGTTATCAAAAAGTAATATTGCAATGATTGGGCCAACTGGTAGTGGTAAAACATTATTGGCTCAAACTTTAGCACGAATTTTAAATGTACCATTTGCGATTGCAGATGCAACTTCATTAACAGAAGCTGGATATGTAGGGGAAGATGTTGAAAACATTCTTTTAAAATTAATCCAAGCAGCTGATTATGATGTAGAACGTGCTGAAAAAGGTATTATTTATATCGATGAAATTGATAAAGTTGCACGTAAGTCTGAAAACCCTTCAATTACACGTGATGTGTCAGGTGAAGGTGTTCAGCAAGCACTTTTAAAAATTCTTGAAGGAACTGTTGCTAGCGTACCTCCTCAAGGTGGTCGTAAGCATCCACATCAAGAATTCATTCAAATTGATACGACAAATATTTTATTTATTTGTGGTGGAGCATTTGATGGCATCGAACAAATTATCAAACGCCGTTTAGGTAAAAAGGTAATTGGTTTCAGTGGTGATTCTGAAAAGAGCGATTTAAGCTCAAAAGAAATTTTAAACCACGTATTACCAGAAGACCTATTACGCTTTGGTTTAATTCCGGAGTTCATTGGTCGTTTACCAGTTTTAGCTAATTTAGAGCAACTTGATGAAGCATCGTTAGTTGAAATTTTAACTAAACCAAAAAATGCTTTAATTAAGCAATATCAAAAATTACTAGAGCTTGACCAAGTTAATCTTGAGTTTGAGGATAACGCATTAACTGAAATTGCTAAAAAAGCAATTGAGCGTAAAACTGGAGCTCGTGGACTACGTTCGATCATTGAAGGGATTATGTTAGATATTATGTTTGAATTACCTTCACGTGAGGATATTCAAAAATGTATTATCTCAGCAGAAACTGTTAAAACTGGTGCAGCTCCTAAGCTTGTATTAGAAGATGGAACAGAATTAGAGTTAAAGAAAAAAGAAAATAAATTAGCTTAAGTAAAAAAACCAAATGCATTTGCATTTGGTTTTTTATTTTGACTTTTTTTAAGTGAGTTTTTTTAATCTTTCTTAAATGCATAAGAACTTTACTCGGAAAACCTTGCCTTTAATTTTTAAAAATTGGTTTATCCTTTCATTTAGAGGGCGATACTAAAATTAATTTCTACTTCAGTGGAGGGGTAAATAATGAGTTTAACAACTATTATATTATTAGCTCAATTAGCATTAGGTACAATCGTTGCATTGTATTTTATTCATTTATTAAAGGGTCAACGAACAACTAAAGTCTCGATTGACAGAGAATCTAAAAAAGAAATGGAGCAGTTGCGTAAATTAAAGTCAATCTCTTTAACTGTTCCGTTAGCAGAGAGAGTTAGACCAACCACTTTTGATGATATAGTTGGCCAAGAGGATGGAATAAAAGCGTTAAAAGCTTCACTTTGTAGTGCTAATCCTCAACATGTAATCATTTATGGGCCACCTGGTATCGGAAAAACGGCTGCAGCTAGACTTGTATTAGAAGAGGCGAAAAAGAGCCCGAATACTCCTTTTAAACAAGATGCAGTATTTATAGAATTAGACGCTACAACTGCTCGATTTGATGAAAGAGGAATTGCGGATCCTTTGATTGGTTCTGTTCACGATCCAATCTATCAAGGTGCAGGTGCGATGGGGCAAGCAGGAGTTCCTCAACCTAAAAAAGGTGCAGTAACCGACGCGCATGGAGGGATTTTATTCATTGATGAAATTGGCGAGCTTCATCCAATTCAAATGAATAAAATGCTTAAGGTACTTGAAGACCGAAAAGTAAAATTTGAGAGTGCATACTACCAAGAAGAAAATCCTTCTATACCCGCACATATTCATGAAATTTTCAAACACGGTTTACCAGCGGATTTCAGGTTAGTTGGTGCAACAACAAGATCACCAGAAGATATCCCACCAGCAATTCGTTCACGTTGTTTAGAAATATTTTTTAGAGAATTAGAACAGGATGAAATTCAAGCAGTAGCTAAACGATCTGCTGAAAAAATTGAATTAAGCCTTTCAGAAAAAGCATTAGAATTAGTAGGTACATATGCAAAAAATGGTCGTGAAGCGATTAACTTAATTCAGTTAGCTGGCGGAATGGTTTTAACTTCTGGTCGAAAAGAATTAATAGAAGATGATATTGGGTGGGTTGTTTCTGTAAGTCGTTTATCACCAAGACTTGTTAACAAAATTCCAGAAGCGCCAACTGTAGGATTAGTAAATGGTTTAGCTGTTTATGGTGCAAATATTGGTGCGTTGCTACCGATTGAAGTAATTGCAATGAAGGCAAAAGAAATCGGTAAAGGTTCAATAACAATTACTGGAATTGTTGAAGAAGAAAGCTTAGGTAATCAAGCTAAATCTATTCGTAGAAAAAGTATGGCAAAAGGCTCTTTAGAAAATGTTACGACAATCTTACGAAAAATTGGTGTACCAATCGATGACTTTACGATTCACATTAATTTTCCAAGTGGCGCATTAATTGACGGCCCATCTGCAGGGATTGCTATGGTAGTAGGTATTTTTTCAGCAGTTAATAATGTTCCAGTATTAAATACAATCGCTTTGACTGGCGAAATGAGCATTCAAGGTGATGTAAAACCGGTTGGCGGTGTTCCTGAAAAAGTAAAGGCAGCTGTTAAAGCAGGAGCGACTAAAATTATTGTACCGAAAGAGAATGATCAAGCTACATTACATCAATATAAAGATGTAGAAATATTAGCAGTAGATCGCATTGAAAAAGTTCTCCATGAAGTCTTTAAAGATAATTGGAAATTTGAAGTACCAACTCAAACAAAAACTGATTTCCAACAATTAACATTGTTTGAGGAGAATCAATCGCAATCTATGTAGATAAAAATAAGTGTTCGAATCATTTCATTTTGAATAAATAAAGAATACAAACTATTTTTGCATTCTATTTTTCAATGAAGTGATCGAACACTTTTTATTTTGTATAAATACATTCTATAAGCTTTTGAAAAAAGAATTTGTCAATAAAATTGTTGGATTGATCATTGATAAGTAAGTTGTGTCCTATGATTTCCACTACATGGTGCTCGCATTCCATGGGGCGAGATTCTTTAGCCTCCTCGGCGCCGCTTGTGGGGTCTCAGCCTTCCCGCTAATCCCATAGGAGTCGAGCACTCTTTCGTTCCAACCAAGTTCTTTATAAAAATTAATAATCTTAAAAACGATAGAATAGTCAATTGAACGCATGAATTATCCTTGAATAATCAAATTGTAACTTATGATGACGAATAAACATCTTTAAAAAGATTGATCGTCAAAAAGAAATTATTTAATTTATGCAAAATAGCTAAAACATATATCTATCAACCAAAATCACTTGTTTATCAATAAGAAGACAGATAAAACAATAATAAAAATTACTCTTTTTTTATAGAAATTCATTTAATGTTTGTATATTTCAATATTGCCCTACAATATATTTCAACACTCTGAACATATAATATAGGCTATGTTCTAGGCAATTGTTGATTGATTATGTTGCTTCTTTATTTCTTTTAATGCATATCATTGTAAATGATATATATGTTAAGGTAAAATAACTAGATAGAATGAAAAACATGGAGGTGTAACGTAATGAATGTTACAAAAGAAAAAGTTGTACCCCTCCTACCTTTAAGAGGAATTAGTGTATTTCCTGCCACTATTGCACATCTAGATGTAGGAAGAACGAAATCGATAAAAGCTATACAAGAAGCTGATGAGTTAGATCATTTAATTTTTGTTGTTACTCAAATAGATGCAGATACTGAAAATCCAAAGTTAGACGAATTGTACCAATTTGGAACTTTAGCTAAATTAACACAAAAAATTACACTTCCAAATGGCACTGTTCGTATTACTGTCGAAGGATTACACAGAGGAAAAATCAAATCAATTATTGATCAAAATGATTTCTTAACTGCAAAGGTAGAAGAATATCCAGATGTAGAAGACGAATCTAAAGAGCTACGTGCTTTAATGAGAACTTTATTGCAGCATTTTAAACAATACAGTAAATTATCAAAGCGAATTTTGCCAGAGACAATTGCTTCAATTGTTAAGCAAGACCGTCCAGGTAAACTTGCAGATGCAATGATCGATTCAATTCCATTAAGGGAAGAAGAAAAACAAAAAATATTAGCAACAATTGATGTTACTGAACGAATACATATTATCTTAAATTTCCTTCAAGATGAAAAAGAATTACTAAAGCTTGAGGAAAAGATTGGCCTACAGGTTAAGAAAAATATTGATAAAACTCAAAAAGAATACTTCTTAAGAGAACAATTAAAGGTTATTCAACGCGAACTAGGTGATCGTGAAGGTAAAACTGAAGAAGTTGATAAGTTTTTAACAAAAATCGAAGAGGCAAATATGCCTGAAGAAACAAAGGAGGTAGTACTAAAAGAGTTAGCTAGATATGAAAAACTACCTCCTAATGCTGCAGAAGCAGGTGTAGTTCGTACATATTTAGAATGGATGGTAGCTCTACCGTGGTCTAAGCAAACAGAAGACACACTGGATATACATCGTTCCGAAAAGATACTGAATAATGAACATGAAGGTCTTGAAAAAGTAAAAGAGAGAATATTAGAATATCTAGCTGTTCAACAACTTACGAATTCATTACGTGGTCCAATTTTATGTTTAGCTGGTCCTCCTGGAGTTGGTAAAACATCTTTAGCGAAATCAATCGCAAACGCTTTGTCTAGAAACTTTGTACGCGTTTCTCTAGGTGGCGTAAGAGATGAATCAGAGATAAGAGGACATAGAAGAACATACATCGGAGCTATGCCAGGTCGAATTATCCAAGGTATGAAGAAAGCAGGAACAAATAATCCTGTATTCTTACTTGATGAAATTGATAAAATGTCTAGCGATTTTAGAGGAGATCCAGCATCAGCAATGTTAGAAGTCTTGGACCCTGAACAAAATCATACATTTAGTGATCATTACATCGAAGAGCCATTTGATTTATCTCAAGTTTTATTTGTAGCAACTGCAAATGATTTATCAACAATTCCAGGTCCATTACGTGATCGAATGGAGATTATTACTTTATCTGGATATACTGAACTTGAGAAAGTTAATATAGCTAAAAAGCATTTATTCCCTAAAAAATTAGCAGAGCATGGCTTAAATAAATCTACTGTACAAATTCGTGAAAGTGCATTGAGTGCAATTATTCGTCATTATACACGTGAAGCAGGAGTAAGATCATTAGAGCGAGTTCTAGCGACACTATGTAGAAAAGCTGCTAAGTTGATTGTTTCAAACGAAAGACAAAAAATAATATTTACCGATAAAAATATTGAAGAATTTTTAGGTAAGAAAACATTCTCTTATGGTCAAATGGAAAGCGAAGACCAAATTGGTGTAGCGACAGGTTTAGCGTATACTGCATTTGGTGGAGACACACTTTCTATTGAAGTATCACTATATCCTGGAAAGGGTAAGCTAACTTTAACTGGTAAGCTAGGGGATGTAATGAAGGAGTCAGCACAGGCTGCGTTTAGTTATATTCGTTCAAAAGCAGAAGAGCTGAATATTGACCAAAATTTCCATGAGAAATATGATATTCATATTCATGTTCCAGAAGGTGCGGTTCCAAAAGATGGCCCTTCAGCAGGTATAACGATGGCAACAGCATTGATTTCGGCATTAACAAATAAACCAATCCGCAAAGAGGTTGGAATGACTGGTGAAATCACATTACGTGGTCGCGTATTACCAATAGGTGGATTAAAAGAAAAAATGCTTAGTGCGCATCGTGCAGGTTTAACGACTGTTATCATACCAAAAGAAAACGAAAAAGATTTAGAAGATGTACCACCAATGGTGAAAGAAGGTTTAACTGTTATACCTGTTTCCCATTTAGATGAAGTGCTTGTGCATGCAATAGTAGGAGTGAAAAAATGAAAGTAACAACAGCGGATATTGTCATTAGTGCAGTCCGACCAAATCAATATCCAGATACACAATTTCCTGAAATCGCTTTGGCAGGGCGTTCAAATGTTGGGAAATCTTCATTTATTAATAAAATGTTAAATCGTAAGGCATTAGCCCGAACATCATCAAAACCTGGAAAAACTCAAACATTGAATTTCTTCCTAATTAATGAACAGCTTTTCTACGTTGACGTTCCAGGTTATGGTTACGCTAAAGTTTCCAAAAAGGAACGAGAAGCATGGGGTAAAATGATCGAAACATATATTACAACTCGTGAGCAATTAAGAGCTGTTATTTTATTAGTTGATCTACGTCATTCACCAACAGAAGATGATGTAATGATGTATAATTTCTTAAAGCATTACGGAATCCCAGTCATTATAGTAGCAACAAAAGCAGATAAAATCCCTAAAGGAAAATGGGATAAACATGCAAAAGTAGTACGTGAAAAGTTACAGATTGAAGAAGGAGATGAATTAATTTTATTCTCATCTGAAACTGGTATGGGTAAAGAAAAAGCATGGTCAGTAATTGATCGTATGTGTAAATAAAAAATGCTGGTGGCTAAAAGGCCACCGGCATTTTTTGTGTTCAGGTTTCGAGCAACCTGTTAGTATTTTTATATTAAAATAGTCCTTATTATAAAGCTTTATTAGTTATCTTTTTTAGTAAATTTTCTTCACAATAAATATATAAACGATCAGTAGGATTCAATTTACATTCTCTTAGCTTTGGAATATTTAACTGTTCATTTATCGCTAACAAAGTTGCTCCTTTTTCAAATAATTGTAGAAAGGCATCTTCATAAGTTTTCCATTCTGTATTTGGCTCTATTACATGTATATTGCTTCCATCAAACTTTGTATTTAAAAAATGCCTAAATATGGTTGAAGTTCCAGGATGTAATGTTGTCTTAGCGATTAGACGTGAAACAGATTCATACGATAATACAAAATCATCTACATTTACGTGCTTAAAATTAATGATATGGCTTTCCTTCGATATTTCGACAATTGTATGAATAGGCATTTTTTTCGTAGATGATAGTGATTCGACTGCAGAAGCGATTAATAGAGTTTTTCCATCTTTTAAAACACTGTCTTCTATTGTAGAATCTGCAAATATACATACCCGTTTTGCCCCAAATATATTTGCCTTTAGTAAGGTGTTTTCGATTGAAGGGTCTCCTTGAATAAAATGAACTTGAGAGTGCTCGTAAGGTGAAGTTTCTAGATTTTCTATTAATACAATTTTTGCATTCGGTGAAGAGTCGAATAGTTCCTCAATAGCATCTCTAGTTTTTTTAGACCAACCAATATAAATAAAGTGATCATGATCCTTATACACAATTCTTCCCTCCAACTTTAAACGATGATATTTAGAAAAGGAATCAACAGTTTTAGATACGAGTAAGCCTATAATACCGACTCCAAAAATAAATAAAAACATTCCTAAGCATTTTCCTGCAACAGTTTTTGGAAAGAAATCTCCATAGCCTACTGTCGTCAAAGTAGTCATTGTCCACCACAAACCATCAAATAAAGTTGGAAAGGTTTCTGGTTCTAAAATATGTATAGTTATTGAGCCAAAAGAAACAATTAGAATAGATAGAATTAAAATTGAAACATAATTAAAAGATACAAATTTTTTCCATAGTGCAAGGAAGTATAACAAAGATATTCCTCCTTTTAAAACTGCTCGTTATGTATAAAAAAGTATGTTTATTTTTTAGAAAATAGAAGAAATAAACCAATCACAGCAATCAATATCGGCCAATATTGCTGGAAATAAGAGACTTGTGATTGGAGCGAACCAAGCATTGTTGCAAGCTTTTCATTAAAAAGGAAAAATAAAGACATAATAAATAATAGTAAACCAGGTAATAGCTCACCTTGTCCTTTTCGAGATTGTAGTAACATTCCGATTGAAATGATGAGTGTAAGAACGGACCAATGGTTTGGCCAGTTTTGAAAATGTTCGATGGCATAAAAATGAATTCCAAATCCAAGTACGACAATTCCCGGAAATACATAGTGGGTTTCTCTTCCTTTAAAGGCTTGAACGAGAAGTGCAATACCAGTAATCAAGATCGGAGTCGTCCAAAATGTAAATATGTGTAAAGCTGGGACTTGCCATTTTGAAAGAAGATAATAAATGCCAAAGCCAATTAATAGGATTCCAATAAATAATCGATTTTTTTTCATAACAACTCCTGTTTAACATTATTTGTAATCACTTTTATTTTAAAATTATTGTATAATAAAATTTGTGTACATTTAATAGTATAAATCGGATTAAAAATTCTACAAAATATTACATTTATGATAGCATATTGATGTAGAACATAGATATGATATTTTGATAAGTAAAGATAGATATAATAGTTTGTACAAAGTTTTTAGGGGGGCTTTAGGGCATGCACATCATAACAATAGGGATTAATTATAAGACTGCCCCAGTTGAAGTGCGAGAAAGGGTAGCATTTGCTCCAAATGAACTACAGGACGCAATGGACTCATTAAAAAATGAAAAAAGCATTTTGGAAAACATTATTGTTTCTACTTGTAATCGTACGGAGATTTATGCAGTTGTCGATCAGATTCATACTGGTCAATATTATATGAAACGCTTTTTATTACAACGTTTTGACTTAAAAGACGAGGAATTATCACCATATTTAATCATTAAAACCGGAGATGATGCAATCAACCATTTATTCACTGTAGCAAGTGGTTTAGATTCAATGGTAATTGGTGAGACTCAGATTCTTGGACAAGTAAAAGATAGTTATTTACTTGCTCAAGAGAATAATGTAATTGGTACGATTTTTAATCAATTATTTAAGCAAGCAATTACATTTGCAAAAAAAGTTCACTCAGAAACTGGAATCGGTGAAAATGCTGTATCTGTAAGTTATGCTGCTGTAGAGCTTTCAAAAAAGATTTTTAGCAATTTAAAAGGCTGCAATGTACTGATTGTTGGAGCAGGGAAAATGAGTAACTTAGCTTTACAAAACTTGTATTCCCAAGGTGTAGGGAAAGTTACAGTTATTAACCGAACTGTCGAAAATGCTGTTAGACTTGCAGACCAATTTAATGGAATCGGAAAAGGGTTAGAATCACTTGAAAATGCTTTAAAAGAAGCAGATATCGTTATTAGTTCAACTGGATCAAAAGAATACGTGATTACGGAAAAAATGATTCGTCGAATTGAAAAATCAAGAAAAGGTAACCCTCTATTCTTAGTTGATATCGCTGTTCCAAGAGATATTGAACCATCAATTCATCATATTGATAGTGCATTCTTGTATGATATTGATGATCTTCAAGGAATTGTTGCAGAGAATTTAGCAGAACGTGAACGTGAGGCAGTAAAAATTAAGAAGGCAATAACTGAAGAAATTGATAATTTTCAATCTTGGTTATCAATGCTAGGTGTTGTTCCTGTAATCTCTGCATTACGTGATAAGGCGCTAGATATTCAAGCAGATACAATGAGTAGTCTAGAGAGAAAACTGCCTCATTTATCTGAAAGAGATTTAAAAATTATTCAAAAGCACACAAAAAGTATCGTAAATCAACTTTTACGAGATCCAATAATGAAAGCAAAAGAAATGGGTACATCTAAACACTCAGAAGCACAAATTGCCCTTTTTAAAGAAATATTTAGTCTAGATGAAATTTTACAAGAATCTAAAGATGAAAAACACATGCAAACTAACAAAGAAAAAGAGACTATTTCTTTAAAACAAAACTTAGGTTTTTTATGAGGTTTAGCTAGTGGCGCTTTTGGAAAGTAGTTTTATCTATCACTTATTAATCTTATTGTTTGCATGGAGTATTGTTTTTTCTTTTATAGATTTCATAGATACAAATAGGATGGCAAGTCGAGTAGCATTTTATTTGCTAGCGATTGTTTGGGTGTTTTCTTCTGTTTTAATGATTTACACCATTAGCCAATACAGTTTATATTCCTTTATTACTTCCAGGGAAGGGCTATATATTTATGTATGGATCATAATATCACTATCAATGGTGATTAATTGGGTAGTAAAACTAGAGTACTTAGTTTTCTTTACAAATGTTGTTTCATTTTTAGTATTTTCATTATCAATTTTAATTCCGAAGGCGGGTAAAACAGCTACATTAGTCGATCAGTTAAAATCGGAGTTATTATATATCCATATTGGACTTGCTTTCTTAGCATACGGTGCATTTACCCTGTCCTTTATTTTTTCAGTTATGTACATTTTTCAATATGTATTACTAAAAAAGAAGAAATGGTCTACACATTTAAAGAAATTGGGGAGTTTAGGTAAGTTGGAAAAAATGTTTATTACATTTAACTTATTTGGAGTTCCACTAATGCTAACTTCCCTTATTTTAGGTGTTATTTGGGCAAGTATTCGATTACACACATTTGTTTGGTATGATATGAAAGTAATAGGCTCATTTTTCGTTTTAATCATGTATAGTACATTTATGTATTTAAAGGTAAGCAACCGTTTCTATGGCAAATCTCTTTGCATATTTAACATCTGTTGCTTCTTAGTTTTGTTCGGAAATTATGTTGTTTCAAATCTATATTCAAAGTTTCATTTATGGAGTACGTAAGGAGATGTAACTATGCGTAAAATAATAGTTGGTACAAGAAGAAGTAAACTAGCATTAACACAAACTAAATGGTTTGTAGAGAAACTAAAAGAAGTAGCACCTGATTATGAATTTGAGTTAAAGGAAATCGTTACAAAAGGTGATGTAATCCTTGATGTAACGCTTTCAAAGGTTGGAGGAAAAGGTTTATTCGTTAAAGAAATTGAACATGCAATGCTAACGAGTGAAATTGATTTAGCTGTACATAGTATGAAGGATATGCCGGCTATTTTACCTGAAGGTTTGATGATTGGATGTACTCCAAAACGTGTTGATCCAAGAGATGCACTACTTTCAAATAGTGGAAAAGGATTAATGGAACTTGAAGAAGGATCAATTGTCGGTACAAGTAGTTTAAGGAGAAGTGCTCAAATTAAAGCAGTTCGTCCTGATCTACAAATCAAATGGATTCGTGGAAATATTGATACACGTATTCAAAAGCTAAAGGATCATGAATATGATGCGATTATTCTTGCAGCAGCTGGTTTAACAAGAATGGGTTGGGCTGAAGAAAGTATAACTGAATACATTGATGAAACAATCTGTGTACCAGCAGTAGGCCAAGGTTCACTTGCTATCGAATGTCGTGAAAATGATACAGAAATCCGTGAATTATTAAATAGACTGAATGATGAATTAACATATACAACAGTAGAAGCTGAACGTGTATTTCTTCATAAAATGGAAGGTGGTTGCCAAGTTCCTATTGCTGGATTTGCAACGATCGATGACAATAATGAAATCTCGTTAACTGCATTAGTAGCTAAACCAGATGGAACAATTATCTTAAAAGAAACTGTAAAAGGTACTGACCCAACTGAAATTGGTGAAAAAGCTGCAAATCTATTAATTGAACGTGGAGCAAAGGATATTATTGATACTGTAAAAGAGGCAGCGGATGAATAATTCCTTAAATGGAATGAAAATATTAGTGACAAGGGCAGAGCAACAAGCTGATGAATTCAATCAATTAATTCATCAGTTTGGTGGATGTCCTATTAATCTTCCACTTCAAAAGATAGTTAAAAGTGATATTTCAATTAATGAATTGGAAAAATTAGTTATTGATTCAGAATGGATTTTATTCACAAGTATTAATTCAGTAAATTACTTTGTGCAAAACATTACAAAGGATCTTAAACAAAAAACTCTTCAAAAAAAAATTGGTGCTGTTGGGGAAAAAACAAAGAATCGATTAATTGAAGAAGGATTTGAAGTAGCTTTCCTTCCAAGTCAATTTACTGGTAAAACATTTGCTTCTGAGTTAAGTTACATAGTAGAAAAAGGAACAAAATTTTTATTTTTACGTGGCTCTTTAGCGAGTGATAACGTACCCAAAATACTAGGAGAAAATGGTCATGTAGTTAATTTATTAACTGTTTATGAGACCATTGCAAATCTAGGTATTAAAAATGAACTGTTAAATTTATTAATAAATAAAAAGCTAGATGTGATTACATTTTTGAATCCATTTAGTGTAGAACAGTTTTGTTTTTTGATTGGAAATGCAATTAGTATGGAAGATTTAAAAAACATTCAAATTGCTTGTATCGGCGAAGTAACCGCACAAAAAGCTAGAGAAAAAGGTTTGAATAATATTATTGTTCCTAGTAAATTTACAACAGAGGCTTTAATTAAAAAAATAGTAGATGATATTGAGTGATCAGATCGTCTTTAAAAAGAAGGAGAAAAAAATGACTTATTCTATTCCGTTTGATCGTCACCGCCGTTTAAGAAGCACACAAGCATTACGCTCTATGGTTAGAGAGACACATTTACATAAAGAAGATTTTATTTATCCACTTTTTGTTGTTGAAGGACAAGGGGTAAAAAATCCTATTAGTTCAATGCCCGGTGTATTTCAATTTTCGTTAGATGAATTAAAAAAAGAAATGGATGAAATTGCATCATTAGGAATAAAATCTGTCATATTCTTTGGTATTCCTGATGTAAAAGACGCAGTAGGTTCAGAAGCTTACTGTGCAACTGGAATCGTTCAACGTGCGATTTCACAAACGAAAGAACAATATCCTGAAATGATTGTTATTGCAGATACATGTTTATGTGAGTATACAGATCATGGACATTGTGGAGTTTTAGAAGATGGGTATGTTAATAATGATGAATCGTTAATACTATTAGCAAAAACAGCAGTAAGCCAAGCACAAGCTGGCGCAGATATTATTGCCCCTTCAAATATGATGGATGGATTTGTAGCAACAATTCGTCATGCATTAGATGAAGCTGGATTTGATAATATTCCAATTATGTCATATGCAGTAAAATATGCTTCAGCATTTTATGGACCATTCCGTGAGGCAGCTCAAAGTGCTCCAGGGCAAGGTGATCGTAAGGCATACCAAATGGACCCTGCAAATCGTTTAGAAGCGTTCCGTGAAGCAGAATCAGATACAGTTGAAGGTGCAGATTTCTTAATCATTAAACCAGCTCTTTCGTATTTAGATATCATTCGTGATATCAGAAATAACTATCACCAACCTATCGTTGCTTATAATGTTAGTGGAGAATATGCAATGGTTAAAGCTGCTGCTTTAAATGGCTGGATTGAAGAAGAAAAGGTAGTAATGGAAAAATTAATTAGTATGAAACGTGCTGGTGCAGATATGATTATGACTTATCATGCTAAAGATGCTTGCAGATGGTTATCAGAAGGGAAGTAATAATAAATGAGATCATATAACAAGTCAATTAAAGCGTTTGAAGAGGCAAAACAAGTACTTCCTGGTGGAGTAAATAGTCCTGTACGTGCTTTTAAAAGTGTTAATATGTCACCAATTTTTATGAGCCATGGAAAAGGTTCTAAAATATATGATATTGACGGAAATGAGTATATTGATTATGTACTATCATGGGGACCTCTAATTTTAGGTCACTCAAATGAGCGTGTAGTTGAAGGTTTAAAACGAACAGCAGAAACTGGAACTAGCTTTGGGGCACCAACATTAAAAGAAACAGAATTAGCTAAGCTTGTGATCGAAAGAGTACCTTCGATAGAAGTTGTTCGAATGGTTAACTCAGGAACAGAAGCGACAATGAGTGCATTACGTCTTGCTCGCGGATTTACTGGTCGAAACAAAATTTTAAAATTTGAAGGATGCTACCACGGACATGGTGATTCCTTATTAATTAAAGCTGGTTCTGGTGTAGCTACACTTGGATTACCAGATAGCCCTGGTGTACCTGAAGGTGTTGCATCTAATACAATCACTGTTCCTTATAATGATTTAGAAAGTATAAGATATGCTTTTGAACAATTTGGAGATGACCTAGCAGCGGTTATTGTTGAGCCAGTTGCAGGTAATATGGGTGTTGTTCCACCAGTTGAAGGATTCTTAGAAGGCTTAAGAGAGATTACAACTCAATACGGTACATTATTGATATTTGATGAAGTAATGACTGGCTTCCGTGTAGGTTATAATTGTGCTCAAGGTCATTTTGGTGTAACACCTGATATCACTTGCTTAGGAAAAGTGATCGGTGGAGGTTTACCAGTAGGTGCATATGGTGGTAAAGCTGAAATCATGAATCAAATTGCTCCAAGTGGCCCAATTTATCAAGCTGGAACTCTTTCAGGAAATCCTTTAGCGATGACGGCTGGTTTCGAAACATTAAGTCAGCTATCTAAAGAAGATTATGTAGAATTTAACCGTAAAGCTGATCTTTTAGAAGCAGGTTATAAAGCTGCAGCTGAAAAATACAATATTCCACATTGTATTAATCGTGCAGGTTCAATGGTTGGATTCTTCTTCACAAATGAAAAAGTTGAAAATTACGAAGCAGCAAAAACTTCTAATTTAGAAATGTTTGCTAAATACTATCAACTAATGGCTGAACAAGGTGTCTTCTTACCACCATCCCAATTTGAAGGTCTATTCCTATCAACTTCACATACAGACGAAGATATTCAAAAAACGATTGCAGCTGCTGAATACGCATTTTCGCAATTAGTTTAATTTAAAGTGGTGTCCTCTTTTTAGAGGCACCATTTTTTTATAGAAAAATAGAGTTGGTAAAGCTTCAGTAGAACGATTGTAGAGAAAAATAGAGAAGTTCAAGCAACAAATAGATATAGAGAATCGCAAATAAGATGACGATCTGTGCAAAAATAGATGAGGAGAAGCTGCAAATAAGATGACGATCTATGCAAAAAGTTGAGGTGAAACTACAAAGAAAAAATAAAATTATGGAATCGCTAATATGATTAGACATTTTTCTCTTTAGTTTTCCTGATACAATTCGTCCAGTGCTTCCTAAATCTTGCTTTTGATTTTTCTTTTTCCTATTCCTTTTTCACTGTTTTTCTTTAATCCTGCGATTATTAAACCTTTCTTAATATAAAATAACAATCTTTTCTTCATAAATTTTCCGTTTCTTTCATAAAAATGTAATGTCATAGACCAAATTGGACGATGAGAGGAGGACATTAAGGTGTCTTCAGAAAATCAAACAAATATTCGCTTTTCATTGAAAGAAACTGTCTGGTTCCAAAAAGGACAGGAAGTTAAAGAGGTTAGGTCACTCTCGTTAAATCCAGACATTACTATACAGCAATTTGAAGAATATGTTCAGGTGAAGGGTGTCTTAACCTTAGAAGGTAATTACACACCTGATTTGGCGAATCAAGGTGATTATTACTCATTAAGAGAATTAGCACCTTCAAGAATGATTGAAAATGTAGTCGCTCTTGAAGATGGAAGTTGTGAATTGAGTCATCAGTTCCCTGTAGATATTTCAATACCATTAACTAGAATTACTGATCTTGAAAATCTATGTGTTTCTGTAGAGACATTTGATTATCAATTAGCTGAAAAAGGAAGTATTCAAATTGCTGCTGATTTATGTATTTCTGGTCTACATGACCATAATAGAGCAGTAGAAACTTATCAAGAACAAAGAGGGTATGAGCAATATAATAGCTACTCATACGAAAATGAATATCGCTCAAGTAATGAAGGAAATGAAGGATATGAGTATCAGCAAGAAAGAGAACAAGAAGAACAATTCCAGTTCTTTCATCAACCAACTTCGGAACAGGAAACAAGTGAACAAGATAATCTTTATGGCAGTGATTGGATTCAATCCCTTGAAGAAAATGATGAACAAGAAGAACAAGACACATATCCTGGGCAACCTACTTACTTAGAGGTTTTTCAGCCTGAAGAAGTAGTTGATGATCGAGTCGAAGCAGTTGAAAATGAAGTGGAACATTACTATGAGTTAGAAGAAAGTAATGAACAAAGTTTTGAAGAGGAACACCAAGTAGAAGAACAATTTAATGTTGAAATTATGGCTCAGTCAGAGCAATCAGAACAGTTTGAAGAACAATCAGAAGCTCAAGAGGAAGAAGAATATGAAGAAGTATTTAGGGGCTTTAATATATCAGCTGAAGCAATGGAACCACAAGCAATGGAACCACAAGCAATGGAACCACAAGCAATGGAACCACAAGCAGTGGAGCCGCAAGCAATGGAACCACAAGCCGTTGATCAAACCCCGAGCTTCTTAATGAATAATAATGATGCAGAAGCTAGTCAAAGTGAAAATGATGCACAGGTATCTAACAATGTAAATAATCCGTATAATGAACGACCTAGTTTCTTGAATAATGATTTTAATGTACACAGTTATTTAAACAATTCTTTAAATAGTAGACCTAGCTTCTTAGATAATGATTTTAGCACTTTGCAAAATGCTAATAACGAAAGCAATGCACAAAAAGAAATTGAAAAATATGAAGAACTATATAATCGAACTTTAGAGCAAAACTATCAACCATATGTTAACCAACAATTTCAGCAAGCACCATTTGCATCTAATCAAAATCAGCAACAATTCTATCAAAATCCATTCCCTCAAGTAAATCAAGAAAATTCTTTTGCGAATCCAAATGATGTTCGTCAAACACCACCTTATTATGCGGATTATTATCAAGCTCAAGTAGAGCATCAAGTAGCACCACCTGAATTACCAAAAGTAGAAATAAAAGCTGAACCAGTTGTAAACAAGGAAGTAAAAGAAGAAGTAAGCGAAGCAAGAAGTGTTAAAAGTGACAATCTACTTTCAAGTTTGTTTACTGGCGAAGGAAGAGAAGATTCTTATACTAAATTAAAATTATATTTAGCTCAAAATGGAGATACAATTGAATCCGTAGCTAAAAAATATAACCTTCAAACTCAACAGTTAAATCGTGTTAATAACTTGAATGATGAATTTTTATCAGAAGGGCAAATCATTTATATTCCTGTAACTGCTATAAAACAATAACAATATGGTGAGAGCTTTGTATTAGTTAAGACACTTGTCTACTAATACAAGGCTTTTACGCATTTAGAAAGTGAGAGTGACGCATCTTGTATAGAAAACCTAAAGATGAAATAAGCGTCATTTTAGCACAGTATCATATTGTCCCAAATTATTTTGAAACGGTTGGTAAAGTAGTTAAGATCTATACGAATCAAGGTGTATTTGCACTAAAAGAGGCAAATGTAAATCGAGTTTATAGAAATAATTTAATTGATAATGTTCGTTCTTTACAAGATAAAGGCTTTCGAAATGTTGTACCAATTTATCATACCCAAAGCGGAGATTATATTGTTGAATTTAATACGAAGCATTATTATTTAATGCCATGGATTGAAAGTGTTGATGAAAAGTCAGATGAGAATTTACATTTTCAACGAATGTTTACTTCACTAGGTAAGATGCACAACAGTACACAAAAAGAGAAAAAGGTAGATAAAGATCAATTACAAATCCATTATGATACGTTAACAAAAAGATGGAGTAAAGATAAAGATGTATTGGAAAATTTCATTGAAGCTGCTGAAGGCAATTGGTATATGTCACCTTATGAACTAAGTTATTGTACGTATTTTCATAAAATATTAAGTGCACATCAATTTGCTAAGGGGCAGTTAGATGAATGGTTTAAAAAAATGAAGGAAACTGAAAATACTAGAGTTGTCATGAACCATGGAAATTTATCTATTTCGCACTTTCTTGTAAATAAAAGAGGTGAAGGCGTCTTTATCAATCTAGAAAATGCACAAGAAACTACACCAATTCAAGACTTAGCTAACTATTATAAGAATTCTTTTAAAACCTATCCTATTCAGCAATCTGATCGTAATAATTGGCTTAATATGTATGAGAAGAATTTTTCATTAAGAGAAGAGGAAAGAATGTTATTTTTAAGCTATATGGCATATCCAACTCAGTTTGCTTCAAAAATTTCCAAATATTTAAAGCGATCAGAGGTTAATAATGAAAAAGATAATGTAAGAGATTTATTAAATGCATATTGGCATATGATTAATATTGAATATTTTGTCTCTAAAATTCAAGAGGATATTGAAGCAGCGAAATCTATAGATGATTTATGAATTCAGACTGCATAGTTTAGAAAAAATAAAAACATCTATCCAAAAAATGTATCACCGCATTAATGTTAGCAACAACTAATGGTGTTGGAGAGTACATGGATAGATGTTTTTTTATATTTATTATTTTACATGACGTTTAATAGCATTTACTACACTTTTACGTACAAAATCCTTGTCCGTAATATGATCCTTTGAAAAAGAGATTCGAACATTATTTTCATCAGTACCAAATAACTTAGAAAACTTACTTGTTGTTTCTTTTTGTTTTTGATTAAGTTGAAGAATTATGTCAACTGTTTTGTCAAAGCTTAAATAGTTAACTTCAACCTCCTCTAATTTTCCACGGAATTCGCCATTCATTGGATAAAATTCAAATTCTTGAATAATTTTTCCATATTTCTTTTTGTTTTCACTATCTCTTAATACAAATCCTTCTTCTTGAAGTGCTTGGATTACTGTTTTTAAGCCAACTGAAGGAACTACTTGAACTCCATCAGCATCATATTGGTCAACAGCTTTTTCTATTTCTAAATGAGTTTTAATCCAAATATGGGATTTGTGAAGTGATACTGGTGTATTTTCAGATAAGGTGAAAAAGAAAGGAATAACAACTTCTTCATTTGCATTTATTATACGATCAACTGATACGATAAATTTTTGTAAAGTACCATTCTTATTAATAATCTTATCATTTGATTCAACTTGATATTCAGTCATTACATGTAAAAAGACGGAATCTAGCTCTTGTTTAACTCGTCCACCTTTTATATATAATTCACCTTTTACTCGTTCACCAGCTTGATATTCTGTTTTTTCAAGCTTTGTATCGATTCTCGTTCCACCGATTCCGAGAACACGAGCTAATGTATTTTTAAATAAACCCATGAATATCCCCCTAAAAATTATATCTACATACTATATAATTATCGCATAATTAAATAAGTTCTAGTATACCAGAATGTTAAATAATCATTACAATTATTTTTCGTATTTTTTTTATGTATTAAAAAATATGGTACTATATTGACACATATTGAATAATCTAGAAAGAAATAAGAAATACTGTTGACTAAGCTTAAGTAAATTTTGTAGACTATTACATATATTCATAATGAAATGCTTTGATAGGGAAGAGTACAACGAACTAGTTCTTCAGAGAGGAAACCATTTGGTGGGAGGTTTCTAGAAAATAGAGTTGGAATGTCGCCCTTGAGCAGTGACTTCGAAAGCTTTTTGTGATTAGAAGTTACCGGATGATCCGTTATCTTTTTTAAGTGTGTCAGTTAAACACTAGTTTTTTCTGACAAAAAAAGGTGGTACCGCGAATTCAACTCCATTCGTCCTTTTCAAGGATGAGTGGAGTTTTTTTATTTTTCAATAATTATTAGAGGAGATGAATCCGAATGGAAACTACAAAAAAATCATTACCAACAAAATATGATCCAAATTTAGTTGAAAAAGATCGTTACCAATTTTGGTTAGATGGGAAATTCTTTGAAGCACAAGTGGAATCAGAAAAGCCGAAATATACAATCGTAATCCCTCCACCAAACGTAACTGGAAAATTACACTTAGGTCATGCTTGGGATACAACATTACAAGATATTTTAACTCGTACTAAACGTATGCAAGGTTATGACGTACTTTACTTACCTGGTATGGACCACGCTGGTATTGCTACACAAGCAAAGGTTGAAGCGAAATTACGTGAAGAAGGCTTATCAAGATATGATTTAGGACGCGAAAAATTCCTAGAAAAAGCTTGGGAGTGGAAAGAAGAATATGCTTCCCACATTCGTTCTCAATGGGAAAAAATCGGTTTAGGTTTAGATTACTCTCGTGAACGCTTCACATTAGATGAAGGTCTATCTGATGCAGTAAAAGAAGTATTCGTTAAGCTATTCAACAAAGGATTAATCTATCGTGGTGAATATATCATCAACTGGGATCCAGCAACAAAAACAGCTTTATCTGATATCGAAGTTATTTACAAGGATGTTCAAGGTGCATTCTACCATATGCAATATCCGTTAACAGACGGAACTGGAAAAATTCAAATTGCAACTACTCGTCCTGAAACAATGCTTGGGGATACTGCAATTGCGGTTCATCCAGAGGACGAAAGATATAAATCAATGGTTGGTAAAACAGTTACACTTCCTATCGTTAATCGTGAAATTCCAATTATTGCTGACGATTATGTTGATATGGAATTTGGTACTGGAGTTGTAAAAATTACTCCTGCTCATGATCCTAATGATTTTGAAGTTGGAAACCGTCATGACTTACCTCGCATTCTTGTAATGAATGAAGATGGTACGATGAATGAAAAAGCAGGAAAATACAATGGTATGGATCGCTTTGAATGCCGTAAACAAATCGTTAAAGATTTACAAGAGATGGGTGTTCTTGTTGAAATCGAAGAGCATATGCATTCTGTAGGTCATAGTGAACGTAGCGGAGCGGTTGTTGAGCCATATTTATCTACTCAATGGTTTGTTAAAATGCAACCACTAGCTGATGCTGCAGTAGCATTACAAAATTCTGATGATAACGTAAAATTTGTACCGGATCGTTTTGAAAAAACTTACTTACGCTGGATGGAAAATATTCGTGACTGGTGTATTTCGCGCCAATTATGGTGGGGACATCGTATTCCGGCTTGGTACCATAAAGAAACTGGTGAGATTTATGTAAATCAAGAGCCACCAGCTGATATTGAAAATTGGAATCAAGATAACGACGTTTTAGATACTTGGTTCAGTTCAGCATTATGGCCATTCTCAACTTTAGGTTGGCCAAATGAAGAAAGTAAGGATTTCCAAGCTTATTTCCCAACTAATGTATTAGTAACTGGTTATGATATCATTTTCTTCTGGGTATCAAGAATGATTTTCCAAGGTATTGAATTTACAGGTAAACGTCCATTTAACGATGTATTAATTCATGGCTTAGTACGTGACGAGCAAGGACGTAAAATGAGTAAATCACTTGGTAACGGTGTTGACCCAATGGATGTTATTGAGAAATATGGAGCAGATTCATTACGTTACTTCTTAACAACAGGAAGCTCACCAGGCCAAGATTTACGTTTCAGTATTGAGAAAGTTGAAGCGACTTGGAACTTTGTAAACAAAATTTGGAATGCTTCTCGTTTTGCTTTAATGAATATGGAAGGCTTCACATATGAAAATATCGATTTAACGAAAGAAAAATCTGTTGCTGATGAATGGATTTTAACTCGCTTAAATGAAACAATTGAAAGTGTAACAGCTTTAATCAATCGTTATGAATTTGGTGAAGTTGGCCGTGTACTTTATAACTTCATTTGGGACGATGTTTGTGACTGGTATATTGAAATGGCAAAGATTCCTTTATACGGTGACAATGAAGATGCAAAAAATATGACTCGTTCAGTTCTAGCACACGTATTAGAAAGTACAATGAAGCTTTTACATCCATTTATGCCTTTCGTTACTGAAGAAATTTGGCAATCACTACCTCACCAAGGGGAATCTATTACAGTTTCTGCTTGGCCAACAGTTAGAGAGGAATTAACAAATAAAGAAGCTTCTGAAACGATGAAAATATTAGTTGAGTTAATTCGTTCAGTTCGTAATATTCGTGCAGAAGTAAACACGCCAATGAGCAAAAAAGTTCAACTAATGATCTCTGCAAAGGATGAAACGATTGCAGCTGCATTAGAAGAAAACCGTTCTTATATTGAGCGCTTCTGTAATCCAGAAGAATTAACAATTTCTACTAACTTAACTGCACCTGAAAAATCGATGTCTGCAGTAATTAGTGGGGCTGAGCTTTATCTTCCTCTAGAAGGTTTAATTAATCTTGAAGAAGAGAAAAAACGTTTAGAGAAAGAATTAGAAAAATGGACTAGTGAAGTTGAACGAGTTCAAAAGAAATTAAGTAACCAAGGATTTGTAGCGAAAGCTCCTGCAGCAGTTATTGAAGAAGAGCGTCGTAAAGAAAAAGATTATCTTGAAAAACAAGAATCTGTAAGAGTTCGAATTGCAGAACTAAGTAAATAAGTAGTTTAAGCAGTCAATCTATTGACTGTAATATAAGTTAGTAAAATAAAAACGGCGAATTGAGTTAATGATTCGTCGTTTTTTACTATAAAGGTAGGGTTAAGATGGTTAATACATATGAGGAAGCTCTGAAATGGATGTATAACAGAACAAAATTTGGCATTGTACCTGGATTACAAAGAATGGAAGAAATGCTTGCTAGACTAGGAAATCCCCAGTTCAGTGTCAAAACAATTCATGTCGCAGGCACGAATGGGAAAGGCTCTACAATTACTTTTCTTCAAAGTATTTTATTAGATGCAGGGTATACTGTAGGAACTTTTACATCACCATATATATTAGATTATCGTGAACAAATCATGTTCTGCGGTGAAATGATTAGTGAACAAGAGTTTATTCAACTAGTAAACTGTATGATTCCAGTTGTTGAAGAAGTTGAACAGTTGCCTTGTGGTGCTCCAACTGAATTTGAAATCATTACAACAATGGCTTTTTACTATTTCGGTAAAATAAAAGAACATGACATATTTTTAGTAGAAGCTGGTTTAGGTGGGTTAGAGGATTGCACAAATGTGATGACACCTTTAATTAGTATTATTACGAGTATTGGCCATGATCATCAACAAATTCTTGGTGAAACAATAGAAGAAATCACTATTCATAAGGCAGGAATTATAAAAAAGGGAATTCCAATTGTGACAGCAGAATTGAAAGATAAAGCTTTAACAATTATTCAAAATACTGCATTCAAAAATGAAGCTGATTATTTTGAATATGGCAAACATTTTTTTGCTTCTC
Source organism: Gottfriedia sp. NPDC057991 (assembly GCF_042886615.1). NCBI lineage: Bacteria > Bacillati > Bacillota > Bacilli > Caryophanales > Bacillaceae > Gottfriedia > Gottfriedia sp. NPDC057991. The sequence goes on from NZ_JBHVQN010000001.1 coordinate 101,371, forward strand.
CTTTGAAAGATTCACTTAATGAAAAATTTAATTACCAAGGCATTGACAGGTTAATTGAAAATATTGAGTTATCAATGCTTGGACACCATCAAATTAGGAATGCTTCTTGCGCGATTTGTGTTGTTCAATTATTACAAAATAAATATGGAATGAAATTTAGTGAAGACAATATCAAAAGGGGATTAAAAATAGCTCATAAAGCAGGTAGATTAGAACAAATAGCCTCTAATCCTGTCATTTATATTGATGGCGCACATAATGTTGAAGGAATTAAAAGTTTAGTGGAGACGATGAATAACCATTTTTATGATAAGGAAATAAAAATTCTGTTCTCGGCCTTAAAAGATAAAAAAGTAGAAGATATGTTAAAAGAATTACGAGAAATAACAAATAATATTGTAATGACAACTTTTGATTTTCCTAGAGCGATGAATAAAGACGAATTAATTTCGAATGCTAATACACTTGATATAAAATATGAAAGTGATTTATCTATTGCATTAGAAAAGAATATAAATGATAGCCAGGAAAACGAGATATTGTTAATAACCGGTTCTTTATATTTTATTTCAGTAGTAAGAAGATATTTGCTAAAAAAATTCGCTTAGAATTGTAAAGGAGGCGCCCCATATTCTTGATTAGTAAGCATAGTAATTGGTTGATTAGGATCGCATGGATTGTTCTAATGCCTGTCATATTTTATTATGCTAATATGGTTAGCCCTCTTAGACAGATAGATCGTTCAAATTTTTTGATTATAATTGTATTATTTCTAATTGTAGCAAATATGCCGATTAAAATTAATGATGCTACACTTTCTTTTATTTTCGGAATCTCAATATTAGTTTTTTTATCGTATGGTTTAGTTGCAGAACTTTTAATTAGTCAATTAGCCTATACAATTCTGTATATAAGATTGAGTATTACAAAAAAAACTCTCTTCCGAATGCCGCTTAATTCGATGATGTTTGCACTTTGTTCTATTAGTAGTGCGCTACTTTATTATTTAGTTGGGGGAAAGATGAACCTACTGGGACTAAGGAAATATTGAATAACTTAATTCCAATCCTCATTTACACACTTGCTTCTTTTTGGATTAATCAAATCGTTATTTATTTTATTACAATTTACTTGTATAAAAGAGAAATGAAATTGATTAATAGGGAATTTAAGTGGGATTTGTTTATTTATCTATTAATGTATCCAATCGGAATAAGTCTTTATTTAATGTTAGAGACAAAAGGATATATTACGATCATTTACATAACAATTTACTATATTATTTTAATGATTATTTTAAACTCTTTATCCTCTGCTTTAAATATGAACAAATATTTAAAGAAAGCGATGAAAATAAGTCGAAAAACTGTCTCAAAGAATGGAAGAAGAGAAAGTAATCGATGAATTTTTTGAACAATTAACTACTTTAATTCCAGTTTCATATGGAAATTTATTTATAGTTGAAGATAAATCGCTTAAATTAAAAAGATATTTTCAAAATAAATGTGATGAAAAAATATTTAGTTGTCCTTACTTTGATACGCTTGAAGGCTCAATATCTGAAAAAGTATTTTTTGAAAAAAGAAGATTTAGTTTTAACAGACGATCGCAATGGCACACAAATGATCATTTGAAATTTTTAGAAGCAGAAAGTTTATTATCAATCCCGGTTATAAAAAATCAAGAAGTAGTTGGTGTACTCATAATTGCATCAGAACAAAAAAGTGCTTATAAGAAATACCAAGTAGTGCTGATCGAAATACTTGCTTTATATCTCGCAATTGCGATTGAAAATGCAAGGTTTTACTTACAAACAAAAATCAGAAGTGAAACTGATTCTTTAACCGGCTTAAATAATTTTGAATATCTCGAATCTAAAATTAAAGATGAATTTGAACGTTTGAAAACATTCAAGATAAAGTCAATTTCATTACTTCTACTTGATTTAGATTATTTTAAAAGAGTGAATGACAGGTACGGTCATCAAGCAGGTAATGAAGTATTATTTGAAGTTGCTAGACGGATTAAAATGGTAGTGAATCAATGTGGTTTAGTTGCTCGTTTTGGTGGAGAAGAATTCTCAGTTCTACTTGTAAATCATAGTGAAAGAGAAACATATGATTTAGCAGAAGAAATTAGAAAATCGCTTGAAATTATTCCATTTTACATAACAAATCATATGACTAACGAAGATCAAAAGATTAAATTAACAATAACAGCAAGTATAGGTGCAGCAGTTGCACCATTTGTGGCGAGTGAATCGTCAGACTTAATTCGATGTGCAGACAGAGCTATGTATTCAAAAGCAAAAAATGCTGGTAGAAATAAAGTGGCAATGTATAGCAAATAACCACCATGAATCCTACGGTGGTTTTTTTGTGTAGAGAAGAAACGGGCAAGTTTTTGTAATTTTTTGTTGCACGATACCTGTTTGTCCTCGACAAATGTCGGCGTGTTTTTCTGGAATTATATGTTAGTATTTTTTTACGTTTTAAAATAAAGTAGTAGGAGGATTCATATGGACAAGTCCTCAAAGATATCAATAAAAATTAATGGCGAGGAAAAAGCGTTTGAAGAAGGTGCCGTGACATCTCAAGATCAGGTAGAGAAGGACTGGGAATTTGGTTGGGTTTTACCAACTCCTGATGGGTTAGGTAAAAAAGTAATCGTTTTAGATGATGTTAAAAAGAAGAAAAAGATTAAGCCAGAGCAAAAGGTAAAAGTGAAAAAGAAGATTTCTTTTTTCACAAAGAAGTCACCTTCGAAAAGTATTATTATTTCGATCATAGGTGCAAGTTTAATAGGACTATGTTTTGGTTTTGTATTTTTAGGGATATTTAAACAATCAAAGCCAGATGCACTTACCCCAACTAAAAATAGTGTATCGGTTTCTAATGCAGCAACGTCTCAAGTACAAATGAAGATTCCAGCAGTGAAGTTTGATTTGGCACAAGTTGGAATGTATAAAAGTATGGAATCAGCGAAGAAAAATGAAAAAGAATTATCTACAAATGGCTTAACCCCTGTCATTTATGAAAAAAATGATAAGTTTTTTGTCGTTATTGCTTTGAGTGGGAAAGATAGCACGTTTTTAGCTGATGAAGTTAAGAAAAAATTAAAAAGTACTTATTTAAAAGAAGAAACAGTTGGTGGGCAAGTTTACAAAGGCCCAAAACAATCAGTAGAAATGTATAAAGCTGAAGTGGAAACATTTAATTTTATGTTATCGTATTTAACAGAAAAAAACTTTAATAATGAGAAACAGCTTGAACAAATAAGCTCAACGATGTTAATTTTGAGTAATCAAAAAGATTATATTAAAAATAAGCAATTGCTAAGTGGACTTAAGCATTTACAAAACATCGAAAAAGTTATGTCCTCAAGTAGTAAGCAAAATCTAAATAAAGTAACCCTATCAGTCCAAGATGATTTGTTATCCTTATTTAAAATATTAAAAGAACAAAAAAATACACTGACAAATTAATTTTTGTTAGTGTATTTTTAATTTGTTGAAATTTAAAACGGACAATAGGGAAAACGTGCATTAAGTGAACATTTATTAATAATAAAAATCATTGTTTGATATATTCTTTTAAATTTTAATATGTTTGTGCAATTTTTTTATTCCAACCTCACTACTCCTTTACGAAAATTTGGTAATTAATTGATAAGATTGTTTTTCAAGAGCCTGAATACACTAACAAATTAAATTTTGTTTGTGTATTTTTTATTACAAATTGAATCAAAGAAATTAATATTTATCATTAAAAATTTCTTATTGTAATTTATATCTATTCAAATTTAAAGCAAATTTTATTCTGAAAAGACGGGATTTAGACATAAAAAATTTAAAAATGAAATTTTATTATTAGGGTATTTTAATACTTAACAAAACTTTCATTTTTATTACATTTTAATAACGAATAGACAACGAAAAGTGTTTTTTACTAATTTGTGTTATAGTGATTACTTGGGTAGGATAGTCATGTATCCTTCCTCTTAAAAAAAAATAATAGGTGAATGAAATGAAAAAACTTATATTAGCCTCTGCATCTCCTCGAAGAAAAGAACTTCTTAGCATGTTAAATATCCCTTTTATCATTGAAACTAGTGATGTTGAAGAAGTAATGGAGCAAAACTTGCAGTCTTCTGAGATTGTAATGAAATTGGCGGAAGAAAAAGCAATAGATGTATCCAATAAATTTCCAAATGCAGTCGTAATCGGTGCTGATACGATCGTTACTTATAATGATAAAAAACTAGGTAAGCCTACCTCAAAAGAAGATGCATTTGCAATGTTAAAAATGTTATCTGGAAAAACACATGAGGTTTTTACTGGAGTTTCAATTATTAATGAAGGTAAAAGTAGTAGTTTTTATCAATGTACAAAAATTACCTTTAGTGAACTAAGTGATCAAGATATAATTGATTATATCAACACGAATGAACCGATGGATAAAGCTGGTTCTTACGGCATACAAGGATATGGTGGTACATTTGTAGAGAAAATAGACGGCGACTATTACTCTGTTGTTGGACTTCCGATCAATAAAGTTAAGAAAAAACTAAGTGAACTAAATTTTTAACTTTTGATTTGAGGTGGTACTTTGCCAAATTCGCTTCTCATTAAAGATTTTCCGAAAGATGAAAGGCCTAGAGAGCGATTGTTAAAATTTGGTCCCGGTAGTTTGTCTAACCAGGAATTACTTGCGATTTTATTAAGAACAGGGACAAAAAATGAATCGGTTTTAAAAGTTTCAAACGAACTTTTATTGAAATTTGATGGACTAAGATTATTAATGAATGCGTCTGTTGAAGAAATTTCAAATATTAAAGGGATCGGTGAAGCAAAGGCTGTACAGCTGATTGCTGCCTTTGAATTAGGAAAAAGGATTAACCGACTTCAATATGACGAAAGATTTATGATTAAAAGTCCAGATGATTGTGCTAAATTTATGATGGATGAAATGCGATTTCTTGAACAAGAGCATTTTGTATGTTTATACTTAAATACGAAAAATCAAGTTATTGCCCGCGAAACTATTTTTAAAGGTAGTTTAAATGCGTCGATTGTCCATCCGCGTGAAGTTTTTAAAGAAGCTTTTCGTAGATCTGCAAGCTCGATTATTTGTTTACACAATCATCCGAGTGGGGATCCAACTCCAAGTCGAGAAGATATCGAAGTAACAAAACGATTAGTTGAATGTGGAAAAATAATTGGAATTGAATTACTAGACCATATCATAATTGGTGAACATAAGTATGTCAGTTTAAAAGAAAAAGGTTACGTTTAAGGGTGTTCATTAGTAGCTAATTGTTTTATAATGTAAGTTATGGATAAAAACCTGTTATTTACTAACGATAAGAGAATATAGTATAGATACTTTAAATATGAATTTAAGTTGTACGTTTTAGAAAGGAAGATACATATGTTTGGATTAGGTGGATTTACTCGTGATTTAGGAATAGACTTAGGTACTGCGAATACTTTAGTCTTTGTAAAAGGAAAAGGAATAGTAGTTAGAGAACCTTCTGTTGTTGCTTTAAAAACAGATACGAAACAAATTGTTGCTGTAGGGAGTTCAGCAAAACTTATGATTGGTCGTACTCCAGGAAACGTTGTTGCGACTAGACCAATGAAGGATGGAGTTATTGCTGACTTTGAAACAACGGCAACAATGATGAAGCACTATATTGATCAGGCTCAAAAGAGCAACGGATTTTTCTCACGTAAACCTTATGTAATGGTATGTGTGCCATCAGGTATTACTGCTGTTGAAAAAAGAGCTGTTATTGATGCAACAAGACAAGCTGGTGCACGTGATGCATTCTTAATTGAAGAACCTTTTGCTGCAGCAATTGGTGCTAATTTACCGGTTATGGAACCAACTGGAAGTATGGTTGTTGATATTGGTGGAGGAACAACTGAGGTTGCAATTATCTCATTAGGTGGAATCGTTACTAGCCAATCGATTCGTACTGCTGGTGATGATATGGACGAAGCGATTATCCAATATATTAAAAAGAACTATAACTTATCAATTGGTGAACGTACTGCCGAACAGTTAAAGCTTGAAATTGGTTCAGCTATTAAAACTGATTCAGATGAGCAAATGGATATTCGTGGTCGTGATTTAATTTCAGGTTTACCTAAAACAATTACAATTCATGGAGAAGAAATTGCAGTAGCTTTAAGTGACACAGTAGAAGCAATTGTTGAATCTGTTAAAAATACTTTAGAGAAAACGCCACCTGAATTAGCAGCGGACATTATTGATCGTGGAATCGTTCTTACTGGTGGTGGAGCACTTCTTCGTAATATTGACAAAGTAATTGCTCAAGAAACAAATATGCCTGTAATAGTTGCGGAAGACCCTCTTGACTGTGTTGCAATGGGTACAGGTAAAGCATTAGATAATATCGATATTTTCAAAAAGAATTATTCTTCTTCAAGCTCTTCATATCGATAAGGTTGATTGGTGATAAATAAATTTGGCTAGTTTTCTAAAAAGTTGAACTACCAAATAAGTTCTTTAATAAGAAGATTAATTAAAATTTGTAATCCTCGCTACAGATAGTGAGGATTACATTCATGAAATCGTTAGAACAAAAAGTTGAATTGTTATAAGAGGGTGTAAGAATGCCACAATTTTTTCAAAATAAACGTTTAATGATTGTCTTAGCTGCTATTATCTTACTAGTGGCACTTCTAGGTTATTCTTTAAGAAGTAATAGAAACCTTTCAATTCCTGAGCAGTTTATTAAAGATACAGTAAGTTTGACTGAAAAAGTATTTAATAAGCCCGCACAACTTATTGCGGGTTTATTTAACAATATGGCGGACTTAAAGGATACATATGAAGAAAATCAAGTTTTGAAAAGTAAGCTCGATAAATATGTTGAATTATCTGTACGTGAAAAAGCATTAGAAAAAGAAAACAAAGAATTAAAAGACACGATTGGAATCAAAAGAAGTTTAAGTGATTATGATACTTTTCAAGCTACAGTAACAATAAGAGATCCTGATAAATGGCAACAAATCATTACAATTGATAAAGGATCTATAGGTGGAATTGAAAAAGAAATGGCAGTTATCACTTCTAAAGGCTTAATTGGTAAAGTTAAAAATGTTTCTAAATTTTCATCAACTGTACAATTATTAAGTTCTTCAGATCGAACAAATCGAATTTCTGCTAAAATTCAGGAAAAAGATACGGTTTTTGGTTTGATAGAAGGTTATGATGTTGAGAAACAAGCTTTATTATTTAAACGAATTCCTTCAAATGCAAAAGTGAAAAAAGGACAAACAGTTGTGACTTCAGGTCTTGGTGGTGTTTTCCCAGCTAATCTAGTAATAGGTAAAGTTGAGGAAGTTGTGCCTGATGAACATGGGCTAACACAAACAGCTTATATTAAACCGCAAGCAGATTTTAATGACATAAATCATGTACTAGCTGTTAAGCGTTCAATTGATCAGTCAAAGAAAGGAGAGTAATTAGTAAATGAGTAAGTATGGTTTACCTCTCCTTTTAACATTTCTGTTTATATTAGAAAATATTTATGTATCAACTGTATCGCCAAACATTCTTGGTCATAATACGATAATTGTTCCACATTTTTTATTTTTTGGTTTATTATTTATTACATTATATTACAATCCGAAGAAAGCACTTATTTATGGTGTTATCTTTGGATTCGTTTATGATATTGTTTATACAGAGATTATAGGTATATATTTAGCTGCTTTTCCGTTATTTATCTTTTTAATAAGTCAAGCAATTAAAATACTTTACGCGAATTTATTCGTTCGAAGTATTCTTGTTTTAATATGGACAGCGGCCTTAGAATATTTAGTATACGGATTAAATGCGTTATTCGGATTTACTAATATGAATAATACATACTTTTTGAATCATCGATTATTTCCGACACTATTACTGAATGCACTATTTATATTAATTTTTGCATATCCTTTCTCATCATTATTAAGAACGATTAGTGAAAATAATGAGGAAAAATAAAGGATTTTTCGGGTGCATGTCGAATTATACAATCGGGGTGAACACTTATCATGGAACAGAGGCAACAATATGTTACAATAAAAGGAACGAAAGATGGTCTAACACTGCACCTCGATGATACATGTTCTTTTCAAATTTTAGTAGATGAAATTGAAGAAAGACTGTCTACCCACTTGTTTGAGAGCAATGATCGTCCCTTACTTGCAGTTCGATTAAAAATAGGAAATCGTTTTTTATCTCCCGAACAAGATGAAATTATTCGTTCAATTGTTCGTAAAAAGAATAATCTTGTGGTTGAAACAATCGAAAGTAATGTGATTTCGAAGCAAGATGCTATTGAATGGATGAAAAGGGAGGAAATTGTACCTATTTGTAGAATGGTAAGATCCGGTCAGATTCTCCAAGTGAAAGGTGATTTACTGTTAATCGGTGATGTTAACCCAGGTGGAACTGTTATTGCGGGTGGAAATATCTTTATTATGGGAGCACTAAGAGGTACTGCTCATGCCGGCTTTAATGGTAATAGGGAGGCAGTTATTGCGGCATCAATAATGAGACCAATGCAGTTGAGAATTTGCAGCATAATGAACAGAGCACCGGATCATTATGGTGATGAAGGCAATGAGATGGAATGTGCGTATATAAACGAAGATAGCCAAATCATTGTCGATCGCATACAATTTCTGACTCATCTTAGACCTAGTTTGACAAGGTTAGAAAGGGGCATGATGTAACTGTGGGAGAGGCTATAGTAATTACATCTGGTAAAGGTGGAGTTGGTAAAACAACTACATCAGCAAATTTAGGAACAGCATTAGCGATGTTTGGAAAAAAAGTGTGCTTAATTGATACTGATATCGGCCTACGTAACTTAGACGTTGTCATGGGATTAGAAAATCGCATCGTCTATGATTTAGTGGACGTTGTTGAAGGTCGCTGTAAAACGCATCAGGCACTAATAAAGGATAAGCGTTTTGAATGCTTATATTTATTACCTGCTGCACAAACAAGCGATAAAACTGCTGTTTCTCCTGAACAAATGAGAGAGCTTGTTGATGAATTAAAAAAGGACTATGATTATATATTAATAGACTGCCCTGCGGGTATTGAGCAAGGATATAAAAATGCAGTAGCAGGTGCAGATAAAGCGATCGTTGTCACAACTCCTGAAGTTTCTTCAATTCGTGATGCAGATCGAATTATTGGATTATTAGATCAAGAGGATATTGAACCTCCTAAACTAGTAATCAATCGTATTAGAAGTCATATGATGGAAAATAGAGATAGCTTAGATGTTGATGAAATTACTTCAATGTTAGCTGTAGATTTAATTGGTATTGTCCAAGATGATGAAAGCGTTATTAAGGCAACTAATAGTGGTGAACCTGTAGCTATGAATCCAAATTCAAAAGCTTCTATTGCATATAGAAATATTGCAAGAAGGGTGCTAGGGGAATCTGTACCATTACAATCATTAGAAACTGAAAAGAGCATTTTCTTTAAAGTGAAAAAATTATTTGGTATCCGATAACACTTCGTAAAAAACGAAGTGTTTTTCTTTTATCCATTTTTCAAATGTCCTCTTAAATTCTGCCTAATGCCTTTGTCCACTTTTTAAATTATCTACTCATAAGTTGTCCTACCCGTTCATATAAATTAATTAACTAGTTTGCGAGGAGAGGTGACACTTTGAGTAAGCGCGTAGATGATATAAGAAAGCGGATCGCTAAACGGCGTGAACAAGAAGAAAAATGGGGAAATCAGAATCAATTGATGAGCAAATTTCCGGTAAAAGAAATGCAAAATACTGAGGGCGGATACACTTATACTTATGATGATTTGGTAGAAGAGCAAGGTAAGAAAATAATGAATAACTCTAACTTTATGTTTAGAAGTTTATTATGCGCGATTATTGTACTAGCTTTAGCCATCATCTTAAAAAGTAACTCACCTATGGCATCTCAAGTTCGGCATGGTCTATCACAAGTTTATGAAAGTGAATTTCAATTTGCTTCATTACAGAAATGGTATGAAGATCGGTTTGGAAGTCCAATTGCTTTTTTACCGCAATTAAATGATCAAAAAGAGAATGTTGGAAATGATAATTATGCTGTACCTGCAAGCGGTAAAGTACTACAAAGCTTTAAAACGGACGGCCAAGGGATATTGATTCAAACTGAAGCTAACCAAAAAGTAGAGTCAATCAAAAAAGGTCGAGTCCTTTTTGTAGGAAAGAAAGATAATTTAGGAAATACGGTCATTATTCAACACGCCGATGGTTCAGAATCTTGGTACGGAAAATTAGGAACAACTAACGTAAAAGTTTACGACGAAGTGGATAGTAAAAAGGTTATCGGAACTGTATCATCTAATGATGAAGGGAATCTAGGAACTTATTATTTTGCAATTAAAATGGGGGAAAAATTTATTGATCCGAAACAGGTGATTTCATTTGAATAAATGGCTAATTCTTCCTTCCAAAATTTCAGTTCATCCACTGTATTTATTAATTGCATGTATTGGTATTATGACAGCTAATTTTTGGTCAGTATTGTTTGTATCCATTATTATTTTCTGTCACGAATTAGGTCACGCCATTGCTGCTACTTCATTTAATTGGAGAATTAATAAAATTACGCTACTTCCTTTTGGTGGAGTTGTAGATCTTGATGAACATGGAAATCGCCCAACTTACGAGGAGTGTATTGTTACAATCTCTGGCCCCATTCAACATTTAACTTTATATATAATCGCTAACTTCCTATTTCAAATGAATTTAATGCCTGAAAACCTTTATACACTTTTTATCAATTACAATCTTAGTATTCTTTGTTTTAATTTATTACCAATATGGCCATTAGACGGTGGGAAATTAATATATCAGTTATTTTCATTGATCTTTCCGTTCGTTAGAGCCCATATATATAGCTTGTACTCATCATTTGTATTTTTAGTGTTATCCTCAATACTTACGATCATAATTCAGCCTATGAATATTACAATTTGGGTTTGTCTATTATTTTTAATCGTTTCCTTATGGGGAGAATGGAAAAATAGGCATTTTGTTGTTATACGATTTTTAATGGAACGGTTTTATGGAAACGAACAATATATCCAAAAAATTAAATCGATCTCCTTGAATAAAGAAACAAAATTATTTCAAGTTTTTTCTAATTTTCAAAAAGGGTATAAATACAACGTCGTCTTTTCTCTTGATAAAAAAAATCAACAAATGTTAGATGAAAATGAATTATTACATGCTTATTTTACTGAGAAGAAAGCAACCTATTCGCTTGAAGAACTAATTAGTTAGATTTCATTTATTTTAAGATTTTCCCAACAACTTTGATAAATTTTACTTAACTCCCAAAAAATATAAAAGTTTGCACAAAAAAAGATGGTCTCTATGTGAGGCCATTTTTTTAATTTGTTTTATTCAGTTCTTTCTATACATACCACGAGGAGTCTTTTGGAATATAGTCATAGTAATACAATATAGAAGGGATCCTCTTTTGAATTTTTATATCGTTTGAAACTCGTCTGCCCCATTCATCATCTTCACCAAAACTGATATTAAGAAACTTATGTGTGGAGGCTATCTTTTTTGAATAGCACATTAAATGATTTGGTTTTCGATAATAATAATTATCATCTTCTCCATGTGCAAACTCTTTCCCATATTTACAAACTTTAGAATATTGGTTATTAAAATTTACTAAAACGTCAAATACAATACAGTCAACATTTGGCGTTTCATTTATTGCTGAGCACAATAATTCGATATAATTTGGTTCTATCCGATCATCGTCATCTATAAATACTACATAGTCTCCTTTTGCTTGCTCAATTAGAACATTTCTTTTTTCACCTATGCTTCTTTTTTTATTTTCCAAAAGTACTAATATTTCAACAGGATATGTTTTACTCTGTTTATCTAATTCATTAATAATACGATTTAAATACCCCATTCTTTCGGGGACGGTTGGAATAAGAATTGATAGAATTATATCCATATAATCGCTCCTATCTATATCAGGATTAAGTAAAAGAAAGGGTAATACAGCAAAAGCAAAGAGAAAAATAACGTCTCTTTAAAGATGAACGTAAGGGAAATCTTAATATAATATTCAATTTCTAATATTCATGTGAGTAGACTAACTAATTAGATTATATTAACTAGCTTTTTTCTATTTAAATGAATAAAATGATAGATACTATACATAGTTAGGAAGATGAATTTGAAGAAAGTTATTATGAATGTAAAACATTCAGAGAAAAGAATTGCTGTAACTGAAAATGACCAGCTAGTAGAATGGTTTTCTTCTGCTGACAAAAATACACATGTGGGAAATATATATGTAGGTCAAATCCAAGAAGTGATGCCGAAATTGAATGCCATTTTTGTAAATATTGGTTTAAATAAAAATGGCTTCATGAGATTGGAAGATACAATCGAGGGTAAAGAATCTGAAATCAATAAAGATGAATTAATACGAAAAAAGTTCCAAAAAGGACAATATATTTTGGTTCAAGTAATAAAGGATGCGTTTGATGAGAAAGGTCCTAAGCTAACAAATAATCTTGAGTTCTCTGGTGATTACGTAGTATATTTCCCTCTTACAAAACAAGTTGCTGTATCAAATAAAATAAAAAAAGAATCGAAACGAAATAAATTATATTCATTAGGTCGAGATTACACTAGTGATAGTGAGGGGCTAATTTTCAGATCTTCATGTGAAAATGCCGAATCGGACGAGATTTTAAATGAGTTAAAAGGCTTTCAACTATTTTTTGAGTCATTAAAAAATCAAAGTTTTAAAAAAATCACTTGTATATGGGAAGCGAATTCCTTGTTTACTAAGTTTTTTAAATTGCATCCTAAAGATACAATCAGTGAATTAATCATTGATGATTTAGCTGCTTATCAAAATTATTTGCCTGAAGATCTTCAAATAATTAGTTATAGAGGAAATGAAAATATTTTTGAAGCATTTAAAATTGAAGAACAAATAGAGAAATCCTTTAAACAAATTGTATGGTTAAAAAATGGTTCATTTCTACTAATCGAGCAAACTGAAGCTATGACAGTAATCGACGTAAATACAGGTAAATTTAGCGGGAAAAATAATCGTGAAGAAACTCTGTATCATACAAATCAATTAGCTGCAATTGAGATTGTTCGCCAATTAAGACTTCGTGACATTGGTGGAATGATTATTATTGATTTTATAAATATGAAGTCCATTGAACAGCAAAAAAGCATAGGCGATCTATTAAAGGAAGCGTTTAAAAATGATCGAGTATATACAAAGCTATTTGGATTTTCTGACCTTGGTTTATTTGAACTTACACGCAAAAGAACAGCTCATTCACATATCGAAGCAACACATCAAAAGTGCCCTGAGTGTAATGGTAGTGGGCTTGTAAAAAACACAGTTCAGACAGTTTTTGAGCTAGAAAGAGCGCTTTGGGAACTCTCAACAAGTCGTGATATTGAGGCATTACTTGTTGAATGTAGTGAGGATGTTGCGAAAGCGTTAAATGGAGATCAAAATAATCATGTTCAAAGACTAGAAAAAGCAATGTTTATAAAAATCTGTTTAAAAATTATATCATCAAAAACACCATTTTATAATATAGTTAGAACTGGTACGACCAAGGAAATAACAAGCTATTTAGAAACTGTCATTAACTGAAGTAGTTGTTGACATTCGACATACGTCGTGGTAACATCATAATGTTATTGTTTGTAGCGCACCCGTGCTACAACCGCGCATAATAGGTATTAAATTGCTATTATTAGCATGCCTATTTGTGGCGAGTCTTAGACTATTGAGGAGGTGCAATTATGTACGCAATTATTGAAACTGGTGGTAAACAAATCAAAGTTGAAGAAGGTCAAGCAATCTACATCGAAAAGCTTGATACTAACGCAGGTGAAACTGTAACATTCGACAAAGTTTTATTCGTAGGTGGCGAAAACATCAAAGTTGGTAGCCCAACTGTTGAAGGAGCTACTGTAACTGCAAAAGTTGAAAAGAACGGTAAAGCTAAAAAGATTCTTGTATTCAAATACAAATCTAAAAAGAACTACCGTCGTAAGCAAGGTCATCGTCAACCTTACACTAAAGTTGTTATCGAAAAAATCAACGCTTAATTTTAAGTAATGACTAAAATAACAATTGAACGTTTAAAAGATGGACGTATAGGTTCCTTTAAAATAAGTGGACATGCATTTTTTTCTGATGCTGGGACTGACATTGTTTGTGCCGGTATATCAGCAGTTTCAGTAGGAACTGTAAATGCTTTGGAAGCAATTTGTCGTATAGATTCTGAATTAAATACAGTGATTGATGAAAAGAAAGGTTTCTTGAAGTATCAATTACCGATTGATTTAAATGAAGATAATATACAAAAAGCGCAACTTATCCTTGAAGCGATGATCGTATCTTTACAAACTATCGCTGCAAGTTACGGTGACTATGTCACTATAAACGAGTAAAACAGGAGGTGTAACCATGTTAAAATTAAATCTTCAGTTATTTGCTTCTAAAAAGGGAGTAGGTTCTACAAAAAACGGTCGTGACTCAATGTCAAAACGTCTTGGCGCTAAACGTGCTGACGGACAATTCGTAACTGGTGGTTCAATTCTTTACCGTCAACGCGGCACTAAGATTTATCCAGGTGTAAACGTTGGTCGTGGTGGAGATGATACATTATTTGCGAAGGTTGATGGCGTAGTTAAATTCGAACGTTTAGGCCGTGACCGCAAACAAGTAAGTGTATACCCTGTAGCTCAAGAAGCTTAAGAAACTAACTTAGAAACTCTAACCTTTTAGGTTAGAGTTTTTCTGTACTTAAGACAAATTTATAATAAATTGCTTTTCAACATAGAAAAAAAGTGTTGTTATAGCAACCTCTCAAACAATATGCTCCTAGACTCGGCATTTTACAAGCTAAACACTAGTTTGAGACATTCAAAATGATCAATCAAAATGCCGAGTCTACATTAAATATTACCTTCATAAATACCAAAAATGTAAACCTATAGGAGAATACAATGCAGGAGAAATGGGACGTTCTAGAGGTATTAAGACATTCGCGTCATGATTGGTTAAACCGAATTCAATTAATAAAAGGTTACATGGCCACAGGTCAATCTGACCAACTAGAAGAAACGATCACGAAAATTGTTGCTGATTCTTTAAATGAAGCTAAAATTTGTTCGTTACAAATTCCAGAGTTTGCAGAATTTATCATTACCTATAACTGGAAGCCTCGTACAATTGTACTAGATTATGAAATTTTAGGGGAACCATGTTCGCTTAAAAATTTAGACGAAGTGATGACAGTATGGATTCAAAGTTTTTTAGAAAAACTAGAATCTTGGGTACATATTTATGAGGAAAATTTTGTTAGTTTAACAATTGAAATAAATGATAAAACAGTTAGTTTCTTTTTTGACTTCAGAGGTAAACTAACAAAGAAAGAAGATATGTTGAAGTGGATTGTTTCATCATCAAATGACAGTTCAAAAATTAGAATGATGTCATATTTTTGTGAAACAGAAGAATGCAGTATCGAATTTAAAATGGAAAAATAAAAGAGTGGTGGATTTATGTTTATTGATCAAGTCAAGATATATGTAAAAGGTGGAGACGGTGGAAACGGTATGGTAGCCTTCCGTCGTGAAAAATATGTTCCAAAAGGTGGCCCTGCTGGTGGAGACGGTGGTAGAGGAGCTAATGTTGTATTTATAGTAGATGAAGGTTTAAGAACATTAATGGATTTCCGTTATAAACGTCATTTTAAAGCAGATCGTGGTCAACATGGTATGTCTAAAAATCAACATGGTAAAAATGCAGAAGATATGATTGTAAAAGTACCACCTGGGACGATCGTAACAGATGCTGATTCAGGTGAATTAATAGCAGACCTTACAATGGATGGTCAAACAGCTATTATTGCAAGAGGAGGCCGTGGAGGCCGTGGAAATAGTCGATTTACATCGCCTGCAAATCCGGCTCCAGAAATAGCTGAAAATGGCGAGCCAGGTAAGGAAAGAAACATTAAACTAGAACTTAAAGTGTTAGCTGATGTTGGGTTAGTTGGTTTCCCAAGTGTTGGTAAATCAACATTATTATCTGTTGTAAGTTCTGCTAGACCAAAAATCGCTGAATATCATTTTACAACAATTGTTCCTAATTTAGGTGTTGTAGAAACTGAAGATAATCGTAGTTTTGTAATGGCCGATTTACCAGGGTTAATTGAAGGGGCACATCAAGGTGTTGGACTTGGGCATCAATTCCTACGTCATATTGAAAGAACACGTGTAATTGTTCATGTAATTGATATGTCAGGTCTTGAAGGCAGAGACCCATATGATGATTACTTAACAATTAATCAAGAGCTAAAAGAATATAATTTACGTTTAACTGAACGACCTCAAGTAGTCGTTGCAAATAAAATGGATATTCCAGAATCTGAAGAAAACTTAATTAAGTTTAAAGAACAAGTTGGAGATGAAGTTCAAATTTTCCCAATTTCTGCAGTAACACGTCAAGGTTTACGTGATTTATTATTTACAGTTGCAGATTTAGTTGAAACAACTCCAGAATTCCCACTTCATGACGAAGAAGAAGACAAACCATTACGAGTTCTTTATAAATATCAAAAAGAAGAACCTACTTTTGAGATTACTCGTGAAAGTGATGGAACGTTCGTCGTAAAAGGTGAAGAGCTTGAAAAACTATTCAAAATGACTAACTTTGAACGTGAAGAGTCAATTCGTCGATTTGCACGTCAAATGCGTGGTATGGGGATCGATGAAGCATTACGTCAACGTGGTGCGAAAAACGGAGATATCGTTAAAATTTCTGAATATGAATTCGAATTTATCGATTAAAAAATTTCTATATAAAAAGAGGGTGTCCCAAAAGTTTAAAAATTTAGGGGCAACCTCTTTTTTATTTATTCAAAAATAAAATGTTGCAAATAA
This sequence comes from Gottfriedia sp. NPDC057991, assembly GCF_042886615.1. NCBI lineage: Bacteria > Bacillati > Bacillota > Bacilli > Caryophanales > Bacillaceae > Gottfriedia > Gottfriedia sp. NPDC057991. The sequence goes on from NZ_JBHVQN010000001.1 coordinate 118,390, forward strand.
GAAGTCGCCCTAAACAAATAAATAGTGAACTGCAAATAAATTTCGAGAATCGCAAATAAAACTGATACAATCGTAATTAAAATTCGATAATCGCAAATAAACTTAGCAAAACTGCAAATTAATTCCCAAGAATTGCAAATAAGATAAAGTTTTACCCATACAAGTAATGGAGTATTTTGACTTGAAATTGTACAAAAATATGGCCCTTTAAATGGGAAGGGAGCAATGTTACTCTAATTCTTCCTATTTTGACTATAAAAATGGCTGAAATGATCAATAAAAAGATCGAAAACATCAACTGCAAATTAAAGTCTGGCCGAGATACCCCTACCTTACAATAAAAAAAGGGATGCCCATGTGTTCCTTACTCTGACACATGAGGCAGTCCCCTAATCTTTTAATCAATAATATCTACCAATACTTTTTCAACCCTCATAAAGCTACACTTATGGTATATCTACCAAAAAACCTTCATTTTTTAATTGTAAGATCGCACTTTCTAGCTGCTGTTGACTATCAGCTTCTATCGTATGAAGATGTGTTCCATTTGTTAAATTAGACAGTGGGACAGAGCTGGTTTCTCCCATTTTTTGAAGAAATAAGGTTATATCATAACGGTTCGCAATTTGTAATTGGGCAGTGATATATCCATAGACAGGGTGTTCAACCATTACATCCTTAACTGTAACACCGTGATCGACTAATATTTCTAGTTCTTTTTGAGTTTCTTCAGCTGTATGGTGACAAATAATTACTTTTTTAATTTTGTCAGTTTCCTTATTAGGATGTATATAAATATAACCTTGAGCAGTTGCTAGTATAGGCTCATTTTTCGCTTTTAAAAGTGTAATATCACCTACAACTACTTGTCGACTTACATTTGCTCTTTTAGCTAAGGAATTGCCTGATAGGGGTGACTCAGACTCCTTTAACCATTGTAAAACTTTCTTTCTTCTTTCTTCCCCTAAAAGTTTTTTATTCATATTAACTTCCCTCGATTAAAAATTTTGATTAATGATTAATTTTAACACAGACGAAAATTTGATTAAGTCTTCTTCTGTTGTATGTTTCCCGATTGAAACTCTGAAGAATTGCTTTGCCTCATGAGGATCTCTTCCAATGGCTAACATCGTTTCTGAAGGTTTCTGCATGCCGATTGCACAAGCGCTTCCCGTTGAAATGGCAAATTGATGTCGATTACATTCAAGCATCACAAACTGACCTTCAAGTCCAATAATCCTCATTCCAATTATATTTGGAATACAATCTCCATCGGTACCTTCAAATTTTACAAGATAGTGAACATCTTGTAATTGTGATTTTAAAACATTTTTAAAATAGTGACATCTCTTTTGCTCTTCGTCTTGATTTTTTATTATATGTCCAGCTGCTGTTACGAATGATGCAATTGCTGGAACATTAACAGTACCAGGACGAATCCCACTTTCATGCGATGTACCGGGATAGATAGGTTGACAAGTTAATTTAGGATTTAAATAAAGGGCTCCGACCCCTTTTGGTCCATACAATTTATGACCTGAAATACTAATACTAGAAATTTCATATTTTAAGACATCTATTGCTATTTTTCCAAATGATTGTACACAATCGCAATGTAGTAAAATATTTGAAGAATTAAATAAATTTGCAATCTCGTTAATCGGTTGAATTGCTCCAATTTCAGAATTTACATGTTGAAAAATACCTAGTACAGTATCTTCACGAATTGCATTTTCAATCACTTCTAATGAGATGATCCCACTATTTGTTACCGGCAAATAAGATACTTCATATCCTTGTTCTTCCAATACTTTTAAATAATTACTAATTGAAGAATGCTCTAATGTTGTTGTTAAAATATGTTTTCCGACTTTTTTTGTACTCTTCAAGAGGGTTTGAATAGCAATTAAATTTGATTCAGTTCCTCCACTTGTAAAGTAAATTGAAGCGGGGCTAGCATTTATAAATCCCGCTAATTGTTTGCGGCATGCTTCAAGTAGCAGTGAAGCTTTTGAGCCAATATCATGTAAACTTCGCTCATTCCCAAAGTAATTTTTAGAGGCAGTGACAAATGTCTCAATTGCTTCTTCACTCATTGGAGTTGTAGCAGCATAGTCTAAATAAATCAATTTAAAGTCTCCTTTTTTACGCATTAAAAAAAAATTTCTTGTCATTAGTTTAAATATATGTAAATATAGGTGTCAAGACAACTTTTTTATCTATAAGATAAAATTTAAATAGAGGTACTGTAAATGGAGGGGGCAACTATGCGAACTGCAGACGTTGTCATTATTGGCAGTGGGATTGCTGCTTTAATGGCTGCTGAGGAAATTTGTCAGTCTAAAAATGTGATTCTATTCACAAAGAAAAAAATTTGGGACAGCAATTCGATGCTTGCACAAGGTGGAATTGCAGCAGTAATGTCAGAGGATGATTCTTGGGAACTTCATAAACAAGATACGCTCGAAGCGGGTTGTAATGTAAATAATATAGAAGCGGTAGAAGAGCTGGTAAAGAACGGAACAAAGTCTATGAAGGATCTTGTTTCTATTGGCATGGAATTTGATAAAGATGATTCAGGTCAGTTTCATCTTGGTAGAGAAGGAGCGCATCGCAAAAATAGAATTTTACATTCTGGCGGAGATGCCACTGGAAAGCATCTAGTTGAAACTGTATATGCTCGGATAAAAGATAAAATAACGATTATTGAACATGAAATGGTAATTGATTTAATCATACAAGATGGTATATGTAAGGGCATTTATATACTTAATGAAAATGGTGAATTAGAATCTTGTTTTGCAAACACGACACTTCTGGCAACGGGCGGTATTGGGGCAATGTATCAATTTAGTTCTAATAATAAGGCCATAACCGGAGATGGAATTGCTATGGCATATCGAGCGGGTTGTGAGATGGCTGATTTGGAATTTATTCAATTTCATCCTACCATGCTTTACATTAATGGGGCATGTAAAGGTCTAGTATCAGAAGCTGTTAGAGGTGAAGGAGCTTTTCTAGTAACGAAAACCGGTCGTCGCATTATGAATGGAATTCATCCTTTTGAAGATTTAGCACCAAGAGATGTTGTTAGTAGGGCGATCTTTAATGAAATGCAAAACGGAGAAGAAATCTATTTATCGATCGATATGATTGATGGATTTGAACAGCGTTTCCCAACAATTACGACCAATCTTATTAATAATGGAATTGATTTACAAAAAGGATTGATTCCAGTTGTTCCAGGTGCACATTTCCACATGGGTGGGGTGAAGACATCTGCAAACGGAGAAACGACAATTCCAGGATTGTATGCAGTAGGTGAGGTTGCTTGTACAGGTGTGCATGGTGCAAACCGACTTGCTAGTAATTCTTTATTGGAAGGGATTGTGTTTGGTAAAAAGGTTGCGAGATTTATTGCTGAGCTTCCTTTAGCTAAAATAGATGGGAATCAACCGAAATACATGATACCAAGATTAAGAACATTACCTACAAAAGATGAAATTAAAGAAATAATGATGAAGTATATCGGTATTGTAAGAAAGGAAGAAGATTTAAAGAAAGCAATCACATATTTTTCTTACTACTTAGAATCTAAAACAGTAGATTCACGCCCGATGAACAAAGAGGAATTAGAAAGATACAATATGCTAATTACTGGAAAACTAATTGCAGAAGCTGCTTTAAGAAGAAAAGAAAGCATCGGCTCACATTTTATTGAATATATAGATCAACCAGCTAATATTTGAGGAGAGAAATTTCATGAATACATTAAAAGCTAAAAAAATGATTGAGCAATTTTTACTAGAGGATATTGGAGAAGGGGATTTATCCTCAATTCATATTTTCCCAATGCATGAAAGAACAACTGGAAAAGTACTTGCAAAGGCAGATGGAGTAATTGCAGGTACTGAATTAATCGAAATAACTTATAAATTACTTCATGAAGATATCAAAGTAACACTACACGTTAAAGATGGTGAATCTGTTTTGGCAGGGCAATTACTTGCAGAAGTAGAAGGGCCAGTTCAAGTGTTATTATCAGGTGAAAGAGTTATGCTTAATCTTTTACAACGTATGAGTGGGATTGCAACGCTTACTTCAAAAGCAGTTGAAACACTAAGCGATGAGAAAATTAAACTAGTCGATACACGAAAAACGATGCCAGGTTTACGTTTATTTGATAAATATGCAGTTACTTGTGGTGGTGGAGCGAACCATCGTTTCGGTTTATATGATGCAGTGATGCTTAAAGATAATCATATTGCTTACGCAGGTTCAATAAAAAATGCAGTTGATTCATTACGAAATAAATTAGGTCATATGGTCAAAATTGAAGTCGAGACTGAAAACAAAGATCAAGTTCTTCAAGCTATTGAAGCTGGTGCAGATGTCATTATGTTTGATAATCGTACTCCAGATGAAATAAAAGAATTCGTTAAGCTTGTTCCAGAAACGATTGTAACGGAAGCTTCTGGTGGAATTACTTTAGATAATTTAGCAAGTTTTCAAAACTGTGGTGTAAATGTTATTTCTTTAGGCTGCTTAACACATTCAGCAAAAGCATTAGATATAAGCTTCTACTTGTAATATAGTAGGGATTGGAGTGGGGACAATGAACGTTTTAGATATGATACAAAAAAATGAAGGATATCAAATTCCTGATGAGTACTATAAATTATCAACTGAGGAAATGGAAAAAAGAGTAAAAGATATAAAAGAGAGATTAGGTGATGCTCTTTTCATTCCAGGCCATCATTATCAAAAGGAAGAAGTTGTAGTTTTCTCTGATTCGACAGGAGATTCTCTACAACTTGCTCAAGTTGCTGCTAATAATAAAAAAGCGAAATATATTGTATTCTGTGGTGTACATTTTATGGCAGAGACTGCAGATATTTTAACGGAAGATGAACAGATTGTTATTTTACCTGATATGAGAGCAGGCTGTTCAATGGCAGATATGGCAGATCACCACCAAACTGATCGTGCATGGGTTGAGTTACAGAAGCTTTTCGGAGACACAATTTTACCGTTAACATATGTTAATTCAACTGCTGCGATTAAAGCGTTTGTTGGTAGAAATGATGGTGCAACCGTAACATCATCTAATGCTAAAAAGGTTGTTTCGTGGGCATTCACACAAAAAGAACGTATATTGTTCTTACCTGATCAACATTTAGGTAGAAACACAGCATTTGAATTAGGTGTACCGTTAGAGCATATGGCGATTTGGAATCCAATAACAGACACTTTAGAATATGAGGGCGATCTAAATAACATCAAAGTAATACTTTGGAAAGGTCATTGCTCTGTTCATGAGAATTTTACGGTGAAAAATATTGAGAATGTACGAAAAAATCATCCAGATATGAGGATTATTGTGCATCCAGAATGTTCTAGAGAAGTTGTAGCAGCAAGTGATGACAATGGATCTACAAAATATATTATAGACCAGATTGAAGCTGCTCCTGCAGGAAGTAAATGGGCAATAGGAACTGAGATGAATCTAGTACAAAGAATTATTAAAAATCATCCTGATAAAGAGATCATTTCATTAAATCCATTTATGTGTCCATGCTTAACAATGAATCGTATCGATTTACCACATTTATTATGGTCTTTAGAAAATATCGAAAAAGGTAACATCCAAAATATTATTACAGTTGATAAACAAACTGCAAAAGATGCAATTAAGGCATTAGATAAAATGCTTGAGCTTGCTTAAAAATAAAATAACATATCATAAAAAATTTAAAATCATTTAGCTCAACTTGAGCTAAATGATTTTTTTATAGAAAAAAAAAGAATAAAGTAAATACTTATACAAGCTTACTCGTCATAAATTAAAATACCTTCTATCATAAATACAAATATTCAGACATACATTGTTGTGAGGTACTAATGTACAATCCAACGTAGAGGCAATTGGTCAGGAGGGGAAAAGGTGAGAATTCACATAGTAATAAAGGGCGATACCCTTAAGAGCATTGCTCAAAAATATAACATCGGCTATGAAGAGATAGTTAAATTAAATGCCCAACTAAGTAATCCAGATATGATTTATCCTGGCATGAAAATAAAAGTGCCAGAAAGGGGTGAAAAGCCAGCCCCATTAGGTTCTAAAAAGGAGGTACAGCAACCTAAGCCAAGTGTTGCTTTGGAGGTAGAAGAAGGAGAACAAGTTCAACCTGTAGCACAGCCACAGCCTACAGCTGAACAACCAAAACCTGCTGTCCAACCGAGTACAAAGCCTGCTGAAAATTATAATATTAATGTAGAGGTTACACCGACAGTAAAACCTGTAATTCAGGTACCTATTCCACCTGCAAAACCGACTGTATCACCTGCGACAAATAATGCGAATCAACAAGTATCTCCTGTTCAAACTGGAAAACCAAATGCGAACATACCGCAAGTTGTTTCGCCAGTGGCAGTTAAAATTCCTATAAATGAGAATAAATCAAATGTGAACACCAAGGGAGGACAAAGCATGTCAGAGAAAAAGAACTACTTCCCAGGATCATTGGTTTCTCCATCAACACCAAGTCCGCAGGTATCTCCTATGGAGACAGGAAAGCCAAATCAACAAGTATCACCAGTAGCAACAGGAAAACCAAATCAACAAGTATTGCCAGTAGCAACAGGAAAACCAAATGCACAAGTATTACCTGTAGCAACAGGAAAACCAAATGCACAAGTATCACCAGTAGCAACGGGGAAACCAAATGCACAAGTATCACCAGTAGCAACAGGAAAACCGAATATGCAAGTATCACCAGTAGCAACAGGAAAACCGAATATGCAAGTATCACCAGCAGCAACAGGAAAACCGAATATGCAAGTATCACCAGCAGCAACAGGAAAACCAAATATGCAAGTATCACCAGTAGCGACAGGAAAACCAAATATGCAAGTATCACCAGTAGCAACAGGAAAACCAAATATGCAAGTATCACCAGTAGCAACAGGAAAGCCGAATGCGCAAGTATCACCAGTAGCTACTAATAAAGCACAAACATTACCAGCATATATGGGACCGAATGCACCACAAACATTACCAGCATATATGGGACCGAATGCACCACAAACATTACCAGCGTATATGGGGCCAAATGAAAACTTCCCACAAACGTTACCAGCGTATATGGGACCAAATGCACCACAAACATTACCAGCGTATATGGGGCCAAATGCACCGCAAACATTACCGGCATATATGGGGCCAAATGCACCACAAACATTACCGGCATATATGGGGCCAAATGCACCACAAACATTACCAGCGTATATGGGACCAAATGAAAACTTCCCACAAACGTTACCAGCATATATGGGACCAAATGCACCGCAAACATTACCGGCATATATGGGACCAAATGCACCGCAAACATTACCGGCATATATGGGACCAAATGCACCGC
>NZ_JBHVQN010000001.1:125904-366609 GCF_042886615.1 Gottfriedia sp. NPDC057991
ACGGGCATATATGGGACCAAATGCACCGCAAACATTACCGGCATATATGGGACCAAATGCACCGCAAACATTACCGGCATATATGGGACCAAATGCACCACAAACATTACCGGCATATATGGGACCAAATGCACCACAAACATTACCAGCGTATATGGGACCAAACTCAAATTATCCTTTTTATCCACGTGGTGAAGGAGGGGCATTACCAACATTACCGAGTTTTGGAGCTATGCCGATGATGCCAGGAGTAACTGGAGAAGCACCAGTTCCGCCAACTGCGATGCCAACACCATTACCAGCACCAATGCCATTACCGGCACCAATGCCAGGAAATAATGCGCAAACACTACCGGCATATATGGGACCGAATCCAAATGTAGCCCAAACATTACCGGCATACATGGGACCGAACGGAAACTTCCCACAAACATTACCAGCATATATGGGACCAAATGAAAACTTCCCAGCAACAATGCCGGCATATATGGGGCCAAATGAAAACTTCCCAGCAACAATGCCAGCATATATGGGACCAAACGCAAACTTTCCAGCAACAATGCCAGCATATATGGGACCAAACGCAAACTTCCCAGCAACAATGCCAGCATATATGGGACCAAATGAAAACTTCCCAGCAACAATGCCAGCATATATGGGACCAAACGCGAACTTCCCAGCAACAATGCCAGCATATATGGGACCAAACGCAAATTTCCCAGCAACAATGCCGGCATATATGGGACCAAATGAAAACTTCCCACAAACAATGCCAGCTATGGACTATCCAAAATTCCAAGGCGGACCAGTTGTTTCACCGTATGCTACAGGACCGACTCCAATGTATCGTGATGCATCAGAACCTTATTTTGATCCAAATTCGCAATTATTTACTCCTTATGCACAAAATCAGTCTTCCTACGGAGTGCCTTATTTTGAGGAAGATGAACAATAAAGAATTTTATTTAAAAAGGCGATTAATTACTAATCGTCTTTTTTTTATTTAGTTATTTTAATACAGGAATTAATTGGATTAGAAATTAGTTCTCATGTAACATCCTTTAAAGACCACTTTTTTACTTAAAATGAGTTTCGAACCATCAATTAACAATTTAAAATCCACCTAAAAAGGTCAACCTAACTTTGTAATACAACTTTAGTATTACAATTAGCTGTAATTAAAGGGAGGGTTTTATATTGAATAAAAAAGGTCTTATCGTTGCTACAGGTACGGTGCTAACAGTTTTAACATTATCTGCTTGTGGAACAAACAATAATGCCATGAATGACCATAAAAGAAATGTTGGTTATGAAAAAGTAAACTTCAATAGACCGACAAACCCTTATGCGGTTAATTATCGTTATGAAAACGTAAACTATCCTAATAACCAAGATTATTTCACAAAGAAAAATAATCACTACGGAAATGATCGTATAAATGAAGGCTTAAGTAGTGAGTATTCTAATGATGGCGTAATCCATAACGGAACATATGGAAGAAATGTCAACAATATGAATAGAAACTACACGATGGATCAAGTTCGTTATAATAACGATTTAAACACAGCTCCTCTTGTACCATATACAAATATTAGTACAAATACTAATATGAATGCTGGTGAACGAAAGTTTGCGGACCAAATTTCTAAACGAGTAGAACAAATGTCAAATGTAGCCAAAGCAAGCACGGTTGCTGTTGGTGATCAGGTTCTTGTTGCAGTAGATTTGGTAAATAAAAATGTTGATGAAAGCGCATTTCGATCAAAAATCAAAGACGCTTTATCACCATACACGAGTGGTAAAAAAGTATATGTAACATTTGATGGAACAATTAGAAATAATTTAAATAACATTACAAATAATGTTCCAAATGCCACTAAAAATGTATTATACGATACAAAAGAAAATGTTAAACATATGTATCGTAATGTAAAAAATGATGTTAAGGATGCAACTAATCCAAACCGATAATAATCAATTTTTTACACTGAAAAGGAAGAAGCTCTTTGCTTCTTCCTTTTCACGCTGTTGAAAAACAAACAACCATATCAAATTTTCGTAAAAGGAGTATAGTGATAATGATTTCCACTACGGGATACTCGCTTTCCATGGGGCGAGATTCTTAAGCCTCCTCAGCGAGCCTGCGGGGGCTTTAGCCTTCTCGCTTATCCCATAGGAGTCGAGCACCCCTTTCGTTCCCATCAACTTATTCATTAAAAAAGTCTGCAATAAATCCTAATCAAATAGCCTTTACTTAGAGTAAACTAACAGTTGTTTATTAATAAGTTTGTAGGTCAATTAACATCGAACATTAATTAGTTATTGGAATCATAAAATTGCTCAATCATATTAACAATTAATACAATTAATAAATTATCCAAAAAATGATAATTACAGTTACATAAATCTCTTGTTTCTTTGCAACTTACAAAACTTTTCTTAATTTGATAATCGAAAATAAGAACCTTTTAGTTCTTAGAATAGTTTAACAATTCGTTTGATGAGGGTTAAACAATATGGTAAAGTGATTTTTATATTGACCAAAAGTTCGAAGCGGTCAATTGGTTAATACGAGAATTTGAGGTGAGTTTTTTGAAAAAGCAAAATATTTTACAAGCTGCCACAAAGTCATTTACCATTTTTGGCTATAAAGCAACTACAATGAGTCAAATCGCAAAACAGGCAAATGTTGGAAAGGGAACGATCTATACTTTCTTCCAAAATAAAGAAGAATTGTTTGATGAAATCATCAATAATTTGATTACTGAAATGAAATTTTTAGCTGAACAATCCATTCATGATGAAGATTCATTCATTGAAAAAGCTCATAAAGGAATTGAAGTTTTTATTGCTTTTCATAATGAACATGAATTAACAATAAAGTTACTTCAGGAACAAAGAGAAATTGGAACGAATATAGTACATGATGCTTTAAAACGATTGAATCAATCAATCATTCTATACATACAGAAAAAAATTGAAGAAGCAATAGCAAAGAAAGAAATTGTTGAATGTGATCCCGAAATAACTGCTTTGGTAATGTTTCGACTTTATACAACACTTAAAATTGATTGGGAGAAAGAGCACGAAGCTCTAAGTCCTAAAAAAATTACTGAGTTATTTAATTTTTATATCCTAAATGGTTTGTCAAAAGGGCAGGATTAAGGGTCAGAGGATTAGGAGGAGAAAATTTTGATTTTTAAATTAGACAATAAAGATAAAAAAATGGCAAATTTAATTTTAAATGTACAGTTACCCGCATATAAGGTAGAAGCAAAGTTAATCAATTTTGAAGGAATACCACAATTAAATGACAATGTCGAATGTATTAGAGATTCCCAAGAAATTTTTATCGGTTATGTGATTGAGAATGATTTAAAAGGATTTTTGGCCTATACAGAAGACGATAACGAATATCAAATATGTAGATTAGTAGTACATCCTAGTTGCTTTAATCGGGGCATTGCAAGAAAATTAGTTAATTATTTTTTAAATGAAATTGCCAAAAAGAAAAAGGTAATTGTTTCAACAGGTTCAGATAACATACCAGCCATTAATTTATATAAAACTTCTGGTTTTAAATTTCATAAGAAAATTGAAGTGGCACCTAATTTTTTTATATCTCTATTTGAAAATACAACTGGTAATTAAAGATAAAATTTCAATTATGTTCATTTCATCCCCCTTTCCTAAAGACAACTCTTTAGGTTTTTTTGTTTAGAAGATTAATGGCCATTTACATATAAAAATTATAAACATCTTGGATAAAGAAAAAAGGAATGGTCAAACTAAAAAAGCTTGTATGATTTTGTCTAAAGGAGTGGATGTTTGTGAAAAAGTTCATTTTAATATTTGTTTGTTTACTAGCTTTATTAATACCGGCACAAACTGAAACATTGGCGGCTCATAATGATCTTCATCAGAGTTCTAACAAAAAGGGAATTACAATCATTTTACATAAAGTATATATAAACGGTGAAGTCATTGAGGAAATTTATATTAATCAACACAAAACGTTGGGTCAAGTAAAAAAAGAATTTAAGGGTTGGAAAGTCATTGAAGAAAACGATGATCAAATCGTACTATTGAAAAAAATAAATGATCTTTCACCTACTTTAAAGTCGAAAGGTTATTTAGGAATAAATTCAAAGGGAGTTTTGAATTTATATATTGGAGTGCCAAGTGGTAATAATATTATTGAATCTTTTTTTCAAATAGATACGAATAGATTAGAAGTAAATAAACAAAAGCAGCTTGAAAAAGGGATTAAAATTTCGACCAAAAATCATTACGAGTATCTATTACATTACTTAAAAGAGTATGAAAGAATCGTAAATTAAATTTCGGAATTCAACGATGGTCAATCGGACGACGATCTAAAATATCATATAAAAAAGAATCCACAAGGTAATTCATTTTCCATGTGGATTTTTTGTATTTGTATGGTTCGAGTCATTTTTTCTATCTGGAACTTCCAATTCCTCAATTCTTTCCCATTCACTTCGTAAAATTGAATAAACATAAGTATCATGCACTGAACTACCTTGTATTAAATACTCGCGTAGTAGACCCTCATTCGTAAATCCTATTTTTTCAAGAAGTTTTTGGGAAGGTAGATTTTCTGGATAAACGATCGCTCCAATCCGATTTAGTTGAAGAATATCAAATCCGTAAGATAATAATGCTTTTAAAGCTTCTGTCGCAAAACCTTTCCTCCAATAGTCTGGGTGTAGTTCATAGCCAACTTCAGCCCTTTTGTTTCGTTCTTGGTAGGCAGTAAATCCACATGTTCCGATTAATTTGTTTGTTTCATTATCAATCATCCCCCATCGGATGCCATTGCGCGCTTCGTACATTTCTCTAAAATAATGAATTACGTCCAATACTTCACTACTATTTTTTAGTGCATCTAGTCCATAATATTTGGTGACATCTTCTCTTGATAAAATATTGAACATTCGATTAAGATCAGTGACTTTAATTTCTCTTAAATAAAGTCGCTCTGTAGTTAGAATTGGAAACATGTTCAAATCGAATGGCCTCCCTATGGATTTTCTTAAGTATGTAGCTTTTAAAATTTTGCTAAATTTATTAGTCATTTTTATAGAAACTTTTTCGTTAAATCATATGTATAAAATTTTTATTTTCGACAGCCGACTATTTTTTTCCTTCTTCTATCTATGGTACAATGGAATACATGTAAAAAGGGGAGAAAACCATGTACGAATACATAATTGGAAAGATAGAATGGGTTGGACCGGAATATATAGTAATTGATCATAATGGAATGGGCTATCAATTATTTACACCTAATCCATATGTTTTTAGACCTTCAAATGAAATCATAAAAGTTTATACACATCATTATGTAAGAGAAGATATTATGATGTTATATGGTTTTAAAACACTAGATGAACGTACTTTATTCCAAAAATTGTTAAGTGTGTCAGGAATCGGTCCTAAAGGTGCCTTGGCAATTGTTGCGACTGGAGAGCCAAATCAAATAGTTCATGCGATAGAAGAAGAGGACGAGGTATTTTTAACAAAATTTCCTGGTGTTGGTAAAAAGACAGCAAGACAAATGATCCTTGATTTAAAAGGAAAACTTGAAAAAGTCTTTGGAGCAGTTCAAGTCGATTTATTTACTGACCTAGATGCTATTGAAGAGAAAGAAAGTGCAGCATCTTCATTAGATGATGCAATTGAAGCATTAAAAGCATTAGGCTATGCAGAAAAAGAAGTTAAAAAGATCGTACCGTTATTAAAGAATGAGAAACTTTCAACTGATGAATATATTAAAAAAGCACTTCAATTACTATTGCAAGCTAAGAGGTGATGAAAATGGATGACCGAATTTTATCTGGTGAAAGTAGTGGCGAGGAATTTGATCAAGAGCTTTCACTAAGGCCTCAATCATTAAGGGAATATATAGGGCAAGATAAAGTTAAAAAGAATTTGCAAGTTTTTATTGAAGCTGCAAAAATGCGAAATGAGTCTTTAGACCATGTTCTATTATACGGTCCTCCTGGATTAGGTAAAACCACTTTAGCAGCGATTATTGCGAATGAACTAGGTGTTGGATTCAAAACGACTTCAGGACCAGCGATTGAGCGTACTGGAGATTTAGCAGCTATTTTGACTTCACTTCAACCAGGTGATGTATTATTTATCGATGAAATTCACCGATTGCCTCGAACAGTAGAAGAAGTACTTTATCCAGCAATGGAAGACTTTTTCTTTGACATCGTAATTGGAAAGGATGCAACTGCTAGGTCGGTAAGAATTGAGTTGCCACCATTTACATTAATAGGTGCAACAACTAGAGCAGGTCTCCTTTCCTCACCACTTAGAGATCGTTTCGGAGTATTAAATCGATTAGAATTTTATACTGTTGAACAGCTCGCATTGATCGTTAAAAGAACAGCAGAGTTATTTGGAATGGGAATTGAAAATGACGCTGCTTTAGAGGTAGCTAGAAGGTCTCGAGGTACACCTCGAATTGCAAACCGTTTATTACGAAGGGTTAGAGATTTTGCTCAAGTTCAAGGGAGTGGAATCATTACCTTTGAAATAGCTAAAGACTCTTTAATTCAAATGCAGGTAGATGAAGCAGGTCTAGATCATATCGACCATAAATTGTTACTAGCGATTATTGAGCGATTTCGAGGTGGTCCTGTTGGGGTTGATACGATTGCAGCTTCAATTGGGGAAGAGTCACAAACGATTGAAGATGTATATGAGCCATATTTACTTCAAATTGGCTTTCTTCAGCGGACTCCTAGGGGACGAATTGTTACTGATTTAACATACAAACATTTCGGGTTGCAGGTGCCAGAGCAATGATTGATTTGTCAAAAATTTTAATTACATTAGGAATTATCTTATTAGTTGTTGGATTGTTTATTCGATTTGTTGGGAAACTTCCAGGCGATATTTTTATAAAAAAAGGGAATGTATCGTTTTACTTTCCGATTGTAACTTGTATTATCATAAGTATTTTACTCTCACTTATTTTTTCACTATTTGGGAGAAAATAAGTGAGTAGGAATAAATAGAGTTTGGAAAAGGGAATTGTGGATAATCTCCCTTTCTCCTTACTCCTGAAATTTATGAGGTGTGTAGAAATGGATGTAAACTTATTTGATTTTGATTTACCTGAAGAGTTGATTGCTCAGACTCCTTTGTTGGACCGAGAAGCATCGAGACTAATGGTATTGCATAAAGAGTCAGGAAATGTAGAGCATAAACAGTTTCCTGATGTGTTAGATTATTTACAAGAGGGCGATTGTTTAGTTTTAAATGAAACAAAAGTCATGCCTGCTAGATTATTTGGTGTAAAAGAAGATACAGGTGCTCAAATTGAAGTATTATTACTTCAACAAGAAGAGCAGGATGTATGGGAAACATTAGTAAAGCCTGCTAAAAGAGTCAAAGAAGGTACAATCATTTTATTTGGAGATGGCAGATTAAAGGCAGAATGTGTAGGTTCTAGTGATCAAGGTGGAAGAAAATTAAAATTCCAATACGATGGGATTTTTTATGAGATCTTAGACCAACTAGGTGAAATGCCACTTCCTCCATATATTAAAGAAAAATTAGAAGATAAAGATCGTTATCAGACAGTATTTGCAAAAGAAATTGGTTCAGCGGCTGCGCCTACTGCAGGTTTACATTTTACAAAAGAACTTTTAGCTAAAGTTCAAGAAAAAGGTGTAAAGTTAGCATTTATTACATTGCATGTAGGTTTAGGTACATTTAGACCAGTAAGTGTAGAATCAATTGAAGAACATGATATGCACTCAGAATACTACTATATGTCTGATGAAACGGCTAAACTGTTAAATGAAACGAAAGCAAACGGTGGTAGAATCATTACTGTCGGAACAACTTCTACTCGTACAGTTGAAACGATTGCTACAGCTAATAATGGTAAGTTTGAAGGGGCTAGTGGTTGGACGTCTATCTTCATTTTCCCAGGATATAAATTTATGGGAATTGATGGGATGATTACGAACTTCCATTTACCAAAATCAACTCTAATTATGCTGATTAGTGCTTTAGCAGGAAGAGAACCAGTTTTATCTGCTTATAAAGAAGCAGTAGATCAAAAATATCGCTTTTTTAGCTTTGGCGATGCAATGTTAATACTTTAAGAATTGAAAGGAATCGAAAAATGACAGCAATTCGTTATGAACATATTAAAACTTGTAAACAAACAGGTGCGAGATTAGGAATTGTCCATACTCCACATGGTTCATTTGAAACTCCAGCATTTATGCCTGTTGGAACTTTAGCCACTGTTAAAACAATGGCTCCTGAAGATTTAAAAGCAATGGGATCAGGTATTATTTTAAGTAATACTTACCATTTATGGTTAAGACCTGGTCATGAGATTATTAAAAAAGCTGGTGGCTTACATAAATTTATGAACTGGGATCGTGCAATTTTAACAGATTCAGGAGGATTCCAAGTATTTAGCTTGAGTCAATTCCGAAAAATCGAAGAAGAGGGCGTACATTTCAGAAATCACTTAAATGGCGATAAATTATTCCTTTCACCAGAAAAGGCGATGGAAATTCAAAATGCATTAGGTTCTGATATCATGATGGCGTTTGATGAATGTCCACCATACCCTGCTGAGTATGATTATATGAAACGTTCAGTTGAGAGAACAAGTAGATGGGCAGAGCGTTGTTTAAATTCTCACCAAAGACCAGAAGATCAAGGATTATTTGGAATTGTTCAAGGGGGAGAGTACGAAGACCTTCGTAAACAATCTGCAAGAGACTTAGTTTCTTTAGATTTCCCAGGCTATGCAATTGGTGGATTATCAGTTGGTGAACCTAAGGATGTAATGAATAGAGTTTTAGAGTTTACGACTCCTTTCCTACCAACGGATAAACCAAGATATTTAATGGGAGTAGGTTCTCCTGACTCATTAATTGATGGCGCAATTCGAGGTGTGGATATGTTTGACTGTGTACTTCCAACGCGTATCGCTCGTAATGGTACATGTATGACTAGCGAAGGACGATTAGTTATAAAGAATGCAAAATATGCAGAGGACTATTCTCCACTTGATCCTAATTGTGACTGTTATGCATGTAAAAACTATACAAGAGCATATATCCGCCATTTAATCCGATGCGAAGAGACGTTTGGAATGCGTTTGACTACTTACCATAACTTACATTTTCTGTTACAATTAATGGAACAAGTTCGCCAAGCAATCCGCGAAGACCGTTTAGGTGATTTCCGAGAAGAGTTTTTTGAACAATACGGTTTTAATAAGCCGAACGCTAGGAACTTCTAAAATTTACATATTGAAAGGAAGATTAAGATGGGTAATGGTTTAATGGGGATTTTACCTCTAATATTAATGTTCATAGTTTTCTACTTCTTACTAATCCGTCCACAACAAAAGCGTCAAAAGCAAACAGCTTCTATGCAAGCTGGAATTAGCAAAGGCGATATGGTTGTAACAATCGGTGGATTACACGGATTAGTTGATGCTATTAACGAAGAAAATAATACAATTACATTAAAAACTACTGATGGATCACGTATGGTATTTGAAAAAAGCGCAATTCGTGAAACAAGAACACAAGCTTAATTTTAATTAATTGTATCGTAAGAAACGCTAGTTCCATTTTGGAAACTAGCGTTTTGTTTATTTTGTAAGAAATTTAAATTAAATCTCAAGCGATTTAGATATAACTCAAAAAAAGTTGATTATCAGACTGATTGCAAGCGCTTGTCAAAAATCTGAAAAACATTATTTATTATAAGATTTATTACTTGCCGCATTCACTCCAAAAATTGAGCCTAACATACAAACACCTAAGAAAATACCATGATACATTATTTGTTCCTGTGAAAAAGTTCGGTCATAGCCAAGAAACTGTACAAAAAATACAAAAATAGAATACGCTCCACTCGTTAATAATCCAAGAATCCAACCTTTTTCTTTCCCTTTTGCTCCTGTAACAAAACCACCAATTAACATAACGATAAATGATAGGATAAGAGTTGTTGTCGTGACACTTGCTTCTGTAAGTGAAGTTAGTTTAAGTAATAATGATAAAATCAAACTAATTGACAATACTAATAATAGAATAGTTAAAAAGCCAAAAGAGACAGCTACAGCTGTTTTTTTCATTCATATTCCCCCTTGTACACTCTTTTAATACAAGCATATTCATGAGATGAATTTTTAGAATACTTATAGGACAATTACAAATAGTAAAATTATGAACAAAATTCTACTATTATTTTCTTTATGGGAAATTAGTAGGATTTGGACTCATATTTACAGGTGTCAAGCGCTAGCTTAAGATCAATTTTTTTGAAAATCAACAAGTTTTGGATGTGAGGGTTAGTAAAATGGAATTAGGTTCTATGACGATTCGGACGATTTCAATCTATTTAATCATTGCACTTTTCTTTCGATTAATGGGTAAGAGAGAAATTGGGGAGTTAAGTTTGTTAGATTTGGTAGTTTATATTTTGTTAACTGAAATAGCAGCTATCGGAATTGAAACCCACAATGAACCGATTATAAAAGTGATTTATCCAATGTTTTTAATTGTGGTTATACAAATAATTTTTTCTCTTATCTCATTAAAAAGTGTTATGTTTAGAAAAATATTAGATGGACATCCAGTATTAATTATTAGTAAGGGAAAAGTACTAGAGAAAGAGATGAAAAAACAAAGATACACATTTGATGATCTATTGCTACAACTAAGAGAGAAGGATATTGGAGATGTAAGGGATGTTGATTATGCATTACTAGAGCCTACAGGAAAATTATCAATATTTAAAAAGGAAATAAACGGTGATATAAATTATAGTTCACTCACATTTCCACTAATATTAGATGGTATCGTACAAGAAGATAATTTAAATCAGTATCATAAAGATAAAAAATGGTTATTAGAAGAGTTAAAAAAACACGGATATGATGAATTTAAACAAGTATCTTATTGTAGCTTACGAGGAGGAGAAATATTTTTTGATAAGAAAGACGAATAATTATTGAAAAATACAAACATTAAATGAATCTCATTGAAAAAAAGTCTATTTATTATTGTTTTGATCTGTCATTTTTTTGATAAACAAGTGGTTTTGTATATAAATGTTTTAACTAACTTGCAAAAATTTAACTATCTTCTTTTTTGACGATCAATATTTGTAAAGATGTTTAAGTCGTCATCATATTGCAATATGATTAATAAAGGGTAATTCATTTGTTCGATTGAACATTCTTTTGTTTTTAAGGTTATTATTTTTTTATAAAGAGCTGATTGGAACGCAAGGGTGCTCGACTCCTATGGGAGTAGCGGGAAGGCTGAGACCCCACAGGCGGAGCCGAGGAGGCTCAGGTCTCGCCCCATGGAAAGCGAGCACCCTGTAGTGGAAATCATGACACACAACTTACTTATCAATGATCAATCCAACAATTTAATTGACAAATTCTTTTTTCAACAACATGAAACCACAAAGTACATTAATTACTTTGTGGTTTTGTTATGAACTATTATCTTGTAATTAGCTTTTTAAAGAATGGGATTCGGATGATCTCATCTTTCTTAACTAAGTTAAATAATAGAATTAATAAGATATACATTAATGTGACAACAGAAATACTTGCCAAGGTTTGTACTAATAAAGAGGATGAAAAAACGACGTATTCTTTGATGAATTTTCCGACATAAATACAAATTCCTAAAATGATTAGACAATAAACATAATCCTTAACAAAAATTGAAAAGTTGATGGCCTTTAATACAGTGAAATAGTGAAGAACTGTTATTGTTACAATACTAATATTCATAGCTAAGGCAACACCGTTAATACCGAACTTTGGATTTGTAGCTAGTAATAAAATACTAGCAATTTTAACGACCGAACCGACAAAGCTATTAATCATGGCTGAATTTGCAAGATTAAGTGCCTGCAATACAGCTTGTAATGGTCCTTGGAAATAATAAAAAATAAAGCAAGGTGCTAAAAGTAATATAAAATTCGTAGCTTGGTCACTTTTGTACATTAGTGTTAAAATCGGTGAGGCAAAGACGTATAAAACAACAACAGACCAACCACCCGCAATCATTGAGTAGCGTAGTGCTTGCTGCAATCTTCTTTCAACAGTTACACGATCTTTTTTGGCCATGGCCTCACTAATAGCTGGCACAAGTGCTGTAGATAGTGCATAAGTAATAAACGCTGGTAAAAGTAATAGAGGTAAAGCGTATCCTGCAAGTAATCCATATTGTTTAGTTGCAACAGCTGCGGTTACCCCTGCGATCGCTAAACTTTGTGAGACAACTATTGGTTCTAAAAACATTGATATTGAACCAATTAAACGACTTCCAGTTGTCGGTAGAGCAATACTTAATAGGTCGCTAAGAGTTTTTCTTCCATCTTTAATATTGTTCTTAAATCCAGAAATGAACTTTGCGTTTTTTTCTTTCTTAAAAACATAAAGCATGTAAATTAAAGAAGCTAATTCTCCTAATACTGAAGAGATAATGGCGCCACTAGCGGCAAATTCAACTCCATATGGTAAAAAAGTTTTAGTACAAACTGCAACTAGTACAATACGAACAACTTGTTCAATAACTTGGGAAAAGGAAGAAGGTCGCATATTTTGTACGCCTTGAAAATATCCACGTAAAACTGATGAGATTGCAATAATTGGAACAACTGGTGCGATTGCAATTAGTGGGTACATAGTCCTTTCGTCTGTTAATAAGTTTTTAGCAATAAAAGGGGATAAAAATATCATTGCTGTTGTAAAAATAATACTTAATATGCCAGTTATTGACATTGAAACAGCTAAAATCTTTTTTATCCGATCTTGTCTATTTTGAGCAACTGCTTCTGCAATTAATTTTGAGATGGCAATTGGTAAGCCAAGTTGTGTAAGCGTCATGACCAAAAATAGTGTCGGGACTGCCATCATAAATAATCCTACGCCTTCTTCACCCATTATTCTTGCTACAACAATACGATTAAAAAACCCTAATATTCTTGTGATGAGCCCTGCAATAAGTAAAAAAAACGTTCCTCTTAAAAACGTTTGCTTTGTCATTACTTTTACCACCTTCTCAAACAGCCTAGAATGATTTACAATTATATATATGCTAGAAATGTAGGCAAGCATGACAAGTTAGTTCAACATCTAGGAAATGAATATGAAAGTCTAAAATCATTTTTCTAAAAATACAGAAAATTAGGGGGGAAGAGTATGTCGACTTTTCATCAACAAGCTGCAGAATTTAAACCTAAGCTACAGGTAGTAATTGAAAGTAAACTGGATGAATTTAGAATGCTTGGATTCGATACTGTCAGTGAGGATGACTTATGGGAATGCCTTGAAAGAACCTTATGGCGAAAGAAAGAGGACGAACCAAAGCTTTTTCAACTGGTAGAAGACATACTCTCATTAACTGTAAACGATTATATGAATTATATTCGAATCGAAGCATTTAAATCACCTACTTGGCAGTTTGAGTCACTTTAACCATTAATTGACAATAAAAAAATTGCATTTGTATAATATAAGAATGAAAACATACCATTTTCGTACTAGAACTTGAACTAGTTAGAGGAGGAAATTCACAACATGGTGAAACGTAACAGAATTGTTGCCTTCTTCTTAATTATTGCTGTATTAGCAGCAGTAGTCGGAACAACTGTTTTTGGTACAGCGAAAAATATTAAGCTTGGTCTGGATTTACAGGGCGGCTTCGAGGTACTTTATAAAGTTAAACCGATTAAGAAGAGTGACAAAATTAACAAAAATGTTTTAGTAAGTACAGCAAAAGCCCTTGAAAAACGTGTAAACGTATTAGGGGTAAGTGAACCAAACATTCAAATCGAAGGGAAAGATCGTATTCGTGTACAATTAGCTGGTGTAAAAGATCAAGCTAAAGCTCGTGACATTCTTTCGACAGAAGCGAATTTAACAATTCGTGACGTAAATGATAAGGTTCTGATGACTGGAGCGGATTTAAAAGAAGGCGCTTCAAAGCAAACATTTGACCAAATGGGTAAACCTAGTGTATCAATCACATTTAAGGATGCTTCTAAGGTTAAAGATGTTACAAGTAAAGTGTTAAAAATGGGTGCTCCAAATAATATGATGGTTATTTGGTTAGATTTCAAAGAAGGAAAAGACTCTTTCAAAAAGGAATCTGCAAAAGCAAAACCTAAATTCTTATCTGCAGCTAGTGTAAATCAAGTATTTACAGACGATTCACTTTCTATTGTAGGCTCTACATTTACGGTTGAAAGTGCAAAAGAACTATCAGACTTATTAAATGCAGGGGCACTTCCGGTACACCTTGATGAAATGTATTCAACATCAATCGGTGCAAAATTTGGTACAGATGCTCTTCATGAAACAATCTTTGCTGGAATTATTGGTGTGGCAGTAATTTTCTTATTTATGCTTTATTTCTATCGCTTACCAGGTTTAATCGCAAGCATCATGTTAATGGCATATACTTATGTAACATTACTAGTATTTGACGGCATGAATGCAGTATTAACACTTCCTGGTATAGCTGCATTAATACTTGGTGTTGGTATTGCGGTTGATAACAATATTATCACTTTTGAGAGATTGAAGGACGAGCTAAAACTAGGAAAATCAGTTGCATCTGCGTATCGTGCAGGAAATCAGCGTTCATTTGGAACGATTTTTGATGCTAATATTACAACTCTACTTGCTGCAGTAGTATTATTCTCATTCGGTACAAGCTCAGTAAAAGGATTTGCAACAAGTTTAATTGTAAGTATTTTAGTAAGCTTTTTAACTGCAGTATTCGGTACTCGTTTATTACTTTCTTTATTAGTTCAAAGTCGTTACTTAAATAATAAGAAAACATGGTTTGGTATTAAACAAAGTGAAATTCTTGGTTTAAATCATAACCTAGCACATCCTCCTACAAAATATGATAAAATCGATTTTGTAAGCGTAGGTCGAAAATTTGTTTATTTTTCAATTGTCACATTAGTTGTCGGTGTTATTCTACTTTCTATTTTCCGATTAAATTTAGGAATTGATTTTGCAAGTGGTACACGAGTAACATTTGAATCAAAATCAGCAGTTACAAAACAAGTTGTTAATGATGAAATTTCAAAAATGAACTTGAAGCCTGAAGGTATTACTATTTCAACAAATGATGCAAAAACAGGTTCAATCGTATTTAAAGGCGTATTAACAAAAGATCAAATTAATGATTTGAAAAAAGATTTTACGACTAAATTTGGGGTAGAACCAAACGTAAGTACTGTTGATCCAGTTGTTGGTAGAGAATTAGCAGGTAATGCCATTAAAGCATTGATTATCGCGTCAGCAGGTATCATTCTTTACGTATCATTACGTTTCCAATTCTCATATGCAATTGCTTCAGTAATTGCCCTACTACATGATGCATTCTTCATTGTTGTAGTGTTTAGTATTTTTAGATTAGAAGTAGATATTACTTTCATCGCAGCGGTTCTAACGATTGTTGGTTATTCGATAAATGACTCGATCGTTACATTTGACCGAGTTCGTGAAAATATGAAGCTTAAGAAGAAAATTCGTTCTAGAGAAGAATTGAAACAAGTTGTAAATGAATCAATTCGTCAAACTTTAGGCCGGTCTGTTAAAACAGTTCTTACCGTACTATTAGCAGTACTTGCATTGCTTTTATTCGGAAGCCATGCAATTCTTAACTTCTCACTTGCATTATTAATAGGTTTAGTTGTTGGAACATATTCTTCAATCTTTATCGCTTCACAAATTTGGTTATTTATTAAAGGTCGCCAACTTGATAAAAACCAAGTAATTGATGTTGAAGAAGCTAAATAAATTAAAAAGAGTATAGGCTCATGCTTATACTCTTTTTTGTATTAAATTCATTATGATTTGAAGATACTAATATAATGTGTTAATAATGATTAGTGTAATTTTTTTGAGTTAGAAAAAGGGAAGTAGGTAAAGTATATGAACCAGGAAGAGCGTTATAAAGAAGCCAAGAAAGGGGCTTATATCGGAATATATGGAAATTTACTTCTAGCGATTGTTAAAGCAATTATAGGCTATATTGGAAATAGTAAAGCGTTAATGGCAGATGCAGTACATTCTGCGTCAGATGTAGTCGGTTCGATAGCGGTTTTATTTGGTTTAAGAGCTGCGAAGATGCCTCCAGACGAGGATCATCCTTATGGACATGGTAAAGCTGAATCAATCGCTGCAATTATTGTTGCTGTACTATTATTTATCGTTGGAATTGAAATAACTAAATCTTCTATAACTGCATTTTTTAAGCCCGTGCATGCACCAGAGTTAATCGCTTTATTAGCGGCTTTTATATCTATCTTTTTAAAAGAATGGATGTTTCGCTATAAATATGCTTTAGGTAAAAGGTTAAATAGTGACGCGATCATCGCTAATGCATATGAACATCGTTCTGATGTATACTCATCTGCTGCAGCTATGATTGGCATTGGGATTGCAATTCTAGGTACTAAATTTAATATGCCAATACTATTATATGCAGACCCTGCCGCTGGTCTTATTGTAGCCATTATGATTTTAAAAATGGCATGGGATATTGGAGCAGAATCAATACATACGACAATGGATCATGTCCTTCATGAAGAAGATATTGAACCATATAAAGAAATCGTTAGAAACATAGAAGGAATTAAGGAAATAAATACTCTTTATGCGAGAGAACACGGATATTACGTCATAATTGATATAAAAGTCTCCGTAGACCCATATATAACGGTTGAAGAAGGACATAAGATCGGTAAAAATGTTAAAACAAAGTTGATGGAACACAATGATGTGGAAAATGTTTTTGTCCATATTAATCCATATAATGATAAAAATAACTCTTTCATCCAATAAGTTTACTTTAGTATAATAGTACAGTTAGGGGTGAGAGTATTGTTAAAGTCAAAAGCACGTTGGAAACCGAAATTATCGAATCACCAAGAAGAGCAATTATTAAGTAAAGAATTACAGATTTCCCCTCTATTAGCTAAACTACTTGTTACTCGTGGATTTAATACAGTAGATGCAGCAAGTAAGTTTTTATATGAAGATCAAATGAGCTTTCATGACCCGTTTTTATTAGAGGGTATGGATATTGCAATTGACAGAGTATTTCAAGCGATTGAAGAAAATGAAAAAATATTAATTTTTGGCGATTATGATGCAGATGGAGTTAGCAGTACTTCAGTATTGTATTTAACATTAATCGAACTAGAAGCAAAAGTAGATTTTTATATACCAAATCGTTTTACTGAAGGGTATGGTCCAAATAAGGATGCATTTAAATGGGCGAACGACCAAGGTTATTCATTAATCATTACGGTAGATACCGGTATTTCTGCAGCAGAGGAAGTTGATTTTGCAAATAAACTAGGTATGGATGTAATTATTACGGATCATCATGAACCACCAGAGGAATTACCAAACGCTATTGCTATTATTCATCCAAAGCTAAGTCCTAGCTATCCTTTTAAAGAATTAGCTGGTGTAGGAGTTGTGTTTAAATTCGCTTCCGCATTATTAGGTAGAGAACCGGAGGAATATTTGGAACTAGTTTCAATTGGTACGGTTGCTGATTTAGTACCTTTAGTTGATGAAAATCGTTTAATCGTAAAAAAAGGTGTAAGGCAACTAAAGCAAACTAAGCGTGAAGGACTAAGAGCTCTTTTAGAAATTAGTGGAACTACAACAGATTCAATAACCGAAGAAACAATTGGATTTGCAATTGGACCTAGAATTAATGCAGTTGGTAGACTTGGTGATGCTAAGCCTGCAGTAGATTTAGTTTTAGAAAATGATAGAGCACTTGCTAAAAAAAGAGCAGAGCAAATTGAAATTCTAAATAAAGAACGTCAAGAATTAGTTTCACGTATGACAGAAGAGGCAATTAAGCAAGTTAACGAGCTTGATTCATCTTGTTCAAATAAAGTGATTATTGTCGCAAAAGAAGGCTGGAATGCAGGAGTAGTTGGGATCGTTGCTTCAAAATTAGTTGATCGATTCTACAAGCCAGTAATTGTTCTAAGTATCGATCGTGAAAAAGGAATAGCAAAAGGTTCAGCAAGAAGCATTGAAGGTTTTTCTCTATTTGAAAACTTAACAAAATGTAAAGATATTTTACCTCATTTTGGAGGTCATACACTTGCTGCTGGTATGACATTGGCAATAGAAGATGTCGAGCTATTAAGACATCGTTTAAATGAATATGCAGATCAAATTATGACAGATGAAGATTTTATCCCATTAAAAGAAGTCGATTTAAAATGTCAGGCTAGTGAAGTTTCAATCTCATTTATAAATGAATTAAATATGCTGGCACCTTTTGGTATGCATAATCCAAAACCTGTTTTAGAAATAAACGAGGTTGATGCTCTAAATATTAAACAAATCGGTAATGAAGGTGCACATCTTAAAGTACAACTAAAAGATGACGTTACATTCCTTGATGCTGTAGGGTTTGGATTTGGACATGTTGCTAATGAAATTGCAAGTGGATCAAAAGTATCTTGTTTAGGGATGGCTTCTATTAACGAATGGAATGGTAAACGAAAGCCACAGTTAATGATACATGATATTAAAGTAAATCATTGGCAGTTATTTGACTTAAGAGGTCAAGAGCCACATCGATTAACTTTACCTTTTACCGAAGAAAAGTTTATATTTTTACATCAATCATCAAATAAATATGAAAATTTAAAGACTAAATATCCTATTTCTACGTTTGTTGCATATGAAGATGTACTAAACTTAGATATTAATATACAAAATAATTATGTGATCCTACTTGATTTACCTAGTTCTGAAAATGATTTGAAAGAAGTTTTTCGTAACGGGTTATCAGAGCGCATCTACTTAATTTTTAATCAAGAAGAATTACATTTCTTCTCACCAATTCCAAGTAGAGAAAGTTTTAAAAAATTCTATTCAATCTTAGCGAATACCAATCCATTTGACATGAACATGTATGAAGTGGCATTATGTCGTAAGATGGGATGGAAAAAAGAACAAGTCGATTTTATGACAAAGGTGTTTTTTGATTTAGAATTTGTTACAATGAATGATGGGAAAATTCGTTTGTTGCCACAAACTGAGAAGAAAGATCTCTCTTTATCTAATACGTATGCAAGAAAATTAGCTAGTATTGAACTAGAACGTTTGTTTCTGTACTCAAAATGTGATGAATTAACTACATTTTTTCAAAATATGAAAAGTCATTTTTCCGAAAATGGGGAGGCACTTATTTAATGAATTTAAAAGATTATATAACGATCGTACCGGACTGGCCAAAAGAAGGCGTTCAGTTTAAAGATATTTCATCATTAATGAATGATGGAAAAGCTTATAAAGAAGCAACTGATCAAATTGTAGCTTATGCGAAAGAAAAAGATGTTGATTTAATAGTTGGACCAGAAGCTCGTGGATTTATCGTTGGTTGTCCAATTTCTTACGCTTTAGAAATAGGTTTTGCACCTGTTCGAAAACCAGGTAAATTACCTCGTGAAGTTATTAGCTACAACTACGATTTAGAATATGGTACAAATACGTTAACGATGCATAAAGATGCTATTAAACCAGGTCAACGTATACTGATCACTGATGATTTATTAGCTACTGGTGGTACGATTGAAGCTACAATCAACCTAGTTGAAGAATTAGGTGGAATTGTAGTAGGAATCGCTTTCTTAATTGAGCTTTCTTACTTAGAAGGTCGTAAAAAATTAGAGGGCTATGATATATTTACACTAATGACATATTAATTTTTAACATATGATAATGTTATCCAAATAGGGTACTCTGATTAATCAGAGTGCTCTTTTTCTATCAAAGATCTACAAAAAAAAATGAAATTTGACGACTCCTGCTTTACAAAAAACGAAATTTTCATGATAATAAAAGAAATAATGATTTAAGGTGATTAGATGGCTACTGAGCAAGTTTTGACAGCAGAACAGGTTTTAGAGCAAGCGTCCCATTATTTAAAAGAAGATGATGTGGCGTTTATTAAACGTGCTTATGAATATGCTCGTGACGCACATAGTGAGCAATTTCGTAAGTCAGGTGAACCGTATATTATACACCCAGTTCAAGTAGCAGGTATCCTGGTTGGCTTAGAGATGGATGCTACAACCATTAGTGCTGGGTTTCTTCATGATGTAGTAGAGGATACTGAAGTATCTAAAGAGGACTTAGAGAACCATTTTGGCAAAGAAGTATCTATGCTTGTAGATGGTGTAACAAAGTTAGGTAAAATCAAGTTTAAATCGAAGGAAGAACAGCAAGCTGAAAATCATCGCAAAATGTTTGTAGCGATGGCACAGGACTTGAGAGTAATATTAATTAAATTAGCCGATCGCCTTCACAATATGAGAACGTTAAAACACTTACCTCAAGAAAAACGTATGCGAATTGCGAATGAAACGTTAGAAATATTTGCACCGCTAGCTCATCGACTAGGGATTAGTAAAGTAAAGTGGGAGCTTGAAGATACGGCGTTACGCTATTTAAATCCACAGCAATACTATCGAATAGTTAACTTAATGAAGCGAAAAAGAGCAGAACGCGAGCAATATTTAGAAGAGGTTATTAACGAAATCACAACTCAACTTGAAGATGTCGAAATTAAAACAGAAATTTCTGGACGTCCTAAGCATATCTATAGCATTTATCATAAAATGGCTAAGCAAAATAAACAATTTAACGAGATATATGACTTATTAGCTGTACGTGTGATTGTTAATAGTATTAAAGATTGCTACGCTGTTTTAGGCGTTATTCATACAAGCTGGAAACCAATGCCAGGTCGTTTTAAAGATTATATTGCTATGCCTAAGGCAAATCTGTATCAATCTCTTCATACGACTGTAATCGGTCCAAAAGGTGAACCATTAGAAGTACAAATTCGTACACAAGAGATGCACCAAATTGCTGAATATGGTGTTGCAGCACACTGGGCATACAAAGATGATAATGCAAATCTTCCTTCACAAAAAACTTTAGAAAATAAATTAAGTTGGTTCCGTGAAATTATCGAATGGCAAGATAATTCTACAAATGCAGAAGAGTTCATGGAATCAGTAAAAATGGACTTATTCTCTGATATGGTTTTTGTATTTACTCCAAAAGGTGATGTTTTTGAATTACCACTAGGATCTGTTCCAATCGATTTTGCTTACCGAATTCACTCTGAAATCGGAAATAAAACAATTGGTACAAAAGTAAATGGAAAAATGGTACCACTTGATTATAAACTTAAAACCGGTGATATCGTTGAGATTATGACATCGAAGCATTCGTATGGACCTAGCCAAGACTGGTTAAAGGTCGCTCAGTCTTCACATGCTAAAAATAAAATACGTCAATATTTTAAAAAGCAAAGAAGAGAAGAGAATGTTGAAAAGGGCAAGGAATTAGTTGAAAAAGAAATTAAAGCATTAGAATGTGATTTAAAAGAAGTTTTAACGTCTGAAAATTTAAAACGCGTCGCAGAGAAATTTAATTTCTCTAATGCAGAAGATATGTATGCAGCAGTTGGATACAATGGAATTACTGCAACACAGATTGCTCACCGTTTAACAGATAAATTCCGTAAACGTACTGAAATTGAGCTGGAAGACCGATTAAAAGAACTTTCTTCGGACCTTAAAAAAGCTCCATCACGTCGTAAAGATGCTGGTATTTCTGTAAAAGGTGTAGATAATTTATTAATTCGCTTATCAAAATGCTGTAATCCTGTACCTGGTGATGATATTGTTGGCTATATCACAAAAGGCAGAGGAATCTCAGTTCATAGAAGCGATTGTGTAAACATGTTAAATGATAGTGAAGAAGATCGTTTTATTGAAGTTGATTGGGAGGAAAGTCCTACATTTGAACGTGATTATAACGTTGATATAGAAATTTTTGGTTACGATCGTCGTGGTCTTTTAAATGAAGTTCTTTCAGTAGTAAATGAAACAAAAACAAATATTTCTTCAGTAACAGGAAAAAATGACCGAAATAAAATGGCAACTATTACAATGAGTTTGTCTATTCGTAATATAAACCACCTGCAAAAAGTAGTGGATAAGGTTAAACAAATTCCAGACATTTACTCTGTGAGACGTATTTTCCACTAATAGGAGGTGCCGAAAGTGAAAGTATTATTACAGCGCACAAAAGAAGCAAAAGTCGTAGTGGACGGACAAGTAGTAGGTCAAATACCTAAAGGGTTATTATTGTTAGTCGGAATAACGCATGAAGACACTATAGAAGATGTTAAATATTGTGCTGACAAAGCAGTTAACCTAAGAATTTTTGAAGATGAACTTGGAAAAATGAATTTATCTTTAAATGATGTTGGAGGCCAGGTTCTATCTGTTTCTCAATTCACTTTATATGGTGATACGAGAAAAGGTAGACGTCCAAGCTTTACAGATGCAGCCAAGCCAGAAATCGCAAATGAATTATACGAATATTTTAATTCATATTTACGCGAACAAGGATACGAAGTACAAACCGGCATTTTTGGTGCAGATATGGATGTAACATTTACAAATTGGGGCCCAATTACAATTATGATTGAAAGTAAATAAGCCAATCTTTAACCTCCTTTTCCAAAAAGGAGGCATTTTTTTTTGATAGAATAAATTATTAAAATAATAACTTCAAATAGCGAATATACTGAAGTACACGGGTTCTTTCAAAGAATTTAGAGGAGGTCACTATATGGACATAATTACTATCGTGTTAATCCTTATTGCTGGTGTAATTTTGTTTACAATCCTCAAAAGTTTCTTAAAAGCACTTTTATTTGTTATTTTAATCATCCTAGTTTATTACGGTTTAATGTATTTCATAGACGGATCAGTTGAAAGCATTCAATCTACTTTAAGAATATTTATTTAGACCATGGTTGTGTGCCATGGTTTTTTTAGTTGAGATGAGATTTGGTGGATGTGCGAGAATCGCAATTGAAATCTAGGAATCGCAAATAAAAATCGATAATTTCAATTGAAAATCAGGAATCGCAAATAAAAACCGATAATCACAATTAAACTTTGTAGATTTATGTAATTATTAATAAAATCATCAAATTTTACTAATTAAAATCTACTTTCAATAAAATCTACACTAAAAACTACTTAAATTTAATCAAATTTCACTTCATTTTTTCTAAATCCATAGACCTAATTTTTAGATTGTTTAATCCCCAAAAAACTTGCCTAAGTTATCAACAATATTTTAATTGTTTAATCCATTAATTATTTGGACATCCTATATAACAACATACTTGGAAGGAGACTGCAGCATGAGAATAAATAATCGTAATAGTCTAGGATCAGGTAGAAAAGGTGTCTTGAATATGGATTTTCATGAGTTTCAAAATAGGGGACAAGAATCCAATTCATTAGAGATGGCAAGTGAGTTTGGTTTAACTTTAAGAGAAGTGCGTGATTTAAAAAGACAGTTGGAGCGTTCGTAAAAAAAAAATTAACTGTTCTTGACATTTGTTGTATCCGAACGTAAGATATTAAATAACATATTGATACATAGTAACATTCCATAGACGGAGAAAAGTAGGATAGGATCTCTTGTAGAGAGAGGAAGTGCCGTGGCTGAGAGCATTTCCACAAGTAGACTATTTGAAAGACACTCCCGAGGTTTTATTCTGAACGATTTTTAGTAAGGATAAACGTAATCGGCGTTAACGATGAAAGTGGGAGAACAGTTTATTGTTCTTCAATTAGGGTGGCACCACGGGTTTATAACTCTCGTCCCTACTGTTTTTATTTCAGTAGGCACGAGGGTTTTTTGTATTTATTAAGGTTTATTATTTAGGAGGATTTAAAATGTCGATTAATATCCCAAGAGGTACACAGGATCTTTTACCTGGTACGATTGAAAAATGGCAGTATATTGAAAAGTTTGCAAGAGACTTATGCAAACGATATAACTATAACGAAATTCGTACACCAATCTTTGAACATACTGAATTATTCCAGCGTGGTGTTGGAGATACAACGGATATTGTTCAAAAAGAAATGTACACATTTACTGATCGTGGAGATCGTCAATTAACATTACGTCCAGAAGGAACTGCGTCAATCGCTCGTTCTTATGTTGAAAATAAAATGTACGGATATAGCAATCAACCTACAAAATTGTACTATATCGGTCCTATGTTCCGTTATGAACGCCCACAAGCTGGTCGCTATCGTCAGTTCGTACAATTCGGTATTGAAGCTTTAGGTAGTAATGATCCTTCTATCGATGCAGAAGTATTAGCTCTATCAATGGAATTATATCGTGGTCTTGGATTGAAAAATGTTAAGTTAGTTCTTAATAGTTTAGGTGACTTAGAAAGCCGTAAAGCACACCGTGAAGCGCTTGTGAATCATTTTAAACCAGTAGCACATGAGCTATGTAGTGATTGTAATAATCGTTTCGAAACGAATCCTTTACGTATTTTAGATTGTAAAAAGGATCACGATCACCCTTC
This sequence comes from Gottfriedia sp. NPDC057991, assembly GCF_042886615.1. NCBI lineage: Bacteria > Bacillati > Bacillota > Bacilli > Caryophanales > Bacillaceae > Gottfriedia > Gottfriedia sp. NPDC057991. The sequence continues at coordinate 150,444 of NZ_JBHVQN010000001.1, forward strand.
AATGAAGACAGCACCATCGATTTTAGAATATTTAAATGAAGAATCTATGAACTATTTCGAAGCTGTTCAATCTTACTTAACAGCTATGAAAATTCCGTTTGAGATCGATGCAAATTTAGTTCGTGGTTTAGATTATTATAATCACACTGTATTTGAAATCATGTTAGAAGGTAAAGGATTCGGTACAATTTCAACTTTAAGTGGTGGTGGCCGCTATAACGGATTAGTTGAAGAAATCGGCGGTCCTAATACTCCAGGTATTGGTTTCGCATTAAGTATAGAGCGTTTAATATTAGCTCTTGAAACAGAAGGAATCGAACTTCCAATCCAACAAGAAATGGATGTATTCCTAATCGGACTTGGAGAAGAAGTGAAAAAAGAAGCGACTGCTATTTTATATCAATTGCGTAAAGCTGGTCTTGTTTGTGAAAAAGATTACCAAGATCGTAAAATAAAAGCTCAATTCAAAGCAGCGGAACGCTATAAAACAAGATTTGTAGCGGTTCTAGGTGAGGAAGAATTATCTCGAGGAGTCATTAATTTAAAAGACCAAGAGACTGGTGTACAAGAAGAAGTTGCATTAGACATCTTTGTAAAATACGTAAGCTCTAAATAAACAAATGGGGGAATTGAAAATGGAACAACGAACGCATTTATGTGGAGAACTAAGAGAATCGCATATTGGTCAAAGTGTAACACTTAAAGGATGGGTACAAAAAAGACGTGATTTAGGTGGATTAATTTTTATTGATTTACGTGATCGTTCTGGACTTGTACAAATCGTTTTTAATCCTGAAACTTCAGGTGAAGCTTTAGCTCTAGCTGAAACTGTACGTAATGAATTTATTCTACACGTTCACGGGAAAGTAGTATCTCGTGGTGAAGGTACAGCTAATACAAATCTTGAAACGGGAGCTATTGAAGTTTCTGTTGAAAAGCTTGATCTTATTAATAAAGCTAAGAATCCTCCATTTGCAATTGAAAATAAAACAGAGGTAGCAGAAGACCTTCGTTTAAAATATCGTTATTTAGATCTACGTCGTCCAGTTATGTATGATACATTTAAATTACGTTCAAAAATTACAAAATCAATTCGTGATTTCTTAGATGGTGAAGACTTCTTAGAAGTTGAAACGCCAATTTTAACGAAGAGTACTCCAGAAGGAGCTCGTGACTATTTAGTACCTAGCCGTGTACATCCAGGTGAGTTTTATGCATTACCACAATCACCTCAAATTTTTAAACAATTATTAATGGTTTCAGGATTTGAACGCTATTTCCAAATTGCACGATGCTTCCGTGACGAAGATTTACGTGCTGACCGTCAACCAGAATTTACTCAAATAGACATTGAAACTAGCTTCCTTTCACAAGAGGAAATAATGGAAATGTCTGAAAGAATGATGGTTAAAATGATGAAGGAAACAAAAGGTGTTGAACTAGTTACACCACTTCCTCGAATGAGCTATGATGAAGCGATGAATCGCTACGGTTCTGATAAGCCTGATACTCGTTTCGGATTAGAGTTAATTGATGTTTCTTCGTTCGCTAAAGAAAGTGGATTTAAAGTATTTACTTCAGCTGTTGAAAACGGTGGCCAAGTAAAATGTTTAAATGTAAAAGGTCAAGCAGCAAATTATTCTCGTAAAGACATCGATGGTCTTCAAGAATATGCTGGTCGTTATGGAGCAAAAGGTCTTGCTTGGTTAAAACTTGAAGAAGATGGTTTCAAAGGTCCTATCGCTAAATTCTTTAGTGAAGAAGAGTTTGCTACATTAAAATTAGCTGTAGAGGCAGAAGCAGGTGACTTAATTTTATTCGTAGCTTCAGATGCTTCAGTAGTTGCAAATAGCTTAGGTGCACTTCGATTAAAACTTGGTAAAGACTTAGATTTAATTGATCAATCTAAATTCAATTTCTTATGGGTTACTGACTGGCCATTACTTGAGTATGATGCAGAATTAGATCGCTATTTTGCGGCTCATCATCCATTCACGTCGCCTGTTCGTGAAGATATTGCGAAACTTGATACTGACCCAGGTAGTGTAAAAGCTCAAGCTTATGACTTGGTATTAAATGGTTACGAGCTTGGTGGAGGATCAGTTCGAATTTACGAAAGAGACGTACAAGAAAAAATGTTCAAATGCTTAGGATTTTCTGAAGAAGAAGCACAAGAGCAATTTGGTTTCTTAATGGAAGCATTTGAATACGGTACTCCACCACATGGCGGAATTGCGTTAGGTTTAGACCGTATTGTAATGTTACTTGCAGGTCGCTCAAATTTACGTGACACAATTGCATTCCCTAAAACAGCATCAGCAAGTTGCTTATTAACAAATGCACCAAGTCCAGTTTCTTCTGCACAATTAGAAGAATTAGCGTTAAAAACAACTATAGAAGAGTAAAATAAAAAGGAAGGGTGAAGGAATTAATTTTCTTAATCCTTTCCTTTTTCTTGTTGAAGGATTAAGAAAAATTCTGTTTTTCTTTCATTCAAGCTTGATGTAAATAGCTTGTATCATGTATATTTAAATCATTGTAATCTGATTAAGATAGTGGGAGTTGAATAAATGTTACACCAATTTTCTCGTAATGAGCTTGCTTTTGGTAAAGCAGGTTTAGAGCGATTACAAAACAGTACGGTAGCTATTTTAGGTATTGGAGGCGTTGGCTCGTTTTCTGCAGAAGCTTTAGCGCGTTCTGGAGTCGGGCGTTTAATACTAGTGGATAAAGATGTTATTGATATAACAAACGTGAATAGACAAATTCATGCTTTATTATCAACAGTTGGAGAGCCTAAAGTAGAGATGATGAAGCAACGTATTCTAGAGATTAATCCTGAGTGCGAAGTAATTACACATAGAATGTTTTATACAGAAGAAACATTTGAAAAGTTTTTCGAAATTCCATTAGATTATGTAATTGATGCTTCTGATACAATTACATATAAAATTCACTTAATTAAAGAGTGTCGCCGCCTGGGAATTCCACTTATTTCAAGTATGGGTGCCGCTAATAAGATGGATCCAACTCGATTTAAAATTGCTGATATCTCAAAAACAACTCACGATCCTATTGCAAAGGTTATTCGAACTAAACTTCGCAAAGAAGGCATTCAAAAAGGTGTTACAGTTGTTTATTCAGACGAAAGTCCAATTGTTATTCGTGAAGAGGTACGTAAAGAAATCGTACCAGATGAAAATACAAAAATTAGAAAAGCCAAAATGCCACCGTCTTCAAACGCCTTTGTACCATCAGTTGCAGGCTTAATCGCAGCTAGTCATGCAGTACGTGAATTAATAAAGGATATTGAAATTAAGCGTGTGGGCAAAGAATAACTAATACAGATAGCAAACTGGCTGTAGGAATTAATTTCCTACAGTTTTTTTATTTATTAATGTAAAAACTACCTTCAATAGGAGGTGTTTGATGTTGAATAGAGCCTTGAAAGTATTTTGTACTTTCGGATTATCATTATCAATATTAACTGCTTGTAATAGTACAAGTGACGTGGAAAAAGATTCAAAACAGCATCATGTAGATAATTTATCCAATCGGATTAATGTTAAGTATAAAAAGAAAAATAATGTTGTCGAGAAAAATGGTAAGGTTGGCAAAGATGGCGTCGTTAACGATATGGAATCGATTGAAATGAATAAACGTAAGCCTAATAAATAAAAAAGACCCCCAAATTAATTGGGGGTTTCAGTCTGCTCGGACACATTACCGGATAAGGTAAAAGTGATTACATATTTAAATCCTTCTCATTTTTAGCTCTATTTTTACGTCTTCTCACAAATTGACGTCCAATTAAAGAAATAACTAAAAGTCCAACTACAAGAAGTAGAATTTGAATATATGATAGGTTAAAGTATTTAGCACCAGTAATAATTAAAAGTGTAGATAACGTCCCTTTAATAATAAAAAATATAATTATCCATAAACCGCCTTTTTTCCAATTCATTTCATTATACTCCTTACTATTGCTTGCATTTCGTTACTTCATTATACAATAGTACAAGTGATAATATACTGTGAATGTTTTACATTATTTTGTCCAAATTTATTCTGTTAGATTGATTAATACATTTTGTTTCTTTTGGATTAATGTTTTTAAATTAACAATTTTTTTGTTTAAATTTTCATTTTCAATTTTTAATTTAACTACTCTTTCTTTTAACTGCATATTTTCCTCCGAAGTTTGATGCTTTTGTTCGAAATTCATTAAGAATTGGATGACCATATCAATATTCAGTGAAGGAGGATTTATAGGTTTATTTAATTTGGTAACTTCTTTAGGTGTGTTTATTTCTTTACATTGATCTTTTGATAGTTTTCGGTATCTAGAAGCACATGCTGTCTTTGTCCGATTAATAATATTTGCTACCATTTCAAATGCTTCTTGCTTCGATTTACCTTTACTTTCATATTTTTCAACGAGTTCAATTAATGTGTTTTCATCTTCAAGTGACCATTTTGTTTTCGGAGCATTCATTTTTTCACCTTCTTTAATTCATCTATTATTATCTTCACCAAATAAATTGTTAGTAAAAAGAAATATTTTCAGGTGCAGATGAAAAATGTTTCCAATTCATTTACAATAGTAAAAAGAGTTATAAAGGAGGGAGAAAAATGAGTCATGAACCTCTAGCATACCGTATGAGACCAAGAACGATTGATGAATTAATTGGTCAGGAAAAAATTATCGGAAAAGAATCAGCGTTATATCGATTAATACATAACGGACGAGTTCCTTCAATGTTAATACACGGGGAACCTGGAATAGGGAAGACATCATTTGCCCATGCAATTGCAGGTACGGTTGATAAACGTTTTGTAACTGTAAATGCGACTACTTCTGGTAAAAAAGAACTTGAGGATATCGTTCATGAGGCGAAAATGTTCGGTGAGATCATTCTTTTTGCAGATGAAATTCATCGTTGGTCAAAGCTACAACAGGATTATTTATTATCATATGTAGAAAGCGGATTTATCACGCTAATTGGGGCAACAACTGAGAATCCATACCACGATGTTAACAGTGCAATACGATCTCGCTGTAACCACATTTTAAAATTAGAACCACTTTTACCAAAACATATTTATAAATTATTAGATAAGGCCTTAAGAGATGAGGATAGAGGATTAGGAAATTTGCAAATCCAAATTTCAGAGGAGCAAATTTTAAAAATTGCTCATGGAGTAAACGGTGATGCAAGATCATCATTAAATATTTTGGAATCAATTGTATACGGTTCAACAAAAGAGTCAGATGGAACGATTATAGTACAAGATGAAATTATTGATGAATTTCTTCGTTCAAAAGGTTTTAATCATGATAAAAATGGAGACTTTCATTATGACACATTGTCTGGTTTCCAAAAGAGTATTCGTGGAAGTGATGTAAATGCTGCACTTTATTATTTGGCGAGGCTCATTGAAGCGGGTGATTTAACTAGTATTATTCGAAGATTATTAGTTATTGCTTACGAGGATATCGGATTAGCTGGCGATCCATGGAAGGTTGTTCTGGCGTGTGAAGCCGCAAAGCAAGTTGGATTTCCTGAAGCAAGAATTATTCTTTCAAATGCGGTAATTGAGCTTTGTTTGTCATCCAAATCTAATTCTAGTGTTACATCAATTGATCGAGCATTAAATGATGTGAGAAGTGGGCTACATGATGATATCCCAGCACATTTAAAAGATAGTCACTATGCTGGAGCCAAGGATATGGGGCATGGGATTGGTTATATTTATCCGCATGATCATCCTTTAGGTAATTTTGGCGGTTGGGTAAATCAACAATATCTTCCAGATCGACTTGTAAATCAAGTTTACTATAAACCAAAAGAAGCAGGAAACGAAAAACGTTACGGGGCTATTTTTGAAAAACTACAGCAGTTTAAGAAGAATCGAAATTAGGTCAATAATTAACGAGAAGGTAGATTAAAGCGAATTTGGTCGCTTAATCTACCTTCCTTTTTAATATAATCCACTCAATTATGATTAAATTTATTAATAAACCTACCCATATATTCACGTTTAGAGCTTCCTCAACCATTCGTTCTCTTCCACCTGGTATATGTAATCCATTTAGCAAAAAGTAGGCTAATAATATAAATGGCACTAAAACTCTACCACTAACTGCTACTAATGTGATTCCAAAACCTCGAGTCATCCAGATTTGGTGAGCTATGTAATTTTTCTTCTTAGCGCTATGAATACCTTTAATTGTAGTGAAAATCCAAAGTATAGCTAAAGCAAGAAAAGACATTCCTTTTGAAAAATTTTCAATATCGAAAATTACAATCAATGATAAAATTCCACTAATAAAAACGCTAGTATAGTAAATCTTTCCAATCATTCGGTGGATTCTTGGATAACGAGATCTAATCCTTTTTAAAAACTGTAAGAACCCAGCAATTAAAGCAATAAATGCAAAAAAGATATGAGTAATTAAAGCAGGATATTGAATTGAAGTTGAACTAATTTGGATACGACTTTTCGCAGGATCAATTAGGAAATAAGGAGCCATAAATGGAATAATGACACAAAGCGAAATAATAAATAAAATCCACCAACTTTTCTTAGAATACATAAATTAACCTGTCCCCCGATATTTAGTTTGATATTTAATTTAATATAAAAATCTTTAAGTAATATCATAACAACCTAATATGAACGGAACATGAATAAAAAAGTCGAGATACAATCTCGACTTTTTTAGGCACTAACATCATTTTCAAAAACCTCAATAGTTGGAGAATCAACTAAATGACTAGTTAATATTTTTATCTCGAGGAAAAGTAGATCAGGTTTAATAAATGTAGAAGGGATTGATAAAATCTCTTCGTCATCCTTATCATAGAAAACAATATAATTTATTTTTCGTTGATATGCTGCCATTTTTCCTTCGTTTTTACCCCATTTTCGGAGTTCGATTGTCATCTTGTTTATCTTGTGAAGCTCAATCGACTTCAATTCATTTCCTTTTTTTAAGGTTAGCTGTCTACTTGTTAAAATTAATTTAGAGTCTTTTCGAAGTTGAATTGTTGCATACACTTTATATAAGAAAATAAGCCATAGTAAAGCTAGTAATAAAAAATAAATAGGATCGTGATTTCCGAAAGCAGTACCTGTTCTAACAGCTGTTAGGAATCCAAGAAAATAAGTACCAAAATGCCAACTTGGCTTTGATTCCAAAATGACTTCTTGACCTAATTTATCATTTTCTTCTTTATTCAATAATTCAAGTTGGGTTTTATGTTCATCCTCAGTATATTTATCCCATTTTGTAAATGCCGTAATTGTTTCATCATAAAATCGTGGACTAGGAATTTGTTCAGAAATATAAGCCCCTACATATGCAGCCATCCAATCATTTTCTTCCCAATTTTCTTGCTGACTACGAAATTTAGCTAAATAATAAGTTACTTCTTGTTCATAATAGTTTGAAGTATCATAACGCTTTACAATTTCGATCTCGTCGGGGATCACACCAAAATCCTCATGAGCAATTAAATAAAGAAACAGTCTGTTTTTCACAAAGCTTTGTTGATGTTCTTCCGTAAATGGATATATATCTTTCTTTGAAAATTCATTTAATTTTGTATAAAACCATACAGCAGATTCAATATTGTGAGCGCAATAATCAAGGATTTCTTTTTCAATTTGTACGCCATGTTCCATCAGTGATATAACAGCATCCACTTTTAGGTAAGGATCATGATATTCAAGTGCCTCTTTTAAATATTCATGAATGCTATCATCAGAATAATATTGCATTAATTGAAGACAAATACCCATCTCTGTTCGAACGATGAGGTAAGATTCCTTCCAAGCCTGGTACACATATTTTAAGTTGTAATCTTGATTATAATTTAAATATGAATCTCGTTTAAGCTTATATAAAACTTTAATTTTTTCGATTATATAATCATTCTCATCGGATGAAAATGGTAGAGAAATTGAATTCCTTTTACATAATAGAATCAGATGGAAAATTGAAACAGCAGTTTCTTCATTTTCAATTAAACGTAATAGTTTTTTTACAAGTTCTGGAGCCCAATTTGTCTCTTCGAAAATGAATTGAACATCGATATCAAGCGAGAATCGATTACTATTTTTTTCAATGATTCGTATATAAGCATCTCTAGCTAGCTCTGATTTAAGACTAATTAATAAATAGAGGGCTTGATGTTTTGCTCTTTCACTATATGTTTCAAAATTCTTTTCGATTGGAGTTATTAATTCTTGGAGCTCGAACTCTGAACAAAATCCAACTAAGTGATAGCTTCCATCATCCCAATCTTCTATTGATGTCGGGAAATTGGTTCCCGCTTCTTCTAATAAATAAATTAATGATTCAATAGAAGCACCAGATTGAAGAGACTTTCTAAGTTGGTCTATGCCTTTTGCGCGCTGATATAGATCTTGCTGGCGTAATTGATTTACTATTTTCTTGAACTTTCTTTGTACAGCCAACTTAAAACCTCCTCTAGCTTCTTTTTAATTCCAATATATCATAATAAGGGTAATGGCAAATAGTTAAATAGTCTTGTAGTGTATTTGTTTAAATGAAAATTCAGGTCTTTTACCTTATTTATTGTCACAATTGGATAAATTTTACAAAATGTTTTGATAATTTATTTTTAAGCTTTTATAATAAAAAGAACAAGCTGTTCATATTTTTATATAGAACTTGTCCAATCCTAGCGATCATTTCGATTAACTTATTCTCGAAACGAAAGTAGGAATTTTTTTTGTACCTAAAAATAAGAATGGAGGATGAACATGGTTAAACTCTATGTCCTGGCGGTTGTCATTGGTGGAGTGACCGGATTTATTTTTCACATCCTGTTTAACAAAGGTACGATTATGCTTCCGGTGAGACGAAAGAAAGGCTTTTATTTAGGTTTTCTTGCGGATATTTTATTTGGAGCAACAGCCGCGACATTATTTGTTTCTTTATTTATACCAGAAAACATGTTAAAAGATATGCGAATGGTAATCGGATACTGTATATTAGCTGGTCTCTCATCTCAAAGCTTTCTTTTAAGTAGGGCACTTAACACTGAACGGGAAAGGGTAAGTTCACTGCATAATATTTCTAAGCAAATTGTGTAGTATTTTCAATAATTTACTTAGCAAAAGATGAAGGAGGCATGTAATGAGGCTAGTGCTAACACCCGAAGAGAAAGCCATTTATTTAGATCTATTAGAGGATTTATTAAATGCTGATACTGAATACGAAATAAAAAGTATCGAATTCCAAGTCATAAGCTTTTTAAAAAACATAAAAGAATCTAGAAAAAATGTTGAAGATTTCGATGAAAAAGCAGCAGCCGCTCAATTCGTAAGAGCAGGTAAATTGAAAAGTTAAGCAATCAATTAATTGACTTTATTCAACAACTAAAAACTGGAACTCGGGAATTAGAGTTCCAGTTCTTTATTTTAGTTAATTCCTAGTTTTGCTTTAATTGTTTGGAGTGTTTGACCTTTAAGCTCTTGGACTGGACTCGGTGTATCTAGCACATAATCATTTTCTTTTAAATAATTAGATTCTAGTAATTTAAAGTCTTTAGCATCGGTAATGCCATCAAAGTTAATATCAGTATCTCGATTGTTTTTATTCCAGTTTGCTTCAAGCAAAAGTGCATCATTTAGATCGACCACGTTGTCTTTAGTGATGTCTCCAGCTTTCGATTTAGCAGTGTAATAATAAATGCTTTCTCCAATACTTATATTTCCAGCTTTTCTTCCAATTTCAAGTGGAGTGTAAGTAGTAAAATGTCCTGGAACATCTACAATAACAGTGTAAAGAAGTTCGTCTGCAGGCAAGTTATTAATAAAGATTTGTCCGTTTTTTTGTATTTCTCCTGTATATAAATTACCTTTTGAATCTTGTGCTTTAACACTTGCACCAACAGTTGTGTAATCCGTTGAATAATTGTAAGTGCCATCTTCCTTGTATAGGCCTTGGGCTCCAAGCTGAGCTTGTACTTTTGAATAGGCTGCAAAGATTGGAAGTAGACCGGTTTGAATTAGTGGTCTTACAGTTGCCCCACTCAAATCTTTGTATCCCCCTCCGTAAATACTAAATAGTTGACTAAGTACATTTACAAACTCATCTGCTTTAGTATCAAATTCTAGATCGATTAATGGCACATCGCCTGAAATACCATCGTTAAGCATTTTCAGTGTAATGTTTGAAGTTAAGCTGGTTGTACCGCTAGTAGTAGAAGTAAGTTCTGTACCTTCTGGTAATGTTTTGTTTTTTACAATCTCAACAGAATCAAAATATTTATTTAAATAATTTAGCGAAAAGCTCATTTCTTTAGCGTTCTTTAATCCATGGCTATACAAAGTATAGGTTACTTTATCGCCCATAGTTATAGATTCTTTATTTGGCTTAGCGTAAATGTATTGCGTTCCAGCTTTTACATAGTAAATAACCTTGGGTGCAACAGATGAATTACCAGCTCGATCAGCTCCTACAAATTGAAGCATTGTAGCGGACGAAGACCCAGTTACAGAAATTTCTTTCGAGAATTTACCATTTTCATCTACGCTTATACTTAATGCTGGTCCATTAGAGCCGTAATATACCTTGTTATTAGATTGTGTTATATTCATTCCGTTCTTTTGCATCTCACTTACTTCGTTATCAATTACTGTGCCCGATAATGTAACTGTTTTTTGATCAGGTGCTAATTCAACAAATGGTAGATCTCCTTTTGGTATAGCATTTGTTTGATCTAACGAAAGCGTCGCTCCGTTATTATCAATATAGACTTTATCAGTTTTTACAAATTGTTTTCCAGCTTGATTTGTTCCAATTGCTTTAATTTTATAAACGCCATCTGGAGCTGAAATAGAAGTAAATCCAATCGGCTTTTTAGCATTTCCAGTAAAAGGGAAGTATCTTCCTGCAAATCCATCTTGTAAATAATAATCATAGTCTACAGCAGCACCTGTTGTGTTAATTGATGTGATTAATCCTAAACCTTTATCTGTTTTTGGATCAACTAAAACAAAATCGATCGTTTTCATAGGTGAATTTAAATTGAAATCTAAATCTGTATCTTTAACACTATATAGTGCCATTACACGATTAGTTGAGATAGATGGGGAGTGGATCGCAAAATATTTAAACCCTTCTTCAACAACACGTGAGCCGAATGGTATTTGATAATTCTCTTCAGGGTTTTTTTCATTTTCAATACGAATGTATCCTTCATATGTTCCTTTTTCAGCTGTTTTTGGAACGATTAATGAGACAGAAAGCTCTTTTTTGGTACCTGATTTTACCTTAAAAGAATCCTCAGATAATTTTACATTTACACCGTTTTTCTCTGCATCCAATGAACCTTGCGCGCCTACATTATATTCAACAGAAATAGCATATTTTTTCATTTTTTGGCTTGAGTTAGAGATTACTATTTTCTTTGACTCGTTGAAAGAAGTTTCATTATTCATAGGAATAAAACCATAGCTAAGACCACCTGTTTGCTCTTGGATGATTTGCTCCTGTCCATTTTCAATATACGGAGTTTCATCTAAAACTGATATTTCTGTATCTGAATGAATAGCTTCATAAGGGTCAACTCTACCTGCGCCTATTTCAAATACACTATTCTTACCCTTTAATGGGTCTGCTGTATTCATTAATACTGTTTTAAGATCAGCAGGTGTATAGCTTGAGTTTGCTTGCAGTAATAATGCCGCAATACCTGCAACATGGGGAGTGGCCATTGATGTACCTGACATTCTTTCATATGCAGATGAATAATCATTCTTATCATTTTTATTATTGATATAGGAAGGAACTGTCGAAAGTACATCTACGCCTGGCGCTGTTATTTCTGGTTTTATATCGTATAAAGTTCCTGATGGACCTTTTGAACTGAAGTCTGCTAATACGTCACCAGGAATTTCACTCTCTCCGAGTGCACCTAATGAAACGGTTAATGGACCAGTTGTTAATATATCCCTAACCGCCGAGCCAGTATTATTATCCAACGAAAATACTGGAATATTGTCATTACTCTCTCCTAAGAAGTATGGAATTTGCCCCTCGTTGCTATTGTTGTTGTATATAATAATTCCTTTTGCACCGTTTTGTTTTGCATATTGCATTTTATCGATTAAAGCATATGTGCCACGTACAACAAATGCTATTTTACCTTTTACATCTTTTCCAGAATAATCATTTGGACCACCTTCTCCAACACCTACAATATCAAATGAGTTTCCAGAAAGATTGCTAAAGTCATCGGTCCATTTTTTAGTCATTAACTGTAAAGTTCCATTTATTTTTCTTTTTCCTACTTTGAAACTACTTTTAAAGGTTGTTACTTTAGTAGATGCTGAGCTTGCACCAACTGTTAATGCTAGTGCAGCTGCTCCCGGCGAGCCTAATGTAGATATCCCGTACTCGCCTGAATTTCCTGCTGCAACAACTGCTGTGACGCCACTTAGTACAGCATTATCAATTGCTAGGCTTGTAGGGTCTAATGGATCATTATAATCGCTTCCTAATGAGAGGTTAATCACATCCATGCCATCTTCTACGGACTTATCAATTCCAGCAATTACTGAAGAATTGGCGCCGCTACCATACGGACCTAAAACACGATATACATATAAATCAGCATCAGGCGCTATGCCTGTTACTTTGAAATCTGAATCATTTTTAGCTTGTCCAGCGATTGTACCTGAAACGTGAGTACCGTGCTCGGTATAATAAGAACTACCATTATAGAATTCCGGGTTTCCAGATTTCTTCCAATCATCATAAGTAGTTTCCATTGGATTATTATCGTTGTCTACGAAATCATATCCACCTTTATACGCATCCTTTAAATCAGGATGATTATAATCAATTCCAGTATCAATTACGCCAATCTTTATCCCTTTTCCAGTAAACCCTTCTTTATGAAGCTGATCTATTTTTAAAAATGGTATACTGTCAACGTTTGTTTTGTCCCTTGTTTCATCATTCTGATTTGGAGGATTTACTCGAACTTGAGAATCGCTGTAAATTGCTTTAACATCACTAAATTGCAATAATTTTTTAATTTGATTAGCAGGGATTGTTAATGAGACCCCATTAAGTGAATGCTTATAAGTATGTTTTATCTGATAAAGAGTTCGATTTGATTTGGTATCTTTTCCTACTTTTACTTGTAAATCTTTTTTAAATTGAATGTGAGATTTCTCAACTTTTGCCATAGCTGTATCAAGTGAAATGTTTTTTCCTTCAGCTGCTGCTGTTAACAGTTCAGTTTTTGCAGGAAGAACTTTAAATTCAACAATTACGGAAACTTCTTTTGAACTATTTAAGTCTACATCTGATGAAAGATGCAATCCCGTTTTAATTTCGTTCGAATTTAATGCTTGTAGTGCCTCTCTTTGTTCTGGTGTTAGTTTAGCTAATATCGCTTCACTTGAAGAAATTGTTTCTGCCTTTGCATTAAAATGATCAGTTATAGGTGCAAAGGTTCCAAACAGAAGACAAGTACTTAATCCAATGGATGTAAGCTGATTCGTTTTACTTTTCCTTGATTTTCTCATTTTTCCCAACTTCTTTCTCTATTAATAAACTACTAGTTTTTATTTTACAGAATATTCCTTGAATGGAAGGCGGGTTATTTTTGATGCATTTATGTTAATTTTAACTGATTAAATTTTAAGTAATTTAGTGAAACCTTGAATGAACAACATTTCATGTGAAAATATGTTGGGCGGATTTTTTGGGATAGCAGATTATTGGTGAAAATGGAGGGGTAAGTCTAAAAGCTTTTAATCGTTGGTTTGTTAAAAAGGTAGACTAGTAAAATTAAAAGTTCTTACTTACTATTTTTTTGATTGATATTGCACTTTTCCAATTGGTTTAGTGCATTTTTTTCCTGGCATGTGAATTTATAGGATAAATAGTGTACAATAATTGTATTACTACAGTTTAAAAATAAGATAAATCTGATTAAAATAAGAGATACAGTTTATTGAACGGAGTGAATGAATGAAGATTTCAACTAAGGGAAGATACGGACTGACAGTTATGATTGAATTAGCTAAAAGATATTGTGATAAACCAATTTCACTCAAGAGTATTGCGAAAGCACAAAATCTTTCTGAGCATTATTTAGAGCAAATTATTTCATTATTACGTAATGCAGGATTAGTTAAGAGTATTCGTGGAGCATATGGTGGGTATATTTTAACAAAGGAACCAAATCAAATTTCTGCAGGTGAAGTGATAACTGCACTTGAAGGATCACTATCTCCAATCGAAAATCTTGAAGAAGAAAATCCTGCACAAAGAGAGTTATGGACTCGTGTTCAAAAAGCGATTAATGAAGTGTTAGACCATACGAGTCTTGAGGACCTAGCAAAATTAGAATCTGATGATTTAAATGGATATATGTTTTATATTTAATTTTAGTGCGTTCAAGGATAGTTGAACGCTTCATAAAGAAAGGGTTTAATAAAAATGGAACGTATTTATGTAGATCATGCTGCGACTTCTCCGATGCATCCAGAAGTTATCGAAAAGATGGTTGTAGAAATGCAAGAGACTTTTGGAAATCCATCTAGTATTCATTCATTTGGCCGACAAGCTCGCCAAAAGATTGATACTGCACGCATGATTTGTGCGAATAGCATAGGGTCAAAAGTTAACGAAATTATTTTTACAAGCGGTGGAACGGAAAGTGATAACCTTGCTATTCGAGGCGCTGCTTATGCGAATCAAAAATATGGTAAGCACATTATTACCTCTAGCATCGAGCATCATGCTATATTACATACATGCCAGGCTCTTGAAAAGGAAGGCTTTGAGGTTACGTATTTACCTGTAGATCATACAGGTCGTGTGAATGTAGAGGATGTAAAATCTGCACTGCGTGATGATACGATTTTAGTATCAATTATGATGGTTAATAATGAAATCGGAACAGTACAACCAATTAAAGAAATCGGTGAACTTCTTAGTGACCATAAAGCTCATTTCCATACAGATGCAGTACAAGCTTACGGCTTAATTCCTATTCATGTTGAAGAACTTGGTGTCGACTTTTTATCCATTTCCTCACATAAAATTAATGGACCTAAAGGTGTAGGTTTTCTTTATGTAAGTGAAAATGCAATTTTTACACAATTGCAATTCGGTGGACAGCAAGAGCGTAAACGACGTGCGGGTACAGAAAATGTTCCTGGTATTGTTGGATTAGCAAAAGCGGTTGAAGTTATTCACATTGAAAGAGATGAACGTGTAAAAAGCTATTTACGTTTCCATGAAATCTTATTGGATGTTCTAAAAGAAAATGGCATTCGTTTTGAAAAAAATGGAAATGAATCGTTTTTTGCACCACATGTGTTAAACTTATCATTTGAAGATATTTCAATTGAATCATTTTTGGTAAACCTTGATTTATCAGGCATAGCAGCTTCAAGCGGGTCTGCTTGTACTGCTGGTAGTATTGATCCATCACATGTTTTAGTTGAAATGTTTGGAATAAATTCACCTAAAATACGTTCTTCGGTTCGATTCAGCTTTGGTTATGGAAATACAGACGAACAAATCCGTATACTTGGAGAACGTGTATCTTCAATTGTAAAACGATTGGTTAAAATATAAATTTTAAAAATGCGAGGGGATATCATTTATGAATAAAAAAGATCCAAAAGACACTCGCGTAGTAGTAGGAATGTCAGGTGGTGTAGATTCATCTGTAACAGCATATTTATTGAAACAACAAGGATATGATGTCATCGGTATTTTTATGAAAAACTGGGATGACACAGATGAATTTGGCGTATGTACAGCAACTGAAGATTATGAAGATGTAATTGCAGTTTGTAATCAAATAGGAATTCCGTATTATGCAGTGAATTTTGAAAAGCAATATTGGGATAAAGTGTTTACTTATTTTTTAGATGAATATAAAAAAGGTAGAACACCAAACCCCGACGTAATGTGTAACAAAGAAATTAAGTTTAAAGCATTCCTTGAACATGCAATGGAGCTTGGGGCAGATTATGTAGCGACAGGTCATTATGCTGGAGTTGAGTTTCGTGACGGAGAATATAAAATGTTACGAGGAATTGATAGCAATAAAGACCAAACTTATTTCCTAAATCAACTTGGCCAAGAACAACTATCGAAAGTTATGTTCCCACTTGGAAGCTATTTAAAGCCTGAAATCCGTAAAATTGCTGAAGAGGCAGATTTAGCAACAGCTAAGAAAAAAGACAGTACTGGCATTTGCTTCATAGGTGAACGTAACTTTAAAGAATTTCTAAGTAATTATTTACCTGCACAACCTGGTGAAATGAGAACTATGAACGGGGAAGTTAAAGGTAAACATGATGGACTTATGTATTATACAATTGGTCAACGTCATGGACTTGGAATCGGTGGAAATGGAGATCCTTGGTTCGTTGTAGGAAAAGACTTAAAAAATAATGTTTTATTAGTTGAACAAGGTTTTCATAATGACTTACTTTATAGTAATGAAGTACTTGCTTCTGATATTAGTTGGACATCAGATAAACCAAAAGAAGGTTCATTTACATGTACTGCTAAATTCCGTTATCGTTCTGAAGATAACGAGGTAACAGTTCACATTTTAGATGATAACTCAGTAAGAATTCTTTGCCACGAAAAAATTCGTGCAATCACTCCAGGACAAGCCGTTGTATTTTACGACGGAACAGACTGCCTAGGTGGAGGTACAATTGATCGTGCATTTATCGATGGTAATGAATTAACTTATTTAAGATAAATCTATTTACCCCAATCGTAATGGTTGGGGTTGTTTTTTTGAATGAAAATACTTAAATTATCGTTAGAATTTTGAAGAAACGTTCCTTTGAAATGTATACTATGGTGTGATAGTGTTAAATAGATATATTAAGTTTCTTAAACTGATTAGTATAGAAAATGAAGTACATCCAAAATAATTGAAAGAAAATACATAGAGGTGTCATATATGAATAATTTTGAACGTGGTGTAGCAGCCCTGCAAGAGGGTAACTTAGAGGATGCAGCTAATTTTTTAACGAAAGAAATTGAAGAAAATCCTACTAATTCATTAGCGTATGTTAATTTTGGTCAGCTTTTACTATCGATGGGAGATGTAGAACGAGCTTGTCGTTTTTTTGAAAAAGCTTTAGAAATTGATCCGGAATTAGCAGCAGCGCATTATGCAGTTGGAACAGTGTATTTTGAAGATGGAAAGTACGAATTAGCTAAAAAGCATTTTCAACATTGTGTGAAACTTGGCATGAATGATAGCGATGTCCATTTTATGATTGGATTATGCTGTGTTAATAATGGAGAAGATCGTTTTGCACTTCCATTTTTTCAACGAGCGATTGAGTTAGATGATCAAGATGTAGACGCATTATTCCAATATGGCCTTACTTTAGCTAAATTAGAAATGTTAGATGAAGCAAAAATTAATTTAGATAAGGTTTTACAATTAGATGAACTGCATGCTGATGCACATTATAATCTAGGCATTATTGCGATGTTTAATGATGAGGTTACAACTGCGAAAGACCATTTTATTAAAGCGATTGAAAGTCAAGATGATCATATGCTTGCTATGCATGCTTTAAAAGTAATTGAAAATAAAGAAGAAGAATGAAGCTAGTTTAGTGTAAGACGGGGAGGTGGAGAAATGCAAACCCAAAGTGAAATGGAATTGTTTGTTGATGAGACACCATATATTAAAGGGCATATCACAACAATCATCTTTTATAATGCAGAAAATTTTTATACTGTTGCAAAGGTAAAAGTGGTTGATACAAATTTATCAAATTGTGAACAGGAAATGACCATTACTGGGAATATTCCAAGGATGAATGAGGATGAAACATATACATTTAAGGGGATTGTAAAAGACCATCCGAGGTATGGTAAACAATTTCAAATTTCATCATTTGAAAAAGAGCTTCCATCTACTAAAAAAGGTGTTATTCAATATTTATCATCGGATTTGTTTAAAGGAATTGGAAAGAAAACAGCTGAGAAAATCGTTGACCATTTAGGTGAAGGTGCAATTAATAAAATTTTAGATAATGCTGATAGCTTAGAGAGTGTTCCCGGACTGGCAAAATCCAAAGCTAAAGAAATTTATGAAACAATTCTATCTCATCAAGGTCTTGAAAAAGTAATCAGCTTTTTAAGTAGCTACGGCATTGGAACGGGCCTATCGATTAAAATTTATAAGACTTATAATGAATCAACTCTAGATGTTATCCGAACAAATCCGTTTAAGTTAATTGAAGATGTGGACGGGATTGGGTTTGGAAGAGCAGATGAAATTGGTCGAGCAATCGGTATTACAGGAAATCATCCAGATCGGATACGCGCGGGTTGTATTTATATTTTAGAGCATTTATCGATGCAAGAAGGACATGTTTATATAACGCAAGATCAGTTTATTGATGAAACTAGACAATTATTAATGAAACAAGATAAAGAACTTGTCGAAGCAGTCGACATTTCTCGGGAAATGAAACGATTGGTAGCAGACGGAAAGCTAGTAATGGAAGACGAGAGAATCTATTTAGCTGCTCTTTATTACGCTGAGAAAGGCATTGTAAATGCGATTCAAAAATTATTAAGCAGTGCTCCAGATTTAGGAGAAATGACTGAAACTAGATTTGCAAAAGAGTTAGAAGACCTTGAATCAAAAATGAATGTAAAATATGCACCTTCACAAGCGCAAGCAATCAAAAAGGCGATGGAGTCAGCTATGATGGTCCTTACAGGTGGACCAGGGACAGGTAAAACGACAGTTATTAAAGGAATCGTTAATCTATTTTCAACAATCCATGATTTATCATTAGATCAGCATTCTTATCCGAAAGATGATCCATTCCCTTATTTGCTTGCTGCACCTACAGGTAGAGCGGCAAAACGAATGAGTGAAGCAACTGGATTACCAGCAGTAACAATTCATCGTTTACTCGGTTGGACAAGAGAAGGGGAGTTTAGCCATCATGAGGAAAATCCTTTAAATGGAAAATTACTGATCATTGATGAGTTTTCAATGGTCGATGTTTGGTTAGGGAATCAATTATTAAAAAGCATTCCAGAAGGCTGCCAAGTCATTTTTGTAGGGGATGAGGATCAATTACCTTCTGTTGGCCCAGGTCAAGTCTTAAAGGACTTATTAAACTCTGGTACAGTTCCAACAGTACGATTAAAAGACATTTACCGTCAATCAGAAGATTCGTCGATTATTACGCTTGCACATTATATAAAAGATGGAACAATTTCCGAGGATTTATTTGAACAAAGAAAAGATCGTTCTTTTATCGGTTGTTCAGGTCAACAAGTTGTTGAAGTCGTCAAAAAAGTGTGTGAAAACGCCAATAAAAAAGGTTTTCCTGTAAGAGATATCCAAGTATTAGCACCGATGTATCGTGGTCCAGCAGGAATTGATGCCCTAAATGAAGGACTACAAGAAGTGTTTAACCCTAAAAAAGAAAAGCAACGTGAAATGAATTTTGGGGATACATCTTTCCGTACAGGTGATAAAGTTCTCCAACTTGTAAACGTTCCTGAAAATAATGTTTTTAATGGGGATATGGGTGAAATTGTAAACATTTTTTTCGCCAAAGAGAATGTAGAACAACAAGATATTATTATCGTTTCATTTGATGGAAATGAAGTGACCTATACTAGACCAGATTTTTCTCAATTAACTCTTGCTTACTGTTGTTCAATTCATAAGTCGCAAGGTAGTGAATTTGATATTATTGTGCTTCCAATTGTTAAAAGTTATTATCGAATGCTTCGAAGAAATTTAATTTACACTGCAGTGACAAGAAGTAAGAAGTTCTTAATCATGTGTGGTGAACAAGATGCATTTATTCAAGGCATTGGAAGAACAGATGATGGTCAAAGACAAACTACTCTTTGTATGAAACTAAAAGGGATTGAAAATGGTGAAGTTCAACTAAATGAGGATTTACCATTTCAGCTTTCAGATGAATTACCAAATCTTTCACCTTATGATTTCATGTAATTGACTAAGAATATATAGTGCAAGACGATTCCTGTACTAACGTATATTTTTATGAAAATTTGGTCACAATGCTTAGAAACATTGCCTTTTTTAGGCTAAGGGAGCGAGCGTTGTGAATTGTCCAAATTGTCATAGTAAAGACTTAGGGAAGATAGGTGTAAATCAATATTATTGTTGGGGATGTTATATTGAACTAACAATTAATAAAGGCATGATTTATACCCACCAAGTTGAAGAAGATGGTACGTTAAGTTCGTTGGATGATTTATTTGACGAAGAGGATCGAAAACTTAGTATGTAGGAGTGGGTAATTGATGGCTAGAAAAAGCTCTTTATTAGGTTTAGGTTTAGGTGCAGGTGCACTTGCGATGAAGTTAATGTACGATAACAAATGGCTTACTTCAAAGAACATGAAACGTATGAGAAAGTCATTGAAAAAAATGCTTTAATTTTTTTAAGCACATGTCTAAAAGGCATGTGCTTTTTTACTGTCGAAAAAGAGTTAGTTTAAGTTTTTGGATTGATCGTTGATAAGTAAGTTGTGCCTATTGATTTCCACTACAGTGTGCTCGCTTTCCATGGGGCGAGATTCTTTAGCCTCCTCGGCGCCGCATCGTAATGGAAAATCTAAATATTAAAGGGATGATGAAGAATAAGCATCTTTCAAAAGCAATTACGAAGCAGTGTTTATTTAAATTCAAACGCCAAATTCATTATAAATGTGAAAAATATGGCATTGAATTTGTTGAAGCTGATCAATGGTACCCATCTTCTAAAACGTGTTCAAGTTGTGGGAATTTGAAAAACGATTTAAAACTATCAGACCGATTATACCAATGTGAATGCGGTCATGAAATAGATCGAGATTTTAACGCTGCGATCAACTTGTCAAGATATAAATTAGTAATCTGACACCTAGACGTCATTACTAATATGTAGGATTCGTTGTATCCGAATTTACGCCCTTGGAGTGTTAAACCAACGAAAGTAGCTTCGGCAAAATTGAACACATAGAACAGGGAAGAAAACATCAATTTATAGATTTTTATAAGTTTTTGGCAACGGCAAAAACGAAATGTGTATTGAATGTTGTGAAGAGAGAAGACTTCGCAACATTTTTAACAAGTCACATAATTTAATTGAAATTCTCCATACTATTATCAGTATGGGGGTTTTTTTATGGACGGTTTAAAGCTGAAGTGGATATATCGATTATGTTTAATTTTGCTCATTGGATTAGTTGGAATAGTTTTTTATTATTTAAAACCAGTGTATCTACATATTGTAATTGGTGTTTTAAAATCGATGGTTCCATTTTTGATTGGGTTAATAATTGCCTATTTGTTACATCCAGCAATTGAATATATTCATAAAAAAGGGATAAAACGAGTATTTGCGATTTTATTGATTTATTTATTATTTTTTGGAGGGTGTGTACTAGGGCTTTATTTACTACTCCCAATTTTTAAACAACAGTGGCAAGATATTTTAAGAGCTTTTCCTAAAGTAATGGCATTATATGATAATTTTTTATCAAAAATCGATCGAAAAACTTCGAGGATGCCAATTTTTCTTCATAATCGTATTGATTTAATGATTAATGGTGCTGAAAAATCGGGATTATCATTATTGAATAAATCTGGTGAATGGATGAAGCAATTAGTAAATAATATTATTTCACTCTTTATCATTCCGTTTATCGTTTTTTACTTTTTAAAAGATTATAAGGTCTTATTGAATATATTTTGGAAAATTATCCCTTACAAATGGCGATATGAAGCAAAAGGTTTAGCAAAAGAACTTAATAATACATTTGGAAAATATATTCGTGGTCAAATCTTAGTTTGTTTTTTACTGTTTGTACTAGCAACAATATTTCTTTGGATTGTTCGAATGAAGTATGCTCTAGTATTAGGAGTGGTCATAGGAATAACAGATATCATTCCGTATTTCGGACCAGTTATTGGAGCTATACCAACTCTGTTTCTAGCCGCTTCGGGAGGGACAAGTTTATTAATTAGAGTAGGTATTACATTAATTATTTTACAATTGATCGAAGGTAACGTACTTTCTCCGCTCATAATTGGAAAATCAATTCATACTCATCCAGTTATTATTATGTTTTCATTATTAGTTGCAGGTGAAATAGCTGGTTTTATTGGTTTGTTAATTGCCGTTCCAGTATTAGTTGTCATCATTTCTGTTATTCGTTATTACAGTAATAGAAAAGAACGTCTCTCAACTTGACTTTCATTTTTGACAATGATACTATTTTTTCATACAATTTATATTTGCAAAATTTTGAAGGAACAAGTATGTCACTAAACCATTTAAGCTTATGCAAAAGAGAGAAGTTTCCTAGGCTGAAAGAAACTTTAATGAAGGGTGACAGAAAAGCTACTCCTGAATGCAGCTAATCACTGACGCGTCAGACCACGTTACGGTCTCTTGAGGTGATGAATAGACTTCGAGGCATTTTGCCTAAGCAACAAGCTTTCTATTCATAATCAGGGTGGTATCGCGAGTACATCTCGTCCCTGTTTTAGGGACGGGATTTTTTTGTTTTTATAACATGATAATTTTACTAAATGGAGGTTAATATAATGAAAAAGCTAACTGCTGCTCAAATTCGCCAAATGTACTTAGACTTCTTTAAAGAAAAAGGTCACTCTATTGAGCCAAGTGCATCTTTAGTACCAGTAGAAGATCCAACTTTATTATGGATCAATAGTGGTGTAGCGACATTAAAAAAATATTTTGATGGTCGAGTAATTCCAGAGAATCCAAGAATAACAAATTCACAAAAATCAATTCGAACAAATGATATTGAGAATGTTGGGAAAACAGCTCGTCACCATACTTTTTTTGAAATGTTAGGTAATTTCTCTATCGGAGATTATTTCCGTGAAGAAGCTGTAACATGGGGTTGGGAGCTTTTAACTTCATCTGAATGGTTTGGTTTTGAAAAAGAAAAATTATACGTTACAGTCTATCCTGAGGATAAAGAAACGTATGATTTGTGGATTAAATTAGGATTAGATCCTGAGCATATTATCCTGTTAGAAGGTAACTTCTGGGAAATTGGTGAAGGACCTTGTGGACCATGTACAGAGATTTTCTATGATCGTGGAACAAAATATGATCTAGAAAACATTGGAATTAAATTATTAAAAGAGGATTTAGAAAATGATCGATATTTAGAAGTTTGGAATATTGTATTCTCTCAATTTAATTCAAAAGATGGTTTAGACCGTAAAGAATACCCTGAATTACCAAGCAAAAACATTGATACTGGTATGGGCTTAGAACGTATGGCAAGTGTACTACAAGAAGTAGACACAAACTTTGACACTGATTTGTTTATGCCAATTATCAATGTTGTTGAAACAATTTCGGGTCAAAAATATCGAAATGGACAATTAGATCAAGATACTGCTTTTAAAGTAATTGCTGACCATATCCGTACGGTATCTTTTGCTGTTGCAGATGGCGCTCTTCCTTCAAATGAAGGTCGCGGATATGTATTACGTCGTTTAATCCGTCGTGCAGTTCGTTTTGCTAAAAAATTAGGTGTTGAACGTCCATTTATGTTTGAGCTTGTTCCAGTTGTTGCAGAAATCATGGAAAGCTTCTATCCAAATGTGAAAGAAAAAGTACCGTTCATTCAAAAAGTAATTAAAAATGAGGAAGAACGTTTCCATGAAACATTACATGAAGGATTATCACTTCTTACAAATGTAATGAAGGATGCAAAAGCTAAAGGAAGTACTGTAATTAAAGGTGAAGATGTTTTCCGTCTTTATGACACTTACGGATTCCCGATTGAATTAACAGAAGAGTATGCAGAAGAAGAAGGATTAACCGTAGATCATGACGGTTTCGAAGTTGAAATGGAGAAACAACGTGAGCGTGCTCGTTCTGCAAGACAAGATGTTGACTCAATGCAGGTACAAAGTGAAGCACTTCGTGAAATCAAAGAAACTTCAACTTTTGTAGGGTATAGCGAAGGTTCGGTTAATTCTACAGTTCTTGTTCTAGTACAAGACGGAGAAAAAGTTGAAGATGTAGCAAATGGAGAAGAAGCTCATTTAATTCTTGATGTTACTCCTTTCTACGCTGAAAGTGGAGGTCAAATTGCAGACCGTGGAACTTTAACTGCTCCTGGTTTAAAAGTAGAAGTGCTTGATGTTCAAAAAGCCCCAAACGGACAAAATTTACATCGAGTGAAAGTTGTTGAAGGAGCTTTATCAGTTGGTGCTAAAGTTGATTCAACAATTAATAAAGCTAACCGTTCAAGTATTGTAAAGAACCACACAGCTACTCACTTATTACACCAAGCATTAAAGGATGTACTTGGAACTCATGTAAATCAAGCTGGTTCATTAGTAAACCAAGAACGCTTACGTTTTGACTTCTCGCATTTCGGTCAAGTAACGTCTGAAGAACTTGAAACAATTGAAAAAATTGTGAATGAAAAAATTTGGGAAAGCATTCCAGTTCAAATTTCTGAAAAAGCAATTGCTGAAGCAAAAGCAATGGGTGCAATGGCATTATTTGGTGAAAAGTATGGTGATGTAGTACGAGTAGTACAAGTTGGAGATTATAGTCTTGAACTATGTGGTGGATGTCATGTAGATAACACAGCATCGATCGGTACATTTAAAATAATTTCTGAGTCAGGAATTGGAGCTGGTACGCGCCGTATTGAAGCAGTAACTGGCAAATCAGCTTACGAATATATGCAAGAACAAATTGGTCAACTAAAAGAGGCAGCTAGTCTATTAAAATCAAATACGAAAGACGTTGTTGCTCGTATTGAAACTTTACAAACAGATTTAAAACAAGTACAAAAAGAAAATGAATCACTTTCTTCAAAATTAAGCAATATTGAAGCAGGAAATATTAGTAATAACGTGAAAGAAGTAAATGGAGTAAAATTTGTAGCTGCTAAAGTAAATGGAGCAGATATGAATAGTCTTCGCACAATGGTTGATGACCTTAAAAATAAAATTGGTTCTGTTGTTGTATTACTTGGTTCTGCTAATGAAGGTAAAGTAAACTTAATTGCTGGTGTCACAAAAGATTTAGTAGGTCAAGGATATCATGCAGGAAATCTAATAAAAGAAGCTGCTTCAATTTGTGGCGGAGGAGGCGGAGGCCGTCCTGATATGGCTCAAGCTGGCGGTAAGGATCCTTCGAAATTAGATGAGGCTGTTGCTTTTGTTGAAAAATGGATGAACACGATTTCAAAATAATACAAAAATCGTGTACAATAACAGATATAAAAATTTTCAGCTGATTCGTAACTGCGTAATAAAAATGGTACAATGTAATTAGCTAAAAATATACGGATAAGTGGGGTGCTTTGTATGGATTCATTTGATAAAACGATGAAGTTTAGTTTGCAAGATGAAGGTCAAGATATACGAGTTAATGAAGTATTGTTAAAGGTTCATGACGCGTTACAAGAAAAAGGCTATAATCCAATCAATCAAATAGTAGGATACTTATTATCAGGTGATCCTGCATACATTCCTCGTCACAATGACGCAAGAAGTATGATGAAAAAATTAGAACGTGATGAAATCATTGAGGAATTAGTTAAATCTTACTTACAACAACATCGTGGAGAATAATTAATGAGAGCACTTGGGCTAGATGTAGGTACAAAAACAATTGGTGTAGCTGTAAGTGATGCTCTTGGTTGGACAGCTCAAGGTATTGAGACAGTCAGAATTGATGAAGAACGTCAGAAATTTGGACTAGACCGACTAAAAGAAATCATTGATAGCTACGAAATCGAAAAAGTAGTGGTAGGTTTACCTAAAAATATGAACGGAAGTATTGGAGAACGCGGTGAAGCATGTACGCGCTTTGGAAAAATGATTGAAGAAGAATTCAAACTTCCGGTTATACTATGGGATGAAAGACTTTCAACAATGGCTGCCGAACGATTTCTAATCTCTGCTGACGTAAGTCGCAAGAAAAGAAAACAAGTAATCGATAAAATGGCGGCAGTAGTTATTTTACAAAACTACTTAGATAGTATAAAGTGATAAAGAAGAATGGAGATTGGCCGACAACAAGTGTTGACGGCCCCTCCACCTATTCACTTTTATACTAATACATAAAAGGATTAAAATAATAGAGGTGATATAAATGGAACACGGTGAAGACAGACAAATTACAATCATCGATGAGGAAGGTAATGAGATTCTTTGTAATATTATCATGACTTTTGAATCAGATGATTATGGTAAATCATACGTAATTTATAGTCCAGTTGGACAAGAGTTTGATGAAGATGGAGACCCAATCTACCATGCATCTAGCTTTATTCCTGCAGAAGATGGTGAAGATGGAGAGTTATATCCAATCGAATCTGACGAAGAGTGGGAAATGGTTGAAGAAGTATTAAACACTTTCTTTGACGAAGAAGAAGGAGAATAATATCTCTGGATTTAAAAATGCTAATCACTTATAAAAGTGTTTAGCATTTTTTTTATGTAGAAAATTGCCGATTTAGCACATATTTGTAGTATACTATAACGTGGAAAAGGAGGTAGATAAGTTTGTCATTTAACGATTATGATAAAAATGGATACAAGAATACAAATAAAAAAAGCAGGATTATGCTTATTTTTACATATTTAATTATTGCTTGTATTGTCGTAGTTGGAGCGGGTTTTGCATCATATAAATATATGTTAAAACCTGTTAATTCAGCAAATAAACAAATTAAATTAGTAACAATTCCTGAAGGAAGCTCTGTTGATAATATTGCAGCAATTTTTAAAAAGAAAAACTTAATAAAAAATACATCAATTTTTAAACTATATGTGAAGTTGCATAACAACGCTAGTCTAAAATCAGGGAATTATCATTTTAGCGAAAACCAAGGAGTTGCAACGATTGTAAACCACTTACAGGTAGGTGGTAAATATCAAGTTGCTGTTAAGGATTTAATGATTCCTGAAGGTTCTCAATTAAACGAAATTGCAGCGATTATTGCAAAAGGTTTTAAACTAGATCAAGCAGCTGTACTAAAACAGTTGAATGATAAAGCATTTATTCAGGGGCTACAAAAAAAGTTTCCTCAATTAATAACGAATGATGTTTTTAAACCTGGAATTCGCTATCCATTAGAAGGGTACTTATATCCTTCAACTTATATGTATGGGGATTATACTCCAAGTTTAGAGGAAATTATTACACCAATGTTAAAACAAACAATGAAAACATTAGACCTATATAAAACAGAAATGAGTAACCAAAAGCTTACTCCTCATCAGACGTTAACAATGGCCTCGTTAATTGAGGAAGAAGCCACTGGTACAACAGATCGAAAGTTAATTTCAAGTGTATTTTATAACCGACTAAAAATAGGAATGCCATTACAAACGGATCCAACAGTTTTGTATGCACTTGGTAAACATAAAGAACGTGTATTATATAAAGATTTAGAAGTTAAATCTCCTTATAATACTTACTATGTTAAAGGGTTACCAGTAGGACCAATCGCAAGTGCTGGCGTTGATAGTATAGAAGCTGCTCTTGAGCCTGCTAAATCAGATTATTTATATTTCCTTGCTGATAAAACAGGTAAAGTAATCTTTACAAAATCGTTAGCAGAGCACAATACTGAAAAAGAAAAGCATATAAAATAAAAAGTTGGAAATACTTGTATAAAAAATATTAAATTCCTCAGTAGTATAAATAGTCTACTGAGGAATTTTGTAAATTTAAAAATAGTGAAAGCGTTGCAACCATTCTTGGTACTAGCCAAGGGTCTTTTTTTTATGTTAGAATATTACGGGTCTAAAAAAATTCAGATACACAGAAATTTTACTTACACCTTGTTTTTAGACAAGGTTGTATTTCTATTGGAGGCTTTATAAGCAATGAATGACGTTTTAGTTCGTCAATACTTGGCGAATTTTTATAAACATAGAGAACCTTTTATAGAAGAAATGGAAACTTATGCATTTGAGCATCATGTGCCGATAATGGATAAAGCAGGTATGGAATTTATGCTTGGTTTACTTTATTTAATACAGCCAACTTCCATTCTTGAAATTGGTAGTGCAATAGGCTATTCAAGTATTCGAATGGCAAAAGAGTTTCCAAATGTGAAGATTGTTACAATGGAGCGAAATGCAGAGAGAATTCGAAAAGCAAAAGAGTTTATTGAGCGAAGTGATTACAGCAATCGAATTCTACTTTTAGAAGGTGATGCTTTACTTTTAAAAGAAAAGTTGCCTGAAAACAGACAATTTGATGTTATTTTTATCGACGCAGCTAAAGCTCAGTATAAACGATTTTTTGAATTATATGAGCCTTTGTTATCAGACAGAGGAGTTATCATTTCAGATAATGTTTTATTTAAAGGGCAAGTTGCTGAAAGTGCGGATCTTGTTGATGATCGACGAAAGAAAGCTTTAATAAAAAAGATTCAAAATTACAATGAATGGCTAATGAATCACCCTAAGTATGATTCAACAATTATACCAATTGGTGATGGAGTTGCTATTAGTAAGAAAAGGGGAGTTAATAATGATTAAGCCTGAATTATTAGTTACGCCAACTAACCTAAATGATATAGATAAATTAGCTGATGCTGGTGCAGACGCGGTTATTATTGGTGAACAACGTTTTGGATTACGCTTAGCGGGCGAATTTAATCGTGAAGCTGTAAAAGAAGCAGTAGAAATTGCACATAAAAAAAATGTAAAAGTATATGTAGCGATGAATGGCGTCTACCATAATGAAATTCTTGATGAAATTGAAGATTATATTGCTTTTTTAAGAGATGCAAATGTGGATGCAATTGTATTCGGAGATCCTGCAGTTCTTATGTCTGTACGTGCGATTGCACCTAATATGCAATTACATTGGAATACAGAAACAACGGCAACTAACTGGTTTACATGTAATTACTGGGGAAAACGTGGATCTAAACGTGCGGTATTAGCTAGAGAATTAAGCTTTGAAGCTGTCGCTGAAATTAAAGAAAATGCTAAAGTAGAAATCGAAGTACAAGTACATGGGATGACTGCTATGTTCCAATCAAAACGTTCACTTGTCGGTAACTATTTTGAATACCAAGGAAAGAATTTAGAAATCGTTCAACAAAAGAAATATGAAGAAAATATGTTCCTAGTTGACCACGAGCGTAATAATAAATATCCAATTTTTGAAGATCAAAATGGAACTCATATTATGAGTCCAAATGATATTTGTATAGTTAATGAGTTAGAAGAATTAGTTGATGCAGGTATTGATTCATTCAAAATTGACGGAGTCTTAAAATCTTCAGAGTATATCATTGAAGTAACAAAACTATACAGACAAGCTATCGATCTATGTGTAGAAGACCGTGAAGCTTACGAAGAAATTAAAGACGACCTTTTCGACAAAATCGAAGCAATTCAACCTGTAAATAGACCATTGGACACAGGATTCTTCTTTAAAGAAACGGTGTATTAATAGAAGCAAGATCAAATCATGGAATAGCAGGACAGCCAGGGAATTCTAGTGAAGCGGTATTTTAGAGCCTTGGACATTAGTCCTGTATTAAAGAGGAGGATTAATAATGGCAATTGGACAATTAGATAAAATAGTTGATGGCAAACGTGTAATCGTGAAGAAACCTGAGCTATTAGCACCGGCTGGTAATTTAGAAAAATTAAAAATTGCAGTAAGATACGGCGCAGATGCTGTATTTATCGGTGGTAGAGAGTTTGGTTTACGTTCGAATGCAGATAACTTCTCTATAGAAGAAATGGCTGAAGGGGTAGCATTTGCAAACAAATTTAATGCGAAAATTTATGTAACAACAAATATATTTGCTCATAACGAAAACATGGACGGATTAGTTGAGTATTTACAAGGGATTGAAGCTGCAGGAGTTACAGGTATTATAGTAGCTGACCCATATATTATTGAAACATGTAAAGAGGCTGCTCCTAAATTAGAGGTACATTTAAGTACTCAACAATCTTTATCAAATTATCGTGCTGCACAATACTGGAAAGAAGAAGGGTTACATCGATTAGTATTAGCACGTGAGACGAGCTTTGAAGAAATAAAAGAAATAAAAGAAAAAGTAGACGTTGAAATTGAAACATTTATTCATGGAGCAATGTGTATTGCTTATTCTGGTCGTTGTACTTTAAGTAATCATATGACTGCACGTGATTCAAACCGTGGTGGATGCTGTCAATCATGTCGTTGGGATTACGATTTAGTTCAAACTGAGTCACAAAATCCGGATGCTTCTGAAAATGCTTTATTTGCTGAAGAAGATGCTCCATTTGCAATGAGCCCTAAAGATTTAAATTTATTACGTTCAATTCCTAAATTTATTGAAATGGGTGTAGATAGTTTAAAAATTGAAGGACGTATGAAATCAATTCATTACGTAGCAACAGTAGTATCTGTTTATCGTAAAATAATTGATGCATATTGTACTGACCCAGAAAACTTTGAATTCAAAGAAGAATGGGTTGAAGAACTAGATAAATGTGCTAATCGTGACACTGCTTCTTCATTCTTTGAAGGGTTGCCAGGAATGAAAGAGCAAATGTATGGAAATCATAGCAAAAAAACAACGTATGATTTTGCAGGTCTTGTATTAGACTATGATGATGAAACTGGTATCGCAACAATCCAACAACGTAACTACTTCAAACCAGGTGACCAAATTGAATTCTTTGGACCTGAAATGGACAACTTCAAACAAACAGTTGGTGTAATTGTTAATGAAGAAGGAGCAGAAGTAGACGCTGCAAGACATCCATTAGAAATTGTAAAAATTAAAGTGGATCAAAAAGTTTATCCTTACAACATGATGAGAAAAAAGTTAGTTTGATAAGAAAGAGGGATTGAAGTATGGGGAATAAGCCCATTGTAATTGGAATTGCTGGAGGGACTGGCTCTGGTAAAACTTCTGTAACAAAAGCAATCTATGATCAATTTAAAGGTCATTCAATTTTAATGATACAGCAAGATTCTTATTATAGAGATCAAACGCATTTACCAATGGAAGAAAGATTGAAAACAAATTATGACCATCCATTAGCATTTGATAATGATTTGTTTATTGAGCATATAAAAGATTTATTGCAATACAAAGCAATTGAAAAACCTGTATATGACTATACAATTCATACAAGATCTTCAGAAACAATCCCTGTAGAGCCAAAAGAAGTTATTATTTTAGAAGGTATTCTAGTATTAGAAGACGAGCGTTTACGTGATTTAATGGATATAAAGATATTTGTAGATACGGATGCTGACTTACGAATCCTTCGTAGAATACAACGAGATATAAAAGAACGTGGAAGAACAGTTGATTCTGTAGTAGATCAATATGTAAATGTTGTACGCCCTATGCATAATCAATTCTGTGAACCATCTAAGAAATTCGCAGATATTATCATACCAGAAGGCGGTCAGAACTTTGTGGCTATTGATTTAATGGCTACAAAAATTCAGACTATACTTGAAAGAGTAAGTGTATTATAATACGTTCATATGAGAGAATAATTCCTAAAAATAATTTTGGAAAGATGGAGAAGCACTCACTTCTTCATCTTTCTATATAAAAGAATGCGTTTTCATAAGTTGAATGTTTCATGAATTATTCTCATACACTGTTTGTACAACTATATTGTATAAACATATATTTAGAAGTTCTACATAAAAGAAACGGTGGATACTAAAAGGAGTGTACAAAATGGCTAACGAAAAAAAATTCCCTATGACTTTAGCTGGGAAACAAAAATTAGAACAAGAATTAGAAAATTTAAAAACAGTAAAGCGTGCTGAAGTAGTAGAGCGTATTAAAATTGCTCGTAGCTTTGGTGACCTTTCAGAGAACTCTGAATACGATGCTGCAAAAGATGAACAAGCATTTGTTGAAGGTCGTATTACAACTTTAGAAAATATGATCCGTAATGCTGAAATTATTACTGAAAATAATGATGCATCAGATACAGTAACTTTAGGTAAATCTGTAACTTTCTTAGAATTACCAGCTGGTGACGAAGAAACTTACACAATTGTTGGTAGTGCTGAGGCTGATCCATTTGAAGGTAAAATTTCAAATGATTCTCCAATCGCAAAAAGCTTATTAGGCAAAACTGTTGGTGAAGAAGTAACAATTAATACTCCAGGTGGAGATATGCAAGTAAGAATACTTGCTGTTAAATAATTTGATTTGTTTAACAATTTAATTGTTTGAAAAAAGAACACCCCGTCTACACTGTAGATGAGGTGTTTTTTATATGCATAGACGGATAAAAGCCATATTAATACTATTTTCATTACTATTTTCTTTAATCGGATACAGATGTTTAGATATTAGTGTGCTTCATCAAAAGAATTTTGGCCCACAAAAGGTAAATTTAATCGAACGAAGTGTTGCTCAAAGAACATTTCAGTTTCGGATTGATAATGGACGTGGAAAAATACTTGACCGAAATGGAAAATTATTAAGTGCAGCTTACACTCCAAAAGTTATTCTATTTCCATTTTTAAAAACAATCGATTGGCCGATTGAAAAATTATCGTCGATTACAGGTGTTCCGGTTGCAAATATTAAAAATCAGTTTAATGGTAAAAAAGAACCTTTTACATTAGAAGGAATGACAAAAACATTAACATCTGAAAAAATTGATGAAATAAATAATTTACATGTTTCTGGATTAATTTCCATGTTGTCTCAAGACAAAGACGATAAACAATTGGCAGAACACCTAATTGGAATAGCTAGAGAAAATAAAGAACAATATGAAAAACAGTATGAAAGTGATCGAGATTATAAGCCTAAAGAATTTGGGGTAATTGGTTTAGAGGCTCAGTTTGAAGATTTCTTAAAATCTGATGGCACATCTAATTTAATGCTTCACGTAGATAATTTAGGTAAACCGATGTTTGGAAACGAAGTAAAATATGCAAAACCTAGTAATCCATTTTATCCAGTTTCCCTTTCTACTACACTAGATAAAGATTTACAACAAATTTTAGAACAAGCTGTTGACCAAGCTAAACTTCAAAAAGGTGCTGCAGTGCTAATTGACGTAAAGACGAACAATTTATTAGCAATGGTTAGCCGACCAAATATGAATTTCCAAAATTTATTTTCTTCGAATGATAATACGGCGACTAATTATGCACTATTAGCTAGTACACCTGGTTCCGTCTTTAAGACAGTTGTAGCGGCTGCTTCAATAGATCAAGGTATTGTTAAAGAAAATCAAATGTATAATTGCAATAATAATCTAGTCGGTAAATACGAAGATGAGGAGAAAAAGCGAAAAGGTAATTTAACTTTTCAACAAAGTTTCTATGAAAGTTGTAATTACACATTTGGCCAATTAGGTAAGCAATTAACTTTAAAAAATAAAGATATGTTTCAAACATATGCCAAAAAGCTAGGTTTAGATGGTCCAGTAGGATGGACAGGATCTGTCTATCATGAATCTAGTTTTAGTCAATTTCAAAATGAAGGGAAACCAACTTATTTTGTAGGAAACTCTTTAAGTGATAAGCTCTTAAATACATCCATTGGGCAACAGGACGTGAAAGTATCCCCTTTAGCCGTAGCTAATATGATGTCTACCATTGCGCGAGGTGGAAGCCCAAAACAAGTAAAAGTAGTAGATTCTGTATTATATAAAAATGGTACAGAAATGTTTAAATTCCCAGAACAGACTTTGGCTGATGATTATCTAGCTCCAGATTCAATGCAACAATTAAGAGAGTTACTTCGAGGTGTAGTTACGGATGCGAAAGGAACGGGAAATCGATATACTAGTTTGCCTTACCCTTTAGCAGGGAAAAGTGGTACAGCGGAAACAAAAGTAGTAGATGGTAAAATAGTCGAACAAAACAAATGGTTTGCAGGTTATTTTCCATATGATAAGCCAAGGTATGCATTCGCAGTAGTTAGTTTAAATGTTTCAAACGAAGTTACATCTACTTCTGACACTGTTACAAGTTTAATAAAATCTATATATAACTTTGATAAAAACCACACAAAATAGCTATTTTTAATTAATTAACTCTATGTTAAAATAGGGAAAAATTAGTTGTTTTTGGAGGATTTTGTAAATGTCTTCAATTGAACCAAACAAAAGGGTCCAAAAATTAAGACGAGTACGAAGAGGAAATTATTTTTTCCGAATACTACTTATTCCACTTCTTTTTGGAATCATCTATTTAGGGATAAAAATAACATTACCGATCGTCAACCAACAAAAGATAGAGCCTAATACTGCAAAAGCTCAGATTACTACGATTGCTCAAGAACCAAAGCAAATGACAGATTTACCAAATCCTTATCAAGCGAAATATCGAGACAAAGTAAATGAGATTATTAAAGATTCAATAAATGATGAAAATATTATAGAATCGACTGTAAAAGAATGGACACCTAATAAAACAAGACAAGTTGAGCCTCATAAAGTTCATTATAGTCATAAGTCTCAGGACTTTTATGAAATGGAAGAAGCAGTATCAAATGCGATTTCTTTAACAAAAGAAGATTATTCAATTTGGCATATTAGTCAAGGATACGATCAGCAAAGTATAAATGTATACGTTGCCACAAACGACTTAAGCTATAAATATGTCGTGTACTTACATTGGGTTGTAAAAGAAGGCTGGCTCCCTATTTTGGTACAAGAAGTAAAAGAGTTAAAGGATTAAAACGATAGGGAATTGCTAAAAAGTTTGAGTCTCTACTAGAGCAAACGGTAAGCTTACGCCGCACGGAAAGCGAGCTCCTTTTTGGGAAACTATTTAAGATTTAAAGTGTTTTTTGTTGTACGCATTCTTAAAGATGAATGAAATGACTCTATATGGTAAAATGATTAAAGTTTGAAAGTGAAAGTAGGGAATTTAAAGAAT
This sequence comes from Gottfriedia sp. NPDC057991, assembly GCF_042886615.1. Taxonomy (NCBI): domain Bacteria; kingdom Bacillati; phylum Bacillota; class Bacilli; order Caryophanales; family Bacillaceae; genus Gottfriedia; species Gottfriedia sp. NPDC057991. The sequence goes on from NZ_JBHVQN010000001.1 coordinate 185,402, forward strand.
GAAAATAGCTATAATTGGAGCAATGGAAGAAGAAGTACATGTATTACGTGATAAATTAGACAACCTGAGAAAAGAAGAAGTTGCAGGCTCAGAATATAACATAGGTACATACGAAGGAAAAGAAGTAATTTTATTAAGGTCTGGAATTGGTAAAGTTAATGCAGCAATGGCAACAGCTATTCTTTTAGAAAAATATCAGCCTGATGTTGTTATTAACACAGGATCTGCAGGCGGACTTCATACAGACTTAAATGTTGGCGACGTTGTTATCTCAACTGAAGTACGTCATCATGACGTAGACGTTACTGCATTCAATTATGAATATGGTCAAGTTCCAGGTATGCCAGCTGCTTTCCTTTCTGATGACAAATTAAAGTCTATCGCTAAAAAATGCGCTGAGAAAATTAATGGTATCCAAGTTGTTGAAGGATTAATCGTAACTGGTGATTCATTTATGAACGATCCAGTACGAGTTGACTTTGTAAAAGAGAAATTTGGTGATCTTTATGCTGTAGAGATGGAAGCAGCTGCAATCGCTCAAGTTTGTTATGCTTTTAAAGTACCATTTGTTGTCACACGAGCATTGTCAGATATTGCAGGTAAAGAATCAAATATTTCATTTGATCAATTCATTCATACTGCAGCTGTTAATTCAACATTAATGGTTGAGGAAATGATTAAAGCGTTATAAATCGTTTAAAGAAAGATGTCTTATAGGCATCTTTCTTTTTTTATTCTAATACAATTGAGTGAGTACTCACTTTTTGTTGACTGGCAATAAAAAGTGAATTAAGATAAATATGTGGAGTGAGTACTCACTCATTGTGGATACTATATATGAAAATAGACTTGAACGGAGGAATAAGATGAGCAATGTTGTTCAAATCCAAAAAGTTGATCGTTTATTTGGAAAAAGAGCTGTACTAAAAAATATTTCAATGAACATTCAAGAAAGAGAGATTTTTGGGATTTTAGGCCCATCAGGTTCTGGTAAAACAACTTTAATAAAATTGATTGCTGGCATAGATAAAAGTTCAAAAGGAGAAGTATTAGTTTACAATAATGAAATGCCTAATTTCACAGTCCTTCCGTCAATAGGCTATATGGGACAATCTGATGCTTTATATAGCGATTTAACGGGAGCTGATAATTTAAATTTCTTCGGTGCTCTATATAATTTAAAAGGTAAAGAACTTAAGTCGAGAATTCAAGAAGTAGCTCAAATCGTTGGTTTAGAGGATTCATTAAACAAACAAGTTAATCAATACTCTGGGGGAATGAAAAAACGACTTTCTCTTGCCATTTCAATCCTCCATAAACCTACATTACTTATCCTTGATGAACCAACAGTTGGAATTGATCCAGTACTAAGAAAGCAAATTTGGAATCAATTTTTTGAAATGAAAAAACAAGGTACTACGATCATAATTACAACCCATATCATGGAAGAAGCTGAAAAATGTGAACGGATCGGATTAATTAGAGAAGGAGAATTAATTGCTTTAGATACTACTGAAAATTTAATCTCGCAATCAAAAACAGGTAAAATCGAAGACCTATATTTTAATACTGAGGTGAGCTCATGAGAGTCTTTGCTATTTCTAAACGAATAATAAAACAATTTTTAAAAGATAGAAGATCTCTTGCAATGATTTTTGTAGCTCCTATCGTATTATTGTTTTTATTTTCTTATATCCTAAAACAGGATGATACGAAACCAACTTTAGCTCTAGTAGATGCACCTCCAGCATTTGAGCAAATTGTGAAAGATTATGCGAAAGTAAAAAATGTGAATCCTTCAGACATTAAAGATAAATTGAAAAATATGGATCTTGATGGTGCTGTCTTATTTAAATCAGGAGAAATTGTTGTACAGTTTGAAGGGACAGATAAAGCAAGAACAACTGCAGTAATGGATGCTATTCAATCTGCAATTAAGGAAAATACACCATCTAATCTTAAAATTGTAATGGATCCAATTTATGGTAGTAAAAATATGGAATCATTTGATTCAATTGGACCAATTTTTATTGGATTTTTCTCGTTCTTATTTGTATTTATCTTATCAGGTATTTCATTTGTAAGGGAAAGATTAACAACAACACTTGAAAGATTACTTGTCACGCCAGTCAAAAGATGGGAAATAGTAGTTGGTTATATTTTAGGCTTTGGATTTTTTGCTTTAATCCAATCGGTCATTATAACAGTCTTTTCAATCAGTGTATTAGATATGTATAATGTAGGAAGTGCATGGGAAGTCTGCGTAGTTAATATTTTATTATCTCTAACTGCTCTTACACTTGGAATGCTCTTATCTGCATATGCAAATAATGAATTCCAAGTAGTACAATTTATTCCGGTTATTGCAGTCCCTCAAATACTTTTTTCTGGTATTTTCTCAACCGCGTTTTTACCAAATTGGTTCAAATTTATCGGGGGTATTTTACCTCTGACATATGGAGCAGAAGCTCTTAGAGGTATTATGATAAAAGGGCAGTCTCTTTCTGATGTTGTATATCAATTATTGATCCTACTTGGATTTTCAATAGTATTTATTTCTTTAAATATAGTTGCTTTAAAGAAACAGCGTTCAATTTAAGGAGTGTTACCAATTAAATTAGAAGAGTTTTTTCCAGAAGAAAAATTACAAGAAATGAATGAAAAAGAAATAAAAATTCTTGAAGCTGCAATTGAAATATTTGCCGAAAAAGGTTTTGTTAGTACATCTACCAATGAAATTGCAAAAAAAGCAAATGTTGCTGAAGGTACTATTTTTCGTTACTTTAAAACAAAAAAGGACTTACTAAAAAGTATCATCAAACCGACATTAGTAAAAACAATTGCTCCTTTTGAAATGGATCGTTTTTCTAAAGCAGTATTTCATTTAGAGTACGAAACATTTGAAGATTTTCTAAATGCGCTTATTAAAAATCGCATGGAATTTGCAAAGAAAAATAAGGCAGCTGTAAAAATAATCATACAAGAAATGCCATTCCAAGACGATATGCAAGAAGAGCTAAAAAGACTCTTTAAAGATAAAATGTACCCTAAAGTAGCTACTGTATTACAATCGTTTATCGATAAAGGACAAATAAAAGAACTACCGATACCGACAGTACTAAGATTAATCATCTCAACTGTAATTGGTCTAGTTATCTCTTCAATCGTCTTAGAAAATACACCTTTTTGGAACGAAGAACAGGAAACTGAACGTACGATTGAGTTTATTAAGAATGGTCTAAAATAGACAAAGAGAACGCGCTAATGAAAGCATTCTAAGAAGAAAGGGATTTTAAATAATTCCTTTCTTCTTTGTGTTGAAACTATACTAGTAATATTTTATCAATATAGTTTTAGTAATAAAGCAAAAAGTGGAAATCAACAAGACAATACTTATTATATTGACAACTTATACTTACTAATCTCTACATATACTGCCTTTAATTACCTTCACTTTTCTTGTATAAAATATGTTAAAGTTATTAAGTCAACAAGAAGGGAAGGTGTAGTATTCATGAATTTAAAAAAGCTACAGGCGAAGGTTAATGATTTTAAAACATTTGGAGCAATAACAACAGCATTGGCTACTTTTTTCTATATCGGGACTCTCCTTCCAAAGGACGGATTAACCCAACATAAAATATTGATCGTCGAGAGTATCGTTTTTACAATGCTGATTTTTGCATTAGGTTTCTTTCTGACATCTAATTACTTTAATCGAAAAATGCAAAAAGAAGAACAAGCATAAAACCACTAAAAATGAATTCACTCCAATTGTTAGATTTGACTAACAATTGGAGGTCATATTCATCTTTAGTGGTTTATTTTTTATCTTTTTTCTTTTCTTTTTCAGCTCTTAAAAACTCGTGGTACATTTTCATTAAAGCACGTTTTTCAATTCGCGAAACATAACTTCTTGAGATTCCTAATTTCTTTGCGATTTCACGTTGAGTTAGTTCTTTATCCATATCAATACCAAATCGTTGAATAATGACATCCTTTTCACGGTCGTCTAGAATCTTAATATATTGTTTGATTTTTTCTAATTCCATATTAAGTTGAATTTGATCAACTACGTCTTCCGTCTCAGTTTTTAATATGTCTAATAGTGAGATTTCATTGCCTTCTTTATCCTGGCCAATCGGATCATGAAGGGAGACATCTTTTTTTGTTTTCTTTAGAGCACGTAAATGCATAAGTATTTCGTTTTCAATACATCTAGCAGCATATGTGGCTAATTTTGTTCCTTTACCTTGAACAAAGCTCTCAATTGCCTTTATTAAACCTATTGTACCAATCGAAATTAAATCTTCAGCATCTTCTCCGGTATTTTCAAATTTTTTGACAATGTGAGCAACGAGTCTTAAATTATGTTCAATTAATAAATTTCGTGCTTCTCCATCTCCATTTGCCATACGATTTAAATAGAGCGTTTCCTCGGCTTGTGAAAGAGGTTGAGGGAAGGCATTATTTTTAACATATGAAACAAACACAAACACTTCTTTTAAGAAAAGACTTAAGGCGGTAAATAAACCAGTCATATAATCACTCCTAAGGAAGGTAAGGTTAGTTGTTATTTATATATTTATGTAATGTACAAATTCTGTGTGTCTGTACCATAAAAAAAATGTAAGCAGTGTAAAAAAAATGTTGAAAATAGTAAGCGCTACCAATTCAATAGTAATGTATCTTTTTTAAAATTGTTACATATTCTAGAAAAAAAATGCATTGACAGCCTATTTAAAAGTGCTTTATAATCCTCATTAATAACTTTTTTAATGAATCTTTTGACAATTAAATATATTGCGATGATAAGGGCACAGTAGGCATAACTTCCCTGTTTAAGAAAGCTGACGTAAGCTGCGAGTCAGTACATATGGTATGCTGAATTACATTCTTGGAGCAATTTCTATTTCATTTTATGAAAATAGAAACGGTCATTTTGATCGTTAACAAAATGAAGGTGGTGAACCGATTTTTTGTTCACAACTAGGGTGGTACCGCGATTAATTAATTCGTCCCTACTGTTTATTCAGTAGGGACTTTTTGTTTTCATTTTTACATACTTACTTTTTGATGAAAGAAGTAGTATTGGAATAATAATTTTAAATTTTGAGGAGGAAAAAGAAATGAGTACAAATAATGAGTTAGTGCAATTACGTGATAAGGTTGATGAGATTAATTTAAAAATTGTTGAATTATTAAATGAGCGTGGAAAAGTTGTTCAAGAAATAGGTCAGCAAAAGATTAAACATGGTATTAAACGTTTCGATCCAGTTCGTGAGCGTGAAGTGTTAGATATGATTGCAAATGTGAATGAGGGCCCTTTTGAAACTTCAACTTTACAACATATTTTCAAGACAATCTTCCAAGCAAGCTTAGAACTACAAGAGGATGATCACAGAAAAGCTCTTTTAGTTTCAAGAAAGAAAAAGCCTGACAATACAATTGTTAAAGTGAAAAATGATATTATCCTTGGTGATGGTTCTCAATCATTTATTATGGGACCATGTGCAGTTGAGAGCTACGAACAAGTACGTGCAGTAGCACAAGCTATGAAACAACAAGGTTTAACAATGATGCGAGGCGGTGCATTTAAACCTAGAACTTCTCCATACGATTTCCAAGGACTTGGATACGAAGGACTACAAATTTTAAGAGAAGTGGCAAATGAATTTGATTTAGCAGTAATAAGTGAAATACTAAATCCAAATGATGTTGAAAGATCTTTAGAATACGTTGATGTAATTCAAATTGGTGCACGTAATATGCAAAACTTTGATTTACTGAAAACAGTTGGTCAAGTAAATAAACCAGTGTTATTAAAACGTGGACTGTCAGCAACAATTGAAGAATTTATTAATGCAGCAGAATACATTATTTCGCAAGGAAATGACCAAATTATTCTTTGTGAAAGAGGAATTCGTACTTACGAGAAAGCTACAAGAAATACATTAGATATCTCAGCAGTACCTATTCTAAAGAAAGAAACACATTTACCAGTAGTTGTAGATGTTACACATTCTACAGGTCGTAAGGACTTACTATTACCTACAGCAAAAGCAGCATTAGCAATTGGAGCAGATGCAGTAATGGCTGAAGTACACCCTGATCCAGCAGTTGCTTTATCAGATTCAGCCCAACAAATGAATATCCCGCAATTTGAAGAATTTATGTTTGAGTTAAAAGACTTCCTTGCAAAACTTCAATCATAAATAATATTACTTAATGAAGGATAGGCGGTGAATGCCTTGAAAAAGAACGTCCTTTTAATTGGCACTGGATTAATCGGAGGCTCAATTGCCTTGGCAATAAAAAAAGTTCATGATGTAAATATAATTGGATATGATATAAACGAAAAACAACTTGAAATTGGTAAAAGAATTCAAGTTTTAGATGAAATCTCGGTACAGCTTAAAGACTGTGCCGAGAAGGCTCATCTAATCATTTTTTCTTGTCCTGTTGAGGAGTCTATAAAATATATACATATGTTAAGTGAATATGAACTAAAGAATGATGTCATATTAACTGATGTAGGTAGTACGAAAAGTGAAATTATGAGGCATTCGAAGACTCTTACAGATAAAGGGTATTGCTTTATTGGAGGTCATCCAATGGCAGGCTCGCATAAAACTGGCATCGAGAGTGCAAAAGTTCATTTATTTGAAAATGCATATTTTATTTTGACACCAAGTGAAAATACTCAAAATGATCAAATTGATGAATTAAAAGAATGGCTTAAAGGAACAGGTTCACATTTCGTTGTAATTGATGAAGAAACACATGATCAAATCACTGGAGTGGTTAGTCATTTTCCACATCTAATTGCTGCTAACCTTGTAAAGCAAGTTAAAACTTACTCGAAGGATGAGCCTTTAGTAACAGCCTTAGCTGCTGGAGGGTTTAGAGATATTACTAGGATTGCATCAAGTAGCCCGAAAATGTGGACTGATATTGTGATTCAAAATAAGGATACATTGCTTTCATTAATTTCAAATTGGATTGATGATATGAAACAAATGTATCAGCTAGTTGAAAGCCAGGATAAAGAAGATATCTTTCACTATTTCAAGGAATCAAAAGATTTTAGAGACAATATGCCAGCAAAAGCAAATGGCGCCATCCCAAGTTATTTTGATTTGTATGTAGACGTTTTAGATCGAGTCGGTGAGCTTGCTAACATCACGACAATCTTATCGATTCACCAAGTAAGCATTACGAATCTAAGGATAATTGAATCACGTGAAGGATTACCAGGTGTACTAAGAATAAGCCTTCAAACAGAAAATGACAGAGAGAAAGCTGAAAAGTTCTTAGATGTTAATGGTTATGAGACGTATATTGTTTCATAAAAAATCAAGTTTTTGGAATTTGTCTATACACTAAAAAAGCACTTTTCGAAAGTGCTTTTTTTGGTTAAATAGCGACAACTATTCAAGTCATTTGCTAATCTGCTAAGGTCTCTCTGACATTTCAAATAAAAATGAATAGTCAGTCTCTTTTGTGTACCAATTTTCTGAACTTTATATTATAATTTACTAGGTTAGGTTTTTAAATCGTTAAACATGGAGGGATATCAATGTCTCAGTTTGAAAAATCATTAGAAAAATATGCTGAACTTGCGGTAAAAAGTGGTGTTAATGTCGTACCAGGACAAACATTACAAATAAATGCACCAATCGGAGCTGCAGAATTCGTTCGTAAAGTTGTAAAATTCGCTTACGAAGCTGGAGCTAAAAATGTAAACATCGATTGGAATGATGATGTAATTACTCGTACTAAATATGAACTAGCTCCTGATGAAGTTTTTGAAGAATTCCCAGGCTGGAAAGTAACAGCAATGGAAGAATTAGCTGAAAATGGCGGTGCTGTTTTATCAGTAATTTCACCAAACCCAGAATTATTAAAAGGGATCGATCCAAAACGTATTGCAAATTTTAATAAAACAGCTAGCAAAGCCCTACATAATTATCGCGAATACATGATGGCTGACCGAATTCGTTGGTCAATCGTTGCTATTCCATGTGTTGAATGGGCTGAAAAAGTTTATCCAAATGAATCAATTGATAAAGCGATGGAATTACTTTGGGACTCAGTATTCAAAATTTGCCGAGTAGACAATGAAAATCCAGTTGAAGCTTGGGTTAAACATAACGATTTCTTACAAGAAAAAGTTGTTGAATTAAATGACAAACGTTACAAAACTTTACATTACACAGCACCTGGTACTGATTTGAAACTAGATTTAGTAGATAATCATGTATGGAAAGGTGGCGGAGCAAATAGTGAAGATGGAAAATGGTTTAATCCAAATATTCCAACTGAAGAAGTTTTCTCTATGCCACATAGCCATGGTGTAAATGGTACTGTTCAAGCGACTTTACCATTAAATTACGGTGGAAATTTAATTGAGAACTTCTCTTTAACATTTAAAGATGGTAAAGTTGTCAATTTCACAGCTGAAAAAGGCTATGATACTTTACAACACTTATTAGATACTGATGAAGGTGCTCGCCGTCTAGGTGAAGTAGCATTAGTACCACATGATTCACCAATTTCAAATACAGGTTTAATTTTCTTCAACACATTATATGATGAAAATGCTTCTTGCCACTTAGCATTAGGTAAAGCATATCCAAACAATATGAAGGATGGAGAAAAATTACCTTCAGAAGAGCAAGAGAAATTAGGAATCAACCAAAGTTTAACTCACGTTGATTTTATGATCGGATCAGCGGAATTAAACATCGATGGAATTAAAGAAGATGGTTCAGTTGAACCAATCATGAGAAATGGTAACTGGGCATTTTAATAGTAAATAAAAATAGAAGGGGTGTCTCGAAAGATATTTTGAGACACCCTTTTTTTATACTTTCCTTAAATTGTTTGAAATTGATCGTTACTTCTTAGAACCGTTATAAAATCATCTAATATTGTATGACTAACAGAGAATCCCTTGCGTTTATAAAATTCTAGAGCGTTCTCATTTCCATTTGAAACATAGATAAAATAATCCTCTACATCATCAAATTGTTTTAGCCAGTTCATTGACATTTTAAATAGTACAGAGCCTACTCCATATTTTCTATATTCTTCTTTTATGTAAAATTGAGATAAACATCCAACATTCTTTTTATGGACTGATGAAAGGTCAAAAAAGGTTGCAAATTCGCTTGAGTATACTTCTTTTGGAGAAATATTTGAATAAACGTAACCAACGATTTGATTTTCATCTTTTACGATCACAATATAATTATGTATAGCTTTTTTTACTGAAGGAACCATACGTGTATCGAAATTCATAAGATCAAATAACTCTGGTTTTATCTTAGCTTTTGCCTTCTGAAATGTCATTAATTCATTACATAAATCTCTACATAACTCAATGTGATCCTCGTCAATCACTTCATAAGTTAAATTCATCTTTTCACCCCTCATTAAAATTGATTTTGAGCTTTAAATAAATTTCGTACAATTTAATTTTAATATATAAGTTCTTGAAAACAAATGAAAATAATAAGTTGAACCTTTTTTGGTATATAATGGAAGTGTCATCTAGAGTCAATTCATCATTCTACACATAAAACAAATGGAGGATGAGAAAATGGAAGATCTTAAGTATGAGTTTTATATCGGAGCAAAACCGGAAAAAGTGTGGAACATATTTGTTTCGCCAGAAGGAACTAAGGCTATCTTTTTTGGTTGCATTCTAAAATCAACATTTGAAGCCGGAGCAAAATATGAATATATTGGACCAGGAGAAGATGGAGATCATACAGTGCATGTTTATGGGGAAATACTAGCATTTGAGCCCCACAAAATGATGAGCTATACTGAACATCCTGGCCCAGTATACCGTGAAAATCATGCTGAATTAGAAACTAGAATTACACTTACACTTGAAGAGATGGGTGAATGCACAAAATTAACACTAGTTAACGACCAATGGCCTGAAAGTCACCCTTCATATGAAAATACGAAGTCTACCTGGCCAATGATTTTAAGTAATGTAAAAACATACGCAGAAACTGGTAAAACATTAGATTTCGGCTGGTGAAATTTGAAAATAAAAAAACCTCTGAGATCAGAGGTTTTTGTTTTAGAATCCGGTTCATCTAAATAGATGAAAACCGATAGATGCACTACAAATACTAATAATAGTAGATAAAATGATATAAGATAGCGCAGTTTTATACTTTTTTGTAAGTAATAATTGTATCGCTTCGTAACCAAATGTAGAAAAGGTTGTAAATCCACCTAATATTCCGATCCCAATAAACAACCACATTGTTGTAGAAATCGATTTATCGAGATATAAATGATTTATTAACCCTAAAATAAATGATCCGAGTATGTTTATAACGAATGTTCCAGCAGGAAAATTTGTTTTAGCTTTTTTATTAACATAGTTTCCAAGGGCATAGCGAAAAATTGCTCCGATTCCCCCACCTATTCCAACAATAACAATCATGATGAGGTTTCTCCTTTTACTTTATTGAATTTCTCAGCCACTTTAAAACCAAGATAGGCCAAACTTATTCCTACAACTAAACTTGAGATGATATAGGCTAAACTTACTAGCAATTTTTTTTCATCCATCAGAATTACATTTTCAAGTGAAAAAGTAGAGAATGTAGTGAATGCCCCAGTAAATCCTGTTCCGATTAGTAAAGTATATTCAGGTTTTAATTTAACTTTAGCCATAGGTAAAAAGAAACCTAAAAAGAAGCATCCAATGATATTAATTAAAAATGTTTGAATTGGAAATCCATTTGAAAGTGGATGGATTGAAAGACCTATTAGGTAACGAAGAATTGCTCCAAAAAATCCTCCGATTAGTATTAATAAATAATTCATTTCACACCTCATAAATACATTATAAAAACGCCCCTAGGAGCGTTTTTTTTGTTAGTTTACAATAAAAAAAGCAATAATTGAAACTAAGTTATTTAAAAAATGGGCAAAAATCGTAACTTCGATTTTTTTTGTTTTGATATAGATAATCCCAAAAATTAAACCTGCTAAAGAATAAGATAGTAATGCATAGATTGAAAAGCCAGCAAGCATATGCAATAAACCAAACCCAAATGAACTGACAATTAATCCAATGATCGGAGAGTTTTTAAAAATCGAACCAATAATTAACTTACGTGTAATCCATTCTTCTTTAATTGGTGCAAGAATTACCGCAGATATAATCATAAGGAGTGGATTAGTCCGCAATAAGCCTTCCACTGCTTTTTGGTTATCTGGAGTAGCAATTGAATAATTGAAATGTTGAAAAATAACATCAAGAAGTTGTGAAGAAGCCATAAGAACCACGTATGCTCCTAAGACGATCACAACGTCAATCACATTTATATTTATTCGTCTTAAAGTTAGAAGTCCTTTTTTCTTGGTATAATAATATAGCCATAATAGGCTGAGGACACCAAAAATTGAATCCGAATAAATTGATACGGTATTTACAAGATTATTAAATTGTTTTTCAGTAAGATTTATATCTGCAACATTAACAAAAATCATACCCCATATTGAAGCAATCAAGATTAGTAGGTTCAAACCAACAATAAATATTAAAAAATAGTAGCCAAGGGTTTTTAAGGCGGCCTTACGTTCATTCGGAATATTTTCTGGAATGAGTGTTTTATAGTTTAATTCATTATCCAAATCGGCTCCTCCAATTTTTTGATCTATGTTCACAAACTTTCTAATTAAGCTAATTTACATTTATACTAACATATCCTATTTTATCTTAAATTTAAAGCTGAAAGAACTAGAAATAGAATAAATGAGTCTAATTATTTTAAAACCATTGTTATTTAATATATGAAAGTTTCAATGAATTATATGATAGTTGAAAGGGTACTTAAAAATAATTAAATTAAAAACAAGGTATGTTGATATACCTTGTTTTCGCGCTGTTGAAAAACAATCTTGTCAATTAATTATCAAATTTTCGTAAAAGGAGTATAGTGAGGTTGATTTCCACTACAGGATGCTCGCTTTCCATGGGGCGAGACCTGAGCCTCCTCGTCACGTTCGTTCCTGCGGGGTCTCAGGCTTCCCGCATTTCCAATAGGAGTCGAGCACCCCTTTTGTTCCAATCAACTTATTCAACAAAATAAGTCTGCAATAAATCCTAATCAAATATCCTTTACTAAGAGTATCCTAACAGTTGTTTATTAATCAGCCTGTAAGTCAATTAATATCGAACATTTATTAATAGACTAATCAATTGAATTTTTTTTCTAAAAATTAGCTCATAAAATTTTTAACTTCTGAAAAAAACGATTACTAGAGTTATTGGAACCATGAAATTGCTCAATCATATTAAATTTTAAAACCATTAATAAATAGATCATCCAAAAAATGATAATTTCATCATTAGTAAATGTTCATTTAATGTTCCTATTTTAAATATCAACACTAAGAAAACAAGGTATGCTAATATACCTTGTTTTCTTCAATTCTAATTTAATTTTCGGATTAACAGGAAAGAAAAGAGAGGGTTCGAAGCTATCATCTTCCTAAGACCTTTCCAAAATCCTGCCTAAATCAATTCAACTGTTCTACTTGATCTCTAATCAGTTCCATTTTGTAATCTAATGAATTTACAGTTGCGGAAGCTTCATTCAAACTTTCGATAATGGCTTTTGGAACCTTTTTATTGTATTTATAAAAGATCTTGTGTTCAAGGCTTGCCCAAAAATCCATCGCAACTGTTCTAATTTGAATTTCCACTTTTACTCTTTTCGTTTCAGAAGCAAGGAAAATTGGTATTTCAATAATCATATGAAAACTTTTATAACCATTTGGTTTTGGATTCTTTATATAATCTTTTATTTCTATTATATAAATATCGTCTTGTTGTTTTAACAGTTCATAGATCATATAAATATCACTAATAAATGAACAACTAATACGAACTCCAGCTATATCACTCATATAATTTTCTAGATTATATTGTGTTAGTTCTAAACCTTTTCGCTCAAGCTTTTCCATTATACTGTCTGGTTTTTTTAAGCGTGATTTTACGTGTTCAATTGGATTATGATTATGAGTTAAAGTAAATTCTTCATTTAAAATTCTAATTTTAGTATTGATTTCATCTAACGCAAATTTATATATTAAAAGTGTGTTAGTCCACTCACCTAAGCTTTGATCTTTCAACATAGGCAACCTCCTAATGTATATTACATCAGTATTCTACCAGCTTAATGTGAACTCAGTGTGAAATCTTGGTGAACAGTTAGTGACAAGTAAAGTATAGTATAGGGATTTTTAGGGTATTAGGATAAGGGAATAGTGATGGTAGCAATGGCAGGAGCCTTAGACAAGGATCAAAGATGTAGAGAGTCCAAGTTATATTAAAAAAATAAGCAATTGATAGTAACAGTAGTAAGTTCATTTAGGGTTTTGTTAGTTTTGGAATAATATGTTATAAATTTATATATATAATTTTAGTTAGGAGTACATTGATGAAACAGAGTTTTTATCGTTTGTTTATAGAGTTGACGAATAATCGTTTTACTTCTGGTCTTTTGCGTAGGTTTGCTACTTCTAGATTTAGTAAATTTTTTATTAATCCTTATATTAAAGCGTTTAATTTAAATATGGATGAGAGTAAAGAGACTGATTTTCCTACTTTACATGCCTTGTTTACTAGAGAATTAAAGCAAAATGTCAGACCGATTCATGCTGGTGAAAGTGAATTAGCTTGTCCTGTAGATGGTGTGTTAGAGTCTTATGGGAAAATTGAAATGGATATTAAATTTGTCGTTAAAGGAAAGACATATAGCATTATTGAGATGTTAGGTTCAAAGGAAATGGCAGATAAATATGATGAGGGTTATTATATGGTATTGTACTTAAGTCCTAGCCATTATCATCGTATACATAGCCCAATCGAAGGCGAAATTGTATCACAATTCGAGTTAGGTGCTAAATCTTATCCCGTGAATAAAGCAGGATTAACGTATGGTAAAGATCCACTTTCAAAAAATTATCGAATTATTTCAGAAGTATTATGCTCTGAAAACAATAAACATGTTGCGATGATTAAAGTTGGTGCTATGTTTGTTAACACAATCGTAGTAACAAAAAAAGAAGAGCGTGTGAAAAAAGGTGAAGAAGTAGGGTATTTTTCTTTCGGTTCTACAGTTGTTTTACTTTTTGAAGCTAATAGTTTTTCACCAAATTTGAAACTTCAATCTGGCCAAGCGATAAGAGTTGGTCAAAATCTTGGTAAATTACACTAAGTATGCACTTTTTTTCACGAAATGGGAGCCATCGTATAGAAAGATGGTTCTTTTTCTGTTATTGTAAAGAGTACTTGTATTTTAATTTCACTTGTATTATTTGCATATATTGAAAATAATAAAAATGATTAAGAAGTTTTTTTAATATAGAAATCTAAACCTCTTCGTTTAATTTCTTTTTCAATTAAATAAATGAAAGCCGGATCAAGCTGTAGGCCAAGAGCTTTTTTGTACGACTCAAGTAACAACTCATCATTTAATTTGTACATATTTTTTGCCCGGTTGGGCATTCACCTCCGAGTGAGTAAAGTTTTTTGAATTTCTTCGTAAACTTACTGTATCAAATTTTTGAAAATAGAACAATCGTTCGTTTATCCACAGAAATAGGTGGATAAGTTGTGGGTAATTTGTTTATATATTCTGAAAAGGTAGGTTCTTTGACTAAGGATAATGTGTATAGATTTATCCACAGTTAGAATGATTGTAGTTATTTGTCGAACGATTTTAAGAATATATTGAGGTGTAATAATGTTTAATAAATTTTTACCGAGTGAAACTGTTAATAATGTTTATGCAATTACGCCGGAGCATTTAAAAGGCTTAGGAATAAAGGGAATCATTACGGATTTAGATAATACGTTAGTAGAATGGGACCGTCCATTAGCTACTCCAGAGCTAACGAAATGGTTCAAAAGCATGGATGATGCAGGGATTAAAATTACAGTTGTATCGAATAACAATGCTGAGCGTGTTGGAAAGTTTTGTGATCCTTTAGGAATTCCATTCATTCATCGTGCACGTAAGCCACTCGCTACATCATATAAAAAGGCATATAAACAAATGAATTTAAAGTCAAATGAAGTCGTGATGATTGGAGATCAATTGCTTACAGACGTATTTGGAGGCAATCGTCAAGGAATTCATACTATTTTAGTTGTTCCGGTTGCAAGCACAGATGGAATTTGGACAAGATTTAATCGAATGGTAGAACGTAGAATTCTTTCATCTTTAAGGAAGCAAGGATTACTACAATGGGAGGATAAAAAGTGAGTAATACAGAAATAAGATGTATTGGTTGTGGAGTTGAAATTCAAACAGAGGATAAAGACAAGCTTGGATATGCACCTCCATCTTCATTAGAAAAAGACGAGATTATTTGCCAACGCTGTTTCCGTTTAAAAAATTATAATGAGATTCAAGATGTTGAGTTGACTGATTCTGACTTTATTCGTATCTTAAATGGGATAGGTTCTAAAGATTGTCTTGTTATCAAAGTAGTTGATGTTTTTGATTTTTCTGGCAGCTGGTTAAATGGAATTAATCGATTCGTTGGAAACAACAAAATATTATTAGTTGGAAATAAGGCAGATTTAATTCCGAAGTCAGTAAAGAAAAATAAGCTTACGCAATGGATGAGCGGAACTGCAAAACGTTGGGGACTTAAACCTGCAGGTGTTCATTTAATTAGTGCAGAAAAAGGCACTGGTATAGACGAATTAGCTGAAAGTATTGAGAAGCATCGTGAAGGTAAGGATGTATACGTAGTGGGTTGTACAAATGTTGGAAAATCAACGTTTATCAATACGATGATTAAACGTTATAGTGAAGAAAATAGTAATATCATTACTACATCGCATTTTCCGGGTACAACTCTTGATATGATTCAGATCCCACTTGATGATCAGAGTGATCTAATTGATACACCGGGTATTATTAATCATCATCAAATGGCTCATTTTGTTGATAAAAAAGGTTTAAAAATTATTACACCGAAAAAAGAAATTAAGCCTATGGTTTATCAATTAAATGAGGGGCAAACACTATTCTTTGGTGGGTTAGCTCGTTTTGATTATTTAGAAGGTGGAAGACGTTCTTTTACTTGTCACTTCTCAAACGAATTATCAATTCACCGTACTAAACAAGAAAATGCTGATGATTTATATGAAAGACAAGCTGGGGAAATATTAGTTCCACCATATGGTGAACAAATAAATGAGCTTCCTAAATTAGTGAAGCATGAATTTATGATAAAAGATGCTAAAACTGATATAGTTTATTCAGGATTAGGATGGATTACAGTGAATGACCCAGGTGCTAAAATCGTTGCTTATGTACCAAAAGGTGTAGCTATAACTCTTCGTAATTCTATTATATAAGAATAATTTGGGGGCTAAGAGAAATGAAAGACCAATATTATGTAATCGGTCAACCGATTGGTCATTCAATGTCACCAACTATGCATAATGAATGGTTTCTCTCTAATCAGATTTCGGGCCACTATTCAGCAAAAGAAGTTGGGATAACAGAATTAGAATCAGTTATGACAGAATTTCGTTCAACTGTTAAAGGATTTAATGTTACAGCACCACTAAAAGTAGAAATTATGCAGTACTTAGATGAAATTGATCCATTGGCAAAAGCAATTGGAGCTGTTAATACAGTTATTAATAAAAATGGAAAACTTTTCGGTAAAAATACTGACGGTATGGGTTATTGTAGAGGCTTATCCTATATTTTGAAAAATCCGATTGAAGAAGAAAAGATTTTGATTATTGGTGCAGGCGGTGCTGCTAGGGCAATCCTTTATAGTTTACTGCACTTGGGTGTTAAGCATATTACAGTCACCAACCGAACAATCGAAAAAGCAGAGGAACTACTAGATGGTAAGCTGATGAATGAGGTTAATATTATGTCTATTTCAGATGCTGAAGAACATTTAGGTCACTTTTCTCTTATCATTCAAACAACTTCTGTTGGAATGAAGCCAAATGAAAATAGTACGCCATTAGTACTAACTAATTTATCACCAGATGCAATTGTATCGGACCTAATATATAGCCCATTTAAAACAGTATTCTTAAAAGAAGCTGAAGAAAGAAATGCGAC
The DNA here is from genome assembly GCF_042886615.1 of Gottfriedia sp. NPDC057991. NCBI lineage: Bacteria > Bacillati > Bacillota > Bacilli > Caryophanales > Bacillaceae > Gottfriedia > Gottfriedia sp. NPDC057991. The sequence continues at coordinate 202,549 of NZ_JBHVQN010000001.1, forward strand.
TATACAAAACGGATTACCGATGTTTATTTATCAAGGAGCATTAGCATTTCAAGAGTGGACGGGAATTTTTCCAAATACGATTGATGCATACTCATTATTAGAAAGAAAACTTGGAGGAACAAAATGTTAACAGGTAAACAAAAAAGATTTTTACGTTCGAAAGCTCATCACTTAAACCCTATTTTTCAAGTAGGTAAAGGTGGAGTTAATGAAAATATGGTTAAGCAAATTTCAGAAGCACTTGAAGTTCGAGAACTATTAAAAGTAAGCATACTTCAAAATTGCGATGATAATCGTTATGATGTAGCAGAGCAGTTAGCTGAAACTTCAAATGCTGAACTAGTACAAGTAATTGGACATACAATTGTTTTATATAAAGAGTCTAAAGAAAATAAAACAATCGTACTACCTTAATATGTTAAATACCGTTAATTAGAGGAGAAGCGGATTAATGGATAAACAAAAAGCACTTTCACTTGTAAAAGAAAAACTAACAAACGGGCGTTTTACACATACTATTGGTGTGATGGATACTGCAGTTAGACTTGCCGAGAAGTACGGTGCGGATGTAAAAAAAGCAGAATTAGCTGCAATTTTCCACGATGTCGCAAAATGTATGCCGATAAAAGAGTTAAAATCTATCATGGAAGAAAATAAACTTTCATTAAAGCTTTTAAAGTATAATAAAGAATTATGGCATGCTCCTGTTGGTGCATTTCTTACTGAACATGAATATGGGATTGATGATAAAGAGATTTTACAAGCAATCACATATCATACAAGTGGTCATAAAGAGATGAATTTATTAGATAAAGTAATTTATGTAGCAGATTATATTGAACCTAATCGTAGTTTTCCAGGTGTAGAGGAAGCTCGTGAATTAGCTGATCAAGATTTAGATCGAGCTTTATTATTTGCATTAAAAAATACAATTACATTTTTGATTAATAAAGAACAAACAGTCTACCCATTAACGGTTAAAACATATAACTCAATATTAAGACAAGTTAAAAGCCAGGGGGAATAAAAAGAATGAATGAAAAAGAATTAATGATGCTAGCTGTAAATGCTGCTGATGATAAAAAAGCTGAGGATTTAGTCGTATTAGATATGAAAGGAATTTCTGCAATTGCAGATTATTTCATTATTTGTCACGGTAATTCAGATAAGCAAGTTCAGGCTATTGCAAGAGAAGTAAAAGATCAAGCCCAACAAAATGGTAAAGATGTTAAACGTTTAGAAGGATTTGATGAAGCTCGTTGGGTATTAGTAGACATCGGTGACGTTGTCGTTCATGTTTTCCATCGTGACGAAAGAAACTATTACAACTTAGAAAAACTTTGGGGAGATGCACCTTCTCTTGATGTTTACGGAGAGCTTCTTTCATGACATACAATCGCTTCGCGTATTTGTATGATCAATTAATGAATGATGTCCCTTATGAAAGATGGGTTCAATTCTTAAAAAATGTTTTTCAAAAATACGAAATGCTTCAGCCTTCAATTTTAGATATAGGATGTGGAACAGGTACATTACCCATCTCATTGGCAAAATTGAACTATTCAATTAGCGGGGTTGATTTATCTGAGGAAATGTTAAGTGTCGCAATGGCAAAAGCAGAACGGGAAAAAGTTAATATCCCTTTTTTTCAACAAAATATGGTGGAATTAGAAGGGTTTGATCAATTAGATTGTGTAACAATTTTCTGTGATTCACTTAATTATTTAGAAACAGAAGATCAAGTAAAACAAACCTTTAAAAAAGTAAATGAAAGCTTAAAAGATAATGGTTTATTTTTATTTGATGTACATTCTCCTTATAAAATTGAAGAAATCTTCGGTGAAGAGACATTTTTTATTGATGATGCAGAGTTAAGCTTAGTCTGGTCTTGTACGCAAGGAGAACATCCATTAAGTGTTGAACATGATTTAGTTTTCTTTATGAAAGAGGAAAATCGTGATTTATACGAACGTTTCGAAGAGTATCACAATCAAAGAACATTTCCAATAAATACGTATAAAACATTGTTAAATCAAACTGGATTTGAAGTGAAAGAAATCATAGCAGATTTCGATGAAGCTGTAGATGGTACGTCTGAACGAATCTTTTTTATAGCAATGAAAAAATAAAAAACCCTTTAAAGAAAATTCCTTTTCTTAAAGGGTTTTTTACTTTATTAGTCTTACATAATTGAATTTTGTATTTTTGTTACGAATGGAGTAAAGCGGTATAATCATTTTTAAGAATCAAAATTGTTCCTTTACACGCTCAATCTCCTTATCAAACTTATCATGTGTTTTTTCAAAAATTTCTTCGAATAAATCTCCTACTCGCGCTTCTAATACTTTAATCCCTTCTCCAGTAATTCCGCCTTTTACACATACCTTTTCTTGAAGTGTTTCAAGCGTAAAATGTTTTTGTTCAATTAACTTTCCAAAACCAATAATCATTTCTTCTGCTAAAATCGTTGCTTGCTCTTTTGAAATTGAGGTTTGACAAACAGCCGCATCGATAAATTTTTGAAGTAAGTAACTAAAAAATGCAGGACCACAGCTTGCGATATCCGATGAAACTCTTGTGATATCTTCTGTAATCATGACAGGTTTAGAAATGTTCGAAAAAAGCTCGATTATTTTCTCCTTACTTTTGGCCGTACACCTATTCCCGAAATTAACTAAAGTTACCCCACTCAATGCTTGATTCGTAATGCTTGGAATAACACGTGCAACTTGACAAGGTAATATCGCTTCTAATTGTTCAACATTAATCGGACTAGTGATCGATATAACGCAATGTTTTTTAGTGAAATGCTTTTGTAAAGATGATAAAAGTGGCTGAATTTCTAAAGGTTTTACACACACTAATACAATTTCTGAAGCGGTAATTACTTCTTTGGCTGTCTCAACAACATTTAAATCAGGATATATATTTTTTAGCTCATAAGCTTTATACATTGAGCGGTTTGTAACAGTTAATTCGGAGGGCTTCACGGCATTTGATTTTATAAATCCATTTAGCAATATAGTGCCCATATTTCCTGTACCTATGATTCCTACGTTCATGAGTACATCCCTTCCTTTGCATACATTCTCTCCTACACTATATGAAGCAAGGTCGAAAATAATGATATAAGTTAAAATGGAGGACTAATAATGAAAAAGTTAATTCATAATAAACTAGTTTGGATCGGTCTCGTAATTGTTGGTATATTAGTCGTAAATTTTTATCAAACTGAGCGTAAAAATGAAGTAGTTTTTGCGAAACAATCACTCGAAGAAGAAATAGTAAAGAAAAACGATGATCAGAAAAAAGAAGTTAATATGCCTGTTATATCAAAAGTATTAATGGTTGATGTAAAAGGTGCAATACAAAAGCCAGGTGTAATCCGATGTAACGAGGGAGAACGTGTTTTTGATGTGATTAGATTGGCGGGTGGATTTAAAGAAAAAGCTGATGTTAATAAGGTTAATTTAGCTGAAAAAATATTTGACGAGATGGTCATTTATGTACCGTTCATTGGAGAAGAAACCGATCAAACCATCATTACTAATAGAGGGGATGAAACCAAACAAAATGAGACGATTGATATAAACCATGCATCACAAGCAGATTTGGAAAAAATACCGGGTGTTGGTCCAGCAAAAGCAAAAAATATTTTAGATTATATTGATAAAAACGGACCATTTACTTCAGTAGAACAATTAGAATCTGTAAATGGAATCGGGAAAAAATCCCTTGAAAAAATGACTCCGTTTATTGTCATTCGCTAAATTAAATTATATGAGTATTTATTTAGCTTATAATGTTTTTGTACAAATAATAACAATCGTCTTTTTTAAAAGTTATAATTTATTCTTTATATTAATATTACTCATTTTAATGATTTTTTTAGTCGGAAAGAAAAAATGGCTACTTTTATTACTTTGTATTATTTCGCTATGTATTACGTCTAGTATTTGTTACCTACAAAACAATAAGATGAATTCCCCTAAACAAAAGCCCTCGCAAAATTTTCGTGGTGAGATTATTTCTACTCCAATAATAGATGGTAATAAAGTTTCGTTTACATTTAAACTCCATAATCAAGAAATCTTACTAAATAGTTTTGCTAATACAAAAAAACAATTAAAAGTTTTTCAAAAAAGAAAAATAGGTGAAATATGTGAAGTAAAAGGTGAGGTTACATTGCCTTTAGAAAATTCGAACCCATACTTATTTAATTATAAGAAGTATTTATTAAATCAAGGAATTCACTGGATTTTTACTGCAAATCCAAATAGTTTAGGGGATTGTAAAAATGGAAATCGAACCATCCTTCAATCAATAAATGATCGTCGACATACCTTAACTAAATATGTAGAGATGAATTTTAATTCCAATACAGAAGGTTATATTAATGCGCTCCTATTTGGGGAACGGTCAAAAATGAATGCAATTACAGAATCTCAATATCAAATAGTGGGAATTGTGCATTTACTTGCGATTAGTGGTTCTCATATTAGTTTGTTGAGTCTTGTCATCTATTTTTTATTAATTAGAATTGGAGTAACGAAGGAAACCAGCTTATTTATAACAATTTTGTGTATTATATCGTATGGATTTCTAGCAGGTGCTTCAGCATCAGTTGTCAGGGCAGTTATTATTGGTGTTCTAGTTTGCTTCTACAAGTTAGCAAAAATGAAAGTTGACATTACTTCGCTATTATTCACTTCTTGTATAATCATGTTAATTGCAAAACCAAATTATATTGATGATATTGGATTTCAATTTTCCTTTGTAACAAGTTTTGTACTTGTTTTAACTTCTGAACAAATTTTAAATTACAAATCTTGGTATGCAAGGGCTTTTTTTACATCGAGTATTACGCAACTAGTATCAATCCCAATATTACTTTTTAATTTTCACGAATTATCACCATACAGTATAATAATTAACTTACTTTTCATTCCTTATATCAGTTTTATCATTATGCCACTATGTATTTTTTGTTTTAGTTTAAGTTTTATTAATTTAGAAATCAGTGAACAGTTAACATTTCTGCTAACATTCTTTATTAATTTGTCAGATCAATTACTGAGTATATGCATGCAATTACCGTTTATTAAGTTGATTTTTATACATCCTTCAAAAGGAATTCTGCTTTTATATATAGTGCTAATCTTTTTAATTTTATACTATATGGAAAGTGAGAAAGGGAAGAAATTATTTATTAATTGTGTGATTGGATTTTTTATTCTTATAAGCGGGCATTTATTTTATCCCTCTATTAACCCGGTTGGAAAGATTATGTTTATTGATGTTGGTCAAGGGGACTGTATTCTTATAAAATTGCCTTTTAATAAAGGGAATTATGTAATTGATACTGGAGGTAAGTTAACTATAAAAGAAGAAACGTGGATGAAGCGTAAAAAACCATTTTCAACAGGCAATGATTTATTGATTCCAATTTTAAAAGGAGAAGGAATTAGTAAAATAGATAAATTAATATTTACACATGGTGACATTGATCATATTGGAGGCGGAAAGGAGGTACTACAATCATTTCACGTAAAACAATTAATCGTAGGTGACAAGACGAATTTCACTTCAGCAGAAAAAGAAAGAATTAATATAGCCATAAAAAAGGGAGTCGAGATTAAAAAAATAAGTGAAGGTATGAGTTGGAAAATCGGTACGAATTATTTTCAAGTTATTTCGCCAATTAAAGATTATGTAGGTGAGGAAAATGAAGGGTCAATTGTTCTAAGGGCATACATAGGTGGGAAGAATTGGATATTTTCTGGTGATTTAGATGAAAATGGAGAAAATCGGCTGATCTCTAAATATCATGATTTAAAGGCAGATGTTTTGAAAATAGGGCATCATGGGAGCAAAACATCTACTTCCGAAAAATTTATTAAAGCAGTTATGCCGAAAATTGGCATTATTTCAGTTGGGGAAAAAAATAGATATGGTCATCCAACAAAAGAAGTACTTAATCGATTAAAAAAGTACAATGTTGAAATCTTACGTACTGATGAACTTGGTGCAATAACTTTTGAATTTAAAAGAGGACAAGGTACCATTTATACATTTAAAGCATATCGTAAAACAAATAACAGAAACCAAGAAGAAAATTAAAAAGACTGCCGAGGCAGTCCAATCATTTGATTCTATGTATTATCGCGTTACAAACTCCACAATTGTTGCGATGATAAATAGAGTTGCGAAGAAACCAAATGAAACAGCAAAGCCAACGCCAGAATCTGTTGAATCATTACGTTTGCTTTGAACATTTTTTTCAAAAGTATTCACAAATAACCCCTCCTAATTCAATTTTAGTATAAATCAATATAACTAAAAAATCCATAGTATGTTTGTTTTAGTTATACCGTTTTAAATGAAGAAACCGGGTCTTTATTTAAAACGTTAATATAAATTAGAGATTAGTATTTACTAATCTCTTCCTTCTCATGTAGGACATGATATACTATACTAAGAAAATTAGTGTAGAGGAGCAAAACATGATTAATGATTTACATAAAAAATTGAAAAAGAATGTGTCACCAATGTATTTATTGGTAGGTACTGAAGATTTTTTACTTCAAGAAGCGGAAAACTTAATCGTGAAAGCAGCTTTACAAGGAGAAATTGATGATTTTAACTATCAAACATATGATTTAAAAGAGGCCTATTTAAGTGAAGCTCTTGAGGATGCTCAAACACCGTCCTTTTTTGGCGGCAACAAAGTCATCATCATAAAATCATGTTTGTTTTTAACAGCTCAAAAAGAAAAAAATGTACAAGATATAGAACCATTATTTGATTATATTGAAAATCCTGCACCTTTTACTACTGTTGTTTTTGTTGCTCCTTTTGAAAAATTGGACGAGCGAAAAAAAGTAACAAAAGCGTTAAAAAAACAAGTAGAGCTAGTTGAGTGTCATCCTGTTGAAACGAGTAATTTAGACGGCTGGATTAAAGAGCGATTCACTGGGAATGTAACGATTACTAAAGAGGCAATTGAAAAATTAAAACTACTCGTTGGAAATAATTTATCGATATTAAAACTTGAATGTGAGAAGCTACAATTGTTTATTGGGAATGAAGGCGAAGTTGATGCAGATCTAGTAGAATTGATGGTAGCAAAAACCATTGAACAAAACGTTTTTGCTCTTATCGAAAAAACAGCAGTTAGACAGACAACTGAGGCACTTAAAATTCTTCATGAGCTATTGTTTATAGGTGAAGAACCGATAAAGATTGTTGCATTGTTAGCTAGTCAGTTTAGGTTATTGTATGGGATAAAACAATTATCAAGCAGTGGATATTCCAATAATCAAATTGCTTCTTCAGTTGGCGTATCACCAGGAAGAGTGTTTTATGGACAAAAGCAAGCGAATAACTTTCAAGTAAGTGAATTAAAAGAAGCAATACGTTTAATTGCTGAAGTTGATTATAAAATGAAGACTGGTCAAGGAGATAAAGTTATGATCCTTGAAATGTTAATTCTTCAATTAAATAAATAATGGTTAGAAAATCTGTCTTAAATGATTATTAGTTTAAAAAATCAAATGGCATTCCAATAGCATTAAATTGGAATGCCATTTTTTTATGATATAAAAAGGCTGTAATTTTCAATCTTCAACTTTTACAATTTGTTATAATGTAGTAATTGTGAAAGTTTACCAATAAGTGGTATTGGGGAGATGGGTGAATGGAGGAAATTCCTAAAGAAATAAAAGTTGTATTAGATACATACTTTCAATATTTTGATTTGAAATTACCTCATTTAATTGATTCTTTTTATCTGTATGGATCGATAACATTAGGTGCTTTTAAGAATGGATTTAGCGATATCGATTTTATAGCTGTTGTTAAGCGCAAAGTATCTGAAGCCGATGTGAAAATACTGAGAGAAATTCATAAAGATGTGCAAAGAAAGTTTCCTAATTTAATTTTGGATGGGTGGTATATTCTTAATGAAGATATACAGTCCTTAAATGAAGAAGTGAAATTATGTATTCGTTTCAATGATGGGGAGTTTCAAGGTTTAAATAAATTTGAAAAGAATTCAATAGATGCTTTTCAATTAAAAAAATACGGTATTACAGTAAAAGGGCTAAATATTGAAAATGTGGATATTTCGGTTAACTGGGATACACTACTATCTAATATGAGAGATAATCTTAATTCTTATTGGCTTAGCTGGGTAAACGATTGTAAGAAGTTCCCTACAGTTAAATACTTGAGTTTATTTGTCAGTTTAAGAAGTATTGAATGGGGGATTTTGGGAGTTTCTCGACTTTATTACACATTTAAAGAAAAAGATATTACATCGAAAGTAGGAGCAGGTGAATATGTTTTAGAGACGGTTCCCCAAAGATGGCATAAGATTATTAAGGAGTCAATGAGATTACGAACTGATCATAAAAAATCATATTACAAATCAATTTATAAAAGAAGAAAAGATGCAATTGACTATATGGAGTTTTTGATTCAAGAATGTAATAAACTGATTCGATAAGCGATCCCATATTTATAAATATGAATTTATAAAACATCTGATTAGATTATTAAAAAACGTCCAGTGAAAAACTTTATTGCACGAAAAAATGGTGTCTCAGATGAGACACCATTTAATTCATTACGCGTTCATAGCGTTAACTTTTTTAGCTAAACGAGACTTTTGACGTGAAGCAGCGTTTTTGTGGATTAGATTGCTGTTAACAGCTTTGTCTAATTTTTTAGAAGCAGTTAATAAAGCTTCTTGCGCTTTTTCAGTTTCGTTATTAGTAACTAAAGCTTCAACAGTTTTCACTGCAGTACGCATTTCTGATTTTAGAGATGCGTTGTGAGCACGATGAGCTTCAGCTGTTTTTACACGTTTAATAGCTGATTTAATATTTGGCATACCTTTCACCTCCCGAATGCAGTCGAGAAATTTGCCTCGAATACAAATAGAACAAAACTTATTTTATCAAAACAAGTCCCATTTGGCAATAGAATTCATAAAGCTATTTTCGCCTTTTCAAAAGAAAAATAAACATCTCGTTTAGAATTGGTAACATCTAGCTAAACTAGTTAAGAAGAGAATTGTTAAATTTCGATGAGTATTGTGGAGGCTAGATAAATGAGTGAGTTGGATTTAAGTCAATATAGTGTTCGAACAGATTTAGCAGTAGAGGCAAAAGAGATGCTCGAGGAACGTGAACAGACAAAGGAAGAAATTACCGGCGTAATCGTTAAAGAGCGTGAAGCAGAAGGTGTAAGTATTTCTCATGTTCATATTAAAGAATCGGCATCTGAAAGAATCGGTAAAAAGCCAGGGAATTATTTAACGCTTCAAGTTCAAGGTATTCGTGAACAAGATACTGAACTTCAAGAAAAAGTTGAAAAGGTTTTTGCAAACGAGTTTTCTGCTTTCTTAAAAAATTTAGGAATTACGGAAGATCAAACTTGTTTAGTTGTCGGCTTAGGAAATTGGAATGTGACTCCTGATGCACTTGGTCCAATGGTCGTTGAAAATTTAGTTGTTACGAAGCATCTTTTTGAATTACAGCCTGAAAGTGTACAAGATGGTTATCGTCCAGTTTGTGCTTTATCCCCGGGTGTAATGGGAATTACTGGTATTGAGACGAGCGATATTATTTCGGGTGTCATTGATAAAGTAAAACCAGATTTTGTCATTGCGATCGATGCACTTGCAGCTAGATCCATTGAGCGAGTTAATACAACTATCCAAATTACAGATAATGGCATTCATCCAGGTTCTGGAATAGGGAATAAACGTAAGGAATTAAGTAAGGAAACACTAGGGATTCCGGTAATTGCTATAGGCGTTCCAACCGTTGTTGATGCTGTTGCTATTACAAGTGATACAATTGACTTCATTTTAAAACATTTTGGACGAGAAATAAAAGAGGGAGACAAGCCTGCTAAAGCGCTAATCCCTTCAGGAATGGCATTTGGAGAAAAGAAAAAGTATACCGACGAAGATATGCCTAATGAAAAGGAACGAATGGCATTTATGGGGATTGTAGGAACACTTGAAGAGAATGAAAAACGAAAACTGATTCATGAAGTATTGTCACCACTAGGTCATAACTTAATGGTTACACCAAAAGAAGTGGATACATTTATTGAAGATATGGCAAATATTATTGCTGGTGGTATGAACGCTGCTTTGCATTCTAAAATTAATCAAGACAATATTGGCTCATATACTCATTAATATTTCGTAAGTGAGGAGAAACAAATGAAATATATGGTTCGGTATTTTACGCTAATCATCATTTTTTCTGTAACAATCATTACTTGTATGCAATTTGCGAAAGACGGAATAAGTAAAGTTACTTCGACTGATTACTATCATGTAGACGATGTAGTAAAAATCTCAAAAGAAGATGGGAAAGCTGGTCCAGTACTTTTTGGAAAAGATTACACGAAAGAAGGACTAGCAATTAGAGAAAATCATTTAGAAAGATTAGGGGCATTTAATTATTTTACAGTTATTGGTAAAGGACTATCCCATTTTGTTACGTATGTAACTGAAAAAGGGGTTAAGATTGTTGAAAAAATTCCTTCTATTATTGATAGCTTTAATTAGACCTTCTAAACTTCATTCGACATATACTGCTAATAGAGATTGAATATTTCCCTATTTTTTTGATATAATCAAAACTATCTATGCTGTCGAGAAATTTAGGAGTGATGAAATGAACAAAGAGTCAAGATCAGAAAGACAAAAGAGAATTAGAAACTTTTCAATCATCGCACACATTGACCATGGAAAATCTACATTAGCAGATAGAATTCTTGAGAAAACAAATGCACTAACTCAGCGTGAGATGAAGTCTCAGCTATTAGACTCAATGGATTTAGAGCGTGAACGTGGAATTACCATTAAATTAAATGCTGTGCAGTTACAATATAAAGCTAAAAATGGAGAAGAATATATTCTTCATTTAATCGATACACCTGGACATGTCGACTTCACTTATGAAGTTTCACGTAGTTTAGCAGCGTGTGAAGGCGCAATTCTTGTAGTTGATGCTGCACAAGGTATCGAAGCACAAACATTGGCGAACGTATATTTAGCTTTAGACAATGATTTAGAAATCTTACCAGTTATTAATAAGATTGACTTACCGAGTGCAGAGCCTGAGCGTGTAAGACAAGAAGTTGAAGAGGTAATTGGATTAGATGCTTCTGAAGCGGTATTAGCATCTGCTAAAGCAGGAATCGGAATAGAAGAAATTCTAGAGCAAATCGTAGAAAAAGTACCAGCTCCAACAGGTGATCCAGATGCGCCTTTAAAAGCACTTATTTTTGATTCATTATTCGATCCATATCGTGGTGTTGTAGCTTATATTCGTATCGTAGATGGTACTGTAAAAGTAGGGCAAAAAATTAGAATGATGGCTACAGGTAAAGAATTCGAAGTAGTTGAAGCTGGAGTATTCACTCCTCGCACTACACAACGTGACGAATTAACTGTAGGTGACGTAGGTTTCTTAACAGCTTCTATTAAAAATGTTGGAGATACTCGCGTTGGGGATACAATTACCCTTGCTGAGAATCCAGCAACTGAGCCACTACCAGGTTATCGTAAATTAAATCCAATGGTATTCTGTGGATTATATCCAATTGATACTTCTAAATATAATGATTTACGTGACGCACTTGAAAAGCTTCAATTAAATGACGCAGCTTTACAATTTGAAGCAGAAACTTCACAAGCTTTAGGTTTTGGTTTCCGATGTGGATTTTTAGGATTATTACACATGGAAATCATTCAAGAGCGTATTGAACGTGAATTCAAAATTGATTTAATTACAACAGCACCAAGTGTTATTTATAATGTTTACACAACAAAAGACGATATGATTATCGTTGATAACCCTGCTCATATGCCAGACCCTCAATCAATTGATCGAGTGGAAGAGCCTTACGTAAAAGCAAAAATCATGGTTCCAAATGAATTTGTTGGAGCAATCATGGAGCTTTGCCAAAAGAAACGCGGGAACTTTATCGATATGCAATATTTAGATGCTAACCGTGTAACATTAACTTACGAAATTCCATTATCTGAAATTGTTTATGATTTCTTTGACCAATTAAAATCAAGTACAAAAGGTTATGCATCATTTGACTATGAACTAATTGGTTACAAAGTTTCTAAACTTGTGAAAATGGATATTTTATTAAACGGTGAACAAGTAGATGCTCTTTCATTTATCGTTCATAGAGACGCTGCTTATGACCGTGGAAAAATTATCGTTGAAAAATTAAAAGAACTTATTCCAAGACAACAGTTCGAAGTACCAGTTCAAGCGGCAATCGGACAAAAAATCGTTGCTCGTTCAACAATTAAGTCAATGGGTAAAAACGTATTAGCAAAATGTTACGGTGGGGATATCTCTCGTAAACGTAAGCTTTTAGATAAGCAAAAAGAAGGTAAAAAGCGAATGAAAGCTGTTGGATCTGTAGAGGTTCCACAAGAGGCATTCATGGCTGTTTTACGTATGGATGATTAATAATTAATAGGGATTCATCGATTATAGAATTGATGATTATCTAAAGATGCCACCGTAATTTATTTGCGGTGGCATTTTTAAATTTTAGATTGATAATTTTTTACTCAAATTGTTATGAATAAAAAGTAAGATGTAAATAATGATTAATAATAGTAAAGCGATTAATTAGACAAATATCATAAGAAAATATACAATCATAAAGTTGAAATCAACAAGAGTCCCTGAATCTGCACCTTAGAAGGTATTGGATCAGGGGCTTTTCACATAGAAAAGAGGAGAAGGTATGGCATCTTCCGTTTATATTCATATACCATTTTGTCAGCAGATTTGTTACTACTGCGATTTTAATAAATTTATGATGGACCGTCAGCCGGTTGATCAGTATTTAGAATATCTAGAAAAAGAAATTGTTGAAAGTTTAAAAAGAAATCCGATTTCAGATTTGAAAACAGTTTTTGTAGGTGGAGGAACTCCTACTGCATTAACTTTACCTCAAACTCAAACGTTAGTAGATATGATTATTAAACATATCATTAAGGGGAATAAAGAAATCGAAATGACTTTTGAAAGTAATCCGAATGAAATTTCAAAAGAGAAGCTTCAAATTTTAAAAGATGGTGGAGTGAATCGAATTAGTTTTGGAGCACAAACATTCGATGAAGGTTTACTTAAAAAAATTGGACGAACACATTCACCTAATGAAATAGAAGAAGCAATTCAAACCGCCAAAGAAGTTGGAATTGATAATATCAATCTTGATTTAATGTATGCTTTGCCAGGTCAAACAATGGAGCAATTCGTTGATTCATTGGATAAAGCTATGAAGTTACCGATTCAGCATATTTCAGCGTATTCATTAATTATTGAACCAAAAACCGTGTTTTATATAGAAATGAATAGGGGTAAACTTAAGCCGGCTCCCGAAGAAGATGAAGCAGCTATGTATGACTTTTTAATGAAGTATTTAGAAGAAAAAGGTTTTCATCAATATGAAATCAGCAATTTCGAAAAGAATGGCTTAGAAAGTAAGCATAATCTTGTTTATTGGAATAATGAAGAGTATTTTGGATTTGGTGCAGGAGCACATGGCTATATTAATGGAATTCGATATTCAAATGCGGGACCGTTAAAGAAATATTTTCAATTAATCGATGAGACTGGTGTCCCAATTGTTCATGAGCATACTGTAACAAAGCAAGAAAAAATGGAAGAAGAAATGTTTTTAGGATTACGTAAAATGCAGGGAGTTTCGGAAAGGAAATTCCAAGAAAAATTTGGTTCAAACTTTAATGAAGTATTTCCGAACGTAATTGAAAAACTAATGCAAGATGGATTAGTCGAGATGAATGGAGCATTTCTTCGATTAACCCACAAAGGGAAGTTACTAGGAAACGAAGTATTTCAAGCATTTTTACTTTAAAAGCAGTAAGTGTGAAGAGCAGGAAAAGTGGATGAGATAAGGGACATTAGAAAAGATAGTATGTATTTAAAATTTCCTATTCCATTAATCGTGCACTTCTTTATTCCTGCCCTTAACTTCTTGACATCGTATAAAGGATTTGTTAAGTTAATAATATATTTAGCACTCACTAGATAAGAGTGCTAATAGAGGTGATAAACATGTTGACTGAAAGACAGTTATTGATACTACAAATTATTATCGATGACTTTATTCGCATGGCACAACCTGTTGGTTCAAGGAGTTTATCTAAAAAGGAAGGTATCTCATTTAGTTCAGCAACGATACGAAATGAGATGGCTGATTTAGAGGAACTTGGTTATATTGAAAAGCCTCATAGCTCTGCAGGTCGGATCCCTTCTGAAAAAGGGTATCGTTTTTATGTAGACCATTTGTTATCACCACAAATTGTTAATGACGATGATGTTCGTTCGATAAAAGGTATTTTTGCCGAGCGTATTTTTGAAATAGAAAAGCTTGTGAAAAATTCAGCTGATATACTATCTGATTTAACAAATTACACAACAATTGCACTAGGACCAAAAGTTACCGAAAATAAGCTTAAAAATATTCAGCTTATTCCAATTGGACCTAATACAGCAGTATCAATTATTGTGACAGACACAGGTATTGTTAAAAATCGAACAGTAACTATACCACCTGGTGTGTCTATGAGTGATATTGAGAAAATGGTAAATATATTAAATGAACGACTAGTAAATGTACCGATTCATCAAATAAATGACAAGCTTTATAAAGAGATTGCAATGATTTTACGTACGCATATTTCGAATTATGAAAGTGTTATAAAGATGATTGGTGGCACTATTGACGTACCGATTGAACAAAAGCTGTTTTTAAGTGGAAAAACGAATATTTTAGCTCAACCAGAATTTAATAATGTTGAGACAATGAAAATATTGTTAAACATGATTGAAAGGCAAGATGAACTAAAAAGTATTATTCCTCTTGAACACATAGGTTTAAGTGTCAAAATTGGTAAGGAAAATGAAAAGTCTGGATTAGAAAATGTAAGTATCATTAGCGCAACCTATTCTTTAGGTGAAGATCAAATTGGTACAATCGCAGTATTAGGGCCAACTCGAATGGAATACTCCCGAGTAATCTCATTAATGCATTTAATTACAGGACAATTGAATTTATTATTTTCATCTAAGGATGTTGAATAAATCCATTGTGAAAAGAAACAATGGATTACATATAAAAAAATAGGAGGTGAAGGTGACATGACAGAACGTCAGGAAGAACTTTTAAATGAAGAAGTAGTGAATGAAGAAACTACTGTTGAAGAACCTTCAATCTTTACAGAAGAAAATACAGAAGAGAAAACTGACAATGTGAATTCTTCTGAAGAAGAGCTTCAAAAACTTCGTGCTGAAGTAGATGAGAAGGAAAATAAGTACTTACGTCTACATGCTGATTTCGAAAATTATAAACGTCGTGCACTTTTAGACCAACAATCTTTAATGACTTATCGTGCTCAAAGCTTAGTAACTGATTTATTACCAGTACTAGATAATTTCGAACGCGCACTACAAGTTGAAGCAACAGATGAGCAAACTGCTTCTTTAAAACAAGGTATGGAAATGGTTTACCGTTTACTTGTTGAAGCTGTGAAAAAAGAAGGAGTAGAAGAAATCCCAGCACTTGGTGAACAATTCGATCCGAATGTCCATCAAGCTGTAATGCAAGAAAGTGAAGATTCTAAACCATCTAATGAAGTTCTACAAGAATTCCAAAAAGGCTATAAGCTAAAGGACAGAGTAATTCGTCCATCAATGGTTAAAGTAAACGAGTAATTCGTTAAGCGTCTATTTAAATCGCTAACATAAATATAAAATTTTTTAAAAAAAACTAAAATAGAACTTATGTAGATTTTAGGAGGAACATGCAATGAGTAAAATTATTGGTATTGACTTAGGTACAACTAACTCTTGTGTCGCAGTATTAGAAGGTGGAGAGCCAAAAGTAATTCCGAACCCAGAGGGTGGACGTACAACTCCGTCAGTTGTTGCGTTCAAAAATGGTGAGCGTCAAGTTGGGGAAGTGGCAAAACGTCAAGCAATTACAAACCCTAACACAATCATGTCAATTAAACGTCATATGGGTACTACACATAAAGAAAACATTGAAGGCAAAGATTTTTCTCCACAAGAGATTTCTGCAATCATCCTTCAAAACTTAAAGGCATCTGCTGAAGCTTATTTAGGAGAAGCAGTAACGAAAGCAGTTATTACAGTACCTGCATACTTCAATGATGCTGAGCGTCAAGCAACTAAAGATGCTGGTAAAATCGCAGGTTTAGAAGTAGAACGTATCATCAATGAGCCAACTGCGGCTGCATTAGCATACGGTTTAGATAAAATGGATGAAGACCAAACAATCTTAGTTTATGACTTAGGTGGCGGTACATTCGACGTTTCAATCCTTGAATTAGGAGATGGAATTTTTGAAGTTAAAGCTACAGCTGGTGACAACCGTTTAGGTGGAGATGACTTCGACCAAGTTATCATTGATTACTTAGTAGCTGAATTCAAAAAAGAAAACGGTGTTGATTTAAGCCAAGATAAAATGGCATTACAACGTTTAAAAGATGCTGCTGAAAAAGCGAAAAAAGATTTATCAGGTATTACTTCAACTCAAATTTCATTACCATTCATTAGCATGGGTGCAGCTGGTCCATTACACTTAGAGTTAAACTTAACTCGTGCAAAATTCGAAGAGCTTTCTCACAACTTAGTAGAAAGAACTTTAGGCCCAACTCGTCAAGCGATGAAGGATTCTGGCTTAACTTCTAGCCAAATTGATAAAGTAATTTTAGTAGGTGGTTCAACTCGTATTCCTGCAGTTCAAGAAGCAATCAAAAAAGAAACAGGAAAAGAACCACATAAAGGTGTAAACCCTGATGAAGTAGTAGCACTAGGGGCTGCAATTCAAGGTGGAGTATTAACTGGTGATGTAAAAGACGTAGTATTACTAGACGTAACACCATTATCATTAGGTATTGAAACAATGGGTGGAGTATTTACAAAGTTAATCGAACGTAATACAACAATCCCAACAAGTAAATCACAAGTTTTCTCAACGGCTGCTGACAATCAACCTGCTGTAGACATTCATGTACTACAAGGTGAGCGTCCAATGGCTAATGACAATAAAACATTAGGTCGCTTCCAATTATCGGATATCCCACCAGCACCACGTGGAATTCCTCAAATTGAAGTATCGTTTGATATCGACAAAAATGGTATCGTAACAGTACGTGCGAAAGATCTAGGTACTCAAAAAGAACAAAACATCGTAATTCAATCTTCTTCAGGTTTAAGTGATGAAGAAGTAGAACGCATGGTAAAAGAAGCAGAATTAAATGCTGATGCAGATGCAAAACGTAAAGAAGAAGTAGATCTTAAAAACGAAGCTGATCAATTAGTATTCCAAGTAGAGAAAACTTTAAAAGATCTTGAAGGAAAAGTTGAAGAAGCAGAGGTTACTAAAGCTAACGAAGCTAAAGACGCATTAAAAGCTGCTTTAGAAGCTGGTAACTTAGATGACATCCGTACGAAGAAAGATGCTCTTTCTGAAATCGTTCAAGCTTTATCAATGAAGCTTTATGAGCAAGCTGCTGCTGCACAACAAGCTGCAGGTGGAGCTGAAGGCGGAGCGAAACAAGACGATGTAGTAGACGCTGAGTTTACTGAAGTTAAGGACGAGAAATAACGAAAAGTGGAAGGCGTTTGCTCAGCCCCGACAAGCATAAGAACAATAACGGAAAAAGTTGGGTTTTTAACTTTTACCGTTATTGGGCTTATGACCTCGAGGGGCTAACGCCTGGAACTAGACAATATATATATCTAAAAAAGGGAAGTCAAAGTCAGGGAAGCCTTGGCTTTGACTTCTTCTTTTTCTTTAAGAAAAGCACAGGATGTGTTAAAATATTCTTTATGTGAAAGGAGCGGATTGTAATACTATGAGTAAACGTGATTACTATGATGTGCTTGGTGTTAGTAAAAGTGCATCACAAGATGAAATAAAAAAATCGTTTCGTAAATTAGCAAAGACATATCATCCAGACGTTAATAAGGATCCTGATGCACCTGAAAAGTTTAAAGAGGTGCAAGAAGCATACGAAAATTTATCAGACGATCAAAAACGTGCTCATTATGATCAGTTTGGTCATACAGATCCAAACCAAGGATTCGGTGGTGGCGGATTTGGCGGCGGCGGATTCGGTGGATTTGAAGATATTTTCAGTCAGTTTTTTGGTGGTAGCGGTGGACGTCGTCGTGACCCGAACGCACCAAGAGCAGGGGCTGATTTACAATATACAATGACAATTCAGTTTGAAGAAGCAGCATTTGGAATGGAAAAAGAAATTGAAATTCCAACTGAAGAAACATGTCATACATGTAGTGGATCAGGTGCGAAACCTGGTACATCAAAAGAAACATGTAATCATTGTCAAGGCTCAGGACAAATGAGTGTTGAACAAAATACTCCATTTGGACGTATTGTGAACCGTACGACATGTTCACACTGTCAAGGTACTGGTCAGATTATTAAAGATAAATGTAATACTTGTCATGGTGCTGGCCGAGTGAAAACTCGTAAGAAAATCATGGTTAAAGTACCAGCTGGTATCGATGATGGACAACAAATTCGACTTTCAGGTCAAGGAGAACCAGGTAAAAATGGTGGTCCTGCTGGAGATTTATATATTGCATTCCATGTTCGTGAACATGAATTCTTTGAACGTGACGGAAATGACGTTTACTGCGAACTTCCATTAACATTTGCACAAGCTGCATTAGGTGATGAAGTTGAAGTTCCTACATTACATGGTAAAGTAAAAACGAAAATACCTGCTGGAACGCAAACTGGCACTAGAATGCGTTTAAAAGGTAAAGGTATTAAAGATGTACGTGGTTATGGTCAAGGTGATCAGCACGTAATTGTAAAAGTTATCACACCTACAAAACTTACAAGCCGTCAAAAAGAGTTGCTTGAAGAGTTTTACAATATTGGCAAAGGTCAAAAAGACGATAAACACGATTCTTTCTTTACAAAGTTAAAGCGTGCGGTTAAGAATTTTGGCGAACAATAAGGAAGTTATTAATTCAATACGTTAGTTAAGGTAAAAAGTGGAAACACTAAATAGAAGAAGTAATTTAAATGGCACCCTCTAAATCCGACTATGATTAGAGGGTATTGCCAAGTAAAGAAGAGAGTATGAATGGAGTTGGTAGTTTATGAAATGGTCAGAATTAAGTATTCACACTACACAGGATGCGGTTGAACCGATTTCTAACATTTTACACGAAGCTGGTGCAAGTGGTGTTGTCATAGAGGATGTGTTTGATTTGACGAAGGAGCGAGCACAGGTTTACGGTGAAATCTACCAACTTAACCCAAAAGATTATCCAGAGGAAGGTGTAATCGTTAAAGCATACCTTCCTGTGAATAGTTTTTTAAACGATACGATCGACGGAATAAAAGAAGCAATAAGTAATTTAATTTCATATGATATTGATTTAGGTAAAAATACATTTGCTGTGCATGAAGTAAACGAAGAAGATTGGGCTACTGCATGGAAAAAATATTATCATCCAATTTCAATCTCAGAGCGATTTACAATTGTACCTTCTTGGGAAGAGTATGAAGTCAAATCATCAAACGAATTAATTATCGAATTAGATCCGGGAATGGCGTTTGGTACTGGTACTCATCCTACAACTGTTATGTGTATTCGTGCACTTGAGAAAGTTGTAAAATCAACTGACCGTGTAATCGATGTAGGTACTGGTTCAGGAGTATTAAGTATTGCAGCTGCTAAACTTGGTTCTACAAATATAGAAGCTTATGACTTAGACGATGTAGCAGTTCGAAGTGCAAGAGAAAACGTTGTATTAAACAAAGTTGACGATGTTATAAAAGTTGGACAAGGTAACTTACTACAAGGTATTGAAGGTCCGTTCCAAGTAGTTGTTGCGAACTTACTTGCTGAAATTATTCTTCGTTTCGTAGACGATGTTTTTAATGTTTTAGAACCAGGTGGAACATTTATTTCTTCAGGAATTATTGGTGCTAAACAAGCAGACATCGAAAATGAGCTTAAACGAGTTGGCTTTGAAGTGAAGGAAGTATTACATTTAGAGGACTGGGTTGCAATTATTGCAAAAAAGCCAGTTCAAGGAATGTAATATGCAAAGATATTTTATAGAAGAAACGCAGCTTCAAAATGATCTTGTTACAATAACTGGTGATGATGCTCATCATATCGCGAATGTTATGCGAATGAAGCTAGATCAAGAAATCATTTGTACAGTTCCAGGATCTTCAACTGTTCGTTGTACACTTACAAATATTTCTAGTGAACAAATAACTGCAGCTGTTGTAGAATATGTTGAGAATACAAATGAACTGCCTATATCAATTACGATTGCTAGTGGACTACCAAAAAATGATAAACTAGAGTTAATCATACAAAAAGGTACGGAGCTTGGAGCTTCTGGTTTTTTACCATTTGCTGCAGCTAGATCAATTGTTAAATTAGATGATAAAAAAGCTGGTAAAAAGGTTGATAGATGGCAAAAAATTGCAAAAGAAGCGGCTGAACAATCATATCGATTTATTGTACCAACCGTGGAACAACCAGCATCTTTTCAACAATTACTTAACTCAATACAGCATTATGATGCGTGTATTGTTGCATATGAAGAAAGTGCAAAAACAGGAGAATCAGCAGGACTTGTTCAGACATTCCAGTCATTAAAGGAAGGCTCACGATTATTAGTAGTTTTCGGACCAGAAGGTGGTTTGTCAGATAAAGAAGTTGATCAGCTAGAAGAAAAAGGTGCTAAGCTATGTGGACTTGGACCAAGAATTCTGCGAACAGAAACAGCACCATTTTATGTTTTAGCTGCTGCCTCCTTTCATTTTGAATTAATGGGGTGAAGAAATGCCACAAGTAGCTTTTCATACATTAGGCTGTAAAGTTAACCATTACGAAACAGAAGCAATATGGCAACTGTTTAAAGCAGCTGGCTATGAACGTACAGAATACGAAACGAAAGCTGATGTTTACGTAATTAATACTTGTACAGTTACAAATACAGGTGACAAAAAAAGTAGACAAGTAATCCGTCGTGCCGTGCGCAAAAATCCAGATGCAGTAATTTGTGTAACTGGATGTTATGCACAAACATCTCCAGCCGAAATCATGGCAATTCCCGGGGTGGATATCGTTGTTGGTACACAGGACCGTACGAAAATGCTGGATTATATCGAGCAATTCCGAGTAGAACGTCAACCAATTAATGGCGTAGGAAATATTATGAAAGCACGAGTTTATGAAGAGCTAGATGTACCTGCTTTTACTGACCGTACACGTGCTTCATTAAAAATTCAAGAAGGTTGTAATAACTTCTGTACGTTTTGTATTATTCCATGGGCACGTGGTTTAATGCGTTCTCGTGATCCAAAAGAAGTTGTAAAACAGGCTACGCAATTAGTTGAATCAGGCTATAAGGAAATCGTTTTAACTGGTATTCACACAGGTGGATACGGTCAAGACATGAAAGATTACAACTTAGCAATGTTATTAAAAGATTTAGAAACAGTTGAAGGATTAAAACGTGTTCGTATTTCTTCAATTGAAGCTAGTCAAATTACGGATGAAGTAATTGAAGTTCTTCGTCATTCAAATAATGTAGTTCGACACCTACACGTACCATTACAATCTGGTTCAGATACTGTTCTTAAACGTATGCGTCGTAAATATACAATGGCTGAATTTGCTGAAAGAATTGAGAAACTACGTGAAGTATTACCAAACTGTTCAATTACATCTGATGTAATCGTAGGTTTCCCAGGTGAATCTGAAGAAGAGTTTATGGAAACGTACAATTTCATTCGAGATAATAAATTCTCAGAATTACACGTATTCCCATACTCTAAACGTACAGGTACACCAGCTGCACGTATGGAAGATCAAGTTGACGAAGAAGTTAAAAATGAACGTGTACACCGTTTAATTGAATTATCAAATCAACTTGCAAAAGAATACGCATCAATGTTTGATGGAGATGTATTAGAAGTTATACCGGAAGAAAAGTACACTGAAGATGGTGCAGAAGGACTATTAATTGGTTACACAGACAATTATCTAAAAGTCGTGTTCGAAGGAACAGAAGACATGATCGGTAAAATTGTAAAAGTTAAAATCGCTGAAGCTGGTTATCCAGTAAATAAAGGCGAATTTGTCCGAGTATTAGAAGATGTAGCTGTTAACTAAGGCATAAGATAAATAAAAGGAT
Organism: Gottfriedia sp. NPDC057991; assembly: GCF_042886615.1. Classification (NCBI taxonomy): domain Bacteria; kingdom Bacillati; phylum Bacillota; class Bacilli; order Caryophanales; family Bacillaceae; genus Gottfriedia; species Gottfriedia sp. NPDC057991. The sequence goes on from NZ_JBHVQN010000001.1 coordinate 224,859, forward strand.
AGATAATCTAGAATTCTTCTGGATTATCTATCCTTTTCTATTTTACTTGCTTAAAAAGTTAATTTATTTGCTTGATTTATCTTTTGATAAGAAGGAATAAATGTTTGCTTCACCAGAACCGTATAGTGGATCTTGTCCTTTTTTACCATAATCAAGTGCACTTTGTCTTATTGCTGCTGCTACTTGAGAAGGGTTATATTCAGGATGAGCTGCCTTAATTACGCCTGCAATCCCTGCAACCTTTGGAGCTGCCATTGAAGTTCCATGGAGATATGAATAACCATGCCATTTTCCGTCACTAAATTGTGTTGTTGCATTTGTACCATTTGGATTAGCTGCATTTACACCTACTGGATATGTAGGATATGTAGGATAAGTAGACAAAGTACGATATGTATAATCACGTTTATTTAAAAAGTTACCTGTTGGATTTTGACGATATAAACCATCGTATACAGGACCGTTATCTCCACCAGGTGCAGCTACATCGATTACACTTCCATAATTTGAGTAGAATGCAATATTGTCTTTTGACCATTGATTAGATGAAGAAAATGTAATGACATCTGGAATTTGTGCAGGTACAACACGTGAAGGTCCCTTAATATCTAAACCGTAAGTAGTTTTCCAATAATCTTGCATATCGTGTATATTGTTAAAATCTCTTGAGTCATTCCCCGCAGATACAACGACCGTTACACCTTTTTTAATAGCATATTGAATCGCTCTGTGATATGCCACCATTGAAGCTGACTCACCTTTTTCGTCTAAGTTATGAGCCATCCAGCGCCATCCACCGATCGACATATTAATTACATCAACTCCATCGTTTGCAGCTGAAACAATTGCATCTGTAATCCATGACTGTTCAGCTCCCAGTTGCACCGAAAACTCGATAAGCTCGAACTGTTAACTCAGGTCCAACGCCCTTAACTTTTCCATTTGCTGCAATTGAGCCAGCAACATGAGTTCCATGGCCATTTTTATCCCATGCATCTGTCGTTCCAGGGACAAATGTTTTTGACCCAGCAAGATCTGCATTAGCCTTTAAATCTGGATGACTAAAGTCGATTCCTGTATCGATTACAGCTACGACCGTTTTATGATTTCCTTTGTTAATATTATAGAAATCTCCATTATGAGTTAAATTCTGCATGTCCCATTGTTTTTCCCAATAGGAATTAGCATTTGCATCAAGTGTTACTTTTTCACCATTCGGTGTTCCAGGAGTAAACTCAATTTTATCATCCGGGTCAGCTTCCAAGTATGCTTGAAGTTCTTTACTAGCTGATTGAATGCTTGTATCTTTTTTAATATTCGTTAAAAATTCACTATTAGATGATGAAACTTCAACAATTCCTACTTCTGAAATAATTCGTTCCACAGAACCGCCAGCTTTTGAAATTGTATCTGTGAAATTGCTTGGTAAATTACCTTTATAAGCTAATACATAATGAAGCTCCTCAGGTGCAGCTTTTGCTTGTTTGGAGTGTGTACCAATAAGTAATGAAGATGATAAAACAGAACAAATCGATAAGGATATTCTAACTATACAAAGGGGAGAGAAATGAAAAGAACAACATAATATAAACGTTGAAGTGGATGTAATAATTCCCTCAAACTACCTGTAATTTAATGTTAATATCCATACACAATATAAATACGGAGGTGAACTTATAATGTCAGAACATAAAACACCAAAAAATACTGATGACAATCATATCCACGTTGCTACCAACTCATACTTAGACACGAGCGAGAACGATTCGAATAAAATTAATTATGACGAAGGTGGTAGCCCATACCTAGATACAAGTGAGGACGCAACATCTGCAGCAAACACAAGACGAGGAGCTCCATACTTAAATACTTAATGGAGAGGGATAGGGGAAAGAAGGAAAAATACTTTCCCTATACCTTTTTTACTTACTCTTTTCTCCTGTCCTATTTATATCTTCAACCTCAATTAAAGGCTTATGATAGCCAGCTCTTGCAATATTTATCATGGATCGACCAATTTGTTCTGAAGTTGTTATTGAGTTTGGAAAGACTTTTTTTAACATCGGATAGATAGGTTTCGTTACGTTATAGCCGTATTGATATAGTTTAGTTTTTGATTTTATATCTTTATGTGGAATAATTGCACCTGGTCGAAACATATATGCAGCTTTAAACGGTAATTTTAATAAGTCATTTTCTGTTTTACCTTTCACTCTAGCCCACATTGTACGACCTTTCTCCGTACTATCGGTACCTGATCCTGTGACATAAAAGAAAGTCATTTGAGGATTCAATATTGATAATGTACGTGCGATAGATAGGGTAAGGTCATATGTAATCTTACGATAATCTTCCTCTGTCATTCTAAATGATGAAACACCTAAACAAAAAAAACATGCATCAAATCCAGATAATTGACTTTCAATTGGAGATAAATCAAGCAGATTAGAATGCTTAATTTCATAGAATTTTTCATGTTGAATTCCTGTAATACTACGACCAATTGAGTAAATCGAGCTAACAGATGGATCTTGTAAGCATTCTCTTAATACACTTTGACCAACCATTCCAGTTGCTCCAAAAAGTAAAACCTTCATAGTGTAACCTCCATAATTTAATTTCATCGCAAGTCTAGTCTATGGGCAAATAATAAATGATAAATCATTTTTAAGCAATTTAAAAATTGAAAAATAATCATGCAAAATATGTAGAAATATAAAAAAATCTTAATAAAAGAGGTCTTTACTACATAAATGAGATGAATTATCGGTTGTATTAGGGGAATAGTAAAATTTGTAGTTTTAAAAGTTTATCATTTAGAAGGATGGTGTCATTAGTGAAGAAATTCGCATTGGACAAGTCTTATTCTGCTGAGAATAAGGAATTAAAAATTTTAAAATATGGTAAAAAGAGTTTAGGAACAATTGTACTTTCGTCAATGCTTGCATTAGGTATGTCATCAACTAGCTATGCATTTGGTAAAGGGTCAGAGGGTCCAGATGTATACGTTGTACAAGGAATGTTAAAATCAATAGGTAGCTACTCAGGCGAGATTACTGGACATTATAATTATCTTACGATTAAAGGTGTAAAGTATTATCAAAAGACGCACGGATTACCTGTTACAGGTGCAGTAGATCCAACAACTTTTGCATCTATCATGCATTCATATGAAGCTGTAAAAGCTGGCGGAGGAGCTGGTGGTGGCACAGGTGCTGGCGGAGGAGCAGGTGGTGGCACAGGTGAAGGCGGCGGTGCTGGCGGAGGAGCAGGTGGTGGCACAGGTGCTGGCGGAGGAGCAGGTGGTGGCACAGGTGAAGGCGGCGGTGCTGGCGGAGGAGCAGGTGGTGGTGCAGGTGAAGGTGGCGGCACTGGCGGAGGAGCAGGTGGTGGTGCAGGTGAAGGTGGCGGCACTGGCGGAGGAGCAGGTGGTGGTGCAGGTGAAGGTGGCGGCCAAGTTGAACAACCTGGAAAAGGTGGAACAGAGCAACCACAACCTGGAAAAGGTGGAACAGAGCAACCGCAACCTGGAAAAGGTGGAACAGAACAACCACAACCTGGAAAAGGTGGAACAGAGCAACCACAACCTGGAAAAGGTGGAACAGAACAGCCTGAACCAGAAAAAGGTGGTAATGAAAATCCTCCACCAAGTAAAGGCGGAAATTAAGAAATCCTTATTTGTTTAGACCGTAAAGTTAATATGAAAATTTTACACTTTTCGGTTGGTAAAAAATAAAAAAGAGCTAATCAAGTCAACTGATTAGCTCTTCTTTATGACATATTTACAGACTCTTTCTTACTAAAAAATTGGATTGAAAAACCCAAAATAATTATCACAATAGAAAATAATAAACTCAACCAAATACTTTGAAATTCACCTACATACGGCTGAACAATATATGAAAGTATGATGCTGATTACAATACTAATTGGAATGTAATTACCGACTTTATTCTTACTAAATACAATAACTAAAATTGGAAATAACAATGCAGAATAGACATTTCCCGAGTAAAATAATAGTTCAATAATTTTTTTTGAATGAATAATTGTAGCGAAAAAGATGATCGCTCCAATAATCACAGATAGTAGATAAGCAAGTTTTATTTTTTTTTGATCATTTTTTATCGTATGAAATGGCTCTATTATATTGATAATGATTAAGCTAGCAAGCGAATGTAGAACCGCACCAAATGTAGAAGTAATTGCATTAAATGCACATAAAACAAAAAGTATGAAAAAAAATGGAGTTGTTATTTTATTCGCTAAACCAACTAATATTGATTGAATATCTGTAAATCCACCTGTAAATATAACAATAATAAAAAGACATGAAAATGAAAGTGGGAAAATACACCATATTAAACCTGATATCGAGAATGTTAAACGTAGTTTTTTCGGTTCAATCATAAATAATCGGTGCCATGAAGTAATGTCAAAGAAAAACTGACCAAATCCAACTAATAAGCCAGAAAATAAAAAACCCCATAAATCGTAATGATCAATAACGAGCATGTATGGATGGTATAATTTAATCCCATCATATACGGGTTGAACACCCTCTTTTACGAAAAAATACAACGGAATTAAAATTGCCGCTGCAAACATTGTAATGACTTGGAATCCTGCTAATCCATGTATCATCTTTAATCCACCCAAACCTGCAAAAAGTACACAAAAGCATATAAAAATGATGATTTCTATGTACAACGGTAAATTAAAAAGATAATGAAATAAAGTAGAAGCAGTTATCGACTGTATATATAATATGTGTAAACTAGTTAATATTAAAATACAAATCATAATCCAATAACCAAGTGGATGTAGTTTTTTCTGTAAATAATCTCCAATTGTTAAACCATCAGGGTACTCCTGTCGAACCTTTTTCCCAATAAAACTAAATACAAATAAAGCAATAGCGCCTAAAAATGCATATCCGATTCCACCAAATACGCCATATTTAATCATTGATTCTGGCGAAGATAATATCGTAGTCCCTGTTACCCAACGTGCCAAGAGAGAAATAATTCCCATTCCCATTCCAATTTGAATAGGACCTTGTACGTATTCTCTAAATGAACGTGAATTCACTGTTATTTTCCTTTCTCACGATACTCTTTTGGAGTAATGCCCTCAATTTTGCGGAATAAAGTACTAAAGTAATGCTGACTATTGAAGCCTGAGTTTTCAGCTACATCGGATATGTTCCAATTTGAATTATTTGTTAAATATCGCTTAGCTGCTTGTATTCTATAGTCTATTAAATATTCTGAAAACGATACACCGACTTCTTCATGAAATTTCCTACTTAAATAAGTATGATTCGTATGAACTTCTCGAGCTACGTCAGAAAGAGAAAGTTTTTCAGCGAAATGCTCATGAATATATAAAAGAGTTTGATGTATTAAACTAGAAAATTGGTTTGACGTATCGGTATCACTATATTTAGATAAAACTTTATATAATTCACTCTCAATGATTGGCTTTGTTAAATAATCTAGAACGCCGATTCGGATTGACTGTTGAGCATAATCAAAACTTTGATATGCTGTAACCATAATAATATCTACATCTTTATTTTGTGCTCTAAGCTCTTCGCCAAACTCTAGTCCAGACCGTCCAGGTAGATTGATATCTAGAAACGCAATGTTAATTTTATGATTTTGATTAATTGCTATTGCTTGGCATGCATCAGCAGCTTTATAAAACTTCCATAATGGAAACATATTTTTTATCAAATATTCCATCTGTTCAAGCTCTAATGGTTCATCATCTACTAATAATACATTCACTTTATTTTCCCTCCTTTACTCTATAGAGTCATATATAAGTGGCCAAACGACCTTAACATTTGTTCCTGATTCATTTGATGTAATCAGTACATGTCCACTGTTACCGAAATATAGTTGTAATCTCTTTTTTATATTGTCTAGTCCATGGCCTTCTTGATTAGAAAAAGAATTAGTCATTCCCATTAAACCATTATCAATTACTTCTAAACAAACTAGCTCGGAATCTTGATAAAATCGAATATCCAGTAAAGCTTCTCCAACCTTTTTTTCTAAACCGTGTTTAAATGAATTTTCTACTAACGTTTGCAAAATAAAAGGGGGGACTAGCGCTTTATATAACTCTTTTGGACAATCTAACTGAGTTTTAAGACGCTCTCCAAACCGTAGATTTTGAATGTCTAAATAATATTGAGTATATTGTATTTCTTGATCTAAAGGAATTAATGGCTCTGATGATTTATATTTAAATTTTAAAAATTGAGAGAATGTTTCTAGAGCTCGGATTAATTCCGAGGTTCGGTTTAAACGCGCTAAGCTTAATATGACATTAAGTGTATTAAATAAAAAGTGCGGTTGAATTTGCTGGTTTAATTTATTGTATTGAGCTTCTTGTAATGCATGCTCTAACCGAATTTCTCTATTTTTATTTTCAAGTAAGTCAATTCTTTTTTCAAAAATAAACAAAAATAATAAAGCAATAGCTCCCATAATAGGAGCTAAAATAAATAGCATAATTAGTAAAGTAAATCCCTCGTAACTAAGCATGAAGAACCTCAATTAGTTTTTTTGATAATATTTTTAATTTTTTCGAAAACTTTGTTTATAAATGGTTGATTACAACTAAAGTTGCTCCAATGGAATGGAACGAAGCTGAGCATCCCATTGGAGCTTCTTAGAGGAGTCTCTAGCCTTCGCGCCTTTTTCCATAGGATCCTTAGAACATCTTGATCAAATCAAAATTCGATATATAATCCAATTTTATAAGCATTAAATGTATTTAATAGAAGTAGAATTTCTACATGGCAGGATCAATTCTCTTCTTTTCCTTCACTTCATGCCTATAAGAATACTATTTAATTAATTATGTGACAAGCAACTTGATGGTTTTGCTCAGATATTTTTAATTCAGGTACTTTTGTTTTGCAAATATCGATCGCGAAAGGGCATCTTGTGTGAAAACGACAGCCGCTTGGAGGATCGATTGGAGAAGGTACATCTCCTGTTAAGATGATTCGTTCTCTTTGATTTACTGGGTTTGGTACTGGAATAGCAGATAATAGTGCACGTGTATAAGGATGCTGTGGATTTTCGAAAATAGATTTTTTATCGGCAATCTCAACAATTTTTCCTAAATACATTACCATTACACGATCAGAAATATGTCTTACTACACCTAAATCATGTGAGATGAAAAGAAAGGTAAGTGAGAATTTTTTCTGTAACGATTTTAATAAGTTTAATACTTGAGCTTGGATTGAAACATCTAGAGCAGATACTGCTTCATCACAAATGATTAGTTTTGGATCAACTGCAAGTGCACGTGCAATTCCGACACGCTGACGTTGACCACCACTAAATTCATGAGGATATCGCTCCATTGCTTCTGGTCTTAAACCAACATGCCCTAATAATTCCTCAATTCTAGCTTTACGTTCTTCTTTTGGAACGACATCTTGAATTGCTAATGCTTCAGCTAAAATTTGTCCAATTGTTTGTCTAGGGTTAAGTGATGCAAAGGGATCCTGGAAGATTACTTGTAGATCCTTTCTTATTTTACGCATTTCTTTTTTTCCTAAGCTTAATAAATCTTTTTCCTTAAAATGAATGCTACCACTAGTAGGCTCGTCCAATCTTAGAATGGCTCTACCAGTAGTAGACTTACCACAACCGGATTCTCCAACTATGCTTAAAGTTTCTCCCTCATAAATGTTGAAGCTAATATCGTCTACAGCTTTTACGTGATTAACCGTTCTTCCTAAAATGCCACCTTTAATTGGAAAGTATTGTTTTAAATGATCTACATTAAGTAGTATTTTTTTATCCACTATTTGTAATGCCATTATTCAATCCCTACTTTCTCTTTGATGGTATAGTCTGTTTCCCATTGTGATGTGTACATCCAACAGCTGACTTCAGTATTTTTGTCGATTGTTAGTAAATCTGGCACTGACTGATGGCACATTTCCTTTGCATGTGCACAGCGTGGCGCAAAACTACAGCCTTTAGGCATATTATATGGACTAGGTACAGTACCAGGAATTGTAGTTAATTCATCTTGATCCATATCGAGACGTGGAAGAGAGTTTAATAACCCGATTGTGTATGGGTGTTTAGGGCTACTAAAAAGTTCTTTTGCTGAAGTATATTCAACAATTCTTCCAGCGTACATGACAGCCACTCGATCGCAAGTCTCATAAACAACGCCTAAATCATGCGTGATTAATATTACGGCTGTACCTAAATCTTTTTGAAGTGATTTAATTAATTCCAGAATTTGAGCTTGAATTGTCACATCAAGAGCGGTAGTCGGTTCATCTGCGATTAGTACTTCTGGGTGACAAGCAAGTGCCATTGCAATCATAACCCTTTGTCTCATTCCACCACTTAGCTCATGTGGCTCTTGCTTTGCACGTTTTTCAGGAGATGGGATACCTACAAGTCGTAGCATTTCAACTGCTTTCTCCCAAGCTTCCTTCTTGCCTAATTTTTGGTGAAGGCGAATCGCCTCTGCAATTTGTTCTCCAGCTGAATAAACAGGATTTAGAGATGTCATCGGCTCTTGAAAGATCATTGAAATTTCATTTCCTCGAATGGAACGCATTTGCTTTTCCGTTTTTGCTAGTAAGTCTTCACCTTTAAAAAGAATACTACCACCAGTTATTTTTCCTGGAGGAGAGGGGATTAATCGTAAAAGGGATAATGATGTAATACTTTTACCACTTCCAGATTCTCCTACTATTCCGAGTGTTTCACCTTTTTTTAATGTAAAGCTAATTCCATTAACTGCTTTACTTGTTCCTTCATCTGTATAAAAGTAGGTTTGTAGATTTTTAACCTCAAGAATTGTTTCATCAAATTGTTTTTTCATAGTAGGACCTCCTTAATTCAAGTCAACTCGTTTATTAAAGTAACGGTAGAGAATATCAACAGCTAGATTCATAAATACAAAGATAACTGAAGCGATTAAAACTCCACCTTGAACCATCGGTAAATCTCTCGTCCTAATTGCATCAACAATTAATCTACCGAGTCCATTAATTGCAAAAACTGACTCTGTTAAAACTGTACCACCTAGTAATGCACCAAACTGAAGTCCAACTACAGTAATAACAGGAATAAGTGCATTCTTTAAACCATGTTTATAAATAATGACATGCTCTTTTAATCCTTTTGCTCTTGCTGTACGCATATAGTCTTGACGAACAACCTCAAGCATACTTGACCTCGTCATTCTAGCTACAATTGCCGCACCACCTGCACCTAATGTTAATGCTGGTAGTACCATATGTTTAAACGTTCCCCAGCCAGCAACTGGAAAAATATGAAGATTAACTGAAAAGAAGTAGATCAGCATTAAACCAAACCAGAAACTTGGTAAAGAGATTCCTAGTAAAGCGACAATCATAATTGTAATATCAGCTGCAGAGTACTGTTTAGTCGCTGATATAATTCCTGCTAACATACCAAGTACAACTGTAATGAAAATACTAGCCAGTGCAAGTTCAATAGTAATAGGCAAACGAATCATAATCTCATCTAATACTGGTCGATTATTTCGAAGCGATTCACCAAAATCTCCTTGTAGTACATGAACAACATAGTCGAAATACTGAATAATGACAGGGCGATCAAGTCCAAGTTGATGACGAATCATTTCAATTGTTTGTTTCGTAGCACCTTCACCAGCAAGTAGAGTTGCAGGATCACCAGGAACCATCTGCATGATTAAAAAAACGACTAAACTTACACCAAGTAAAACCGGAATAGTTTGTATAATTCTTCTGACGATAAATAGAAACATTTACTTTCCTCCTTATTTTTTCATTCTTGGATCAAGAGCATCTCTTAGTCCATCCCCGAAAATATTAAATCCTAAAACAAGTGTTGAAATCGCAATACCCGGAAATAAGGCAATGTGGGGTGCCGTAAATAAGTAATCACGTCCACTGCTTAACATCGCTCCCCATTCTGGTGATGGAGGCTGAGCACCTAATCCGAGATATGATAAGCCTGCTGCTGAAAGAATAGCTGTAGCAAGTTTTAACGTAGCTTGGACAATTATTGGTGAAAGAATATTCGGGAAAATATGTTTGAAAATAATTGTTGAATCAGTTGCACCTAATGCACGAATTGCGTCTATATACTCAAGTTTTCTGACGGATAACGTAGATCCTCTAACGATTCGTGCAAACGTTGGGATTGAAAAGATACCGACAGCAACCATTACATTAATTAGACTAGGACCTAGTGCACTAATAATCGCAAGTGCTAGTAAAATGCCTGGAAATGCTAGTAAAACATCAACAACCCTCATAATGATCGTGTCAACCCATTTTCCGTAATAACCTGCTATCAACCCAAGCGTGATTCCGAAAATTGCTCCAAATAAGACAGATACGAAACCAACAGAAATTGAAAGACGACTTCCATAAATGATTCTACTTAAAATATCTCTTCCTTTATCATCTGTTCCCATCCAATGATCTAGCGATGGAGTTTGCAATTTGTGCATTAAATCAATCGCAAAAGGATCCTTCGGTGAAATGAGTGGTGCCAAAAAAGCTACTAAAATATAAAAAAGTACGATATATCCACCAACTAGTGCCAATTTATTTTTTTTAAACTTCTTATAAAATACTTTCCATCTTTTTAGTTTTTGAGATTCTTTTTTTTCTAATTTGATTTCATTGTTATTCAATACAATCTCTGTTTTCATTGTTTTTTCCCCCTTTTCTTTGTTTAAATTTATTCAAAATTGGAATTGAAGTAAATATAATGCGGAAAAGCAGTAAAGATAATTAAAAAACGAGTAAAGATTCTGAAAATATAAAATTTTATTTTTTTTTATAATTTGAATAAGCCTACGTACTCAGGAAAAATGGTGAACAAGAGAATCATGGGGGCAAGTATAAGAGGAGGAAGAAAACAATGAAGAAAAAGACAGCTGGAGTATTATTTGCATCATTATTAACAGTATCTACTGCGCTTGCAGGTTGTACATCAGACCAAACAAGCAGTAGTGCAACAGGAACAAAGGCAAAAGCAGGGGGAACATTGGTCGTAGCTAGACTATCTGATGCGACTACATTAGATCCACATTTTATTACTGATATACCATCAGCAAACGTTGTTTATGAAAAGGTATATGAAACATTAGTTGAACCAGATAAAAATATGGAGCCAAAACCCCTTTTAGCAACAGAATGGAAGCAAATAGATAACGTGACTTGGGAGTTCAAATTACGCAAAGGCGTTAAGTTCCAGGATGGAGCACCATTTAATGCAGATGCAGTTAAAACAAATTTTGATCGAGTACTTGACCCAAAAACTGCATCACCACAAGCTGGTAAATTTGAAATGATAAAAGAAGTTAAAGTGGTAGACGATTCAACTGTTCAATTTATTTTGAAATACCCATATGCTCCACTTTTATCAATTTTAATGAGTAATGAAGGAGATATTATTAGTCCAAAATCGATTAAAGAAAACAGTGATAAAATTGGACGAAATCCAGTTGGAACTGGTCCTTATGTGTTTAAATCTTGGAAATCAGGGGAAGAAATTAAAATTGAAAAAAATAAAGATTACTGGGGTAATAAACCTAAAATTGATGGTGTAGTCTTTAAAGTAGTTCCTGAAGATGCTACAAGACTAGCAATGATCGAAACTGGTGAAGCACATGTAACTGATCAAGTGCCTGTAACAGAAATCGATCGAATTGAAGCTTCTGACACAATGGATTTATACCGTACGGATGGACTAGCTGTAGAATATTTAAGCTTCAATACAAAGAAAAAACCATTTAATGATGTTCGTGTCCGTAAAGCGATTGCACATGCAATTGAAGTAGATTCAATTATTAAAGGTGTATATAACGATGTTGGAACAAAAGCAAATTCAACAATGAGTCCAAAAGTATTTGGATATGACCCAAATCTTAAAGGCTATAACTACGATATTAATGAATCTAAAAAGCTATTAAAAGAAGCAGGAGTTAAGGACGGCCTATCATTTACATTAACAACAAGTGACCGTAAAGAAAGAATAAATATGGCTGAAGTTATTCAATCTCAATTAAAAGGTATTGGTATTAATGTAAAAATCCAAGTTCTTGAGTACGGAGCTTATATTGATGCAATTGCAAAAGGTCAACATCAAGTTTCGATTGGTGGATGGGGAAATGCTACTGGAGATGGCGACTATAACCAATTTAACTTATTTGATAGTAAATCCCAAGGCGCAGCTGGAAATAGTTCATTCTATAGTAACCCAGAAGTTGATAAATTAATTGAATCAGCTCGTCAAGAATCGGATAGCGAAAAACGTAAAGAACTTTATGCTCAAGCACAGGAAATTGAAAACAAAGATGTACCATATGTACCTATTCGTAACTATGAGCATTTAGCAGTTACTGCGTCATCAGTTAAAGGACTTTGGTTAAACCCAGCAAGTTATTTAATGCTTGATGATGTAACAGTGAAATAAGGAATTCAATGATGAAACAGCATAATGATATTATGCTGTTTCAGTTTTTTGACAAGATCAGCCTAAAGAATAGGAGGAGAAAAAATGATTGATTTGCTATTAGTTAATGGAACTGTTATCACAATGGATGCAAAAAGAAGAATTATCCAAAACGGTGCAGTTGCAATTCATAATGGGAGAATTATAGACGTTGATTTAACTGAAAACTTGAATACTAAGTATGAGGCTAAGAAAGTAATTGATTGTAGTCATCAATGTATTTTACCTGGATTAATAGATGTTCATGGTCATGGTGGTCATTCGATGTTTAAAACAATAGCGATGGAAAATATTGATTTTTGGATGCCGATTATGACGAATACATATAAGCATTATGTGACTGATGATTTTTGGTATTACGAAGGAAAACTATCAGCACTCGAACGACTAAAAGCAGGCATAACAACGGGAGTTAGTGTTTTAGGCTCAGAACCGAGATCGGATGATCCAATATTTGCAATAAACCATGCAAAAGCTTACAACGAAGTAGGTGTGCGTGAAGTAGTTTGTACTGGTCCGTGTAACCCACCTTGGCCACATTCATTTAGTAGATGGGTTGATGGGAAAAGAATTGAGAAAGAAGTTACTTATGAAGAAGTACTAAAAGGAGCAGAAGCTGTTATTGAGGCGTTAAATCATGCAAATGATGATCGAACAAGGGCTTTTATTACACCATTTGTTATTGTAACATCTGTTGATCCTTCCTATCCGACTTCTCCAGATCGACTTTACGGGTTAACAAAACATGATCTTTATCAAGCTAAAAAAATAAGAGAGATTGCTAGGAAATATAATACAAGAATTCACTCAGATGCATTTGGTGGAATGATTCATTTAGCAATTCAAGATAAAGAAAATGCTCTATTAGGTCCTGATGTTCATCTTCAACATTGTCGTGGAATATCATTCGATGAAGCCAAAATACTAGCTGAAACTGGTACAAATATTAGTGCTTCTCCAGGCTTTGGACAAATTAATGCACGTACACCAATTACAGAATTAATTGAAATGGGAGCAACTGTTGCGATTTCTACAGATGGTACCTCACCATCTACGAGCTTTGATTTATTCCAAGCAATGAGGAAAACACAGTTTGTACATCAAGCAGCGCTTAGAGACTATTACTATTTACCACCTGGCAAGCTTTTAGAAATGATCACGATTGATGCAGCAAAATGTATTGGTTGGGATGATGAAATTGGTTCACTTGAAATTGGGAAAAAAGCAGATGTCATCACAGTTAATCTTCATCAACCACATTTGACTCCAGAGTATATGCATGTTCATCGCTTAGTATTTCAAGCAGTGGCAAATGATGTACACCACGTGATTGTCGATGGAGAACTTATTATGGAAGGTAGAAATGTACATACCGTTCATGAAAGCACTGTATTAAATGAAGCAAATGAAGAAGCTTTTGCAACGATTAAACGCGCTGGATTAGAAAAATATATGCAACCTACAAAGTATTTCTGGGGTCATGCCCGTGCCTATGTTGACGAGATGAGGTATGTTGAAAAATAAAAAAAAATTTCAAATTCGAAGGGAGAAAAAATGAAAACGAAGCTAAAGGGAAGATATGTAATTGGATTTGACGGAAGAGAACATATCATATTGGAAAATGCAGAAATTGTATTTGAAAAAGATACAATTTTGTTTGTTGGAAAAAACTATACAGAAGAAGTAGATCAAGTAATTGACGTTGGAAACGCGATCCTAAGTCCTGGTTTTATTGATTTAAATGCTCTAGGTGATATTGATCATGATATTTTGCATTTAGAAGCAAAATCAAATCGACAAAAAAATCTCCTTTGGTCTGAGGAGTTTGTAAAGAATGGGCATCATGAGCTAATGAGTGAGGAGGAAGAAGCATTTAAATCTTTATATGCTTATTCTCAGCTTATTTTAAATGGAATTACTACTGCTATGCCGATAACATCCGTTTTTTATAAAAATTGGGCTGAAACTTTTGAAGAGTTAGTAGCTGCAGCGAATCATGCGGGAAAACTAGGGTTGAGAATTTATCTTGGACCAAGCTATCAAGCAGGAATTAGAGTAGTCGAACCAGATGGAAAGGTTAAAATTCATTGGGATGAAGAAGCGGGCGAGGAAGGATTAGAAAGAGCAATAAAGTTTGTTGAAACTTTCGATGGTGCTTTTGATGGATTGGTCAGAGGGATGTTAGCTCCAGAAAGAATCGAATCACAGACTGAAGAAATTTTGATAAAAACAAAATATTACAGTGAAAAATTAAACGTTCCAATCAAGCTCCATGCTGCACAAGGAAGTTTTGAATTTAATACAATTTTAAAAGAACACGGCGTTACACCAATTAAATATTTATATAATCTTGGATTCTTAGGTCCAAATACAGGAATACCACACGCTCATTTTGTATCGGGCTATAGTGGAGCGAATTACAATATTGATAATGATATTTCACTTCTGAAAGAAACAAATACTACCGTTATCCATTGTCCACTTATTATAGGAAGACATGGAGAAGGGCTTGAATCATATGCGAAATATAAAAAAGAAGGAATCAATATTGCATTAGGTACTGATACTTTCCCTCCAGATATTTTTCAAAATGTACGTACTGGTAGTATGCTTTCAAGATTTGTAGAAAAAGAAGTTGAAGGATCTACATACGCTGATTTCTTCAATTCTATCACTCTAGGAGCAGCGGCATTTCTAAATCGCGAAGATTTAGGTCGCATTGCCGTCGGAGCAAAGGCGGATATCATTGCGATTGATTTAAATGGATTCCATATGGGCGTTATTGATGACCCAATTCGCACAATGTTTGTAAGTGGTTCAGGTAGAGATGTAAAACTATCAATTATAAATGGAAGAATTGTGATGCAAGATCAAGTAATTCCTAATATTGATATGGAGGTATTAAAACAAAAAGGCCAAGTGTATTTTAATAAGATGAGAAGAGGATATATGGAAAGAGATTATGAACAACTTCCTGAAAATGAGTTATTCCCACCATCTTTTAAAAGGCTTGAATTAATTAAGGAACTAGAAACAAAGTCAAATAATTGAAAAAGAAGTAAAGAAACTGAAAAAACAGGTAAAGATATTCAAAAATAATTATCAGAATATTTTATATAATTAGATAAATATTTGTAAGACAAACTTTAAACAGGGAGGCAATGCCATTGAAACTAAAATCGGGAATAGGTAAATTTTTTCTAGTATTATTTTCTGCTGCCACAATTACAGGATGTTCATCTAATCAAGACGTAGGTACGAAAGCAAATGGACAAGCAAATGATTCTAAAGGAGGAAGCACGCTAGTAATTGCTCGGTTATCAGATGCCGAAAATTTAGATCAGCAATTTATGTCTACAATAAATGCAGCAAGCGTAACCCATCATAAAATTTATGAAGGTCTAGTCCAACGAGATGAAAATAATGAAATTCAACCAATGCTAGCAGAGTCATGGAATCAAATCAATGATAAAACTTGGGAATTTAAACTACGACATGATGTGAAGTTTCACGATGGAACACCATTTAATGCAGAGGCTGTAAAGAAAACTTTTGATCGTTTATTAGATCCAAAAGTTGCTTCACCAAGAGCTGTAGTATTCAAAATGGTAAAAGAAGTTAAAGTAGTCGACGAATATACAGTTCAATTTATTTTAAGCGAGCCATTCTCACCACTTCTATCAATTTTAGCAAATCATGAAGGTGGAATTATAAGTCCTAAAACAATTGATAAATATGGTAAGAACATTATTCAAGAACCAAACGGAACAGGTCCATTTAAATTTAAATCATGGTCTCCAGGTCAGGATATTATACTAGTTAAAAATGAAGATTATTGGGGGAAAAAACCAAAGATTGACAAGGTTGACTTCAAGGTTGTTCCAGAAGACTCAACAAGAATTTCAATGATTGAAACAGGAGAAGCTCAAATTGCAGAACCACTCCCAATAGCAGTTATGAATCAAGTTGAATCATCCTCGGCTATGGAAGTGTACCGAAGTGAAGGATACGGAACAGAGTATATCGGATTCAATGTAACAAAAAAACCGTTTAATGATGTACGTGTACGTAAAGCAATCGCTCATGCAGTTGAAATGGATTCGATTATTAAAGGTGTATTTAACAATGTCGGTAAAAAAGCAAATTCAGCAATGGGCTCAAAAGTATTTGGATATGATGAGCAATTAAAAGCATACAATTACAATTTAAAAGAAGCGAAGAAACTATTAACAGAAGCTGGTTATCCTGATGGATTTGATGCAACGATCCTTACGATGGATAGTAAAGAAAGAGTAAATTTAGCAGAAGTTCTTCAATCACAATTAAAAGGAATTGGCATTAATTTAAAAGTACAAGTGATGGAATATGGTTCGTTCGTTGAAAAAGTTAATAAAGGTCAATCAGAAATGTTTATTATTAGCTGGAGAAACGCAACAGGAGATGCTGATTACAATCAGTACAATCTATTCCACTCAGACTCACGCGGCGCTGCCGGAAACACATTCTTCTATAGCAATCCAAAAGTTGATGACTTAATTAATGCTGGAAGAAAAGAAAAAGACGAAGCAAAACGTAAAGAAATTTACGCTCAAGCACAAGAAATTGAAATGGAAGATTCACCTTATATTCCTGTAAGAGTAATTGAAAATGTCGCTGCCATCTCGAAAAATGTAAAAGGCTTCTCAATCAGCCCTTCAGGCTATTTAGAGATTAATGACGTAACAATTAAATAATCTGATTTTTCTGCAAGTGGAGGTTCATCCTGATTGAGGGGTGAATTTTCTTGCGTGTAGAAGTAAAACATACTCACTATTGAAAAATGAAAGCTTATGAAACAAAAAATCGAGAAGCTGAAAATAACATACTCATAACAGGTTCATGAGGAAGCAAAATAACAAAAAGAAGAAAATAACTTCCTCATAAAGGGTGTAAATCAACCAATGCATACTTATTTAACAACAAAATTAATGATGAAATAGTAATTAGTAAAAATAACTTAAAAATATGTAAATATACTAAAATCAAAATATTTCAAACAGACTTATAATTAAAATAGAATCAAAATTTAATGTGGGATGGAAGGGTGAGCATATTGTCAAAATCGTATTGGTTAACAAATGTAAGTCTGGAAAATGGTTTTACTTATAATGACAATGAAGTAATCAACGGAACTGCAACTGGAAAGTACAACGTTAAAATTGAAAATGGAAAAATTGCTTCTATTCAATTAGTTAGTGATTTAATTACTGATCAATTGCCACAATATGATGTGCAAGGCCTTCTAATGGTTCCTTCATTTAAAGAGATGCATATTCATATTGACAAAACTTATTATGGTGGACCATGGAAAGCGTGTATGCCAGCAACAAATGGTGTGAAAACACGTATTGAAGAAGAACAAATTTTATTACCAAAATTATTACCAACTGCTAAAGAAAGAGCAGAAAAGATGCTAGATCTATTATTAAGTTACGGTACGACTCACATTCGTACACATTGTAATATTGATCCAGTTATCGGATTAAAAAACTTAGAAGCAACGCTGCAAGCTTTAGAAGGATATAAAGATAAATTAACACATGAAATTGTTGCATTTCCACAACACGGACTTTTAAGAAGTCACTCTGTCGAACTAGTAAGAGAAGCGATGAAATATGGAGCAAATCTAGTAGGTGGAGTTGACCCAGCTTCAATCGATGAAAACATTGAACGTTCACTTGAGACGATTATGGAGATAGCAGTTGAATCAAATTCTGATATCGATGTTCATTTACATGATCCAGATCATCTTGGATTATTTACAATGCAAAGATTAGCAACATTAACTGAAAAAGCAGGATGGCAAGGAAGAGTTACAGTAAGTCATGCAAGTGGTTTAGCAGATCTTTCTGTTCCAGATGCTACTGCGATTGGTGAGAGATTTGCTGATTTAGGAATTTCTATTACTTCTACGGTACCAATTTTTAGAACAATTCCAATTCCTTTACTAAGTGAAAAAGGCGTAAAAGTCGAATTAGGGAATGACAGCATTACAGATCATTGGACTCCATTTGGAATTGGAGATAATCTTGAAAAAGTTGGACGACTTGCTGAAAGATTTAGATTTATTGAAGAAAAAACACTTGCTAATAGTCTTGGATTTATTACAGGCGGAGTAACTCCTTTAAATAATGAAGGCGAAAGAGCATGGCCAAATGTAGGAGATGAAGCAAATATCGTACTTGTAGAAGCTACTTGCTCAGCTGAAGCAGTTGCGAGACGAGCTAAACGAGCTGCAGTTATTTTTAAAGGTAATGTTGTAAGTGGTTCAATTTCAAATCTTGAATCAACAACAGTTTAAGTTTTATTAAAGAGAGTGATGAGATGAATCAATCATATTGGCTTAAGAATGTAAAACTTGATAGCGGATTTGTATTTGAAAATGGAAATATTGATAGTACTGAGACAACTCTTTACAATTTACTAATTAGTGATGGGAAAATTGAGCAATTACAATTGACTAATTTACCATTACAAACAGATCTACCAGTCCAGGACGCAAAAAATTTACTGGCTTTACCTGCTTTTAAAGAAATGCATAATCATTTAGATAAGACTTATCTTGGACTTCCATGGAAGGCTTGTATTCCTGCTGCAAATTTAGTAGAAAGATTAAATTTAGAAGCGGCAGAACTTGTTGAACTAGCTGAAACAGGTCAACATCGTGCTGAACAAATGCTTCATCTGTTATTAAAAGGTGGCGCGACCCATGTTCGAACGCATGTTAATATTGATCCGTTTATTGGCTTGAAAAATTTAGAAGAAATTCAAAAAGCACTTTATACGTATAAAGATAAGATGACTCACGAAATTGTTGCATTTCCTCAGCATGGATTACTTCGCACAAATAGTAAATCATTTATGAAAACAGCGATGAGAGAGGGAGCAACGATTGTCGGAGGATTAGATCCTGGTGGTATTGATCAAAATATTGAACTTTCATTATTTGAAATGGTTGATCTAGCAGTACAGTTTGATGCTGATATAGATATTCATATTCATGACCCAGGCCATCTTGGTTTTTATACAATACAAAAACTAGTTTCATTTATTGAACAAGCTGGTTGGTATAATCGCGTAGCAGTAAGTCATGCATTTGCGCTAGGTGATGTACCGAAAAATGAATCAGTTGAAATGGCTAGCAAACTAGCAAACTTAGGCGTATCGATTATGTCGACAGTTCCGATTAATAGAGTAATGCCTCCTGTTGATTTACTCCATTCAAAAGGTGTACAAGTTGCTTTAGGTTGTGATGGTTTTTATGATTCTTGGTCTCCACATGGAACAGGAGATCTGTTAGAAAAAGCTGGAAGATTAGCTGAGAGATACAATTGGAAAGATGAATACGGGTTATCTCAAACATTGCAATTTATTACTGGTGGTATAAGGACTCTTGATGAAAAGGGTAACCAGTTATGGCCAAAGGTTGGAGATGAAGCAAGTATGGTTTTAGTTGATGCATCATGTTCAGCAGAGGCTGTTGCAAGACGCGCAAACCGTGCTGCTGTCCTAGCTAATGGAAATATTGTTTATGGTGGACTGAATTACGAATCAGCTTTGAAGTAAAGGAACAATTGATTACTAGAAGGGGTGAAATTCATGAAATCTAGCTATTGGTTAAAAAATGCTCGATTAGAAATTGGATTTGAAAAAGAAAACGGAAAAGTGGTAGGTACTGCTACAGAATTATTTCATCTATTAATAGAAAATGGAAAAATCACACGAATAACAAAAGATGAAACGGCTATTACAAGTGAATTTACAGTTCAAGATGCAGACGGATTACTTGTGTTACCTTCTTTTATTGAAAAGCATGTACATCTTGATAAAACGTTAATGGGAGATGTATGGAGAGCTTGCACGCCAACTTCTAGTGTGATTGAACGATTTGAATATGAAAAAATGGTTTTACCAACAATTGCTTCAAGTACGGAGGAGCGTGCAGAAGCTTTACTTGAAATCCTTTTAGCTTCAGGCTCTACACATGTGAGAACGCATGTTGATATATACCCAGAGGTTGGAATAAGAAATTTAGAACAAGTCGAACAAGCATTAACTAATTATTCGAACCGACTTAGCTCCGAAGTTGTTGCATTTGCTCAACATGGATTATTAAGGTCAAATGCTTTCAATTATGTCAGAGAAGCCTTAAGAAATGGCGCAGGAATTGTTGGCTCAGTTGATCCTGCTATTGTAGACCAAAATATTGAAGAGTCATTGTACCAACTATATAATTTAGCAGTTGAAGCTGATGCAGATATTGATATACATTTACACGATCCAGGTCATCTAGGCTCATTTACGATGAAGCGCATAGTAGAATTTACTAAACAAGCAGGCTGGGAAGGAAGAGTAGCAATCAGTCATGCATTTGGGATAGGAGATATCCCAAGGGAAGAAGCGTACGAACTGGCAAATAGTTTTAGAGACGCTGGAATTTCGATTGTTACAAGTGTTCCAATTAATAGACAAATGCCTCCAGTTGATTTACTAAACGAGCGAGGTGTCGAAGTAGCAGTAGGTAATGATAATATTTTTGATGTTTGGTCTCCACTAGGAACAGGCGATATTCTTGAAAGAGCGGGAAGACTAGCTGAACGCTTTAGATGGATTGATGAAGTATCTTTAGCACAAACATTAAAATATATTACAGGTGGAAAAACTCCACTAGATATTGATGGAAACCAAGTGTGGCCAAAAATAGGAGATTCAGCAAATCTAGTTTTAGTAGATGCAAGTTGTTCAGCCGAGGCTGTTGCAAGACGCGCAGATCGTAAAGCAGTCATATATAATGGGAAAATTGTTAGTGGTTCATTAACTGAAGAAAAATTGATTCGTAAATAAATAGAACAATTAGAATGAATAGGATCGGAAAGAGCTAAGTGGGCTTTTTGCTAATCCCACTTAGCTAATGTTAAAAAAGGATGCCAAAAAGCCTCCCCAAGGAAAATAAACATCCAAACAATAGACTATAAACTATTTAACCTGTCCGAAAAAAATAGGAACAAAGCTTAGAAAAAAGCCTAAATATTAGAAGAAAAAGGATCTCTAGAATTTTCTAGATTTCCTTTTTCATTTTTTCACATTAAGAAATGATAAATCGGGACTAGGAAGATTATTCGACGTCGTAGCCAATTTTAGGAATTAAGTATAAGTGCAACTACGCCTCTGTCTTCGCCTGAAGGCTCGTCAGTCGACGAGTTTACTTTAAAATAATTCGAGAAAGCAGGCTGTAAAATGGTTCGTTCTTACCTATTATTACTTTTTTGTGTAATCTGTTGGGGAAGTAATTTTGTTTTTGGTTCAATATTAGTAAAAGAATTTCCACCAATATTATTGTCAGCGTTAAGATTGTGCTTTATATTACTATTTATGGTTTTCTATGCGTTAATGAAGAAAAAGTGGAAAAAGATTAAGACAAAAGATTGGTTTATGATTGTTTTACTAGGGTTAATTGGTACTTGTATTAATCAATGGTCATTTTATTCCGCTTTAGAAACAACCCATCCTACAACTTCTGCATTAATACTTGCGCTTGCTCCTCTTACTACATCTTTTTTAGCTTCAATATTTTTAAAGGAAAGACTAACAAAAGGTTTTGTATTAGGTTCAATTATAGCTTTTATAGGTGTTTTTTTTGTGATTACAAACGGACAAAAGCTTCAAATTACAATTGGCTTGATTTGGATTTTTCTTACTATGCTCACTTTTTCAATCTCAATTATTATGATTAAAAAGCTAACGGCAAGCTATGAATCCACTACAATCACACTTTATTCTAATTTTATTGGTTTTGGAGGTTTACTACCGATTGCGCTTTTATCAGATACTTCTCAAGCTTTGAGTAGCGAAGCGATGCCTTGGATACTATTAATTGTAACAGCTATTGTGATGCATGGGATTTGTACTTTAATTTGGAATCATCAAATTCAAATAGTCGGAGCATCAAAAGCGGCTATGTTTCTAAACTTAGAACCTTTTGTGGCAATGCTAGTTGGATTAATTGTCTTAAAAAATCATATTACTGTATCTCAACTTTTAGGAGGAGCACTCATTATTATTGGTGTTTTTCTTTCAACTTCATTAAAATGGAAAAAGGTGATTAAAGACCTAGTCTATATAAAAGACACAAAGAATTTTTAAGCAAGAGGAGGAGGAAACTATGAAAAACGCGAGAGTTTCTACTACTCTTTTTTCATCGGTTCAATGGCTATTTTTTATTTTTGCGAATACGATTGTAGTCCCTATATCAATAGGCGCTGCATTTCATTTGCCTTCAGATGTTATTGAAAGTACGATCAGAAGTTCACTGATCTTCACTGGTATTGCATCCGTTTTACAAGGATGGATTGGCCATAAATATCCAGTTATGGAGGGGCATTCTGGTTTATTGTGGGGAGTTATGCTGAATCTAGGACTATCAGCCTCTTCTTTTGGGTTAAGTTATACAGAAATTGGAGGGGGAATGGCAACCGGATTTATTGCAGCAGGTATTGTTACATTACTTTTATCTGCATTTAATTTGATTTCATTTCTTCAAAAAATCTTTACCCCAATGGTTATGACAGTTTATTTATTTTTACTTTCATTTCAGCTTATATTTGTATTCTTTAAAGGAATGCTTGGAATTACGAATAAAGGTGAAATCAGTATATCAATCAGTATACTTTCTTTATGCATCGTATTATTTGTTAGTATTTTAAAATTAAAAGGTTCTCGTATTATTAGCAATTTTTCAATATTAATTGGCATTATTGTAGGGTGGTTATTCTACTCGATTTTATTTGGATCAGATGCAAAAGAAGTAGGGGCGGCAAGTGCTCATTTTTCTTTATTCCCTTTAGGAGCACCAAATTTAGAAATAGGCATAATCGCAATCTCATTTTTTGCAGGAATTATGAATTTAAGTAATACATTTGCATCAATTAAAGCTGCGTCTGATTTATTAAAAGAAGAGGCGAGTACAAAACAATATCGTTTTTCACTACTATTCACTGGCGGCTTCACAATTATTGCTGCACTATTTGGAATCGTACCTTATACTCCTTTTACATCATCACTTGGATTTTTGCAAAGTACACAAATATATGAAAGAAAACCATTTATATATGGGGGAGCACTGCTAGCAATAATTGGCGTACTTCCGCCATTAATTTCATTTTTAGCAACTATGCCTGTAACAGTTGGAAATGCTGTATTATTTGTTGCCTATCTTCAATTGTTTGGCACAGCATTTAGTAGTACAAATGGAAAAGTATTTACATCAGATACAATTTTTAGACTGGCAGCCCCAGTTTTAGTAGGGGTAAGCTTAATGAATATTGCTCCTGGAACATTTGGAAATCTTCCAACGATTGTTCAACCATTTTTAACAAATGGACTAATTATGGGTGTCATTCTTTCAATTTTATTAGAGAAATCGATTAACTGGAATCAGTTTGAGAAGGTAAAAGGATAGAAAACGGCTCGAGGAAAATATCCTCGGGCCTATTTTTATTTAGAGAATATAATTAATTTTTGAAGCTCTTTTGTTAATTTAGTACTTGTATGACTAAGCCATCTTTTTGGAACAATTAGATGCTTGCAATTCTTACTATTTAAGTAACTGTAAATAATTTGAGCTTCGTCGATTTCATCGCGACTTACATCTTTAGAAGATTGAACATGATTATTTTTGAAGTAAACAAGTGAATTTGAATACATTTGTTCAATTAACTGATCAAATGTATTGTCTTCAATTTCTACCAATTCACAATGCAATATTTGTGTCCGATGGATCAGAAAGTACTTAAATTTGTTGTTTTCTAATTGTTCAAGTGTAATAATATTATGATTTTGTTCAGTAAATTCGATTAGTTTTTCTTTATTAGTTAAAGACTTAACCATTTCAATCCAATCTCTGTATTTTGCTGCAGTCTCAAAATCAAATTGTTCAGATGCTGTTAACATAAGCTTTTCCATTTCTTCAAGCAGACTCATATCAGTACGATTAAGAAATCGAATAACGTTATCAATTATTAGATTGTACTCTTCAAGCGCTGATCCGCCTAGACAAACTCCATTACATGTCCCTAACGAATAATTTAAACATGCGCTATTTTTAACTGCCAGATGGCCACAATTAATTTTAAAGCATTCATTAATGCCAGTAACTGCTCTTTCAACGGTACTTCTACTTGTAAAAGGACCAAATATTAATACGTTTTCGCTTTCAATCGGCTCGTAACTAATTTCAAATGAAGGAACTTTTTTATTTAAGTTGATGACTAAGTAAATAAATGATTGCGGGCTTTTCATCATACGATTATACATTGGTTTAATTTCTTTAATTAAATGACACTCAAGCATAAAAGCATCAAATTCAGTATCAGTCAATAAATAGTCAAAATCCTTTAAATGAGTTACTAGTTTTTTCACTTTTGGTGAATGTCCTTTAGAATTTTGAAAATAAGATTGAACTCGTTTTTTTAAGCTTTTTGCTTTTCCGACATAAAGGATTTGACCTTTTGAATCCTTCATCAAATAAACGCCAGGGGATAACGGCAGATTTTTTACTTTTTCTAGTAGATTAATAGTAGTTCATCCCTTTTCATGTAGTAAGTATAATCTCATTTTAACATGAGAAAGGAATTAAAAGTCAGAACAATTACGTGAAATATCTTCAACAAAACTTAATAAAAAAACAAAATTTAAAGTCTATAATACACGCATAAAAGAACGACTAAACGCGTAAAAATTGACTACAGATGATTTAAAGGAGAAGTGATTTTGATGAAAACGATCTATACGACATCCTCTTTCTCCAATTGGATTCTAGCTTGTGTTGTTAATGTATTAATAATTTGGTTATGTAGTTTATTTGCTGATTTAGTCAACTGGAAGTATGCTGACATGGGATTCTTCCTATACTTTGTCATTCTAGTTTTCTATCTTATTTGTTTAAAATTAAATGAAGGATTCCCAGCACTTTTTCGGAAATTTGTACTCCGCAAAAATTTCGAATTAGTTAATGTATCTGCTTATGAAGTAACGATTATTCTAGTAGCTATTTTTCACGTAGTAAGAGCGATTGTAATCTATAGAGATGCTCTTAGTAGTGTATTTTGATTCAATCTCATTGACCTTCATAAAAAACGAGGGAATCTTAGTAGTCTAACTACTTAGGAGAACCCTCTTTTTTTATTTTCATGGCTAAAAAGATTGAACTGCAAATAAACGGTGTACTGCAAATAAAATCTGAGAATCGCAAATAAACTTAATAATTACCTATACTGGTTAGGGTATTATGAGTTGAGAGATGGTAGGGTGTAGTCACTTTTAATGTAAAGATGCTCTTATTCTTACTAAATCGAATAAAAATTTCATAAAATCCGCTGTTTATGGTCATTATGCCAAGTACAATAAAAAAACGCAGCTGAGAAACCCTATCTACTTTTTAGGAAAAGGAATTCATCAATAAACGTACATCCTCACAATAAATTTTTAGATAAGGATCATCAATACTGTATAATCTTCATAGGTGATGAAAATGTTTTTAAAAAAGATTACACTTTTGCGCGATGATATTAATTCCTTTAGCCAATATCCGTTTTCTATTCCTTCGATTAAATCCTTTGATGAATTGGACATAAGAAGTAATGTAACCTTTTTTGTAGGTGAAAATGGTTCTGGAAAGTCTACTTTATTGGAAGCAATTGCTGATAAATGTGATTTCAATACAGCAGGTGGAGGACGTAATAATAATTATGAAGTTTTTGCATCGGAGTCACAGCTTGGAAATAACATAAGACTTTCTTGGTTGCCGAAAATTTCGAATGGATTTTTCTTAAGAGCGGAATCATTTTACAATTTTGCTACTTATTTAGATGAATTAGAGGATCCAAAAAATGAAAAATATGATAGCTACGGCGGACAGTCTCTCCATAATCAATCACATGGGGAATCGTTTTTGTCCTTGTTTTTAAATCGATTTAATGAAACGGCAATCTATTTGTTAGATGAGCCTGAGGCAGCGTTGTCTCCTGCTAGGCAATTATCATTTTTAAAAATAATACATGATTTAGTAGAAAACGAAAATTCGCAGTTCATTATTGCTACGCATTCTCCAATTCTACTTGGTTATCCAAATGCAGATATTTTGAGCTTTGATCATGGAGAAATTTCTAGAATTGATTATGAAAATACAGATCACTATCAAATTACTAAATATTTTTTACAAAACAGGGAAAAGTTTTTAAGTGATTTGTTTCGTGATGAAGAGTGAAGCTAAAAAACTCAGTTCACCTATGTGAATCTGAGTTTTTTGTTATTCTTGTTCTATTAATTCATCAGGTAATATAAATTGCCCATTTTCATTACAGTTAAGTTCAACAACTTTAAAAACAGCATCTAAGTTTAATGGCCCATAAAGATGAGGAAATAATTGCCCAAAGTTTTCGGTATCTTCATAAACGATTTTTGATTTTGTTTTTTCTTCATCGATGCATAGGATTTTTACATCGGTTACTCCTTTGAAGAATAAGTTTGCGATTTCTAGAGTTTGTTCTAGAGTAGAGCAGTGGATAAACCCATCGGTATTTAAACTAGTAGGTAAATATTCACCTATTTTAATCACGTTTTGCCAATCTTTATTTTCGATAATATGTAAAATCATTTTGGTTCTCCTTTAATCATTTCTCAAAGTAGTATTTAATTTTTTGTTTCATTTCTTCTTTGTTTTCAGCAAATTGTTTATGTCGATGCCCGTTTCCACCAGAAGTATGTGGGAATCCGTATAAAATTGAGTCAAAATTTAAATAATCATTCGTTGTTAGATAGCTTAAAACTTTTGAAACATTAACTCCTAATGGGATAATGAGGGGGTTTTCTAGTCTTATGATTTCTTCCGCAAAGGTATTAACAATATACTTTTTAAGTAGGTCGGTTCTTAAAATATTCGGAGTTGAACCATTATAGTTTTTTCCTTTATAAAAAACAGGGTATTTAATAACGGAAGTAGTTTGGACTAAATGACTTGCTGTACTAAAAAGTTCGCTAGTTGAATTTAATCCAAGATAATGATGTAATTCTAATTCATCTAACATAGCAATTAAATTTTTTCGCATCGGTCCTTCAAAGCTAGAATTCTTTTTAACTTCATGTAAAATTTCTTCGTCATCCATCTCCGTATCTTTAAACCTGATCACTGTAGAATAAGATTGTTTCATTTGATGTAAGCCGGGTGTAATCCCTACTATGATGACTTTAGCTCGCTCATTAATGTACTCAAAAGGAGCATAATAAATTTCTAAATTTTTCTTTTCATCTTTATCTACAAGAAATTTTTCACTTTTTAATGTACTAGTTTCAAGTGAAGGAGATAAAGAGGATATTAATTTTTTATATTTGGTAAATTTTGAATTGGCTAAAATCGCCATTTTTTTTCCTCCATCACAACTATTTATTGTTCATTGTAACGAATGTCAGCCATTTAATCCAACTATCTAGTAACTTGCTTTTTAAGTATAAAATAATTCATTTATGATAAAACTGGATAGCTGATAGCAAGCTGGAAATTTATGAAAGGCTGGAAGATTAAGTGGATTATTCTAATGAGCAAAAGAAACGTTTAAGAAAATTTAATTTACGCTCTTCCGTTCTTCATACTGAAGGAAATTTAATAGAGAACCTTAACATTATTCAGAGAATTTTTCCTACCTCTGATTTAGTAACAAAAGACTTGATAATTCGAGATAAGCAAGCGGTGCTTTGCTATTTGTCTAGCATAGTCGATGAACAAAAAATATCTCTATTTATTAATACAGTAAGTTCAAATACTGAAGAAATAGAATTATTCATAACGAATAATACTGTTCGAACGAATCAAATCTTAGATATTGAAACAGCAATATTGGATGGTAAAAGTATTCTACTAGTAGAAGGTGATCCAGCCTTATTTGTTTATTCGACTGAAAAATTACCACAAAGAGCATATACACCTCCAAGTATTGATAATTCTTTAAGAGGGTCAAAAATATCCTTTGTTGAAACTGATCAAGCTAATATTGCGTTACTTCGTAGATTTATTAAAAGTCGAGATTTTCAAATTAAGCAAGTTGAAATCGGGAATGAAAATAAAAGTATCGTATCAATTGCGTATATCGAAGGGTTAGTAGATGATGATTTACTTTCTGGTGTAGAACAAGATATTTCAAAGATAAAAGTTGATTCTGTTTTAAATGCAAACCATTTAGGGCAATTAATGGAAAGGAACCCATTTTCGCCTTTTCCTCAATATTTTACAACTGAAAGACCGGATGTTGCAGCTACGACATTACTTGAAGGAAAAGTAGTTTTAATCGTAGACCGATCCTCTGAAGTTATTATTTTACCGATTAATTTTGCAATATTTTTTAAAACGATTGATGATTATTCAGCAAGATCGATGGTAGCGTCATTTAATCGCATACTTAGAGTCGTTGCATTTTTTTTAACAATCTTTTTGCCGGGAATCTATATCGCCATTATTTCATTTAATTATGAGATCGTTCCTTTAAAATTACTTCTATCAATCGGGGAATCTAGGGCAAAGGTTCCATTTGATCCTTTATTTGAAGCCATTGTAATGGAGATAACTTTAGAAATGTTAAGAGAAGCAGCTATTAGGCTACCTGCACCTATTAGTACAACAGTTGGCATTGTAGGCGGGATTGTAATCGGGCAAGCAGCCGTTCAAGCAGGTATCGTTAGTAATATTATGGTAATCGTTGTAGCTCTAACTGCTATTTCATCATTTATTATTCCAAACTATGAAATGGCATCTAGTTTACGAGTCATTCGATTCCCAATTATGATTATGGCTTCATTATTTGGTTTAATCGGTTTGATTGTAAGTACAATGATTCTCATGATTCATGGTTTGAGCTTATCTAGCTATAACAAACCCTATACTTTACCATTTTCCCCAATCAATCGTGATGCATTTAAAGATACACTCATAAGAGTACCTTTAAATTATCTTTGGAAAAAACAAAATAAACGAAATGAAGAATGAATGTTAGAAGGGATTCTTTCGTGATAATTACGAAGTCAAAAATTACACAATTTCAATTTATTTTAATGATTTTTGGTATTCAAGTAGGGATTGGAATGTTGTCACTTCCTAGAGAACTAGCTCTAAAAGGAGGTACAAGTAGTTGGATTGCAATTCTTTTTGGGGGGATCATTTCTACTTTTATTAGCATTTTATTTGTTAAATTAAGAGAGAAGGCTCCTAATTTAAATTACGTAAGTTTTTTTACTTTTTATCTAGGAAAAATAATTGGATCAATTGTAGTCCTTTTACAAGCAATCTATTTCCTTTATGCGGGGTATCTCGTATTATGTAGAGCCATCTTATATATTCAATCCTACATTCTTCAAGAAACAAAAGGGTATGTTTTATTAGTGTTATTTCTTTTTCCAACTTACCAGCTGATAATAGGTGGAATTCATTTAATTGGAAAATATATAGAAGCAATTTTTCCAATTGCTTTTTTTACTTTATTCATGCTACTTTTCACGCTTAAAGATGCCGATCTAAATTTTATTTTACCAATTATAAAGAATGGCTGGATGCCGATTTTTAAGACAATTCCATTAACGACAACTTCATTTCTAGGCATTGAGTTAATTCTAGTTTTATATCCTTATTTAAAGTCGAAGGAAAAGGCAATAAAAGGTGTTATTATTGGAAATGCATTAACAACTTTTACATATATTTTTGTAACAATTATTTGCTTTGTTATTTATAGTCCTTATGAAATCAAAATGACGTTTGAGCCCGTAATCGATATTTTAAGTATAATGGAATTCCAATATGTTGAGCGTTTAGATTTCATTTTATTCTCATTATTTTTAATGATTATATCGAAAACATGGGTTACGTATATTTGGGCCGGGATGAATGGATTTTCAGAGTTATTTAAATTTAAACTAAAACCTTTTATCATTATAATTCTTTTTATCGTAATTCTCATTCTTACGTTTATTCAAGTACCGACGTTTACAAATACGACTATTCATTTGCATTATATAATGGTGTCTGGATCATGCATATTAATCGGTATTCCAATCCTCTTATTGGTGGGCGGTTTAATAAAAAATAGATTAAGTAAGGTGAAAATCAATTGAAATATTTTCAAGTATGTTTGCTTAGTATTTTTTTAGTAATCGGCGTTTCAGGTTGCAGAGGGAAAATTAATATAGAAGATGTCACATTATCGATGATTTTAGGAATCGATGTAAATGATGAAAATAAAGTAGAAGTATATATGGCAAGCCCGGTCTTTAGTGAAGAAACAAAAGAGAAAACTGAACATTTTAGTGTACAAACTCTTTCTATTAAAGAATCAAGAAATTATTTTGATACCCGAGCTAATGGTGTTACTGGTGGTGGTAAAATTCAAGCAATCTTAATAGGATCAAAGGTTCTTGAACATAAAAATTGGTTTTCAATAATGGATATGTTTTACCGAGATCCAAAGTTTCGATTAAATGCCGATCTTATTTTTGTAGATGGTCCACTTTCCGATGTTTTTAATTTAAAACCAAAGGATAAACCAGAGTTGCCAATCTATATTCCTCAATTAATACAAACTGCTGATTTTCGAAATGTTGCTTTCAAAACGTCTTTACGAATGTTTCATCAAATGTATTATGAGAAAGGAATAACACCTTTTGCACCTGAACTAATAGTACAAGGTGACCATTTAGTAGTTAATGGAACGACAATATTAACCCAAAATAATTTGTATAATCGAACCCTATCAATGAATGAAACACAAATGCTAAAAATTTTAAAAGATCATTTAGTAGGGCAATTAGTTATTGCATTGGATCTTAAAAAATTTAAAAGAGATCAATATGATGTTTTTACCGAAGAAGAAACTAGTTTTTATATTAAAGATGTAAAGCGGAAAATTGATAAAAAATATTCAAATGGACGATATAGTTTTAATGTAAACTTGACAATGCCGATTATGATTACAGAATCCCCAATGGGATTGACGAACGCCACAGAAAAAGTATTAAAAAATGCAATAGAAAAAAAGTTGCAAAAAGATTTAAATGGCTTAGTCCAATCTTTTCAAAAAGATAAAGTTGATCCAGTTGGATTTGGCATACTTGCTCATTCATTTCAATATT
The DNA here is from genome assembly GCF_042886615.1 of Gottfriedia sp. NPDC057991. Classification (NCBI taxonomy): domain Bacteria; kingdom Bacillati; phylum Bacillota; class Bacilli; order Caryophanales; family Bacillaceae; genus Gottfriedia; species Gottfriedia sp. NPDC057991. The sequence goes on from NZ_JBHVQN010000001.1 coordinate 256,598, forward strand.
CTGATTGGGAAAAAAATGAGAATCATTGGCTTGATACATACCAAAAATCGAATATAAAAGTAAAAGTAAAAGTTATTGTTATCGATAAAGGAATAACGATGTAAATGTAGAAAACCCACCAAAAAATTGGTGGGTTTTCAGCTTATGCGGCTGCATTTTCAATAGCTGTTGCTTTTCTTTGTTTACGGTCATGCAATAAATAGTAAATGACAGTCGTTGACAATACAGCAATTGCCGTTATTACGTACATAATATGGAAAGAAGTTTTCGCAGATATAATTCCAAGAACGTAAGAGCCAATCCCCATACCGGTGTCAAAAAACATAAAAAATGTCGCTGTTGCCATTCCCTTTTTGGCAGGGGCAGCAGTGTTAATCGCTAATGTTTGAAAACTAGGTAGGATTGAGCCATAGCCTAGACCGATTAAAGCAGCAGAAAATAAAAAGATTGTTGGTACAGTTGAAAAGCTCAAGACAACTAGACCAATCGAAAATAAGATGATCCCAGGATAAACAATAATGTTTGCTCCTTTACGATCAAATAGTTTACCAGTGAAAGGTCTTGAACCTAAAATGAAAACTGCATAAACAATAAAAAAGAAACTAGCAATATCTACAAAACCTAAATTCTTTGCGTATAATGTGATAAATGAAATGATACCACTGTAACCAAAAGAGATAATTGCTGAAGTAATTGAGATTGGTAATGCTGAACGCTCAATTAATTGTGATGGTTTAATTCGAGTTTTTGCTTTTAATGTTTGTTTAGGAATCGCGATGAATAATCCGAAAACAAGTGAAATAATTGCGAAGAATCCACAAACAAAAAACAAAATATGGAAGGTGAAATGATTCATTAAATTAATACCAAGATAAGGACCAAATACCATTGCAAGGATCATGGAGGAGCTATAATAACTCATACCTTCGCCTCTACGTGATATAGGAACTATTTCAGCAACTATTGTGCCTGTTGCAGTTGTTCCTAGACCAAAAGCAATCCCTTGTGCAAAACGCAATAATAGTAATAATGCAAAATTATTTATAAAAGGATATAAAAATGTTGTTAATGTAAAGAAAACTAATGAAATGATTAATATTTTTCTGCGACCAATTGTATCAAGCCAGATACCTGCAAATGGACGAATTGCAACTGAGGCGATAAGAAAGCATGTTACTACAAGACCAACTTTACTATCTTCTTGGCCTAAATTATCAATCACAAAAATCGGCAATGTCGCCATTAACGTATAAAATACTAAAAACACAAAAAATCCACTTAAGCTAACACTTAGAAAATCCTTTGTCCATAAACGCTCGTTTTTCAAACTTATTCCCCCTGTTTAGTAACCTCCGACGCTTTCATATTGTTCATCATTTTTTGAAAAACTTGAAGTGCAATATCAAGCTCTTCATCGGGTATATCTTTAATAACATCATTCTCAAATGAGATGATTTGTTCTTTCCAACTATCAAATTGATTTGTAGCTTTATCAGTTAGATGAATCATTTTTTCTCTTTTATCCGTTCCTTCTTTGCGAACAATTAAGTCTAAAGTTTCCATTCTACGTAGTGTACGTGTCAGTGTAGGTGGCTCAATATTCAAATTCGAACAAATTGTTCGCTGAGTACATGGTCCATGTAAATGGATATAATGAATGACGGACCATTGTGCCAAATACAATCCAGTAGGAACAAGATGCTCATTAAATGATTTCGAAAACTGACGTGTAGTTTGATTTAATAAAAAAAAGAAAGGCTGCTTTTTGCGCATAAAAAAGTCTCCTCGAAAAATTAGTTAGCTAGCTAATTAAATTAGTTGTCTAGCTAATTATATTTGAACAAATTGTAAATGTCCAGTGAATAAACTTATTTAGTATAAATTGAGCATAAGAGCAAATATTAAATGTAGTAAAATTTTACAAAACAGTTAGGACGGTATGTGAGATGGCAGAAGTAGTACATTCAACAAATGGAAAATCTCATAAAATGAAGATTTTGCAAAGAACAATCGCTATGCTAGTAGGTTCTTTACTTGTAGCGACAGGTCTTGAAATATTTTTAGTTCCAAATGATGTTATCGATGGCGGAATAACAGGTATTTCGATTATGGTTTCCCATCTTACTGGGCTTCCTCTTGGCGTATTTCTTTTTGTATTAAACCTACCTTTTTTTTATTTAGGTTATAAGCAAATTGGGAAAACATTTGCAATTTCAACCATTCTTGGTATCACTGTTCTTTCCTATTTAACAAGCAGGTTTCACCATATCTCTGCTTTTACGGAAGATATTCTACTTGCAACAATTTTTGGAGGAATGGTCGTAGGTGTCGGAGTAGGATTAGCCATTCGATTTGGTGGCGCACTAGATGGAATTGAGATTCTAGCGATTATTATTAATAGTAAGATTCCTTTTTCCGTTGGTGAAATCATTATGATTTTCAATTTATTTATTTTAGGAGCTGCTGGATTTATCTTTTCTTGGGATCGTGCAATGTACTCAATTATTGCATATTTAGTCGCATTTAAAACAATTGATATCGTAGTTGAAGGATTAGAACAATCGAAATCAGCATGGATCATTAGTGATAAAAGTGATGATATTGGGGAAGCTATTCTTTTTAGGATGGGTCGTGGTGTTACATATATAAATGGTACTGGAGCATACTCAGGTGAAACTACAAAGGTTATCTATTGTGTTATCACTCGATTAGAAGAAGCAGAATTAAAAACAATTGTTGATGACATTGATCATTCCGCCTTTTTAGCAATTTCAGATATTGCAGAAGTACGTGGTGGAAGATTTAAAAAGAAAAATGTACATTAGGTTTATGATCGACAAAAGCATTGAAATAAGGAGGAAGGTTCAGGAGTGTTGGACCTTCTTTCCTTTTATTCTCTTGCTATTTACTGTATTATTTGAATTATAACTGAAAATTTAGAAAACTATTTATTTTGTAGATAAATTCATAATTTAATAGATTAAAAGGCTTAAAAAAGGAGGGGGAAGTTGGATGGAGAAGTTCGATGTGATTGTTGTTGGAGCAGGATTGGCTGGTTTAGTTGCAACTGCAGAGATGGCTGATGCCGGGAAAAGTGTATTGTTATTAGACCAGGAACCGAAAGCATCAATAGGTGGTCAGGCTTGGTGGTCATTTGGAGGGTTATTTTTAGTAGATTCTCCTGAGCAACGTAGGTTAGGAATTAAGGATTCGAAGGAATTAGCTTGGCAGGATTGGCTTGGAACAGCGGGATTTGATCGTGAAGAGGATGAGGATTATTGGGGGAAGAAATGGGCAGAGGCATATGTCGAGTTTGCATCAGGTGAGAAAAGGCAATGGCTTTATGACATGGGGGTGAGATTTTTTCCAATCGTCGGTTGGGCTGAACGTGGAGGATATCTTGCAGAAGGACATGGAAATTCAGTGCCAAGATTTCACGTAGTATGGGGCACAGGGCCAGGAATTGTTGCTCCTTTCGAACGAAGAGTTCGCGAGCATATGAAAAAAGGATTAGTAGAATTCAGGTCCCGTCATCGTGTAGATCAACTATTAACACAAGATGGAGCAGTAGTCGGAGTAAGTGGTTCTATATTAGAACCAAGTAAATCAGAGCGAGGAGAAGATAGTTCTCGTGAAATAATTGGTGATTTTCAATATGGGGCAAAAGCCGTTTTAGTATCAAGTGGGGGGATTGGAGCGAACTTTGAACTAGTACGCCAAAATTGGCCAAGTCGACTAGGTAACCCGCCGAAAAAAATGATATCTGGTGTACCAGCACATGTTGATGGTCGAATGCTTGCTATTACTGAGAATGCTGGTGGTCGAATTGTTAATCGTGATCGAATGTGGCACTATACAGAAGGCATAAAAAACTGGAATCCAGTATGGAGCAATCATGGAATCCGTATTCTTCCTGGACCATCATCAATTTGGTTAGATGCACGTGGACAACGCTTTCCTGCACCAAATTTTCCTGGTTTTGATACTTTAGGTACACTACAAGCCATTCAACAAACCGGTTATGATTACTCCTGGTTTATTTTAACGAAAAAAATCATTCAAAAAGAGTTTGCACTTTCTGGTTCGGAACAAAATCCTGATTTAACAGGAAAGAGCATAAAACAAGTGATGAAAAGGGCAACTTCAGGAATACCAGCACCTGTAAAAGCTTTTATGGAAAAAGGAGAGGACTTTGTCGTTGCTGACACGTTAGAAGAGCTTGTTGAAGGCATGAATAAGATAACCTGCGAAAATTTACTAAACTATGATGATATCGAACGTCAACTAATCGCACGCGATCGTGAAATGGATAATAAATTTACGAAAGACTTACAAATCACTGCCATAAGAGGAGCGCGAAATTATATTGGTGATAAATTAATTCGTGTTGCATCTCCTCATAAAATTTTAGACCCTAAAAACGGTCCATTAATTGCTGTTCGTTTAAATATTGTGAGCCGAAAAACACTAGGTGGGCTTCAAACAAATTTAGATGGAAATGTATTAAATTCTTCAGGAGATGCAATTCCGGGACTGTATGCAGCAGGTGAAGTTGCTGGATTTGGTGGCGGTGGTGTACACGGTTATCGCGCGATGGAAGGAACATTTTTAGGCGGTTGTTTATTTTCAGGTAGACAAGCAGGAAGAGCGATTGGTAGAGATTTGGAATAAAATTATATTCATCGAACACAAGCGTATATTAAAAAACTTTGATCGACAAACAAGTCGATCTTATTTTTTCTTTTATTGACTTAAACCATAGTTTAAGTCGTATGATATTCTAGTCGACAATGAAAGCTATATTTTTGGGGATCCCAATGAAATATTGTTCAATTAGTGAAGGTGCAGCAAAGTTCTATATTACTGAATCAACCTTACGTTATTATGAAAAAAAGGGGTTATTACCACTGATTGAGCGTGATCAAGCAGGTAGAAGGCTATTCTCAGAAAATCAAATGTCACTCCTTGAAACCGTTATTTGTTTAAAAAATACGCATATGCCCATTAGTAGTATTAAGCAATATATTGATTGTGTCGTAGAAGGAGATACAACCGTTGAACTCCGACTTGAAATGATGAGGAATCATAAGCAGGCAGTTCTCGAAGAAATTTCATTAATGACCAAATCGTTAGAGGGGATTGATTTGAAAATTAATCGTTATAGCAATCGATCGGATTTTTGAACAAAGCGAATAATACATGGAAAAGAGGAATTAAAATGAATCTTACAGGAAATACAATCCTTATTACAGGTGGAAGTACTGGGATCGGATTAGCTTTCGCAGAACGGTTTATTAAATCGGGAAATAAAGTCATAGTAACCGGAAGACGTGAAAATGTACTTAAAGATGCTAAAGAAAAATTTCCAGATTTTATTACACATGTAAGTGATTTGAGCTCTGAGACTGAACGTGTATCATTGTTTAATTGGGTAACAAAGAATTATCCAGAAGTGAATGTGCTAGTGAACAATGCTGGGATTCAACAACGATTTAATGTTTTAAAATCAGATGCTCAGAACGATTGGCAGTATTTCAATAAAGAAATCACAACCAACATTGAAGCACCATTCCATCTGTCTATGCTGTTTGCTCCATATTTTGCTACAAAAGAAACGGCAACGATTGTTAATGTTTCATCGGGATTAGCTTTTACTCCTTTGGTCATTGCTCCAATCTATTCAGCAACAAAAGCTGCACTCCATTCTTTTACAATGAGTTTACGTCACCAACTTTCCGATTCGTCAGTGGAAGTAATTGAAATTGCTCCTCCGGCAGTGAATACAGACTTAGGCGGAGCAGGATTGCATACCCACGGAGAACCGTTAGATGAATTCGCAGATGGGATTTTCAAAGGATTAAGAGAAGAGAAACAAGAAATTGGATATGGAACTTCAGTTGAACGACTTCGTATGTCACGAGATCAAGTCGATGAGCATGTTACAAATATGTATAATATGTTGAAAAATACAATACAATAACCATCTATTTCAGCAGTATAAATTCCAAAAAATATTAAAAATCACTTTGTTTGTTGATCATAACATTTGAAGGGGAATAAAAATAACAAAAGGGCAAATTCGTTAATTCGAATTTGTCCTTTTGCTGCTTGTATTGGTTTTACATTATTCCTTACTCCAATCAATCGTATAGCCTGTTCAATGAAAGGGTACGAATAAAAAGGGTACTGGAAAATTGAACAAGCTATAGACTTTGGAAAAGGAGTGAGTGTGTAATGGATAAAATGAAGAATACAGCCGGTTCCGATACACATGCTGGAATGGCCCAAAAAACAGTTGGGCAGTTTTTGTTTGATTGCCTGAAGCTAGAGGGCATTACAGAAATTTTCGGCGTCGCAGGAGACTATAATTTTTCACTACTTGATACGTTGGAGCGATATATTGGAATCCAGTTTATAGAAGGACGGAACGAACTAAACGCTGGTTATGCTTCAGATGGTTACGCAAGAATCAAGGGGATTTCTGCTCTTATTACTACGTTTGGAGTTGGGGAGTTGAATGCATGCAATCCAATAGCTGGTGCCTACAGTGAACATGTTCCGATAATTCACATTGTTGGTTCGCCAAAAGAAAAGGATCAAAAAGAACATAAGCTGATGCACCACACTCTAATGGATGGGGATTTTAATGTATTTCGTAATATGTATAAACAGATAACTGCCTATAGTGCGGTACTCACACCTGAAAATGCTATGATTGAAATTCCAGCTGCTATTCGCATTGCAAAAGAAAAGAAACAACCTGTTTACCTCGTTGTGGCTGATGATTTAGTGGAACAGCCGATTATGGAGCGGATAGAGCCGACACCACAACTAAAAACGTCAAACTTAAAATCTCTTCAGGCTGCGGCAGATCATGCCCGTCAATTACTAGAAAGTGCAAAACGGCCAGTAATCTTAGTGGATGCAAAAACCATACGTTTTGGCCTTCAGGATGTAGTTCAGCAGCTGGCAGACGCAATGAATATACCCGTTGCGTCTATGATGTTCGGTAAAGGGGCATTCGATGAAACCCATCCTAATTATATCGGAATGTACTTAGGTTCGTTTGGATGTTCTGAAGTTCAAGATACGGTAGAAAATGCAGACTGTATCATTGCGATTGGCTTGGTACCCGCGGACACCAACACAGCGAATTTTACGGCAAAACTGAATTCAATGGTGACGATTGATATCCAATCAGACCTAGTTAAGATTGCAGGTGCAGTATATCCGAACGTTTTTGCTAACGACATGTTTCAAGCAGTACAAAATGTGGGTTATAAAGGTCAAGGATTGCTCAAACAAGTGTCATTTCCATACAACCAATACAATGTAAGTAACGATGAACCACTTAAGGCGGCAGGCTATTATCTACTTTTTCAACGTATGCTGAAAAAGGACGACATTTTGATCGTCGAGATTGGTACACTCTTCAATGGTATGGCCGAGGTGAGGCTGCCGAGTAATATTACATATATTGGTCAAGGAGGCTGGGGGTCTATCGGATATGCAACCCCCTCGACGTTCGGTGCAAGTATCGCGGCCCCAAAACATCGGGTGTTACTGTTCACAGGTGATGGCTCACTACAACTAACTGCTCAAGAAATCAGCTCCATGCTCTATTATGGCTGTAAACCTATCATTTTCGTCTTAAATAATGACGGTTATACGATCGAAAAATATTTAAATGTCAAAACTAAAAATCAAAAATACAACAAAATTCCTAGGTGGTCTTACACTAAGCTAGCTGAAGCCTTTGGGGGCAATGCGTTTACTGCGATTGTCAGTACCTATGGAGAGCTTGAACAGGCAATAAACCAAGCTGAAATTGAATGTTCCGAAAGACTCTGTATTATTGAAATGATTGTAAAAGATCCATTGGACGCTCCAGAAAATATAAAAAAGATTTACAAGTATTTGGAGAAGCAGGCGACGCTACACAGCCAAAAATAGTCAGTAAAAAAGTTGGAATCAATAAAAAAGATGATTCCAACTTTTTTTGATTGTCATTGCACTATATTTCTTATAGCTATTTGTTTAACAAATCGAGTGTTGAATACTTTAATCTGCTTCTTTATAACTGACTTGAAAATTAGTTTGATTTTTTCACTTGACTTGAAATCCATTTCATAAATTAGATTGAAAGTAAGCCGATTTTCAACGAAGGGAGAAAAAAGATGAACAGTAAAGTTAACTTTAAACACGATGAACATCTATTGTCTACCGTTACAGGGTTATTGGATATCTTTGATGGAACACAGAATATTTACTTTGGAGATTTGTATTTAACCAATAAAAGATTATATTTTGTAAGCAATAAACTATTAAATATGGAAAAATCCTTCTGGTTTGAAGGAGAAAGAAAAGAGTTTGAACATTCTACATTCATTGTGGGAGAACACAGGATTACGGTAAGATGGGCATACAGTGGAAACCTCCTTTACTTTATAAACGCTTTTTCTAAAATGAATGGTATTGCATAAAATTACTTGATAATTCATATATGTTGGAGGTGTGTGATGGCAAATATTAACGATATTGCAAGATTAGCAGGTGTATCTGTCTCTACTGTTTCTAGAGTCCTAAACAAATATAAGTATGTTGCTAGTGATAAACGAGAGGCAGTTCTAAAAGTTATTGAAGAAATGAACTATACACCAAATAAAAATGCAATTGATTTAATACGGGGAGAAACAAGAACAATAGGTGTTATTCTTCCGTATAACAACAATCCAGCATTTGATCAAATATTAAACGGTATACTGAACAAGGCATTGGAGAAAGATTTTTTGATAACGGTACTTCCTTCAAATTATCGTAAAGAAAAAGAAGTGGAGTATTTGCAAAAGTTAAAAAGCAAGCTGTATGATGGCATCATTATCACTTCACGAGCAAATGATTGGGAATCAATCATTCCGTTTAGCGAATATGGTTCAATCGTTGCTTGTGAATATACACAACACAAAGAAATTGGCTGCTCCTATATGGACCGCTATTCTTCTTATCTAGATACCTTCCAACTATTAAAAAACAAAGGGCATCATGTGGTAGCATTCACAACAGCTAGGCTAGAAAGTAATAGCACGAAGCAAATGATGACTGCTTATACTGAGATTTTTGGTGAACTTCAACCTGAATACCATCTATCAGATTGTCATTGCTTAGAAGACGGATATGAAGCAGCAAAGAAATTCCTGCATTTACAAAAAAAGCCAACTGCTATCTATGCAAATGGGGATGAAGTGGCAGGTGGAATGTATTTATACGCAAAGTCGCAACAATTAAAAATCCCTACAGATTTAGCAATCATTGGTCAAGAAAATCAACCAATTGGTATCGGGATGGGAATTTCTACAGTGGATCACCAGTTAACGAAAGTCGGTGAACAAGCTTGTAGCCTTGTCATAAAGAAATCTAGAGAAAAAGTAAAAATACCTTATCGAATTGTGGAAAGAGATTCTGTTTAAAGCATAATTAAAGATAAAAAAATAGAGAAAAATGTGGGGAAAGAAAATGAGTAAAAAATTTATAGTTTTTGACATTGATGGAACATTATTAACGACTGAAATGAAGTTTCTAGATAGTACGAAACAAGCTTTGGTTTCACTTAAAGAAAATGGACATGAAATCGTAATCGCGACAGGAAGAGACTACACTTCTGCAATATCTATTGTCGACGAACTCGAAATTGATACTTATGTTTTATGCAATGGGTCAGTAGGGTATGTCCGTCATGAAATAACACATGAGGAAGTATTTTCAACAGAATCTATTATGAAACTAATTAAAATTGCAATGGAAAACAATGACCAGATTGTGTTCCAAACATTGGACGGAGTAAAAAGACATTTTGAAGAACCTGGAGAGTCATTAACAAATGCCTATGAAAGTCTAGGATTAATAATCCCTGACTTTGATGAAATGTATTGGAAAGAAAATTCCATTATACAAGCGATGCTTTTTTGCAAAACTGAAGATCTTCAAAAATATGATATCAACGAATTTCGATATGTGAGTTGGCATAAATTTGGTTCAGATGTCATCCCTAAAGAAGGTTCGAAAGCAAAAACAATTTTGAAAATTGCTAAAGAAAATGGATTTAAGCGAGAAGATATCGTCTTTTTCGGAGATGGAATGAACGACATAGAACTAATGGAAATTTCAGGAATTGGTGTTGCAATGGGAAATGCTGAAACAGCAGTTAAAGAGAAAGCTAATTTAATCACAGATAGTTGCAATGAACATGGTATTTACAATGCGCTTAAGAAAATGTTATTAATCTAATACGTGAACGAAATTAGATTAACCTTGAAAAGTGCGAACACTTTGTGAGCTCGGCTTTATTTGATCATTATGGTTTAATAATTGGTAGAACTAGATTAAGATCTGTCTTAATGTATGATATTTTTTGGAAAATCGAATAATAAGCTTCAGTTAGCTCTTTATCTGGAGGACAAATATGAAGCGCACATTTAAAATAATTGGAATATGTTTACTTTTAATGATCATAGTTGGTGTTGGGTCGATATTTCTATCCCCAAGACCAGTAACGTGGTTTTTGAAAAAGTCTTTCGCCGGTGGGATTGAAGTAGAGGCAGCTGATTATGGTATAGCAAAACGAAAAACAACAATGGATACTGATATTGAATACTCATCAAAATATAAAAGCAGTACTTTTGATTTGATTAAGTATAAAGGTGATTTGAAATACGTCCCCACCATTTTTTGGATTCATGGTGGCGCTTTTGTAGCTGGAGATAAAATTGATGTTCGGAAATATGCTACATATATAGCGAGTCATGGTTATAATGTGGTGAATATAAATTATCCTTTAGCTCCGAGTGTAGCTTATCCAATACCAATACAACAAATTGATCAAGCATACAAATTTGTCAAAAAAAATGCTGGTAAATTTGGACTGGATTTAAACAATATTTATATAGCTGGCGATTCAGCGGGGGCTCAGCTTACAGCACAATTTGTAAGCATTCAAATGAATAAAAACTACTCCAATACAGCTAAAATAGGTCAAAGCATCGATCCAAATACAATTCGTGGTGCGATTCTTCTTTGTGGTCCTTATGATATGAAAGAAGTTCAGACACACGCTTCATCAAGATTTATGAAATTTGTATTTAAGCGAATCGGATGGGCCTATTTTGGAAAATACAATTGGGAAGATGAAAAGATGACAAAGGAATCATCCCTTTTAAGAAATGTACCTGAAAAATTTGTTTCAACATTTATTACTGACGGAAATACAGGTTCCTTTGAATCACAAGGTAAAAAATTCGCAACTTTACTAGAAAAAAGAACAGGTGTTAAACAAGTCTTTTATAGTAAATCAGATGGAAAACTAGGTCATGAATACCAGTTCCAAATGAATACGAAAGCTGCCCAAAATACATTTAATGAATTACTCAATTTCTTGAACGGTACGAAAGTCTCTCAATAAAAAGCAATGGAATTCGCTGTTCCCATTCATCAAAAAAAGCCTCATAAGTACTTTTACTTATGAGACTTCTTTTACTTTATAAATTAAAAATTATTTTACACCAACTGCATCAAATGCATTATTAACAGTTGTTACTTCAGCAGAACTTGCACCATATAGGTCAGCAGCAGATTGTACTAATGCTGCACGAGCTTGACTAAATGTTGCAGAAGAAGTTAAGTAAACAGTATTTGCGCGATAGAAAATTTTAGCTAGTTTATCATTACCGATGCCAGTTACAGACACACCGTAATGAGTTCCACCTACTGCAATTAAGTAAGCAGCTTTATTGATGATACTGCTATTTGTATGAACGCCTCCATTATCAGAAGTTCCAGTGTAACGTTTTGAGTAATGATCTGGATCACCATATTTAGTTGGATCACTCATTGAACGAAGAGCGTCACCAGCAATACCTGGTGTATAGATATCTTCACCAATCTCGTAATCTGGATTGTTATTATTATAGAACTCAATTACAGTTCCAAAAATATCCGAAATAGCTTCGTTTAATGCACCAGATTCATTTTGATAGATTAAGTTCGAACTTCTTTCTGTAACAGCGTGAGTTAACTCATGCGCTACTACGTCAAGTCCACCTGATAAGTAAGTGAATGTTGTTCCATCACCATCACCATAAACCATTTGAGAACCGTTCCAAAATGCATTGTTATAACTACGGCTATAATGGACAGTTGATTTTAAGGCAGCACCATTACCATCAAATGAATTACGTCCAAAAACAGTTTTGTAATAGTCGTATGTTTTTCCAGCATAATAATGTGCATCAACTGCTGCAGCTTCACTTGTGCTATTTAGTAGTGTGTCAGTACTTGTCAATAGAGTACCAGGAAGAGTAGTACGATTAGATCCATTATATGTGAAAATACCATTTCCTCTAGTATTGTCTTGTAAATAATAAGTTGAACCAGATTGAGTCATATTTATTGTTTTTGTATCACCAAGTACACCTTTTCCTGTTGCAGTTACATTTGTACCAGCAACTGTTGGTTTAGCAACTGATGATCCAACAGTTTTACTAGCTGCATGAATGCTGTCCATTGTATCAATACTATTGTATTTATTTAAAATTTTACCAGTTGATGCTTCAATGAAATAATTATAGTTTCCAGGTTTTGGAGAAAGGAAGTTTAAGTTTACTAGATAAGCATACGTTGCATCATCACCATTTGTATAAACTACTAATTGAGCTGTAGGGTCTTTTTCATAGTTAGGAGTATAGCCAAGGTTTGCTTCTGCGATTTTGATAGATTTATTAGCGTTAACTTTTTTAGTAGATTTTAACCCTTTTTTAGTATCTAAGTTTGGAATTACAGTACCAGAGAAAACTGATAGAACACCATTATCTCCAACTACTGCAGTTTGAGTTGATCCCCATACAGGAACACCGTTATAAACTTGTTGTAAGTGAAGTGCGGTACCATAAGCATCTTTTTTGCTAGATTGAACAATGAAAGAATTTTCTGGAGATTTTGAACCTAATTTGAACTTATCCTTGTTAGCATTTACATAAGCATTTACAACGCCTACAGCACTTTTAGCTGATGGTTTTGTCAGCTGACCAGAAACGAACTCAGGTGATCCCACCGATTTGTTGTACTTGTATTTAGACAATACATTTTTTGGTGCAGCATATGTATTAGTTACTGATAAACTACTTGCCGCCAAACCTACAGATAATCCAACCGCTAAAACTTTTTTGTTCATTAAAAATTCCTCCCCTTGGTTAACAAATGTGGTACTGAGGAATTCATCGTATCATCCGAAAATCTAGTTTATCAAATTACAAAAATCGACTTTTTTTGCAATTTGTGAGAAAAAAATAAGCGGAAATATCGAAGTAAAACTAATTCTGAATATTTAAAATAGTTAAAAAGTCTTAAATTTAGTTAAAAAATGGTAAATAAAAAATCGAATTTTATTAAGAATATGTTTGTTTTTGGTTAAAATTAACCCAGTTTTTAATAGATTATTAAGAAAAAAATGCAACAAAATATTATTTAAGTAAAATATTTATGTGCGTTTTAATAAGGGGGCATATGCAAAGATTCTGTAGAATTTAAAATCGACAACTTCTTTGGTGAAAAAAATGGTCTACATTGCGAAAAAAGGTTTTTTAAAAGTAACTTATAATGGGCAGGAATGGAAGGCATACTGAAGCCTATATTTCCTAAATCCTGCCCATAAATCTTTTATTCAACACTATTTCCCTTAAGCTGATTACATTGCTAATCCTTTATCGACAATTATTACTTTTGCATTTACATGTATTTTTGAGTTTTTGAAATCCTTGGGCCAGCTGGATTTTACCTTTTTCCATTGTTCATGTTGGTAAGAACTTGCTAAAATTCCTAAACCTAATGGATCCACTTCATTCGTTTGAAATTTATGGACTAAGTCATTTAGTTGCTTTTCTAAAGATGTCTCGATGTCTTTACTTAATCGATCGACTGTTTGGTTGTTTAGTTTTATCGGCGATTGTTCAATCATGACGGGTATTTTTATAGAAACTTGAAAATCAAATCGGTTTTGATGGAAATTGCAGTCTACTTTTCTTTTGATTTTTCTTATATTATAACTAGCTGTTTGGATGTTAAATAATTGATTACGGTCTTGTTTGTCCTTTATTGGGGATAACAAGCCTAGTTGACCTTTTAATTTTCCTTGAAGCAATTGGAAAAACTGTGTTTCTTGAATATTCAAGGTCTGTTTTACATGAAAATTTTGATCTAATAAGACTACTCCGCTAACTTCAAGTTTTCCATCTTTAATCGACATCTTAGGTAAATAGGGTGTTATTCCTTTTTCATATGACATCTGATGAAACATTCTAATCGATGTACGAAGTGTTACATTACGAAAATCAGCTGTTTCAATTAGTTGGGGAATAAAAATTGATAATCTTGGTTTATCTTCTTCTTTTAATTCGAGTAGCTCTGAAATATTGCCATCAAAAAAAACCAGATCTGCATTTTGTCTTAGTTTCGGTTCTCGATACATAAAATCTAAGATAGACGTCCAGTTCTTTTGTTCGACTAATTTAGTGCCGACTAGTAAAGCTTGTAACTTTCCTGCAGTTGTAACACCATTTACCTTCGTATCAAATAAATTACGAGCCTCTCGAAGCGTTGAGACATCAACGATCATTTGTTCATTTTTTTCTTTTGCCTCTTCACTAAAAACGGGACTAGACAAAAAAACTTGGATCTTTTTTTGTTGGGGATTATTCGTGTCAATTCCAAATATTAATCCCATCGTAACATCTTCAATATTTACTATTTTTTTACAGCCTGTTAATAGTATTAAAAGAAAAAAACTAATCGTTGCGATTTTTAAGCTTTTCATTTCATCACCTTATTCCCAAATGAGCGTATCCAACAGAATACTATTATTAATGAAATGACAATTACACCATAAATAGATAAAAATTGTATTTGTTGATCATTTTGTTTAAATGTTGGAATGAAAAAATTTGTTAGAATTAGAACAATGCTGGACAATCCAATAAATAAATAATCAAGGCGTTTAAACCGAAACATTTCTGCTAAATTTGTTAAACCAATCCATAGATACATAATCCATGTTTTAGATATTAGGAGTAGAAACAATGAAAAAAGAATGAAGTCTAATCTTTCTACAAATTGGAATTCAATTACACTTAAAATATCTAAAACTGGATCAAAGATTACGCCGATTTCATCAGGACTATAAATAACAAAACAAATAATACAAACGTATACATATACAAATGTTGTAAGACTATTTGCAATTAAAACACCTTTAAGAGCTTTTTCCTTTCGATCTAAATATGGATAGATAATAAAGATTATTTCAATGCCTAAAAAGGAACTAATCGTAGATGGAATGGCTTTAAAAATCGGTAACCATCCATCCTTTAATAAAGGTAAAATGAAATGAATATTACTATGTTTTAATGTGAAGAGTAACATAATTAAACAAAAGATAATGATTGGAAATATAATTTCAATATACTTTCCAAGTATTTGAATACCACCTGTCACGAATTGATAAGTTGGAATTAAAAACAATACTAACAAAACTATTAGTGATGCATCAGGTAGAATGTAAGATTGAATAAATAAAATAGAATGTATAATCACTACAAATCCAATTCCGAGACAGTAAATGGTAAAGCAAATTGAAAGTATTGTCCCGAGCACTTTGCCAAAGCAATGAGAAAAATACGTGTTAAATGAACAAGAAGGGTCTTTTTCCCTAAGTTTTACCATTGCAACACTAATAAGAAAAGAGAGTAATCCTCCAAGTAAAAGAGTAATCCAACCACTCGTTCCAGCTTTAACTTCTAATAATCTTGGCAAAGAAAAGATACCGATTCCTACTTGTACACCGAATATTAATAATACAAATTGAACATATGTAATTTTAGGTATAATTTGTCTCATATCATTTCCTCTTCTTTTGACTCGATATGTGATGATTCCAAAGAATGGATAGAGCACTATTTTGATATTTTTGTTTTAATCTTTTAAAGTCAAAAGGAGACAAAGGCTGAGTGTAAGACTCATTATAGCTAGACAATTTCAAAGCATGTGCGGTGATAATCATGGTGCTGGCAATAATCCCTATAATCCCGAAAATAGAAGCCATAATCATAATAGGAAATCGTAATATACGTAAACTTGAAGCCATGTCGTAATTTGGAATAATAAAAGATGAAATGGCAGTTAGAGCAACGACAATTACCATAATATTGCTTACAATACCAGCTGAAACAGCAGCTTGACCGATAACAATTCCACCTACAACTCCTACTGTTGTACTAATTGGAGTTGGAAGGCGTATAGCCGCTTCCCTCAACATTTCTAGCGTTAGCTCCATAATAATTGCTTCGACAAGTGGATCGAAGGGAACTTTAGCACGTGATTCACCAATGGATAAAATTAATTTTAATGGAACAACGTCATAATTAAACGAGACAATAGAAATGTATATCCCTGGTAAATAAAGTGTTATGAATAAAGCGATTGCACGTAAAAATATATAAAAAAATGCGATGGCAGGTCTTGTTGATGAGTCATCGATACTTTTAAAAAAAGAAACAAAAGAGCCAGGTAAGACAATGACATCTGAAGAACGATCTAACAAGATGACTACTTTCCCCTTTTCGATAGACTCTGATGCAACATCAGGTCGTTCAGTCGTGACAAGTTGAGGGAATATAGAAAATGGATATTTTTCCAAAATATGAGCTAGTTGATTAGCATTAAGTAAAGAGTCAAGCGTGATTTCGTTGAGCTTTGATTCGATTTCTTCAACAATTCCAGGTTTAACAACACCTTCTAAATAAGCTAGCGTCACATTGGTTTCTTTTTCTTTTCCTATTTTAATTTCTTTGAAAAGTAAATTTTTACTTTGAATATAGCGACGAAGTAAAGATAAATTGGCTTGTACCGTTTCAACAAATGAAATTCTTGAACCTTTGATTGAATTATCGATACTAGGTGGAGAATAAGCCCGCTTCGGATAATCTGCAACTGAGTAAAGAAATGCATTAGGTTCTCCGTCAATTAAACACAAACATGTCCCATCGAGGATTGATCGTTCAATGTCCTCAATTTTTTTTGTTGCTATTGTATGACTATAAAGAAATTGAAATAATCCATCTTTAAATTCGAGAATATTAGTTGTAAACTGTTCTATTTTTTCTTCATTTACTAGGCTATTAAAATAAACGATGACACCTTTTTTCTCACCAAATAACACATTTTTTATTACTAAATCTGAGGTTGGAAACAATGTAAGTAATAATTGAATATTCGAATGTAAGTCACCTTCTTGATGAATAACGAGTGATGGTGTTGATGTTTTATTCAATGTTTCTCACCTCTTTCAAATTTACATTTTTTACTAGTCTTAATGTGCACTTTATAAGTGGATACTATTCTAATTTGGAAGTATATAGTACAAGTATAAAATCACCCTAAAATTACCAAAATAAATAATAAAAACTAGTAAAAGGGTGATTAATTTGAGTATCGAATTCCAAGTCGGAAAAGATTACGAAAATGGTTCTATTAAAGACGCTTTACACGATTTAGGTTTTCAAGAAGACGGCAGGGAATATAAAAAAGACGGAAAGAGATTTAGGTATGAAGGCTGCGATAAGTATCAAAGCTACATCTTTTCTGTGACGATGAATCAATTAAATTAAAGTATTATAAAGAGAAGACACAGCCAAATTTGGATACGGTCTTTTGTTTAAAGTCCTATTGAAATCTTCAATAGGACTTTTTTATTTTAAATACGTTATTTTCTTAACTTGTGTGAATTTTTACTAATTTTCATATCAAAAAATGTCGAAAACAGTCTATTTTTAAAAAAGTGTTGGTTTTATCACATTAAAATAACCCGTTTGACAACTGATTGAATTTTCAGAATAATTAAGAATGTAGTCGAAACATAGGAGGAAGAAAATGGGGAGTAATTTTCACAAAGGAAAGTTTCTAAAAAGTATGACTGTCTTAGCATTATCATCAAGCTTAATTTTGGCCAATTTAGGAAATGTAAGTCATGTTTCAAAAGCTGATAGTTATTCAAAAGCTGAAGATATTCTTGCAAAATTAACACCAACACAAAGGTCAGCTTTAAACGAGCTATCATCTAATGAGTCGAAAGGTCTTCAAATATCTCATATGGATTTAAATTCCAATGAACAAACAAATGTAATCGTTGAGTTTTCCAATAAACCCGCAAAGGTTGCACAAATTGAATTAAATGCAGAAGGAAAGCAGCTTTCTAAAACGGAAGCTTCTAAACTAGTAGATCAAGATCATGAGGATTTCCAGGCAGATGTAAATAAGGTTTTAGTTGATGGAAATAAGTCAAAAGTAAATTTTAAAATTAATCGCTCTTATAAACATGCGTTCAATGGTGTAGCGATGAGCTTACCAGCAAATCAAATTAAAAATCTTTTAAAATCAAAAGCTGTTAAAGCCGTTTGGAACAATGAAAAGTTTTCAATTGATCCACCAAAACAAGCAGAAAATAATGAGCAGTTAAAAGCTGATGAGTTTAATATCGTTAATTATACACCGTATGATGGATTGGATCGTTTACATGAAGAAGGTTATACAGGAAAAGGAATTAAAATCGGGATACTTGATACAGGAATTGATTATAATCACCCTGATTTAAAGGATGCATATAAAGGTGGATATGATTTTGTTAACAATGATAATGATCCGATGGAAACAACGTATGCGGATTGGAAAAAATCTGGTCAGCCTGAGCTTTCTGGCTCAAATACATATTATACAGAACACGGTACGCACGTTGCTGGAATAATAGGCGGTCGTGGTGTTGCTAATAGTGAGTATAAAACACTTGGCGCTGCTCCCGAAGCAGATCTTTATGCATATAGAGTATTAGGACCATATGGAAGTGGGACAACTGCTAATATTATTGCTGCATTAGATAAAGCTGTTGCAGATGGAATGGATATTATCAACATGTCGTTAGGGGCATCAATTAATGATCCTCTTTATGCTACATCAGTTGCCGTTAACAATGCGGTTTTAAGTGGTGTAACGACTGTAGTTGCTGCAGGTAATAGTGGAGACCAAATGTATACTCTTGGTTCTCCAGGTTCATCGGCTTTAGCATTAACTGTTGGAGCTTCCTCAACTGCAATTAATATGTTTCAGTTTACTGGATTACAAAATGGCAAAAATTATGCTGTAAGAGAAATGGCAAGAAATTATACAGATGATTTAACATCCTTAAAAGGAAAAACATTTAAATTAGTAGACGTTGGGCTTGGTAAGGCAACAGATTATAACGGTAAAGACGTAAATGGAAAAATAGCTTTTATCTCTCGTGGAGACACTGTATTCGTAGATAAAATTAAACTAGCTAAAAGTAAAGGCGCAGCTGGCGTAATTATTTATAACAATGAAGTGAATAAAGCAGAAGGACTAATCCAAGCATATTTAGGTGAATCGGTCAATTCAATTCCTAGTTTTTCAGTTTCATATGAAGACGGACTGGCAATTTCAACAGCGATGAAAGCCGGGGATACTGATTTTACTTTTGGTGATTTTACAAAAGTAAAAACGGCAGATGATGAATTAGCGGTATTTAGCTCAAGAGGTCCTTCAAGGGTAAATTATGATATCAAACCAGAGATTACCGGACCTGGTGTTGCTGTACTTTCAACTGTTCCGTTTTATGTTAATAATAAAACAGTAGATGGAACTAGACCGGAAGACTATAAAATAGCCTATGAACGCTTATCAGGAACATCGATGGCAACCCCTTATGTTGCAGGTGTTTCAGCATTATTACTCCAATCTAATAAAGATCTACAACCAGCAGACGTAAAATCAATCTTAATGAATACGGCTGATTCGTTATCGAAAGATTATAGTGTTTATGAGATTGGTAGTGGAAGAGTAGATGCATATGAAGCTATTCATTCAAATGTTGAAATTAGTGTTGTTGATAAAACGCCAATGATTATTGAAGGAAAAGAAAAATCTATTAGTGAGTTAACGGGTGCAATGAGCTTTGGTTCAATTAGTTTTAATGATTTAGATCAAACTTCAACACGAAATATTACTATGAAGAATAGAAGTGAAAAAGCGAAAATCTTTAGTATTGCAGCCAAATTTCAAACTGGACTTAGCGGTTCAAAAGATGCTGCAAAAAATAATGTGACGATTTCAGGTCCAACATCCGTTAAGTTAAATGGAATTAGTTCCAAATCAATTAAATTGAATTTAAACATTCCAAAATCAGCGGAAAAAGGAATTTATGAGGGCTATATTATTTTTACAAATAATGCTGACCCAACTGAACAATACCAAATTCCATTCGGAGTACATTATGTAGAAGAAGGATTTAATTCGATGGCAACATACAATAAGATGCAGACTTCAGACTACAATAATTACTATCCTTTATTAAATTACGCGACCGGTGTAGTTTTTAATGCAAGATCGAGCATGGAAACAATTGATTTTGTTTTATTAGACAGCCAAACTGATAAAGAGATTGGCTATTTAGGAACACTAAATACATCTCAGTACAATGAAAATACAGATTATTATATTGATGGTGCTTTTACAGGATACTATTTACCGTTCACTGGAAATCCGAAGCAACCAATTTCAACTACAAAGGTTAAGGTACCGTATGGTCCGGGACATTATAAAGTAAAAATAATTGGTACAAATCGAGAAGGTAAAACCTTTACGATGATTGATCATACAATGATTGATATTACAGGACCAAAATTTTCAACAGATTTAGAAGAAGGTGTTATTGAGTACCTACTAGGAACGACATCATTTCCGATTACAGGTAGAGTGTTTGATAAAACTCAAGATGACTATAGAAAACAAGGGATTTCTATCGATCAATCTGGTAACTTCGTAATGGAGAAGAATAATAGTTCAATATTTACTAATGGATTTTATGTGGATGCGAACGGAAACTTCACATACAATATTCCAATAAGTGCGAAAAGCTTTAATGTAGAACTTGCAGGATATAATTCAGCGGCAATCGGTGACCGTTATAGATACTATACTTTTATTCCAGAAGGTACTCCAAATGTATATGGTAGTGTAAATAAAAAAATTGTGAATCAAGGTGAAAATGTTAAAGTTACTTTAAAAGCTAGTAATCTAACAGATGCGAAGAAACTAATAACAAGTTTCGGTTATTCTACAAGCCAACTAGAGTTAGTAGATGTAAAACTGAATCCAGCTATTGAAAAATTCGGAACTGCTAAACTTACAACAACCTCAGTTCCATCGGGCTCTCTAAAAATAAATGTAGAAATGACAGAAGGTAAAGTGACTGGTGATGTACCTTTTGCAGAAATCACATTAAAAGTAAAAAATGACTCATTTAATATGATATCAACTTTCAAATCACCAACAGCATCTTATGAAAATGATGCGAACCAATCTATCTCGATGTTTTCAGCGATTACTCCAATTTGGAGCCAACCAACCTATTCCAAAATTACTGGAGGTATTGGAATTCCAGAATCATTGAAAAGAGAAGGGAGAGATGGTTGGAGGGTAGATCCTTCTAAAATTGGTGCAGTGCTATCTGTAAAAGACAAAAGCGGAAATGTATATCCAGGGGTAATCTCTTCATTGGGTTCACCAACTGTAGAAAAACTACCAGTTACTATTGAAGAATTGGAAGCGTCACTTAATCTACCAGGTCATTTTACAATGTATGTACCTTTTCACGTGGGTTTTTTAAATGACGAAGGAATGCCAACTGCACATTGGAATCCCGAAATAAACTTTAAAGCACCAATTGCAGGAGATGTAAATAAAGATAATGTAATTGACATAAAGGATGCATTATTCATCCAAACATATTGGGGTACGAATAAACGAAGCGCAGACATTAATTTTGATAATATTGTTGATGCAAAAGATTTTGCTTTCTTTGAGAAAAATTACTTAATGCAAAATCCAACAGTTGGGGATGCACCAAAACCGCTTAAAAAGTATAAGGGAAAAACGATTGATGATATTAAAGTGGAGTTAGGGATTAATTAAATGAATAATTGAGACAACCCCTTCTAGTAGAGGCTATAGTAGTCTGTTTGCTTGGGAATTGTAGGTAGTGTGATGATAAATCGGGGGAGTGAATTTTGCTCTCCTTTTTTTCTATTATTTTCTCATAGTACTAATGAATCTTGAAGCATCAAACAAATAAAACTTTAGAGGTATAATTAGTAGACATGCTAAATAGAATGATACAAAGAACTAGTCCTAATAGGTTTTAATAATAGGACTAGTTCTTTTTACGAAAAATCGTTGTTCTATACAAGTAGGAGGGGCAATTATGAACTTTACAGATTATCTAATAAATGTAAAAAAACTAAATGAAGTAAAAGCGAGTCAATATAATTATAGACTTTCAACTTTAAAAAAATATAGAATTTATAACAATGAAAAAGTATTAAGTGTTCATATGCTAAAGAGGATTAAAAGTCTTTCTAAAGATACAACGAAACAATATTTAAGGACTATTAATTATCATATTGAATTTTTGAATGATAATTATAGGATGTAACAAATGCTCTTTCCTCTACACTTTGTCTATCTAAGTAAAATAATGTTTGAAAGGACACTCTAAAGGATAAAATCCTGATAGGTTGTCTTTTTTTATTAAACAGTTCTTGAAGGGGATGAGAGTAAATATGAAGAATTTTTATATAGGAAGTATTTTATTTATTTTAATGCTTTTTATCATGAGCGGATGTAATGGGAATACACTTAATACAACTAAAAATTCAGATGAGACAAAGGTGGCGAATGTTACAATGAACCCTTCTTTTTATGTAGATCCATCAATTGATTTTTCAACTAACCAAATGACTTCGATTATTATTGAATTCAAGACGAAGCCTGCTGTGGTAGCTGTAAAGGAAGCAGAGGCAGCTGGAAAACAACTTACTTTAGAAGAAGCGACTAAACAAGTAGAAGAAAGTCATGCAAAATTTCAAGAAGAAATAAAAACTCTCTTAGAAGACCAAAATGTCCCTTATACGATTAGGCATGTTTATAAGACTGCACTGAATGGTGTATCAATGGAGCTACCTGGCAAGGATATTAAACGATTATCACAATCAACAGTGATTGCAAGAATCTATCCAAATAAAAAAGTACATATTATGCCTCCTGTTACACCGTTTAATCAGAAATAATAATTCATTTGTGAGTGCCTCAAAAGTTTACACACTTTTGAGGCACTTTTTTTAGAAGGAAAATTTGAAATTTAACAATCACCTCAAATACTATTTCATTAAAAACGATTAATTAAGTGTTTTTAATCTACAAAAACAAAATAAATTTGCTATTATGATATAAAAAAGCTAGAAGTGAAGGTGAAACAACACGATGGAAATTCATTTAGTTGCAAAAGATGAGTTAGAAGCTTCAGGGATTAGGTGGGTCGTGGAGTCGCACTTTACTGGTATTAACCTTGTTTCTTGGAAAACGATGGGGGAATTTGAAAAGGCTATTCAAAAGCAGCAGCCCGACCTTGTCATATTTGATATGGACCATTGGAAAAATGAGAGTGAAAGATTTGGTGATTTAATCCAAAAATTTTCAATTCGTTGGTTAGGTATTTCATCTGAGCGAATTTTTCAAACTGCCTATCTTGCATTACAGTATCGGGCAGAGGATGTATTGTTTCGCCCATTTTCTCCTACTGATTTAATTAAGCATATTCAACAATTACGCTATCAAATTCGTAACAAAGAACGATACTTTACTAGAAACAAAAATGAAGAAATAAGCTCATTTAATATAGATTATCCTGACCTTTTTCTGAATGAAAGAATGTATGATGGTCCGATTACAATGGTTGCATTTTTGACACCAAATTCAGGGACACTTCCTCTTGTCTATAAAGCGTTAGAACGAAATCCTTTTACTGGGAAAAATCGTTTATTTGTAGGATCTGACTTTATTTTATGTGTACATGAAGTTGATGAAGTGTTATTGCAGGACGAATATAATGCATTTCTTGCTCGTTGGAAAGAAATGATGGATGAACCTCTAGCAATCGTAATGAAAGTCGGTGCGCCAGAAGAAACATTAAAAGATATTTTTGAGCAAACACTTCAGCTAACAAGGAGAATCTTCTTTGAAGGCTATGATATTATTTTGGCTGAAAACGAACCAATGACATTTCAAGAAAAGGATCCATTCCTTACACCATTAGAGCAACGCCACTGGATTGAAATGCTAGAAAGAAGAGATGCAAAAGCAATTAGAGACTGGATGGAACGAGAATTTTTAACCTTTCAGCAGCCATACCCAGATCCAGAAATTGTTCGAATCCGATTAACTAGTGTACTTGCACAAATAAGAAGATATATGAAATCAAATAATCTTCAAAATGCATCATGGGAAGGTATATATTATGATATTTTCCAAAAAATAGTTCATGGACCGATCATCTATCAAATTGTTCAAGAATTGCTTGATTTTACAACAAGTCTATTGCTACAAGGCCATGATTCTTCCCAAGAAGGACATCGTACATTAGTTGAGAAAACAAGGGAGTTAATTGAATCGAATTATTGGGATGCCGGATGGAGTTTAACGGATTGTGCTGATGCACTCCGAATTAATAAAAGTACACTTAGCCGTCGCTTTGCGGCCGAATCAAATCAATCGTTTAGAGAGACGCTCCATGAAGTGCGAATTAGAGAAGCAAAACGATTATTAGATGAAACAGACTTGCCTCTAGATGAAATTTCAAGATTAATTGGCTATTCTCACCAATCATATTTTAATGCAAAGTTCAAACAACTTGAGGGATGTACTCCTTTAGTTTATCGTTCTGGATTGTAGGAAGTGGTTTAAAGCACTATAGTTTTCCAAAAATTGACTGCTATTGCTATAGTAGTCTTTTTTTGTCATATTAGTATAATGTAACCGTATTAAAATTAAGAACGTAAATAACAGAGAATAGGCGGTAAAAAAAGTGAACTTACCAATTTTTAAATACAATCCTAATCCAATAAAATTAGGTGTCATAGTTGAAGAAGAGACAGTTTGTCCTGTTTGCGAACAGAAACGGAATTTTGTTTATGAAGGTCCATTTTATTCAGAGGAAGATGTTGAAGGAATTTGTCCATGGTGTATCGCAGATGGTTCAGCAGCCAAAAAATATGATGGAGAATTTCAGGATATAGAATCGTGTGATGAAG
The DNA here is from genome assembly GCF_042886615.1 of Gottfriedia sp. NPDC057991. Lineage (NCBI taxonomy): Bacteria > Bacillati > Bacillota > Bacilli > Caryophanales > Bacillaceae > Gottfriedia > Gottfriedia sp. NPDC057991. The sequence continues at coordinate 281,851 of NZ_JBHVQN010000001.1, forward strand.
TCGATTGTGAAGAATATGTAGATGAATTAATTTATCGAAATCCTGGTTATATAGGGTGGCAACAAGAATACTGGCTTAGTCATTGTGGAGATTTTTGTTCGATTATTGATTATGTTGGATGGGAAGAAGTTAAACATTTAGAAATAGAATTAGAGACGGATCTAAACAGGTTAAGTGAAGAATATGGCTTATCAATTCAAGAATTTAAAGATGCTTTAAAAAATGATGGTAATTTACAAGGTTATTTATTTCAGTGTAATTGTTGCAAAAAGCATCGTCTTCATGCTGATGCATCATAATTATCTTTTTTCTATTAATTAATTAATTAATTAATTAATTAATAGAAAATTAAATTTTATGTAGAAAAAAATGAAAGGGGTTGCAACTATGTACGAATGGAACAAATTACTATTAGTTGGAGAACAAGATGGCGTAAAAGGAGATTTTAATACTCTAATTTCAATGATGAATTATGTAAGATATACAACTTTGGAAGCTATTAACGATATTACAGTGGAGGAGTTAGATTATTTGCACACTCCAACAGGTAATACAATTGGGATGTTGTTAACTCATATGGCAGGAGTTGAATATTGGTATCAACTTAATACATTTGAAAATCGAGATTTAAATTCGGAAGAAGAAGAGAAATGGTTACCTGGGTTAGATTTAAATGATCATGCTCGAAAGACAATTAAAGGTAATGATGCAGACTATTATATTAATCTTTTAAACTCGGTTCGTGAAGAAACTTATGCAAAATTTAATACACTTTCAGATGAGTGGTTGTATGAGCAGACAGAGTTTGGTAGAGCAAAAGCTACAAATTACTTTAAATGGTTTCATGTATTTGAGGACGAAATTAATCACCGTGGCCAAATAAGAATGATCCGTAAATTATTTAAAAATGCTTAAAAATAGCCTGTATCGTCGAATGATATAAATTGAGGATACAGGCTTAAATTTTAAATTTTCCTCGACTATTCCCTCATATTAACTAGTACAGATCATTAGTACATTCCCATCCAAATCTTCAAAGTTAAAATATGCAAATTCTCCAATGCGTTCGATATCTTTTACAATCGTAATATTATTTTTTTTCATAAAATTATAGGCAGCGTCTATATCTTCAGTGTAGAAATTAAATAACACATTTTTTGAAGGTTCGAACTTAAAATTAGGATCAAAAGTATGGTCATCTAATGTAAGTCCAGTAGTACCTGTTACTGGGACGTTGAAAACAGGGGATTCGATCTGGCTACGATCAAACGTTATACCAAGGAGTTTACAATACCAATTAACTGATTTTTTTAAATCCTTAACATGGATAAAAACGTAATTAATTTTATTAGCAATTGGAGAAACAGTTGATTTCATGACGATTCCACCTCTCGATTTAATCCATTAATGAATTCAACATCACTTATTTTAAACCTCTTTTATATTCATAGATTTCTTTTAAAATAGACTAATAAATTAATAAAAAATGAGATAATTTATAAAAATACAAATTAAAGTTAAGGAATGTGAAATAAAACATAAAAAAATCATTATTTTATAATAAAATATCGGAAAATTCATGTTAGACTGAAAATATCACATCAAGGGGGTATTAAATTATGAATACGGTTACAGTCGATAAAGTTAAAGTAGTTAGATATAGAGGTACGGAATTAAATACAAAAGGTTGGCAACAAGAAGCAGTCCTTCGTATGTTAATGAATAATTTAGATCCAGATGTAGCAGAGCGTCCAGAGGATCTTGTTGTATATGGTGGAATCGGTAAAGCAGCTCGTAACTGGGAGTGTTTCGATGCGATTGTTGATTCATTAAAGAATTTAGAAAATGATGAAACATTATTAGTTCAATCTGGTAAACCAGTAGCGATTTTTAAATCTCATACGGATGCACCACGTGTTTTAATTGCTAACTCAAATTTAGTACCTGCTTTTGCTAATTGGGATACTTTCCACGAATTAGATAAAAAAGGTTTAATGATGTACGGTCAAATGACAGCAGGTAGCTGGATTTATATCGGTTCTCAAGGTATTGTTCAAGGAACTTACGAAACATTTGCTGAATTAGCAAAACAACATTTCAATGGCACACTAGAAGGTACAATTACTGTTACTGCTGGTCTTGGTGGAATGGGTGGGGCTCAACCACTTGCTGTTACGATGAATGGTGGAGTTTGTATCGGAATTGATGTAGATGAAACAAGAATCGATCGTCGTATTGAAACTAGATATACGGATGTAAAAACAGATTCATTAGATGAGGCAATTCGTCTTGCTGAAGAAGCGAAAAAAGAAGGTAAAGCATTATCAATCGGTCTAATTGGGAATGCATCTGATATTTTACCAGAAATGATCGCTAGAAACTTTATTCCAGAAGTATTAACTGACCAAACATCAGCGCACGATCCATTAAACGGTTATACTCCATCAGGAATGTCTTTAGAAGAAGCGGCAGAATTAAGAGCTTCAAACCCAGAATTATATGTTGCTCGTTCAAAAGCTTCAATGGCAACTCACGTAAAAGCAATGCTTGAAATGATGGAAAAAGGATCTGTAACATTTGATTACGGTAATAACATCCGTCAAGTTGCGAAGGATGAAGGGGTAGAAAACGCATTTGATTTCCCAGGATTCGTTCCAGCTTATATTCGTCCACAATTCTGTGAAGGTAAAGGTCCTTTCCGTTGGGTAGCATTATCAGGTGATCCTGAAGATATTTACAAAACTGACCAAGCTATTTTACGTGAATTTGCTGATAATGAGCATTTATGTAACTGGATTCGCATGGCTCAGGAAAAAGTTGAATTCCAAGGTTTACCTTCTCGTATTTGCTGGTTAGGTTATGGCGAGCGCGCTCGTTTCGGTAAAATCTTAAATGACATGGTTGCAAGTGGCGAATTAAAAGCTCCAATCGTAATTGGACGTGACCACTTAGATTCAGGTTCTGTAGCATCTCCAAATCGTGAAACTGAAAGCATGATGGATGGATCAGATGCAGTAGCAGACTGGCCAATCTTAAATGCAATGATTAATGCAGTTGGTGGAGCTACTTGGGTATCAGTTCACCACGGTGGTGGAGTAGGAATGGGTTATTCATTACACGCTGGTGTCGTAATTGTTGCAGATGGTACAAAAGAAGCAGAAGCTCGTATTGAGCGCGTATTAACAACAGACCCTGGAATGGGTGTAGTTCGTCACGCTGATGCGGGTTATGAGCTAGCTAAACAAACTGCTCGTGAAAGAGGAGTAAATATTCCAATGCTTGATAAAGGGACTGATAAGTAATGACAAAACCAATTTGGATTAAAAATGTAGCTCAATTAGCAACGCTTGCTTCTGAAGTGAAAGGACCTCGCTCAAAGGAAGCAATGTCAGAGCTTGGTTTAATTGAAGACGGTAGCTTATGGATTGAAGATGGAGTAATTCAAGCTGTTGGTACAACAAAAGAAATTCAAGATCGCTATGCAGATAAAATTCATGAAGCAGAAGTAGTTGATGCATCAAATCAACTTGTTACTCCTGGTCTAGTGGATCCACATACACATGTTGTGTATGGTGGAAGCCGTGAGCGTGAATTTGAAATGCGTCTTGAAGGTGCAACATATATGGATATTATGAATGCGGGTGGCGGAATTCATGCGACTGCCCGCATGACTCGTGAAGCGACTGAAGAAGAATTGATGGCACAAACGATGCGTCGTCTTGATTCATTCATTGCACATGGCGTGACAACTGTAGAAAGTAAGAGCGGTTATGGTATGGATTTAGAAACCGAGCTAAAGCAGTTAAGAGTTATGAAAAAATTAAAATATATGCATGCAGTTGAATTAGTTCCTACTTTTATGGGTGCTCATGCAGTGCCGAAAGAGTTTAAAGGACGAGAAGACGATTTTGTTGATCACTTAATTAACGACATGCTACCAATCATTGCAGAGGAAAAATTAGCTGAATTTAATGACGTTTTCTGCGAAAAAGGTGTATTTACGCCAGAACAATCAGAGCGAATTTTAGAAGCAGGTAAAAAATATGATCTAATTCCAAAAATTCATGCTGATGAAATTGAACCTTATGGCGGAGCGGAATTAGCAGCAAAAGTTGGTGCTATTTCAGCCGAGCATTTATTAAAAGCTTCTGATGAAGGTATTGCTGCAATGGCTAAATCAGGAACAATTGCTTGTCTTCTTCCTGCAACAGCACTTTATTTACGTGAAGATGCTGCAAAAGGAAGAAAAATGGTTGATGAAGGAGTCGCAGTAGCTATTTCAACTGACTGCAATCCAGGTTCTTCACCAACAACTTCAATGCCGCTTGTAATGAACTTAGCTTGTATTTCAATGAGACTTACTCCAGCTGAAAGCTTAACGGCAGCAACATACAACGCTGCGTGTGCAATTAATCGCCAAGATCAAATCGGCTCACTTGAAGTTGGAAAACAAGCTGACATTGTATTATGGAATGTTAAAAACTATCAAGAATTACAATATTTATTCGGCGTTAACCATGTGAAATCTGTTTGGAAAAAAGGTGAAAAGATAGTTTAAGTAGTAGAAAATGATAGATAAATGGCGGGTTCTTCTAATAAAAAAAATTAATAGGAGGAACTATCTTTTAATGAAAAATAATTATAGATTCTTTATCATTTTTATGATCATTATGATCACGATTGTTAATTATATTGACCGAGGTGCAATTTCATATGCACAGGCAGAAATCATTAAAGAGTTTGGATTAAGTCCAGTTAGTTGGGGTGAAATCTTAGGTTACTTTGGATATGGCTATATTTTCGGGGCATTATTTGGAGGAGCTTTCGCTGACAAAAAAGGACCTAGATTTATGTGGCTACTTGCTGCAACTGCCTGGTCAATTTTTGAATTAGGTACTGTATTTGCTGGTCATTTAGGTGCAACATTATTCGGTGGATCAGCTTTAGCTGGTTTTGCAGTTTTCCGAGTTTTATTCGGATTTGCAGAAGGACCTACCCTTTCAACAATGAATAAAACAATGGCTAACTGGGTTTCTCCGAAAGAAAGAGGCTTTGCAGTTGCACTTGGTTTAGTAGGTACACCTGTAGGGGCACTTATTACTGCACCAATCGTAGTTGCTCTATTATCAGTTGCAAATTGGAAAGTGACATTTATTATACTTGGGGTAGTTGGTTTAATTTGGGCATTTATTTGGTCTAAAGTATTTACAAACCTACCAGAAGAAAATCCAAATGTCACAAAACAAGAACTTGAGACCATCCGTTTGAATAATCCAGTTAGTGGAAAAAGTGAACAAGAATCTACACCATGGTACTATTTTTTCAAAAATCCTAACCTAGTAATGAATGCAATTGGATATTTTGCCTTTTTATATGTAAATATATTATTACTTACTTGGACGCCAAAATATTTACAAGATGAATTCGGTTTTTCATTAGCATCACTAGGATTTGTTGGAATGATACCATGGATTGGAGCTATTTTCACAGGATTGCTAGGCGGAAAAATATCAGATTCACTTCTTAGAAAAACAGGGAATTTACGTATTGCTAGATCTTGGTTCACAGTTATTTCTTTATTCTTTACAGCAATTTGTTTCATGCTGATTCCAACAGTTCAAAGTGCTACAGCAGTCTTAATCTTAATGTGTATTGGTAATGCATTTAACTATTTACCAAACTCGATTTATTGGACAGTCGTATTAGATACAGAACCAAAAAAAGCTGGAACATTTGGTGGTGTAACACATTTCATCGCAAACCTAGCTACAATTATTGCACCAACCTTAACAGGTAGCCTAGTAGCAAAACATGGATATAGCGCAATGTTTATCGCAGCATCAATCGCAGTAACATTAGGAATGGTTGCAATGGTCTTTGTTAAACCAGGGAAAAGAGAACAAACTGCTAGACCTTCGAATGATCTTGCAGGTTAATAGAATGAAAAAGAGAAATTGTTTCGGCAATTTCTCTTTTTTTTGCTTTTGATACTGCTTCCAAAAATTGGTATGCAACATAAAGTGCTTTAAGTTCTAACAATTTTTATAGCTTATTAAAATAGTAATACCTTAAAAATAGGGGGGATTATAGTTGAAAAAAAGAAGACGTAATACTCCATATTTTACGTTTTTAGCTTGGGCATCTTTCTCAATTTTTAGTGTTTTAACTTTTATCGGACTTTATCATTTAGAAGAACCATTGTATGTAAAAAGCTATTATTTAATGGGGGCAATTGGAATTATTGTATCGTCATTTATGGTTGCAAAAGTTACACGTGATAACCAAGAAGATATGGAAGACGAGCAATTTGATGAAGTTAAAAAGGGGAAAAATGAAAAAATAGAAAGTTAATAGATAAAAATTTAGCCGCTAATGCGGCTATTTTTTGTTTAGAAAAATGAATATTGTTCAATAAAGAGTAGAAATTGCTAACTTCCAAAAGAGATTAAATTAATTTGACATGCAACTAAGTGGTTGCTTATTATATAATTATTGAGGAGGTTGAATGAAATCGATCAGGTTTTTAAAGCACTTGCCGATTCAAGTCGGAGAAAACTTCTTGATGAACTTTTTATTAATAACGGACAAACATTGAGTGAATTATGTCAACATCTTGAAATGAGTAGACAAGCAGTAACCAAGCACCTAGTGATACTAGAAGATGCGAATCTTGTTGTAGTACAGTGGCACGGACGAAATAAACTTCATTATCTTAATCCGGTACCAATTAATGAAATTTCTAAACGATGGATTAACAAGTACGAAAAAAGTCAATTGGAAGCGCTTAGTGAATTAAAAATTGAACTTGAGGAGGGCAATAAGAAATGAATAAACCACAATTTGTTTATGTTACATACATTGCAACTACACCTGAAAAACTATGGGAAGCTTTAACAAGTACTCAATTTACTGAAAAATACTTTTTCGGAACTGCAATTGAATCTGATTGGAAAGTAGGGTCAACTGTTTCCTACTTACGAAATGGAGAGGTGACAGATTACGGAACGATATTAAAATGTGAACCAAATCGTTTACTTTCTTTTACTTGGAATCACACAAATGATCCGACGAACCGTACAGAACCATCAATCGTCACATTTACTTTAAAAGAATTAGAGTCAACAGTTAGATTAACGCTAAAGCATGAAAATCTAGAACCGACTGATTTAGTAGATCGTGACGATACGTTTGAAGGCTTAAACAATGGCTGGCCAGCAATTTTAAGTAACTTAAAAAGCTTGCTTGAAACAGGAAGTACATTGCCACCTATTTCGATTTAGAACAGATAGTTTTTATGAATTAAAAAAGGGACTGCCTCATTAGTCAGGTTAACTGACAGATGGAAGTCCCTTTTTTAATTGTAAAAATAGTTTATTTTAATTAGAAATTACGCTTATGTAACATTACTTGTAAACTTCTGATTAGGTTAATACAAAGTGGGGGTATCTATAATAGTGAGTTGATTTGATTGCTCTTTTTTAAGGGTTTTATCAATTTTTTTCTAAAATGAAAAGGATTGAAGCATGTTTGTTAGTTTTCCAATTAAAAATATAGTTCAATGTAAAATTATTTCATCATAATACCTTAACTGGTATGGGTAATACTTTGTTTTAATTGCGATTCTTTGGAATTTAATTGCAGTTTAGCTAATTTTAATTGCGATTCTCTAAATTTAATTGCAGTTTTGCCAATTTTAATTGTGATTCATAGATTTTATTTGCAGTTCACTGTATTTTGCAAATGTTCATCATTTATTTGCACAGATAAACTTCCTATATGCGATTCTATAAAACTTATTTGCAACTCTACTATATTCAATAAAAATTTTGGCAGCCACTCATTTTTGTCTCCTGACTTCCCATTTTACATATATCGTATTATAAGATATAATCTTTTAATAAGATATAATCGTACTATACGATATAAGGAGAATCAACATGGATAAGGAAATAAAACAACTGAATCAATTATGGACCGATATTTACTATCTTTTACGATATAAGCATAAAGAAAATATTACGCACCAGAGTGTTCGGATTTTACAAATGATCGATAAAGAAGCTGAAGTTGGGATAAAGGACATTGCTGAAGGAATTAAAGTCTCACACAATACAGCATCAGAGCATGTAAAACGTTTACTAGAAAAAGAATATGTTTATAAAACCCGTGGTGAGGTGGATCAACGAAAAGTAATCCTAATGCTTACTGATTTAGGGAAAGAAGTTTTGTTACAAAATTCAAGTTTAAATGAGGAAAAACTACAACAACTTCTTTTTGAACAGATGACCGAACAAGAAAGAGAAACAATTTTAAAAGCCTTTAATTTAATGAAAGAGAGGGCTCAAAGTGTACGCGATTATTAAAATATTTACTTCAGCAATTATAATCGGAGTTATTACTGAAATAGCACGCCGATTTCCTACACAAGGTGGATTGATTGCGGCTTTACCGATCGTTAGTCTTTTAAGCCTTATTTGGCTTAATGTTCAAGGTGAACAAGTGCAAACATTAAGTAAATTCGCTTATGGTGTTGTATTAGGGATTCCAGGTACAGTCGTTATGCTGTTAATTATTGGAGTAGCTCTTCAACATTCAATGCATTTAATTAGTTCAATCGGGCTTGGAATTGTAGGATGGGTTCTTTATATTTTTGCTCAAGATTTAGTCGTAAAGCATTTGTTTTAATAGTGATAACTTAAAGTAATTAGTTACAAATTAAGAATAATAAAATGATAAAACGACTGTGATAGAACAGTCGTTTTATATTTTTTTAAGGTATGTTTCGAAAATATTAATTGACTTTGGGCTTCTGTGATTAATGTCACTCGTAGAAATCACATTAGTCCATATGCCACCTTGACAGTTTTTCATTAGAGCTTTCTAATTAATAGAGAAGAAATTTAATAATATGAAAGTTACGGCAACTTTAAATAGATTTTCAAAATAAATGATGGAAGGAAGGTAAATAAGTTGAATTTAAAATTGTTTCACAGGATTATGGATCATATGCATGAAAAAGACTGGAATATAACCCAACTCGCTAAAAATTCTAATATTCATTTGACTGAAATAAGCCGAATTCTAAATCATAAACAATCTCTTTCATTACGTAATTTGGACGCAATTACTGCAGGCCTGGGTCTGGAGGGAGGTACTTTTTACTCAGATTATATTGAAGAATGTTTTAATGAAAATAAGATTATGGATAAAAGAAGAAGTATGGAATTTTTATATAAATGCGCATCACTTGGGTACGAAGATTTGCTTCAAAATATGTTTAATAGAGTTTTAGATGAAAGGTCGAAACAAATACTTAAGAAGAATTTAAATTATATTTTTTTAGTTGCAGAAAAGCTTTTTGAAGAGAAAAAAGTACTGCTGTCATTACCACTATATGAGTGTGTTATTGAGAGTACACCCGATCATCATTCAGCTCAATTAGCTAAAAGTTACTATAAGAAATATTACATAGTTCGGTTGACAGAACAGGGACCTGATGCTGAAGTACTTGTTTTAAGGCATTTTCATAATTTGCCACAGGAATTGCAATTATCTACTTATTTGTGGATTATGGCAACTTGTTATATCCGCCAGAATTGGGAAAAGGTAATGTGTTACGCTAAGGCCTTGGAGAAAATTGCTAAGGAGGAAGAATATTATGGAAGAGCACTCCTTTATCAAGGATTCGCATCGCTTCGTTTAGGTAGCTCATTGGAAGAAGTGTTGAAAGTAATAGATCGATATTCAAAAGTAAATGGATATTATGCGGACTTAGCTATAGGCAATCGATTTGTCGTTTACTTAGAATTTGGCCAATATGAATATGTTGATCGCTACCTTGATTGGTTGGAGGGAAGAGATGACATGTTTGCTGGATTACCTAGAATTTTAGAAGTCTATTTAAAACTTGAGCGGATCGATGATGTTGAAGTCTTGTTAAAGCAATATTTTTATATTTTTGAGGAAACCGCTCTAAGTAATGAATCTTTCAGGCAGCAAATGCATCTGCAGCTCCGCTTTTCACATGCTTTATATCAGTGTGCAAAAAATAAAATTACAGAAGGTGTGCATGAAATTTTAGATGTTTTAATAACAGCAATCGAACTAGGGGTTGCTAAATCGTTTAGTAAGGCTTTAGTGATGTTTTGGAAATATAGACATAAAATTAATCTAGAGCATGAACGAAAATATTTACAAATATTAGGTAGGTAACTAATTTCAATCATAGAAATGAGAACGATGACAATTTTTGTTATCGTTCTTTTTTTATAAAAAAAATAATTTGACAGAATTTTCGAAATAGTAAAATTCCATAAAGTCTTTTTATAATAAAACGCGTAGGACTATTTAATTGAAGGGAAGAGAAGGATGAGAAAGATTAAAAATCGTATCACTCCATTGACGCTAAGTATGGGGAGGTTAATATTAATCAAGAATTTACATTAACTGGTTCACAAAGAAACATGAAAATCACTGCAACTTTACCTGAGCAGGCTAACGTGTCGGGGAATATTCCATTAGTGGATATTACGTTAAAAGTTAGAGATGATAAATTTATTAAAGAACCTACTACACTTGTTAGTACAAATACAAATTATACTGATACAGCAAATAATGTAGTACAAGTAAAGTCTGCAGATTTTTATGTATCGATGATTCCAACATATTCTGAAACGTTTGGTGATGTATTAGCAGAAGGGTTAATGAGAAATGGAGCAACGTACTTTGGAATTGACCATACTGCAGTTGGCGGAACACTTAAAGCAGTTGATGTGAATGGAATTGCTTATAATGGCGTCATTTCAAAACAGCCATCTTTTACGTTAACGAAACTACCAATTACGAATAAGCCATTAACATTCGTTATGGATATTCCTGGACATTTTACAGTAAGAAAACCATTTTTGATTAGTGATAACGATAATGGAAGTTTAATAGGGCAACGCATGAAGCTCAACTATAATCCTGCTATTGCTGGGGATGTAAATAAAGATGATGCGATCGATGTTCTTGACGCAATTTACATCCAAACTTTTTGGGGTACAAGTAAGCGTGAAGCAGACATTAACTTTGATGGAAAAGTGGATGCGACAGATATGGGATTTGTAAAGAAAAATTATTTAATGCAAAATCCGACAGCTCCAAATGCTCCTAAACCTAAAAAGACTTATAAAGGTCAAACATTAGAGAGTGTACTAGAATCGCTTAACATTCAGTAATAAATTAGCAATCTATAGAAGAGAATTCGTAGAAAATTTACTTACTTAAATGGAAAAGGGAGAAAGAGAATGAGAAAAAACATTACGAAATCAGTTACTGCACTTGCTATAGGAACAAGTTTACTTGCTGGAGGCTTTGTATCATCATCTGGAATTAAGCCAGTAAATGTACAAGCTGCTATGAATACAGAATCGATTTTAGCAAAGCTTACACCAGAGCAAAGAAAAGCTTTAACGCAACTAAAAATGAGCGATCAATCTGGTCTGCAGATTAGTCCTGATGTGAATTTAAACAGTGATGAAAACATCACGGTAATCGTTCAATTTAAAACTTTACCTTCTAAAACTGCAGTCCTGTCTGCAAAGGCTGAAGGAAAGACTTTAAGCGTGTCACAGGCTGATCAACAAGTTGAAGATTCTCATACAAATTTTCAAAAAGATTTAACATCAATTTTTAAAAATGATAAAGATAAGACGCCTTACACAATTAAGCGAAAGTACAAGCATGCTTTTAATGGCGTATCAATGCAAATTCCGGCTAATAAAGTTGAAGCTTTAATGCAATCAAAAGCTGTTAAAGCGGTGTGGGAAAGTAAAGAAATAACAGTTGACCCTCCGGTTGAACAAGAAAGTACTGAAACTGGAACTGATTTACCTGAAGGAGATGTGAATCCATTTTTAGGAGTGGACAAGCTTCATGAAGAAGGTTATACAGGTAAAGGAATCAAAGTAGGGGTTATTGATACCGGAGTTGACTATAATCATCCTGATATTAAAGCAGCATATAAAGGTGGCTATGATTTCGTCGATAATGATAGTGATCCAATGGAAGCAACTTACGACGACTGGAAAAAATCTAAACAACTAGAAGTTAGTGCAGGCGCAACATATTACACTGTACACGGAACTCATGTATCTGGGACAATCGTTGGACAAGGCACAGCTGACTCTGAATACTCAGTTACAGGTATAGCTCCAGATGCTGATTTATATGTGTATCGCGTACTTGGTCCATACGGTAGGGGTTCATCAGATGCAATCATCGCTGGAATTGACAAGGCTGTAAGTGACGGAATGGACGTAATTAATCTATCACTTGGATCGGATTACAATGATCCGATGAATCCACTTGCATTTGCTATTAACAATGCAGTGCTCTCAGGCGTAACAGCCGTGTTAGCTGCAGGAAATGCTGGAAATGGGATGTATACGGTTGGAACTCCAGGAAATGCACCATTAGGACTAGCAGTTGGGGCAAGCAGTGTACCGACTACAATCGCGGAATTAAAGGGGTCAGTTCAATCTGGCAGCGGCAAAACGGCTACGGACATTCGCTTAATGGCTAAGAGCTTTACAGATCAGATTCAAAACTTTGTAGGTCAAAATTTACCAGTTGTAAATGTAGGTTATGGAGCTTTTGCAGACTACAGTGGTAAAGACGTTAAAGGCAAAATCGCTTTAGTTCAACGTGGTAGCATTACTTTAAACGATAAAATTAAGTTTGCTAAACAAAAGGGAGCAGCGGCTTTATTCATCTATAATTCTGATCCGAAAGAAGGGTATGTTCCCAATTATTTAGGGGAAGGAGTCGCAAATATTCCAACCTTCTCTTTAACAAATGCTCAAGGATTGGATTTATTACAAAAAGTTAATGCTGGCGATACTTCCTATTCATTTGAAAAATTAGGTGAAGTGAAAACGGAAGGTGACAAGCTTGCACCATTTAGTTCACGTGGTCCTGCTCGTGTAACCTATGATATTAAACCTGAAGTTACAGCTCCTGGAGTAGATATTCTATCTACTGTGCCTACGCACTTCGCTGGTAGTGCATCACTTGGTGACTATAAACACGCATACGCACGCTTGTCTGGAACATCAATGGCAAGTCCGCATGTAGCTGGTATTGCTGCATTAATTTTACAGGCGCATCCAGATTATACGCCATTAGATGTAAAAGCAAACTTAATGAATACTGCAGACCCACTAAACGATAAATATAGTGTTTATGAAGTTGGTGCAGGGCGTGTGGATGCATATGAAGCAGTACATGCAGGAGTAAATATAGAGGTACTAGATACTACTGACACAATGATCGGCAATAAAATGAAAACGATTAAAGAAACTACAGGAGCTATTAGCTTCGGTACATTTACTTCAACTGGGGTAAATAGAGAAGACCATCGTAATGTAGTATTAAGAAACGATAGCAAGGAAACGAAAACATTTGATATAAAAGTAGTTTACCAAACTTCTAGAATCTCAAAAGACGCTGTTGCAAATAACGTAAAGATTACAGTCGATTCAGAGTTAAAGGTAAAACCAGGACAACAAAAGAAACATGCAGTATTTATTGATATTCCAGCAAATGCTGAAAAAGGGACATATGAAGGATATATTGTTTACACAAATAAACAAAATCCAGATGAAACGTATCAAATTCCGTTTGCAGGACGTTTCGTTGAAGAAGGTATTGAAGAAGTAGGAGCATTTCCATATGCACTGACAAGTAATACGTATGACAATCATCCATTTACGAGACCACGTACGGATTTATTCTTCCAGCTGAAGTCTCATATGCGTTATATTGACGTAATACTGACAGATGCAAAAACGAATGAAGACCTTGGAATTATTGGAACATTAGATGGAATTCAGGCTGATGAAAATGTATTGTATAGAGTGGCAAATGGATTTGGTGGAATTTATATACCATTTTCTGCTGAGCCAAATAGTCCGCTAGTTTACAAGTATGTGCAGGCAAAACCAGGGTTATATAAAATTAAATTTATTGGACGAAATGATCAAGGAAAAACTTTTAGTTCTGAAACAAAGGTTTATATCGAAGACAATAATCCAACTGTTCAACATAGTTTACCATTCGGAGTTTACGAGTACGAAGATGGACAACAATCAATTCCGTTTTCAGGAAAAGTTTTTGATAAAGATATTGAAGATATGAAAACAATGGGATTTGATATCGACCAGTCATATAACTCGGTTGTAGGGTATTATGATACATTCATGGGTCCTTACGGATGGGTTGATTCGCCTTCAGAAGAATTAACTGTTGACGAAAATGGTAACTACAAAGGTGAGGTTAAATTAAATCCAAACGCTAATTTTACAAGATATTACTCATTTGCAATGGACTCCGCATCAAATGGTGATTTCGGTAGAATGAATGAAACACTTTTTGTTAAAAAAGGAAGCCCATATGTGACAGGTACCTTAAATAAAGAAACGATAAAAACGGGAGAAACCGTTACAGCTACTTTATCTGCTCAGAACTTAAATAAAACAAATAAAGTATCTTTTGAATTTGACTATGCGTCATACAACTTTGATATCGTTGGAGTATTGAAAAATTCACAAACGAAAAGTCAAATAAGTTCAGTGACAACTGAGGAATCAGCTTCGACAAGTGGAAAACATATGAAGATAACAGTAGAGTTAACAAAGCCTGTAACTAGCGAAGTACCACTTCTTGATATTCAAGTAAAAGCTAAGAGTGATAACTTTAATAAAGGCTGGTATGAACTTCAGGATTTAAAAGCTAACGTTACAAACAAAGCTGGTACTACAGAAAGTGCACCTGGATTTATGAAGTCATTCAATGTAATACCGACTTTTTCACAAATGGCTGCTAAAGTTATTCCAGAAGCATACTTTACAACTCAAGGAGCACAAATTGCTAAAATCGATTACACGAAAATTGGTGCTAATGTAAAGGTAAGTGATGGTCAAAATAATGTTTATACTAACGTAACATATCATCCTGACGGTTTCTTTGAAGTGTTCAATCTTCCTTTATCTGATAAACCTTTTACAGTTGAAGTCGCTGTACCAGGTCATTTCACAACAAAAGGTATATTTACAATTGGAAAGTCAACCGAGAATGGAGTACTTGGAGAAGCAAAATTAATTGGAGGAATAAGTCTAATCGCTGGGGATGTCAATAATGATGATGTTATTGATGTAAAAGATGCAATTGCGATGAAAGCAAACTGGGGAACAACTAATCGAGCAACTGATATTAACTTCGACGGTAAGACGGATGCAAAAGATTTTGCCTTAATTGAGCAAAATTATCTGATGAAAAATCCAACCGTAACCGATGCTCCAAAACCTGTTAAAAAGTATCAGGGAATAACAATTGATCTTGTTAAAACTCAATTAGGAATTAACTAGAAGCGTATTTTTAAAAGACAATCAAATGGGAGAAATCCTAGTTGATTGTCTTTTTTTTCTACAGAACACAGAATTTATTATTCAATAAAATCCACAAAGTGTTCGACTTAATCCAATTCTCTACAAAATATAAAAAAATTGAAAAAAAGAATTAGTTATGAAATAAAAGCTTACTTGAATATAAATTTAATAAAACCTGTCTACGGAGGACTATTTATGGCTTTTGTTGCAATCTATACAGTTGGTAGGCTAAAACACCCATATGACCACTCTGCTTCTCGTCAATTTTTTTCTGTAGGAAATGATGTATTTCGTCAGGCTACAAAATCAGGAAACATGCTTGATGCGTTTTCATCTGATGGAATCTCTCTCCCTGAAAATGTTAGTAAGAGGGAAGGTTATCCTATACTTACACTAACGGTATGGAGGAATCTTGAAACCTTATATCGTTTTACGTACTCGGGACAACATAAACAAGCGTTGAAAGATCGAAGTAAATGGATGGAACCTTATAAAGAGAAGCACACTTCATATATTGTGTGGTAGACCGAGAAGCAAAGCGATGTTTCGTGGGAAGAGGCCTTTAAAAGATATGACTATTACATTCAAAATGGACCAACTCCTACTGCTTTTGATTTTAAGCATGCATTTGATCAATATGATGAAGCGTTATTAATTAAGTAGTAATAGATTTCTAGATAAATTGTGTCTTAATGATAAAAAAGTAGGAATTTTACAAAAAAATAATAATTCCTACTTGATTTATAGGAATACTTGTATTAATATTTTCGTAAATTATATTATTAAAAGAAAAGGGGGAGAAAAATGAATACATTTCTTATCTGCGTAAATGTTGTTATCTTATTAGTACTTATGTATGGCTTGTATTTTATGCAAAAAAAGCATGTATCTTTTTCAAAACGTGTATTCGCAGGTTTAGGTTTAGGTCTTATTTTTGGTTATATTATTCATCTAATCTATGGAACTGAACATGAAGTTACAGTCGGATCAATTGACTGGTTTAGCATTGTTGGTAGTGGTTATGTAAAACTATTACAAATGATTGTTATGCCACTAGTATTCGTTTCGATTGTCGGAGCGTTTACAAAATTAAAGTTAACTAAAAATATCGGTAAAATTAGTGTCCTTGTTATTGGGATTCTACTTGGTACAACAGCAATTTCAGCAGCTATTGGAATTGGGTCTGCTTTAGGATTTGGACTTGATGGAATCAAAATTTCAGCAGGTGCTGCAGAGACTGCTAGAATTACAGAATTACAAGGACGTGTTCCAACTGTTGAAGCTATGACAATTCCAAAACAAATCCTTGAATTAATTCCAAGTAATCCATTTTTAGATTTAACTGGTGCACGTGCAACATCAACAATTGCAGTTGTAATTTTTGCAGCAATTGTGGGGATTGCCTACCTTGGTATAAAACGTAAAGAGCCTGAAACTGCAGAGTTTTTTGCAAAAATAATTGATACGCTTTATACAGTAACGATGAGAGTCGTATCGTTAATTCTTCGTTTAACACCTTATGGAATCTTAGCAATCATTACAAAAGTAGCAGCAACAAGTGATTATGATGCAATCGTAAAATTAGGTAAGTTTGTAATAGCATCTTATGTGGCTTTAATCGCAATGTTTATTGTGCATTTATTATTATTATCATTTGCAAAACTAAGCCCAGTAAGATATGTGAAAAAAGCATTACCAACTTTATCATTTGCATTTACTTCACGTACAAGTGCTGGAACTTTACCAATGACAATCAAAACACAAACAAAAGATTTTGGTGTTTCAGAAGGAATTGCAAACTTCGCTGGTTCGTTTGGTCTTTCAATCGGTCAAAATGGATGTGCAGGTATCTACCCAGCAATGTTAGCTGTAATGGTAGCTCCATCAGCTGGTGTTGATCCAACAAGTGCATCATTTATTATCTCTCTAATTCTAATTGTAGCAATCAGTTCATTCGGTGTAGCTGGTGTCGGTGGAGGAGCAACTTTTGCAGCTCTTATCGTACTATCAGTTATGAATCTTCCAATCGCAATCGTTGGACTACTAATCTCAGTTGAACCTCTAATTGACATGGGCCGTACAGCTCTTAACGTTAGTGGAGCAATGACATCAGGTATCCTAACAAGTAAGGCTACAGGAGAATTCGAAAGTGAAGTCTATCAGCAAACGGATGTTGTGGAAGCATAAATGAAAAACTAAATACAAAAAAGAGTCCCAAGAATTGGGGCTCTTTTTTGTATAAAATTATCATTCGATTTATTGGTAGACAATAAAAATGTATTCACTTAATGTATACATTAAAAAAAAATTATACATTATTAAGAATTTCTTAATAGAGTTTATTTGTAGACATAAAAATTAAGTTTACTTTACATAAGGTCAATAATTAAGATGTATAATTAATGGCTAATTTTTACTAATTATATAACAATTTTTTAAATCTAGAAGGATCTATGCTAGATAGGACACCGAAAAATCTAGCTAGCAGACATGAGTTCAAATTCATCTACTTAAGTTCAAGAACGTTGTTTTTCTTGAACTTTTTTGTATTTATTTAGACGTTAAAAATCAATTTTGGCTTAAGGTTAGGAGAATGAAGGGTATATAGTTTTGAGGACTTTGGTATTTCTTATTTGATTTACTTCTTGAGGAAAGCATTTAAGGTTAATAGTTTTTATCATTACGGATTACTTAACACAAATGGTTACGTTAATAATTGATAATTTAGAATTAATGTTCAGTTTACATAGTGCTTATATAATTGTCCATGTGATATTTTTCACCATCTCACTGAAAAAATAAATTGAAATTCTAAAGCGTGGCTGACTTCACTAGGAGAAGAAGTCGTAAGGAAGTTAAGTTCATTTAGGAAAAGGAGGAATAATATTTTATTGATATTTAACTATTTTTCACAGTTTATTAAATGTTGTAACATGCTTTACTTTATTGAATTCACTTAATATTCGGGAAAATGTTCAGTGAGTTGTTCTGTTAAATTGGGTGGAAACCTTGTAGCAAGAGTTTGTGAATTTAGCTCAAAAACTGTCCAACAAGGGAGGGACAACAAATTCGATGTACCGGGCACACGTTAATATGTATCCATAGATATCTCTATTCATTCGGATGGTAATAAACCCGATTTAGTTTTCCTGTTATAAGTGATATTCATATTCAAGCTAAAAGTAATAATTTCTTAGAAAAGTAGGTCTCTACTTTAGAACAATTCGCAGTAATCGTAGAAAATTAGAATGCCTGGAGGTTTTCTGTAATGAAAAGAATTTTATCCATTTCTCTCGTATTAACGATGATATTCGTTATGATATCAACCACCAAAGATGCACTTGCAAACGAATCGGATACCAAACTCGTTAAAATCGACAATATGCAGCCGGTTTACGGTCAAACGATCACCGCCAATGTAATCATGGGTCATGGTTCAATGGGCAAAAATCTAACATTTCAATGGCAAGTACAGAAATCACGTATAAGCGATCAATATATTAATGTAAAATCGGGTGGTACATCCAAAAGCTACACCGTAACGTTAAATGATATTGGTAAAAAATTGCGCGTTGTTGTTGCTTTACCATCAAATGGTGACAGAAAAACTTCATTGCCCACAAATGCAGTATTAAATGCCAACCCCCTTATTGCATCAATGAAATTCGACAATAATTTAGCGGACGATGCAAATCAAGAGAAATTGGAAGGGAAAGGAAATTATAGTTATGTAGATGGTGTATTACCCGGGACCAAAGCTCTGCACTTAGAAAGCGGAGACGGTAATTATGTCGGTACGACGCATAGCTTGAATTTTGGTAATGAAAGTTTTACCACATCCTTCTGGTATAAGGGTGACACTAACAATAATCAGGTAATTTTATCAAACAAGGATTTTACTAAGAGCACTAACGAAGGCTGGGCGATTTATACATCAGCCAATTCGGTCAATATGAATTTAGGATTCCCGACCTCATCAGTAAAATTTGGGCGTGACACGTTTAATGCTTCCCATTGGCGTTACGTGACATTTGTTGTAGACAGAGAAAAAATGCTCGGATCGTTATATATTGATGGTTACAAAATGACTGAAACATCGCTGGGGGTCGGAACTTTAGATACATCGAACCCATTAAATATAGGTAGCGACGGATCAGGCAAAAATGGGGGTAATTCATTCGATATAGCTGATCTGAATGTTTGGAAAGGTGCATTTAGCAGTGAGATGGTTCAAGCTAATTATAGTAGTTACGCTGTAAATAAAGTAGATATAAAAGCACTTAACGACAAAATATCAGAAGCAAATACAATAATAGCAGACGGTCTCGGTAACGGCTTCAGCCAAACCGATTTTGATTATTTGAAGAAGGTTTTTAATACGGCAACTAAGGTTGCAACAACGCAAAAAGTAAAATTATATACACAGGAAATCATCAATTATTACGAACGTGAACTAAACAACGCCATATTCATCTATCAAAAAAGCAATAAAACATTAACTCCCGCCGGTTTAAATATGATTGTGGACAGCGATCCTGAAGTAAGTGCTAATCCTGCAACAATCGCGCGCATTGAAAAAGATTACAGAACAGAACTGAGACTATTCCCACAAGCCGACGTACTCTTTATTCCTGGCGACGTTACCGGTGGTAATAACGCCAATGAATATGTGTGGATGAAAAATCTGACAGACATTTACAATAAACTTAAAGGTGAGGGTCTGTTTGACAATACGAAGCTTTATATGGTACGAGGCAACCATGATATGGGGGGCACCGAAAAATTTATACCTGTCGGTTCGGCGGGTGCGTGGAACGACTCAACGAATTCTTACGATAACAATTTCTTTAATAGTGCTTATAGGGTAAAGGTAAAAGGATATAATATTGTAGGTTTTGACGGAAATTATAACAACGACAATACAGTGGGAAAAACCAAAGATTTACTCAACCAAATTAAAACAGAAGCGGATTACGATCCAACCAAACCCATATTTGTATCTTCTCACTACCCTATAAGTGGAACAGTGTGGTCAGGGAGATGGAGCAGCGCAGCAAGTAATAATGTAGGTAAATATATTGCCGACAATGACTTGTCGCAAGTGGTATATATGTCAGGTCATACGCAATACGACCCGACCGACGAACGTTCTCACTATCAAGGTTCTGCTACGTTTCTCGACAGCGGTGCGAGTTCATATTCAAGTTATATTGATGATGGTCCTTACGGTGGATATTTAGAAGGCTCGTATATCAACTATAAAACCACACCTCGCATTGTGAATTTCTTAGAGGTTTACGGTTCAAAAATTATCATCAAACAGTATAACTTAAGTACAGATGAATATGTAGGCATACCTTCTGTAAAAATCGTTGGTGAAGGTAAAGAGGCCTTTACCTATAGTAGGAGCGATATAAGAGAACTCATAGCTCCGGAGTTTGAAGAGGGTATTACGGTCGATTCCTACAAAAACAACGAACTTGCTTTTACAATAAAGCAAGCAAATGACAATGTGCGCGTTTTGGAATATAATATTCAGCTTATCAACAAGCTCACGGGGAAAGTGGACAAATCGTTTAACAGCCTTTCGCTTCCACTAGACAAGCCGTTCGATGAATACAGGCATTATAAGTTTACAAATTTGTCGCCGACTACTCCGTATATACTCAGGGTATTCGCTGACGATTCCATGTACAATCGTTCGTCGCAGGACATTGAAATTGAGGCTCAAAGAGTTAATTTGAACAGCATCACTGCGCCTGCATCGCTATCTGCGAACAATGGAACGGCCAAGACAGCGGAAGCTCTTGGATTGCCTACAGAAGTAATTCTTGCAACCGATAAAGGAAATGTGGACGCAAGTGTGACTTGGGATTTAAGCGGCGTTAACTACGATCCGGCTATCAAGACGGTGCAGACCTTCTCGGTGCCAGGGACCGTAACTCTGCCTTCCGGAGTTGAAAACCCGAACAATGTTCCATTGACAACAAGCATTAACGTAACTGTTCAAGCAGTTGGAGTAGCTACAGGCCCAATAACACTAGACAAATCCCAGTACAGCCAAGGGGAAGCTATTACCCTATCCTATACTGGGGCAGCGTTAAACGGGAAAGATTGGGTCGGCATATACAAAACCGGAGATGTTCCTCCAGGTGCCGGTGCATCTTTGCGATGGAGTTATTTAAATTCTGGATCTGGAAAAGTTAGTTTAAACAATGGACTGGCCCCTGGCACTTATGATGTACTCTTTTTGCTCAATGACGGTTATACGGTAGTGGATCGCAAGACATTCCAAGTCGTTCAACCGTGACGTTAAAGAGCATAACAGTGCCTGCAGCCATCACAAAAGTAGAGCAATTTAAGTGTTTGAAACCAAAAGTATACACGCAGGTTTCATCGCATTAGCGAAATTTAGGATGGATCGGTAATGAAAGGGGGAGAGATCAATTTTCTCCCCCTTATCGATTTAAACGATTAATAGTACCAAAGGCGTACTAAATCTGCATCGCAGCTTGAAATAAGTCGAGCAACATGTTCAGGTTGCAGAATGAACGTTCGTAACAGGATAAACTATATTGCAGATTGTAATACTAACATTTCATGAAAAGAGGTACCGCTATGAAGATGCGTTCATTACTGACCATGTTCATCATCATGTTCTTATTATTTTTTGGGGCTACCACAACTTCACTTGCGCATTCCATAGATATGAGTTACTCGGATTTAAACATTGAAGGAAACGAGATTCTCTATGATCTTTTTATTGAACAAAAAGACTTGTTTCCACATTTCGGTACTGACTTGGATAATCTGGTGAACGATGAACTGGCCTCGCAAAAAATCGAAGCTTATTTACAGAAAGGTCTCCGCATAGATGCTGATTCGAAGCAGCCCTTAAAGTTGGAATTGGTTTCGATGAACATGGCGCAAAAGGGTGTCGTAAGAGGTGTGGAATTTCAACTGAGGTTTATCGCCGATGAAGAAATCAAACAATTTAATCTTCATTACCATCTGGTATTTGACGATGTGCCTACTCATACGAGTGTACTCATGGTCCATGCAGGTGATTATTTTCAGCAGGATATGATTGATAACACTAATAAAGATATTCTGATCAACCTTCCAAAGGGCCTTCCCAAGGACCCTCCCAAGGACCTTCCAAAGGCTAAGATTGGTGCTGTTTTGTGGAAATACTTTAAGCTTGGCATAGTACACATTTTGACAGGTTATGATCATTTACTGTTTTTGTTATCCTTAGTATTAATCGCAACTAGATTCAAGGATGCGTTGAAAATTGTTACTGCCTTTACTATCGCCCACAGCGTTACACTGTTCTTTGTGGCGACAGGTCGCATTCACGTCATCCCTTACTGGGTCGAATCCTTGATTGCCCTGACAATCTGTTATGTAGCAGTGGAAAACATATTTGTTAAAAAGGTGAAATGGCGGTGGATATTGACGGCCTTATTTGGCCTGATTCATGGCATGGGCTTTGCCGGGGCCTTGGCTGAAACTGGACTTCCAAAGAGTAATCAACTTGGCTCACTCCTGACGTTTAATTTAGGTGTGGAAGCAGGACAACTCATGATCCTGTGCCTATTACTTCCTTTCTTGCTATTGATGAAACGTTTCCCATGGTATCGTAAAATGATGGTCTCAACGTCTTGTCTTATTTTTGCGGTGGCATTTTATTGGTTAGTTCAAAGACTACAATAAGTCCATGATGATTCCTATTTCTGATTTTTTACATTGGGAAAATGATTTTGTGCGATGTTTAATTCCATCATGTTACATTTAATTGCAATAAATTTATTTTTATATACTGGTACTATTACTATATTATTTTATATTTTTCTAGGTACAATTGAATGCTCCTTATTGTGGAGCTAGTAGATGCATTCTACTTGAATTCAAGAATAAAAGAGTTCAATGAGACTGTTGAACAGGCTATTTTGGATTATATTCGAGAAACTAGAAATGCTTAATATGAAAAAACAGGGTAAGAAAAAATTTATCAAATCTAATTTTAAAAAATGATAGATAAATAAAAGGACTTTACATAGTTTATATGACTAATATGTAATGTCCTTTCTTATACATGAATAAGTTAAAGATCGAGTAGGCTACTTCGGTAGACTATTTTCTTGCTAATTGACAATGAGAAAATTCAATTATAGCAATCTATCTCGGGTCAACACCACAATTTATAGCTGCTCATAGATTTTATGAAAAAAATGAATTTACGAGTATAAAACGTACAGATTTACCTGAGAAATTTCCAGTGGTACATGTCGATAAAATATTTTATAAGTATTTGGTAGATTAGATACAAAAATTTTTTTAACTAAAGGATGCAAAAATTGAACAACTTGGACTGCTTAAGAATCTATTATTTCTTGTTCTATAATAAGGGTAGTTTTGGATTCTAAAAAAAGAATTAAATGTAATGTTTATGAGAAAGCGGCTTGCTTTCTTTTTTTGTTGTGGATCTGGAATTTTTATGTTCTAATATGCATTAAAAAGTCATTCCTTTTAGCGACCAAGTAAATACTTATGAAAAGAAAATATTTTGCCAAAGATGATATTCATAGGAAACTTTAGAAAAGAAAGTATATATGAAATATTAATATTCTTTAGTACCCATTAAATAGAAAAAAATTAGCGATTTATGTTTTCGAATATTTTAATGATTTTTCAGATTCTTAATGATTGAGATCGTGTAGAGTAATTGCCAAGTAGTGTTGGAATTTTAGAGATGTTGTACCTCACTAGCAAATTTAAATGTGGAGAGGCTAGTAGTTATATAGTACTTAGAATCCATTAGTGAATTTGTTAGAATAGTCAGACTTTACAAACTGCGAATCTCGCCTTTATACTGAAAGTAGTTGGAATTTTATTTCAATTATAAGTGATGAAATTTTGAATTTTCTTTTCAAAAATGAAACGAATATTTCAACAATTAGGCTTATGAAGGTTTGGATATTTTATTATAATGGGAGGAGATTTAAATTGGCTCGAATGACTCGTAGTATTGTAACGTCAACGCTGTCGCTTGCTTTGGTTACTACAACAGGTTCTGTCAGCTATGCTCAAACAAATACAGAGAAAACCTCAATTCAAACAGAGGTGAATGGAATGAAACAAATCAAACAAAGTGATAACTTTCCCGTATTGAGCAAAGTAAAACGTCCTGAAGAAGTTGGATTTTCATCTGAGAAATTAAAACAAGTAGATGAATTAATCCAACAAGACGTAAACAATGGTTTTCCAGGTGCAGTTCTAATGATTATCAAAGATGGGAAAATCGTAAAAAACACTGCTTATGGGTACTCAAAAAAATACGATAAGCTGTCACCACTGAAACATCCTCAGAAAATGAAGACGAATACAATGTTTGATTTGGCATCAAACACTAAAATGTATGCAGTTAACTTCGCTCTTCAACATCTTGTTAGTATAGGGAAAATAGACTTGAATTCAACTGTACAATCATACTTTCCAAATTTTAAAGACAAATCAACTGATATGATTAAAGGGAAGGATACCCTACGCTTAATTGATATTTTACACCACACTGCTGGTTTTCCAGCTGATCCGCAATATCACAATCTTACTGTAGCAGGTTCTTTATATACTCAAGACCGTAATGAAACATTTGAGAAAATCGCTGAAACACCGTTAGAATACGTACCTGGAACAAAAAACATTTATAGTGACGTAGATTATATGATTCTCGGTTTTATTATTGAGAAAGTAACAGGACAAAGACTAGATGACTATGTAGAAAAGACGATTTATAAACCATTAGGTCTAAAACACACAATGTTTAACCCGTTACAAAAAGGATTCAAACCAAAAGATTTCGCAGCAACAGAGCTAATGGGGAATTCGCGTGATGGTATCATCTCCTTCCCGAACATTCGTACATACACAATACAGGGAGAAGTTCATGACGAGAAGGCTTACTATTCTATGGGTGGCGTATCCGGACATGCAGGGCTTTTCTCGACGACAAGCGATTTAGGGGTTCTTTTGCAAGTAATGTTAAACGGAGGTGGATATGGAAAAGTAAAACTATTTGATCCAAAGACGATCGATCAGTTTTCAGCACCTTCCGATTTAAATCCAACATATGGGTTAGGGTGGAGAAGAAATGGCTCTCCAAGTATGTCGTCTACATTTGGATTGTATGCAAGTCCAAATGCGATTGGACATACAGGTTGGGTAGGCACACTGACCATTATAGATCCAGATAATAATTTAGGGATTGTCTTACTGACCAATAAAAAACATTCACCTGTAATTGATCCACTCACAAATCCGAACAAATTTGCAGGTGATGACTTTGCTACAGGACAATATAAAGCAGTAGCAACTGCTGTGTATGAGGCATTGATAAAATAAGGGTTAGTATTGAATAGAATGCATTACAATTGTTGATTTTTATACTTACCTAGAAAAGAGAAAAATCTTGTGTCTTGAATGATTTTTCTCTTTTTTTTTTGTCAAAAATTTTTTCAATTTAGGATTTGCTAAAGTAGATTGTTGATTTTCCTATTCAAATTTCATGAAAATCAGTTTCTTCATAAATAGATAAATGACATAAGTTGTGGTGCAACGCTTGAGCTTCATGGTTGGATAAATGGCAAGTAAGTTACATAAGTGATATGTTAAAATGTTTTAATAGTAAAGAAAAAGTGAAGGGAATGCAATAAATGAACAAGTTAAATTGGGACAGAAATCAACTTTGGGAAGGTTGTATTTTAGCTTCGATAGCCCATGCAATTATGGTAGCTCATTATCCAGATATTTCTCATGAACAATCTTGGGATGGGTTTAATTATAGTGTTCAAGATGGCTCTGGTACGCGTGGCACTATAACATTTCATCCAAATTTTTTAGTAGGTGCCTTCAGAAATGACCATAGCGAAAGGATAGTAGATTACAAAAATGCTATCGAATATTTTAAGGGTGCCCCTGAAAAGTCCAAAGAAGTAGCATCTGAAGAAGCGCTTTTATATTTATTAGATGAGATTGAAGTAAAGACTGTCCCAGTTATAACAACTGCATTTTGGGGGGATTTTCATGAAGTATACTCGCATGATACTTATGAGGATTTTATTGAAAATGGTGGTTTTCTTATAGATAGACAAATAGATAATGGGAAAATGCTATAAATGATTGGAAAGAAGAATATGAAATGTCTGAGATTCAAATAGTCCTATTAAAATCCATTTTCAAACGTAAAATCGAAAATCCGACTAAAGACATCGTACTAAATGAAAAAGAAATAAAAATGATTGGGTCGGAAGATGAAGAAGGTCTAAGTGAAAGTAGAATATCATTTGAAGAGCTTGGAATTACGTGGAAGTTATAAAATTTATTATTTTACTTATTATAAAATAATGTTGCGATACTTGAAGATTACGGTCACAAAAATGGCCCGTTTTTTATTGAACAAAATGACAGTTTAGTTAAATAAGAAATTCCGATTTCCATGAGTCTTTTGATTGATTAATACTTTTTGGTTAAATGATAAAATTAAAATGAATTTACAAATATATATGATATCGATTGATTTAGAGGATATAGAGTTCAAATTTAGTAGTATCAATTTGCATGATTATGATAGTTTATTATTTAAGTCAAATTGTAAAAGAGTTACGAAAAAGATAAATCATATTGATATAAAAAGTTGAACTCTGGGAGAGTGTGAAATGGATCAATTAACACTAGGTAGAAAAGAGCAGCCGGGGCTATTGTATAAATCGGCAAAAGCCTTCGCCAGAAAATCATAAATCTATTTCTTAGAGGTGCTATCTTGAAAAAAATCGTTCTATCTTTTTTGTTCGTTGTCTTCCTTAGTGCATGTAATCATCATGCTGCAGAAGACAAACTGTTCGGAAAGTGGTCTTACCACACAAAAACAACGAAATCGAATGAAGATGTTGATTATATGATTGAATTTAAAGAAGACAAAAAAACAAAGCATGGGGTTCTTATGAGATACACCACGAAAATGGCCGCTTTTAGCCAAACGTTCGAACGACATTACAAAATCGTCTCGTCGACCGACAAACAAGTGAGGCTGAAAATAAAAGGGACATCAAACATTTTAACGGTAAAGGTGACAGATAAATCCATAACATTATTAAAACAAACATATAACCGAGTTGACGAATAAGTGTAAAGTAAAAAGCAGATATAGTTCATTCTGTTATTTGGATCGTGTTAGTAACTAAATTTTAATAAGGGTCCTAAAAGTTGTCTAATTAGACAACTTTTTTTAGTTCAAAAATAAACAATTATTTAACTGAGCATCGATTTTAAGAAATTAAGTATAAGAACTTTTTGGAAATTTTATTGCAAATGCAACAAAATTAAGATAGATTTAATGTATAAAATTTTTATTGCATTTGCAATAAAAAACAAGGGGGTATTCTGGATTATGTATATTCCAAAATATTATAAAGTCACAAATCCTGAAGAAATTTGGGAATTCGTTCAAAAAAACTCTTTTGGCACGATTATCACAACAAAACAGGGAAAACCAATTGCGACTCATTTACCACTAGCTCTAAGTAAAAAAGGTGAAGATTATTATATTACAGGGCATATTGCATATGGAAATCCTCAATGGAGAACATTTGAGAATAGTGAAGAAGTACTTGTTATGTTTCAAGGACCTCACTCATACATTTCATCTTCTTGGTATGAAGTTGAGGAAGTTCCAACTTGGAATTATCAAGCCGTGCATGTTTACGGAAAAGCAAGCATTTTAGAGAGAGATGAATTAGTAGATGGATTAACAATCATGCTAGAAAAATATGAGAAAAATCGTGAAAACCCAGTATTGTGGGATAAATTGTCTCCACAACTTTTGGAAAGTGAACTAAAGGGTATTGTTGGATTTAAGATTAAGGTGGAAGAAATTCAAGCTTCATATAAATTAAGTCAGAACCGAAGCGAAAAGGATTATAATAATATCATTGATAATTTACAAAAAGAAGGAGATCCACATTCAAAACAAATGGCTGAACTGATGGGAAAGAGATTAGAACATTTATCTTTTAAGGAAAGTAAGAAGTAAATATGGTGTTAAAAAATGAAATTGAACTAATACATTTCACTAACTGCATATAAATTATTTAAAGCTGTCTTTTTAGATAGCTTTTTTTGCTTCAAAAATAATTAGGTATGACAAAGAAATATCATTTAAGGGAAGTGAAAGTAGATGTTGATTTTGCTACTTACGGTACCAATTATATTAATAGGATTATTTTGTATATGGGTCTCAATTTTCAATAAAAATAAGCTTTTCTTAAAAAAATATTTTATTTCATAATAGGAATCGCATTGATAATTATCGCGATTTATCTATTAAATTTCTATTTGTTTTTTCGTTTTTAGTGGTACAAGTGTTTCATTTAAGAACACTAATTTCTATGTAACTCAACAAATTATTTTGGCCACAGAAATATTTTTGTTGTGTAGACAAAAGAATAATTAGAACCTGTGGTAAAATTAAATTACATATCTTACCAAATAAGTAAAAAATGAACTGTTGTTACTAAGAATTTAATGTACATTCTAGGGTTAGCTAATAAAAAATATAAAAATACATAATATAAAAATACTAGTGAAGAGGAGTTTAGAATGAAAGAATTTTTACAGCTTTTAAAAAAGGGTAATAAATCTGCTTTATTAGCGGCTATAGTTAACGCTGTAATAGCGATAATAAAAGGAATAGGTTTTAGTATGACAGGTAGTGTCGCACTTTTTGCTGAGATGATGCATAGTGCTGCCGATACTGCAAACCAAATTTTTGTATTTAGCGGTTCAGCTTTAAGTAAAAAGGCACCAACAGATCGGTTTCCAAATGGATTTGGTCGACTTGTTAATTTAGTTTTACTTGGAGCAGTATTAATTGTGGGAATTATGGCATTTGAAACGATTGTCGAAGGAATTCAGCATATTGTACATCCAACCCACTCTTCAGGTATGGCTATTACCCTTACTATTTTAGGTGCTTCGGTGGTGCTTGAAGCCTTTGTACTTTACAAAGCAATGAAAGAAATTAGTCATGAATTGGGAATAACAACAAGTGGTTTTGGAGTGGTTACCGAGGCAATATCTAATTTAGGAAAAGCGAAACCAGCTACAAAATTAGTTTTCTTAGAAGATACAGTTGCAACTCTAGGTGGATTATTAGCGATGATTGCAGTAATCATTGCTTATTTTACACCATTTCATCAAGCGGAAGGTATTGCTTCTGTCATCATCGGTATTTTGATGTTCCTTGTTGTTGGAAAAGTATTTCTTGATAATGCTGCAGGGGTAATTGGTGAATCCGATGAAGAAATGGAAGACAAGATTGGTGAGATCGTAATGGAAGATCCAGATGTCAAAGATATTCAAGCTCTTACGGTTGTCAAAGAGGGTGAAGATTTACATGTTGAATTAGAAATTGAACTAGACCCTAATTTAACGGTAGCTCAAGCAGATGACATAAAAGACCGATTAGAAGAAAAAATTATGAAAGAAAAAGGTGTAACAGACGTAATTATTGAATTAGACGAAGATGATGGAATTCAAAATTGGACTGAAGACGATAAAACAGAATTAATCAAAAAATAGTAAAGATTGAAACGACAAATATCAATTTTGTCGTTTCTTTTTTATTTAGAACTTTTTGTCCATAATGACCTACACCATTAACTAGTTTGTGGCCGTAAGTATTATAGGCATACGACGTTTTGAGCGGGATAGAGAAACTTGTTAAAATACAAACTAAAACAATTAAACTTGTAAAAAATTTTTTCATACTCTCTCTCCTTTATTCACTTTAGAAAAAATGGAATTTATTTCCTACGCATGTATATATTACCAAGCTATACTTATAGCATCGTGCGAATAAACGAATTATTTGTGAATGTTTTAACAAATAATGTTGTGTAGTGTTTGTTTTCTCATAAATCAATAGATTCTTAAAGGATTCAATCAAAAAGGAAAGAATTATATTAATTGTACAAACTTTTTAATGAAAGTTTGTTACGAACTTGATAGAGATATTACATTAAGATGTTAAAATACATGTTTTAGTTAAAGGTATATTAAGGAAAAATTATCAAAAAGATAACAGGTAGTTTTCTTGTATAGTAGTGTTAGGGGAATTAGGACAATTCTATGTCTTAAAGTGAATTGTTTAATTCTAATCTACTAAAACGTACATAAAAAGATAAATCTTAGAATGAAAATAATGGTTCTTTGAAAAACGTGAAATTATGTAATCGGTATGACGAGGAGGAATAATCATGTTTGAATTTGAAAATATAGAACAGTTTGCAAGAATAAAAGTTATAGGTGTTGGTGGCGGAGGAAATAATGCCGTTAACCGAATGATTGAAGATGGCGTAGAGGGCGTTGAATTTATTGCTTTTAATACAGATGCTCAAGCACTAAAACAATCAAAAGCTGAAATTACAATGCAAATTGGAGCAACGTTGACGCGTGGTTTAGGAGCAGGTGCAAATCCTGAAATTGGAAAAAGAGCTGTAGAAGAAAGTAAGTCGCAAATTGAGGAAGTACTAAAAGGAGCGGACATGGTGTTCGTTACAGCTGGAATGGGCGGTGGAACAGGTACAGGGGCAGCACCTGAAGTTGCAAAAATTGCTCGAAAGCTTGGTGCTTTAACAATTGGAGTAGTAACTCGTCCTTTCAAATTTGAAGGTAAAAAACGTGCAACAAATGCTGAAGGTGGAATTAAAGAACTTAGAGAAGCGGTTGATACATTAATTATCATTCCAAACGATCGATTATTGGAGCTAGTTGACAAAAAAACACCGATGCTCGAAGCATTCCGTGAAGCGGATAATGTACTTCGACAAGGGGTCCAAGGGATTTCCGACTTAATCGCAGTACCAGGATTAATCAATCTTGACTTTGCTGATGTTAAAACGGTCATGTCTCATAAAGGGACAGCCCTTATGGGAATCGGTATTGCAAAAGGTAAAGATCGCGCTACAATCGCTGCTCAGAAGGCACTAAACTCTCCTTTACTTGAAACTTCTATTAATGGAGCTCATGGTGTAATTATGAATATTACAGGTGGACGTAACTTAAGTCTGTTTGAAGTACAAGAAGCTGCAGATATCGTTGCTTCGGCATCTCATGAAGAATTAAATATGATTTTCGGTTCGGTAATCGACGAAAACTTAAAAGATGAAATTATTGTAACGGTTATTGCTACAGGATTTGCGGATAAAGAAGAGAAAATGGTAAGAACTCCTTCTAGACCAATAGAAGAAGCACCTAGCTTATATAATAGAGAGCAACGATTCCAACAGGATCAGAGATATCGTGTAGACCAACAGCAAGATTACGGTCGCTATAATGATCAGCAAGACTCTGGTCGATTCACAGAACAGCAAAATTATGGCCGTTACAATGAACAAACCGATCATAATCGCTATAATGAACAACAAGATTATGGGCGCTATAATGAACAACAAGATCATAACCGTTACACAGAACGACAAGATCATAATCGCTACACAGAACGACAAGATCATAATCACTACACAGAACAACAAGATTACGGTCGCTATAATGAGCAACAAGAATATGGCCGATTCAATGAGAAAGAAGATTCAACTTCATATATTCCGGCTTTCTTACGTAATCGAAAAAACAGAAATAGATAGATTTATAGATGTAGAGAAGGACATGAGTGTTGATGCTCATGTCTTTTTATTTTGGCTCAATTAATAAATTTTATGGTTTTTATAAAATAAAATAGTAGTAAGGAAATTTTTGATAGTAGTTGAATAATCATTAATGGTTATTCAGCTAAATGGCGGTATAGTTGAATAAGAAATAGTAGATTATTAGTTTTTTTCTATTTTTTTTTGCAATGTATATGTACCCAAACAGCTTGTCCCTTTTGAGCATAATATTAATAGTAGATTATAATTTTGCATAAAAGGAGGAGTTAATCTTTGATAATTGAAATGATTAATGGATTGACAAGATCATTTATATCTGGGCTTCTATTTAGTTTTTTTAGTCTTACAATCCTTGTTATTGTGGCTGGAATTACAGTAAAAAATTGGAAATCATTTATTAAATGGATGAACTTATTAATCTTTTATCATGCTTTTATCTATGTAGTAGTTAGGCCGTTTATCTATAAGACAGAATTTCCACCTATCGAGCAAACAATTTGGGGTTTTGCAATTGTTTATCTTCTTATCAATGCTGTAATTCTATTTATGAAATTACTAGATCATTATAAAAAAGGTTGATATAAATTAATTTAACAAATGGACAGAATGTAAATTTAATATTGTCGAATGTACAAAAAAATAAACATTTTTTTAGAAACGGAGTGATTAATTATAAGGCGCTTTAATGAATGGCTTGGTGACAAACTAGCTTTTTGGTTATCTACAATGGCTTGTTTCTACATCGTCTTGGGATTTGTGATTATACCTCTTTTTTTCCAGAGTCCAAATACTATTGTAGAATGGGTACAGTATATAATACAGACCATCTTTCAAGGTATTGCCTTGCCTGTCATAGGATATGTGGCAAGGATTGCCGGTGAAAAAGATGAAAAGATAATCAAAGAGACTCATGATGCGGTGATGGAGGAACTAGTTCTAGTAAAAGAAGAATTAACGTTGGAACAAGAACAGCGCAATTCTTTACAAAAAATTGAAAATATCATCAATGAAACTCATAATGCAATGATGAAGGAACTGAATCTAGTAAAAGAAGAATTGACGCTGGCACAAAAACACTGTAATACTTTACAAAAAATCATAGACGAATTACAACAACATAGGAAAGAAAAATAGACTCTAATACTCCCGATTAGAGTCCTTTTGATATGCGAAAATACTAGTGAATAAAATGAAAAAGTTTAATAGACGCTGTTCAAAGTAATATCTAAGGGAGTATTTTCTAATGGATATGGAACTAGTTGTAAAAAAATTGAAAGAAAAAGGTGTAGTATTCACAAAAGGTATTACTAAAAATGAAATAATTGAAATAGAGGAATTTATAATATCAAATTACCTAAATATAAAATAGGAGCCGATTATATTCCATCTGCTCCTGAGTGTTATTTAACTATTGCAATGTGATAGTTGAATAAGTCCTATTTAATCCCAAATACTTAACCTATGTTCGAAAAAAGTTACCGTCGATTGTAGCTAGAACTTATACTTATAAAAGAAGAAATTGATTAAATTATTTTCTTTCTTAATTATTTATTCGAATGAGTGGCAAGACCCCGTCCAATTAGATTTGCAGAAACAGGTTGTTTCCCGATTTCCCTTGCCCAAATTGATAATTGTCCTATATGGTGAATTTCATGAGCAATGGTATGTCTAATGATTTCCCCCCAAGTATCCGTATTTCTTCCATCTAGTAAGGTATCGTAAAATAAACGATTTTCCATTTCATTATCCCAGCTGTCTACAAAATTTTTCACTTCAATATGAAATTTAGCGTCCAATTCTCGAACTTTATCTAAGCTTTTATAAGCATTGAAGTTCTCCTGAAAATCAGATTTGCCTTGTAATACTCGAATCCAGCTCCACTCTACATCAACTATATGAAAAAGTGTATGTAAAATGCTTCCCATTCCACCAGATCGGTTCAACAGTAGTTCTTCTTCACTTAACTCTTCACACCACCTATACCATTCTTCTCTTACCGACCAATTATATCTAAAAAACATTTGCAATTATAATCCCTCCTAATTTAGAAAAATAAGACTCTAAAATAATTTATTAAGTATATTACCAAAATTTGTTAACTATGAGTATTTCAACAAGCAACGGCTAAATTCCTTTTTGAACTAAAGCATGCAATTTTTCAATAGAGGGTCTCTTTATTCTTATTCAACAAAATGGCAGATTAGTTGAATAAGAAATAGATAAAAATTAACTAAAAAAAGGTTTCGCTCTAATGTTATTACATAATTAGTTGCACTAATGAAGTTGTTTATATTAGTACATACTAAACGAAAATCTACTAGGAGTATGTATATGAATAAGACGGAAACAGCTTTTTTAACTCTTCACCTACAAAAAAATCTGGATATCTTACAAAAATCCTTTAATGAAACGTCTGATTTGAAAATCCGAACTTTAAAAATTAAGAGCGAAGTTGTTCGGAAAGCTGCGATAGTTTACCTTGACGGAATTATTGATACGAAAAATATTCAAGAATATCTTCTTAATCCTTTATTTCATGTCAAATCAATAGAGGGCATGGAGGAACTTCTAGATTTTCATCTCTCACTATTAGACGCTAGTTTAACTACTAAGATTGATGAGATTACTCGTGAACTGTCAAAAGGAAAAGTACTACTCATAATAGACGGTTTTTCTGAAGGGATTTTAGCAGATTCTTCTGATTGGCAAATGAGAGCTTTAACTGAACCAGATGCACAACGTACGGCAAGAGGACCAATGGTAGGATTCACAGAACAGCTAAAAGTGAACATCAATTTATTGCGAAACATGATCCAATCAACTGATTTTAGTGTAGAGAACATTGAAGTGGGAAGAGATTCAAAAACAAATGTCGCAATTGTTTATCTAGATAAATTTGTGGATCAAAAAGTATTAGATGAGACTCGAAAAAAAATAAATGATATTGATGTCACCTATTTATTAGAGGCTCGTGTAATTGAGGATACATTAGAAGAAAAAAAAGTCCTATTTCCGCTTGTTTTTACTTGTGAACGCCCAGATGTTTCCGTTTCTGCATTGTTTGAAGGAAGGGTTGTTATCTTAGTGAATGGTGTTCCATATTCTTTGATTGTCCCTACATTGTTTATTCATTATTTTCATCAGCCAGATGAGTATGCAATAAAAGCTGGTCGTTTCTTTAATAGGGTCTTTAGGCTGTTCTCATGGTTTTTATCGATTCTATTAATGGGATTGTACGTAACAATGGTTCGATTCCATCATGATTGGATCCCCCATCCTTTTAGTGAAAAACTATTAACGCAGTCAGATACAGTCTTTCCTATATTGCTGGAAATGGCATTTTTAGTATTTTTATTTGATTTATTGTTTGAAACATCATTAAGGATACCAAAAAACACAATGTTACTTATCTCACTTATCGGTGCAATTGTAGTTGGACAAACTGCGGTTGAAGCGAAATTGGTTCATCAATTGAGCTTGATTGTTGTTGGGATCAGTATGTTAGCATCTAGTACAATACTAGCAGGCGGACTCAGTGGTGCGATAAGAGTACTTCGTATCCTATTTATAATTTTCGGTTATTTTTTTGGACTAAAAGGGATCATCGTTGGATTAATGATTGTTACAGTATATATGGCATCTCTTAGATCGGTAGGTGTTCCGTATTTAGCTCCATTTATTCCATTTCGTTTTAGAGAAATGAAAGATGCTCTATTTCGTGGTGATTTGAGGAAGTTGATAAATAGCAAACATACCTATCCGCATAAAGATAATAAATAGTACCTAATTATTTGTTATTGAACTAACGCAGTGCGTTAGTTCATTTTCGACGGACTGCTACCTCAGTCTATTTTTTATTATGCAACTGTCAGGATAGTTACTAATCAAAAGAATAAATTTTTAAATTCTACTTCAATTTGTAAACGAATATCATGATATGGATATTTATATATTGCAAGTTGAGGTGATTTCTATGATTCAAAAATTACTGCTTTCTATGGAGCAAATGATTTACATTATTCATAATGGGTTACAAAAAACAAATTCACCAAAGGATGTAACCATTATAGGTGCAGGTATATCCGGATTAGTCGCTGCTTCACTTTTAAAGGAAGCTGGACACCGGATTACTATAATTGAAGCAAATAACAGAATTGGAGGAAGAATATATACAAAAAGGGAACCTTTTATTAATAATCAATATATAGATCTTGGTGCAATGCGCATACCTTCAATTCATCACCTAGTTTTGGAGTATATAAAAAAATTCAATCTTCAAGTGAATGAATTTATAAATAGTACACCAAATGATTTAATGTTCATTAATAATGTATTAACAAATGAAACCAGTTATAAAGCAAATCCAGATCAACTAAACTTTAAAGTTTTCCCAAGTGAACAAGGGAAAACTGCAACTGAATTACTATTATTAGCAATTGGACCTGTAATTGATTTTATTAATCAAGATCCTGAAAAAAATTGGGAAATCGTTATAAATTTGTATGATCATTATTCAATGGCTAACTTTTTAAAATATAACCCTGTTAGTGTATCCTTATCACCAGAAGCAATCGATATGATTGAAACGATGGTTGGATTAGAAGGATTTAGCGAACTTGCATTTACTGCTATATTAAGAGAAGTTTTGGTACTCTTAACAAAGGACCTTAAATTTTATGAAATTACAGGGGGAACAGATCATCTTATTAATGGATTTTTACCACATCTTAAAGACGATATTATTTCGAATCAAAGAGTTAAAAAAATCATACAACAAGAAGCAAACGTAACAATATATACGGAAAATCAAATATTAAATACCGAGCATCAACTGACTAGCGATTATGTTATTTCTACAATTCCATATACATTGCTGAATTTTGTAGATTTACTTCCCTTTGAATCCGTAGCATATGAAAAGAGAAAAGTCATTAGAAAGATACATTATGCTAATTCAACCAAAATAGGTCTACAATTTAAAACGAGATTTTGGGAAAAATATGGGATATATGGTGGTAAATTAACTACTGATCTCCCAATCAAGTTTGCATACTTTCCTAGTCATGGTGCTGGTGCAATGAACAGTACTGGAATTATGTTGGCTAGTTACACATGGGAAGACGATTCAAGCATCTGGGATAATATGACACAACAAGAGCGTATAAAAATTGCTTTGAATGATCTTTCATTTATATTTGGTAATCAAGTATTTTCGGAGTTTCTAATAGGGTTTTCACATAATTGGTCAGAATTTCCTTATTATGGGGGAGCTTTTGTTATGTTTAAACCTGACCAAGTAAAAGAATTAGGTCAATATATAAGTACACCGGAAGGTAGAATTCATTTCGCAGGATCACATTCATCTACTACTCCCGGTTGGATGCAAGGTGCGATTGAAGCAGGAATTAGAACAGCGTATGAAGTTAATAATAGATAACCTTAAATTTATTAATAAAAGAATAAAATTAAATAAATTACTGAAATAGAAGAATTTCTTATGTAACTAACGCATGCGTTAGTTACATAAGAACACATAGGGGGAAATACAAATGTTTAACCAGGAAGAGAAAGAAAAATATGATGATTTAGTAAAACTTCATATAAAAATCTTTGGTGAAAAGATGACTCAACATTTTTTAGTAGAAGGGAAAAAAAATAACAGATATGAATCTGATTATCCGATTTTTCTTATAAATTATAAAGCAGGAAAATTCTTATTAGAAATGTATTGTCAAAAATTATCCGATGAACATACAACTGGTAGAATACTAGATAAACTTGAAGAAGAATTTCAAGAATATCATTTATTTGTAGAACGAAATAAAAAACAACGAAATAAATAATAAGACTAGGTGACGTTTCACCACTTTAAAAGTCATATCATATCATTTGATATGGCTTTTAAAGTGGTCTTATTTAACTAACACACATGCATAAGTTGAATTGGAATCTATCATCTAAGTTAATTAAACTTTATCCAATCTGTCTTTTTTAGAAGAAATTATTAGTAATTTGTAACTTCATTTTATTTGAGATATAATAGCTTTAACCATTTGCTTTACCGAGATCCACGTTTGATTTTACCCTTATTCTATTTTCGAATAGGGGTTTTTAATTTTATAAGACATAAATAAAGTCAGATTCTATCAAGTAGAATCTGACTAATTTTAGTTAATTATGCTTTTTTTACATTAGTCGCTTGAGGTCCACGTTGACCTGGCTCTACATTAAATGTAACAGCTTGGCCTTCATCTAATGATTTGAAACCATCAGTTTGAATAGCTGAGAAATGTACGAATACATCATCTCCATTTTCACGCTCGATGAATCCAAAACCTTTATCTGCATTAAACCATTTTACTTTACCATGTTCCATTTTTGTTGCCTCCTAGTGCGATTTACACACATTAATATTTCAATATTAACATAATAGTTAGTGATAATCAAATTATCCTAAATAAAAGGACATTCCTAATTTATATAACTAATTAATAAAACCTACTTATGCAACTAACGCATGCATTAGTTGAACAACAAGATCGGCTGTTTAGTCGATTTTTTTATTTAACAAGTGGCAGTTTAGTTAAATAGGGAATGATATAATTTTAGTCAAATCGCTTTGTTAAGGGAGAATCAAATTGGCTAGTTATATTTCATCAGGGGCTTGGTTTGCGCAATTAATTGGTATTGGAATAGTAGTAATTGCATATTTCCATACAAAAGAACGTCATGAGAATGCAAGAAACAGAGGGAGTACATACTTTTCAGTAGAACTCTTTTTATTATTGCCATGGTACATTGCTAAAGGTTTAATTATCCTTTTAGGAGTATTTTTAATTTTAGTTCCTTTTAGTTCTTTGTAAAAACATATAGAACTAACGAATTCGTTAGTTGAGCAAGAATAGAATATATTTATATAAATCGAGGAGAAATTGGAATGGAGAGTCATTTTATAGAAGCACATCGTTTCAGTAGTTACCATAAGACTGAGTTAGAGAAGGACAGTGTCTGTGGTTGTTTTTATTGTTTAAAAATTTATAGCCCTTCTGAAATTAATGAGTGGTGGGATAATGAAAAAACTGCAGTATGTCCTTATTGTGGAATAGATTCTGTTATTGGAGAGAGTTCTGGATTTCCAATTACAGAGCAGTTTTTAATTGGAATGAATAAAAAAATGTTTTAATTTTAAATCTCTTATTCAACTAATGCATGCATGAGTTTAATAGAAGCTGCCAATTTAGGTGGCTTTTTCTTATTCGACTAAATGGCAATGCTTTAGTTGCATAAGGAATTGAAGTTTAGGCAATGTGAAACATGACCTTGACCGATTAAGAGGGAGGAATTTGATATGAGTATTTCGAATATCGTAGAGTTGATGTATAACAGAATAGTATTATCACGCCATCAAACCAATTTTCAAATTCCAAAATCGAAATTACTGATTTAATCGAGATGAGAGTCAGGAGGGATAGTATGAGGAAAAGGTGTTTAGTAGGTTTTGTATTAATTTTACTCGTATGCACTCTATTGGGGTGTATTAACAAACAAAAGAATTTAACGAGAATGGAATACATTAAGATGAGTGCAAACGGAACATATTCGGATACAGAAATAGTTACAGATAAGAAGAAACTTGTAAAAATAGAGCGTTTTTTCAGTAAAATTAAATGGGAAGAAAATGTTGCAGTAAAAAGTAAACGAATAGCAGACATTAAAGCAACATTATTCTATGAAGAAGAGAAAAATATGCCTGAAAAGCTCTACGAGTATGAAATATGGTTCCACAATGATATCAACAAAGCTGTATTGATAGGAGACAATGATAAACAAAGTTATGCCATGTTGAACGAAAAGCTTTCAAAAGAATTGGAAGAACTCTTGAATTACGAAAAGTAGCATTATGTCTACTTAGTTGAATAAGGAAAAACAAGATTTATATTGAAATCTAGATTTAAAGACCATTCTAGTAGGTGAATAAAAATGGAAATAATAGTTGTAAGATATATGAAAGAATTGGCAGATGGTTATATTGTTAATTTTAATTCCCTCTATAGTAGTGCTGAAGGTAAATGGGTTGGATCTAAACCAAAATTGAATTTCAAATATAATATAGAGATTGATATTCCAGAAATTCTAGAATGGGAAAAGCAAATAAATAAGATTGATGAAGAATTTAGCCAAATAGCAAGTAATGATAATCATGTTTATTTTTCAGGAGTATTAGAATCGGTTGATTCTGATGGATACTCGGTCTTGAGAATTGGCAATAACATACTCGCTTTTGAGTTGACTGGAGACAATTACCCTATTGGCTCATATGTGAAAATTGAAACAGAACAAATTTTGTTGTTTGATACGGGGATATAGGTCCTTCTAATTCAACTAACGCAGTACTCTAGTTAAGTAACAAGAATAACCTTTGATTTCTAAGTATGATCATTGTAAACAAGGAGTCGTAACTTAAATATGGTTAAAAGGATTAGAAGAAAAGTAGGAAACATATATGTAATTCCTTTACCTAATGGTAATTATGCCTTTGGTCGAACATTTAGAGATGCCTCAATTGGTATATACAATCATATAGGTATGAGAATTGAAGACTTACCTAGAGTGGAAGACTATCAATTCATTGTTGGTGTATATAATGACGTTTTAACTTCAGGTGAATGGCCAATTGTAGATTACCGTCCCTTTGAAACTATTGAAGAAGAATGGCCACCTCCAAACTGTATTGTTGATAGTATTTCTGGAGAATTCTCAATATACCATAAGAGTGAGATACGTAAAGCTTTTAAGGAAGAATGCGAAGGGTTAGAAATAGCTGCCGTTTGGGAATCAGAGCATATAATCGATAGGATTATGGGCGATGAAAAATGGACAAATGAATATATAAAAATTAAAATCCTATTGTACTAACTCATGCGTTAGTACAATAGGATGATTTTGTAACTAAGGATGTGGTAGGTATTGGGAAATAACAATTTAGAATTGCATGGATTATTCCAAATGTACTCTGTTATTTAATGATAATTGGCTTTTCTACTTTTGTATTTCGAAATGCTGAAGGATTAAAAGAAATAAATAGATTTTCAGTTTGGATAGTTGCATTAATATCTCTTTTTTTAATCTCTATTTTTGGTAGCTTTCGAATCTGGAATTGGATAAAAGTAGGTAAACTATAAGTTGGTGGTTAATCAATCTATATTTTATTACTTATTTAACTAAACCAAACAAACTAATAGTTTGATAACATTTTGAACCGTGATAGGCTCTTTTTTTATTCAACTACAACGATCTTAATTCTTAATGGATACTCTTAGTTCGCAGAAACTGTTGTTGATGTTATTTTCTGGGGATTAAAGCTCATTTAGCAGCTGCAACTATTTAAATTCTAATTTAATTCCATGGATCCACTAACTAAAACCATTCCATTTCACTCCGATTTACTTTTGATATTAGCCTTCTTTTTATTTCTTTTTCTCTTCCAATCTATAAATATTAATAATAATGGACCTGTACAAAAAAATAATACCTGTAGCAAAAGAACATACAATTTATACTTAGGAAACTCTGGACCAACAACAATCATTACCGTAAACATTATGTATGAAGTTATGATTAATAATTTTTTTGCTAATTTCATAATATTATCCTCCTGTTTCAAATTGGTTGTTGCTATGACATTAAATAAAATAGCACCAGCATTTTAAATATTTATTAAATTTTATAGGAAAGGTCACACTCCCTACACCAGTTACCGCGGAAGTTAAAATTGAATTACACTTTTTTATAACTTTGTCCTAATTTTTTTAGTAAACGTTTACGAAATTATCTTAACATTTAAAAAGTAAAATTTACCAAAACTCATTGTCATTATTGTGAATTTTTTTTTCATTTTTTCAAATAGTCGCATTTACTGCTATTGGAACTTATAAAAATGCAACAAACTATGATTCTATTAGTAAGTATTTTCTTAAATTATTTTGAAAAATATTCAATCTTCACCAAAGATTCTTTTTAAGGTAAAAATTTGTAAAGTTTTACTAAAATATTCATATAAATTCCACTGAATTAATTCCTCAGATTACTATAATTTAAGACATTAATAATAATGTAAAGAGGTGATCGTTTTGGTAGATAATTTGTTAAGTTATTTTCTAATCAATCCAGAGAATTAAGGAGATTCAAGGGATCATTAAGTTTCTCGATGTACGAAAGTTGAGTAAATTGTTTATTTGGCATTTTTTTCCTAAACAAAAAAAGAACATCTCTAAAAGATAAGGAGTGTTAGATATGAAAAAAATTTTAGTTTCAACTTTAGCAACTGCTATTACTATCAGCTCAGCAAGTGTATCATTTGCAGAGTCGACTGATACAAATGACAACATTCAAATTACACATATTGAACAAATAACATCTCCTATAACTAGTCGAAGTGTTGCTATTGATACAGGAGGAACACTATATAGTTATGTTGGAACAGCTTATGGAAAAATACAAAATAAATCTGGACTGGATTTTTCTATTCAAATAGCTTCAGTCGCTTCTATATCTCTCGGAGTATATTTTGCTCCAGCAGCTTTCGCAGGTGTTGCTGCAACACCTATATCATTTCTTTCAAGTTCTAGACCTATTCTTTATACAAAAGATATTATGCAAGTAAGATATTCTGGAAAAACGAGAGTAATTCGCCATAATGTTTATGTATATTCAGATTCTAATAGGACAAAATTGATAAAATCCTATTGGCAAGAAACGATATAATTAAATAAAAAATAAAGTTAAAAAAGAGGGTGTCATAAAAGTTCTAATAATCCCCTTATAGTAGACAGTTAAAAGAAGGGTGCTGTACTGTCTACTATAGGGGGAATTTTTTATGGGGAAAATTAAAATTATTAAAACTTTTTAAGCTCTCAGGAGTCTAATGTATAGAACACCGAGATGGAGGGATTGAGATTGCAGGATCATAGTCTAGTGGAAAGGGCTATCAAAGGAGATGAGCAAGCATTTTTATCAATTATACATGAACATAAATTGTCATTATATAAAACTGCACTAGCTTACTTGAAGAATAAAGATGAGGCAATTGAAGCAATACAAGAAGTAACCTTTAGAGCTTATCAAAACATAAAAACGTTAAGAGAACCAAGTTATGTAAAAACATGGCTTATTAGGATAATGATTAATTACTGTCAGGATTATATAAAGAAGAATAATAGAGTAACATTCGACGATGAATATATTTCACAGCTAGGTACGAATGAAGACTATAACTATATTGAAATAGAAGAAGCAATGTCCAGGCTTGATGACACACAGCGACAGCTATTGCATTTAAAATATTTTCACGATATCAAAATCAAAGAAATTGCAATTATGTGGAATCGCCCAGAAGGTACAGTAAAGACTTGGTTAAATAAAGCATTGAGATCATTAAGAGAAATCCTTGAAGAGAAAGGAGAAAAAGGCCGTGTTTGAAAAAGAAGAAAATGAACTAAAAAGATGGAAAGAAAAATACGAAAACTTCGAATTACCTATTGATGAAATTGATGAAGCTATACAAATTGGATTTCAAAAAGCAAAAGAAACTAAGTTGGTAACTAAACCGAAACGGAAATATAGGATTTGGTCTTTTGTTGCAGCTGCTATTCTTCTATTGGGGTTACTAACAAGTATTCGAGTATCGCCAACCTTTGCTGATTATTTAACTAAGGTCCCAGGTATGGAGAAAATAGTTGAACTTATTCGTGATGATAAAGGGTTAATATCAGCTGTAGAAAATAAATATGCTCAAGAAATTGGTATTTCACAAGAAAAAAGTGGTATCAAGGTAACGGTTGATTCAGTTATTGCAGATGAGCAAGGAATGGTGATTTTTTACACGATTGACGCAAATGAACCACAACATAATCTGAATATAAAAGAAGTGAATCTCAAACCTAGTAATGGAGAAGAATTGCCAGAACATTCTTCATCAGTTTCACTTCCAGTAGAAGATGAGTTAAACACGTATACTGGCAGGATCGAATATTTTTTTGATAAAGCAAACGAACAACATGATTTTAACTTAGATTTAAAGATAAAGAGTAACGAAACTTTAGAACAATTTTCTATTCCATTCACTATAAAAAATCTAGAAAAAACTAAACAAATATATGAATTAAACAAAACAGTAATAATTGAAGGGCAAAAAATTACAATTAAAAAAGTTACAATCTATCCTTTACGTGTAGCAGTACAAGTTGAAATGGATCCAAGAAATTCAAAGAAAATACTTGATTTCTCTGATATTAAACTTGTTGATCAAAATGGTGAGGTATGGTCTAAAATAACTAATGGAACTACTGCTAAACATATTAGCGATAATGAAAGGATTGTTTATTTACAAAGTAATTACTTTAAAGATCCAAAAGAATTATATTTGGTTATAAATAAACTACAGGCTGTTGATAAGGATAAAGATTATATATTACTTGATACAGAGAAACAACAAATTTTACAGCAACCAAATGGTAATTTTTTAACTGATTTTAAAAAGGAAGGTTCAGTTTTAAAGTTCACCTTAAACACAAAGAAAGAATTTCATTACTCCATAGTTGGATCAATCTATGATGCTA
This sequence comes from Gottfriedia sp. NPDC057991, assembly GCF_042886615.1. Lineage (NCBI taxonomy): Bacteria > Bacillati > Bacillota > Bacilli > Caryophanales > Bacillaceae > Gottfriedia > Gottfriedia sp. NPDC057991. The sequence goes on from NZ_JBHVQN010000001.1 coordinate 326,620, forward strand.
ATGGAAAAGAAGTTCAAACTAGCTCAGAATCTCAAGAATATTATGATGGTGGTAGGCAAGAAATAGGAATAACAATTTCTTCTAAAAATTACACTAATCCATTAAAGCTTAAGCTGGCATTTTATCCTGAATATATTCAAGGAGATGCTAAAATAAGGATTAAATGAGATAACCTAACGGACTAAAAATAGGAAAAACAAAAACAAAAAACGTAATCTTTTCTATGAATATCTAGAAAAGATTGCGTTTTTTAAGTTATTACAGACTGTCCACCTTATGACAGTACGGTTCAGGTGGATAGTTATGCTTAAACTTTTCAAAATCCCAAGTTCCAAGAAATTTTTTTGCTGCTTGGTATCCATTTGTGAAAAGTAGTTCCTTTTCTTTATTTGTTAAATTGAAATCTGTGCTTGATATTTCACCAGTTGGGATTTTTATGGTTCGTTCATTTACTTCTTTTGTTAGATGTCGAAGGTCGTGTGCTTGTCTCATCGTTATAAATATTGATTTATAGAATGAGATTGGATTATGACCATCTAATGGTTTTCCGATAATTTCATCATCTATTAAACGAAAACCAAAAGTCGGCCATTCTTGGTGATCATCGAAAATCCAAATTGGAAAATTGCTTAAAATTCCACCATCAACAATTAATATTGGATAATTATAATTAGGAGTTTTTAGTTTAATTGGTTGAAAGAAAAAGGGAATTGTACCACTCATTCTAACGGCTTGAGAAATTGTAATATCTTTTGCAGATAAGCCGTAATCAGGTAAATCATCAGGTAAAACGACCATTTTACCATTACTAATATCTGAAATAATGATTTTTAATTTTCCTTCTTCTAAATCATCGAAATAGCGAATTCCTTTATTGGATAATAAAGATTCTAACCATTCTTCTTCAAATTCATTTTTATATAACCCATTTTTAAATAAGAAATTTAATCCTAATCCGATAAAAGGAATAAAGTGCAACCATGTTTTTGTAATAAATTTCTTATAATCTAGATGATCCATAATTTCCTTTAATTCTTTCCCTGTATAGCCACTTGCTAGAAGAGCAGCAACAATAGCACCAGCAGAAGTGCCTGCCAAACGTGCCCATTCATAACCTTCTTCTTCTAAAGCGCAAATAGCACCAACATGTCCGATTCCTCGAACTCCTCCTCCTTCAAAAATACCATCTACTTTCATTTTGTCACACCTACCTTTCAGAAAAGCGGATTATACTAATATAATATATGGGAGTTCTGTTTTAGTGTGATTAGCTATTAATGCAATCATATTTATCAATTAATTTATTTTTTGGGAAATAATCTGACAATCTTTGCAGATGAATTACTATTTCAAAAATCTAGGGAAACTTAATTTGCTATAAGATTTCGGATGAAACATTCAAAAAGTTGCAGAAATATTTATATGATGAATATTTTAAATTCAATATGAAATACTAACAGCAATCTGATAGTTTATATCAGAAAATTTTATTAAAGGGGCTACATATCATGGCAAACAGATCTTCAAATCAATATGTTTCACAAAATGCTGAATCTGCAATCGATCAGATGAAGTATGAAATTGCAACAGAATTTGGAGTACATTTAGGTCCAGATTCAACGTCTCGTGCAAATGGTTCAGTAGGTGGAGAGATTACAAAACGTTTAGTTCAAATGGCTGAACAAAGTCTCGGTGGCTATTCAAGATAAAAGATTTAATTTGAGAGATGAGTTAATTAATGGTAATCCGTTACCAAATGATTAGCTCATCTCTTTTTGAATCTTTTAAGAAATTTTACATAATTTTACCAAAACAAAAACCAAAAGATTAAATAGAAGGAAGTTAACAATAAAATATCAAGGAAATTATTTTAATTTGTATTAATATTAGTAAAAATGGGTCGATATAAGTAGAGAGAAAATTAAAATAATTTGGTATTATTATACTAAACTCAATGTAAAAATAGAGAGAATTATATTGAGTATATAAAGAGATAGAAATAAATGGGGAGTTGCAAGTATGAAATCAACTGGAATTATTAGAAAACTAGACGATCTTGGAAGAATTGTTCTACCGAAGGAATTAAGAAATACAATGAATTTAGAGAACAATGCTCCATTTGAAATTCATTTTGAAGAAGGTATGATTATTCTTACAAAATATGATGAAAATTCCGGTCTAAGTGGAATTGTAAGAAAACTAGATGACTTAGGTAGAATTGTTTTACCAAAGGAATTAAGAAAAATGTTAAATCTAAATAAATATGAACCATTTGAAGTATTTATTGAGGAGCAAAGGATTATCCTTAAACAATTTGTTTCGAGTAATGCTTGTATGGTAACAGGAGTTATTGATGAAAAAAATTTCTCGTTTGATAGTGGAAAGATTGTAGTAAGTAAAGACGGCGCAGAAATACTTATTAAAGAATTGCAGGAATACATAGCTAAATAAAATATCTCTAAAAGTGCTCTTTTATCTTTTTAAGATAGAAGAGCACTTTTTTATTTGAATTTAGTTGTAAGGAATAAGAGTTTATCCTTTCTAGAGTAATATAAAGAATCGCTTTTCATGTTCTCAGCGATTTACTACAAATTTGTTAAAACCTTCTAAAATACACCAAGATAATAAGACACTACATAAAATGATAATTTCCATTTTTTACATCTCCTTTTTTGTTCTAATTTTTAAGTTTTCTTAAACTTTAACTGTCTTGATTTTTTGAGACTGTATGTTCTGTTTTGTTTGGATATTTTCATTATACACGAACATTCATTCTAATGTAAGTAGTTTTTTTAGAAAAATTATGGATTTTTTGCGAACGTACAATCAGGTCGTTTGTTCGTATTAAGTGGCCGTGAATTATATAATTCAGGTTAGGATGTTTTAAAAATTGATTTATTTTCAAAAAAAAAGCTGCGATTTAGCAGATCAAAATCTTTAATATATGTGTAAATAATGCAAAAAGAAGGAATAAGAGTTTAGATCATGATGACCAAATCGTTGCGAAAGCGATTCCCAAACGAATTGAACTGGAGAAAATACAGGTGTTATCAAACATGAACAACATGGTGAGGGAGATGTTTGTTAAAGCAGGAGACTTCAAGCTAATCATCAATTATATTAATGTTACTATTACTTAAAAAATTAAGAATACTCCATGTATTCTGAGCCGAGCATGACTGTTTTATCTAGGAAAGAATTATCAATTGTCAAGGACGTTAAGTATATAAGTAGTGAAGGTAATTTATCAGATAAAGTATTACATACTAGCGAAAACAAAATAAAGGATTCTAAATTTACAAATACAGTCTTATAATCATCTGTAAACTTTACTATCAATTCAATTTAAAGAGGCCCACTAGTGGCCTCTTCTTCTTTTATTCTATACTTTTATTTATGAACCTTACTAATTTATATCCTGTAATTAATGAGAGTATATAACCTATAATAGTTAATATAGTGCCTAATACATTTTGATAAGCGTTAAACTTTATTAAAATAATTAACGAAAGAATAATCAGGGAAATTAGTAAGACAAACCATTTCAATTTTTCATTAGAAATATAAGATGAACTCGACTTTGTAATCTTGGTTACGAATTTTGGTAAAGATGCATAAATACCAATTAGAAATAGTCCTAAAAAGGGGAATAAAACACTGTAATAAGTATTGTCAAAGGTTGCGTTTTGAAACTTAAAAATGAAGTCTAGCAATAAAAATAATCCTAACACATAAAGAAGTAAAAAACTTAAATAGCTGAATGTTTTCATAAAGTTACCCCTTTTATTAATATTTAGATTGGTTTGATTAATGTTACAAGGGATATTACAATGATATTTTAATTCCCATATTATACCATATGAGGAATGAATTATGAAAAAGGTAAGAAAAGTCATGTTAACTGCTGGACTATTATTGTCGGCTGGTGTAAGTACTCCAAGTGCTTTTGCAAAAGAAATTCCAGTTGGTAAGTAGGTATTAGCGAGAACCTAAATAAGAGAGTAGTAGACAAGCTTTAAAATCAGCCTATTGTTCCCTTAAATCAGGTCAAATCACTATACGCAAAAAAGAATAAGAAAATTACAGAAAAAGATATTCCTACCATCTGAGAAGTAAATATAGCCTTACAAAGTAAATGTACTGAAAAAGTATGTTTCTTCCACAAATATGGTAGGATATGGTTATGGAAATGTTAGAAGGAGAAAACGTATGGGCCTAATAGAGAATCAAAAGTACTTCTTTGAAAAATATAAAATCGATGAACAGGATTTTGAAAAGTACTGTTTAGACTGGTCAAAATATATTGAAATTTATAATGAATACATATCAGAAATACCGAATCTTGAAACGGTAGCTACTTTTATTTCGGAAATACTCCGTAAAAATCCTGAAATTCATACTGTGAAATCGCGAATAAAATATCCTGACCATTTAATTGAAAAAATTATTCGAAAGACGATAAAAGGCAAAAAATCAGACTTAGAATATGAAATCAATGTTTCGAATTATAAATCTGAAATTACAGATTTAATTGGTATAAGAGCATTACATTTATATAAATACCAGGCTGCAGATATAGATAAAACAATTAGACAAAATTGGAATTTACATGAAAAAGCGACTATTTACCATCGCTTAGGTGATATGACGAGTGAACAACATATCGAAGAAGAAAAGTTCCAGTTTTTAGTTCACGATGCCGGATATCGATCATGGCATTATGTGATTAAGTCACAAATGACAAAAGTAAATTATTTAGCTGAAATTCAAGTAAGAACGATATTTGAAGAAGGCTGGAGCGAAATAGATCATCAACTAAGGTATCCTTATGATTTAGATAATGAGATATTAAATGAACAGCTTTTAATCTTAAATAGGCTTTCAGGTGGAGCCGACGAATTGGTCAATTCAATCCTTCATACTAAGATGACAATTTATCAACAAAACGAAGAAAAAGAATTTCGTGATGAAAGGATTCAGGAATTATTAGCTGAAATTTCTAGTTTGTCAGAGGATGGAAAATTAACTGATGAGGATAGGAAGTCATTAGAAGAGAAAATTAAGCAATTAGAAGTTAAAAAGATTAAAGTAAATTATAGTAATCTGTTTAATAATCGCTCGGTTGAATATCACTTTAAACAAAGAATATTTCCTAGCGATTTTTAGATAATTGTTTTTAGTGGCCAAGGCTTTATGCTTTGGTTTTTTTGCACATTAAGAAAGTATAAATTGGCAGCGGAGAAGAAGAATCGACGTGGTTGCCAATTCTAGGAATTAAGTATAAGTTCAACTACGCCTATGTCTTCGCCAAAAGGTTCGCCAATCGAAGAGTTTTCTTACTATTTTTTACCAGAAAAATTTCTACGATTTTTTAGGTGCCATTTCTTTTTTCCTAACATTAAATGTAATAACAGATCTAGTTTAGATTTTAAAAAATATGAAACTAGGTGGAATCATGGTTAAAAGGCCGATTTATAAGCAAGAATTTCTAAATACATTTAATTATGCAGACAAGAATTTTGATATTGCTTCTCTTAAAAATCTGATTGAACAATCTTTTGGAGAGAATAATGCATTGGATTTTAAGGAAACATTCGTGAGAGAGGATCAAATTGCAAAATTAATAATTGCAATGGCGAATTCTGGTGGAGGATCAATTATTTTTGGTGTAAATGATGATAATCACCCAGTCGGAATCCTCAAAGAAGAGCTAAAGGATCCAACCGATTTTCAAAGAAAATTAAATGGCTATTTACCTTCTATTCTAATTTATCATCTTCAACAAATTGATTATGACGAGAATGAAATGTACGGATATTTTAGTGGTAAAACTTTCTTCATCATTTATATCCCCGAGCAAAATCGATTTATCCCGTTTATTGCTAAAAGAGGCTCCGATAAATTATTTACAGATAAAATTTATATTCGAAAAAATACTTCAAACGAAACCGCCACAAACGATGACTTAGAAATTATTTTTAGAAAAAGGCTCATTGAACAATATGAGGACTTATCAAATATGAGTCTAAATGAGCATATGGAACAATTAAAGATCCTTTATCGAATAGCGGCAATTAGTGGTGATACAAATAAAAACCAAAAGAGCAATAAAGATGATTTTAGTGAATTTATTACCAAAATGATTGAGAAGAAGAAGCGGAAGATTGAGATTGTTTTGGAGGTTAGTAATATTGAGTGATTGGTAGTAAGGATAGAATAAAATGCAGAAATTTTAGGAATGTAGATAAAACCAGGAGTATCGGTTTATCTTGCATTCCATTTTTTATTTCATATTACTTATAAATTACTTGTTATAAGTATTTTCTATATAATCAGCATTGAGTAAGATTTATGAATGTTATTATTTTGTGAAAGATTTATTTTTCATATAAATTTCATAGTTTCTGACTCTACTGGAATATATTTCATTTTATGATTAGTAAATAAGACTTAAATTTGGAGGTATCGTATCATTGACTTTATTTTTATTGTTCGTTTTTATTGTAGTTTCTATAATTCTTTTTAAAAGAGATAAAGTCGCATTCATGCTTAGTGAAAATAACAAACTTATTTTTAAATTGAAAAATACTAGTTGGTTTCAAAATCATTTGATGTCAGGAATTTTCTTGTTTATTGTGAATGCAACGTTGTTTTTTTCTACTTGTCTGATAATTTATCTACTAACGTATCTACTAATTCCATTTCTCCATTTATTGGTAATGATTTTGGCCATCTTTGGAAGTTTCTTTTTATGGATAATTGTGAATAAGGCATGGCAAGGTACGAACGCAAACCGAATTAAAATGAGTATTTTAGGAAGTAGTTTTTATATTTTATTATCAATTTTGTTTCTATATTGGTTATTAAATCTTGAGTCTTCTTATCCAGGTGAAGATCTGTTTATGAGATCAATAGGATTGATGTTTGGATTAATGGTTTCAATCGTTGCATTTCTTTCTTGTTTGATAACTACAGGATTTAGTTTTAAAAGTGAGTAATCTGTTAGAAAAACTAAGAATAACCTTGGTTTTTCATATACTCAATAAAATTAGAAACATAGAAAAAAGGGAAGGGAACTTAACATTACAAATTGTTAAGTTCTTTTATATTTAGAAAATAACCCTATTTTTTAGCAAAATAGTAATAGGTATATATTTTCCCTTTTGATATTATTATACGAATTTTTAATAGGTTTATTTAACTAGATAAAAATTTTAAAAGTAAATAACTAGTCATTTATTTTGTGAAAATAAGTGGGTTAATTTCATATGAAAATGATTAGAAAAATTAGTTTATTTTAAGAAAAGCTGATAAATCAGGGTCAGAATAACCCAATTGACCAATAATTGAATATTCTTTATATTTTGATATTGTAGAGTGCTTTTTAAGAAGTGGTTTGGATATGAACGATTAAAATCGATTTTAATAGATTCATATGAGAAGTCGCTTTTTTTATTTTATCAGAATAGGAGAGTGTAAGATGACAGGAAAGCCTAGGTTAAATAAGTATGTTACTGCGATGATGACGACAGCTCTTATTGCTGTTCCAACTTTTCAAGCGTTAGCTGCTGGGACAAGCAATAATGTTTCAAATTTATCAAATAGTAGTGCTGTAGAAACGAATCTTCAAGGAATTAACGCAAAAGCAAGTACAGGGAAGCATGTGATTACTCTTATTACAGGTGATGTAGTTACTGTAACAGAGTTTGCAGATGGACAAAGTGTGATCAGTGTTGAGCCAGCGGACAAAGCTGAAGGTGGATCACATATCATGACAGTCAATAAGGATACATATGTTATTCCAAAACAAGCGATGCCTTACTTAGCTTCGGGTGCATTAGATCGAGATTTATTCAATATTACTAAACTAATAGCGGATGGATATGATGATGCTTCTCAAAAGACATTACCTGTTATCGTACAATATTCAGAGTCAAAAACTCGCTCAAGCGTGAAGCCTACGTTAAAAGCTTCAAAGAAAACACATGAACTTGAAAGTATAAATGGGGCAGCGCTTTCTGCAGAGAAGAAGGATTCGAAAGATTTTTGGCAAGATGTTAAGAAAAATATAAAATCTGCGGATTCTACAAAATCGACAAAGTCATTAGTTACACCTGGAATTGAAAAAATTTGGTTAGATGGTCGTGTTAAGGCAACGCTTGAGCAAAGTGTTCCACAAATTGGGGCACCGACTGCTTGGAATGCTGGTTACAACGGAAGCGGCGTAAAGGTTGCAGTTCTTGACACAGGGATCGATGCACAGCATCCAGATGTAGCTGGTCAAATAAAAGAAACAAAAAGCTTTGTTCCAGACCAAGATGTACGTGATTTCCATGCACATGGTACTCATGTTGCATCTACTGTACTAGGTACGGGGGCAGCATCAGGTGGAAAATATAAAGGTGTAGCACCAGGAGCAAGCCTAATTGTAGGAAAAGTGTTAAGCAATGAAGGCTTTGGACTTGATTCATGGATTATTGATGGTATGGAGTGGGCTGCACATAATGCCAAGATTGTAAGCATGAGTTTAGGAAGCGATGAGTCAAGTGATGGAACGGATCCGATGGCACAAGCGGTTAATAATTTAAGTGCTGAGACAGGTTCTCTTTTTGTTATTGCAGCAGGTAATACTGGTCGTGAAGGAATTGGTTCTCCTGGAGCCGCAGATGCGGCACTTACAGTTGGGGCAGTTGATAAATCAGATAATCTTGCTTATTTCTCATCAAAAGGTCCTCGTTTTGGTAGTGAAGGATTAAAGCCTGATCTAACAGCACCAGGTGTAAATATTACTGCAGCACGATCTCAATATTCAACTCAAGGAAGCGGATCTTATCTTTCGATGAGTGGTACGTCGATGGCTACGCCACATGTGGCAGGAGCGGCTGCAATTCTTTCCCAACGCCATCCTGATTGGACAGGCGCACAGCTGAAAGATGCATTAATGAGTACAACTAAAAAATTAGATGATATTAAGCCGTTAGAAGGTGGAACTGGACGTCTTGATGTAGCAGCAGCGACTCTTGGTGATTTGCGTGCGACAGGTTCACTTGATTTTGGTTTCTATGCTTGGCCACATGAAAATGATGGATTGAAAGAGAAAACAATTACGTACAATAACGACAGTGATAAGGCTGTGACGTTAGATCTATCAGCGAAAATTACTGATAATAGCAATGCAGATGCACCTGCTGGTTTATTTAAACTTTCAACGAACAAAGTAACTGTACCAGCAAAAGGTAGTGCAAAAGTTACTGTTACACTTGATCCGAACGTAGGTGCTAATGGACAACGTTATCAAGGTCAGATTTCTGCAAATGTTGATGGTAAAACAGTTGTGCATACTGCATTGGCAATGATTAAAGAAGAGGAAAGATATCCATTAACGTTAAAAGCAATTGGACGCGACGGTAACCCTGCCTTGGCGTATATTAATCTACTTGGCCCAGATGGTGTTCCAGATTTTATTGCAGTTAGCGGTACAACAGAATTACGTCTAAAACCAGGAACTTATTCTGCAATGTCAATGATGGATGTTGATACTGACACTGACCACGCTGGCGTTGCACTTGTAGGAAATCCTGAAATTAATTTAGATGGACCTCAAACTGTTACATTGGATGCACGTAAAGCGAATGAAATTACAGCAAACGTACCAAATAAAACAGAAGCAAGTTTTAGAAAAATGGAATATTACCGTGAAATTGATGGCAGCAATGTTAGTGACATCTATGTGATGCCGGTTACAGTTGATAAGATGTATGCTGAGCCAACTAAGAAAGTTAAAAATGGAAAATTTACATTTAACACGCGCTGGAGATTGATTGAACCATACATGACAATCAATTTCAAAGGCAATGAATTAGATGATATTCCACAAGCTGGAAGTACATTACTAGATGGAAAATACAACTTAGACGCTGTTTATGTAGGTAAAGGGGCGCAAGCCGATTATAAGGGATTAAATGTTAAAGGTAAGGCTGTTATCGTTGATCGAAGTGATGAAGTAACTGGTATGGAGCGCTCTGCAGCAGCATATGCAGCAGGTGCAAAACTAGTTATTACTGTAAATGATGGACCAGAAGAGATTAGTGAATATGTTGGAGTTGAGAATGACGATTATTCACTTTCAGATTCTCCGATCGCTGTTGTAGCAATCAGTCAAACAGAAGGTAAAAAACTGATTGAGCAAGCTAAAGACAAAAAAGTAAAACTTGACGTAGTAGGTACTCCTAATACGAAATATGTTTATGATCTTGTTGACAACCATGATAATGCAATTCCAAATGACGTAACTTATTCACCTAAAGCGAACGAACTTGTAAAAATTAATGCTGAGTACAAATCAGATCAAGCTACAGCAGGTGGCGAATTCCGTTGGGATATTCCATCTTACCGACCAAATGGAGTAGGTTACCAAATGAAATTAAATCTACCATCAGTTCGAACTGAATGGGTTTCTGCACAAAAAGGCACTTCTTGGTATCATCAAGCAAGTGTGTTAGATGCAGCTTGGGAAGTACGCCAACCATTAGCAACATACAAGCCAGGACAAACACTTGATGAAGAATGGTTCTCACCAGTTGCTCGTCCTCGTTTAGGTGATGGTTTCTGGAAACCTTATCGTACAGGAAACAACTTAGTCATCAACATCCCTGCATGGGCTGATTCTGGAGTAGGAAGCACAGGTTCAGAATCTAATTATCCAGGTTCACAAACATTAAAACTATACCAAGGATCAAAACTAGTAAAAGAAGCAAAAGGACAAGCAATCTACTCATTTAACGAATACCCAACTGCGAATACTCAATATAAAGTAGTTAGTGATGCTTGGCGCGATCCAGCACGCTTTGATAACTCTGTAAAAACACATACAGAATGGACATTCTGGTCTAAAGAACAAGAAGAATATAAAACAGAACTTCCATTAATCTCGCTTGATTACAATGTAGAAACTGACATGAATGGTAATGCAAAATCAGGCCGTTGGATCGACTTAGAAATGAAAGCTATCCAAGTAGCTGGTGCACCAGGAAACGGTAAAATGAAAGGTGCAACATTAGAAGTTTCATATGATGAAGGCAAGTCTTGGGAACTAGTCGATTTAAATCGTGAAAAAGATGGCTGGAAAGCTAGAATTGAAAATCGTAAGAAGGCAACTTCTGTATCATTAAGAGCAAGTGCTTGGGATGATGCAGGTAATAGTATAAATCAAGACATTATTAAAGCTTTTGGATTGAAGTAAATAAAGTAAGAGAGGGCACCTTCCTTTTGGGAGGTGCCTCTTTACAATTAGTTAATAGTGTTGGTGGAAGAAGCCGTAAAATCTTGTAATAAAAAAAGAAAGATAGATGAGCTAATAAAAGAAGCTTTATCTATCATTCCTTATTTTGTTAATCAAGAGAAATAATAAAAATTCATTAATTTTATTTTTTATATTTCATTGACCATATTAATTTCTGTTTAAATCTAACCAATTTTTATCTTGATTAGTGAATTGATATGATCCGCACGTGATTTTGTCATCACTTAGATTAAATTCTGTTTTAACAAGTTGAATGATTTTATTATTATCCTCATTTGTATAAGTGCCTGGATCAGAAGTGAAAATGATTCTTTCGATTTTACCATCTCCATTTTCTACATAATCGATTGAAACATTTCTATCTTTAAAAATCGGTAAGAACTTTGGCTCTAAATCTGACTGTACAGTAATTGAAACATTTTCGTTATATTTAACATTCTGACAAATTTTCTTTGTAGATGTTACTTTCTTAGTTGTAGGGACTGTGCGCCAAATATATTTTTTACCCTTTTTAACTTTAATTTTTTTAGTGGTTTTAATTATTTTTGTAGTTTTTACATTCTTACAAATGGTTGTAGTTTTTTGTACGGTGATATCCTTGTATTCTGCATTAGCAGTGATCGTTCCAGTGAATAAAATACCGAATGTGAGTGTTGCGATTAGTGATTTTTTCATAATAAAATAGACCTCTATGTAGTTTTTTATTTATTGCAATTAAATAAATAGGTGGACAGAACCATAGTCCGAAATACTTAATTTATTTCCCAGTATAGCAAGAGGATGTTTACTGTGCATTATTTATTAGAGAAGATTAACAATAGAAATAGATTTGAAATAACTAGTCCTCGCATCAAAAAAGGCACCTTCCAAATAGAAGGTGCCTCATAATTATTTTTGATCAGCTTTTTCAGCATCTAATAATTCTTGCATGAATTTAAGATTATATGTATGGCTTTCTTTCAGTCTGCTGTGTCTTGTTAGTTTAATTAAATTTTGATAATAAGCGATTTCTTCCTCTAGTGATGAAATGACATTTGTACGATATGCTTTTAATTCTTGTTCGTTCATTTTTCATTCCTCCTATAATAGGGATTTAATAATTTAAGTATATCACTAATATGGAAAAATAAATCAAATTTCATTGTGAAAGAAGTATGATTACACAAAATTTACAAAAAATTGTAGATCAATTAATTCGTAAGTAGACAAATTAGTGCCTTAAAAAAAGGAATCATATTATTAGAAACAAACTATTAATGATGTCCTGAGAATTTTCATAAATTATTTAAAAATATTTTCTGAAAAATCATTGTATTCTGTGTATTGTGGTGGTAATATAGCTACAATATATTTTTTAGTGAATGGGGGGAATCGAAGAAAGTGCCAAAAGATTAAGTTTAAGTAATATATTTTTTTACCCCTTACCTAACGTGTGTTAGGTAGACTTTACAAAAAAGGCACTATGCTAAAAAAGAGCAATCATATTTTTTTTACTGCTTACCTAATGTGTGTTAGGTAGACTTTACAAGAAAGGCACTTTGCTAAAAAAAGAGCAATCATATTTTTTTACCCTTTTACCTAACCTGTGTTAGGTAGGTGTTGCTAACTTATTTTTTTAGCTTGTTACCTAACGTACATTAGTTAGGTATTGTAAGAAATAAACAATAGAAAATATAAATGATTGAGTGAAAAGTAAGGTATTTAGTAATCTTATTTTTTTAACTCTTTACCTAACATTTGTTAGGTAGGTTTTATTAGGGGGATCTGTATAACGATGACAACTAAAACGACAAAATCAACAAAAGAAAGTATTAAAGAAGCAGCAACAAAGTTATTTGCAAAAAAAGGATATTCTGGAATGACACTTAGAGAAATAGCGAATGAAGTTGGGATTAAGGCACCTTCTGTTTATGCTTTTTTTGAGGGAAAGGATGATATTTTTCTAGCCGTATATAAAGAAACATTGGATGGGCATTTATCAATCGTTGAGTCTCACTTTAAAAGCAATCAATCTACTAAAGTTCAACTCTACTCTATTTTAAAATCAGCGATCGATTTTCAGTATCAAGAGGATCTAAAAGCTAAAATTTTAGTTCGTCTGATGACATCTCCACCAGAGTTTATAAAGGAAGATATTATGAAACGATTTGGTTCAATGGAGATAGATGAGTATAAAATTCTTTCTGAAATTTTTAGACTTGGGATCGAGAAAGGAGAAATTAAGGATTCCGATTGTCATGCATTAGCTTTGTCGTTCCAATGTATAATGGACGGGCTGTTTTGGCAAATGCATCGACATAGTGAAGAAGAAATTTATACAAGATTGGATATAACATTTAATCAGTTTTGGAATGGAATTTCACAATAAATAAAGGGTTACTAACTGGTGAAAAATAATGGGGAGGTCAGATTAATGGGAAATAAGTCAAATATTGGAGATGATTACTCACTATCAAGGGTTCCGCAATCGGCTCGATTACCGATGTGGGATATTATGCTTGTGCGGGTTGGTGCTTTGGCAACATTATCTCAGTTTATGTTGGGTGCTTCATTAGGTTATGGTATGACTTTTTGGCAGGCGTTTTGGGCGACGATGTTCGGAAGTGTTCTTTTGCAAATTGTTAGTTTTCTATTAGGTTATGCAGGGGCACGCGAAGGTCTTTCTACTAGTCTATTGTCCCGTTGGTCTGGATTTGGTAGATATGGCTCCAGTATTATCGGCTTTGTTGTTTCCATTTGTTGTATTGGTTGGTTTGGCGTACAGAACTCTGTTTTTGCAAATGGATTAGTCGAGGCAACTAATGGTAAATTGATCCTTCCCGTTGCTGCTGCGATTACTGGAATAGGTGTAACTGTTTTAGTTATTTTTGGATTTAAACTATTAAGCTTAACAGCGAAAATTGCAGTTCCTGCTTTTCTGATTGTAGTAGGGTTTGGAGTCTATAAAGTTCTTAGTGATCATTCGATTATTAGTTTAATAGGAACGCCTCCTCCAGGTCAGTCACTTTCAGTTGGCGTTGGTGCAACAATGGTCGCCGGAGGATTTATGATCGGTGCTGTCATTACACCAGACTTTAGTCGCTTTGCCAGAAGTGGTAAAGATGTTTTTTGGATGACTACAATTGGTACTTTAGTGGGTGAATTAGGTGTTAGTATGATCGCTGTACTGATGTCACATGCGGCAAAAACGAATGATGTTGTGAGTATTATGCTACAAACCTCTGGTTGGATTGGCGCAGCAGTTGTTGTTTTCTCTACTGTAAAAATCAATAACTTGAACTTATATTCTTCTTCTCTAGGATTTACGAATATAATCGATACGATTTTTAAAGTTAAAGTGAATCGTGGAATTGTAACACTTGTAATTGGATTAATCGGATCTTTGTTATCGATTCTTGGTATTCTTGACCGTTTTGTAGATTTTCTAGTTTTCCTTGGTGTTATGATTCCACCAATTGCGGGAATTATGGTCATTGATTACTTTGTGTTAAAAACTTATCGAAAAGCGTTAGATGAAAGTAAGGAAAAAGGAATTTTACCAGCTGAACCAGAAAAAATTAACCCTGTGACATTAATCGCATGGGCAGCAGGATTTGCAGCTGGTTATTTTATAAAATTTGGTATTCCATCAATTAACTCACTTGTATTAAGTGGAATTGTTTATTACTTCGGTGTTTTAATTTTAAAAGCAATTAAAAATAAACGAATAGTGGATGAAAAAATTACCGCATAAGATTTCTGAATATTGGAGGTATTCTAAAAATGAGAAAAATAGGGAAACAGGAAATTGAAGATATTGCTGTAGGTGCTGCTTTACTAGGTACGGGCGGAGGGGGAGACCCATACATAGGTAAGTTAATGGCTTTACAAGCGGTTGAAGAATATGGCGAAATCACTTTATTAGATGTAGATGAAGTGCCGGATGATGCATTAATTGTTCCATCAGCGATGATGGGTGCTCCAACTGTATTGCTTGAAAAAGTTCCGAGTGGTGAAGAGATGTTTAGTGCATTTCAAAACCTTGAAGCTTATTTAGGAAAGAAAATTTATGCAACAATGCCAATCGAGGCTGGTGGTCTGAATTCGATGATTCCTCTTGCTCTTGCGGCGAAGCTAGGATTACCTGTCGTTGATGTAGACGGTATGGGAAGGGCATTTCCAGAATTACAAATGGTTACATTTTACTTAGATGGTATTTCAGCAACACCAATGGTTCTTGCCGATGAGAAAGGGAATAATTCTGTACTATCAACAATCAACAATCTTTGGACTGAACGGATAGCTCGAGCAGCAACAATCGAAATGGGTGGTTCTGTCATGACTGCCATTTACCCGATGACAGGAAAAAATTTAAAAGACAGTGGAATCCGTAACATTCTTCAACTCGAAGAAGAGTTAGGAAAAGCAATCAGACTTGCAAAAGAAAACAATGCAGATCCAGTTAAGGAAGCATTAAAGTGTGTTAAAGGCTTTGAACTATTCCGCGGAAAAGTAACAGATATCAACAGAAAAACTGAAAGCGGATTTGCAAAAGGGATCGCAACATTTGAGGGCATTAATGAATATAAAGGGGAAACATTAGAAGTTCGTTTCCAAAATGAGCACTTACTAGCACAAACAGATCAGCGTTTACTTTGTGTCACACCTGACTTAATTGCTGTTCTTGATGCAGAAACAGGCCTTCCAATTACAACAGAAGGTATACGATATGGCGCGAGATGCGTAGTAGTCGGAATTCCTTGTCATCCAAAATGGAGAACAGAAAAAGGAATTGAAACAGTAGGACCAAAATACTTTGGCTACGATGTTGACTATATTCCAGTAGAAGAACTTGTTAAAAAAGGAGTGACAATATAATGAGTACATATAGAATTGGCATTGACGTTGGTGGAACGCATACTGATGCAGTGCTTTTAGATGAGAATAACCAAGTAGTGTCTGAAACGAAATCACCTACAACAGAAGATGTTGCCACAGGAATTTATACAGCCTTGAAGAAGATTATCGGCGATGCGAATGTACCAAGAGAACAAATAAAATACGCGATGCTAGGAACTACACATTGTACAAATGCAATCGTTGAAAGAAAGAGATTAAATAAAATCGCTGCGATTCGAATTGGAGCTCCGGCAACTTTAGCGGTAAAACCTCTAGTCGGTGTCCCTGATGATCTTCGTGAAGCACTTGGAAAATATGTCTATTTAGTGCGCGGTGGTCATGAATTCGACGGTAGAGAGATTGTTTCTTTAGATGAAGCACATCTGTATCAAATTGCAAATGAAATCGAAGGGAAAGTTGATTCGGTAGCGATTACTTCAGTATTTTCACCCGTTTCAAAGGAGCATGAAGAAAGAGCAAGTGAAATTATTAAGGAAGTTCTTGGTGATGATGTTGCGATTTCATTATCATCGGAAATCGGTTCAGTAGGATTACTAGAAAGAGAGAATGCTACGATTATCAATGCTGCAGTTGTAAATGTTGCAAAAACAGCGGCAGATGGATTCATTAATGCACTAAAAAACGAAGGAATTGAAGCAAAGGTATTTTTCGGACAAAATGATGGTACGTTAATGTCTGTAGAATATGCCGTGAAATATCCTATTTTTACAATCGCTTGTGGTCCGACGAACTCACTACGTGGAGCATCTTATCTGACTAAAAGTTCAGATGCGATCGTTGTAGACGTAGGAGGTACAACATCGGATGTTGGCGTATTAATTCAATCTTTCCCACGTGAATCTTCCCTTGCAGTAGAAATAGGCGGAGCGCGAACAAACTTCCGTATGCCTGACCTAATTTCAATCGGACTTGGCGGAGGAACGATAATTCGCATCAAGGATAATGGAGAATTCACAGTTGGACCTGATAGTGTCGGGTATCGCCTTCCAGAAAAAAGCTTAATTTTTGGTGGAGATACATTAACTACAACAGACGTAGCAGTTGCCCTTGGAAAAGTCGAGCTAGGAGATGCATCAAAAGTAGCCCATCTAGATAAGGAGCTATTAAATAAAATTTATATGAAAATGGTCGAGTTAGTTGAAGAAGCAATCGACAAGATGAAAACAAGTGCAGAAGATGTACCAGTTATTTTAGTTGGGGGTGGTAGCATCCTTCTTCCTGAAAATTTAAATGGAGCTTCAGAAGTCATTCGACCGCAACATTCAGGTGTAGCCAACGCAATTGGCGCAGCAATTTCACAAGTAAGTGGTCAAGTAGAACGTATTTATAAATTAGTAGAATTAACTCGTGATCAAGCACTGGAAATGGCAAAGGATGAGGCTAAACAAGAAGCAATTAAGGCAGGGGCTGATCCTAATAATCTTGTCATTGTTGATATTGAGGATGTGCCATTGGCTTATTTGCCAGGTAATGCGACTCGTGTTCGTGTGAAGGCAGCTGGGGATTTGGCACAGGTTGAGATTAATGAAGTAGTATAAAGAATGAGGCACTTTCCTTTTTGGAGGTGCTTTTTTTTGCGGGTTGACAATATTGGATGAAAAACAATAGTGAAAAGTACGTATAGCGCTAGGGTTTGTACTGCAAATAAGTATTATGGTTCTGCAAATAAGAGGCACATCCGTGCAAATAAATGATGTAAAGGCCCAAATAAAAGGTGAACTGCAAATAAAAATAGCAAAACTGCAATTAAAATTATTAAAAATGCAAATAAAATCAACATAACTGCAATTAAAATTACTAAAACAGCAAATAAGTTAAAATAATACTCATACCAGTTAGGGTATTATTCTAATAAAATTAGGCATTACTAGTTAATTTCTAATGGTAAACTGCAAAATTGCTCTAATTCTTTCTAGAATTGTCCAGAACGGCCAATTATCTTTAAAACAATTGAAAATTTTGCTCGAGAATTACATCCAAGATATACCTGAAACCCCAAAAAATCCCCACCATAGGACAGAACAATCTTTTCTTTTGACTGTCTTCTATAAGGGGATTCACACTATAATTATTCTTTTATATCAATATCTTTAATTTTTTTGTTTTAGTAAATCTCTAATCTCTGCTAATTGATTTTCTATATTATTTAGTCGACTTTGCATGTCACCAATATCTTGTTCTGCTTTATAATTGATTGCAAAATCGATAACGGATTCATGTTTATCTCGGACTGCTTGACGATTTTGACTCATCATAATGACTGGTGCTTGAAATGCCGCAATAAAAGATAGACATAAGTTCAACAAGATAAAAGGTGTAGAGTCAAAATGAAAAGCTTTCGTGAAAGATAAGCTATTCCAAATCATCCAGACAGCAAGTGTACCACTAAACCAAATAATAAATTTCCAACTACCACCAAATTCTGCGATTTTATCTGCAATTCTATCAGCCAATTTTGTTCGTTGGGTGTAATCACTATCTAAATGTTGCAGGATTTCTGACTCATAACGATCCACTAATCGGTCGATACGTGATAAGTTTTCTTGGTTTAAATCAATATCAAACCCTTGAATTTTTTTTGGTTTCTCAACTTGTTTTTTAAAGTTAATTTGCTTCCAAATGTTGTGTACCATGTTTCCAACCTCCTCTTTTCTAGAGGAAGCCTTCAAAAGCTTATAAAAGTTGGATTACATTTTTATGATGTAATCCTCCTCGGATATTCAATTGTATGACTTCCTCTGATGTCGTCGGTAAATTATCCGACTCACCTATACTGGGACTACCCATAAAAATGTTCCACCTCACTTTTTTCGTGTAAATAATACCTTTACTATTATATGATGACTGATCCGATAGGACTATACTATTTTTAAATAATTTCTTATTCCATAAAAAAAGCCGCGTCTGCGACAAGGAAATTTGTTTAATTGAAGGGACGGAAATACCGTCCGTTTAGCAAGATTATCTTTTCTCTTTTGTATTAAATGTTTCTTCATATCGCTTAGATAATATGTAATAATGATAGCCTCTTGAATTTGAAATCAAACGAGATAATAATGTTTTCGCTTCATCAAGTTTGTTTTCCTTAAGTAATAGTTCGAACTCAAGTACGTTTTTAAATTTCTTTGAACGCATTGAGTCCTTTGTTGCTTTTGCTTTTTCTAATTCATTTTCTTCAATGAATAGAAGTGTTTTGTAATATGAATTCCATTCAGGTACTTTAATGAAATCAATTCGTTCCTTAATAAATGACAAATCTTTATTTGAAAAGCCGTATACAACCTGATAAACTGCTTTTTTTGAGGGGTTAATTCGTTTCTTCATAACAGATTGATACGACTGTTCGATTTCATCATGCATATGGTTTGTAATTGAATAAAGAAAATAAAGGATTGATTTTTTTGATTGCTTACTTAGAAAGCGTTCGATACGCGTTAAGTTTTTTGAAAAATAAAATGGATAAAACATTGTCCAAAAAAATAAGAAAAGAACTGCAACATAAAAGATTCCAAATACATAAGATGGTGCATCATATAGACCTAAACAAAAAGCACCGATAAACAATGAGATAATAAATAAAATTTTTTTCATAAAGCCTCCGTGATTAACTTCTAGATGTACCTAAATTATATCATCCTTATCCATTTTTAGGTCTTTTATGTAAGCCAAGTAAACAGATCAATTTATTTAAATTGATTAGAGTAATTTCCATTCTCTCGGATTACTTAGAAAGTGCTGAAATCTTCACGATTTTTAAGCTTGATACTTGATGATTAAAGTTGCCTAAATCATTCACATCATCTGTAAGAACAATCGATGCTCCTTTATAATTTGCATCTGAATATAAAGTGACTTGATAGCCTGGTGCAATTTTTATAGAAGAAATGGTATCATTACCAATACCTTTTACAAGCTGATCGTAATCATAATTACCTGATCCTAGTTTTTCTGATGCACCGCCAAAAGCATTTTCCTTATATACCGTCACAGGCATTTCTACACCGTTTACGCGAAAAAACAGATCTATGAATCCAGCAGTCTCTCGTTCTGCTTGATTTAACTGAACAAGAGTCGGATTTTTTACCTCGTTCTTCCACATGGCAGAATAATAATTACTGTATGCTGCTTGCCAGAAGTAATTAATGATCGTATCATTCCAAACTTGAGGTAAAACGGATTTTGCTTGTACCGCAGCTTGATGAATCCATGCTTCAGGATCAGTCGAAGAAATCCAATTATATAAACCTGAATTTGGAACTGTCATTTCATTTTGAATACTTTCGGCATAAGTTTCAAACTTCGAATGATAGCCCGGTGCGTTATGATCTAGATTTGAAATATTTGAAGCATGTAGAGGCTGTGTTACATCTGTAAAATAGTGCAAAGATACTCCTAAGTAGTAGAATGCATTGTTAAAATCGCCTTTTTTATAGTAATCCGATGCTAGATTAAAATACTTCGCGCCTGATTGACGAGCTGTTGGATAAGAAGCCCCCGTATAATTTGTTTGTGTGTCTGGATCATAAAAGTGAGACATAAATGTGCCCGTATCATAAAAAGGATTAATATGATCCGCATCGTATAAGCCCTGTTCCCAACGATCGCGAAACTGATTTAGCAATGTTGTAGGCTTGTTTATTGCAGGATTCGTATTATCGGCTATAAGTTTGACACTGCCATTTACGATAAAATGATGTGTACTATGATCTTGATTGTGAACATCCTCGTCAGACCATGCGAATGCTTTCTGATCAATGCTGATTAATGAAGTGATTGCAAGTACACTTCCAGCAACTAATGTTAATAGCTTTTTTGATTGAATACGTTTTTTCATGATACACCTTCTTTTTTGTATTTTATTGTCTTACAAGCAACAATGTTTAAGTATAATCAGTTTTTGTTAACGAGATGTTTCTGTTGTGTGAAAATTTGTTAAATTTCGGAAACTATTTACTAATTATGGAAGACTTAGTTCTATACAGTTTTTTTAACAGAGTCAAATTATTAGGAATTAAATAGAAAAAGTACATAATCCTTTTTGTGTTCCATATTAATTTAAAGACCTGTAAATTCATTCGTGAATCTTTTCGGGGGTGATAAAAATATGGAGCTTAGTACTAGTGCTAGAGTATCCCTATCAAAAAAAGTATCTGAGGATGCAATGGTAGTAAATAACGAAATAAATGTATATGGGGTTTTTGATGGAGCAACACCAATTACTCCATTTAAGAATGCTGATGGAATGAATGGTGCCTATATTGCTTCAAATTTATTTAGTAAGTATTTTAAAAATCATTTTAGAGCTGATATGACTCTTTCAGAAGGAATTATTCTAGCAAATAGAAGACTGATGGAAGAAATGAAGTTAAATAACATAGACATAAACCGTCCAGAAGAACTGTGGTCAACATGCGTTGCCGTTATAAAAATTGATAAGCAAAAGGTATCATTTGCTCAACTTGGGGATTGTATGATTTTAGCAGAGTACCATAATGGAGAAATTAAAATCCTGACTAAAGATACAGTAAAAGATATTAGTATAAGGGCAAAAATGCGACGGGAAAAAGAGCGGAAGCAAGGGCTGATTTTACCGGATGAATCTTACTACCAGTCTATTAAAAATCAACTTATTTATAATCGAAGCATGGCTAATACAGTTGATGGTTATTCAGTTGCAAATGGAACCGAAGTAGTCGGAAACTACATTCAATTGGGATCTATAGATACTAAAAATTTAAAGTCAATTTTACTAATCAGTGATGGTTTATTTCATCCGAAGTTTGATTTGATCCATTCTTTTAAAGTAATTAAAGAGATTGGTTTGGAAGAATATTCAATCCGATTAGAAATGGAAGAGTTGAAAAGTAAGATTCATTCTGACGATAAGACTGGGATACTTATAAAGTTTTAATTTTCATTCGAATTCTTTGTTTACTGAGGCTTTCATTTTAGTATTTTGAAGTGACTCTTATTTATAATAGAGATCTCAAAAATTTACTAAATTTTACAAGGACTACTCTATTATTCGAGTAGTCTTTTTTTATTTTAATAGTTTATTTTAAAGTTTGTTTACTAAAAAGACAAAATAATTTACCTTTTACCTCTGTTAAAATTATTGTAAAAAAATTAAAATAATATTATAAAACAATTAAGTTTTTGTATTTTTTTTTAATAAAAGGAGGTAAATTATGTCAAAAAGCTCAAAGTTTGTTCAAAAGCTTCTCGTAATATTGACGGTATTCTGCTTAATTGTACCGTTAGTCCCAAAGCAGTTTATCATGCATGCTATGGGTGAAGAAAAAAATGTAGTAAAAAAAGTAGAAAAAAATACTAAAGAAAAGGTAAAAATTAAAAAAGTACGTGAATTATCAGATAAACGTACAAGGAATACTAAAACATGGAGAAATAGTGATTTATCGGAAACGATAGAAGTATATCCGTCTCCAATTTATTATCAAGAAGATGGTAAAAAGCAATGGAAGAAAATTGACAATAATTTAACTGAAAAAATAAATGATGGTTTAGAAAAGGGTAAGTTTAAATATCAAAATAAGGCCAATAAGTATAAAGCCTATTTTGGTAGTAATGGTAACAAAGAGATTTTTAAAATGAAACAAGGGAAAAACTGGTTATCTTACTCTATAGATAATGCGAGTAGCACATCTGTAGCTAAATCGAAAAAAGATAGAGTTACATATAATGATATTTTAGTAAATACAGACGTAAAGTATTATTTACGTTCTGAGGGAATAAAAGAAGATGTTATTTTTCATGAAGAACCAACCTTTGATTCTATAAAATACAATTTAAAAACAAACCTAGAAGTTAGACAAATAGAAAAGGATATTGAATTTTTTGATTCAAAAACAAATCAAGTGGTTTGGAGTTTTATACCGCCATATCTCATCGATGCTGAAGATAGAGAGTCCTACAATGTAAATTATCAAATTTTAAAAGATAAAGAAAATGTTGTAATTGAGCTAAAGCTGGATAAAGAGTTTTTAAAATCGAAAAAAACAAAATATCCTGTAATACTTGATCCAACACTTACTGTGGGTGGAGCAACTAGCAATACTTCTGATGCGTATGTAGGAGAAGCCTATAATAATGTCAATTATGGGAGTGCTTCTGAATTAAGAACCGGATATGCACCAGATGTAAATAGCCACCGAACTTATATTAAATTTGGAACTAGTTTACCTTCTTTAAATGGTGGGATTTTAACAGGTGCAAATATTAAATTATATAAGTACTATGAGCCAGCTAGTGTTGATACAAACATTTATATACACCGAGCTTATTCAGCTTGGACCAGCTCTACGATCAAATGGAATAATCAGCCTCAATATGGTGGGAGTTATGCATATAAAACATTTGCAAAAGGAGCTGCAAATGGCTGGTATTCTTGGGCAGTTGGAAATCTAGCAAATTATTGGTACGACAATCCTGCTAATTATCATGGAATTGTAATGGTCGCAAATAATGAAAATACCACAGGTAGTTATCGAAAGTTCTATTCAAGTGATTATAGTAGCGGTGCTTATTCTCCGAAACTAGAAATCACCTATTCTCCAAAACCAGCGGCACCTACTGCAACACCTTATTCGAATAAAAATGGTACAGGGTATGTGAACCTTTCGTGGCCAAGTATAGCAGGTGCTACTGGTTACAAAGTGTTAATTTTTAATGGAAGGTCTTATGAAGAGTTTGATGTTGGTAATGTTACAAGCTGGACTACGAAAGGTAAAAAAATATGGCCAACAAAAGCTCAAATTGATGCTGGACAATACGGTCTAAGGAAAAATGGAGATGGTCGAGAACTCCCAGAAAATCCAAATGATTTATATAAAAGATGAGGCGGGAGCTATCAAAGCAGTACTAACTACTGGTTCAGATTAAAGGCTTATAATAGCTATGGAACTTCCAATCAATCAGCCAATGCTGCAACCCCTTCAATCCCTGATCAAACTAAACCAACTGTTTCGGGTGGAGTTACAATCACTAATGATAGAATTGAGTCTTACACAGTAGGTTGGCAGCCCTCAACAGATATCGATGGTTCAGGGGTGACTAAATATAGGGTATTTATTGGTGATCAACCAGGTGTTGCAAATGTTGCAAATGGTATTGAAACTACTAGTTTATATTATAAACATACTGGGACTTTAACCCCGCGTAAAACATACTACGCATGGGTTCAAGCGATTGATAAAGCTGGAAATATTAGTAGTAACTCAGTTAATACATCTAAAGTTGCAAGAAAAGAATTTGATGCACAAATAGAAAGTTATTCTATTCCTGAAACATCAGATGTTGATAATAAAGCTGGGGAAAAATTATGGTTTGACGTTCGAAATACCGGTACTGCTTCGTGGACCAATGATTTGAATATTAGTCTTTCAGTTACAAGTACCCCACCAAATGGAGGATCGCCTACTGCTTTTGCAGTGTATTTAAATACTGGTGAAGTAGTAAAACCAAATGATGTAAAAAGATTTTATGTATCTTGGAAGCGCCCTCAAAATGAAGAATCTTTACAGGGGGCATATGGAATAAAGGCTGTAGTGGGTAAGGGAACTGGAACACTTATAGCAATAAATCCTCCTGGAAATTTAGTCAAAAGAACGATTGAAGTAAAGGATTTAGTGTCACCAACAGGGATTATAACTATCAATGATAATGCTTTATATACTAAGGATAAGAATGTCAGCCTTCAAGTTTCGAAGGTATTCGATAATGCAGATGGTTATAAATTCGTTCAATTTGCAAATGGTCCAGAAAATGCAACACCAGAACAATTACAGTTTTCTGATGAAAAATCTATACCACAATCAACAGCGACATTTGAATGGAAGTTACCCGAACATGAGGGGAAAAATTACGTTTATGCTCGTTTTAAAGATATAAGTGGTAATTACTCGATTTTATATCTTGATAGTATCATTTTCGATCAAAGTATTCCGGATATTGAAATAAAAAATTTACCTAATCAGGAATATATATCGGGTACTAAAATCTTAGAGGGTACTATTGAAGATGAAGAATTAACTGAATATAAAATAGAATATTGAAATAAAAGTATCGATAGTACAATTTGGGAAACCATTCTTCAGTCCGAGAAATCTGTAACAAATGCAGTTCTGGGAGAATGGGATACTTCTAGTTTATCGACAGGTGAGTATGAAATTCGTTTCACAGCTAGTGATATTGCAGGAAATACAAATACACTATTAAAAAGTGTTTGGATAGATAACGTTAAAAATGATTGGCATGGAGCAGAAGACTACTTTCCAACTTATCCAATCTCATTATTAAACGGAAGTGGATTTGTTAATTTATATAATGGAAGCTTAAATATCCAAGAAATAGATTTTTCTCTTCAATCTAGGGGATTTTCTTTGTTATTAGGACGCACTTATTCTTCCAACAACTTAGAAAAGGGTCTGCTAGGAAAAGGGTGGCATTCAAATATTGAAGAACACTTAGAAATCCAATCAGATTATATTAACTACAATGATACGGACGGAACAATCCATCGATTTAACCGTTTGGAAAATGGGGAATTTAGTATTCCAACTGGTACAAATTATAGTTTGTCATTTTCTGGGACTAAGGGATATGAATTAATAAAAATGGATGGTAGTTTAACATCCAAGGTATTTAATAAAAATGGAAAGCTTGAAAAAATTGAAGATGCTAATAAAAATAAAATCGATTTTGAGTATACTAATGGTTTATTAACCCAAATTAAATCCTTAAATAAGTCCATCACTTTTCAATACAATACAAATAACACGTTGAATAATGCTATCTTTAGTACAGGTGAAAAAGTTAGCTACAATTATAAAGATGGATCTTTAAATGATGTCAAACTATATACAAAGAGCGGAAAAATAAGTAATCTTGTTCAGTACAATTATGAAAATGAAAAAATAAAATCTGTAGTGGCGAAAAATGGTTTAATAGTAGAGTTTGTTTTCAAAGGTAATCGAATGGTTCAAACAAAAACTATGAGAAAGACTAGGGTTGTTGATCAAGATAAAACTTATCCACTCAAGTCATTTAATTCCATTTTAGAGGATTTAGATTACGACTTATTGACTAATAAAATTATTGTTACAACTAACTCAATAAACGAAGATGATACAAGCAAAAATTTAGAATACACTGAGTATCAGTTGAATGAGCAAGGGAATTCATGGAAGACGAAAACGATTCGAACGTACCATGAAAATGAAGATCCGGAGATTCCAAAACAAGATAGTAATAATATGTTAATCGTCACGGAATATGATCAAAATCGATTAATAAGTGTAACCGATGCATTAGGAAACAAGTCAACATATGAACGTGATTCTTTTGGAAATGTCCTCAAGACGCATTTACCTACCGTAACGGTAAAGGGTGAAAAATTATATTACGTTCTCGAAAATAAGTTAAATGAAAAAGGACAACTTACTCATTCTATAAACACAATGGGAAAAGTGAAAGAATGGAAGTATACTCAGGAAGGGAATTTATCACAAATTATTGATGAAGAAGGTAATAATCAATATTTCGAATATGATAGCTATGGAAATTTAACAAAAACAAAAAGTGATCGAGGGCCACTTTATAGCTATCTTCCTGACTACAGTATGGAAAAGACTTCAATCACGGATTGGACTGTCCAAGGGGCAGTTTCAAAAGTGGATACAAAATCAAAAAGTGGAAAAAGAAGTATTGAAATTTCTTCTAATGGACTATTACAAAGTGGGAAAATTCCTATAAAGAAAGGGAGACTTCCTGTTTTAGCTCTAATAGATGGTTTAGCACCATCAGGTTCGGTTAACACAGAAGTAACTCTTCAATTTTTGAAGGATAATACAATTATTAAAGAAAGTAAAAAACAATATACATTTACAAATTCATGGTCTAAATATC
This sequence comes from Gottfriedia sp. NPDC057991, assembly GCF_042886615.1. NCBI lineage: Bacteria > Bacillati > Bacillota > Bacilli > Caryophanales > Bacillaceae > Gottfriedia > Gottfriedia sp. NPDC057991. Next base: position 353,744 of record NZ_JBHVQN010000001.1, read on the forward strand.
GAGTAAATGATGCAGTACCTGATAATGCAACTGACTTACGTGTACAGGTAAAGAATATTGGAGCGGAAAAAATATACGTTGATGACCTAGTGTTAGAAGAGTCTAACCTTGAAACAACATACGTTTACGATTCTAACAATGAGAATATTATCGGTATCATAGACCCATATGGAAATAAGACAAGTTATACTAACAATGAATATGGGCTTCCATTAACAGAAACAAATTCGTTAAATCAAACTAAGTCGATTGAATATAACGAAGAATTACAAGTTGAGAAGCAAGTAGATAGAGAAGGTCGAACTAAAGAGTACCGCTATGATGAAATTGGAAATGTCATTAAAGAGATTAATAGTTTAGGACAAGTGACCGATTATCAATATAATGAATGGAGTCAACTTTTATATACAAAACTACCTTCTGTTAAAATGACGTCTTATACTGATGAAGCGGTTGATAAAGTAGAAGAAAAACAAACTAATCTTTATGTCGAATATGATGAGCTAGGAAGAAAGATAAAAGAAAATGATGAAAATGGGAATCCACATTCTCAAGAGTTTGATAGCTACGGGCGACTGGAAAAAGTTATAGATCCTAAGCAAAATCAAAAATATTTTTCTTACGATAAGAATGGGAATATCATTCTGACAAAGGATTTTGCCTTTAAAAGAGAAGAATCTACTGCAGAAACGTTTTATATTGCAAATGGAGAAACCCACGCTACTTTTGATGAATGGAACAGGCAAATCACAGAAACTGATAATACGGGTAATCGTAATGTGCTAAGTATGACGAATACTTATGATTCTGAGAATAGACTTGTTCATACAAAAGATGCAGAAGGGACAGAAATCCAAAATACATTCAATGCCTTAGATGAAAATGTATATTCAAAAGATAATTCAAATCCAACTGTTGAAACATGGACCTACTACGATGGCTTAGGAAACGCAGCTATAACGATGAGCGATAATACAATCGAATATTCTGTAACAGACGCAAATGGCAATGTAACAGAATCCATTGACCATAAAGGGACCAAAACAGCTTTTGAATATAATTCTGTGGGGGATAAAACAAAGCAAATAAATCCTGACGGAAGCACGGTTGAATGGACGTATAATAAAGAAGGTCAAATTAAATCAGAAACTCAAAAAGTAGAAGATAAATCTGATACTTCTACCTATCTTGTAACTCATTTTGAATATAATAATGAAGGTGAAGTAAAGTACCAAAAATTAGAGGCTAAAATTGTTAAAAAAGCAACTGAAGAAGTAACTACAGTTTTAGTAAAAGAAACGGACTTAACTTATGATGAACTTGGTCGTTTAATACGTGAATATACGAAGAACTACAACCAAGGTTCAACCGAATATAAAAAATCTGATATTCGCTTCTTATATGATCTAAATGGGAATTTAATTCATAAATGGATTTATGACGAGTCATCAGAAAGTAATATTAAAGGTACGAATTATCCTTATGTACGTTCTGAAAGTGTCTATATTTATGACGAAAATAATCGAGTCATTTCAGAAAGAAAAGTTGAAAACAATATTACAACTTGGAGAGAGTACAAAGATGATGAGAATACAGAAGTTGTTCACTCAGCATTAGGTGAAACCGCTATCCGTTATAACGAAAATGATTTAGCGATCAATATCAAAACACCTTTAAGCGAAGAATATGATATTGTATATTTACCTTCAGAGTCAATTAATAAAATTATCGGTCCTAGACTGACAATTGATATGGACTACGGAACAAATGAAAAAATGACTTCGATTAAGGTGAATAAAAAAGATTCAGAAACGGTCATTTTCTCTGAGAATTACACCTATACAAGTGAAGAACAAATAGAAACTGCTACAAATAAATGGGATGGTCAAAAATCATATACTTATACACCAGAAGGTTTCTTAAAAACTGCTAAAAAAGGAACAGATACGATTACTTACACATACGACGTAAATGGTAATCTTTTAAAATCTGTGAACCAAACCGGAAAAGTATTAGTAGAAAATCAATATGGACAAGGAAATCGAATTACTTCGTCTATTCAGTATGATTCTTCTACTCAAAAGTATAAAAAAGTATCTTATTTATTCAGTCCGGACGGTTCATTGCAAAAAGAATCATATAGCCTTCCAGTAGATACTTATGAAGCTACAAAGCAAGCCGCAATTGAGGTGGAAAAAGAGTACAATTATGGCTCTATTAATCTACTATTAAGTATAATCACTAAAAAAGGTGGATCCGTTGTTGATAAAGTGGAATTCACTTATGATAGTGAAGATAATAGAACATCTAAAAAGGTTACTAATTCTGATGGTGAACGTACTGAATATTATTACTATGATTCGAACGGTGATTTAGTAAGTATCTCAGAACAAATTGGACAATCTTCTTCAATAGATAACTTGTTAAATTTCTATCGAGATGCATCTGGTCAGTTATTAAACTTTGAATACAAAGGACAAAGATATGACTATGTTTACAATCAAAGAGGAGACATAGTTGCCATTACAGATGAGCTACAAGAAGTTATTGTACGCTATACTTATGATGAGTGGGGGAATCTTACAAAAATTGATGCACCTACTGAAATCGGTTTAGAAATTGCAAATGCAAATCCATATCGATACGTTGGAAAATTTGGTGTTCAATATGACAACAATACGAAGCTTTATTTTATGGGCTGGCGAGATTATGATTCAAAGATTGGTAGATACATTGTAGCAGATGAATATGAAGGTGAAGATAACAATCCAATATCTTTTAACCGTTACTTGTATGCTGAAGCAGATCCAGTAAACAATATTGATCCAGATGGATATTTACCAAAATGGTTGAAAAAGCTTTCAAAAGGTGTGAAAAAAGGTGCAAAGGCAGCTTACAATTTTGCGATTGGGGATGACATTAAAACCTTAACAAGCAAGAAAACAAAATGGTATTATAAAGCTGGAGCAGCTGTAAGTATTGCATCTAACTTTATACCAGGAGGAGGCATTGTTTCCAAAGCTGCAAAAGCTGCGATTAAGGGGACAAGAAAGGCAGTTAAGGCTTATAAAGCAAGTAAAGCCGTATCGAGAGCATCAAAGGTAGTTCGTTCTTCTGCTAAAAAGATTGCATCAAAAGTAAATAAGAAACCAAAAACTGTACAAGCTTCTTCAATTAGGAGAACGCCTAAAGTAGAAAGCAAGGCGGCTTACAAGGTAAGTCGTGTAACAGCTAAGCCTAAACCTAAATCTATACCATCTCCTAAACCTGCGAGAGATGTGAAACAGCCTAGGGTTATTGAAAATCAAGTACAGCATGCGGTTGCTGGTGATAATATTGGGTCAATACAAAATAAATCTACAGATGTTTCTAATGAAAATATAGTGTACCGTGCATTAAATCAAAAAGATACTGATAGACTAAGTCAAGGGTTAGGGTTAGAAGCAAAGAATCCGAATGGAACGTGGAAACTTAAAGAACATCTTGTAAGTGGATCTGGTAAACCTTCATGGATTAATGATCCATTTATTTCAACGACAACAGATATTAATGTAGCTAGAGTCTTTAATAAATCGGGAAGTAATTTAGGGATTGTGAAAATTGATTTGAATAAGGTACCTTCACAAACTTTTAAAGGTTTTGAAATGTTTCCAAGAGTAAATGGAGCAGAAGGATTACCATATCATTATTCAATTTGGCAACAAGAAGTTTCTATATATCAAAATATACCTATTGAGGCAATAAAGGGGTTTGTAAAATAATGGAAAATAGAGTAGTTGAAATTGAGAAAGAAATAAATAAATTAATAACTGATTTACTAATTCCAATTAGAGCTTCTAAGGCAATTAATAAAGAGGCTTTTGATAAATTATTTTTATTACTAGAAGAAGTGAAAACTCTTGTTAGTGGAGAATTAACGATAAATAGGAGGCTAGCAGGACTGTTATTCTTTATTTATACGTCTGTTTCAGCTGAAGCTGAACATACCCATTACTCAAATCCTATTTTTATAGTAGTTGCTAAGTTAGAAGATTATTTAGGTAAAATACTTTGGGATTCACCGTTTGGTAACGGTATATAAAAATGAAGAAATGGAAAAAGGAGATATATTAAAATGACTATATATTTTTATAAGATTAATCATGAATATGGTTGTTTTTCAAACTTCTCCCCTCATGGCTTTGTGTTAGATGGTCAATATTGGAATACGAGCGAACATTATTTTCAAGCTCAAAAATTTGTTGGCACTGAAAATGAAGAACAAATAAGACTTACGATATCTCCTATGGAAGCAGCAAAAATGGGTCGAGATAGGAGTAAACCTATTAGAGAAGATTGGGAAGAAATTAAAAATGAGGTAATGAGAAAAGCAGTTCTGAAAAAGTTTACGACTCATAAGGATATTCAAAATATACTGCTATCTACAAAAGATAACATGATTATTGAGAAAACATCTAATGATTATTATTGGGGATGTGGTAAAGACGGTTCTGGCAAAAATATGTTAGGAAAAATTCTAATGGAAGTACGAGATCTTATAAGAAACAGTAACAAATAATTAAAATCTAAACCTTAAGTGATTAACACCACTTAAGGTTTTTTGCTAACCTCGATTATAACTGTTTGACAAAAAAAGAATAATTAATCAAATATTACCTTAACTATAGTGAAAATAAAGATATCTTGGAGACTCTTTAAAGAGGAGGAATCAGTAAGTATATGGATAGTAAACAAATCGGAAAAGAAATTCGTACAGCCATAAAAAATGGTGACGATGAAAGAGTTTTTGAGTTAATTGGTTCCAATAATGAAATATTAAATATGATGACTCCTTTTGGAACATGGCTTCATGTGGCAGCTTCAAAAGGAGAGTTAAATATTGTTAAAAAACTAATAGATATTGGAATAGATGTAAATAAATTAGGTGGAATATTTGGTGGTGGAGCTTTGAATGCAGCAGCTTCTGCAGGGCATATTGAAATAGTAGAATATTTATTGTCATGTGGAGCTGATATGGATGTGAGTGAACCAGTAAGAAATCCACTTTTTGGAGCAATTAGTAATGGACATGCTGATGTAGCAAAATTATTAATTGAGAGTGGTATAGATACGAGTGTTAAATATACTGGAGAAATTATGAAAGATACAGATGCATTTAAATTTGCAAGGGAACAAGGAGAATTCGAAATATTAAAGTTATTAACTAGTTCAAAGTCAATATCCGATACTGCAAGTCAAACAAATCAAAAAACTCAAGGTCAACATGGTAAGATATTAGAACAAGTATTTAATAACTTTGGTCCTATAACACAAACGATAAGTGAAACTGTTCCTGGTAGTAGAGTTACAATAGATGTCCATGTAATTCATCCGAATATACAGAGTGACTTTATTACTCTTGTAACAACAGGTATGAGTGATGAACCTATGGATTATTCAAATGAAGAAGGAATTTTTAAATATGCTGAGTTGATATTTAAATTACCTTCTAATTGGATAATTGAGAAAGAAAAATTGAATGATCAAAATTATTATTGGCCAATTAGTTGGCTAAGAAAATTTGCACATATTCCACATATTTATGACGGATGGTTAGATGAAGGAGTTATTCTTCCAAATGGAGAACCTCCTGAACCATTTTCATCAAATACTAGACTTTCTTCAATACTCATTACTCAGGATCCGAGATTTGGTAAAATTCAAATTGAGGAAAATAATATAAATATATATTCACTAATTCCTATTTATGAAGAAGAAAGAAATCTTGCGTTAGAAAAGGGATATAAACACTTACTTAAAAAAATGAGTGATAAAGGTATTTCAGATGTATTAAATATAAACAGACCAAATGTAGGAGTATAGAAAAAGAAAACAAAGATTAAAGTTGAAATAATCTAGAAGAAACGCTTTCTATCAAATTGTAAAAAAATCTTTCACTTTCGCTATATTTTTTTACATGTCTGACAAAAAACTTCTAGTCTTTAATAGGCATATAAATTTAATAATCCACTCAACCCCTTGATAATCCTTAATTATCAAGGGGTTTTTCTGGAATAAAGGGTTTTCAAAGTTACACCCCCTCAAAAATAAATTGGCACAAATATTGCTTAATAAATCAATAAAACCCAAATTTATTAAGGAGTGACCAAAATTGACCCAAGAATTTCATCCTCTACTAAAAGGTGCAATAGAATTACATGTTCATAGCTCACCAAGCTTATTCCCAAGAATCCATCAGGAAGTTTCACATCTAAAAAGACTAAACTCGCGGAAACTTCAGCCATTATCATAGCCTTTGCTGGAAATTATGGCAGGGTATTTGAACAAGGAAAACAAAAAAATGGAAATATATGTTAATATATAAAAAGATAATATAAAAAATAATAATTATTAAAGAGGTGAAACTATGAAAAATTTCAGTACAATTTCACTACTATTATTAATCATTGGATTGGTTTTGTTTGGAATAATTTATGTAGTTCCAGGCTTCAACGAACTTATTGCATTAATTGGTTTTTTATTGTTATTATTTGGGGCGATATGTAGCTTTATAGCAATTTCCAAAAGAGAAAGAGGGAACACTAAATTTTTTGCATTATCGTCATTTTTTATCATATTTTTATTGATTACTTGGTTTGAACCTTTTCTTATCCTACGTATGCTAACTTGGATTAAAAATTAAAAAACGCAATAACTGCTTATGCAACGATCGGATGGTATAGTTGAACAACATATTTTAAACGGCAGTATAGTGCAATATTAAATAAATAAAAAACAGTAGACAAATAAGACGGAAAAGTTATAATATTATAAAAATAAATCAAAAGACTTTGAAGAGAAGAGTAAATAGAATTCATTCATCTTAGAGAGCTCCAGTTGCTGAAAAGGAGTATGAATGATCTATTGAAACAAGACTCTGAGTTTCATATCGGAACCAATAATGGCGATGGTATGACAGGCACTCCTGTTATAGAGTATGAGTATGTTTAAAATATACTTAATGAGGTTAATGTGATGACATATTAACAAACTGGGGTGGCACCACGACACGATAGGTAAACTCGTCCCCAAGACTACGGTCTTGGAGGGCGAGTTTTTTATTTGTACAAATTAAATAGATTTATTTGGAGGGTAAAATGAATAAAAATAAGATGTATATTACTTGGAAAAACCCTTTGCTTTTACTAATTGGAATAGGTGTTTCAAATATTGGAGATTGGATTTATTTAATCGCACTAAATCTAATTATTTTTGATATGACGAAATCTGTATTGGCTGTATCCACTCTTTATGTCTTGAAACCAATAGCAACGATACTTACTAACCTATGGGCTGGTAGTTTAATTGACCGATTTAACAAAAGGAATTTAATGGTACTTTTGGATGTTTTGAGGGGATTATTAATATTCGTATTACCAAGTATATCTTCCATCTTTCTGATCTTTGTCATCGTATTTATCGTTAATATGGGAAGTTCAATGTTTTATCCAACATCAACAACTTATCTAACTAAATTAATTCCAGTAAATCAGAGGATTCGCTTCAATGCGTTGCGTAGTTTAGTTCAATCTGGAGGATTCCTAACTGGACCAGCGATTGCAGGTCTACTTTTTATGATTGGCACACCTATGTTCGCTATTAATATTAATGCGATTTCGTTTATCATTTCGGGAATTGTAACAGCTTGTTTGCCTAATTTGGATAAGGTAACAATGCGAAATGTAAAATATGAGAAACTCTCCCTCAAACTAATTAAGAAAGATTTTACTGAGGTTTTACTATTCAGCCGTAAATCAAGTTACGTTATGATAATTTATTTTTTGTTTAATAGTATATTAGTTTTAACGGCTGCTGTTGATTCATTAGAAGCAGTGTTTTCAAAGAGCGTACTTCATTTGAGTAATACAGAATATGGTGTTCTAGTAAGTATTGCTGGTGCAGGAATTGGTATAGGTGCAATTATTAATACAATTTTTGCAAAAAGACTACATCCTTCTTGGCTTATGGGGATTGGGACAATTTTTTTATCATTAGGATATATCGTATATTCATTTTCTAATTCATTTTCAATGGCTGGGTTCGGATTTTTCTTATTATCATTTGCGTTGTCTTTTGCAAATACGGGATTTGATACATTTTATCAATCCAATGTAGATGTCAAAATAATGGGAAGAGTTGGAAGTATCTATGGTTTTGTTGAGGCAATATTAGTGATCGTTTCAACTATGCTAATCGGATTTTCTACTCACTATGTATCGGTTAAAATGTCTGTAATCGCTGGTAGTTTTATTATGTTATTTTTAGCGTTATTTTTAAGTGGATTTATTATCCGACCTTCAAGCAATTACCATTTGAGAAGCAATGGATCTAATGAAAGTTTTTAATAAAAAAAAATTCGTTCTTATTTAAGAAAGTAAAAGGAGAAGTATATTGAAAAGAGGTATTAGTTTCGAGATTCCAAATCAATTCGGGGGACAGTTAATAGCCGATTAATTGAAACCAGTGAACATTAAGGATTTTAACGGTTTTATTATAGTCTAAATTCCCCCTACTTTAGCCACACACAGTTGACTCGTTTTTGAATTGTACCACTTTTTCGTGCTAGAATGAAGACAACTTCAATTGAAAAAAATATAAGTGTGTATACTCTTATTCGAGGAGAATTTATGAATTTCGAGCAAATGGAATACATCGTGAAAGTTGCAAGCGAGAAATCAATCATTAAGGCAGCAGAAAAATTGCATATTACAAGTTCAGGGTTAAGTCAATCGATCTCCCAATTAGAGCATGAAATGGGAATAAGTATTTTTAATCGTTCAAGAAAAGGGACATTTCCAACAGAAGAAGGAAAGATTTTAATAAATAGAGCTAGTGAAGTCTTACAAATTATTAGTAAGTTAAATGAAGAGCTGTTTGATTATAAAAATAATAAAAAGGTTCATTTGAAAATAGTAGCTGCTCCTACTTTCGCAGCTGTACTTCTACGAGCAATGAACAGAATTAAAGATGAACATCCGAATGTAACGATTGAAATCGAGGAAAAAGATCCACCACTTATTATGGAAACAATTAAACACACTGAATATGATTTTTGCTTTTTCCCTCAAGATTTAGAGATATTAAAGAGTGAAAAAAATATTAACTATGAATTAATACGGACTGATCATGTTCACGTAATTGTAGGTAAAAATTCCCCCCTCTATCATTTGGACTACGTAACAAAAGCTGATGTATCAGAAATGGATACAGCGTGCTATTCAATCTATTCTGATTATTATTATTCTAAATTAATTAAAGAAAATAAAAATAAAATAAGAGTAACGACAAACAGTATGAATATTCTTACAGAGGCAGTTAGAGAACATAATGTATTTGTCTATTCTCATGAGTCAGGCGCTAAATTTCATCCTTACATTCTAAGTGGAAACTTAAGATCTATTCCTTACAAAGAAAACAATGAATACGTTGTGAAGGATTTATGGGTAATTTATCCAAAAAATAAAAAGCTTTCAAATATAAGTAAAAAATTTATCGAAATCGTTAAAGAAATAGCCACTCAATGATGAGAGGTTATTTTTTTGTATAAGAATCTTTTTCTACTATGTACTAATAGAATAGTTGAATTAGGATAACGTCCTAATACACTATTGGAAAAATTTGTTAAACTAAGGATAGAGTAATTTTAGCTCAAATAATTTAACAAAGGGGAAACTATGCAGTATAGAAACGTAGAACTTGTGGAACTAAATGCAGAAAATTGGTATGAATGCTGTCTATTAGAGGTATCGGAAGATCAAAAGAGTCACATCGAATCGAATGCAATCTCGATTGCTCAATCGAAATTTGAATCTTCATTAGAGCCGTATGCTATTCATTTCGAAGGTAAAGCGGTTGGATTTTTAATGTTTAATACTACTGAAGAAGAGCTAGATGGCTATTGGATCTATAGAATAATGGTTGATAAGAATTTTCAACAAAAAGGACTTGGTAAAATTGCAACTCAGTTAATGATTGATGAAATGAGTAAACTACCAAATGCCAAACGAATTGTTGTAGGATATCACCCTGAAAACTTAGGAGCACATAATTTATATTCAAGTTTAGGATTTATTGATCATGGCGATCGATTTGGTAAAGAAATGGCAGTAGTATTAGATATAAAGTAGTTATGAATATTCCAAAGGATTCAAAAGAGTAATTTTTTTATGTAACTAATATCAAAGTATTACATTAATAAATGTAAAGAAGGGATAGCAATTAAGCTATCCCTTAAATTCTCGATTGATTCCAGTAAAGGTTTAATAAAATTGTTGTCTGTTTTTATTGAGTATCTTCGTCGATTTTATACTCCAAAATATCACCTGGCTGACAATCCAAAGTCTTACAGATCGCTTCTAATGTTGAAAAACGAACGGCTTTTGCTTTACCATTTTTCAAAATAGAAAGATTCGCCATCGTAATTCCAACTCTTTCCGAAAGCTCCGTTACGCTCATTTTTCGTTTTGCTAACATCACATCAATATTAATAATTATCGCCATACCATCCACCTCAGACCGTTAAATCATTTTCTGATTTTATGTTAATCGCTTCTTGTAAAAGCTGTTGGAGGATAGCAGCAAAAACGGCGATAACTAATGAAGAAAATATGATGATCGCTCCCAAAATTCCAATAGGAGGATCAACTTTCTTCGCTATAAAATGAAAGAGTGGCATACCTAATACATATATACTACTGATTGCAATCGCACAGTACTTTATATTCTTTAATGCCTTTACAGATAATTCCGAGAATGCTGTGTTGTCATCAATATACCGTAAAAGATTGAAAGCCTGATAGAGCGCAATATAAAAAGGCACAGCAGCTCCATACATCACGATGAAAACGAGATATTTCATTGCGGCAATATTTGGATACAATTTTGAAGAGAAATTCGCAATATTTGGTACCAAAAATATACATAAAGCAAGCACTGCAATTCCAACGAGAAAAATTATTAGCTTTAAGAAAGTGGTTGAACCTCTTTTAACATTCATATTAAGTACCTCACTTATTTAATGACAATATGAATTTAACATATTATTTATCGTTTTACAATAAATTTCTGTTGTTTTTTATTATATTATTATTGTTATTGAATATCGTTTTAATTTTGACAAAAAGAAAAAGCATTTCTCATAAAAAGAAATGCTTTTTCTTAAAAAATATCTTTTATTTATTCGTAGCGTTTATTACATCAAGAGAATGATTAATTGCTGATTTACAATTATTTGCATCTGGGTTTGATGTACGAGCTGAAGCTAATACAACGTCAATCGTACCATCAATTTTAGTCCATGAAGTACTATCTATTTTTCTAAGTTTAGCCTCTGAAGTATCCCATTGATGTTCCAAACTGTCAGCATCTTTTTTAGCTAAATTAAAGTTCTTTGAGTTCACATCTGTCAACATTTTATTTTCTATTGTTGCAAATTCTGTTAATTGACCAGATAATGTCGTTTCAGTAGAAGCAGCATTTGATGATAATTTAATATAACCGCCAATACCAACTGCTAAGAAAATACACAGTGCTAAAATTGTTTGTGTCATTATATTATTCTTATTTCTATTTTCATCTGTTTTTTCAATATATAATGAAATATCAATTTTTGAAACAGCAAGGAAAACAATAATTGCTAAAATTGCGACCAGAAAAATGATACTTGTACTTGTTGTTCCTAAACCTAAACCACCATTCACTTTCGGTTGTGATAAATAATCTCCTAGTGATGCTCCAAGTGGACGTGTAAGAATGTAAGCAATCCAGAACCCTAACATTCCATCAAGTTTTAAAAACTTCCACGCTAAGAATACACAAAGTATGATACTAATAACTGTTACTCCAGTTTTAAAATATCCTAATCCAAGTTGTTCAGAATATAAATCCCCAACAGCAGTACCTAGTGCAAATGTGAAAAGAATCGCTAACCAATAGAATATTTCTCTTTTTCTCGTGAAAATTGAATGGATAGAAAGTGTTTTTTCACTAAGAAACCAAAAAAGAAACGTTAATGCTAGCAGCACGGAGAATACAATCGTACTTGTTTCAAGAGGTACGCCAATTGCGTCAGTCAAATTATCAGTTACCAATGTACCGAATACACTTATTAGTACAACGGTGATCCAATAAATACTTGGAACATATTTCTTTGCTTTGAATTGAAAAAATAAAGAGATAAAAAATGCAACACCCATAAGGACTGTTGTAAGTCCTAATCCTAAACCAAGGTTAAAATTCAAAAAGTCAGCAAATGTTTCACCAACAGTTGTACATAAAATTTTTATTATCCAGAAATAGATTGTAACTTCTGGTACCTTGCTAAGTAGACCATTTATTTTCTTTTGTTTTGTCTCCATAATTGATTTTCCTTTCTATGTGAATTAAAGTACATTTATATATTCACACATAATAATGAAAGGAAAATGAAAAACGGGAGAATTGTACAATTTATTTTTGCAGCTCGATAACTTCTTTACATGATTGATTTTAAAGTAAAACAAAAAGGAGTAGGTAAATTCCTACTCCTTTTTATTGAATAAATAAAGTTTACTTTGCTTTGTTAAAATCCTGTGTGGCTTCTTTGTTCATACCTTTTTTCAGATAAGCATTTCCGCGATCACTGTAAGCAAGTTTAAAGTGAGGATTCAATTCAATTGACTTACTGAAATCGGCAATGGCCAGATCATACATCTGTTTATCGTAATAGGCAAGCCCGCGGTCATCATATACGAGGTAATCTTTTGGATTCAAATCAATAGCTTTGTTGTAATCGGAAATAGCCTGATCATACATTTGCTTACTATGATAGGCAAGCCCACGGTTGTCAA
>NZ_JBHVQN010000001.1:366707-1243086 GCF_042886615.1 Gottfriedia sp. NPDC057991
TATAGGCAAGCCCACGGTTGTCATATACCTGATAGTCTTTTTGATTCAAATCAATGGCCTTGTTGTAATTGGAGATGGCCTGTAGATACATTTGCTTATCGTTATAGACAAGTCCAAGGTTGTTATATGTCAGGTAGTATTTTGAATTCAAATCAATGGACTTATTGAAATCGGCAATGGCCTGTTCATACATCTGCTTATAGTAATAGGCAAGCCCGCGGTTGGTATAGGCCATATATTGTTTCGGATCTAATTCAATTGCTTTGTCAAAATCAGAAATAGCCACATCGTACATTTGTTTTTCCAGATAGACAAGCCCAAGGTTACTATATGATGTAGCAAAATCAGGTTTTAATTTTATCGACTCATTTAAGTCAGAAATAGCTTGATCATACATCTGCTTATTGTAGTAGGCAAGCCCCCGGTTGCTGTATGGCTTATACTCTTTCGGATTCAATTCAATCGCCTTATTGTAATCAGAAATGGCTTGATCGTACATTTTTTTGTCATTATATACCAGTCCGCGATTGTTATAAGCTTCCCACATTTTTGGATTGTTTTTTATTGCCTTGTTTAAATGAGCAATAGCCTCGTCATACTTCCCGTTTTGTTCTTCTTTATAGCCTTTATTATTGTAATAAGTTGCCAGAGAGCTACACCCGCCTAAAACCAGGCCAAAAGTTAATATTAAGATTAGTTTTAAAAATGATTTAATTGCACTCACCTCTTTCATTGAATCTATAAATTCAAACAAAAGAATAATTAATAAATGCAAGATGATATTCTAAAGAAAAAACAGCCTTCTCCTTTATTTTTTTGTATTAATCTGATTCACCGTTTTGATTATATGCTTCTTTTTGTATTACTAGGCTAGTTACATAGTCTCAAAAACGAATTGGATTTTCGTATTAAGAGGAAACATAGGCTAATATGAATTTTCAATTCTTTAAGTCTTAGATTCATTGGAAATGGTATTATTAGGACAAGATACTCCGAAGGGATGAGCCTGTATGAAGCGATATTCAGTTGGGAAGACGAATATATTAGAGGCACTACCTATATTGAAGTAGAAGATGATGGCTATGCAATCAAACAAATTGCAGTTACACAAAACAAGTACATTGCGTCAAACCGTAAAGACGACGAACATCATTATTATTTAGCTGAAGGGTTATTAGATGTAAGTGAACTGTTTGATGATGGTGGTAATGAGATTAGCGAGAAAGAATTTTATATAACATGGAATAAACATAGTGAGGTTCGAATAAATACTTGGAACAGTACAAAAGAAAAATATCCAATTGGATTAGAGGTTGAAGGTAAAATTGAAGTCTTTTATCCTCAAGGTGTAATAGTTAATTTTGCCGAAAATGTAATTGGAGTCGCTGACTATATTAAATGTAAAGAAAACCTGAAAATCTTAATCCCCATCACAAAATAACAGGAATAGTTAATGGGTAAGATGAAGAAAATATGTGGTTAATTATAGATAATCCTAAGGTGTATTAAAATCTTCTTCATCCAATATTTCAACTGAAATTAGGTCTGTTTCGGCAGACCATTTTTTGTTGCTCAACCTGTATTGGAATAAAAAGGAATAAATTTATGTTTATCGAAATATATAAATTAATTGCTTTCAAAAATTTATATTGAGATGTTTAAAAAAGTAGGAACATGAAAGTTAACGAATGTAGGTGATTTTTTTGAAAAAGGTCATTGTTTCTAGTATACTTCTCATCTTTTTAGTCGCTATTGGATTTGGTGTTTATTATTTCATCCCAAAGACTGTAAATGAGTCAATAAAGGGTGTTGAATATCAATTGGGTTCAGGTCATGATCAGGTAAATGCTGTGACGATAAAAATAAAGGGCAAACTTCATCATTCTTTATTAGGAAAAAGAAGGTTTATAGGGTCAATTGATGTTAAAGGTGCTAATTATCCTAATCCAAATAAAGATCGTAAATTAGAAATAGCATTTGATCAAAATGGCATGGGGATAATTGAATATGGTTACTTTAAAAATGGACATCCAAAAATCGATAGTTATGGCATTATCTTTGCTAACAAAGATTTTAACAAAGTGACGATCGAGGAACTTAGAGAAGATCATAATGGTAAAGGTTGGTCAGGTAAAGACGGATGGGTGGTTACAGGTCCAGCGAATAGCAAAAGTGAAGCTTTGATAATTACAAATGAGTTAATGAAAAAAGTTTTACACAACAAATTAAAATAATAGCTACATTGTTATAAATCTAACCAATGCTCTAGTTGAATCATGAGTCACATTTGTAGCTCTATTTTTATTTATTAAAGAGGGTATAGCAAAACAAATTACCGTATAATACTTACAGAATTTAGAGCTTCTATGTATCTTATAAAAAAGTATAGACTCTTATAAATTAAAAACTATATAAAATAATTCTCACAAACTATATAATATACATTTAAGTGCTTAAATACAGGAGAATTATCAATATGGAACTTTTTATGGTTGGATTTGCTCTTTCTGCATCTCTATGTTTTGATATAGGCGTTGCGAATGTCGCTGTTATACAAACAAGTTTGACTAGAGGCACTGCCCCTGGTATTTATATGGGGTTAGGCGCAACCACTTCAGACTTACTTTATGCAATTTTATCGCTAGTAGGTTTATCCCTTTTATTAAATAATATTTACGTTAGATATGTACTTTGGGTAGGTGGTACATTAGTTCTTATCTATATGACATATCTCATGTTAAAAGATGCGTTTAAGCAAAGAAGCTTGAACTTAGAAGCAGATAACAGTAAAGTTAAAAGATCAATTTTAAAGGATTATTTTAAAGGATTTACCTTAACAGCTTCGTCGCCATCTGGTTTTCTTTGGTTTGCAACTGTTGGAGGAAGTATTATTTCTGCGACCATAAAGAATCACTCTAAAATCGAAATCTTTTACTTTTTTGGTGGCTTCCTTTTGTTTAATCTATTATGGTCACTTTTATTACCGATCGTTGTTAAGAAAGCTGAACATCTAGTAGGTCCAAAAATACTTAATATTTTCTCTTTTATTGCAGCAATCATTTTCCTTTACTTTGCAGGTCATGTATTCATGGATGGGTACAAAAATTTATTAAATTAAGTGAGATAATCAACATACAAAAAGCCAATTCCTAGACTAAGGATTGGCTTTTTTTTATAAATTAAAAATTCTTTTTTTTCTCTTAAATCTTCAAGACATATGTAAAGAACTTCGATTACCTTTTTTCTATTTTCCTTTTTAACCAAAACGGGCTATACAAAATGTAAAAGCTCACAATCATCACCATTTCTGCCGAGAGAAGATACCATGGCCAAGGTCCTAGATAATTTAATAGAGAAGCATTTTCGGGCTTTTTCATGAGATACATAAAGTTAGCTTTCAACAACTTATTAACGAAAAATACGCAAGCTGCATAAATGTTAACAATGAGAATGGTCACCCACATGGATGGTATGGTCGGTCGATATTTGCTGGCCACCACCATAATCAAGCATGCAAGCACCACTCCTCCATGCGAAACAAAAAACTCGAAATATCGAAAGTGCGGAAACGAATAATGGCCAAGATCAGGTGTCAGGATGGCTTGGATAGAACTGGCTAACCCAGCAAAATACATGAATTGAAACACTCTATAGCTATTTGTCAGAAGCATTATAATTCCCAGAATGACAGTAATATCACTAAGTTCAAGTGGTAACCCCGTTTTAAGCGACCAAGCATTCTCATACACAAGCCATATATGATAAAAAATCTCAGAAGCCAATAAGAGAAATGCTAAAGAGAAACGAAAAAACCGTTTTTTCTCTGATTCTTGAATCTGTTTTCTAAAGAATAATAGTAGAATACTGAGAATCAATATGATTCCGATTGTTAATAGGTGATTTAATGAAAAAAGGTGAAACGGACCTAATTTTGAATGAAATTGAAAAAATCTTTCCAACATAATACCCCATTAATTGATTTGATTTTATGAGTATTGTTAGTTTGGGGCAAATTTTGTTAGTTCTATACAGGCGTTCAGTTTTTGACTCGTTTTCAATTTGTTTGCTATGTGAAGACACAAAATGTTCACTAATAATGTGAAAATATTCACAATGTGTATTGTATAATCAATCTGTAAACATAGCACACATAAATTTCATTAAATCAACTGGAGGAGTATATATGTTTATTAATTTCCTACGAAACAATAAAATCGCTGCAGGTGTATTAACCATTCTTCGTCTGTACGTCGGATACGAGTTTATCACTGCAGGTTGGGGCAAATTATCAAGTGGAGGATTCGATGCGTCAGGTTTCCTTGCTTTCGCAGTAAAAAGTGCAACGGGCGAGCACCCAGCTGTTCAAGGTTGGTGGGCAGATTTTTTAACAAATTTCGCTATCCCGCATGTGGACTTATTTAATTTCTTAGTACCGGTCGGCGAATTTGCTATTGGTCTTGGTTTAATCATTGGTTGCTTTACAAAAACAGCAACATTCTTTGCACTTATGATGAACTTTGCATTCATGTTTAGTGGAACGACAAGCATTAACCCACAATTAGTTTTATTAAGTATATTCATTATTGTAGCAGGATCAAATGCAGGTCGATTTGGTTTAGATTATTTTATTACTAAATTTGTTCCCAAATTAGGTGGAATAAAGCAAAATCATCAAGTAGAAAAAAAACTAGCATAAGTTAAAAAGAGAAAACATCGTTAGTTCATTGAAATAACAATAATAATTCAACATTATAAGCAATCATATTATTATTTTAATTATTTATAAAAAAGGATAGAAATGTAGAAGTGAATTCTACTATTTCTATCCTTTTTTTAGTGTAAACGATCGTACATACTACAACTACATTAATGGAAAATTGATAATAAATTATTTGGAAAATACCGGTATTTTAAAATCGTTATGATTTTTGCTTTAATATGTTACAATATTGTGAACAATAGGAAAAAAAGACGTTTGAAATTTAAAACATATTTTTAAATAAGAAAAGTAAGTAAAAAGGAATGGGAAATATGAGATTTCATTTTGTGTTGCTACAAATAACAATTGCTGCAGGTGTATTAACTACTTTATTAAAACAATTAGAAGAAGTTCATTTGATGTACATGACAGCATTTATGTATGTTTCGGTTGTTTTTATTAGTTTTTGGATCAAAGAAAATCAAAAGAAATTAAACCGTTTAAATGAAAGTGAAGATCAAAATAGTTAAAAGGAGAGATAGATGATTCTATCGCTCCTTTTAACTATTTTATTGTATAAAAAAATTTAGAGAAGTACTAACCAGATTAATTTAGATTATGAATTAATATTACGAGGTATAGCACAATTCAGAGCACTCGAATACATCTGATGGATGAACCATATTGGTGTAAAGATCTTGATGAGGAAGTAAGAAGATTTTTAAATGAGATATATAAGGACCATGAATCGAGGGAGTAAGAGTAGCATTTCTCTTGCTCTTTTTTTTTGTTTAAGACAAAAAACTTGTAGATCGTGTTTAGTTATAGGGATTGTTGACTCCAGTTAAAATATTAACTTCATTCTATACTTCAACTAAAGCAAGAGTTACTTATTAACTTTGATGATACTTAAAAGAAAGGGTAAGATTAATGGGGTATAATGAAGAAAGATAAATTGATGGAATAACGAGGTATTTATTGATGACAAGACAAAAGAAACTAAGAGGAGAACGAAGACGAATTCGTAACCTCAAAAGGGAATTAACCGAACTTTCTAAAAAACTCACAACTCCCCGTTCAACAAGTAGTACTTATAAGGGGTATGATGCTTTTCATTTTCGAATGTTCGAATTAATTGGTGAGTTTGATTTAATTCCAAGACGTAAAAAAAGAGATTTTCTACAAGAGATTATTAATTTAGTTAGTAATTTACATAATCTGAAAACATCAAAAGAAAGTGGATATCGAGTAATGTGTTACTTCTTTCTTCCGCATATGGAGTATATGATAGTATCCATTTTTTATACTAAAGCAGGATTAGATGATTTTTACCGAGGGCTTTATCATAGTGGTAGATTTGAAAAAGAAATGATTCCAATTGTTGACCCGAATTACTTACAAAGAGAGTGGCAAATAAATGTTCCATCGTACTTAGAAGTAAAAGGCTATCATTGTAATTTTAAAGCTAGAGAAAATGAAACGATGTGGCTTATTGGAAATTTATCATAAGAATAGATGTAAGGAGAAAACCCTGAAGCTTTCACTAGTTCGAGGGTTTTTAATATATGAAGAAAAGTATTAGTTGAAATCTGTTTCTACACTAACTGTTGACTAATCAACAACAAAAGAATACAATAAGTGTTGATTAGTCAACAAAAATAAAGATGGTGATTACAATAGAAAAAGAAACCATGCATTTCATCATGCTCAACAGCAAGATTTTTAGAAACACACAAATTTATTTAGACAAAGTTATAAAAAAGTATGAACTTAGTAGTGGCTCGTTTTTATA
This sequence comes from Gottfriedia sp. NPDC057991, assembly GCF_042886615.1. Classification (NCBI taxonomy): domain Bacteria; kingdom Bacillati; phylum Bacillota; class Bacilli; order Caryophanales; family Bacillaceae; genus Gottfriedia; species Gottfriedia sp. NPDC057991. The sequence goes on from NZ_JBHVQN010000001.1 coordinate 373,199, forward strand.
TTTAATTACTTTAGAAAAAAATGAAGGAATTAGCCAAAATAAACTGAGCGAAGAAATCGGTCATGATAAGGCTATGTCAGCAAGAACGATTAAAAAACTAATCGATCTAGATTATGTAAATAAAGAGCAACACGAAAAAAATAGTAGGGCTTATCGGTTATATTTAACTGAAAAAGCTAAAAACATTATGCCCGAGATTCATGAAAAAATTCAAGAAATGGTGGATTTATTTACAGAAGAATTAACAGAAGAAGAATTGCTTATTACGATGAGATCTTTAAAAAAGATATTTGATAGTACGAACAGATTTAGGGATTGAACAGTAGCAATCTAAAACAATAATGAAGAAGAGGAGAAACTTAAGATGATCAATAAAAGTAATATCTCAGAACTTTATAAACTTGGATTAGGTTGTGGTGGGATGATAAATGACGCTAATAAGTCTGAAAATATCGCTACAATCCATGAAGCACTTGATTCTGGAATTAATCATTTAAATACAGCAGACTTTTATGGTTTTGGAAAGAGTGAAATGGTAATTGGTGAAGCACTAAAAGGTCAAAAGAGAGAGAAAGCTTTTGTATCAGTAAAGTTTGGGGTATTAGCTGCACCTAATGGCTCATTTTATGGATTAGATGTGAGACCGTTATCGATCAAAAACTATCTTACTTATACACTTAAAAGATTAAATTTAGATTATATCGACCTTTACCAACCAGCCCGAATTGATTTAGGCATTCCTGTTGAAGAAACGATCGGCGCAATTTCTGACTTGGTTAAGGAAGGTTATGTAAAACAGATTGGGATTACACAAGTTGATGCTGAAACGTTAAGGAAAGCAAATTCTGTTCATCCAATAAGCTTTATCGAGACGGAATATTCCCTGTTTAATAGGAGCATGGAAAAAGAAATTTTACCAACAGCACGAGAGCTTGGCGTTGGAGTAGTTGCATTTGGCGCAATTGCACATGGATTACTTAGTGGTACTTTTTCAAAAAATAATGCAAAATCATATATTCCAATGTTTGCTGAAGGAAATATAGATAAAAATCTTGAACTTGTTGAAGAACTACGTAAAATAGCTGATGAGAAAAATATAACAATTCCACAACTGGCTCTTGCGTGGCTTTCATCAAAAGGGGATGACATCATCACATTAGTTGGTGCATCAAGACGAACTACTCTTAGAGATTCACTAAAATCTGTAGACGTTAAATTAAGTGCTGATGATATTGAAAGAATTGAGAAAGCAATACCTGAAGATAAGATCGCTGGTAGTAGTTTTCCAAAAATGGAATTTAAGAATGGTGTAAGATTTAACTAGAAAATTGATAATTAAAATTAACGACTGTTTTTATTAGACAGTCGTGTTTTTCTATTTCTCCTTAAGTGTTGAAGTAATATCAGATGCTTCAAATTTAATACATTGTATTGATCAACTGTTTAGTCACCTTTTTTTATTCCGTAAAATGGAATTTAATTCAATTAAATAGGATAATTTGCTTTGGAAAATTAAAAGTAATAATTGATAGAATAAAAGTGAACTAATTCAGATGTATTTTTATTTATCTCATTTAAAGGAGGATAAGTGATCAAATGAAACATTACTTAGAATTCACTGTAAACATAAAGCCAGTTCAAGCAACTCAACTTATTTTAGAAGACACAGAATTACAATCTAATTTAATTTTTCAGGATAATAAAGGTGCTGAGGAGAAAGAAATTGTAATCCTAGTATTTCAAAAATTCTTTTTTAGAAACAATAGTACAGCAACACTGACAGTTACAATTGATGACTTTAGTGGTGTGACGTATGTTAAGTGCATTTCCTCAGGTAATGGAGATGGAATATTCGATATTGGTTGGGGAGCAGGGAAAAGTTTTATTAAACCAATCAGACAAAAGTTGGCAGCTAATATATTGGAAATAATTGAGGATAATTAATTCATTATTAGAGTGTAGTTGTCTTTTTTACTGTTACAGCGGATTTAATGTTAACAAATGAAAGTTTAAAATAGTACTCAGTATGACAGAATGGGGATTACGATGTTGCAACAAATTAGAATAGGAAAATGGCTAATCGAAGTTGATATTGATAGAACACGAGAATTTTATAATAAAGATATAGAAGTCTGTAACTGCTTATATTGTAAAAATTACCTTGTTGCTACAAAGTTTTTTAACCCAACTGTAAACGATATTTTTGAGAAACTTGGAATTAATTCAGTAAAACCAGCGCATCTTTCAGAATTCCCTACTGAGGTAAAAGCGAGGCGTTTATACTTAGGTAATTATTATTTTGTTGGTAGAGTACTAGAAGGCGAATTATGTACTAATTCAAACTTTAATAAAACAAATACAATTGAGATCGAGAATTTTATAATCGGTTTCTCAAAAGAATTAGAGTTTTTGCCAGAAGCCTTGCCAATTCCAGTCTTACAGTTAAGTTTTAAAGCTAATATTCCCTGGATTCTTGAAGAAGATCCAGAAGATTAAGTAGTAGAATGTTTAATAAGGTGATAATTAAGAAACAAGGATTAACAAGAGAAGTAGGCAGGTGAAATTTATGAACAATACAAGAATATTACCAGAACCTCACAGGTATTCAGTATGTGCCTCTATTGATATGTCTATTAAAGAGTGTTATAAAGGAGTATTCGAGGAAGTTTATATTTTTTATCATCCTTTTATTAAGCCTATTACATTGGATTATGATTCATTTGAGTATGATAATTATCCGGGCAAAAATGACATTATTAATAATTGTGAAGTGGTAAGTTGGAAGCAGTTTTTAACTATTTCTGGAATTAAAACTTACAAAGAATTAGATATAGGATTAAGGACTTACATAACGGGATTAGAGCCAAAATACCAAAATGCAGAAACTGAAAAAGTAATTCAAAAGTGTTGTGAAGAACATCAATTAATCATTCCAACTGAAGGCTCCTTCCCAGAAATTTTAATGAATTCAATTCTTAGCACTATTAAAAACGAAGGCCACGAATGGATTTGGAATGGAGATGAATTTTGTACAGAACGGAAGTTAGAATATATTGATGACTTGATTGAAGCTAATAAAACATTTCCAAATGGTCATATAAATTTTTTTACGCATGATCATAATATATTGCTAACTACGCATTGGGATAGTCCCTTTTCCATGCTCTGTTCGGATAAAAGTACAATCGGAAAAATTGTTAAAGCATGTAATTTAGAAGGATTTTACTGTGATGATCAAACAGAAATAGTTTGGAGTATATTCAACTGATCTATTTTTAAAAAGATGCGAGTTAATAAACTACTGCAAAGGTAAAACAACCAAAGAGGTGAAAATGCATGGAGATTTCAATCCGAAATGCCAATCAAGAAGACTACGAGTCATTAATATCATTATTTAGACAAGTTCACGATTTACACGTTTTTGAAAGACCGGACCTATACAAGAAGAACTCAACTCCAGTAGGTGAAGAGGAATTCAATAACCAACTAAAAGATAATAAACAACATATTCTTGTGGCAACTCTAGGTACTGAAATAGTAGGCGTGGCAGTTTTGAAGGAAGAAGCAATACCTGAAAACTCATTTGTTAATGCAAGGAAAATCTTACTTGTAAATAGTTTATGTGTTGATGATGCGAGTAGAAAAAAGGGTATTGGAAGAAAACTCATGCATTCTGTTATTGATTTCGCGAAAGAATTGAACGTTGATAGTATTGAATTGGGAGTTTCGGAGAGTAATCAAAATGCAATCCATTTTTATGAGTCAATTGGAATGGCAACAAAAAATAGAAAAATGGAGTTTCGATTAAGATAAATAAAAGAGATGTACATAACTTGGAGCCAAATAAATGGCTCTTTTTATCTATAAGGAAAAATTGTACTATATAAAATACCCTACTATTGAAGGAATTAAAGTTTTACTCAAAATGGTACAATCATTTTTAATAAAAATTCTGTATTTATCTTTTTTAGAGGTTAACTATGAAAATTAAATTATTGTACTATGCTCCATTTTTATTAACTGTGCTAATAGCTATTTGCGTTGGTATACCTCAAACTAAATCATTTGTAGGTCGATGGTTATTTATTTCAATATTTGATTTTGCACTTTCAATTTTAGTTATTGTTTTAACGTATTTTCTTTATTTTTTATTGATGGGAAAATACTTTAAAAAAACTGTCAGGTATTCTTTTCAGGCTGCTTTTAGAACAATCGGGTTGTTAGGGATTTTTTTGATATTTTCGGTAAGTATTTACAAGCCAATCGAAGATATAGTTTATTTTACAAATGAAACAAAAACAGAATTAACGAAGCGATCGCTAACTTTATTTGAAGAAAGAATGAAAACAAAAGGAAAAGTTGATAGCGTATATCAGATTAGTAGAATGAAAGGCTGGGCTGATGTTGAAGTTAGTGTCTTTGAGAAAGTTAGGGCACTTGAAATCGATATCATGCCAATTAATAAAAATGATAACCGAATTGAAAATTTTTATTATGTATATAAGGATGGTAAATGGGTACTAGACAGAACAATATCACAAATATACTAAGTTATAAAATAAAGAGCCTGTATCATTGATTACTTGATAATCGTGGATACAGGCTTTTTGTGTTTATTAAATCATTGTTGCTGTATATGTGTTTGTTCTTTTAAATGATCTGTCAGTTCATCTTGATATTTTAATTACTAATTCTAAAAATATTTAATTTCATTGGTATACGAAATGAAACTGTGAATATTTTCTTATGAGGAGGTAGTGTAATGAAAAAGAAGGAACTTCCAACGATTAAGAAAATTATCGAGAAGAATAGGGAAGAGCGAGAGAGAAAGTTGAAATTGTCAAAACAGAAAACAAACGAGTTTTTTAAAAAAATCAAAGAATATTAAAAATAGGAGCCGCATTTTATGGCTCCTATTTGTTTCCTATACTATTTAATTTTTCCATAAATCTTGCAGTTTGATTTCTACTTTGCGCTAATCGATCTTTTCGTTGTTTTCGAACTTCGCCAATAACACTTTCTAGTGAATTATCTTTTGCAACTATCGTTCGATCACCAATTGTTACTGTTACAGCACCAGTTGAATTATTTGCATAAGCTCGAACTTTACTATATCTTTTTCTATTTCTATCGTTAATTCTTCTAGATTCTTCTTTTAACATATAATTCACCTCTCTTATTATTTTGAAGAAACCAGTGGTTTTTCGCTAATAATCTTAGAGTGCGACTTTAGGATTCTATGAATATCTGCTGTTTGTAATATCTCACTTTGTCCTAAAAGTATACTATTTTCTAAGAATTCTTGCAATGTAACTTCATCTTGAAGATTCACGAAAAACGTAATGATCCAATACTCATCTTTACTCTCAATATAAATCTTATATGAGTATGAGTCATCTGTTTGTAAAATAAGTTCATCAGTTTGAAAATAACATCTTACGTAGGGTTCATTCACCATATGAGAGTCCTTACAATTAAATTCATCTTTAAATGAACGTCTAGGATATTCTTTATGTAGTAGACTAAACTGTCCATCTTTCACTTTATAGATACAAAATGGGGATTCCATTATATAGAGATGTTGGTAATCAAGTGTCCCATTAGCGATAAATTCAATATTTTCATCTAAATGAATAAGAATCTTATTAAGGAACAGTATATTTTGCTCATACGATTCAATTGTAAAATTCATATCTTCAACTATATCTTGTAATCTATTGACCTCTTCTACTGTCATATCTTTTATCTCACGGATGGCACGTTCACCACTGTTTCGTAACATGAAATTATTTAATGATTCAATTGAAAAGGTTGTACCTAAAAACGGTTGAACAATTGCGTATTCATTCGGTCTAAAAACTCTGTATGCATCAATATGGAATAAATCTTCATTCTTCCAATTCGGCATCTGAAGAAAGGTATATATAACTGTTACAATGTACCAAATTATCAATCCATATATAATGAGTTGCCAAAATGAATGTTGATGATAAAAATCATAGCCCCATTTAAACCATGATTCTGGAATAGGAAGAAATTTGGTAATTGTTGCAACAAGACCCGTTATCCCAGCGCCAACTTGTAATTTTGATACTTTCATACCATATTGTCCAATTGTTATCAGCGACACTAACTGTTTAAATGGATAAAATAAGAAAAGAGGTATCCACATTCGCTCAAATCCGTTTTTCTTTTTTACCGTTTTGTAATTGGAATTAGCAGCTGAAATAAGAGGGTCCAATACCTTTTGGAGTTCTACTACACTTTCATCAAAATTGCTCTCCATTTTTTTCTCCTTTATATTATTTTGTAGAATCGGTATGGTTAAAGGAAATCTTTACCAAACTCATATTAAGTATAGCATGAACTCATTTTCAATTTTACAAGATTCTACTTGGACACATAAAGTTCACTTAATTCATGAATTGATGAAAATTAAACTATGTACTATACTCCATTTTTAACTGTGGTCATTACGATTTGCTATGGGATAACTTAAACTATATACTTTGTTGAAATATAAAATAAAAAGCCTGTATCATCGATTACTTGCAAATCGTACATACAGGCTATTTTTGTTTATTAAATCATGGTTGCTGAATATGCGGTTGTTCTTTTAAATGATCAGTCAGTTCATCTACAACAAATGCGAATTCATCGTAAGATACACATTCTAAAGGAAATTCTAATGCAACTTTGTTTTGTTTGTTGTAAATGGCTACAACTTTGGAACGGCGGTCAAGAAGTCTTGCTTTCATGTTAGACTTTTGAATTGTTATTTTTTTGATGTCTTCTAGTAAAATTTGAGAGTGAGCATCTTTTTCGGTATATCGGACAGCATTTCCGATGATTTCGATTTTATTTTTTAATAGTTTCGTTTTATAGATTTGATATGAAACAATTAAAATTGCAAATAAAGTTGTTAAAGTGATGTATACTGGGTCCATTGTGGTAAATGCTCGGTATCCTCGTATAGCTAGTAAGAGGTACCAAGTGTAGAACCATTTACTTAATTTAGGCTTACTTTCGTAGTATACAATTGAAGCATCTTCTTCTTTTTCATTCTCTCTTTTGTCCATAAATAATTGTACGTGCTCTTCGATTGATTTTTCATTGAACTGTCCATCTTCTAAATAAGTACCTTCCCACATGTGAACAGAGTCATCTTCTTCCTCAAGTGCATAAGCACCTACCCATGCTGGAATGATTTGATCATCATATGAAACGGAAGCTAAATAATAACGGATTGGCTGGTTATATGAATTTTCAATATCAAGATGTTTGATTAACTCGATTGTTTCAGGTACAAAATCATGTTCATGCACGATAGATAGGAACAGATGACTTTTAGCAAAATATGCTTGTTTATTCTCTTTAATAGGAAATAAATGTTCTTTGCGAATTCTGAGTATTTCCCAGTAAAAGTATTCTGTGGATTCTATATTTGTTGCACAGTTCAGCAGTTGTTCTTCAGGTACGTCAATGTCTCTTTGAAGAGCGGCAATAATGGCATTCGTTCGAATAAACGGGTCAGTAAATGACATCGCTTCTTTTATAAAAGGTGTCATCTCATCATTAAAGTAATACTCCATTAAAGATAGATAGATCGACATAACTGAACGGATTTGTAAATAGGTTTCTTTCCATGAGCCATACACAAATTTAATATCATAATCATTTTGGTAAGGCAGAAATTCCTCTACTTGCTTTTGATAATCCACTAATAACAATGGCGCGATATGTTTTGGTTTGAAACGGTCTAGATAATTTTTATCTAAACAGTATGATAACAATCGATAAAAAGTAGTTTTATATTCTTCTACTTCAAATAATTCGGTATGCTTGTCTAATAGTTTATAATGATGCCAGGATTATCATATAGCACATCTAAAGGTAAAACAACTTGGTTATTCTGAATATCTTGTTCGATTAATTCCAAGATTGCTTGTTCATGCTCTTCTCCATCAAAAGAGGTTATGTATCGAAATACTGCTTCTTTAGCAGCCTTACTATATTCAGGGTAATATTTCATTAAGGACTCTGTTAATTCAGGTAGATGGAAATCAGTGATGAAATTAATCAGATGGTAACTAGGTTCATCCCATTCTTTAAATGATGTTGGATATGGATAAGCAGCTTCTTTTGCTAACCATTCTAGTGTAAATAAATTAAATTGTAGGTCATCTATTTCTGAAAGTACGATTAGTTCATGAATTGCATTTGATCGAATTGTTAAATCAGTATGTTTTAAATCTTCGACGATGCGTTTCAGTTGTGATTTATAAGTTGACACAATACTCCTCCGATATCTAGTTGTAAAATTACGTTTGATTTGCAACAGTTTTAATTTTATTAGAAATACTGATAGATAGCCACTGTTAAATAGTAGAAAGTACTTGATTATTTATCGTTTAGTTGAGATTACGGTTGTCTAATTGGATCTGGGAACCTCTAATGACTATTAGACGGCAGCGGAGTAATATAAAGTGGTGTAAATTCTTCTCCTCGTTCTAGATTTCCAATGTAAATTTGACTTATAATTTATAATGAACCTCTTTATTAAGGACCAAAATTAAAAAAGAAGGAGAGGAATAGGGGTGAACCTATTCCGTTCTCATAAAATGAAAAAACTAATTATATTAAGTGCTACAATTTTAACTATGTCGATTTTTACAGCATGTGAAAAAACAGAAGCTTTGGAATCGAAACCAGTTTCTACACCAACCACTACAGTACAAGCTTCTCCAACAAAGGAAAATGGTGACGATACGATGAAAGTTGAATCGGCAGATATTTTGAAGAAAAATCCATCTGAGTTCTTACCAAATAGTAAAAACTTTCAAGTTGGAGCTGAAACTTATCAGTCTGCTGAGGGAAGAATAGAAATCGATGTTAGAGTTTCAAAAGCAAAAACATACATGAAAAATGTCATCGTCTCAGGTCTATTACCAATTAATGCTTATGAAGTATTGTACACTCCCGATTTGTTGATTACGAACATTTTAATGAAAAAATCTTTTTCAGATAAAGTTGTTTCTAAGGAGTACACAATCTCTCCATCTATTAAATCTCCAGGAGGTATTTCTGCAGGTGGAAGCTTTAACTTATTCCCTGAAGAGAGATTCGAAGACGCTATAACGAAATTAAATGAGATTTCTATAAAAGTAAGCTGGGTTGATCAGAAAGATAAACCTCATACTGAATATATAAAGACAAAGATCCAGATTAAACGGCCTGAATAGAAAGCATTACCACTTTGTATGATAAAAAGGCCCCGATTTTGCCGGGGCTTTTCGTGTTGTATCACGTTTTATGTTAAGTGAAAAATGTGAACATATTCACAAGTTTGAAAAGATGAGATACAACTGACATATAATCTAATTTCAATGCTGACCTCCGCTATTTTATTTATTAACAAATATTGATATACATACAAATAATAAAAAACTTAAAATTATATATTGATAATTTCGTTTAGTTCGAGGCATTATAATAAAAATAATTAAGTAACTTAATAAAAATAAACATGATACTAATACATTCACGATACTTTCTATCATAAAACGTGCATTTAACATAATAAATAAAGACTGCATGCCTGATGAAATAGATAGTATTCTATATAAAGGAAAAGCTTTCTCATCCTTTAGAAAAACATTCTCATCCATAATCTTCAATTACTCCTTTTTTAGTTTAATCTATCAAAATAATTTTTCATTAAATAATACTTATACTATATCCTAAATTAAAAAAACATCTGTATTATTCCTTAACTAGAAAATTTTATTCCATCTTAAAATTTGAACCAATCCGTACTACTATAAGATGCGGCTAATCTGTTGGCGTCTTTGTAAGACATATAGAACACTATCAAATCAATCACATCTTTATGTAATATATAATGACTTTAATTATAGTAATCTCGAGAATGAATTCAGTGAAATTTTTGTGAATGTTTTAGTAAAACGTTACAAATTTTTACTTTTAAGAGTACCATTGTGAAGATTAAATAAAAATATAGGAATAATGCATGTTAATAGAATCATAGTTGTTAAATTTTCATGGGGTTTCAATAGAGGTAAACGCGGCCGTTGAAAAAAATGTGAAATTGTTCACAAAAAAGACACTGTGTTTTAGTAAAATTTACCTTTTAAAATGCTAAGATAATTTCGTAAACGTTTACTAAAAAAATTAGGAGAGTATATCTAAGTTAGAAACATGAATAACAGAAAAATATTATTTATTATATTAATCATTGTCTCAATCTATTTACTAGTTTTATTGACAGGTCAAATAATGTTTTTTAATAAGAAAAGCAAATCAGATCTAACTAAGGAAGGTATAAGTAAACCAATATCAAATACATTTCTTCCTGTAAATGGGTCATATAGTCTTGGAGTAGGAGAAGTTACACCTCTAAATTTTACGTACATTTATTCAAGTGATAAAAAAGACTTGTTTAATGAAATTTATGCGATTAATCTCAATAACGAAGATTCAGTTAGTGTTGAAAGCTTTGAAGTGAATGGAAATGCTAAGATTGGAAAGTACCATGCGAAAACTTTAGGGCTTCATATAATTGGACTATCTGAAGGTAAAACACAAATAAGGGAATTAACAATACAAACTAAAAGTGGATTGAAAAAATATAATGTTGGAGAATTAGGAATAAATGTAATTAAAGATACTTCGGATAAACCTCTAGAAGTAGGGGATGTTTATCCTATTATTAAAGAAGAAAAAAATAATTACATATATAGTTTGCAAAATAACGGTAGCGATAATATTGTTGTAAACAAATTTGATGCAGTGCTGAATGGTGAACAAGTATTCAATATTAAGCCATTCGTTATTAATCCAAATAAACAAAAAGAAGAAGAAGTTCCTATTAAAATAGATTTTCAAAAATCTCCTTATGCTGTTACAGTGTTAAGGCCATTGATACATTATTCAGATGGAAAAGAACAAAGAGCTTTACTTCCACCACCAACTTGGTATGGATTAATGGGAATTACAGAAGAACAAATAGAAAAGACAATTGAGTATAATAATTAACAATTTTAGTTCAGTATAAATAGATAAAATTTCGCTACATATTATTTCCAACATTTATTAAGTAGTGTATCAGACATTGAGAGGTTAATAATATGAATACTAAACCAATTTTTTTTATAAGCTTTTCTCTATTATTTGGGATCATTTTTCTATTATTGATAGAAGTAAAGAATTTTTATAATATTCAGTGGTCACAATCAAATATAATAATAGCTATATTTGCTATATTTTTTGTCATGCTAATATTAATTCTTTTTATTAATATTTTGTTTAATTTTATTTTAGACAGATTTACATCATATAATTTAGATTATAAAAAAAATCAAGAAAAAGTTTTAATTACTATTATCTTAGTTAATGAAATATTATTTTTAATAACATATCTTTTAATACTATTTAATAATCAATTATTCTTTACCTTACAAAATTATAGATATATTACACCTATTATTTTTTCATTATTATTTTCTATTCTATTGGGATTAAAAATTAAAGACATAATATATTTCAACGTAGGGATAATCTCGGCAAATATTTTTCTTTTGATTTCCCAGAAGCTTTTCCTATTTATAATCAAATCCTTTTAATTGAATCATTAATGAATAACTACTTTAGATAAATGCAAATAGACCAATATTATAAAAAGTCCTACTAGAGAGATAAGTAGGACTTTTGTTTTTGAAAATTTCTTGTGGATAAACATTCTTTAAAAAAGAAAACAAAGGAGCGAAGCATAATATGAAAATTTGTATTTGTGATGATAATTTAATGCATAGTATGAAATTGGAAGAAATTATCCTTGATTACACAAAAAAATTTTACAATTTATTAGTTGATATAGATGTTTTTACTTCTCCGAATTCATTAATTAAAAGAAAAGATTTAGGTGAGTTTGAATATCAGATTTTATTTTTAGACATTGAAATGAACGAGATGAATGGGATCGATGTGGCGAGAGAAATAAGAAAACAGGATAGAAATTTATTAATTATATATGTTACTAGTTACAATAAATATACAATTGAAAGTTTTGAAGTTTCTCCTTTTTGGTATCTATTAAAACCTGTAGATCCCCAAAAAATAAAGCATGTCTTATCAATTGCTATAGATGAAATTATGTTAAATAATCAATATTTATTTTTTAAATATCAAAATATACAATATCAGATAAAATATGTTGATATCATTTCGATTTCTTCAGAAAACGGGAGAATGATTCGAATTATTACCTGTAATGGTGAAAAATCAATTTTATTCTATGGCAAAATTAAAGAAATTGAGAAGAAGCTTAATCCATTAATGTTCGTGAAAGTAAACCAAGGAACAATTGTTAATTTAAATTACATTTATATTATTTCTGGAAATGAAATGAATTTATCTAATAATGATATATTGACTATTAGTCGAGGTCAGAAAAAGATTGTTAAAGAGGCTTATCATGAATTTATATCGAAAAAGTTAGAAGCTTAATAATGGGATTATTAATATTTTTATTTTTGTTAGTTATTTCAGTGTGTATTCAAAGTATTTCCGTATTTTACTATTTTACGGGATTTCTGAACCTTAAGATAAAAAAGAAAACATATCTATTGATAGTAACTTTACTAATAATTTTAATAAAATTTTTACCTGAAAATATATCAATGTCCTGGAGGATTCTTTTTATTATTGTGACACTAATAATAACTGTGAATTTTTCATTCTATGGCGGACTTTCAAAAAAATTATATCATACTATATTTTTTGTTTTCATATTTACTCAAGTAGAACTAGGCCTTTCTTTGACTACTCATATACATGGGAATAGCTTTAAAACGAATTTAATTTACCCATTACTAATCTACTTTGGCCTAAATTTTATATCACTTATTATTGTAATTCTAATAACTAAACTATTATTATATTTTAAAGTTGATTATGAAATTGGACTAAGCAATATAGAGTATATGCTTTTAACCATTGTACCAACGTTATCTACAGTTATTACTATTTGGATATCTAGTTTTAATAGAACAGATCAAAAAATAGCTTTTTTATTTTTTTTATTGATAATTAATTTTTGTAATATGAAGATTTACGATAACTTAATTAGAAAAAATTATTTGATTCAAAAATATATGTTGATCGATGAGCAGAATAAATTTTATCGTGAGTATCTTGATAAACAAAAGGAATTGATTAGATTAAATCACGATTTAAATAATATTTTAGTAAACTTACATACATTAATTTTATGTAATGAATTAGATGAAGCAAAAAAACAGTTAAATGAATTAATAGCTATAAATGGATCCTCTTCATACAATAAATTTACTGGTTGTATATCTATTGACTCGATATTAAGTAGTAAGTTAGACAAAATTAAGAGAAACGATATTCATTATGAATTAAGTTTACAAATTCCTATTGAAATAGACAGTAATCATAATTCTATTGATTTAGCTGCAGTCTTAGGGAACTTATTAGATAATGCAATAGAAGCAGTATTAAGGATTCCTGATCAAATTGAAAAAGTAATTGATATAAATTTAAAATATTTAGAAGGAAAATTATTAATTAAGATTAGAAATACTTCAAAATCCTTTGAAGTAAATTTTTCAAATGCAATATTGAAATCTGAAAAAAAAGTTAATCGGTATGGTGTGGGGATTAGTAGTATTAAAGAAAGAGTAAGTAAGATGAATGGCTATTATGATTTTTCATATAAGGAAGGTTTTTTTCAAGCTCTTGTAATTATACCCATGTGATAAAAGTATAAAACAATATGTTTTATGCTTTTTTTATTTCAATTTACGACATTAAAGTATACAGATTACTACACTTAATAATTTTATTACGAAAAATGATATTAAATAGATAATAAGGAGATAGATTAGGGAAGTAGGTAGGGAAGAATTTGAAGATTGAAGTAGAAGCACTAAATACACTTTATGGTCAATGTTGGATAAATTATCCAAATTGGAATATTACTAGGAGGCTGTTATGATTAAATTATTTAAAAACGTAACTATTATAACAATAGCTGCAACGATATTAGGTTCCATTATTCCTATTAAATCCCATGCTGAAGAGATTTCGAAACCAAGTAACGAAAAAACTATTAATCAAGTAAGTACACAATCTAGTTTAACAGCACCGCCTATTATTCAAGGTAGAGCGGTAAATACTAAGTATACTCAGATGCCTATGCCTACAGTTGAAGCATATTCTAATGAAGATGGTACAGGGACAGGATATTTAGATATTTCTTGGGAGCCTATTGAGGGAGTTACAAAGTATCAAATTATATTATTTAACGGTTCTGTACACTCCTACTGGGATGTTCCTGCCGACCAAACAACATGGACAACTAAAGACAAAGGAATGTTTCCTACCTCTGAACAAATTGAAGTAGGACAAGTTAATTTTAGAAGGGACGGAAAAGGGACAGATTTTGTAGCTGATCCTTCTATACTTTATAAAAAAGCGTTTGAAATTAATGGCGGACTTAATTACTCCGATAGTTCAGAGTATTATGTAAGGGTAACGGCAGTTCATGAAGATGGTGCAAGTCCTATTTCTTTTGCAGCAAATACAGTAATTCCGTTTTACGATCATAACCAAGAAGACGAAAATGTTGATTTTGATTCAAATAATCTAGATTTTGCTCAAACAAATCGATTACTAAATTTAGGATTTACTGATTCAGAAATCGAATCAATGTCTAATGAAGAGTATGAGATTAATAAAGACTTACAAGGTGAAGTTATTAGCACAAATACAAATTATATTAAAATTATCGAGCCTCGTGTGACTATTGCATATTCGATTTCAAATAATGAAGCAATTATAATAGAATTAGACGAAGAAACCTATTATGATGAAATTAATAAATTAAACGACAACCTAAATTCTAGAGCAAGTAGTGAATTTTTAACTACATCTTATAAAAAAATGACTACTACTATTACCAAGTTATCATCAAAGGAATATAGATTAAAAAATAGTGTAGTCTGGTCTAAACTGCCAAGTCAAACATATGTAGATGTTATAGGTATAGGCATTAATTCATCTTTCTGGGCACCAAATCCAAGTACTCAGTATGGTCAACAGAATTGGACAACCAAACCTACAATAGGAAACCCATCAAAAAGTAAAAGTGCTAAATATACCAAAGATAGTAATAAATGGAAAAAGGGAGCAGGGGGCTATGCACTAAAAATAAACCTTCCTGATAACAAGGATAAAGGTATTGATTCGGAATATTTAAAGACGTTATCAAGTTATATGTATTATTCTGTAGGTTCTCTTACAAACACTAGAAGACTAGATGCATACGGGAATTATGCACATCAAAACAGTACTTATACTTTAACACCTTCAATAGCTTTATCAGGGATTAGTTTTTCTGTATCACCGGCTAAAAAGTTTTCATTTCATCCAGATACTCATGCTAGCATAACTTGGTGATCAATATGAAAAAAACAATTTTCATATATACATTTAATTTGGCCATTTGGATATCTTGGTTAGTTTACTATTTTATGTATCATAAAAATTCAATGCTTCAGGTTAGTCCTTGGGGAATGCATAATTTAGAAAATATTACTCTACAAATTGCATTGATCTTCCTACCCTTAATCGGCTTTATATCAGCGTTTTTAACAAGTAATAAAATTATATGTATTATTATTTTAGTTATAAATTTATTTATTGTTTATTTTCAATCATTTCCATTATTCGTTAGTTGGTTACAATATTTCAAGTTGTTATAGGGATCTACTTTGACAGGTAGAAATCGTTGGTTAGAGTCCAGTTGTGATCATTAATACAATCTATATTTAAACAGAGCCTGCCCTCTTGGGATTAGGCTCTTTTTGTGGACGGGCAGTCGCATAGGGGGCTGACCTAGTCAGCACCCTTCAATCATTTTATCTAGACAGAGACGACACTTCGGTGTTTTTCATAAATAATTGAGGGGAACATAGATTTTTACGTTTGGAAAAACGGGGATAGAAAATTAAAAAGAAGCACTTAACAGCTACTGCTAAGTGCTTAGAGAACATTACTCTATATTTTAGACTTTTTATATCAAGAAAATCGCAACAACAGTAGTAACAACCAACCCTATCAAAACAGGCAACAAATTCCGTCTAGCCAACTCAAACGGACTAACATTACAAATAGCCGCCGCAGGAATCAATGCCCAAGGAATCAATGTCCCTCCACCAACCCAAATCGCCGCAATTTGCCCCATAGCTGTCAAAGTTGCAATACCATGACCAATCGCCGTAGCAAATAACGAAGCAACTGATCCAGCAAGCGAAATTCCAGAGAATCCAGATCCATCTAAACCTGTAATTGCTCCAACTGTTGTCAATGTCACTCCCGCAACTCCAGGATTTACAGGTACTGCATGCGCTAAAGCAAAGCCTAAATCGTTAACAATTCCATTCGACCCTTTTGGCAAGTAATCCCCAATAATCGCCGTAAATCCACTATCCCCAAGATAGAAGAAAGCAGCAATTGGAATAACCGGACCAAATACTTTAAAACCGAATTTAAATCCATGAATTAAATAATTCGTTACTTCTTCAAATCCTTTGTTCTTATGTCCAAACATGGATAGGATCGAAAGGATTATTAGTGAAGTACCCCCGATTAATGCCGTTGCATCTCCACCTTGTAAATTGAAATGAACCATAGCCCAAATATCCACTGCGAATAAAATGAAAACAAGAGCGGCCATCCATTTTTGTTGTGTAGAAGAAAGTAAATACTCCTCAGCTTTAGTATCTTCTTCAGGTATTTCTACTGTTAAAAGTCCTCTTTTCATATCACGTTTTAAGAAGTAAAAAGCAACCACAGTTGTCACAACGCCCATTACGATCACAAGTGGAATACTAGCGTGTATTACATCTGAAACCGGAATGCCAGCCGCGTCAGCTGTTAGTTTCGGGGCGCCTTGGATCACGTAATCACTTGAAAGAGCAATACCATGACCGAATAAATTCATTGCCATCGCAACACCTAAAGCTGGTAACCCAACTCTTAAAGCAACTGGAAGTAAAACCGCACCAATTAAAGCGACTGCTGGTGACGGCCAAAAAAACCACGAAACTACCATCATAACAATACCAATCGTCCAATAGGCAAGTGTGGCGTTTCTCATCACCTTTGTAAATGGGCTGATAAGTGCTTGATGCACTCCACTATCAGTTAATGCTTTACTCATAGAAACAATAATCGAGATTACTAGAATAGTAGAAAGCAACTCAGTTATGGCGTATATGAAACTTGAAAACAGGATACTGACGGAACTTGAAAGTGACTCAGTTGCTACTAGACCAAGAAGGAAAATTCCTGCGAGGCAGACTAGGCTTGTGTCACGTCTAAGAATTAAAAATAAAATAATTAAACCTATAAATGCTACATAAAGCCAATGTATGGCAGTTAAATCGACATGCATGAGAACAGCCCCCTTTCGTTACATATATTGGCTAACAATATATGCATTCGCCTAGTTTAGGTGATTGGAAAGATTTGTAACATTGACTTATGAAAATTGTACAAAATTGGCGAAATAAAATTACTTAATGACGGAATAGTCAGAATTGTGTATAATGTTAATAAAATAGAAATGGTTTCCGCATTGTGGAAAAAGTGTTGTTAATTACTCGGTGGGAGGGTTGAAACAATATGATTAAGATCAAAAGTGTAAGTAAATCATTTGGGCCTTTACAAGTATTAAAAGGAATTGATTTAACGATTCAAGAAAAAGAAGTGGTTGTTTTATTAGGAGCAAGCGGATCGGGAAAGAGTACCCTTTTGAGATGTTTAAACTTCTTAGAGATTAATGATAAGGGAGAAATATATTTTGATGGTGAATTGGTTCAACCTGGCAAAACAGATTTGAATAAAATTCGGTCGGAGGTTGGGATGGTTTTTCAACACTTCAATCTCTTTCCGCATAAAACTGTTTTAGAAAATATTATTGAAGCTCCTATTCATGTTAAAGGAATGAAAAAGAGTGAAGCAAAAGAGATTGCTTATGTTTTGCTAGAGAAGGTTGGACTGACAGATAAGGCTGATGAATATCCAGAAATGTTATCAGGAGGACAAAAACAAAGGGTTGCTATTGCACGTGCACTTGCGATGAACCCAAGGGTAATGTTGTTTGATGAGCCTACTTCAGCCTTGGATCCCGAACTGGTCGGAGAGGTTCTTCAGGTTATGAAACAGTTAGCAAGTGAAGGAATGACAATGGTTGTCGTTACTCACGAAATGGGATTTGCTCGAGGTGTTGCGGATCGAGTTTTATTCATGGAGGAAGGTCTAATTTTAGAGGAGGGTACACCTAAACAGTTTTTTGAAAATCCACAAAATGAAAGAACAAAACAATTTCTTAATAGTATTTTATAATTTAAAAAAATGATGGAGGTATGTGTAATGAAAAAGAATTGGCATGGTATTTTATTATCTTCAATGATAGCAGGGGCAATGTTTCTAAGTGCATGTGGGGCAGATAAAACTGGAAGTCAAGCGAATTCAAAAGAATTTCATTATGCGATGAGTGGTTTATATAAACCATTTAATTTTAAAGAAGATGGCAAGCTTACTGGATTTGATGTTGAAATTGGTAAAGCTCTTTCAGATAAAATGGGAATGAAAGCTGTACCAGTAACAAATCCATGGGAAACAATTGTACAAGGATTAATATCAAATAAGTATGATGCGATTTTAGGAAGTATGACGATCACTGATGAACGATTAAAAGTGGTTGATTTCAGTAATCCATATTATATTTCAGGTTCTCAGATTTTTGTCGCTGATAATAATAAGGAAATCAAATCTGCTGAGGATTTAAAAGGGAAGAAAATTGGCGTTGTAAAAGCAAGCCCATATAAAGATTTAGCGATTAAATATACTGGAAAAGAAAATGTTGTTGATTATGATAGTGATCTAACGGCTATAATGGATCTTCCAACTGGTAGACTAGATGCGGTAATTACGGATCAGATGGTAGGCTTTAGAGTAATTAAAGAAGGTAAGGCTAAGATTAAAGATGTTGGCACACCACTAACTCACGATAATCAAGCAATTGCTGTAAGGAAAGATGATAAAGAACTTGAGAAGAAAATTAATAAGGCTCTAGATGAAATTATTAAAGATGGAACTTACGAAAAAATTAGTAAAAAGTGGTTTGGTCGCAATATTCTTGAAGAAAAATAATAATAGAATACTAGAGTAAAATAAGAGCCTAAGATTTTTTAGGACAAGATGAGGGGTGAGGTTCATCATGCATATATTATTAAATACATTTCATGTATTTTTAGTAGCAACTTTATTAACGTTAAAATTGACAATCGTATCTACTATTTTGGGAAGCGGAATAGGACTTATTTTTGCATTTTTCAGACTCTCCCGTATTAAAGTGCTTAATTATATTGCTAATCTCTATATCACGGTCATTCGTGGGACACCACTTATTGTTCAAATCGCAATTTTATATTTCGGACTTTCTAGTATTATTACATTTTCGCAGTTTTGGGCTGGTGCAATAGCGCTAGGTGTGCATAGTGGAGCATATATTGCTGAAATCTTTCGTGGTTCAATTCAATCAATTGACAAAGGGCAATTGGAAGCTGCTCGTTCTCTTGGGATGTCCCAACCTTTAGCGATGAGAAGGATTGTGCTACCTCAAGCATTTAAAATAGCGATTCCTACTCTTGGTAATCAGTTTATCATTGGATTAAAAGATTCTTCACTTGTAGCATATGTAGGGATGCAAGATTTATGGGGAGCAGGACTTAGTGAGGCTGCCTCTAACTTTGAACAAATGAATACATATATTGTAGTAGGTTTATATTATCTTGCACTTGTACTAATTATTACGTTTGGAGTTAAAAAGCTTGAAGATTCTTTGGATGTGAGTCGTAATAAAAAACGAAAAATAAGAAAAAATAAGTCTAATGCATCATTAGAATCAATCAAGTTGTAAATTACTTGGAAAATCAGACTATAAACTTGTATGATAGATGTAAAAAATTACTCTCACAATTATTCATTTGCAAGTTCGAAATGTAAACATGAAGGGCTGAGATACTCAAGTCAACGCATCTTTAAAGAAACGTACGTATACTACAAGTACGTAATGAACGGGAATCTCCCTAACGGGGAATATTCCCAGATTTTTGAACAGACTCCCCAAGATAAGAAGTGAAGAGTCATAGGAGTTATGATCATGGTCCAATCAATTGACCGAGCTATGCTTATTATCGATGTCCTAAATTCGGATGAATCCAAAAGTAATTGGCAAATCACCGAATTATCGGAAAAAACATCTCTATCTCTTGGTACGCTTCACCGATTACTAAACGCTTTAATCCAACACGGACTTGTTGTACAAATACCTGAAACCAAGCATTACAAGTTAGGGTATAAATGGATGGAGCTTGGTCTCCGTCAATTAGATAAAATGGATTTCAGATTAGTTGCAAGACCAGTAATGGAGCGTTTAGCAAAACAAGTAGAGGAAAGTATCTATTTAAATATTGAGAGTGGTATAGACGGAATTGTGATTGATAAAATTGACAGTCCTTTAAAAATTAGAATTGCTGAAAATTTGGGTATCCGAATTCCACTACATATTGGTGCTCCCAATAAAACCATTCTTGCTTATATGAAAGAGCATGAAATTCAACAAGTACTAGATCAGCTAAATCTTTCACCTAATTCAATATCAATTTTAAAACAACAACTGGTCGAAATCAGACAAAAAGGTTATGCAATCAGTCAAAATGAAAAAACAGAGGATACGGCGGCTATTGCGGCACCAATTACTGGATACAACAACAAAGTACTTGCTGCTTTAAGCGTGAATGTACCAGGATTTCGATTTACTCAGGAACGTATTCCGTTCTTGATCGAAGAAGTAATAAAAGCAGCGGAAGAAATTTCAAAGAAAATAGGGAAAATATAGGTGATACCTTATAGACGTATTCCAGTAAAATGGGATGCGTCTATTTTTTTATAAAATCATACTTGGTTTAACTCTAACGGAAATTACTATAAGCATCTAAATACGATTCATCCTCATTATCAATTCTCTCATTTAATACTTTTTCCTATTAATACCTTGTCATAAAAGCGATATCATTAGCGTAAAATTTAAAATAAAATTTCAAAATCTTTAATGTAAAATTCGAAATTTTGTTTATGGTAATAAACTATGAATGTTACTTTTTAGTGTGTTGATTGGTCAGATAGACTCGAGATTCTTTCAGAAAAGAACAAGAAAGGGGGAGGATAAACCATTTGAAAAACTATCAATCTAGCAATACCGACAATTGTCATAATTAATTCAAATCTATTTCAGGAGTTAGAGTATATCTTTTAAACTAATTAACTTGTTAAATTAAAAGGAGTTGTAAAGATGGCAAAGGGGATTAGCAAATACTTATTAATTGCCGAACAATTATTAGAGCATTTTGGAGGAGTGGATAATGTCTCGACGTCCACTCATTGTATGACAAGACTACGCGTAGCTTCGAAAGATCATTCAAAGGTAGACATAGAGGCAATCAAAAAGACAGAAGGGGTTCTAGGAGTTGTAGAAGAAGAAACGATTCAAATCATACTCGGACCTGGCGTTGTAAACAAAGTTGCAGCAGAGTTTGATAAACTGCTTGCAGCTGCAGATGATTTTGATCTGAATGATGTAGCTTCAAAAAACAAATCAGAGATTGATAGAAAGAATGCAAAACCTTTTAAATTGTTTTTACGTAGGATCGCAAGTATTTTCATTCCGTTAATTCCTGCTCTAGTAGCTTCAGGATTAATAACCGGTATAACAAAAGCAATTGTTCAGGCAGAATGGCTTGCAGCAGATTCAAAATTAGCTATTATTTTAACTGTGATCGGATCGGGTCTGTTTGCTTATCTTGGAATCGTAGTCGGAATAAATGCAGCAAAGGAATTTGGTGGATCACCTGCGCTTGGGGCATTGGCAGGTATTCTTGTTATCAACCCTGGAGTTGCAGATATCTCTTTGTTTGGGCACAATCTTCTTCCTGGGCGTGGAGGGTTAATTGGGGTTCTTTTTGCTGCAATCTTCATCGCTTTAGTTGAAAGGCAAGTAAGAAAATTTGTACCGCAATCTCTAGATATTATTCTCACACCTACCATAGCGTTATTAATTACAGGTATCGTTACATACCTTGTGTTTATGCCTGTTGGCGGTTATGTATCAGATGCAATCACAAAAGGACTATTGAATGTTCTTGATTATGGAGGAGTTGTAGCTGGATTTGTACTTGGCGCAACATTCCTTCCACTAGTCGTTACTGGGCTCCATCAAGGTTTGACTCCAGTTCATCTTGAATTAATTAACTCCATTGGAGATGACCCATTACTACCAATCCTTGCGATGGGTGGAGCGGGTCAAGTCGGAGCAGCGTTTGCAATTTACTTTAAAACGAAGAAAAAAAGCTTAAAACGTGCGATTGGTGGGGGACTTCCATCAGGAATGCTCGGAATCGGTGAACCATTAATCTTTGGTGTAACGCTTCCGCTAGGACGTCCATTCTTAACGGCATGTTTAGGTGCTGGAGTCGGAGGAGCATTTCAGGCTCATTTCCATATCGCTACAATTGCTGTCGGTGTTTCAGGACTTCCACTATCATTCTTAGTTCATACAAATCAGATTTTATTATACTTAACAGGAGTGATTATCTCCTATGTAGCTGGCTTTATTTTTACTTACTTATTCGGATTTAAAGATGAAATGGCTGCTGAATTCAAGTAATTTAAGTTTACATGTAAGCAGGAGAACAGAAAATTTGAAAAAGAAGGGCTGCTAGTTTAGCAGTCCTATTTGTCATAAAAGACGGGAAAATAGTGAAGAATGATAGCTACGGCTATAAGTGAAAATTTGAGCTTATCAAAATCTATATCAGTTACCCGATAAGTAGAGGAGGGGGGAGATTGAAACGAGTATTTTTGCTCATTATGATTCTAGTACTTGCCCTTTGTACATGGCCTATCGAAAAAGATGTTTCTGCAAATAAGAAAAAGAATAAAGTAACTCCTGGAATTGAAGTACTTTTAGCTGATCAGAAAGAACTTTTAATAGGAAAGAAAGTCGGCTTAATTACCAATCCAACGGGTATTGACTCAAAATTAAACAGCATTGTCGATTTGTTGTATGAGGATCCAGATATCGAACTAACAGCTTTATTCGGGCCTGAGCATGGAGTTCGCGGTGATGCCCAGGCTGGAAGTTATGTAGAATCGTATATTGACGATAAAACTGGACTACCTGTATACAGCCTCTATGGAAAAACAAATAAACCAACAGCTGAAATGCTTAAAAATGTAGACTTACTTCTCTTTGATATACAGGACGTGGGTACACGCCACTACACATATATCTATACCATGGCATATGCAATAGAAGCTGCAAAAGAAAACGATATTCCAATTGTAATACTTGATCGTCCGAATCCACTAGGTGGACTTTCAGTTGACGGTCCTGTTCTCGAACCTGACTCCTCATCCTTTATTGGCTTGTACCCAATACCAACAAAGCATGGAATGACAGTAGGAGAACTCGCTACTTTCTTCAATAAACAATATAAAATTGGAGCAGATTTAAAAGTCGTCAAAATGAAAGGCTGGAAACGTTCCATGGACTACGACGAAACGGGACTACCTTTTGTTTTACCATCACCTAATATGCCAACAGTTTCAACAACATTTATTTATCCAGCAACTGGTCTAATTGAAGGTACAAATGTGTCAGAAGGACGCGGAACAACCAAGCCGTTTGAAATAATCGGCGCACCTTATATTAATGGAAAAGACCTTGCAGCAAAGCTGAACGCATTAAGACTTCCGGGTGTAAAATTCAGAGCGGCATCCTTTATACCAATATTTTCAAAACATGCGGGAAAACTGAGCCATGGTGTTGAAATCTATGTCACGGATCGAGAAAAATTAGAAGCGGTCTCAACAGGACTTCATATCATTAAAACAATTCATGACATGTACCCGAATGATTTTGAATTTCTATCAAACAACTTCTTTGATAAATTAATCGGAAACGACTGGATCAGGCCAATGATTCTCGATGGAGATTCCGTTACAGACATCATGAATAAATACCAGAAGGAACTGGATGAATTTAAGAAGGTTCAAAAAAAGTATTTGATGTATAAGTGATTTCCTAAAAAAGGATGAGATTAATATATTTCATGCTTTTTTTGTTGCCATCTACTTGTAAAAATTTATTTTTCTAAAATTACCGAATAAACTGAAAAAAATATTGACGCGAAGATATTATGATGATAGTATTTTTCTTCCAGTCAAAAAAAGTTAGGAGGCGAAAAAATTGATTACAGTAGATGGTTTAAGTAAATCCTTCAAGGTAGCGAAACGTTCTTCAGGAATTAGGCAGGCAGTGAAGGGGCTTTTTTATCGTGAGCATACGATTGTTGAAGCGTTGAATGATATTTCTTTCTCTATTGAACCGGGGGAAATCGTAGGTTATATTGGTCCGAATGGCGCAGGGAAATCTACAACGATAAAAATCATGAGCGGAATTTTGGTTCCAGATCGAGGGACGTGTAACATATTGGGATACACTCCATGGAAGGAAAGGGCTTCCTATGTTAAACATATCGGTGTTGTTTTTGGGCAACGGTCTCAATTGTGGTGGGATGTACCCGTCATAGACTCGTTTGAGCTTCTCCGTGATATTTATAAAATCCCTCAAAACGAATATCAAGATAATCTTGATCTACTTGTTGAAACACTCGATTTAAAAAGTCTAATACACTCACCTGTACGACAATTAAGCTTAGGACAAAGGATGCGTTGTGAAATCGCTGCATCATTACTACATAGTCCTAAAATTTTATTTTTGGATGAACCTACTATTGGACTAGATGCTGTTTCAAAAATTGCCGTACGCGAGTTCATTAAAAGGATAAATAAAGAAAAGGGCGTTACCGTTATCCTTACAACACACGACATGAATGATATTGAAGCTTTAGCTGATCGGGTTATTTTAATCGGTAAAGGAAGTCTATTATTCGATGGGAACTTGACTGAATTACGAAAACATTTTGGGACTCATAAAACGATTACGGTAGATTATAAGGCGGACTCAAATCCATTTAAAATTCCTGGAACTACAATGATTTCATGGTCTCCTGAAAGGGCAATTTTAAGTTTAGATATTGAACAAGTTAAAATATCTGATGTGATTTCCAGTTTATCAAGTAAGGTTGATCTACTTGATGTGACGATTGAAGCACAACCGATTGAAGAAATTATCGTAGATTTATATAAGGAGTTTCAAATATGAAGCCATATGTATCTGTACTAAAACTACGATTAATGAATGGAATGCAATATCGTTCAGCAGCATTGGCGGGGGTAGCAACACAGTTTTTCTGGGGATTTATGTACATCATGATCTTTGAAGCTTTTTATAGTCAAACAGTACATTCTCAACCACTTTCCTTAAAAGAAATCATTACATACTTATGGTTACAACAATCCTTTTTAGCTTTCATTATGCTGTGGTTTCGTGATAATGAGCTTTTTGATTTAATTACAACTGGGAATATCGCATACGAGCTCTGTAGACCATGTGAAATCTACGGATTTTGGTATTCAAAACTTTTAGCCCAACGCCTGTCGAGTGCAATTCTACGGTGTTTCCCAATTCTACTTGTTGCATTCTTATTACCTCAACCTTATAAAATGACGTTACCACCAAGTGTCTTAACCTTTGTGTTATTTTTGTTTGCCCTTATTTTTGGCTTACTTCTTCTTGTTTCGATTTCGATGTTTATTTATATTTCAGTATTTGTGACAATGTCTCCTATAGGCTCCTTGTTACTGTTTGGGGTAATTGGGGAATTTTTCTCTGGATTAACAATTCCAATTCCACTAATGCCAGCGTGGCTTCAGACTTTAGCTAATTTCCTACCGTTTAGATGGACAGCTGATTTTCCATTTCGAGTGTACTCTGGTAATATACCTCAAAATGAAGCTTTAATCGGTATCGTTGTACAAATTGTTTGGCTATGTTTACTTGTTTGGCTAGGAAAAATCGCCTTTAATAAAGCCTTACGAAGAGTCGTGGTCCAAGGAGGTTGACCCAATATGAGACTATATTTTAAATATCTACTTATTCTCTTTAAATCACAAATGGAATACCGCACATCTTTTTGGCTACTAACAATTGGCCAGTTTTTAATCCCATTCTCGATGTTTGCAGGTCTTTACTTTTTATTTGAACGGTTTGGACAAATAAAAGGATGGACTTTTTACGAGGTTGCGCTTTGTTTTGCGATTATCCATATGGCCTTTGCCTTAAGTGAATGTTTTGCCCGTGGATTTGACAATTTCTCTAGTCTAGTAGCTAGCGGAAGTTTTGATCGAGTACTTGTTCGTCCAAGAAGTACAATTGTTCAGGTTATGGGTTCTAAATTCGAGTTTACTAGAATTGGTAGATTGCTTCAGAGTTTATTTGTTTTGATATGGGCATTAAATAATCTCTCTATCGAATGGAGCAGTATGAAAGTAGTAACTGTTATTTTGATGATTATTAGCGGAGTCTTTATTTTTACCGGAATCTTTATCCTTGCTGCTACGATGTGCTTTTGGACAATACAAGGTCTCGAAGTGGTTAATATTTTTACTGATGGCGGAAGAGAGATGGCACAATATCCATTAAATATTTATCAGAAATGGGTAACAAAATTTTTTACATTTGTTATCCCATTTGGATGTGTGAATTACTTACCTTTAATGTACATTCTAGATAAGACGGAGGGGAAAGCGTATCTGTATATGTTATCGCCAGTAGTGGGGATTATTTTTATTATACCTTGTTTACTAGTTTGGCAGGTTGGAGTAAGGCATTATCGATCGACAGGTTCGTAATACTTTAAAGACGCAATCCATTAATTGGGTTGCGTTATTTTATTGAAGAACATTAAACATTTTATAGAATCGTAATATTTTATTAGAACTATATGTAATAAATCAATATTGAGGTTGAAACAGTTAAACATACGCTAACATTAATTATAAATCTTGTGAGATTTCTATCTTTCCAACTAGCATAACTAAAGATCAAAGTTGATAACGCGAGGATAATCTGATACCAAATAGAAATAGTAAAGCCATCTTCTTTAATCAAAGAAATGTATCCAATTATTATACAAGGGATCCAAATTAAAAAGAATAATTTTTGAAATTGTGACAGTGTTTTCATTGGCATCTTCCTTTATTAAAAATGGTCTTTCTTTAATCTTAACTCTAGATATAATTTAATGTTAACAGATTTACATTTGACTTTATTTAAACAAAAATGAACTATACGTGAATATTTTAGTTTTCTTATTGGGTATAACTATAGAAAAACTATTGAAATGAACTATCTAATTTTAAAAAAAAGACATCAAAACTAATTCTAATTGATGTCTTTTTTGTTATTTAGCTGTAAATTTATATCATTGAAGATTTATATTGAAAACAAATAGTAAATTTTCGCTTAAAAAAAGTTTATTTAACAATAATTTTTCGATAGACCACAGTTGTATTCCCAGTAAAATCTTTAACAGTATACGTTAATGTGTAAGTTCCTTTTTTCTTTGTATTTACCGTGCCCGTAATTTTGATATATTTTGTTAAATCTCCATCTGCATTATCCTTAGCAGTCACACCCGCTCTTGGATTAAAACTTGAATTCAATTTAATGATCTTAGTTGTCGCTCCATAAATAACAGGCTTTGTCATATCTTTAACAGTAATTTTTCGTGAAATGATAGTTTTATTTCCAGATTTATCACTAACAGTATACGTTAATGTATAAATGCCTTTTTTCTTCGTGTTAACAACTCCTGTTACTTTTATCGTTTTCGTTAAATCTCCGTCCACATTATCTTTCGCTATAACTCCTGTTAGTGCATTGAAGATAGAACCAAATGCAATGGTTTTACTACTCGCACCTGAAATAATTGGTTTGATATTATCAATTACTGTTATCGTTCTAGTTAAAGTTGTTTTATTATCTGAAGAATCACTTACTGTATAAGTGAGTTTGTAAGTACCTACTTTCTTTGTATCTACACTACCTGTAAGTTTAAGAGCATCCGTTAAAACCCCATCCACATTATCTTGTGCTGTGACACCAGTAAGTGGATTGAAAGTTGAATTAATATTTATCGATTTATTTGTCGCTCCAGTAATAACAGGTTTGATGTTATCGATTACTGTTACGTTTCTAGATAAAGTTGTGGTATTACCTGATGTATCTCTTACTGTATAAATTAAGTTGTATACGCCTTTTTTATTTGTATTAACACTACCTATAATCTGAATTGATTTCGTAACATCACCATCTACATTATCTTGAGCGGTTACCCCTCTCTTTGCATCAAATGGTGTATTGATATTGATGGATGTGTTTTCAATACCTGAAATAATAGGTTTAACCAAATCAATGACCGTAATGTGTCGATTAACGGTTGTGACATTATCAAATGAATCACTCACACGATATGTTAATGTATAAACATTTGGTTTAGTATTGTCTATCGTTCCACTTACTTGGATATTCGCTGTAATATCACCATCATTATTATCTGTTGCATACACACCTTGTAAGTTATTAAACAGTTCACCAACGTTAATAACTTTATCATCTGCTCCGACAATAATTGGTTTCACTGTATCCCTTATTATGACATTTGTTCCTGTACTTACGTTACCTGCAGCATCAGTAGCAATTATGGTTAATTTGTTCCCTGCAGTTTGCAGAGGAATATAAACTGAGAAAGTTCCATTATCTTTTGCAATTGCTGTCCCTAACGTAATAGAATTTGATTTTACAAGTACGGTTGAATTTGCTTCAGCGGAACCTGTCACAACTACCGCTTTGTCTGTCACTTCATCTACGATTGGTTTATTTGGTGCAGTTACATCTTTTACAGTTATATCTACATTTTCACTTTCATTCCCAGCTACATCAGTAGCATTTATTGTTACGATTGTGCCTGCTTTTAGTTTATTAATGGAAAACGAAAACTTACCATCACTACCAGCGTTAGTTGTACCGATTATATTTCTTCCTAGTTTTACGGTGATGGTAGAATTTACCTCTGCAGTTCCTGTTATAATAGTTGATTGGTCATTTATTTCATCTATCGTAGGTACATTCGGTGGCACGATATCATCATTCACTCTAAATGTCTTATATAATAGGTCTCCTGCGATTGGATAAGTTCCAAAATGATTGCCTACTTTATCAGCAAAATTTAGATAATAAACAGACCAAGTTCCATAGATTGCGTTTTCAGGTACAGTATATTTTGCTTCGTAACGATTTGTACTTGAATTGTAAGCTAGACTAATGTAGTTGGATACATTTAAACTTCCAGGTCCTTTTAACATCATTGTTTTATCTGAATTCTTATCACCTATACCTGATTCTAAATCTTCAGCTTCAACTTGAATTAAAATGGAATCACCAGGGCGGACCGCTTTTTTATCAAAGTTAATATTCTTAATCGTTGGAGGTGTAATATCATCACTACCATTAATGACTGTAAACGTTTTATATAGCGGGTCTCCTACTATTGGATATGCTCCAAAGTGATTCCCCACTTTATCAGCAAAGTTTATGTAATACACTGCCCATGTTCCATTTACCGCGTTGGTTGGCACCGTATAATTTGCTTCGTATTTATTTGTGCTTGCGTTGTAAGCTAGACTAATGTAGTTGGATACATTTAAACTACCAGGACTTTTTAACATCATTGTTTTATCAGAACCCTTGTCACCTATACCTGATTCTAAATCTTCCGCATCAACTTGTATTAGAACTGTTTCCCCAGGTTGAGCTACTGTTTTGTTAAAACTGATACCATTAATTTTAGGTGGTGTTGTATCTTTACTTCCTTCATCTACCATAAACGTTTTATAAAGTTTGTCTCCTTCATTTAGATACGCTCCGAAGTGATTTCCAACCTTATCTGCGAAGTTTATATAATAGACAGACCAAGTTCCGTCTGTAGCGTTAGATGGTATCGGGTATCTTGCTTCGTATTTATTGGTACTTGCGTTATAAGTTAGATTAATATAGTTGGATATATTTAAACTACCTGGTCCTTTTAACATCATTGTTTTATCAGAAACTTTGTCACCTATACCTGATTCTAAATCCTCCGCTTCAACTTGTATTAGAATCGTATCCCCTGGTCGAACTACCGTTTTATCAAAACTGATATTTTTTATCGTAGGTGGTGTGATATCTGTTTCAGCGAATGCGGATATTATATTGCCAAATACAAAAACGAATGTTAATGCGAATGCAACCATTAGTTTTATTGACCTTAGAACCATTTTAAATTCATCCCTTCGAAAACCTCTTTTGTTTATTACTCCTATTTAAAATATGTAACCAGTTTATTAGATTTCTATTTTAATTGAAACCTCTTCCTCGTCAATCCAAATTGCTGACATACAAGAAACCCTCCATTCATATGATGATATTTTTATGTTACTTAATCATTTTAAACCAACTAATTGAAATGTGTAATGGTAACATTCTATATAAAGAACTTAGGGTTCAAAAATATTTTTAAAGACAGTTTTTTATTCTAGTTAATTATTATATGGTAAAAAATAAATAGAATTTAAAAGGAAGATGCAATTTATAATGAGTCATTTTTGTGAATAAGGTAGGTAGTTGAAATGAAAGTAAGTAAAATTTTAGGGGTAATTGGGATAAAGTTTACGGAGTTTTGACGTAGTAACACAGATCACTCTATATTTAAACTCATGAAAGTATGGCTAATACAGGTGATGGGTATTCTGTTGTAAATGGAACAGATAAAGTGGAAAGATATTCATGATATATAAATACATTCTATTAAAAATCAATTTTACTAATAAGTGATGGTTTATTTCATCCAAAATTGGATTTAATTCAATTTAGATAGGCTGTCTAATGCACAGTGCAATTAATAACTATATTATTGAATAAAAAGGATTTTTGAAAACAATGAAAAAACAAATTAAAGTAGTCGGAGCAGTCATACGAAACAATCAAAATCAAATACTATGTGCCTTACGTTCACCTGAGATGAGCATGCCAAATAGCTGGGAATTTCCAGGAGGAAAAATTGAAAAGAACGAGAAACCTGAAGAGGCGTTGGTTCGTGAAATACAAGAAGAATTAGGCTGCGAAATATCTATAGCTGATTTAGTTGAAGATGTCATTCATGAGTATCCAAATATAATTGTAAATTTGATAACATACGAAGCCAAGATTATAAGCGGTGCGCCAGTAGCTAATGAGCATGCGAAGATAGAATGGAAAGAAATTTCTAATTTAAAGGAACTTGAGTGGGCACCAGCTGACCTTCCTACGGTTGAGAAATTGATTAGATAAAAAGTATATAAGTTATTGCTGATCGATTAACAATAAAACTAAATAATTTAGAATGATGTCGAACAATTGATAAAAGAAATATTACTTTGTGAATTTGAATTTTTTTCCATATCCCATATAATAATAAATAAGCAACTAAAGTGTACATACTAGATGAGTTAAGGAAAATTCTTGTAAAACATAGGAGGAAAATATGGGAAGATTAGTTCATTTCGAAATTCACGTTGATAACATGGAACGTGCAAAGAAGTTTTATGGAGAGGTATTTGGTTGGTCGTTTCAAGATTGGAGTGAATATGCAGGGATGCCATACTTTGGCGCAGTGACAGGCAATGAGGACGAAATGGGAATTAACGGTGCCTTAATGCAGCGCCAAAGTGCTCCTCCTGAAGCAAACCAACCATTAAATGGATATGCATGTACCATGGGAGTAGAAAATTACGATGTTACGGAAGCTAAAATTGTTGAAAATGGTGGCAAAGTAGCAATGCCTAAATATGCACTTCCTGGAATGGCATGGCAAGGATACTTCATTGACACTGAAGGTAATATTTTTGGGATTCATCAACCTGATGCTAATGCAAAGTAATTTATGGGTTTGATTTGTCATTGATAGATAAGGGGACCTCTTATTTGTTGTGTGACATGGTTAAGAACGAAAACAAACCTTTGTATATATATTTATAGAAAAAGAGAACAATTTAAAGTTGTTCTCTTTTTTTAGCGTACTTACAGAAACAAAAGTCAACTGTCGGCAGTTGACTTTTTATATTTCAATTTCTACAATTGGGAATAATAAAATAATCGATTCTATTAGAATTGTTCAAACACAAAATTATATTCGGCATTTGTGTTTTAAACTGGCGATTTTAAATTATTTTGTCGATTGACTGAAAAAGTCATTAATAAGTCTTTCGTACAACTTACTGTTTTTAGGGATAGTATATAATTCTTTGTTTCCATCTAATTTCATTCGGAGTGCTCCTGAATCCGCATTAAACCATAAACGGTATTCTCCTAATTGATATAAATTTTTGCTTTCTTCCACTTTACTTTCTTCCACTTTACTTTCTTCCATTTAGTTTTCCCCCCCTTTACTAACTAGCACATAAAAGATTTTTCGTAACATACAATTTTACGTTATATATTGCCATACCTTTAAACCATCATCATAAGGTAGCTCTATTATTTAATACAACGTTATAGCCGATCATCGACTTCACCTTAATAATCAGAGACTTCCACGACCCTAGTAGCTATCCCCCTGGCAATAATGCCTTGTCTAGTTGAATTATATTAAATATCTATAATAACAGAATCATTATCCATTATATTATTAGGTATTGAATCTTGAATGAACAGCTTATACGCAACGTTCCCTATTGTATTAGTTGCCACTGCATCTACTGTTCCACCAATTATTCCTCCAGCTAAGGGAACCATTTTTCCTAGATTAATAACTCCCTTTTCTCCAAACTTTGTTAATAATCGAAAACCAACTGCTTGATTGATTTTTTTTATAACTTCAAAAGGAACTTTTTTAATGCCTGATACTGCAAGTTTTTTTCCGATTTGAATACCTGCATTTTTAAGAATATCTTTTGCTCCATTACCAGCTAGGCATGCATAAACAAAGGATTTAACCTGATCATCTTTAAGATTATATCCCCCCATATGAGCAATAGCAGCTACCATTCTCATTTGAACTAAAATTACACTAGTTATGTTGGCTGGAATAGCAATAGGTAAAGTAATAAGTCCGCCTAAACCTGTTAAAAACCCACTTGTGGCACTTTTAGTGTTTTGCCATAGGATTAGACTTTTTACTTTTTCTTCAAGAGTTCCACCCTTTTGAAGGTAACTATCAGCTAACTCAATTGCAGAGTCCATTCCTGGTACACCACCATTAATTGCTTTATCATAGGACCAATCTAATGCATTCATAATTGCATCGTGTGTGATAGATTGTATTTTAGACATTTTTTCACCTCTCTTTATGTATTTATGGAAATATTATACTGTATTTCTCTTTTTTATTGTAAAAATTAAAAATATTGAAACAACGTAAGGGGAAATGTGAGAGAAATTTTAAGGAAATTCAATTTACAATGTAAGATTGTTAAAACACAAAATTGCCATATTACTCTAATTTTCTGGAATATTTTTCATGGTATTCTTAAAAATGATATCGCATTTCTTCATAATATAATCAGTATGAAAAGGAAAAATCTTATGAAAAAAATTATATTTATAGCGCTAATAGTTATTCTTATTACAAGTGGGTATCTATTTTCAAAAAGCAAGACATTCCAAAATTACACAAACAATATCCTTGATTTACTTAATTTTAAAAAAGAAAATGATTATTTAAATGAAAAGATGAGTAATGAAACATCTTTAAAAGCAAATATAACTGAATTTAAAATTGAAAATAAAGAATTAAAAATGCTAAAAGAAAGACTATATAAAGAAAGTCAAAGTTACAAAACTGATGTAGCGGTCGTCACAAAAAGAGATTTTGATACTTGGAACAGCTTTGTTGAAATTAATAAAGGTTCTAAAAATGGTGTGAAAATAAATACAAATGTAATGACATCTCAAGGCCTAGTAGGTAAAGTAATCGAAGTCTCAGAGAATAGTTCAATAGTAGAATTATTAAGTGCGGTGAAATATAACTCATATATTTCAGTCCAACCAAATAATAATCATCAATTACAAGGTCTAGTTAAAGGAGCAGATGAGAAAACTGGCTATTTAAAAATGACTCTTTTCAATGT
The DNA here is from genome assembly GCF_042886615.1 of Gottfriedia sp. NPDC057991. Classification (NCBI taxonomy): domain Bacteria; kingdom Bacillati; phylum Bacillota; class Bacilli; order Caryophanales; family Bacillaceae; genus Gottfriedia; species Gottfriedia sp. NPDC057991. The sequence goes on from NZ_JBHVQN010000001.1 coordinate 407,483, forward strand.
AAATGATAAATTAAAAGCTGGTGAAATCATTGTTACTTCTGGTCTAGGAGGAATCTATTTACCGGGTATTGAAATAGGTAAAGTAAAAGAAGTTAAAATTGATAATTTAGGTCTAAATCAAACAGCATATATTTAACCTTTATATGATTTAAACGACTTAGAGTACGTTATCTTATTGTTAAGGAAAAAATAAAAAGGAACGAACAATAGAAAAAGAGAACAATGTTAGTGTTGTTCTCTTTTTTGCATAATAATCCCAGTACATAAAAGTAGGTGTATGTTAATGCTACAATTCCAAGAAAGAATTCAAAAATATGAATATAAGCTAAACGATACGGATGATCAAATAGTCGAATTCATCCTTAATAACAAAGAGGAAGTTGTTGGCTACTCTATACAATATTTAGCTGCTCGATTGTATACTGTTCCGAATACAATTACGAGATTAACAAAAAAATTAGGATTTGATGGATTTTCTCAGATGAAGAATAGTTTAAAAGAGGAAATTATTAAGCAGGATGTTTTTACAGAAGAGGATAGTATATCATTTAACATTCATAAAACGATTGGATTAATTGATAAAAATAAGTTAGTCCTCACTTCGAAATTAATTCAAGAAGCACGTAGAGTACTTTTCTTTGGTGTAGGTGATACTGCGCCATTTTGTGAAATGATGATAAAAAATCTAAAAGTAGTTGGTAAACAGGCTGAATATTATTTCCACCGACATGATATGTTATATGAACTTTCAAGATTAGAGTCTAAAGAAAATAATTTATTATTTTTAATTTCATTATCAGGAGAAACGGCTCAAGTATTGGATATTGCGGAGTTTGCAAAACAAAGAGGAATTAAATTAATTTCACTGACACATTTTAGTAAAAATTCTTTACAACAAATTGCGGATGTTAATTTGTATTGTTATTCTCCTAATCAAAAGTTTAATGAATACAACATTACGGATAAAACACCTTTATTGTTAGTACTTAGAGCTTTATCTGAATTTTACTGGAAAGCGTCGAAATGATGTGTATAAATACACACTAAAAATAAAATTTTACTAAAAACTGTGTAAAAATGAGAAGTATCGAGCTTCTTATTTTTTTTTTGCTATGATGAAGTCAAAGTAGTCCATTAACTAATGAAAGGGGTTACAAGAATGCAATTAAAAAAGTTAACTTCAGAAGCTTTAATCAGTACAAAAATGTCATTTTCATCGAAAGAAGAAATCATAAAATACTTAGTTAAAAAGTTGGCGACAGAAGGTAAAATCCATTCTGAAGAAGAGTTTTACGATGCAGTGATGGAAAGAGAAGAACTTTCACCTACTGGTTTTGAAGGTGGTCTAGCAATTCCACACGGTAAATCTTCATCTGTTAAAGAATCTTCGTTCGCAATTGTTACACTTGAGAAACCAATGGGTAATTGGGAGAGTATCGATCCGAATAATCAAGTTGAATTAGTGATTTTGTTAGCCATTCCAAAAGAAGAGGAAGGTACAACACATCTAACTTTATTAGCTGAATTGGTTACAAGATTATCAGATGAAGAGTATAAAAATAATTTACTTCATGCAAGAACAAATAAAGAACTATTTGGTCGTCTTGATGCACCTTTACAACCTACTAATCTGAAAGTCTCTCCAAATGGTGATAAAACAGTATTAGCTATTACCGCTTGCCCAGCTGGCATTGCACATACATATATGGCAGCGGAGGCACTTGTGAGAGCGGGTAATGAATTAGGAATTAATGTATTCGTTGAAAAACAAGGCGCAAATGGAATTGAAGATCGCCATTCGTTTGATTTGATTAGAAAGGCTGATGCGATTGTATTTGCGGTAGATGTTGCGGTAAAAGATGAAGAGCGATTCAATCATCTTCCAAAAGTTAAAACATCTGTAGCTGCACCAATTCGAAACGCAAAAGGAATCTTAGAACAAGCTCTCCAAAATGTGGGAAGTGCGCCTATATCAGAAATGGCCGAAAGAAGAGAGAAACATCATGAAGTAGAAAACAAATCTATTAAAACAGAAATTAAGGATTCTCTTTTAACAGGAATCTCTCATATTATCCCAGTCATTGTAGCGGGTGGTATGACATTAGCAGCGGCAGTCTTTATTGCTCAAGCATTTGGTCTTCAAGATGTATATGCCGCAGAAGGATCATGGTTATGGCTATTACGCCAATTAGGTGGTTCTTTATTAGGACAAATCATGATTCCGATTTTATCAGCGTACATGGCGTACTCGATAGCGGATAAACCAGCATTAGGGCCAGGTTTTGCAGCAGGGGTCGCGGCTAATTTAATAGGCAGTGGATTTTTAGGAGGTATGCTTGGAGGATTACTAGCAGGTTATTTCTTAAAGTATTTAAAAGTAAAAGTCAAACCTAAAGGGACTTTCGCAGGATTTGTTAGTTTCTGGTTCTACCCTGTAATTGGGACGCTTGTTGTTGGTTCAATTATGCTTTTTGTAATTGGTAAGCCATTAGCTTTCTTAAATGAAGGATTAATTGATTGGCTTAATGGAATGAGTGGGACAAACGCGATAATACTTGGAGCAATTTTGGGAGCTATGGTTTCATTTGACCTTGGTGGTCCAGTAAACAAAGCTGCTTACACATTCTGTATTGGTGCAATGGCGAGTGGAAATATCGTACCTTACGCAGCATTTGCATCTGTCAAAATGGTTTCTGCATTCTCGGTCACTGGAGCAACGATAATTGGTAAACATCTATTTTCTGAACAAGAAAAAGAAATTGGTAAACAAACATGGTTACTTGGATTAGCTGGAATAACAGAAGGAGCAATTCCATTTATGATTAACGATCCACTCCGAGTGATTCCTTCATTAATTGCTGGTTCGGCCGTAACAGGAGCGATTGTTGCTTACTTTAATATTGGTTTAAATGTTCCAGGTGCTGGGATTTTCTCATTAGCTTTACTTCAAGGAAAACCAGCCATAGTAACTGCAAGTATTTGGTTTGGAGCGGCCTTAATTGGAGCAGTCATTTCAACAATTTTACTGATCATGACAAGAAGACAAAAAATCCTTAAAGATATACAAGTAAAATCATCACAACAAAATGTAGCATAAGAATGGAGGCACAAAATGAAAAAAGTTCATATCGTCCCACATATGCATTGGGACAGAGAATGGTATTTTACAACAGAAGAATCTAGAATTCTATTAGTTAATAATATGGAAGAAATTATGGAAATGTTAGAAACAAATCCTGATTATCCTTACTATGTATTAGATGGACAAACTGCGATTTTAGAAGATTACTTTGCGGTTAAACCAGAAAATAAAGGGCGAGTAAAAAAACTAGTTCAAGAAGGTCGATTAATTATTGGACCATGGTATACGCAAACGGATGAAATGATCGTCGGTGGTGAGTCAATCGTTCGTAACTTATTGTACGGAATGAAGGACTGCGAAGAGTTTGGAGTACCGATGAAAATTGGTTATCTTCCAGATTCGTTTGGACAGTCTGCTCGAATGCCGATGATTTTAAACGGATTTGATATTAAGCATTCAATTTTCTGGAGAGGGACATCTGAACGTCACGGAACAGATAAAACAGAATTTTATTGGGAAACAGACGATGGTTCAAAGGTATTAGTTCAATTATTTCCGCTAGGGTATGCAATCGGTAAGTATTTACCTGAAGATGAGGAAGTACTGAAAGCTAGAATTGATAAGTATTTTACGGTACTTGATCGTGGTTCAACAACTGATCATATTATCTTACCGAATGGTCATGATCAAATGCCGATTCAAAAGAATATTTTTACGGTCATTGATAAGTTACAAAAACTATATCCAGAGCGTGAATTTTTCTTAAGTAAATATGAAAATGTTTTTGAAAATCTAGAAGCACAAAAAGACCTTGATACATTGAAAGGTGAATTTTTAGATGGGAAGTACATGCGTGTGCATCGTAGTATTTACTCGACTAGAATGGATATAAAAGTAGCGAATACTAGAATTGAAAATAAGATCACTAATATTTTAGAGCCACTTGCATCAATCGCTTATCGATTAGGATTTGAGTATCATCATGGTCTGATTGAGTTAATATGGAAAGAAATTATGAAAAATCATGCGCATGATAGTATTGGGTGTTGCTGTTCTGATAAAGTACACAGAGAAATTTTAAACCGTTTTTATTTAGCAGAAGAGAAAGTTGATCAACTAATTAATTTTTATAAACGTAGAATTGTTGATTCGATGGATACTACTAACCAAAATGATCGGATCACACTTTTTAACCTACTTCCTTATGAACGAGCTGAAGTTGTGACAACAAGCGTTATGACTAAGTTAAAATCATTTAAGCTTGTTGATCATGAATCGAATGAAATAGATTTCGAAATTATCGAAAGTAAGATTACTGATCCAGGATTAATCGATCGTCAAATTGTTCATTATGGAAATTATGATCCATTCATTGAATATACAATTCGGTTAAAGGATACGATTCCATCAATGGGTTATAAGACTTATTTTGTAGTTGAAAGTGATTTAGTCAAAAACAAAATAACTTGTTCTGCAAAGGAGATTGAAACAGATTATTATGAGATTAACGTTAATCCCAATGGAACTTTGAATATTTTTGATAAGCAACTTAAGCAGAGCTTTACAAATGTTCTTCGTTTGGAAAATGGTGGGGATGATGGGGACGAATATGACTTCTCACCACTTTTAAATGAGGAGTTAATTTATAGTGATTTTGTTCAAGCAGAAACAAAAATTCAACAAAATCGGTATGGCTCAACGATTGAAATTAAATATACATTGGCTGTTCCGTCGAACTTAGAAAAACGAAAAGAAAAAATTATCGATGGTGCTGTCGACGTTCATATTGTTGTGAATGTTCCAAATCATAAACCTAGACTCGATATAAAATTTGAAGTGTATAATCAAGCGAAGGATCATCGAATAAGAGTATTAATTCCAACTGGTATTGCTTCAGCTTTCTCGGTATCAGATAACCAATTTGGTTCAATTAAACGAGATGTTGTAGATACGGCAATTTATGTGTGGGAGGAAGAGAATTGGGATGAACGTCCGGATTCAATTTATCCTATGTTGAGTTATGTTGGTTTAGTTGATAATGAATATGGGGTTAGTGTTTTAACAAATAGTACAAGAGAGTATGAAATTGTTGGTGGGAAATTTGATACGATAGCGATTACTTTGTATAGGAGTGTTGGTTTTCTGGGGAAGGAAGAGATGGTACGTAGACCAGGGAGACCATCGGGTATTAAGTTGCCTACTCCGGATTCTCAGATGATTGGGAAGTTTTCGTTGGAGTTTGCGATTGCGACATATAATAAGGAAGAGAATGTTGCGAGGATTGCTAAGGAGTATTTAACTCCGGTTGTTGCTTATAATAAGATTCCTTATGATGCTATGAAGTTGAATAGGTCTTGTGTGAAGACGCCGTTTGAGTTTAGCTTTTTTAGGGAGAGGTCTTCGAGTGTGATTTTGAGTACATTGAAGAAGGCTGAGAAAGGAGATGGATTTGTTTTACGTTTTTATAATGCATCAGAAAATGAAGAGTATGCTTTTTGGCAATTTTATGATGAAATTGATCAGGTATACAATGTTAATTTAAATGAAAAAGTAAAAGAAGAAGTATTTGTAAACGATCAGCAAGTTGGAATTAATGTGAGAACAAATCAGGTTAAATCGATTTTGTTCTAAGACAAAAATATATGTTTTTAAATCAAAAAAGGCTATTTTTCGTTTTATTATTAACGGAAAATAGCCTTTTTCTGATGGGTATTGTGGAAGCTTAGGTGACATTAATAATTTTATCTAATATTTATTAGCTATTGCTGGCTATAGAATATTTAATTTCATGTATAGATTGCATCTTACTTATATAACATAAAAAATATTAGAGTGGAAAGTTGCTTAGGAGGAAGCGCTTTGAATAATTTTATTGTTATGCAAGGACGCACTTATCATGAAGAAAAAGAACTAGGGATTATTTGGTCTCCACAGCAGGATAAAGGAAGTAATGTACCACATTCATGGCAACGAATGAAGGAAATCAAAAAAGGTGATAGGATATTTCATTACGTAAAAGGTAATATCGTTGCTATAAGTACTGCCATAGATGAGTGTATAAAAGCTAGTAAACCCACTATAATGCAAGGTCATAGTCAATGGAATGACGAGGGGTATTTAGTAAATGTAAAATATTTTGAATTAGATTTACCTTTAAATGTGCGAGAAAATTTTAATGATATTTCGCCTCTTTTACCTATAAAGTATTCGGCATTTCAGCAAGATGGAAGTGGAAACCAAGGCTACTTATATCCTTGTAACGAGGAACTAGCAATAAAGTTGCTAGAACTAATTAATGAACTGAATATTTATCAAATAAATGAAGAGCAATTAGAATTATCCATAGATGCAGTAAGAAGAACTGAAAACATTACGTTAATACATGTTATATCAGCGACGGAATTAGAAGCGAAAGCTAAAATTAGATTAGGGCAACATAAGTTTAGAAAAGATCTATTAGAACTCTGGAAAAATAAATGCGCATTGTGTGATATAAATTTAACGGAATTACTTAGAGCTAGCCATTCGAAACCATGGAAAGATTGCAATAATAGTGAACGTTTAGATCAATACAACGGCGTGTTGCTCTGTTGTAATCATGATGCACTTTATGATAAAGGATTGATTGCATTCGATGGCAAAGGGAATTTACACATTTCTTCAATAATTTGTGAAGAAAACTATATGACTTACGGGCTAGACAAGAGGATTAATATACAAATGCATTCCAAAAATAAAGAATATTTCATTTGGCATAAGAAATTTATTTATAAATATTAATAAGTGCTTATTAATGTGCTCATGTTCTAAGTTTATATTTACATGGAAAATTTAAACAAAGGATAATAGTTCATCTTAATGATATATTTTAGAAGAAGCTTTTTATATTTTCAGCAGATTAGTTTTCAGTCTTAATAACTGTATACCAAAAAGAACCTGCTCAATTTTTTGAGTAGGTTCTTTTGTATTCTAAATACAGAAAATGTAAATCGAAATGACAATAATCATAGTATTAGGTATTCTTTTAAGTTAAAATCCAAATTAGAAATAAATAAAAACTGTAGTGATTGGGGATCGTATGGTGAATTTTATTCAAAAACTAGAAGAATCTTTACACAAGGGGTTTATAGATCAAAAACATAATTATAATGGGAGTTTTGCTCCTAAATTACTAGTCAATAATACTAAAAATAACGAAAATGTATTATCTACATTATTAGAAGAACTTGATAATTGTAAGTCTTTTTATTTTTCAGTAGCATTTATTACTGAAAGTGGACTAGCCATGCTCAAGTCTCATTTACTTGACCTTAGGCGTAAAGGCGTAAGTGGTCGCATTTTAACTTCGACTTATTTAAGTTTTAATCAGCCTAAAATTTTTAGAGAGTTAATGAAGATTTCGAATGTTGAAGTTCGATTAACAAATTTAGAGGGATTTCATTCTAAAGGTTATATCTTTAATAATGATACTCACTATTCATTAATTGTTGGGAGTTCAAACATTACTGCCAATGCTTTAAAAGTAAATTATGAATGGAATATAAAGCTTACCTCACATGAAGATGGTGAAATTGTTCGCCATTTTCAAGAGCAATTTGAAGATGTTTGGGGAAAATCTCAGCCATTAAATCATGAGTGGATTGACAGTTATGAAAGTGCTTATAATCAGTTAGTTGAGAATAGAGTTTTCGATCGGATATCAGATTTCCCAGTATTATATCAAACTAATCCAATAGAAGAAGCGTTAAAAATAGTGCCAAATAAAATGCAACAGACGGCATTAGCAGAAATTAAAGCAGTTCGCGAGGCTGGAAAAGATAAAGGATTAATTATTTCAGCTACAGGTACAGGGAAAACTTATCTTTCAGCATTTGATGTTAGAAGTTATATGCCTAAGCGAATGTTATTTATTGTACATCGTGAGCAAATTTTACAGAAGGCTAAGTCAGATTATATAAAAGTACTTGGTGGAATCGAAGAGGATTTTGGTATTTTATCAGGTACAAATAAACAAAAAGATGCTAAGTATTTATTTGCTACAATTCAATCGATTTCTAAAGATGAAACACTACAACAATATGATCCTGAAGAGTTTGATTATATTTTAATCGATGAGGTTCATAAAGCAGGAGCTCAATCTTATCAAAAAGTAATCAATTATTTTAAACCAAAGTTTTTAATGGGAATGACCGCGACCCCTGAGCGAACTGATGATTTTAATATTTATGAACTATTTGATTACAACATCGCGTATGAAATTCGTTTACAAGAAGCGCTTGAGGAAGACATGCTTTGTCCTTTCCATTACTTTGGAGTGACTGATCTTGAGTTCGGTGGAGAAACAATTGATGATGCTACAATATTATCAAAGTTAGTAACTGATGAACGTGTTAACCATTTAATCGATAAAATTGAGTACTATGGTTATTCAGGTGATAAAGTAAAAGGTCTAATTTTCTGTAGTAGAAAAGAAGAGGCTGAAAAGCTATCAATTGCATTGAACCAAAAAGGCTATAATACTTTTGCTTTAACAGGGGATCATTCACAAGAAGAAAGAGCTAGAAAAGTAGAACTATTAGAGAATGGAAACTTGGATTATATCATTACAGTTGATATTTTTAATGAAGGTATCGATATTCCATGTGTTAATCAAGTAGTAATGCTCCGACAAACACAATCCAGCATAATATTTATTCAGCAACTTGGTCGAGGTTTACGAAAACATGATTCAAAAGATTTTGTTACGATAATAGATTTTATAGGTAACTACCGAAATAATTATTTAATTCCGATCGCACTTTCAGGAGACAAATCGTTAAACAAAGATAGCATTCGAAGAAATATGAAGGATACAAGTTATATTAAAGGTGTCTCCTCTATTAATTTTGAAGAAATAGCTAAGAAGTTAATATTTAGTTCAATTAGTAATAGTAATTTAACAGAGCTGAAAAAACTTAGAGAGGCATTTGTTGAACTAAAAAATAGAATTGGAAGAGCTCCATTTCTATATGATTTTGTTACTAACAATTCAATTGATCCAAATGTAATCGTAAATAAATATCCGAACTATCAACAATTTTTATTGAAACTAAAAGAAGATGTTCCTTTATTAAGTGATTATGAAGACAAGGTTTTAACATTCCTTTCTTTAGAAATATTAAATGGTAAACGTAAGCATGAAATACTTCTCTTGGAATTACTTTTAAAAGGTGGAGTAATAAAGATGAACGATTATATCGATCATTTGAAAGAAGCTAATTGTTCAATTGATGATTCAGCGATAAATTCTGTTAAAAGGATTTTTGATCTTTCATTTTTTACAATATCATTTACAAGTAAATATGGTGAAATTCCAATTGTAATCTTAGATGAAAATAATAACTTTAGATTAAATGGTTCAATTATTGAAAGCTTACAAATTAATGATCACTTTAAGAAAATGGTTTGGGATGTTATAAAAACATCAAAAGAAAAGAATACCAAGTATCAATCTGATGTACCACTTACTCTGTATGAAAAATACACAAGAAAAGACGCTTGCAGATTGTTAAATTGGGCAAATGACGAAAGCTCAACAATGTATGGTTACAAAACAAAATATAATACTTGTCCAATATTTGTAACCTATCATAAACATGAAGAAGTAGAGTCAAGTGTGGCATATGGTGATGAATTTATAAATCAAGAAGTCTTAAATTGGTTTACTAGAAGTAATCGTTCATCGGAATCAGAAGAAGTTAAAAAAATAATAAATGCTAAAGAAAATAATATTGATATTCATATCTTTGTGAAAAAGGATAATGATGAAGGTGGAGATTTCTACTATCTTGGAAAAGCACTTCCTGACAAAAACACGGTTAAACAATCGGTTATGTTAGGTAAAGATGATAAAGAACTTCCGGTTGTCCAGATGAATATGATCATGGAAAACAGTATTGATAGTAAGTTGTACTATTACATTATTAGTGGTGAAAATGAAGAATAGATTGCTCTAATTTCTAGCTAATTTTAGAAAAAATTACTTCCTTTATTTAATTTGAATAATCTTTACAATATAATAGAGTTAAATAAAATGATTAAAGGGATGTAAAAATGAAAAAACAAATTAAAGTAGTTGGTGCGGTAATTCGAAACAATGAAAATCAAATTCTATGTGCTCTTAGATCAACTGAAATGAGTTTACCAAACCTATGGGAATTTCCAGGTGGTAAAATTGAAAAAGGTGAAAAACCTGAGGAGACTTTAGTTCGAGAAATTAAGGAAGAATTGGGTTGTGAAATTGTAGTTTCAGATTTGGTTGAGGATGTTGTCCATGAATATGATGCTATTATTGTAAATCTGTTAACATATGAAGCAGAGATTTCTTTAGGTACTCCAGTTGCAACTGAGCATGCAAAATTGGAGTGGAAAGATGTTTCGGAATTAGAAGAGCTTGAATGGGCTCCGGCTGATATTCCTACAGTAGAGAAGTTAGTGAATTGAAAAATAGAGTCCTCCTACTTAATAGGGAACGCCATTTATTGATTCTTAAATATATCTATCATATCGGCGAATATTATTTGAAAGGTCGAGAATTAATATTTAAGTGTAATATTTTATAATAATTTTTATTAGAATTAAAAGCATGGGCTCGATAATGAATCGTTCTCATGCTTTTAAGTTTGTATTTGTATATATATCGAAGGTTAATATATAAGTTGTAACAATTTAATTTATAGTAAAGACATAAGTAAAATTTATTAAAAATAAAATGTAGGAAAAAGCTTTGAAAGGTTGACATCAATGATACAAAAATTGGACTATTTGAAAGATCGTTTGAGTGATTTAAGTAAACGAAACCGTTCTATTCGCCTTATGAAGTTAGCAGATAAATGGGCGGTTGATTTAACTGAATTAGAATTTGTTTATCAAGATAAGAATCAAAATTCTTCTCTTCTTGATGATATTATAAAAAATAAGAAAAATGAGATTTCATTATTTAAAAGAGATATAAATGATGAAAAGAAAATGCTTCTATCGCATAAATTAACTAGCTTACACCGTAATTTAAAAGGGATTGAAGAAGAAACTGGAATGTATGATTTATATTTAGGCTATCCATTCTTAACTGGAAAAATGATGGATGGTACTTTTTTTAGAGCACCTGTTTTCTTATACCCAATCAAGTTAGAAAAAAACGGTTTAACTTGGAATCTAGTTAAAGGTGAAGGAGAAAAATTAATTAATAGGACTTTCTTCTTAGCCTTAAAAAAACTAAATGAATTTAATATTGAAGAGAAAATGTTAGATGAAGAGTATTTTTCTGATGTTACTTCAATTCAAGAACTTCATGAATGGTTTAAGGAATTCGATTATAATTTTCCAATTAAAAGCACTATACTTCAAAAATTTCAAAACTATACTTTAAAAGACATTCCAAAATTAAATGATGGAGAAATTGCACTTGAGAGTTTAGCAGTAATAGGCTGTTTCCCTCAAGGAAACTCTGCAGTAATAAAAGACTATGATTTAATGAAATCAATTTTAGAAGAGAACGGTGATTTAGGGTTTATTTCGGAATTGTTATTTGAAGAAGAAAGTATTATAAATGATTCATTATTATCACCAATTGTAGAAGAAGTAGAAAAAAATATTGATGAACGAGATAAAGTTTTTTTATTACCTACAGATGGTTCCCAAGAAGAAATACTTCAACTAGCTAGAAACCAAAAGGGTTTAGTTGTACATGGTCCTCCTGGGACGGGAAAATCACAAGTTATTGTTAATTTAATTACAGATGCAATTAATCAGAAGAAAAAGGTATTAGTTGTTTGTCAAAAAAGAGCTGCATTAGATGTAGTAAATCAGAGACTTGATGGATTGGGTTTATCCAAGTTTGCTGCTCTAGTACATGATGAGAAGAACGACCGTCAAAAACTTTATTCGAAGATTCAGCAGTTGATAAATGTTCCTATTCAATTGAACGATTCAAACCAAAAAGAGTTTGAGTTTGTAAGTTCACAATTAAGAATGAGTGAAGGTCAACTAAATGATATTTCAAGAGCATTATTTGAAGTACAGGATTTTGGTTATAGAGCTTATGATTTATATAGTATCTCGAAACCAAAGGATGAAATGAAGCGCCTTGTTAATGTTAAACCTTATTTAAGTAAATTAAGTAGATATAATTTAGAGGATATTCTTGCAGAGGTTTATACTTACGGAGAATATTATGAAAGATTTGGAAATGAAAATTATCCATGGAAACAAAGAAAGAGTTTTAAGGATTTAGAGTTAAAAGATCAATCGAAAATGACAGATACTTTAAATGATTTAATCGAAAGTGCAAAAATTACTGTTTCTAAATTAGACGAGTTTGAACAAGATTTTGTTACTCCGGAATATGCAAAATTAGTTCAAGAAAAAATTGAGAAGATTTATGAGGATCTAGATGATAATAAGAAACGCTCATTTAAGAATATTCGTTTATGGATTTGGACTTCTTTTACTGGAAAAAATATTATCGAAGAGCTGTTAGCGGGTAATAAGTTTAAAGGTACAAGTTCAAAAGAATGGATTAGAATAAAGCAATGGTTAAAAACGCTTTATGAACTTTCAAAAGAAACAGAAAAATTCAGGTCGAAGTTAAAAAATTTAATTCCATATATAGCTGAAGAGTGGATTACAAGTATGGAAAAACTAGTTAATGATGGAAAAATCCCATTAAATGAGCTTGAAAAAATGCACGAATATATTTTCTCAGATTTTGAAGAGCTAAGAAGAATGGACCGTTTCTATCATGATAAAGATGATACAGTAATTTCACTAATTGAACTAGTAATTAAAGAAGTACCTTACGTTGAAACGTATTTAGCAAAAGAATGGATGTATTCCCTTAAAGATTCTATTTATTTACATTGGATTGATGAAATTGAAAGAAAACATCCTATAATTGAAGCAATTAGTACAGAACAGTTTAATAGAATTCGTGATAAATTGAAAAATTTAATCGAACAAAAACGGAATACTGGTAAACTAATGCTTCATAATAAATTACTAAGTTCAATAGAAGAAACTAAATTAAATTTTGGAAAAGCAATTAAAGAGCTTAGCCATCAAACATCTAAAAAGAGACAATTATGGCCATTAAGAAAATTGGTAAGAGAGTTTTCAGATAAAGGACTAACGGAATTACTACCAGTTTGGTTATTGTCACCCGAGGTTGTGTCATCAATTTTACCTCTAACTGAAGGTTTATTTGATCTTGTTATTTTTGATGAAGCGTCTCAGTGTACAGTAGAAAATGGGCTCCCTTCAATCTATAGGGGGAAAACAGTAGTTGTAGCTGGAGATGAAATGCAATTACCACCATCTAATTTATTCCAAGGTAGTATGGAGGTAGATGAAGATGATGAAACAATGGGTGAAATTGAGGAATCAAAGAGTTTATTAAACTTGTCTAAGCGTCATTTTCAAGAAAGCATTTTACAATGGCATTATCGTTCTAAGTCCGAGGAATTGATTAACTTTTCAAATTATGCTTTTTATAATTCGAACATTCAGATTGCACCAAACGTTGAGCCATTAAAACAACCTGCTGCAATAACTTGGAAAAAAATCGATGGATTATGGATAAATCAATCGAATCTTATAGAAGCACAATTTGTTGTATCAGAGCTTAAAAAACAAATAATAACCTATCCAAAATTATCGGTTGGAATCATTACTTTTAATGCTAAACAACAAGAAAAAATTCTAGATGAGATTGAAAAGCTTGCTGAAACAGATAAAGAGTTTGAAGTGATCTATAATCAAATTCAATCACGTGATTTGGATGAAAGAATTTTTGTAAAAAATATCGAAAATGTACAAGGTGATGAGCGTGACGTCATTATTTTCTCAATTGGATATGCTAAAGGAGAGAATGGTAGAGTTTATAATCGTTTTGGTACTTTAAGTCAATCTGGCGGCGAAAATAGGTTAAACGTAGCCGTAAGTCGTGCAAAAGAAAAAATCCTAGTAGTTTCAAGTATTGATCCAAATGAACTTGATGTAACAAATTCTAAAAATAGAGGTCCGAAATTATTAAAAGCATATCTTGAATATGCAAAAGCTACTTCTGAAAACAATAGAGAACTAGTTACAAGTACACTAAAAGATATTCAAGAAGGAAGCAATACGATGGTTACGCCTCAAGCATTACATTTTGATTCAGGGTTTGAAGTTCAAGTTTATGATATGTTAGTAGAACTAGGATACGAAGTCCATACCCAAGTAGGTTTATCAGGATATCGTATTGATCTAGCAATTGTTGATCCAAATGATCCTTCTAAATACCTTCTTGGTATTGAATGTGATGGAGCTATGTACCATAGCTCACCAAGTGCTAAAGAAAGAGACGTTTATCGCCAAAAATTCCTTGAAGACAGAGGATGGAAAATTGAACGTATTTGGAGCAGGAATTGGTGGAAAAACCGTTCTGGTGAAATTGAAAGAATCGAACATGTGATTAAAGAGTTAATTAGTAAACAAAGAGTGACTGAGTTAATCCGATAATTTTTAAAATGCAGCTTAAGTGGCTGCATTTTTTTTACATTAGACTTGATCTAGATATTAAATAACTGTTTAAATGTTTTTCAGATTCTTATTTTTTTGTTCTATATAATGAACATCTATAGTCTTTAAACATTAAAATATAAGTAATTAGGTACAAATTATAGGATTTTATTGTGAAAGAAATGAAAGATGAATTTTAATACAAAATAAAAATTAGAACCAAAAATTAAAATTACCTGTTCAATTTTTTGAATATCATATGCGATACAATAAAGGCAGAAATTATTATTTGCAAGAATTAGTCGGAAAAAGTTGAAACATTAATAATAATACACAAATTTTAAGGGGGCCAAATAATGGAAGAGCTGGAAACAGTTTATGTAATTGAAACTTCTGAGGATATGTATGTAGTTGAGGATGAAGTTTTTGAAGGAAAAGTATTAGAAGGGGTTTTAGAGCTAGCAACTAGATTCTACTCATTTGAGGATGCAGAAGAGTTTCTAAAAGAGATGCAGGAGTCCGGTAATGAAGGGACTGTGCGCCCTGCTAAAATTTATATCAAAGTAGTTAAGCAATAAGAAGAACTGAAAATCTGACAGGATTGAAATAAAAAATTGTTTTTTTCTTACAATCCTGTCAGAAATCCTTAAGTAAATTGTAAATGGTGACTATCTGCAAATTATGATTCAATAATTTTGTATCTTCTAAAATAATAATGTTGAAATTTCAGAAATACAATACGTCATCCTAATCTTTATATATTACATTCAACATTAGAAAAAATAAACAAGCGTCTCTTTTCTTTAAATCAATTTTTCTAATATATTTATTCAATTTATTAATTTACAAGTTTTTCTAATCAAATATTTCTAAAATGTTACTTTTATATATGTTACTATAAACTGGATGACAATTCTTACAAAAGTAAGTAATAAGATTACTTATTACATTAAAAAGTGGTGAATAATAATTGAAATTTATAGATAAAATTATTAAATCTGAGTATCGATCTACAAGGGATAACGTAGTAAAAGAATTTTATATTCCACTATTAGGTGATGCTGTTTTATATAAACGAGCTGTAGGTTTTTTTTCATCTACAGCATTAATTGAAATTTCTAAAGGTATTTCTAGGTTAGTAAATAATGGTGGAAAGATACTCTTAATTGCTTCACCAAAGTTATCTGAAGATGATCTTATTGCTATTGGCAAAGGATATGAAATGAAAAACGAAGTCATTGAAAGGGCTCTGATGAATTCAATCCTTCCACCAATCGATATTTTTGAAGAGAAAAGACTTAATCTCCTTGCAAACTTGATAGCAGAGGGTAGGTTAGAGATTAAGATTGCATTCATGGAAAACAATAATCATATAGGAATGTTCCATGAAAAAATGGGATTAATCTATGACGAAGAAGGAAACGTTATTGCATTTACAGGTTCAATGAATGAAACAATGACAGCGTTTTCTCATAACTATGAATCAATTGATGTTTTCTGTTCATGGACTCAAGATAAAGAGCGAGTATATGCGAAGGAACGAAATTTCTATTCAATCTGGAATGATAAAGAACCAAATGTACAGATTATAGACTTTCCACAAATAGCAAAAGAGAAATTTGAAAGCTATAGAGTAAGCAAAGTAAATGAAAATATAGATGAATTGGAATATTTTAGCGAAAGAAGTGAATCCCCGATAGTGTACAGTACAGGACCAAAAATCCCTAATAATGTAGAATTACATGATTATCAAAATGAAGCAATTAACAATTGGAAGGCAAATAATTATATTGGCATATTCGATATGGCAACTGGTACAGGTAAAACATATACGGGTTTAGGGGCTATAGCAAATTTATATGACAATTTACAAAAAAATTTAGCAGTAGTTATCGTATGTCCTTACCAGCATTTAGTTGAACAATGGGTAGAAGATATTAAAAAGTTCGGAATGAAACCAATCGTTGGTTATTCTGCATCTACACAAAGAGATTGGAAAAATAGGCTAAAAAATGCAGTAACATCTTTTAATTTGGGAGTAAAAAAACACTTTTGCTTTATAGCTACAAATGCCACTTTTTCTTCTGCATTTGTTCAAGAACAAATAGATAAATTAAAAGGAAACATAGTTTTAGTAGTAGATGAAGCTCACAACTTTGGTGCGGCACACTTGAGTAAAATGTTAAATCCCAAAATACCTTATAGGTTAGCTCTTTCGGCTACTCTTGAAAGGCACGGTGATGAAGAAGGCACTGAAAAACTGTTTAATTATTTTGGAGAAAAATGTATTGAATATACATTAAAGCAAGCGATCGATAGTAATAAGTTAACACCATATTATTATTATCCAATTCTAGTCTGTCTTAATGAAGATGAGCTTTCTGAATATAAGGAATTAACTACACAGGTAATTAAATATTGCACTACAGATAAAAAAGGAAAATTAAAATTAAGTGATAAGGCAAAAATGATTTTAATAAAAAGGGCAAGATTGGTTGCAGCTGCACAAGAAAAGATTGTAATGTTAGCTGAAAAAATTGAAGACTATAAAGATGATTCACATATGCTCGTTTACTGTGGAGCAGCAACGATGCAAGATCTAGATTATGTTGAAGGGTCAGTTCAAGCTGATGAAAAGAGACAAATTGATATTGTAGCTAATTTATTAGGAAATAAATTCAATATGCGGGTCTCTAAATTTACATCAGAGGAATCTGCAGAGGAACGTGAGGAATTAAAAGCTGTATTTTCTACCGGAAAACAACTCCAAACATTAATTGCGATTAGATGTTTAGATGAAGGAGTTAACATTCCTAGTATTAAAACTGCTTTTATTTTAGCTAGTAGTACTAATCCAAAAGAGTATGTCCAAAGAAGAGGTAGGGTATTAAGGAAATATCCAGGAAAAAACTTTGCAAAAATCTATGATTTTATTACCTTGCCTGTTTCTATAGCTGAGGCAGAAAGTATGTCTGAAGATGAAATACGTTCTCTGCGATCTTTAGCAATTAAAGAGATTGATAGAATGAAAGACTTTGCATCAATAGCAGAAAATCCTTCAGTAGCTGACCAAATAATTAACGATATTACCTATTCATATAGATTAAATGAGGTAGGAGGAGAAGAAAATGACCTTATCTAATGGAGAAATAAAAATAGATGAAAAAAAGTTGAATCAAATGAAACTTAGCATTATTAGATTAGAACATAAAAATCTAAAAACTAGAGAAAAATCTGATGCTGAAATGGTGGATATGATCCGAAAAATTATTTCTGATGAGGTTAAGAAGAATTATTAAGGGGGGATGCGAATATGCTACTAAAATCTATTAAAATGAAAAACTTCAGGCAGTATCAAGGAGAACAGGCAGTAGAATTCTCCACCCGTAATGAAAAAAATGTAACTGTTATCCTCGGTAACAATACGAGCGGAAAAACAACTTTGCTTCAAGCTTTTAACTGGTGCTTATACGGAATTGCAGTTTTTGATACTAAAGATTTTTTACTTAACTTAGATGTTTCTCGTAATTTAAATCTAAATGAAACAACAACTGTAGAGGTTGAAATTAATTTAATTCATGATAAAACTGAGTATTTTATACTAAGAACTCAAGAGTATACATGTGAATCAAAAGGAACACGCCCTTCTCAGTCAAAACCCGTGAAAGTATCTTATAAACAACCTGATGGACAAATTGAACCTATTAAGCAAGTCCATGTAGAGCAAACAATTAATGAAATTCTACCAAAAAATTTATCTAATTATTTTTTCTTTGATACAGAGCGAATTGGAAATATTAGTTCTAAAGCTGATGTAACAGATTCTGTAAAAGGATTATTAGGATTAACTGTTCTAGACAGCTCAATGAAACATTTAGGCAACAAAAACCTTAGGTCTAGTGTTATTGGGAAATTAACAGCTAGTATGGATGTTGGAGGAAATGAAAGAGCTACACAAGCTCTTGCTCGAATTCATAGTGAACAAAAGAAAAAAGAAGGTATTGCAGAACAAATAGAAACAGTGAAAAGTGAAATTAAGCACTATGAAAGCCGTAAAGACCAATTAGACACGATACTAAGAGATAATCAATCAACTTCAAATTTGCAAAGTAAAAAAGAAAAGATTGAAAAAGATATAAAAATTGAAGAAGGTGTATTAGAGTCAACTTATACTAATTTTATACAAGATTTTAATACTAACACAACGAACTTTTTTGCACAACCATTGATGGAGAGAGCCTTAAACATGCTTAAGGAAGCCAAGATGGATGATAAAGGTATAAAAGATATGACTGCTCAATCAATTATTGAAATTATTAAACGTGGCAAGTGCATATGTGGTGTTGAAATCTGTGAGGGTAATGAAGCTTTCTTACATTTGCAAAAAGAACTTGAATATTTACCTCCGCAATCAATAGGTACAATCATTAGAAATTTTAAGGATAAGGTTGCAACATATAATAGTACAAATTTATCTTACTTTAAAGGTTTACAGTCAAAATTTGAAGATATTTACAGATATAAAGATAGAATTCAAGATTGGCAAGATGAGGTCAGCTATATAAGTGCTCAAATAAAAGGTAAAGAAAATATGCAAAAGTATGAGATGGAGTTATCTGATGTTAAGCAACGACTAAAAAGTCTAAATGACAAAAAAGACAGACTTATCAGAGAAGATGGCACTTGTACTGGTGATATTGAAAGATTTCAGAAAATATATGATAGTCTTATTTCTGTATCTGAAAAGAACATTGAAATCATGACATATATTAAATATGCCGAAGAAATTTTTAAATGGATCTCATCAACTTATAAGGAAAAAGAATCTGACATACGAGAAAAATTAGAAGAAAAAGTAAATAGTATATTTAATAAAATGTATCATGGACGCCGAAAGGTAGTCATAGATGAAAAATACCGAGTGTCACTATTAACTGCCTATTTAGATGATGAAGTGAAAACCGATGAATCTAAAGGATTAGAAACAGTTAAAAACTTTGCTTTCATTGCAGGATTAGTAGATTTGGCACGTGAGAAAATTGTAAGTAATACAGGAAATGACACAATGTCATTAAGCTCTGAACCTTACCCACTTGTTATGGATGCACCATTTTCGAATGCGGATGAAAAACATGTAAGCAACATATCCAAAGTACTACCTCAAGTTGCTGAACAAGTTATTATGTTTGTTATGGAGAAAGATTGGAGATATGCAGAAACAGTAATGGGGAAAAACGTCGGTAAGAAATATTACCTTGATAAAAAATCTGAAACACTAACCTATTTAAAGGAGAGTGAGAGTTAATGTTTGAAAATGATGTTACTATAAATGGGAAACATGCAACATACACAAAATTCTTAGTTAATGAAGCAGCAGTTTTTAAACGTTTTATTGACGTTTATATGAATGGTGCTATCCTAGGTTTTTTACATGGGCGTAAAAGTGAGAAAGATAATGTTTCTACCGACAGAGCAAGAATCTATGCAGATGCTTTTGCAAACGAAAGGCTGAGATGTGACTTTATTTATAGGCTAATTATGCTTCTTGATGAAACACCTGGTAAAACTGTAGAAGACAGAATTAACAGAGCTTTTAGGGATGATAGTAAAGGTAAAGAAAACGAAGCACATCAAATGAATATAAAGCTTTTTAATTCATATGTTCTTGGTGGAATAGAAGTTTTATATGAAAAATTTACTGAAGATTGCACTACTAAGGAAGATTATATTACTAGAGTTTATGAAGTCGTTGAAAATTTTAATGAAGAAATTCAGGGAGTTAAACATGATAAAATAAATGAAGTAATCGAAAATTACCGTTAGGTTGAAGATTATGACATTCTTAGATTCGGAAAAATACGATGTAGAGTATGTGCTTCAAAATTTTACTAAATTTGATTTATTCACTAGTAGTATAAAACTTTTTAAAGCTTTAGAATTTCCAGTTTATCAAAATTCACATGGTGAAAATCTTGATATAAAAAATTTTATATACTCATATGTAAACAAGAATATCTTGTTCAGTGTCAATGAATACGACTTTTTATATAAAATTCAAACTATTTCTATGCTATTTTCTTTAGATAATAAATTACAAGAAAAGAAAACGAATTTAATAGAACAATCTACAAACCAAGTATTATTTATGGCAATAGATCTAAATTCATCTTTACGTGATAGAAGTTATGATGCACATAATATTTCTAAGATAATAAACAAAATTTTTAAATGTCCCGTTTTTATTTTGTTTCAAAACGATAATAATATACTATTCTCAGGAGTAGCAAATGAATCTACTTGTAAAGAAAATGGCAACAATGTATATTTATCGGATTGGTTTAATTATAGAAATGAGGATAGTAAAATTTATGAGGTAATAAGTCAATTATCGTTTGGTAATCATGTTCAGACCACAATGTATAATTTTTACTATGATCTTCTTTATTCTATATCAAGGGAGTATTATGTATTTCCACTTTCAAAAGAATATTTCACTTATGGATGTTTAGTTAATGAATTTAATCCATTATCATTAGGGATAAATGCTTCGATTGAAGCAAACTCTTATAAAAAAATTAAGGAGTACTCATCAGAATATAGTAATTATTATAAAGAAATATACGGTGATGACTATGTGGATAATAGCGAATCGATAGAACTTTTATTAATTGATGAAGAAGAAAATTTACTGTTAGAGTTTGACGAAGAATTATTTTTAGATTTTGAGATTGACGAAGAGCAAGACTCTAATTTAGAAGACGAATTAGATATTGAAGACAACGAGTATATCAATGAGTTAATGGAAGAAGCAGATGATGATCTTTTTGATGATCCTCTTAAACTACTAGAATGGATTGAAACTGAAAGTTAATTCTAAATGTTTTAATATAAAAGCATCTAGTTTTCTAGGTGCTTTTACATATAATAACTTTGCATCTAAATAGAACGTACATTCTGTATAAAGATGTTTTACATTAATTTGATCTTTAATTTACTGAAATTATTGATTAAGTAGATAGAATTTTAACTAATATCAAGATGTAATAGCTTATAAATGAAGAAAATTTAACATAGAAGTTTGAAGAATATTTTAACACGGAGAGTTTTTTTCTTTGTTTTAGTAAAAGTAAATAGTATATAATGTCATTGGAAGAGTTCTTCCAAAGGAATTAATTTCGAAAGGATGTATGAATGTGGCCTATGCACAACATCAAAGTTTTTACTTGCGTGATAAATGGACGAGTAAAGGATTAAAATTTTTAAAGGAAAATCCTAGATTCTTTCATGAAAAATTTGCATTTGAGCAAATAGGCTTAGGTAAAAATATGGTTCAGTCTTTGAAATTTTGGTTACTTGCAATGAACCTGATCGAAGAAGATAAGAAACTGAAGATCCATAATTTAACTAAATTAGGTGAAATTGTATTAAAACATGATCGCTTATTATTAGTTCATGATACTGCATCAATTTTACATTATCAATTAGTAAAAAATGCGGAAAACCGAGCAACAATATTTTATTGGTTTTTTAATATATATAATGAAACGATCGTAAAAAGGGATGATTTAGAAGTTGCTTTTGAAGAATATGTACATTCTAAAGAACCAAAGGAAATATCTGTAAAATCATTAAAAAAAGATATAGATTGCTTAATTCAATTGTATACAAAAGATATGAATGAGTTTGATCCGGAAGATGTAATATATAGTCCATTTAAGAAATTAAATCTTTTGTCTGAATATAAAAAAGTTGTACGTAAGAGTGGACCAGAAGTTAAAAATATTGGATTAAGTGCTTTGTATTTTGTCTTATTAAATTATATTAACAGCAATGGAATGGATACATTGAGTATAGATGAAATAATTAACAAAGAGCATTTATGGGGTAAGGTTTTTAATTTATCAAGAGGAGAAATAATTGATGCTTTAAACCAATTGACAGTGCATAAAAAATATCCGATTCAATTTGTTCGTACGAATAATTTAGATAGTGTTAAATTACCTGAAATAGATCCTATTGAATTTTTAAAAGAGGAGTACGAAGAAATGGAGTTGGTTGTTAATGAGTTTTAAGACAAGTGTTAATATAAAGTTTGATATTGGTAAAGAAGAGTTTTTGAACCGTTACTTACCAACCCCTTCTCATGCTTCAGCTTTAATGGGTCTACTACAAGGGTTCACAAAAGAATTAAATAGAGCTCATATTATAGTAGGACCTTATGGGACAGGAAAATCTTTACTGGCGACTGTCGTTGGAGGGATTGTTTCAAAAAAAGCTAGTAGGGATTCTGTAGATAAGCTTATAAAGAAATTTCAAAATGTCGATGATTTAATAGCAGATGAAATAAGCACTTCTAAACATCTTTCTAGTGAATTTATACCTATTCTTCTCACAGGCAATGAAGGTAGATTTCGTCAAACAGTAATAACAAATATTTTAAGAGAATTAGCTAAACATGGTATCAATGTAAAATTACCAGGAATGAGTTCTAAAATTCTAGATACAATCGAGATGTGGAAAGTGGATTTTCCATTTGCCTATAAGCAATTTCTAGAAATATTAGAAGCAGAAAATTTTAGTTATGAAAAATTTATGGCGAATGTAGAATACTTTGACGAAAATACTATTCAGTTTTTCGCCGAAGCTTATCCGAAACTAACAGCTGGTGCTACTTTTGTTATTGATTATAATACAAACTTTATTGCAAATTTAGAAGTAATTATTGAAGAATTACAAAAGAAAAATGTGGGACTATTTTTAGTATATGATGAATTTGGAAGATTTTTACAAGGGTTAGATGGAGATAAAATTAATGAAACAATGCAGGACTTACAAGATTTAGCTGAAATTACGAATCGTTCAAATCTACTTCATGTCCTATTAATTACACACAAAAGTTTAAGGCAATATTTTGGTTTATACAACGAAGAAGTCGCAAAAGAATTTCAAAGAATTGAAAAGCGTTTTTCTCAATATTATATCCAAAGCGATGCTACGACTTTTAATAGAATTGCACAACAAATCGTTTTGGAAAATCGTAGTGAACAAATTTCAATTACTGAAAATATTTATGAGTATATAGTAAATGGCCTAAGGAAATTCCCGTTGTTTCCTAGTATGAACCAGACAGAAAAGGAAGAAATAATTGCAAAAGGTATGTATCCTCTTCATCCTGTATCATTGTTTATGCTTCCAAGTTTATCAAGTGTGTTTGGACAAAACGAACGAACACTATTTACTTTTTTAGAGAGTAATGAAACTGGTGGACTTAATAATCATATGAAAAAAAGTGATGCATTATTTTTCCCACATCAACTTTTCGACTACTTCTTCCCTGAAATAGAGACCGTAGATATGGAAGAAACTTTTGTAGAATATATGACGATTTATAAAAAAATTATAAATAAAATTCCACCAGAGTTTTTTAGTAATCAAAATGTTGTTAATTTAATTAAATTAATTACAATTTGGAATATAGGTGGTTTACAGAAGGAAGTAAAGTTAAATACAGAATTTCTGTCTTATTGTATGCATATTGACCTTAAAGAATTAAATCATGTCCTAAGTGAACTAAGTCATATTAAAGTTGTAAGATTCAATGTAATAAATGGCTACTGGGAGTTGTTTTTAGGTAGTGCAATTAACATTTCTAATGTTGTAAATGAAGAAAAAAAAGTTACTGTACTTAATGTAGAAAAAAAATTAGAAATTTTGAAGAGTGGATTTAGTAAAAAATACATTTTTGCAAATGAGTATAATGATGCAACGAGTATGACAAGGTTTGCAAATATTGAATTCGTAATTGCATCTGATATATTAGAAAACAAACTTGAATTAATTCCTACAAATGAATCTGATTTTACTATTTACTATGTATTTACTGATAATCAGAATCAAAAGTTTGAGTTATTACCAATATTAAATGCACATAAAAATGATCGAGTCTTTATCGCTCTATTTAACAAACAAATATCTGATATAGAACAGCTTGTTTATGATAAAGTAATCTATCAAAATTTAATAAATGATACCGATTTTATTAAACAAGATATACATTTGAAAGAAGAGTTAGACATTCTTGATCAAGAAATAAGTTTTCAAATTAAAAGTTTCTTAAAAGGCTTGAGTAATTTCAGTTCGGAAATTGAATGGTATTACAAAGGTGAAGAAATCAATGTAAGAAGTGAATATCAGCTAAGTAATCATTTATCTAGTAACGCATATAAAATTTATAATAAAACACCAGTAATAAATAATGATAATTTCAATAAAAGAAATATCTCAAATCAACAAAAGAACGCTGGAATTAAAGTTGTTGATTCGATTATTAATAATTATCGAGATAAGGATTTTGGAATTTCAGGAACAGGACCTGATTATCTTATTTATGCTACGGTATTTAAAAATAACGAAAATACAAATAAAAATGTGAATGATTTAAATTTTACTGAAATTACTTATGAACCATATAAATTATTAAGAGATGCTTTAATTAGCTTATTGGAAAATAAATCAAAAGGTACGTTATTAGAAATTCTTAATATTTTTACTGATCGACCATTTTCAATTAGAAAACCTTTAATTCCAATATTATTAGTTTCTCTGTTAAGGGATCGTTGGGATGATTTAATGTTTTATAATAAGGATATGTTTATTCCAGGTATTGATGGAGATAAAATTTATCAAATGGTACAAGCTCCAGGTGAATATGAGTACGTGTATTATCATTTAGATAAGAATTATATAGATTTCTTTAATATTATTGAAGAAATATTTAGTGAATATAAAAATCCACAGTTAGAAGGAAAACCAAGACTGATAGTTCTATGTGCTGCGATGAACAGCTGGTTAAAGAAATTGCCAAGAATTACTCAATTGTCCTCACTTGTTAATAAAAATTTTAAATGGTTACGTACTGTAGTTCGGAAAACTGAGATTTCTCCACAAGCAAGTATGCAAACTTTATTTGAAGAATTTTATGCTAAAGGTAAAATACAGACTTTACGAAAATTAGTAGAATATGGTGATGATTACCTAAGTGATTTTGAAAGACAAGTAGAGAATGATATTAAAGAAATTACGAATTTAAGCGATTTAAAGGTATTAAAAGAATGGGCAGAAAATCAAACTGATTATAATAAAAAAAATAACAAATTTGTTAACGCACTTTTGAAAACTTCAGAAATTGCTGAATGGATTAACAAGTTTACTTACTACTATGTTGGTGTTAATATTAGAGACTGGTCTGATTCAACACATGACCTATTTAAAAAACAATTAAAATATGATTTTACTCATTTAAATGAAAAAGTTGAAAATGATATTTCTACTGTTACTTTAAAAATAGAAGATCAAATCAAAGTAATTAACCGAGTAAATCTATCAACAAAAGCACAAATGATTTATGACAATGTGCATAGAATGATGACTAATGCAGGTCGTAACGTTCCACGTGAGGAAATAGAAAATATGATTTATAAATTAATTGAAGAATTTGTAGAGTAAGGGGGGCGTTATAATGTCTGAACGTAAACCAGTTCATATAATTATGTTTAGTGGTGGTGCTGCTAGTGCATATATTGCTTATCAAACAGTGAATACTTATGGAAAAGAAAATTGTAAATTATTTTTCACTAATACACTATGGGAAGATATAGACAATTATCGTTTTATGAATGAAGTTGCTGAATATATTGGTATTGATATTACTGAAAGAATTGACGGACGAACGCCTGAAGAAGTTTTTTATGATTATCGTTTCTTAGGAAATGCTCGTATGGCAAAGTGTTCAGAGGAATTAAAAGTACGTCAAACTTTAATTTATTTAGAAGAATTAAGGGATGAGCACAATTTAGAACCAATTTTATATTTTGGAATTGGTCCACATGAAAAACATCGTGCTGAAAATTTAACAAGTTTTTATGAACATTGGCCATTAGAACCTGTTCAAACACGTTTCCCAATGATTCATACATTCAGAGAAGATTTAGATGTAAAGGGAATTATTCAAAATGATTGGGGAATTAAATTACCACGAATGTACACGATTGCTGAGGAGTTACGTCCTGATTTAGCAGCGTTAGGTTTTAAAGGTTTCTCACATGCAAACTGTGGTGGTCGATGTGTTCGAGGTGGATTTCAACATTATGCAATGCTATATGCAGTATGGCCAGAACGTTATAAAGAACAAGAAGAAATGGAAGAAAATTTCCGTAAACATTTTGATAAAAATGTATCAATGATGAAAAAAGATGGAAAACCATATACTTTGAGACAGTACCGTGAAATTTTAGAAAGAGAAGGTGTTGAAAAATACCTTTTTAAAGAAGATGTGGAAATTCCATGTGTATGTTCATTCTCTTGATATAATAGAAAAAGCATCCCATATTTAAGAATATGGGAGCTTTTTTTTTATATAAATGATTATAAAGACTATTATCTTTTTAACAGAGGAGTAACTTATGAAAACTTTTGAAATGTTAAGGCTATTAACTAGACATGGTTTTGCAAAGTGCTTAGAGAAGCAAGAATTAAATGATGGAGTTTATTTAACTGAAGATGGAGTGGTATGGTCAAATACAGGGGAATCTCTAACTTTAAATTCATGCACTATAGAATATGAATGGTTAATTGAAAAAAAGTATGTAGATTTTAATGAAGCATTAAAAGCATTAAAAAATGGTTATTCAATACTAAGTTATTACAAAGAGGATCTTTGCAACAAATATTTTCCTTATAATAAATTCAAAAGTATTCCAATTGTTGAAATTTTAGACTGCAAATGGGTAATTGGCAATTTTGAAGGAAATTTTCGACATTTTCCAGATAGTTATAATACGATGACATGTGATTAAATAAATAGACCAATTATTATTGAGGATCAGATTCTGTTATGAAGTTAAAGATCATTGAGGAGTAAAAAGAAAAGAAGTTAAGTTAGAATTAATAATTTTATTGTTCCCATTCATTTATTTGAATGGGTTTTTTGTTATAATCAAATTGTAAAGAAATTAACTTGACTGTAATATTTATTTTAAAGTTTTTACAGTGGATTTTGTGTATATTTCTGTGTTAAAAAATGCCATTTATGTAAAATTGGCAAAGTATAGATTTAAAATGGTTTGAAAACGATATTAAATATATCATTTACAAGTAAAACTTTTAAATTAATTATGTGGGTATTTATCAAAAGTAGAAAATCAAGTTTCTTGGGGGAGTTTAAAAATGTATGGAAATCCATTTATAGATTATCTAGATCAATATAACGTCTTATCACCGAACCATGCAAAAATATATGATGAATATACTTATGATCCTGGTAAGGATTCTTACACGTTTAAAATTAATACTAAAATCGAAAAACACTTAGTGAAATTGTTTAATGATAATCCTCATAGTGTTATCCTTACAGGAAATGCTGGAGACGGAAAAACTAGACTTTGCCGATTAGTTCATGACTCATTTGTAGATGAAGGATTAAAGCAATGGCCAATTACTGGAATTATTGATATCAAATTTGAAAAAGGAACAATTAGAATAGTTAAAGATTTATCTGAGTTAAAGGAAGATATAATTCATGCAGAACTAAGTAACTTACAAAGATATATTAATTCTAATCATGAAAATAATATATATTATCTAATTGCTGCTAATGAAGGTAAATTAACTAAATTCTTATCTCAACATGAAGATTTATCATCCCTACGTCAATTGGTTGCGGCGAGATTTAACGATAATAAATCAAATGATTCTGATTTTAGCATTATCAATCTTTTAGACGTTACTTCTTCAATGTACGTAGACAAAGTCTTAACAGAATGGAATAAAGAAGAAAATTGGAGTAGTTGTTCTAGTTGTCCAATTAGAAAAAAATGTATTATCCATTTAAATCATGACAGAACATCACAGGAATACATTCAAAAGCGTCTTGTAGAACAATACCGCCTATTAGATTATTTAGGAACACACATAACTATGAGGGAAATGTTGATTCATATAAGTTACATTCTTACAGGTGGTTATACATGTAAAGATATTCATAACGCAGATTACAAGAAACTTGAAGAACAAAGTAAAAAACCATATTATCAAAATTTTTATGGACACGAAATTGATTTGGATGCATTTTCTGAAATGAAGGCTTTAAAGATCTTCAGAGAACTTGATCCAGGTAATCAATCTATATCAGTTATTGATGATTTTATTATGAATGGAGATATTTCTGGACAAGAAGAAGTTGAAAAGTTGCATAATGACTTATTTGATAATAATTTAGATATGCAATTTGGCTATTTTAAAAAGAGGCTGAATATTTATCGTGATCATAATAAGGAAAGTGACGATAACTTAATAGATGAATGGATATATAAATTAAGAAGAAAGTTGTTCTTTGAGATAGAAAATGAAAATCACTTGAAGAGAATTGCACTTTTACCTTTTCAATATGTTCAAGATTATGAAGAGATGATTCAGAACATACAAAAAAGGGCACTAATTCGTAAAGATTTAATAAATGGTCTGAATAGATCCTTTTCAAAGAAACTTGTCTCACCATTAAATGAATTGCATGCGACAACTGAAAACCTAATGATTCATTCGTCGTATAAACTTAAACAGTTGGCAATTGAAGAAGAACAAAAAAGAGAAGAAATAGATCATTTGCCATCAAAATTTATCCTAGTAGTAGATAATGAAGTGGAACTTCTATTAGACCTTGCTTTATTTGAGTATTTAATGAGACTTAATAGTGGAGACACACATAATGTATTACGAGAAGATGTTGAAATTCTTATTGATACCTTTAAAAATGAATTAATTAGGATTAGTGAACCTGATCCATACACATTAAGCATACTTCGATTAGATAAAAGTAAAGGCTTATATATAGAAGATGAAATATTAATACCATAGGAGTGGAATAAGAAAATGGTTGCAAATGTGGAGCAATACTCATCACAATTATCCGCAAAAATTTGGGGACATCGATTTACAGATGGTCAGCGTGGCCCAGAATATGTATTAGAGTTTCTTAATGTACTTGTAGGAGCAAATTATAATCTCAATTCACCTTCATATTCTAGGAGAAAAGCATTAGGTTTAAGAAAGTTTATTTTTGAAGGAGTAAAAGAAGGAAGTAAAAGGGATTTAGTAAAACTAGATGATGAAAAGAAGAAAAATTTATACGAAAAAATTCAGGACCCGGAAAAAGTTGAAGTAATTAGAGAGTTTTTTAGAAACTTAGAAGTTCCGTTAGTAGATGGAAGAGGTAAAGAGGCAGATAGATCGTGGTTTGCAAGGACGCTTTACCCTTTGCATGAATGTTTACTCTTTTTCGAAGTTAGAAAAAAAGGAAATTCAATTGGATATGAGCGAAACTTCTTTGCAAGAGGTGGAGAGCTTTATTACTTAATGCTTTCATATGGGACTGAAGGACATCCTGAATTAAGAAGTTCAATTGAAAAGAAATTGAGAATCTTATTAAGGAAAAATGTGTCATTAGAGAAAATAGTTGATTCGATATGTGAAGTGTTAGGTGATGAAGAAAAAGAAAAAGATTTAGAATATCCTCTAAGAGTCAGTGGAGATGTTGATGCTGCACCTAGCTTACCTGAAGATACTCATACTAACCCACTTTTTTATAGTTTCGCAATTGAATTAGATCAATTAATGGAGATAAATGTAGATATATATGAGATGTTTAGGCTACTAACAAGTTTAATCAATTTTCAAATAATGAGATATATTTATGACCGAGCTAAAATTGAGAAGAGTGACAATGTTCTATTTTTCTTTGATTGTTTAGATGGTCAAGTAAATCAGATATTAAATATATCTTCTAACACATTTAAAAATAATGAGCTACTAATAAAGAATAAATTTGAAGATTATTTTAAAGAAATTTTCAAATCAAAAATTGGTGAAATAGAAGATATAAATAATAGACTAGAAACATGGAAAAATGATCCAGAAAATTTTCTTGAACTTATGGGTCTTAGTAAATTACGCACTAGAAAACAACCTGTTATTAAATCATTAAAACAATGTAAAGATTACAGTGACGTAATGACAAAACTCTTTAATACAGTTAAAGAAGTGGTTTCGGATCAATTAAAACGTCATCAATTAAGCATTGTTAGAATACTCGCACGTGATGGTGGTATTGGTAATTATAAAACTGGAACAAATTATAGGTATTCAATGACAGATACATTTTTACAAACTTTAGTATTTAGTAATGTTAGGCCAAATAGTTCAATTGAGTTTAGCGATTTTTTAGAAAAAATATATGAATCTTATGGATTTGTAATTGGTGTAAAGCAGGCACGTGAAAGTGAAATATACGAAAATTCAAGATTAAATATAAGTTATTTTCAGAAAAATGAATTAGCACTTCGTGAAAAACTAAAGAAAAACGGGTTATTAGTGGAATATTCAGATGCTACTGCTATGATTAGAAATCCATATGATGCATCAGAAAGTGTGGTGTTTTCATGAATGAACATCAATTATTAGGGAAATGGATAAGTCAATTATTAAGAAATCATTTTATTGAACAAAAGAAAAATCTTACAGAAAAGCTTTTTATTAAAATTAATGGATTAACCAATACAAATTTTAAAAATGTTTTAATTCAATTAGAAGAAGATTTTCTTCAATTAAAAGCATCATATGAACCTATAATAAGAACAATGAAACCCATTATTGGACTAGAAAGTTTTTCATATCAGGAACATGAGACAAGTACTTGGTTACGTAATAATACAAAGACTAATCAAGCATTAATTTTATTAATAAATGAAACTACACCTGAAGGTCAAAGTTTAGAAAATTTATTTACCATTGACGAAGCTTATTTAATGTCTATACGTGGTTTAGATGCAATGTACGAAGTATTGTCACAAAACGAAATATTTGCTTCTGAAGAAATTAATATACTTAAAACTTTTCTTGAGATGTATAACATGATATCGGAACCACAGCTTAGAAATATTTTAAGTTTCATTGTAAATATAGTTATGGATCCTTCTCCATCGATAACTGAGAAAATTCAAAAATACTTATACTATGTGAATTTGTTCTCGGATTCAAAGTTGCAAATTAATATGTCAAATGTAAATAGAATGAAAAATAATTTTTCTTTGGCAAATCTACGGGATGGAGCAAGAAGTTTAGATCAAGAAAAGTTGCAAAATAATCTCTATAGTTTCTTGGAAGAAGAAGAAAAAATTAATTGGGATGGCGAAGAACTTTGGACAAGTGTAGATCCCGAGAAGTTTAGAGAAGAAGCAATTGATTTTATAAACCAAAAAAATAATGAATTTTTAAAATTCGATTTTGAACTTGCTGAAAAAGTTTTTAAATTTACAATCAAACAACCCACATTAATCAATCAACTTGAGAGTGTATTAGAGAATAATCACCTTGATAAAGATCAGTTAGCAAAGTTTAATGAAGGTCTAGAAGAAATAGAAAACGGGACAGATGTGGAAGCAATTCAAGATTTTGTTGATGAATTCGAAGAAGTATTAGATACACAGAATGGTCTTGTCAAGAAACTTAATCGTCTAATTGAAAAACGAAGAAACCCTTCTGAGTATGAAGATTTAACTTTTGCATTACTTCATGAAGCATTTAGTATGATTGAAGAGGAAAGAGACAATGAAAATATAAGAGAAGTTCAATTTAAACTTGAAGTAACTAACTCTAAATTAACTGAAAATATTATTAAGTTACTTAAAGTGTATCTTAATAATATATCTTCAGTTATACCATTAATAACATTTGAATCAAATACTTTACCAGATGTTGATGATACTTCTAAAGAAAATGATATAGTGTTTAATTTCTCCATGATGTTGAATAATGAGGAGATTAATAAAAGGAAATTTAAGGTATATTCGTTTAAACAATTAGATTTATATACTTTTATTCAACAATTAGAGTCTGAGAATATGATTCCGCATATAAAAGTGTATGCTGAAAATGAGGTTGAAACGCTAGATGTAAGGACAATTTTAAATGATAATGTAAAATATTATATATCTAGTAATGATTTAGAAATTAAAGAAAATTTACAAAATCTCAATCAGTACTTAGATAAGTACATTAAGAATTTACAAATCCTTAGTAAAGTTGGAATTTTTGCATTAAAAGTTAGTGAACTTGAAAATGAACTAAATAGTGTCCTTTCAAATATCTATACTTCTGTACCCGTTAGTAAACATATCTATCAAATTATCAATATAATTGGTACCATTGATACGTATGAAAACACAAAAAATGAAACTGGTATACCATATGAAAGGATAGTAACTTTATTTAACCCAATTAGATTAATTTCATATATGAAACGATATTATTTTATTCAAGAGCAATTATTTGATTGGATATGTAAAGCTGCTGAAGGGAATCTTGAAGTAGAAAAACTAGAAGAATATTTAGAATTTGTGGTTGAAAAAACTAGTAATCTTTCCCCTCGTTACTTTACAAGTAACGGAGATGATTCTTTTCTAATTGAAACAAAGGAAATCGGTGGTGAAGGCCGATTTATTCTAAATACTCATCCAATTGAAAACGCAGACTATTTGTCTAAAGAGTTTTCAGATGAATTGGTAAAAGTTGTAAAGAGTTATTTTGAAGTGTATCCTTATGCAAAAGATGGTTTAGAAGTCTTGTTTCTATACTGTCAAAGTGTTGAGGTGGTTACTAAATCTATAGAAGAATTATTTAAGAAAACTAAAATTAAAAAATTAAATTTAACAGTTCATAGTGAAAATGCTGCAAGATTACATGATAAATTAAATAAATGGATTGAACAAAGAGAAGAATTTAATAAACCAGAGATCGGTAAGAGGTTTCCTAAGGTTGAAATTAATGTAATTTCAGGAAAAAATATTAATGAAATTAAAAGTCAGGCAGAAAAGAAGATGAGTGATTCTGATATTGTTGCGCTTGTTGATTATTTTGGACAGGGTAATCAAATTAAGTATAATTTTGAGCGAACTAAAGTAAATGAATCTATCAATTGGTTTGAACCTACTTTTAAAGAACCACTTAAGTCTGATGAGGCAGTAAAAAGAATTAGTTATGTAAGTGAAAATATGCCAGCTGTACTTCAAAACTTCTATCAGCTTCAATACATCATTCAAAGTAATGTAATGCCTGAAAAAGAAGAAGTAAACGTATTAAGGAATCTTATATCAATTTCTAATGTTGCCCATAGCTCTTTAATTGACTATATGCATGATAATTTCAACTGGTCAATGATAATGGATAGATATATAGATAAAACTTTGTTGCAAAAAGCATCTTCAAGGGCAGAAATTGTTCAATATAAATCAAAAGCGGGATCTAATAAAAATTTTAAAGTTATCGTTTCATCTTCGAAATATATAAGAAAGTTAAGTGAAAAAACCCAAGATCACGCATATTACGATAGATTATATAAGAAGTTAGGTTTAATACTTAAAAATGAAAATATAAACAGAGATAGAGTAGTAAATGCAGTTCAGACTGTTAAGGATATATCTGGTGGATTGGTATTAAAAGTTATAGGTCGAGGAAAATATGCACATGAAATGATGGCAACATACTTTACAATTGAAAATCGCTCTCATTCTGATGAAAACTCACTACAAAATTGGTCAGTTTGTGACGAACTTTCATGGTTTGCAAGTAATAAACGTAGACCTGATATGGTACGTACTATTATCAATAAAGTAAATAATAAAATAAGCATAAATTTCGAATTAGTGGAACTCAAATTTATAAATCATCGTATCTTCGACAAAGAAAGATTCGATGCGGTTAAACAAATAAAATCTGGAGTAAACCTCTATAACAAATTATTTAATTTTAATGAGAATAAGCTAGATTCAGAATTTTGGCGTAATGAACTTGTCCATTACTTAATCGAAAGACAATCATATTCACCTGATGATGCTAAATTAATAAAAGAATTACAGCATGTATCAATTGAAAATTTAAATGTAAATGTAACAGGTACGATAGATGTATATTGCTATACTTCGAATTTGACCGAATATCCATTTGATAAGGTTAGTGATGGTGTTTATGTAGATTACGTAGAAGAAGGATACAAAAACAATATATATACTCGTTCCTATATTTTATCTAAGTTAGATGCAACTGAGCAATCATTGCCTTTTTATGATGAATTAGAAGAATCTGAAGATAACATTAATATATTTGCATCGAATGAATTATTATTTGAAGAGGAAACAAAAAATAATGATACAGTAGAAACAGAAACAGGTGTAGAAGAAGAAACTAACGAAGAAGAGAATGAAGATAACAATAAAGACAATGACCACGTTGATGATGATAACGTTGATGATGATAACGATGACGATGATAACGATGACGATGATAACAATGTAGATATTTTTGATTATAATGAATTTCCTGAACGAAAAGCTCTTATGGACCTTGAACTTGAATACGATACAAATGATTCATACAGTGAAGAACTAAAAGATAAATATAGTAGAAAACTTTTAAATAACTTTAATCAAAATGGTGTTTTTGTAAAAATTAAAGATTCTATCGTTGGTTCCAGTGTAGTAAGGTTAATCTTGACTATTCCTGCAGATTTACCTCAAACAAAGGTTACTAGTCGTTCAAAAGATATTCAATTATGGTTAGGTTTAAATAATGAACCACACATATTTATTAATAGTCAAGGTATAAACATTGATATAGTACGAGAGAACCCTGAAACTATTTATTTTGAAAACTTTATGGAGTTAGTTAGAAAACAACATCAATCAAAAATAAATGGAACAAATCTTATAGCTCCATTAGGACTTGATCCATTAAATAATGTTATTACAATGGACTTTTCTAATTCTGTGACACCTCATTTACTAACGGGAGGAACAACGGGTAGTGGAAAAAGTGTTACTCTTAATTCTATTATCCTAGGAATGATGTGTTTGTATTCTTCGGAACAAGTGAAGTTTGTTTTTATTGACCCTAAAAAGGTTGAGTTTACAATTTATGAGAATAGAACTCATACTCAAAGTGTCATAACTGATATTAATGAAGCAGTCACAATATTAAAAGGTTTAGTTGATGAAATGGAGGAGAGATATTCTCTTTTCCAGAAAGAATTAGTAACAAACCTTGAAGAATATGTAACTGAAGTTGGAGAGCAAATGCATAGAATTGTAGTTGTCTTTGATGAATTTGCTGATTTTATGAGTCAAGAAGGCGATGTTAAAAAAGAAGTAGAAAATGCAATTTTAAGACTTGGACAAAAGGCTCGAGCTGCTGGGATTCATCTTATTATCTGTACACAAAATCCTAGAGCAGATATTATCAATACAAATATTAGAAATAATTTAGGTGCAAGATTAGCTTTAAGAGCGACTGATGTACACGCTTCAAATGTAATTTTAGGACAAGACGGGGCAGAGAAATTAGCAGGAAAAGGTGACTTTTTAGCAAAAGTGTATGGGGAAACAATTAGAGGAAAAAGTCCTTATCTAACTCCAAAAGTTCGTAGGGCACTTTTAAAATATTTTGAAGGTTAAACTTGTTTTGCTCATTTTTACAAAAATCATAAAAAGGGCATCCATATTTGAACGTATGGATGCTTTTTCCATTAATTTGAACAGAGATGCACAAAGATCAAAAGTAAGATGAATTGGCTTTAAACATAATGTGAGTCTTTTTTTTACAAGGTATATTTCTGAAAGGTATTTTCTTAACATTTGGAAAATATATGAATTCTTTGTATTCATATCATTTAATAACAAGATAATAAATTAAATAATATACACTGAAGCGAAACAAGTGAACAAAATCAAATTTAGGCGGAAATAAAATGTTCTGTGGACATGATTGAAATTGGTAAATCTATCAGGCGTAAAAGCTACAAATCGAGATACGGAACATTTTATGGATATGTTAAGAGAGTTGACCGACAAAATAAAGTAGGTGTGCTAATGATAACAGAGGAAAGCATTAAAAAAGGATACATTCTGGATCCAAGAGGATTTAATATACGATTTACTCAATTGGGACTTGAAAAGAATGTCAAACAATTAGGAGGGAAAAAATGATGAATCAAAAGGATATGTTGCTTATTATCCAACTGTTAGAAAACCAAGCAAAACAACATCCTGAAAAAAATGTAAGAGACGAGCTATATTTTCAACTTTATCATTTGAAGAAATTCTTAAAAGAGAATTGGTGAGATTTTACAAAAGTAAGAATTTAATTGATCGGTGAGTATTCAAAAGGAATAGAAAGTGGATATTTTAAAAAAATAGTTAAAACTCTTACAAAATTTATTAATTATGAAATTTAAGTAAAGATATTTTTACATACTTACCTACTCAAATTTTTGAGTAGTTTTTTTGTGTTCAAGTTAAATTAATTACTAAAAACACCACTCCCCCAAATAGAACCAATACTTTCATTTACCCACTCAATTTTCTGACCATCCCATTAGTTAAGATAAATCCAGATTCAATTAAACCCCAATCTAAAAGAAACTGAAGGAGGATTTCCAATGAAAAAGTTCACTTACCTATTATTAGCACTTCTAATTACTCAAGCAGGCTGTTCATCAAACAACCAAGCTAAACAAACAACAAAAAACAAAAAGCAAAAAGAAGAATCAGTAGAAGTCGATAAAGGCCTATTCAACGTAAAACTTACATTACCAGCCTCAATGTTCGAGGGTGACGACATCAATAAAGTAATTTCCGATACAGAAAAAGAAGGAATCAAAGTAAAAAAAACAACGACGGATCTCTAACCTACAAAATGTCAAAATCTCAACACAAAAAAATTATGAAAGGTATGATAGAGGAAATAATTAAAACAGTCAATGAAACAACACAAAGTAAAGATTTTGCCTCACTAAAGGATATTACCTACAACAAAGATTTTACAGAGTTTACTTTGATCGTAGACAAAGCAACCTATGAAAATAGCATGGATGGTCTCGCTGCATTTACATTTGGGATGTCCGGAATGATGTATCAACTTTATAACGGTGTAGATCCAAATGAATATAAAGTTACCATCTTAGTCAAGGATCAAGCTACCCTAAAAGAGTTTGATAAAATCGTTTACCCAGATTCACTAAAGGATAAATAATTCTGACATGATTTTTGAAATTTAGTAAGGGTAACAAAAAAATTAAAAAGCGAGGTTAAAATTATGAACAGAAAATATTCAAAACTTGTGAGTTTATTAGGAACAACTGTATAACAATGTCATTATTATCAGCATGTGGGCAAGGCACAAAAGACGTAACTGTTAAAGAAGACTCTCCAAAAAAAGAAAAAGTAAAAACAACTAAAAAAGCAGAAAGACCAAAACAGTTCATACTTGGTTCAAGAACGAATCCAGTTCCATCTAAGAAAACTGCTAAAGTTGATGACGAATTGTATAATGACAATGGAGATTCATTTCCAATTAAGTTTGACTTAACGGTAGAAGAAGTGGTGCGCGGCGATGCTGCCTACGCTAAATTAAAAAGCATGAACGAATATAATGAACCTGCACCAGAAGGTTATGAATGGATTTTAACAAAAGTAAAAGTTAAATTTGTAGAATCAAAGACAGAAGATTTAGCTTTTATGATTGATGGCATTATGAACTTTAACGTTGTTAGTGAAAATGGGGATATTTACAGCGGAGAAAATATTGCAACAACAGACCCAGAGTTTAGCTTTGAAATGTACGTAGGCAATGAAAAAGAAGGCTACATTGCAAAATTAGTAAAAAAAGGCGAAAAGCACAACTAAGATATGAGGAATTAGTCAGAGGCCAAGTGTTCTTTAATCTACAATAATTCCCAAAATAAACCAAAAACGTTCTATCATAAGAACAAAATAATATACTAATTAAGAAATGTGTACAGCCAAATCTGTACACATTTTTTCTTTTATACCGACTCACCACCAACAATTGAAAAGGAGAATTGCCAATGCCAAACAAACCGATGATCGAGCTAGAAATAAAGGAGGAGTCCTAGTTCTATAAGCTATAATGTCCCAGAACCGACATCGTACACAAGTCCTAAATTGTGGCTTTTATTGGAGTTGTTAGTTGAAAGAGCTTCAGAACTAGTCATGCATCGAAAGCAGGAATAATTAAGAAATTTTTCAAGAAGTATAAAATGGAAACACTGACAAATAAAGTTACACTTTACCGAAAAAAATCAAAAAAAGGATAGCCATTGCGACCATCCTTCCACACTAAGTTATCTGTATTTTTACATTGAAACTACATCGTCAAATAAAGTCATTGAAAGTATCTTCCCGCTAAATTAAGAGGATTTTTTTTGTTACTTATTTATCTAAAACATACGTAATTTCAATAGTTAATTCATTTACATTCTTCACACATTTGTGTTAGTAGGGTTTACTAACTTATTTCACTTTTTCGATTGTAACATTCAAACGTGTTGGTTTTAATCCATTTTCAATATAATAAAGATTCGGCGCTTTTACCTGCATAAATCCACTCCCAAAAAAGAACTGAACTGGTTCATTGGTTACCGTTAGATAAGCTTCCATGGGCATGGGTGAATTTCGATAAAAAGTCGTAAGGAGTTCATAGGTGCCTCCACTATAGGTTCTATCAGGAGACTCAATATAGGAATCACCTATAGCTGGGTAGCTAAACAACTGATATGAATTTCCTCCCTCTCCGTAATAAGTAATTTTATATTCACCTGGTGTTTTGAGTGTGAAAATCGTACCATTTACTTCATCCACATGTCTAGCCGAAATTTGATCAGCCGAGTGATTTATTACGTAACTATTAGGGTCCAGATGAGGATAATCAACGAATTTGTACGCATAATTGCGCTTATCATTTGAATAATCAGAAATGAAACTAACATACGTTGCCTTCACTTCGCTTACACCAGGTTCACCTTTAGGACCTTGTAGACCTTGTTCGCCTTTAAGACCTTGTTCACCTTTAGGACCTTGTAGACCCTGCTCACCTTTAGGACCTTGTAGACCCTGCTCACCTTTTAACCCTTGTTCACCTTTAGGACCTTGAAGACCTTGCTCTCCTTTTTCACCAACCTTACCAGGTATACCTTGAATACCTTTGTCTCCTTTTAGGCCTCTATCGCCTTTTGGCCCTTTTTGATTCCAACTGATTTTTTGTTCATTTTTTGCACAACGACCATTACTTGCGACCATTTTTATTGTTCCAGCTTTCATGTTCACACATGCGTAATAGACAGACGATTCGTTTTGTGCAAACACGTCGGAAACACCAAGACATAAACCTATGATTACAATAGTCACAAGAAACGCTTTAGTCATTGAGTGGGCAAAAAAATCTTGAGTTTTTTTCATCAAAATCCTCCTAAGTTTAGATACATATTTATTATACTTTATAGCTAGTTAGATTCCTTGTTCAATTTTCCTGGGAGTTGTTGGGAGATTATATCTAAACTACAAGTTGAATATGCAAAGATATCATTTATTAAAAGTTATCATACAATTACATTCTATTTTAATGTATTGAGTAAGGTAATTTCCTTAAAGTAAAATCTCGATACGTATATCTGGACGTAAGATTGCGGTCGACGTACTTAAAACGAAGGTTCTGGAAAATAATAAAAAATATTCATCCATATGAACTTTGAAAATATAGAAAGGTTTAAAATATTAGTTAATTCATATTTGATAGTACATTTTTTTAAATAGTGATGCTAAAGCTTTAGCGCATTTTGGATTTAGTAACCGTATTTGGGTTTTATTAAAGGAACATCATACATCCACAACAAAGATTGTACTAACCTATGAGATATTTGAATTAATAAATTTTTTTAAAACTCTCCAGCATTCTTATGAGTTGCTGCATATACTCAGCACATGTCGAATGAGAAAACATTGATGTTGAATGAACTGGTAGCAAGACTGAACGAAATACATCATACTGCCACCGGATTCTATTTTTAAACCTAATAGATTAAAATAAAGACCATTATATCAAGATTTTCATAATTAAACTGTCATAGCCCAAGTAACATTTCTACCTTGATAGGAAATGGAGATATTTCTCAGAACCCAATTCGAGTACTTAAAGATCTATGGTGGGATATATCGGTAAAGGATATATTGTATAAACGTAATTAGGATTGGCGAAAGTTAGGTTTTTTTGAAGAAGCAGTTAGTAAAATAATCATATGTTAACTTCTTGAGTTAAAATATTGTAAATATGTAAAATGCCATATAGTATCTGTGAGTGGCATTTTTTTATTTAAGAAAAGCTCAAATATTTACTTTGTTAAAGAAATATTTTTGTGTAAGATTTATTTTCTAGATTAGTAAGTATGAATCAAAGACCAGTTCAAATGGAGATGAATTTATGTATATGATCATAAAAATTAATTTTGAGTTTAGGAAAAAACTTATATGGATTAAGTCAGAGGTATGTTGATAATCCGTTTTAGTAAGTAAAAATAACAGCATATCAAGAAAAATGTGCAGAGATATTTGTCCACTCTTTTATTAAAGAAATGAAATCTTAGGCTTGGAAAGAGCAGATATTTTTTCGTAATGGCAGATTATGTTTTTTCATAAAGTTAAGAAAAAGTTCACAAAATGTACAAACTTTAATTATTAGTATAAAATATTTTAGGGGTATTTGGTATTTTTAGAATTTTTTATACAATTAATTAGGGTGGGCTATATTTTGTTTAACACAAATAACTGGGTAAATGAAACTGTAATAGCAATAAACTCCTTAAAAGGAGAAGGTACTTTAGAAGATATTTATGAACAAGTAAAGAATAATAAGAACATAATTATTGAAAATTATACAGACTGGAAAGCGCAAATAAGAAAGAATATATATTTACACTCAAGTGATTGTGATATTTTTAGAGGTAAACCAGGAGATGAAAATGATATTTTTTACTCGATTGATGGAAAAGGAACGGGAAGATGGGGACTAAGAAAGAAGAGTATAGAAACTACTTCGATATTGCCATTGTCTCTAAATAAATATTATAAGCGGTCTGACATTCATGATAGTCTTGGTGGCAATAGGCAACGTGGTATTTCTCCATCTAGGAAGTATCCAGTTATTCTAATCTTTTCAGGAAAAAGAGGAAATGAGTATGGATATAAAGACGGATGGCAAAATGAGTCTATTTTCTTTTATACTGGTGAAGGTCAAACGGGTCCACAGGAGTTCAAAGAAGGAAATTTAGCACTGAAAGATCATATCAAGAATAGTAAAGATGTTTATTTATTCGAAAAAAATGAAAAAAATGGAATGTATCAATATAAAGGACAGCTTGAATTACTTGGATTTCAATATAAAGATGCACCAGATAAATTTGGAAATATCCGAAAGGTTATTGTTTTCCAATTTGAACTAATAGATAGTATATTATATGAAGTTGATGAAAAAAATGAAATTTTAAGATTAGATAACTTAAATGAATTAAGAAATTTAGCGATTCAATCGGAATCAAATAGAGAATTAATAGACATTAAAGAAAGAAAACAAATAATAAGAAGGCGTGCTGCAGCCATTAAAAAATATGCTTTAGTAAGAGCTAAAGGAAAATGTGAGTCTTGTGAACAGATAGCACCATTCTACACTGCAGAAGATCAGCCATTTTTAGAAGTACATCATTTACTTCGATTATCTGATGGTGGAGCAGATCATCCAGAAAATGTAGCAGCTATTTGTCCCAATTGCCACCGAAGAGCTCATTATAGTAACGATGCTGTTACTTTTAATAATTCCATTATTGATAAAATTAAAATAAAAGAAGAGTCGATTAAACAAGATAATTAATTGAACTATATTTATAAGAACCAGAGTATTTACTCAGAATGAAATACAGGTAGTTCTATCATAAGAACAACTAAATATACTAATTAAGAAATGTGTACAGCCAAATCTGTACACATTTTTTTGTTTTATCCATTTACCATCAACAACCCAAAAGGAGAAATGCCAATGCCAAACAAACCGATGATCGAGCTAGAACAAACTCCAGATCCTAAAAAAGGAGGAGTACCAGTTCTAAGCTATAATGTCCCAGAACCGACATCGTACACAGGAAAAAACTTCATCGAATTAGACTTCATTCCAAAAGGAAAAAATCCAACTGATTATTTTAAACCTGACTGCTTTAAGTCAGAAGCAAATTATGAAAATCAAGAATTCAGCAAACTGAAATCAATGGATCAAACAGCCTTAAAAGACAAAATTGCGACTGAATTCAAATCTGGTATCGGTAACTCGATTCTAACAAATGCCAAGCTTAATACAGGTTTTCTTAAATTAGCTGAAAGTCCAACTAAGGCTTTATCAATAGAAAGTAATTTATCATTGTCAAATGGAATTCAGAGTATAAGTCCTGATGAAGTAGCTACTCAAATAAAAAATGGATTGAAATTAAATGTATATCGAAATATGTTTGGTGATTTAGTCCATAACTATATTCCAGTGAAGCCAAAGGTTATTAGACCTAGAATTGTTTTAGTTGAAACATATAAATTGTCATCCTTTTTAGGCGCATATGGAGCGGGAAGAACAATTAAGACATTTTCTCTTTTACCTGGTGAGAAGACGAAGATAAGCGTTAAAACATATCACAAAACGGAAACTTCATCGAAACAAGCTTCAAGCATTCTTGACTCGTTTACAAGTGAAAGCTCGGAGGACTTTGAAAATGCTGTTTCAAGTGAAAACTCAACTAAACAGAATGAATCCGAAAGCTTTGAATATCATGCGGAAGCTGAGGCTGAGGCATCTTGGGGATGGGGAAGTGCGAAAGTTAGTGGAGGGGTGAAAGGTGGTTCAAACTCCTCCAGGGAAGAGTTTTCAAAAAATCTTCAAAATGCTACTTCAAAGCATGCTGCTAAAGCTTCTTCAAAAAGAGATGTTCAAATCAATACAAGTACAGAAGTAAAGGAATCCACTGGTGAAGAAACTGAGATCGTAAGAGAAATTGAAAATATCAATGTAAGTAGAACATTAAACTTTGTATTTCGCCAAATGAATCAAGAATTTATTACAATCCAGCACTTGGTTGATCTAAGACTTGCATTTTTTAACGGTGAAAGTAAATCCAAAACAGAGTTTACCTTACCTGAACTTGATAATTTGATCGATCAATATATTGTCGATGACGCTACAAAGAGAAAAGAAGTTAAAGATGCGATATTAAACCAGCTTTTATTTATAAAGGATTATCAAGATAACCAACCTACAGGATTGGATGAAGATGGGAATAGCACAGGTAAAGCTTTTATTCAACAAAAGAATTTACTCGACCTCGATAACAAGCCGGTTAATCCTTACTATCAGTTTTCTAAATCCTTATATTCCTTATATAAAGACCAGACGGGACGGGAAATTTTAGTACAAGGTATTATCATTTCAGTTAAGAAACATGTGATGAGAACAGAAGGGGTAATTGTAGATTCAATTTTAGGTCAAGGTGACGCGCTTGATACGTATTCACATGGATTACAAGATGAGGAAATTCGTACGAAAAAGCTTGCCAACGATTTAAAAGAAAAAGAGATGGAGAAATATGAAATTGCAAAATCGATTTTAGAAAAATCGGAAGTAGAAAAAGGTTCTATTTTTAGTCAGCTCTATCCAAATCCTAGCTGCTGCTGTTATGATAAAAAGTCTCCAGATAAGTGAGGGTCAGGTAGAGTATGGATAATAAAGATAAGATTTTAACCAAAAAGGCACTTGGTGACAGCAGTAAGATTGCTAGTCTAAAGGCTTCTTATGCAGAAGATTCTCAGGCGAAGAAAAAAACATACGATGCAGAAGCTTTATTGATTGTTTATCCTGACTATAAAATTGACACTGAAATCGATTATGTTGGTAAAATTGGCGGACTAGGTCATGCAGGAGTACTATTAATATCTCAAGGTGGAAACACAAGATATTACGAGTATGGTAGATATCCAACAACAGATGGCACAAGAGGGAAAGTAAGAAATGTTCCTGTTCCAAATGCGTACATTGGCAGTAACGGACTTGCAACAGATGATTCGTTAATCAGAATACTAGCAACCCTTTCATCAAAGTCTGGCCAGAATGGAAAAATTGAAGCCGCATATTTTAAAAACTTAAATTTTGAAGATATGGACAGCTTTGCGATGACGAAATTGAAAGAATCCAATCCCGAATACACAGAATATAAGAAAGATCGGG
This sequence comes from Gottfriedia sp. NPDC057991, assembly GCF_042886615.1. Lineage (NCBI taxonomy): Bacteria > Bacillati > Bacillota > Bacilli > Caryophanales > Bacillaceae > Gottfriedia > Gottfriedia sp. NPDC057991. The sequence goes on from NZ_JBHVQN010000001.1 coordinate 452,304, forward strand.
AGCCGTACGCTTTAACTTCCAATAACTGTGGTACATTTGCAGAAAGTGTCATTTTAAAAGGTGGTAAAATATCAAAACCTACCATTATTAATCCTTCACCTACTAATATCGTTGATGAATATTGGGAGGAAGGCTATGACAAAGTAACCTATGTACCTAAAGAAAAGATGCTGGTTATAAATAAACAGTAATGATGGCATTTTGGTGAATTAGAAAGATGCAAAAACCTACTCAATTTTTGAGTAGGTTTATTAAAGTGAGTAAATCTTAATCAGTTGACTTAATTTCAACCCAAACTATTTCTTTTGATACAATACTATATACTACTTTAAAGATTATTTTCTCATTCTTATCATAGTAACTATGATACTTAAGATCTTGTTCCCTATCTTCCCAAGCTTCTTTATAATTTTTCTTAAGTAATTCAGTAATATCATTGATATATTTTAAATTGAATTTACCATTTATAGTTACCTTGTTTTCACTATAAAAGCCAAATAAATAATTTACTTGATTTTTTTTATTAATATCCATTACTAAATTTTCAAAGTAATATTTTGCATTCCCTCTTGAAAAACGATTACTTTTAATATACCCACTTAGATCTACATCGTTGATATTATCATATATTTTTATATTATTTATTGAAATTAAATCTAAGGATGTGCTTTTTAGATTTTTTTCACTATTACATCCCCATAAAATCAAAATACTACTTAGGGATATAAATATAAATAATTTTTTCATTTTTCACCTCGACACATTATGTCTTTCATATACGCTATATCTATTTATTGTCAATACTGTGAGATTACTCTAGATGAATGATTATTTTATTTGATTACTATGTCATATTTAGAACTTAGTTTATTAATTAAATTAGATTTAATAGTTTGGTAGTTATTAGCAAAATACATGTCTCTAAATAATTTTGGTTTTTGAGCGTAATCCAATATTTTGGATACATATATAATTGTCATTCCATCATCATTCATTTGATGTACCACTTTGCCAATATTTGAATCATCAACTATAGTATTTGACTTATCATTTGAGGTACTTGGTTGAAGAAAATCTAAATGGACAGTATAAGTTTTTTCAAAATTAATTTTGTGTTCTTTTTCAATAATTCTTGTGTTTTTTCCAGATTCTAATTCATTTTGCAATTCTGTGGCCAAATTATGATTAATTGTTTGATAAGAAAGTACTTGATACATCTTTGGAGCCTCTAATTGGTAATTATCTTTAAAATATTTTTTTATTATAGAATCATTATTTTTTAGATTAAATAAATGATACACATAATATGGTTGTTTATTCGATTTATTTATGTTCATTTCAGGGAATTTTTTAATTAGCTTTTTTAATTCTTTTTTACTTGGCGATGATAAGTTATTTTTATTTGCTTCTTTTTCAATGATATATGAATTTGCTTGATTATTTAATTCGTGAATTTTATATTTTTTTTCTAACGATTTTAACAATTCTTGTTCATTAACGATTGGTTTATTATCTATCGATAAGACTGTTTTTGGAGTTATTATTTTTATAAACCCAATATTGAATACTAAACTTATCAAAAGTAAAACAGATAGTATTAGTTTTAAATGCTTTTTAATAACAATTTCTCCTTTTTAATGTTTATGGAATCTATTATAATGACCGATAAAAGTCGAACATTTTCCTTGTTTTGAACTTGGGCTGGCAGCACAATATTTATTCGATGTATAATCAGCTAAACATCTTGTACTTCGACCTAGAGAATAATCACAGTCACTCATAATAAAATTAATTGCTGCTACTGGATAATGATTTGGATAGTATTTTCCATTTCCTAAAGGTCCATTAAAACGATTGCAATGTAATCGATCACCGTAGTGTCCTGGTTCTCCTATTTCCCAATGGGGATCTGTTGAAGTAGCTCTTGAACTCAATTTTGTGCTAGGCTCTTCAGTATATTTGTCTTTTTCTGAATCCTTTAACATTTGAGAAATATCCATTTCTTTAATAATGCTTATTTCATTTTGAGAAAAATCAACAATTTGGCTTAAATCATCATCTATTCCTTCTACTGAAATGTTTACTAATTTTTTACCATCACCATTTAAAACTACTTCTCCATTGTTATTTGCAGTTTTCGACTCTTCGCTATTTTCTAGTGAAACTTCAACATTTTCCTGTGTAACAAAACGCTCAAAAATATCTTCATCTGGATTGTAGCTCCAACCAGTATCGCCATTAGAAATTAAATTAATTGTATTATTTTTTTCATTTTCAGAAACCTCGTTCCAATCAACTTTATAAGTTTGTCTAAATAACACTTTAATTAAAGTGTTTGTCGAATCTATATTTTCAGCATTAGTTTTAATGGGAATAGACGTTATCACCAATGCCAATAATATGATTACCAAAAAATACCATTCTTTCTTTCTTGAAATAAATTTTTTCTTCATTCAGAATTCACCTTAACCTTTCCACTGAGATTTTATATAGAGATAAGACCACTTGAGGCTAACTTTTAATTAATCTATAAAAAATTTCTCAATTAGTATCTCTATATAATAATGTTAACAGAGTATAATCTATATTTTTTTACTAAAATATTACAAAAATATGAAATTTTTACCATTACTTAAGGGTGAAAACAAACGAAAGACCTACTCAATTTATGAGTAGGTCTATTAAAGTTAGTGAATAATCCCTGAATAAATCTGGTACATTTTAACTAAAATAACAAGATTTTCTATGCTAAACTTATAAAGAGATTAAGAGATAAATTTTAAATCTATTAATCATATTTATTTACTAAAAATATTTTAAATTAGTTTGCATTTGTTACACAAAAATAGATAGGAGTTATTCAAAATGAAAAAATTTGTTATTGGTATTCTTACAATTGGACTTATTCAAAGTTATTCAATTATTTCAACTGACAATGCTAGTGCAGCTGTGAAAACATTTAAAAACTGTACTGAAATGCACGAGATTTACAAGGGTGGAGTTGCCCGTAGTGCATCCGTTAAAAATAAAGGCGGTAAGACTAAATATAAACCGTATGCATCAAAAGCTCTATATGATGCTAATAAAAAAATGGATCGCGATAAAGATTTAATAGCGTGTGAAAGATAAAGTTAAGAAGTAAAAAAGATAGATAGTTCTCAAGAATGAACTAACTATCTCAGACTGTTGGCAAACCTGATTTTTATCGAGTTTGTCTACAGTGACCAATACTATAATAAAGTATCATTGCAGTCTTCAAATTTTTGAAGACTGTATTTTTTATTTCCGAAATCTTCAATTTATTATCACATTTATAATGAGTTTAATAGAATATTATATGTTAAAATTTTCACAAATTAGTAAATTTAACTTATTATTTAATTAAAAGGAGTGAGACTTTTGAAGAAAAACTGTTATTTTCTTCAACTAGAGCTAAATTGTAAAAATCATTTGATTCTTGATATAAATGAAGGTAGAGAGATTTCCCACTTATCAGAATAAAATTATGGAAAGAAATGTTTTTGGTCAATAAGTTTCTGTCTGCTAACAACAGGCTGCAATAGATACCATTAAGAAATACATTGAAAATCAAGGTCAAAAGTGAGGTGGATTGATATGGCAAAGCACAATAAAGCATATAAGTTTCGATTATACCCAACTGAAGAACAAGCATTTCTTATGCGAAAAACTTTTGGTTGTGTGAGATTCGTCTACAACAAAATGTTGGCAGAACGAAAAGAAACATACGAGAAATACAAAGATGATCAGGAACAACTAAAGAAAAAAAGTTTCCAACTCCTGCAAAATACAAAGCAGAATTTGAATGGTTAAAAGAAGTTGATTCTTTAGCCCTGGCAAATGCCCAACTAAATTTACAAACTGCATATAAGAATTTCTTTAGTGGTCACAATGACTTTCCTACATTCAAGAACAAAAAGGGTAGAAATTCATATACAACCAATCTCGTAAACGGAAATATACTGTTATTTGCTCGCCATATCAAATTACCAAAGCTAAAAATGGTACGAATCAGACAACATAGAAAAATCCCACCAGACCACATAATCAAGTCATGTACGATCTCCATGACAACTACTGGTAAATACTATGTTTCTATTTTGACTGAATACGAAAAAGAAATTGTACAAAAAGAAGTGAAAAACGTTATTGGATTAGACTTTGCGATGGCTGAATTATATGTGAGTAGCGAGAATGAGAGAGCCAATTATCCTCGCTACTATCGTGTTATGTCAGAAAAATTAGCAAAAGCACAACGCATTCTTTCTAAGCGTAAAAAAGGTTCTGCACGCTGGAATAAGCAATGTCTAGTAGTGGCTAAGTTTCATGAGAAAGTAGCGAACCAACGCAAAAATTTCCTTCACCATAAGTCAAAAGAATTAGCTTCTAACTTTGATGCTGTCGTGATAGAGGACCTGAACATGAAAGGAATGTCCTCAAGCCCTTCACTTTGGTAAAAGCGTTCACGACAATGCTTGGGGCATGTTCACTGCTTTCTTAGCTTACAAACTAAAAGAACAAGGAAAACAGCTTGTGAAAATTGATAAGTGGTTTCCTTCCACTAAGAAGTGTTCTTGTTGTGGTTCAGAAAAACTGATGCAACTATCTGAACGCACCTACCATTGTTCATGCGGCTATGCGACAGATCGTGACTACAATTCAGCAGTCAATATCAAAAATGAAGGCATTCGTCTATTAGTATTAGCATAGAAACAAAAACTCATGGAACATGAGGGTTAGCTCGGTCAGTTTTCGTTGGCTAGTAAAAGCAACAATAAGTCGAGAAGCCCCCACTTCAAGTAGACCGGAAGGTTAACTAGTGGTGGGTAGTTCACAAGACTGGGATGATGATCGAAATCTTGTTTTTGTAAGAATTTATACTTTTGATAGTATAACAGAGAAAAAAATAGATGCATTAATAGAACTTGCCATTAAATCATCTATCACAAGATTAATAAATAACAACTTAATGATGTGGAAGAGAGAAGGCTTCTCTGCTATATCCAAGAAGTCTTCGCTATTTTCTTGTAGTTATGTTTCATGGAATACCTACATTTCGTAAAAGTTTGGGGGAATAAAAAAATGATATTAAAAGTCTTAGTTTTAATTTTATTACTAATTCTAGGGAATCTATTATTTAAACTTATCCCCTGGAAGTATATTACTGCACTATTTGGAATTATTGTATTGCTATTAATAGGTTTTTTCCTTGTTGAACGTACTTCTATTTTAGTAAAAAATAGACTACTAGAAAGTACTTCACTAAAAGGTGAAGGAATGAATGAAATTATGATGGATAAACAAGTTACACCTGAATTATTGGTAGATCTAAAAAGTAAATATGGTAGAACAGTTAAACATACAGATATAGTAGTAATACTTTCAGTTGAAAATGATAGAAACTATCAATTTAAGAAATTTTATATAGGAATTAAAAACAATAAAATTATTAGTATTGTTTCTGAAGATCCTAAACTAAAAACTACTAAAGGTATTGGAATAGGAGATGATATTTCTACTATTATAAATAAGTACGGTAATAACTACATTCACTCGCTTGAAGAAATTGGAGAAACGATAACGTATCTTGATAAAGAGAGAAATGTAAAATTGACTTTCATAATGTATAAAGAGAAAGTATTTCAAATTATTCTAACTAAATATTAAATGAAGGAGATAAATTATGGGCATTTCAATTGTTATTATTTTTATGTTTCTTTTTTCATTGTTTTCTTTAGTTATTGGTTTAATGAGAAAACAAAAATATATTATAATTCTTTCAAGTATAATATTACTTATATCTTTAGGATTAGGAGCATTTATAATCGTATTAATTGGAAGAATGTAATTGATAAAATCTTTGAAGATATCAAAATCCTCCTTTCTAAGATTCATTTGAAAGGGGGATTTTTTTATTTCCTTCTATCGAGAGAATTTAATTATTTTTACATCAAAAAAATCCGGCCCAATAAATGAACCAGATTTCTCAAGACTGCTTAATTTCCAATCTACGCGCAACCAACGACAAAACATAATTAACAATAAAATACATCAACGAAACCATCACCATAACAGGGATTACATAAGATTCTTTCTGCGCATAAATAATCTGTCCATTGTGCAATAAATCGGGCAACGCAATAACAACAGCTAACGATGTATCTTTCAGTAAAGAAATAAACTGACTAACAATTGGCGGAACCATTCGTCTTAATGCTTGAGGCAAGACAATATAACGTAATGTCTGAGTGTAATTGAGGCCGGATGCACGAGCTGCTTCAATTTGTCCTTTTTCGATTGAGTTTAATCCACTTCGAATAATCTCCGAAATCATAGCTGATTCAAAAACCGTTAATGCTGCGATGGCTGCTGTTGTTATTTTCATTTCAATCCCGATTTCCGGTAGGGCAAAATAGGTAAAGAAAATAATCAGTAGTAAAGGCAAGTTCCGAATCGTCTCAACAATCGCGGTAAGTAAATGAGTAACAACAGGAATCTTCGTATATCTAAGCGTACCAATAAGTCCACCAATAATGAAACTTAGTACAATTGAAATGGCAGCGACCTTAAGGGTGACCCAAAATCCTTCCAACAAAAACTTGATATGATCTAGTGTATATGCATCAGCGAACGGCTGCAGAAAATCCATTCATCCACCTCCTTAATTACTTCTAGCCAAGCGTTTTTCTAAATATCCCACACCAATACTTAAAGGGATCGTTAAGACTAAATAAAATAGGGCTACGAAAATATAAGTATCAAACGTTACGTAAGTCATTGCAGAAATTAGATCGCCTTGATACATTAAATCTCCACCAGCTACGACTGCTAATAATGATGAGTTTTTTACTAGATTTAGAAATTGGTTGCCAAGGGGAGGGATTACTATTTTTATCGCCTGGGGAAGAATAATTAATCTCATTGCCTGTCCGTAACTTAAACCTGTCGAGCGGGCGGCTTCCATTTGTCCTTTTGGAACAGAGAGGATGCCGGCACGGATTGCTTCGGCAATGAAGGCTGCAGTATAGATAGTTAATCCAATCGTTCCTGCAACCATCCCACTAAAGCTTCCAGCTAAGTAAGTGAAAAAAATAACCACTAGTACAGGGATATTACGGATAAATTCTACATATACCGAACCTAACCAGTTAAGCGGTTTAATTGGAGCAATTCGCATAACAGCAATTATTGTTCCTAAAATAAAGCTACACAACAAAGCAATTAAACTAGTTAAAACGGTGACTCTTAATCCTTCTAAAAAATACTCCATATGATCTGTTAGTATCGAGAAATCAATCAAAGGATTTCCTCCTAATTATCAGGAAAAGCAGGCCCGTAAAATTACGGACTCTGCTGATCCCAACGATAATATCAATCATTATTTTTTAATCCATTTATTCTTAATTTCATCGTATTTACCTGAATCTTTCAGGCTTTTTAATGCTTTATTTAATGCGTCGACAAGATCTTTATTGCCTTTTTTAACAGCGATTCCATAAGGTTCTTGGGTAAAAGTTCCACCTACTAATTCAAATGAAGGATCTTCTTCTTTCATACCATAAAGGATTGAATCATCAGTCGTTAGGGCATCACCTTTACCAGCTTTTAAGGCTGTAAAAGCTTCAGCATAGTTTTCGAATTCAAGTACTGTAGTATCAGGAGCCTTTTGGCGAATATTTACAGCAGAAGTGGACCCTTTAACAGCAAGTACTTTTGTCCCTTTTTTCAAATCTGCAAGCCCATGAACTTTACTGCCTTTTTTCACAAGCAAAGATTGTCCTGCATTAAAGTAAACATCAGTAAAATCTACTTCTTTTTTACGTTCTTCATTAATGGTCATAGTAGCGACTACCGCATCAACTTTGCCATTATTTAAGAGACCAACCCTAGTTTTTGACGTAACCTCTATGTACTCAGGTTTAACATCATTGCCAAAGATTTCTTTTGCCAGTGCTTTGGAAAGGTCAATATCAAATCCTTCTACTTTACCTGTTGATGGGTTTTTCAATCCAAATAAACGAGTGTCATATTTTACGCCAAATACGATTTTCTTATCATCCTTAATGCGTGCAAGAGCATCTTTGCTTTTAGCACCATCCTTACCACCACAACCTGCAAGAACTAAGGCGGCCGTAGTTGAAACTAGTGCCATTTTCATGAATTTTTTTAGAAACATTCCATTACCTCCTATTAATGATTTAATATACGACTGAGAAATAAGCGAGCCCGTTCTTCACGCGGGTTCTCATAAAACTCAGCCGGAGTTGCTTCCTCTAATATGCGACCCTCGTCCATAAAGACGATTCGGTCGGCAACCTCTCTGGCAAAGCCCATCTCATGAGTCACGACAACCATCGTCATGCCTTCCCGAGCAAGAGTCTTCATAACATCTAGCACTTCACCAATCATTTCAGGATCAAGTGCTGAAGTAGGTTCATCAAAAAGCATAATATCCGGTTTCATCGCAAGCCCGCGAGCTATTGCTACACGTTGTTGCTGACCACCAGAAAGCTGGGAAGGATAAGATTTCGCCTTCTCTAAAATGCCTACTTTTTCAAGAAAATGTTTGGCTGTTTCATCAGCCTCTTCTCTAGATTGTCCCAACGCTTTCATAGGTGCCAGGGTAATATTATCAAGCACAGTTTTGTGCGGATACAAATAAAAATGCTGAAAAACCATACCAATATTGCGTCTTAACTTATTAAGATCAGTTTTTTTATCCCCAACTGAAATCCCACTGACAGTAAGTGTCCCGTCATTAATTGCTTCCAGATGATTGATACAACGCAACAAAGTACTCTTACCAGAACCAGATGGCCCAATCACAACAACAACTTCACCTTTATTAATTGTGAGATTAATATCTTTCAAGACTTGAAAATCGCCATAAAACTTATTTACATGTTTAAATTCAATCATTCCTGACCTCCTGTACAATTTTATTGAATATGTAAAATGGAGAATTTTGGGAATCAATATTTTATGTGTATGCTTGTTTACATTTTGATATCACGCTTATTTCGTTTTTAGTCTTTTTGGACGAGGACTTTTGTACTAGAATCATATAAGAAAAAAACAGTATTGTTCGATGTAGATCAATGGAATTGCCGGTAATTTAAAGGAAAATGAAGAAGAGAAATAATTCGTAAAATTTCACTAAAAAAATTCAATAATTTATCATAGATACCATAATTATCTATAAATTCTTATGTTAAGATTTTCACATACAGTCACTTGCAACTACTGTGAATTCAGGTGGAGGCATATATATTGGTAAGGGGCAAATCAGAGGCTGTATCGAGGTTAAAATCTTAAAAAGACTCTTGGCATATCTCTAAAAATTAGGCTAAGACTGTGAAGCTTTAGCTAATTTTATTATCACTATCATCCGGCAAAGCGTTCTCCAAATGTGCACGCTTTCTATGGCGGACCGGTTAATTAGAAAAGGAGGATCTATTCATGACACAATATCATTATATTTCTTCACCAATGCGACTGAAAGATGGTACCTTTGGTGACAATCCTATTTCTCCTAATGTTTATGCAAATGAACTAGATTTTACACATCTATATATGGAAAGGAATTATGATCTAGAAGAAAAAAAGATTTTTAGTTTCTCTAAACACTTCCAATATAAGCATCAAGTATGTATGATGTCTCAACAAGTTCCAATGAAAGGAGAGAAACGGATTTCTCCAGAAGGTGAAAAATGTTTGAAGATTTTATATGAATATATTAAAGAGGCTGTTAATGAGAGTGGCGTAATAGAATATTTCGCTTCATGGAATTCAGAAGAAGACTTACCAATTAACCATAAACGCGAAATTACACTAATTGATTTAAAAACTCCGAGAGACTTAATAATAGCCCAAAGGGAGTTTGTTACAATTTATAAGGACTCTCTGATGGAGTAATATCAAACTAATAAAAGCATCTCCACGTTAAAAAGTACCCTATAGAGTAGACAGCTAATATAAGCTACTCTATAGGGTACTTTTCTAGTAAAAATAGACTAGTATTTTTTAACCATATTTTTACCAATTAAATATGTTAAAATTAAAATTAGATTAAATTACATATAAAATACATCTTATGAATTTTACTAAAAAACGGAGGATTCCATGGATAAAAACCGTGTACGCTTTTATAATTTAATGAAGCTTCTAGAAAGAAAAACAGATATCGATCATGAGTTTACCTTTGATGAAATAAAAAAGAGACTAGCAGCAGGTGAAGAGGCCTTCTCCTATAGTAAAAACACATTTTTAAAAGATATATCGGTATTAGAACATGTTGGTTTTGATGTAATTGAAAACGCTTCAGATGGTAAGGCAACTACATATAGTCATCAAGAAAGACTTTTTGAATTACATGAACTCCGTTTATTAGTAGATGCTGTTACAGCTTCAAGATTTTTAAACAAACAAGAATCAAAAAAGATTATTGATAAATTAAAAAACCTTACAAGTGAAAACGAAGCCAAAAAGCTTCACAATGGTATTATTCCAGACACAGCCATTAAAAGTGAAAGCAATCGAATTCACTTCTCAATCGATCAAATTCATCAAGCCATTGCTGATAAAAAATTACTTACATTTCAATATGGCCGATACAATTTTAACAAAAAATTTGAATTAAGCCATGATGGAAAAGAGTACTCAGTAAAGCCACTCGCTGTAATTTGGTCAAATGACTACTATTACTTAATTACAAGAAGTTTACCTGATGATCAACTTAGACATTTCCGCGTAGACCGAATGAGAAAAGTTAAGAGAACAGAAGAAAAATTTCAAGATGAACGCTTTAACGTTGATGAATATTTGAGTACAGTTTTTAATATGTTTGCCGGTGAACCTGATTATGTAAAAATCAAGTTTAAAAAAGGATTATTAAATGTCGTACTAGACCGATTTGGATTAAAGGCTGATATTCAAAAAGTGGATGAGGAACATTTCATTTTAACTACAAAAGCTGCGATTAGTGATGGGTTGATTACTTGGATTTTAACATGGGGTAAAGATGCTCAAGTTATAAGTCCACAATCAGTGATTGATAAGGTTCAGGAGCAAATTTTTGAGATGAGTAAGTTGTATAGTATGAATTTGCAACAATAATTTTTTTCTAAAAAGAGTATCTTTCGGGGATGCTCTTTTTTCATTAAAAAACTTCATATTAATTTCAAAATTCCTTTAATTAAAATGTATTTTAATATGTTACCATTTTCACAAGTGAAGCTATTTTAAATATGATGGAGGTTTGAGAATGATGCTAAAGGTAATTTTCTTTTCTTTTATTTCAATTGTAGGGATCGGTTTAATAATGTATTTATACATAATGTGTTTCCAACCAGCCCTAGATACAAAGATTAAAATAGAGAAAAATGAAATAAGTAATAAATTAAATACTAACCAAACAATTCTTATTCCCCCTGAATTTGGAGTGAAAAATATATATCTAATAGATGATGGATTCCTTTCTCCATATATTGATATGTACCTTTCACATCAAATTAACATAAGTATTCATTCATCAAATGGCTTAGATTACAAAGGCGGGAAAGAGGTTAGAACTAAAATTATAAACAATATTAAAATAAGAGAATATCAAACTAAAGATGAAAGAGTTATCTATATTTTTAAAGAAGGCCAGCTTAATTATTTGTATGAATTCTACGAAAATTATAGGAAGAGTATTGATGACTATTTATCAAAAAAAGTACCATAAATAATGGGGAATCCTGATTACTTGAGGACTAAAAAAACAAAAACCAAGGAATTAATCCTTGGCTCTATAATTTGCCTTAATGCCTTAATGCCTTACAACTTTTAAAGTAGTCGCTTGACTAGTATTTCCTGCAGCATCCTTTGCAGTTACGGCAATAGTGGTTCCTTTTTTCTGTGCTTTGATTTTAACTGTAAAGTTTCCTTTTGAATCAGCTTTGGCAGTACCTAAGACTTTACTTCCAACTTTCACGGTTACAGATGAGTTGGCTTCAGCTTTTCCAGTTACTTTCAAGTCGTTGTCATCTACTTTATTAACCTTTGGCTTACCTGGTGCAATTACATCTACAACTGTTACAGTTGTTGCTACACTTACATTTCCAGCAGCATCTTTAGCGGTTACAGTCAGCTTTGTTCCTGCACTTTGAACAGCAATAGGTAGTGAATAGTTTCCAGACGAATTAGCTTTAGCGGTACCCAGTACTGTAGATCCTCTTTTAACAGTTACAGTAGAATTAGCCTCTGCCTTTCCAGTCACAGTTCTGTCATTATTATCAACTTTATTTACGACCGGTTTATTTGGCGCAACATTGTCCTCGAAACCAGTTATGATAGCATATAAGTCATTTTCGGTATTATTGTCAATATCGTCTACATTATCATAATCCATAACTCCTACATAATAAGTGCCAGCTTTTGCTTGGTATGCTTGATACTCAGTCCCATCATCGTCAAACTCCGAACCTAAGTAGACTAATTTATTACTCTCAGAAAAATCCTTTTCTACTGCTGCAAATAAAAGATCAATATTAATAGTGTTAGTTGCCCCAGCCACATATAAAAGTCCATCAGACGGTACGACTACTTTATGTAAATCTAAATCATATAAAGGAAGTAACTGCCCAATCAAGATTTTGTCATATGATGTATTATCTGCATAAGCAAACTCATCATTATACTCTGTCTCATAAATAAAATCATCATCTGCGCTAGTGACATTACCTTTATTCATGGTCCCCTTTTTATTAAAGCTTTTTACTGAAAAGGACCTGGCATACTTTACTTCTTTTCCAAGCTGATTAAACGTGTGAAAATCTATGATTCCTTTTTGAAGAGGTTTTTTAACCTGATGTTCAATCATCTTCTTTGATAAATCGTATCCGTTTCCTTCTGCCTTAACAGTTCCTAAAGACAATGGTGAAACTAATAATCCTAAAGTAACCAATGATAAGATTTTTTTATTAAGCACCAAATCACTCCGATTGTTTATTATTAAGAACACTGAGGTCTCTAATGCTACTATAAAAAATCAGGCATAACCATGGGCTTCAATACACATTTATTTTTCGACAATTAGAAAGACTATAGGCTTGTTTAATGAAATTCTAATCATCGAATATAAAAATAATTAAGCTAAATAAGACTATTTATAGCAAATTTAAGTAAATTTTAATTAGAAGAATCATTATAATTCTTTAAGTATTTGGGATTATTTTGGTAAATTATCAAACTATTATCATATACGATTGAAAGACCATTCTTCCAGAAAAAGGTAGTAAGTTGGGTGATGTTTGTCCATTGTTTTCTAGTAATTCATTCATTATAATTAGAATTGTTGGATTAATTCGAAAATAAATGATTAAGTGGATGAACGCTTTAAAGAGTGATCAATTTGGTCACTTTTTTTATGAAAATAGGGAAGGAGGGGCAGCATGAATTTTACATTTAATTACGAAGAAAATGATGTATACCGATTTAACCTTGATTTGCACAGTTCGAACTCAAAAGGGAAAGGCTATTTACAACAACGATCTGGTGCTTCTCTTTATTTTTTCGGTTTGCTCTGTTTGTACGCATATGTGTTAGACGTCAAGATTATGAATTATCTTTGGCTTTTAATCGTGTTAGCTGTAGTGCACTTTTTTTTCACTCCTTACGATCAAAAGCAACGAATCAAAAGAAGTGTAGCTTTGTTTACAAAAGATCCTAGAAATAAAAAGATATTTGGGGAGACTGAAATAGTTTTAGATCAAAAAGGACTTCTTGAAAAAACGCCGATCGAAGAGACTTTTATCAAGTGGGAGCACATACTTGAAGTGAAAGAAGCAGATTATGCATTTTATTTCTTTTATGCATCAAATCGGGCATTTGTACTCCCAAAAAACGCAGTATCGAATGGTGAAGAATTAAAAGCGTTTCTTGATTCTGTTTCAGTACCATTGGTTAAAATGTAGAAGATATGAAATAGTGACCAATAAAAGTCACTTTTTTTATTTTGCAAAACATTTTCTTCAAATAGTAGTCCGGTTAAGTGATTCAAAAAATTAATTAAGATATAATTGTCCATAGAAAAATAAAAATGAGGAAATGAGACATGCACATTCAACTAACAAAAAAACTTTCAGATGAAATGAAAATAAAAGTAGAGAAACCAGATTTATCAAACGAGAATCAACTTTTTTGCTGGCACGCGAATATCTTTAAAATTGGCCGTAAAAAATGTGTATTGGTAATGAATAATGTAACTAGATATTGTTTTGTCATGTATGGTCTATTAAAAAAGGATTTTACAAATTTTGAAGAGTTAATGAGGGAAAATATCGTGGGTAACTTTCTAGGAAACGAATTCGATATTGAGAAAATAGATTTTTACATGGAACAAATAGGTGATGTTCAATATACAGCTACCAGCGATCGAAGTATTATTTCCCAGATGAATGATATGATCTATCAAGTCGAACATATTATTCATTTCTTGGCTGAGGAGGGAGAAACAATTAGTTTACTCCAATTGAATCTTGATCTAAATGAGACTCCATTAGTAAAATTGAATTCATATCCATATAAATTGATGAGAGATGCATTGGATGAATCTTTTATCAAATAAAGAAATCTTAGAAAATCTTTAAATGAAAAAAATCTCCAATAATTGAGGGAGAACATTAATCATAATTCGTTTTTCTTTAATGCATCTTTAAATTCTTTTAAAATTTCCTTTTTTGGAAATCTATCATTTTTACCCTTAATTTTTACATTACCTATTAACGGAACGATTATTCTATATCGTTCTTTTTCTTTTATATTACTTGTTGCAAATACATATGAATTTTCAGTAGTTAAAAAGTCATCTTCTTCATCCATCTTCTTTATAGCTTTGTGACTACTTTCATAACCAATTCGTTGTTCAACAATAACTTCCTGATTTGCTTCCAATTCACCTTTTAATTTATTTTCGACTACAACCTTATATGGTGTATAAGGCCCACCCTCATCTGATTCAGTATCTAATTGTTCGACTACTTTTCCTACAAATAATTGTTTTGCTGCTTCTATAATATTTTCATTTTTACTAATGGCAAATTCATGCATTTGAAATAGTCACTCTATTAGGCATATTAGTAGAATAAATTACACCAACTACAAATAAAGCGATAGTTGAACTTAATGATTTGTAACCATATTCATTTGAATTCTCCTTTTTAAATTAGTCGGATTACTGCTTTGATTGGTACTCGATCAATCAAATTTAATATAACATCTAATAAAAAAGAGATTATGAGTAATTGTTACAATATAAGGAACAAACGCTAATAATTAGTTTATCTTCATACATTATTCAAATTTAGAACATTTTACCGAAAATTAATATGTTAATATAATCAAAAAAACAAAATGTTTTCTCGGGGGTTGGTTAAATTTGAAAAGTTTCTACTATCTTATTTTTAGTTACTCTATTTTCATTTTAAATGTCACCTTCAACGGATTTAACAACTTCAATCTATTTTTAAGTTTAAATTGTATAAGTATTTTATTAAGCCTGCTGAGTTTTCTGATTTCAATCATTCCATCAGATAAGAGATGGAAAGAGAAGATCAACATTGGACTAAGTTTGAGTTTAATTTTAGTATCTTCGCTTTGGATTAACTTAGTGTATGTTGGGATTTAACTATTCTAGAGTTATTTGAAAAGTACTTTGAAGAAATAGGTGAGTATAATGGATAAGTTTTTTAGAGTAATTTTATATCTAATTTTAACTTTTATTGTGACCGTTTTTTTGTTGATTTACTTTTTAAAACCAGTCAGTAATGAAATTAGCGGTTCTTCAAAAAGTGTCAACATTGTAGAAAAACAAAATTATTTTGAAGGATTTGGCGGTGGAGATATCATTACAAATATTTCTGTTGAAGAGCAAAACATGGTGGAAAATAGTTCAGCACAGCAAGGATATATTCCCCAAGAAAATGGAACAGGCTTTTATTTTGTAAAAGAAAAAAATAAATAAAATCTAATACCAACCAAGAAATAGAAAAAGTTCAACTTCACATCTCTTGAGAGGTGTTTTTTTATTTTCAGAAATAAATGAAAGTGAAATGTAAATTTCTGTAACAAACAAAACATAAGTTATATAAATAAAATTTTCTCGATGAAAAAAATGGAAATTTATTAAGATTTTAGTTGTTAATTGTAATTTAATGTTCCTGAATACGTCTGGTATTTTGTAGAAAAAACGCGAATATTTTTAGTTGAAAGAATATTCACTCAATTATAAAATAAAAAATGTAAACGCTTAACAAAATTTTCATAAAACTTACATAAAAACAGAATGGTGGTGCATAAGATTAACCAGTAGAATAAGTACTTTTGTTATGAAAGCAAGTTACATGAATCATTGAAAAAATTTTTGTAAGCCATACTTTTATTTTCTTTTTTACTTTCGGGAAGTTAAAAATATAAAAATTAAAGGGAATGGGGAAGGGAAATGAATAAAAAATTTCTAATGAGAAGTTGGATTCTACTTTTCGTAGCAATGATTCTTTTTACAGGGTGTAGTCAGCAGTCGGCTTCGACTAAAGGGGACGGAAAAGTTACGATTAAATTTTCTGTTGCGGAGTATGACTCAAAGATTAAGCCTGAAATGCAGGATATGATTAAACGATTTGATAAAGAAAATCCAAATATTAAAGTTAAATTATTGGTTAGTAACTGGAACGATTATCATGATCGTCTAGTTACATGGGTTACTGGAAATCAAGCTCCTGATATTGCGAATTTATCTGGTTTATGGATTGGTGAGTTTAAGGATATGGACGCGATTAAGCCTATTGACTCATATGCAAATAAAGATCTTCTAAATACTTTTGTTCAAGCTCCATTAGATTCTTTCAAGGGAAGTAACGGAAAACTAACTGGTTTACCATTCTTTCTTGATCCTAGGGTTTTATATTATCGTAAAGATTTGTTTGAGAAAAATCATTTACAAGCTCCTAAAACTTGGGATGAACTATACAATGACGCGAAAATATTAACTTCTTCTGATGTTTATGGTTTTGGTGTAGGTGGAAAATATCCAAACGTAATGACAGGTTTTGAGTATTTCTACTTTAATTCAGATCAGGCAGTATCTTCTAAACATTTTGGACCTCACAATAAATTATTATTTAATTCACAGCAAGGCGTTGATTCATTAGCATTTTTAAACAAACTAATAAAAGATGGCTTAACAAATCCGAATCCAAATGCAATTGAATGGGAAAACGGAGTTCAACCAATCTTCCAATCTGGCAAGCTAGCAATGATGATTACTGGACCTTGGTTCGCTTCGATGCTTGATCAAGATAAAAAGGTAGAGTATGGAATGGTGCCGGTTCCGACTGCAAAACCAGGAATGGTTTCGAAATCAGTCATGCAGCCAGATGTTATTTCGGTTATGAATGATGATCCTTCTAAAAAGGCAGCGATTGGCAAGTTCCTTCAATTCATGTATAAGCCAGATAATCGCTTAAACTTTGCATTAAATCATGGAAATATTCCTGAGTTAACAGCAGTTTTAAATGATCCTAAGTACAATAGCACGGAAAATAATAAGTTCTTTGCATCGCTGTTACCAAATGCAATTAATAAATATGCTGATGCTGGTAAGTATGGTGATCAAATGGACCATATCGTAACAGATGAAATTCAAAAAGTTTATTTACAACAAATTAGTCCGAAAGAAGCGTTGAAAGAATCTGCTAAACAAGTAAAAGATTTATATGCAAATTAATTAATCGTATCTGTTTTATATTAAGAGAGGGGAGATTCATGTGCCTACCCAGACAGAGTTCATACAAAAGATAGGTGTTTCAACATACAAAAAACGTAGGAAGATATCTATTTTTCAGATGGCACTTCCTTATTTACTCGTATTCCCTACATTACTATTAATCTTTTTAACAATTATCTATCCGATGCTTCAAACGCTACTAATTTCCGTATCAAAAGTAAATCGAATTGGAAAGATCCAGTCGGTTGGATTCTTTGGGAATTTTAAAGCTATTTTAACCTACGACGGCATTTGGACAGTTCTTGGTCAAACGGTACTTTGGGTAATTGTGACTGTTGGTGTTGCGTTTGTTCTTGCTTATCTCCTTGCTTTAATTTTAAACAAAAAATTTCGCTTTAGAAAAATCGCCTATATTCTAGTCGTTTTACCGTGGGCAGCGCCTTTAAGTATCGCGACGATGAGCTGGATGTGGATTTTTCACGGGGAACTAGGACCTTTAAACCAGATATTAAAATATTTTCACTTGATTGGGCAGTATCATCAATGGCTTGGTACACCGACTTCGGCATTTGTTGTTGTTTCAATCGTTGGTATTTGGTCAAACATATCTTTCATTGTCATTACTTTACTTGCAGGCTTACAATCAATCGATCCTGAGTTATATGAATCTGCTAATTTAGATGGAGCTGGACCAATCACACAGTTTAGGCATATCACATGGCCTTTAATGAAATCAGTGAACTCTTTAGTTATTGTTCTTTCGGTTTTTTGGGCATTTAATGCTTTCCCAATCATCTGGATTTTAACAAAGGGTGGACCAGCGGGGTCGACAGAAACATTCGTTACATTAATTTACAAATTATCATTTGTTAAGATCGATTTTGGGCAAGCTTCAGCACTTTCATTTTTAACATTCTTGATTATGCTTGTCTTCTCAGTTGTTTATTTCATTTTAAGTAAGGGGGAGAAGAATCGTGTACAGAATTAGGCTAAATGGATGGTCAACATTACGCTGGGGTTTTCTCCTTTTGATGATCATACTGCTCGATTTTCCATTTTTCATCATGTTAATTACATCATTAAAAACGAAAAGTGAGGTATATGATACTTCGGTTTTCTTACCAATTCATATGGTTTTCTCAAATTATATTAAGCTATGGAGCCATACAAATTTAAGCGTCTATTTTATAAATAGTATTAAAATTGCGCTTGGTTCTACTCTACTAGTATTAGTTCTAGCGATCCCAACCTCATATGCTCTAAGTCGTTTGCAATTTAAAGGAAAGAATGCAGTTTTGGCATTGTTACTTGTGATTCAAATGTTTTCTCCTATTATCATTCTAGTACCACTTTATAAAATGTTCGCGAACCATCATTTGCTAGACAATATTTGGTCGCTCATTATTATCAATACAACTTTTTCAATATCCTTTGCAGTATGGTTTATCTATTCATTCTTTAACAATGTGCCTGTCGAAATTGATGAGGCTGCACAAATTGATGGATGTAATAAATTTGATACGTTAGTTCGAATTTTAACTCCATTAGCGATCCCTTCAATCGTAACGGTAGGCGTGTTTTCATTCATTAATGCCTGGAACGAATTTCTTTTCGCTTTAACCTTTGTTCAAACTGATAGTAAAATGCCAATCACACTTGGACTTTATAGCTTCGTAGGAAGATACGACGTTCAGTGGAATTACATGATGGGAGCGTCACTTTTAAGTACGGTTCCTGTACTAATTTTATTCATACTTATACACAAGCATTTAGTAAAAGGTCTTGCAGCTGGTGCACTTAAATAATGAGGAGAGATAAAAATGAAGATAGCATGTAGTTCTCAATCGTTTGATGAGCTTCTTTTAGAGAGAAAAATGGAGTTAGATGAATTCTATCAATTTTGTTCAACTTTACCATTTGTAAATGGTGTTGAACTTGAAGATAAGCATATTTTTCATCCAAATGATAAGAGTTACCTTAATGAAATTGTTGAATTAAGCAATCAATATAATCTACCGATTGTGAATCTAGCATTTGATTGTAATTTTGGATTTGAATCAGAAGAAAAAATAAATGCGGAACTTGCTCGAGTGAAAGAATGGGTTGAAATCGCAAAAGCTTTACATATTCAAAACTTCCGCTTATTTGCTGGTTGGCCTGATTTTGATAAAGAGAAACAATGGAATTCAATGATTCGATTTGTGGATCAAGCAGCAACGATTGTTGAAGAAGCTGGATTAACAGTCGTCATCGAAAATCATAATCATGGTGGATTTTTATCTAATAGTGATGATGTATTGAGGATGTTCAATGACTTAAATCGTCCTTCTATTAAACTACTTTTAGATACCGGCAATTATGTTGATCAGCTTGATGGTGTCTTAAAAACAGCTCACTTTTCAGGCCATGTGCACGCAAAAGTGAAAGAGATTAATGCAAATGGAGAAGAGAGGGATATTAATTACCCAACCATCTTAAGAAAATTAAGAGACGTGGATTATAATGGCTGGCTTTCGATTGAATACGAAGGGAATCTTGATCCAAAGTCGGTAGTCAATCAGTTTGGTCAGTTTTTATCAAAAGAATTAAAAAAAACGATGGAGGTATAAATAGATGAAAATAGGTATTGTTGGCGCAGGAAATATGGGGAATTTACATGCATCTCTTTTGAAAACAAGATCGGATGTAGAGTTTATGGGTGTAACAGACATTGATTATGAAAGATGCAAATCATTTTGTGAAACACATGGTGGAAGGGCATTTCGTTCTGTTGCTGAGATGGTTCAGGCTGGAACGGAAGTTGTGTTTGTAACGATTCCGAATACAAAACATAAAGAAGCGGTTGTTTCGGCATTGAAAGAGGGGGCAACAGTGTTTTGTGAGAAACCTTTTGTTACAAGCTTACAAGATGCGGATGAAATTATGAATGTTTTAGGAGATGACGAGAACCGTTTATACGTCGGGTTTAACCGTCGATTTGCACCGGTTTACGCAGAAACGAAGCAAATTATTCAAAATGGTTTTAAAATATATTCTGGAAATATCATTATGAATGATGGTGATATGACCTCGCCTCCATGGGTAACAAATGTTGAATTAACAGGTGGATTTTTATATGATTCAACGATTCATATGTTTGATATGGTTCGTTATTTAATGGGGGAAATACGTGAAGTACGATGCGTTTCGCAACAGTGCTTGTATCCTCTTCATGATAATTTTTCATGTATGTTTACAACAGAGGAAGGTCAGTCGATTGTTTTAAGTACAAATGGGCATGCGTCGTGGACTTGGCCATCTGAGCGAATTCAATTATGGGGCGACCATGGAACAATTATTACAGAAGAGTTAGATTTAGTGACAGAATGCGGTCCATTAAAACAAGAGCAGCAAACAAAAAATGTTAGAGGAATCGACCGTAATTTAAAATGGGGTTATGTACAAATGCATAAAGACTTTTTAGATTCAGTTAAACATAAAACAACATTTAGTGTATCTGCTAATGATGCGTATCGTTCGGTTCTTATTACAGATGCGTGTTATCGAAGTGCTAGTGAAGGTGGAAAACTTATCTACGTATAATCGGGAGGGGACATCAAATGAATACTTTTTATAATTGTCAATTAGCTATTTCACCAATTAACTGGGCAAATGATGATATGGCGGATTTAGGGGATCACTACTCATTTCAACAAATAGTTGATGAAATGAATGAACTTGGCTTTAGAGGTACGGAGCTTGGTCGTAAGTATCCAAGGGATATTCTCACTTTACAAAAGGAATTAGGACAAAGAAATTTAGCCTTAACTTCAGGGTGGTGTGACATCCTATTCTCTGACCCAGATCATTTAGACGAGAGCTTACAAAAATTTAAAGCTCATGTATTATTTTTAAAGAGAATGGGTTCAACATTTGTTGTAACAGCTGATGGTGGAGGTTCCGTTCACTGGGATCCAAGAGAGGATCGTTCAAATAAAGGGATTAAAAAATATACTGGACGTGAGTGGGCGTCACTTTGTACGGGTTTAAATATTGCTGGTGAATTTTGCAGACAACATCGAATGACACTTGTTTACCATATTCATACGGGTACAGGTGTTGAAACATTAGATGAGATTCATACCCTTTGTGCAGGTACTGACCCGGAAGTTGTTTCATTATTATTGGATACAGGTCACCTATATTATTGTGGGGTAGATCCGGTTGAAGTGATTCAAAAGTACGGTGAGCGTGTAAAATATGTTCACTTAAAAGATGTGCGTGAAGATGTATTGAAAAACGTGAAAGATAATGGTATTAATTTTAATGATTCTGTAAGAATGGGTATTTTTACTGTGCCTGGTGATGGTACAATTAATTTTGAAGCAATATTCAAAACACTTGCAGAAGTTGATTATCAAGGATGGTTTGTAATTGAAGCTGAACAGGATTCACTACAAGCAAATCCGATTGAATATGCACAAAAATCAATAAATTATATTGAATCCATTACAAATTTAAAACTTTAGAGTAGATAGATTGGAGTTGTGTCAGTATGTCCGTAACGATTTATGATGTTGCAAAACATGCAGGAGTATCTATTGCTACAGTTTCGAGGGTCATTAATGAACACCCGAGTGTAAAGTCAGAGACGAAGAAAAAGGTATTCGAAGTAATCGACCGTCTGCAATACCAGTATAATGCAGCGGCTGGTGTTCTTGCCTCTGGACGTACAAATACTGTCGCATTAGTTACACCAAATAATATAAATCCGTTTTATGCAGAAGTTGCAGAAGGGATTTATTATGAAGCATTAAACAAAGGAATTAATATCGTTACGACTAACATGTCATTAAACAAAGACAATGATATTCCTTATTTAAACAAACAAAATGTAGATGGACTTCTTTTGATGGATATGACTGCTAAGCAAGTTGCTAAATTGAATAAACAAGTAGACAATTTAGTAATTATCGGAAATGATTTGCTTGATAGTAAGGCAAACTGTGTCATTACGGATAATTTCGCTGGTATTCAAATGGCGATGCAGCATTTGATTGAAAATGGTCATGAAAAAGTGGCACTAATTTCAGAACCGCCAGTTTTTAATGACATTAAAGATCGTATAAGGGCTTATCAAATCATTATGGAAGAAAAGGGACTTTCTTCTTATAGAGAAGTAATAGATGCAAAAGGCTGTGAAATTGTAGATGGAGAGCAAATCGGTGAGCGTATTTTAAAAGATGGATTGAATCATACTGCTTATCTTGTAACGAATGATCTCCTTGCAATTGGCGTTAAGAAAGCTTTTGAAGCTGCAGGTAATAAAGTTCCGAGTGATGTGTCAATCGTAGGTTTTGATGGATCGTGGATTACAAATATTGTGTATCCTTCATTGACTACGATTAAACAACCGATGCATGAGTTAGGTAGTACAGCACTTACTTTATTACTAGATTTATTGGATAGCGATCGAACTTCTGCTAGGAAGATCGTTTTAAATCCTACTCTTCAAATAGGCGGTACTGTAAGTAAAATCAATCATAAATAAATAGTTTGGGGCATGATGATAAGTATTTACTTTATCAACGTGCCCAATTTTTGAACCTTTTTTCAAGAGTTTTACCTATTTTCAGCCTTTTTAAGTCAAAAAATTAGGAGGATCTATGGAATCAATTCGTTTAACGATGGCCCAAGCGTTACTTCGATTTCTAGATAATCAATATATCGAATTTGATGGTGTTGAACATAAATTTGTAAAAGGAATTATGGGAATATTCGGACATGGAAATGTGACTGGTATCGGTGAAGCATTAGAATACGGCCCTGAGGAACTATTATTTATTCAAGGTAAAAATGAACAAGGCATGGTTCATGCAGCAACTGCTTATGCAAAGCAAAAAAATCGTTTAGAAATATTTGCTTGTACTACTTCAATTGGTCCAGGTGCGTTAAATATGGTAACAGCAGCTGCGACTGCAACTGTTAATCGAATTCCAGTCTTACTTTTACCAGGAGATAATTTTGCATGTAGACAGCCAGACCCAGTTCTTCAACAAATTGAAAACACATCAGATTATACAATTAGTGCGACGGATGCGTTTAAACCAGTTAGTAAATATTGGGATCGAATTGTACGTCCTGAACAGTTGATGACAGCTGCTATTAATGCAATGCGCGTTTTAACTGATCCAGTTGAAACGGGTGCAGTAACCCTTGCTTTACCACAAGATGTTCAATCTGAAGCTTTTGATTATCCGATACAATTTTTCCAAAAGAGAGTACATCACATTGATCGAAGACCAGCTGTAAAATCGGCTAGTGAACGTGCGCTTCAGTTGATTCTACGGAAAAAGAAACCTCTTATCATTGCTGGTGGAGGTGTACATTACTCATTTGCAACCGAAGAACTTGTAAAGTTTGCAGAAGCCTTTCAAATTCCGGTATCTGAAACACAGGCAGGGAAAAGTTCGATTCCATGGGATCATCCTTTAAATGTAGGAGCCATCGGAGTTACAGGCTCATTAGCAGCAAATAAATTAGCTAAAGAAGCTGATTTAATCATTGCTGTCGGTACTAGATTAGGAGACTTTGCAACTGGCTCAAAAATAGCATTTCAAAATAGTGAAATAGAGTTTCTAGGGATTAATACTAGCACTTTTGATGCTATGAAACTCGATTCGACATTCATCGTTGCAGATGCAAAAGAAGCTTTAAATACTTTACATGAAGGGCTTGTAAGTAATGAATATAGTAGCCTATATCAACAAAGTGAAATTCAATTACTTAAGGCGGAATGGGATCAGGAAGTTGATAGATTATACAGTGTTGAAATGAAAGAAGGATTATCACAAACAAGAGTCATCGGAGAAATAAATCATTTTATAAATGATGAAGATATTATTGTATGTGCAGCCGGTAGTTTACCTGGTGATTTACATCGCTTATGGAGAAGTAAAAATCCGAAAACATATCATATGGAATATGGTTTTTCCTGTATGGGTTATGAAGTCTCAGGCGCATTTGGTGCAAAAATGGCTGAACCAAATCGTGAAGTGTACGCATTTGTTGGTGATGGAAGTTATTTAATGCTTCACTCAGAATTAGTAACTAGTTTACAGGAAGACTATAAAATTACTGTTCTATTATTTGATAATCACGGTTTCCAATGTATTCATAACTTGCAAAGAGGACATGGGAGCGAAGGCTTTGGTAATGAATTTAAATATCGTTCAAATGGAACTAATCGTTTAGCTGGAGAATATATGAGTTTTAATTTTGCTAGTCATGCTAGAAGCTTAGGTGCAAATGCATATACAGTGACATCAATTGATGAGTTACGTGAAGCTTTAGAAAAAGCAAAGCAAGAAACTACTTCAACTCTCATCGAAATAAAAGTTTTGCCAGGAACAAACACTGACGGATATGAATCGTGGTGGAGAGTAGGAGTTTCGGAAGTTTCGAATAGCTCAAAAGTTGTAAAAGCTCATCAAGAAATGAAAACAAATATTCAACTGACAAAGCCTTATTAATGATGGGAGAGAGTAGAGTGTCAAAACTAATTGTTCATAGCTTGAGTGAGCCAAAAGTAGATGGAAATGTCATTAAAATAACACCTGAATCGGCAAATTGGGAATATGTCGGATTTGAAGCGTATGTTCTGAAGCAAGGGCAATCTTTAAAAAATAATACAAATAATCAAGAAGTTTGCTTAGTTTTATTAAGTGGAAAAGCCAATGTTTTTTCAAAAAATGAAACATGGAAAAACATCGGAAAGAGGATGAATATTTTCGAGAAAATTCCTCCTTATTCAGTTTACATTTCATCAAATGATTTTTATGCAGTAGAAGCGATTACCGATATTGAAATTGCTGTCTGTTCAGCTCCAAGTAATGGCAATTATCCTGCTCGCCTTATTACTCCTGAAGATGTCGAAGTGGAAATAAGAGGTGTTGGAAATATTCAACGTCAGGTTCATAATATTTTACCAGAAAATGAGCCAGCAGATCGTTTACTAGTTGTCGAGGTTTACACACCAGAAGGAAATTCATCAAGTTATCCACCACATAAGCATGATCAAAATAATTTACCACATGAATCGATATTAGAAGAAACGTACTATCATCGAGTGAATCCATCTCAAGGCATGGCTATTCAAAGAGTCTATACAGACGATTTATCAATTGACGAAACAATGACAATCAAAAATGGAGATGCTGTTCTTGTTCCAAAGGGCTATCATCCAGTTTCAGCACTTCCAGGTTACGAGCTTTATTATTTAAACGTCATGGCAGGGCCAAATCGTACATGGAAGTTCCAAAATGATCCAAACCATGAATGGATCTTAAATCACAAACTAGCTTTGAAATCATAGAAGGTAGGAGAGAAGATGAATCATTTAACGTTTCGTAATCAATCATCAATCGATTTTATTGCTCTCGGTAGATTATGTATTGATCTGAATGCCAATGAAATCAATCGGCCAATGGAAGAGACGATTACATTTACAAAATATGTAGGAGGATCGCCTGCAAATATTGCGATTGGACTGTCTAGATTAGGCAAAAAAACTGGTTTCATCGGTCGTGTCGCAAATGATCAAATGGGAAGTTTCATTCTTAATTATTTAAATGAAAATCAAATCGATACTTCAAATGTTTTAATTGATCAATCGGGTTCAAAAACTGGATTAGCATTTACTGAAATTAAAAGTCCCGTAGATTGCAGTATCTTAATGTACAGAGATAATGTAGCCGATTTAAAACTTGAACCAAGGGATATAAAAGAGGACTATATCAAAAGTGCAAAAGCACTGTTGATCTCAGGAACGGCTTTAGCACAAAGTCCTTCACGAGAAGCTGTTTTCTTAGCAGTTGAGTATGCAAGAAAGCATGATGTTTGTGTATTTTTTGATATTGATTATCGACCATACTCTTGGAATTCAGTTGAAGAGACTGCGATCTATTATAATTTAATTGCTCAAAAATGCGATGTCATTATTGGAACGCGAGAAGAATTCGATATGATGGAATGCTTCGAAAATAATCCTCTTCATAATGATGAAATTACTGCGAAAAAATGGTTTAGTTACCATGCGAAAATAGTTGTCATTAAACATGGAAAAGATGGTTCGATTGCGTATACTTCACATGGAGAAAAGGTTAAAGGGAGAACTTTCCCTGCAAAGGTAATAAAGACTTTTGGAGCAGGTGACTCATATGCTGCCGGCTTCATCTATGGTTTAATGGAAGGCTGGGATCTCTTGGAATCTATGAACTTTGGAGCAGCTGCAGCTTCTATCGTCATTTCAAGTCATAGCTGTTCAGATGCAATGCCAACAGTAAATCAAATTAACGAATACATTCAAAAATGTCAGAATGGCGAGATTGTAACATCCTAAAAATTACAGGTGATGAAGGGAGCTATTAAAATGAATACCGTAACAAGTGTAAAAACAATTAAAAACTTTATTGGTGGGCAATGGGTAGATTCAAATTCAACATCAAGTGAACCAGTTTATAATCCTGCAACAAATGAAATAATCGTAAATGTGCCACTATCAACTCGTGCTGAGCTTGATCATGCAGTTGAAGTTGCCAAAGAGGCTTTTCAAACTTGGGGGAAAACGCCAGTTCCTAAAAGAGCACGTATCTTATTTAAGTACCAACAATTACTTGTAGATCATTGGGATGAATTAGCTCGTTTGATTACTTTAGAAAACGGAAAAAGCTTTGGAGAAGCTCATGGGGAAGTACAAAGAGGGATTGAATGCGTCGAATTTGCAGCAGGGGCACCAAGTTTAATGATGGGAAAACAATTACCTGATATTGCAACGAATATTGAATCAGGAATGTATCGATATCCTATTGGTGTAATCGGTGGGATCACACCTTTCAATTTTCCGATGATGGTACCATGCTGGATGTTTCCTTTAGCGATTGCATGTGGAAATGCATTTATATTAAAGCCTTCAGAACGTACTCCCTTACTTGCAAATCGTCTTGCTGAATTATTTAAAGAGGCTGGTTTACCGGATGGAGTTTTAAATATTGTCCATGGAGCACATGACGTTGTAAACGGGCTACTAGAGAACCAAGATGTAAAAGCTATTTCATTTGTAGGATCTCAACCGGTTGCTGAATACGTATATAAAACAGCAGCATCAAATGGTAAAAGAGTCCAAGCTTTAGCGGGTGCTAAAAACCATTCAATCGTAATGGAGGATGCGAATTTAGAATTAGCTGTAAAAGAAATTACTAGTGCAGCATTTGGTTCTGCTGGGGAAAGATGTATGGCAGCATCAGTCGTCGTGTCAGTTGGTGATGTAATCGATCCATTATTAGATAGACTTCATAAAGCTGCGAACGAAATAAAAATTGGCAATGGAATGGATGAAGGAGTATTTCTTGGTCCTGTTATTCGAGAAGGACATAAAGCTAGAACAATTCATTATATCGAAACAGGTGAAAACGAAGGAGCTCATTTAGTTAGAGATGGAAGAAAAGATGAAGCTACTACAGAAGAAGGTTATTTTATTGGACCAACAATATTTGATCGAGTAACAACAGATATGAAGATTTGGAAAGAAGAAATTTTTGCACCAGTACTTTCAATTGTTAGAGTAAATTCTTTAGAAGAAGCAATCGACTTAACAAACAAATCCGAATTCGCAAATGGTGCATGTCTATTTACACAAAATGGAAGCCATGTTCGCCTATTCCGTGAAACAATTGATGCTGGTATGTTAGGTGTCAATTTAGGAGTACCAGCTCCAATGGCATTCTTCCCATTTTCAGGATATAAAAACTCGTTTTATGGGGATTTACACGCTAATGGGTCAGATGGCGTCGAATTTTATACTAGAAAGAAAATGCTGACTGCTCGTTGGTAGAATAAAAAAACAGGCAAACACTTTTTGAACGCGACTAAAGGTATAGTAAAACTGGCTTAATTAATAATATTTAGCCTTTATATAAAGCTTTTTACTGAAATCTCTTAATAAAAAGGCTTCAAGTAGATATTTACTACTTGGAGCTTTTTACTTTTATTAGTAAAACCATTGATTTTTTTACTAATTATATAAGTTTTTTATTCATTTTAGTAAAAATGTTGACTTAATTTTGTCAAGAAATTTTCAACTATTTATCACATATAGAATATTTTTCCAACGAGAAAACATGTTAAAGTTTTCACAAGTGATTTATGTCTTGAAATGAGGAGTGATTTAAAATGAGTGATTAATTGATTTGCAAACTATTTTCCACAAACTATTTTAAAAATAGTTAAAAAAGGAGTATGAATATGTTGAAAAAATCTTTCCTCTTCGCAACAGTCTTAATTTTAGCTTTTTTAGGTCTCAGTAGTATTTATGTATTTGCTAATGAAACTAATTATGCTACGGAAGAACAAGTAACTGAATTACTACCAAGTGATCCAAACTATGTAGGAGCAAATGCAAATCGTCCCACAATTGCTCCAAATGATATACTGAGTGATTCTAATTATAAGGAGGTGGAATCAACTGGGCCCTCTATAAGTCCAAGAGTGGATGCTTTGGGGAAATGGTACAACAATGAACCAACAAAAATAAAAATCTATATTAGAAAAAATAATGATCCAAAAGCAAGTGGAGTAACTCAAACAATTGACTTCTCAACCTATCTTAGAAATGTTTTACCAAATGAATGGATATCTACTTGGAAACCAGAAGCTTTAAAAATGGGAGCGATTTCTGTTAGATCATTTGGATGGTATTATGTTAATCATCCAAAATATTCAAATCTTGGAGCTTATGTTGATAATACAACTAATTGTCAGGTATATAAACCAAATACATCGACACCACAAACAGATGCAGCTTTTAAAGCAACCAAAGGGATAGCAGTTCATCATGTAGTTAATTCAACATCAATTCAGGATGTAGGTTATTATAAGGCTGGAACAAACGGACCTGGTAGAGATTCATCGAAGTATAATGAATATAATAATGTTTATCAAAATGGTACTCAATATTGGGCTAAACAAGGAAAAGATTTTAAATATATGGCGTCATATTACTATCCTGGAACATCTTTGGTAACTGGCAATGGATATTAAACGATCTATTGGTAAACTTATAATATTGATGATGATCATTAATATTTTAACTGGATGTACATCGAATAATAAGGATGTTAAAAACTCAAATAAATTAGAAAAGTCAAATGAAATTACAAATAATAATAGTTTAAAGACAAATAACATTAAATATAATATTGAAAGAGAATCGTTTGCCGAAGCAGAGCAAGTACCAAAACTTTATTATAAATTTTTAAACGAAAAAAAATTCGATGCTGCAATAAAGTTACTCGGTCCAACTCTTGCGTTTTATGGTGATCCTTCTTCAAGAATTTATCTTGAAAATTTAAAATACACAACTTTTCTAGAATACAAAGATATTTCAAGTACACACAAATTTAGGTTAAGTCCTATTCAGGAACAATATTATGCGGTTAAAGCATACTATGCAAAAATATATATTGAAGTAAATAATCCCGAATTAGTACCTATGATAATTGGAATAAATTATAGACTAATGATTGTGATTAAAGAAACTGAAAATAGTCCATGGTTATTAGATTCAGATGAAACAGTAGATCCGCTTTGAAAGGGAGAGTTTAAAATTAAAATTTAAATAATTTAATTACTTGAGACATTCACTTAAGTGAGTGTTATTTTTTATAAATTTAATAACACAAAAATAGAAAAAAAGAGCACCCATAGAGAGCACCCTTAGAAAACTCACTTCTTACAATCATAAGCAACCAAAGTAATAGCCAATTCCTCTTCCAAAGTCTCAATCTTACTCTTCGCATCACTAGTTAAATCTGCAATAAAAAAGTCATTGTTATTTAAATCTTTATTCTCATTACTCATTTCAAAAATCCCCTTTACCAAAATTTTACCTTTTCATTATTCCCTGTGGTAAAAAAAATATCCTTGCTATAATCGGACAATTAAATAAAATTTTCTTACGTAAAAAAGCAGGAAGACGGATAACTTACTTTCGTAATTTATATTTGTTAAACTATTTATATTATTTAAATAATTTAGTGGGAATAATAGGTTTACAGACAGAAAGGGTTGGATGAATGGATAAGGATACGGTATTTGCAATTGGAGATATTCATGGCAGTATAAATGAATTAGAAAAATTACTTAAACAATGGAATCCAGATCATGAAAGGCTAGTACTACTAGGTGATTTAGTCGATCGTGGTGAGAATCCATACGAGGTTTTGATAAGAGCGCAACAATTAGAAAAAGAATTCGGAGCTGTTGTTATACTAGGAAATCATGAACAAATGTTATTGGACTGGCTTGAGCAACCTGAGATTAAACAAACGTATTATTACGGACAAGGTGGTTTAGAAACAATAAATTCATTTTTTAAATTTGAAATTACAAATAAAAGAGGTCCTAATGAAGTAGCACAATTAATGAAAGAGCAATTTGAATCTGAACTTCAATTTATTAAATCTAGACCATTGTATTTTGAATGGGAAAATTATGTATTCGTTCATGCTGGAGTTGATCTTAATCTTGAAGATTGGAAAGAAACGACTGACAAGGAATTTTATTGGATTCGCGATCAGTTCCATTACGGAAAAAACGAAACATATAAAACATTTATTTTCGGCCATACTCCAACATCAATCCTTCACAAAACTGAAGGTAAATTCGATATTTGGTATTCACCTTGTAAGACGAAAATTTGTATCGATGGGGCAGCTGCATATGGTGGAATTTTACATGGGATTAAGGTTAATAAAGATGGAATCATCTCAACTCATTCGATTTCTTCTCAAACAAAATCAGCTAAATATGAAATATAACGATTAATTTTTAAATAGTGCTTTTTAATGAGGAAAGAGTTGAAAGAAATCTAATATAAAATAATACATAGATTTTAATTAATATTAAAAGTCGTTGCCATTTTGGTAACGGCTTTTATATTTTTAAGATATAAAAAAACAACTTTTCATAAAAAAATCTATTTTTGTATAATTTTTCAAGAATGAAGTGTCTTTTAATATAGGAAATACTTTATGAAGGTGTATCATGCATAGATTAATTAAGTTAACATGTTTCAATGTTTGGGGAGTATTCGCTGGATATTTATTGTATTTACTACTAGGTGGTCCAGGTTCTGAAAACATAGCATTACATGCATCATTAGGCCTAATTGGCATCGGGATTACGACTTATTTTTATGCAGTTTATATAAATGTAAAAGGAAAAAAATGCTATCTTACTTTAATACCTATTTTCCTAGGAATATTTAATATTACACAAACTATAATTTTCGTATAGAAACCATTTACTTACTGTTTATCAATTTCCTACACTTCTCCTGTGATTATGTTTAGCAGAAAGGAACATATAATAGTCTTTTTGAAATTTTTTAGTTGTATTCTCAAAAAGGGACATAACTGCATAATTTTCAATTTAATGTCCAAAAAAGGCTGCCTTTTTCTAAAAAATCTTGTCAAATTAATTGAAAGTAAATGAAGTTATGGGGAATGTTATTATAAAAAAAAAAGGTACTATTATATGTTTTTTGACTATTATGATAAAATTAATTGTATTCAAGTTCATTCTGAGGTAAATGATCATTCGAATAGGAAGAAGAGCAATCTATAAAAGCTCTGACCTTTAATATTTCAGAGGTTGACTTTCCGACTACAAGAGAAGCCACCCGTGGCTAAGGAGGAATTGAAAATGACTAAACTAGACCTACTGAAAGATTTTATTGTTAACAAAGAATTAGACATCGATGTATCTATACCTAATGAGGATTTTACAAATTTTTCATATAATGGATTTGATGCGGGGACAGTCTATAATAATGACACCTACAGAATTTCTGTAGCTCGTGGAACAAAGGTTGAACGACTATTCCGTAAACGTAAATACAAAATGAAGGTTTCTAAAGACAATAACAACAATCTAGTAGCAATCTTTGAACTAGGAAGTGCTGATGATTTTGTACAAGTTAAAACGCTGCTTCTAAATATGGATAAATTAGCTAGCAACGGACTTCGTGAAGAATTGAGCGGTACAGCAAATTAATTTCATTTTATTATCAAATTGGTATGACGATAAAAAAGATTAAGCTAACAGTAAACGTTGGTAAATAATATGATCGAACCCACCATAGATGGTGGGTTTTGTTTTCATCTAATGTTCCAAATAAAAAATAAGACATTAGTTATCCAGCACTGTTTATACACTGATTTTTAGGTACAGGGTCACGATGAAATCTAGTATCCTGTTCTCTTTTGAATATTCAGATATTTTTGTAATATTAAATAAAAGTAAATAAAAAGGTGATAAACATATGTGCAAAAATAATAAAACAATCATAACTATGAATAAATATTATGTAAGACCAGGTGACGAAATCGAATTTATGCCAAAAGAGGATAAAGTAAAAGAAATCAGACCGAATTTTGTAAAAGGAGTTGTAACAAAAGTTCTTTCAAACTCTGTGATTGTAGATATGAGAAATGATCGTAACCATCGAAATTATTACGAACATGATCACACTGTAATCAATCATAAAAAGTATAAAATTTTAGCTCCTATTGCAAAAAGTTAATCAAACTTAATTTCCTAGAAAATAGCCTTAGCCCGCATTAAAGGGATAAGGCTATTTTTTTTTATATTATTTGGATTCTGTAGGCATATTTCTTCCTAACAAATTGCTTCATACTTTGAGATTAACAGTGACTATGAAATTAATCTGAAAAAGTTGCATGAAAAATAAGGATTAATTAATGGGAATAGTAGATTAGTTCTAGAGCAGGGAGAAACTGCTTTTTTTTATTTTAGGAGGGACTAAGGAACTAATCGGAAATTACCACTTTTATTACAATCGATCATACATATCATACATGGATACATATTGATGCCACATAATTTTAATATAATATAAGTCTACTTCTCGATTTATCACCCAAATGACTATATATAAACACACCACTTAATTCATTTAACACGCTAAAAGTTTAGATTTCAATAAACAGCGAAAAAACAGAAAATTGTAATATTTATCATAATCTAGTAATAATACATTACGTTTTTTAATAAACTCAGTCTTTAGACCGTTTTTTTCAATATCTTAAATTGTTAAAATAGAATTAGATTTAGAAAATATTGGAAATAAGGAGGACGAAATGAAAAAGGCAATTGTACAAATTAAGAACTTATCAAAGGTAATAAAAGGGAAGAAGATTGTTTCTGATTTAAGCTTTGATATTTTTGAAGGAGAAGTTTTTGGATTTTTAGGCCCAAATGGAGCTGGTAAGACGACGACGATCAGGATGATGGTTGGTTTGATGAATATTTCTGAAGGTGACGTTGTCATTAATGGCCATAGCATTAAGTCCAACTTTGAAGATGCAATTAAGAATGTAGGGGCAATTGTAGAGAATCCAGAATTGTATAAATTTCTAAGTGGTTATGATAATTTACTGCAATATGCTCGTATGGATAAGAATGTATCAAAAGAGAAAATTGATGAAGTTGTAGAACTAGTAGGTTTAACTGGTGCTATTCGTCAAAAAGTTAAAACGTATTCTCTTGGTATGAGACAACGTCTTGGTCTAGCTCAATGTTTATTACATGACCCGAAGGTATTAATTCTTGATGAGCCTACGAATGGACTTGATCCAGCGGGTATCCGTGAAATGAGAGATCATTTGCAACTGCTTACGAAGAAAAAAGGAATGGCCATCATTGTATCGAGTCACTTATTAGCAGAAATGGAAATGATGTGTGATCGAATCGGCATTATTCAACAAGGTAAGCTTGTAGATGTACAAACTGTAACAGAGCTTACAACTGAAGATGTCCAAACGTATTCAATTGAAGTGAATAATAATGAAACTGCACTTAAAGTATTATCTAAACATAATGCTCAATTAGTTGATGGAGAAATACATATTGAATTAACGAGAGAAGATGTACCGAATGTAATTGAGTTATTAGTCGAAAATCGCATTCGCGTATATGGATTTAAAGCAAATGCAAAAACATTGGAAGATCGTTTCTTAGAAATTACGAATGTTTAACAGAAGTCTCTTTAGTTTGTTGATGCTTTAGAATTTCAAAAAGAAAGGAACTTAAATCATGTTAAAATTGATTCAAAATGAATGGATAAAGATTATTAAAAGACCAGGTACAATAGTGATGGTTGCTCTTATTATTTTACTTGTTGGAGCTATGGGTTCATTTGTAAAATATAATGAACATAAAAAAGAGCAAAATGTAGATAAAAATTGGAAGCAATCTTTACAAGTACAAACAGCAGAAGATAAAAAACAATTAAAAAGTATAAGTGATAAAAATGACCCTGAAAGAACATTTTTAGAACGATCAATTGCAATTAATGAGTACAGAATAGAGCATAATATATCACCAAATGAAAAGACGAATGTTTGGACTTTTATGGATGTTTCATCAAGTTTAATTATTTTAGTAGGACTATTTACGATTATCGTTTCTGCCAATATAGTGGCGAGTGAATTTAATTGGGGTACGATTAAGCTATTACTAATCCGTCCGTTTTCTAGAAAAAAAATAATTATGTCAAAGTATTTAACTAGTATTCTATTTGGTTTTGCTATGTTATTTATATTATTTGTAGTTTCGAATCTTCTAGGTTTAGCACTTTTTGGTACAGGAAGTGGAAATACTTCATACTTAGCATATGTTGATGGCCATGTTGAAGAGCAAAGTAGACTGATCTATTCTGCAAAGCTTTACGTAATGAGTTTCATCGAAACATTTATGCTTGCTACGATGGCGTTTATGGTTTCAACGGTATTTAGGAACAATACAATTGCAATCGGTATCTCAATTTTACTATTAACAGTCGGAAATACGGTAACAGTTATTTTGGCTGGATTCTTTGACTGGACAAAGTTTATCTTATTTGCCAATACAAATTTAATGCAGTACGTCAATGGTAATCCACCAGTTGAAGGAATGACAATGACATTTTCAGTAATTGTATTAATAGTCTATTTTGTTATTTTCCTTGGATTATCATTAGTAGTATTTTCAAAACGAGATGTAACAGCTTAAGTTGTTAGAGTGTTCTTTTTGAGTACTAATTTCATAAAAAACCTTATTCTAATTGAATAAGGTTTTTTTATTTCTAAAATAATGATTGTATTTTTTCTTTCATCATTTCATTATACAGGTTCAATGCTTGGTCATACTCTTTTTCTTCAAAAAATTTAGTTAATTCTTCGTACTTCTTAATATGATTTTCAACTGAACTTCTTCTATAGGAATAATATTTACTTGCAATAATCTCAAATTTATTTTGTAAATTTTCGATTGTTTCCATCATTAAATCATTTTGGCTTGTTTGTAAAATAAGATTATGATAGTGATTTGCTTCTTCGAAATATAAATCATGCTCTTCATCAGCAACCGCGTTTTTCAATAACTGAATGCATTCATTCATTTCATGTATTGGAAAATCAAGCATTTTCCTTTTAGCTTTTTCAATGCTCCCAATGCCTAAAAATAAACGACATTCTAAAAAATTAACGATATCAATCATTGTAATATGAATATTTTGCACCATTGAGCCCTGGTTTTTAAAATGTTTAACCAAACCAAGTGATTCCAATTTGACAAGTGCCCTGCGGATAGGGGTTCTACTCATGTTCAAATCATTTACAAGTGATGCTTCAGTTATATATGTTCCAGGAGAATATTTACCTTGTATTATAAATTTTTTGATTTCTTCATATGCTTTTTGTTCTAGTGTTATATTATTTGGCAAGTATTTCACCATCCTACTTTCTAGTGTTATTTTAATGCGCTGCTAAACAAGAGTGGGATTTTTTATAAATCCACTCACTATACTAACAAATCTAATGGATTTTCAAACAGCTTTTAGCAATTTCTTTGAGATCAAAGAAAAGAAAAATTGTTTGAATAAAACCAATATAATACACAAAGTATACAATAAAATTGACTAAATAGTATAGAAAAATAATTGTTTCAATTATATGGTAATAAAGGGAAATATCTAATCGGATTAATCAAAGTGATAAATGAAGTAAGAGGATGTTTAAAGAATTCTGAAGTAAATAAGTTAAATTTATAATGATTTTAGTATAAAAATTGTATACAAAAATATCCTTATTAGTTAATTCTATATAATCAATAAAAAAACATCTAAATCCTTAAATGGTTTAGATGTTTTTTATTGAATTTAGATTAAAACATTAAATCCATAAATGCTTCTTCTTTAAGTTGAGTTAAAATTTCAGTTGCTTTATCAAATTCAGATTTTTCCACACAATCAATAAGAGAATTATATAATTCTAATGTCTGTGGAATTCTATTTTTTCTTACATTAAATACATTAGATGACGTTGCTTCTTCAGTAAATCTCTTCCATAGATGATCAAGCATTTCGATGATTAAATTGTTTTGAGAATTTAGTAAGAATGTTTTATAAAACTCTGTCAGCGCTCTATGATAATTAAGGGCATCATCTTGAGTGTATGCTTTTTCCATAGAGGCAGTGATTTCTCTAAGGAGTTTTACATTAAATGGAGTATGCTTCCTTTGGGATTTTTCTACACAAAATACTGCAAAGCACCATTGAATTTCAATCATATTTATTATTTCGTGTAAAGTAAAATGAGTATATGTAACAGTCGTTCCATGAAAGTTATTATGTGATAACAACCCTTCGGATACAAGTCTTCCAAGTGCTCTTCTAATCGGTGTTCTGCTCATTTGTAATTCAGTTACAAGTGCAGTTTCTTTCAAATGCATACCAGTTTGATACTCACCTGAATGGATCAAACTTTTTAATTTTTCATATGCAATTTGTTCTAAAGTTTTCTCTTTTGCCATTTTATTCTCCTATTATAAATGTTTTAACTAGTTCATAAAGATCTTCTTATTTAATCTCTAATAGTATACATTAAAAATCCAATTGATAAGCTTTCGAAAAAAATATTTCAATTTTTTATAATGGAATATAGGTGAATTTTAATATTTATAGGTTGATTATTATCTGAATTTAAATATCAACTTTTTAATGTTCAATTAATTAGACGATGTATTTTCTTCCATTAATTAGAATAATTTCCATCTCCTTTTCAAATCATAAAATAAAATCAAAATAGGGGAACGGTATGAGAACTTATAAAGATGGGATGAAAAAAGATTCCTCAAAAGAAAATTGGATTGATGAATTATCGAAATCCAATGATTTTATTAAATTTAAAACTTCAAGTGATCTTGAGAATGACAGTTACTATAGTATTTATTTTTATCGAACGTTAATTAGGTCTGAGATCATGCATGATCAAGTTCTTCCTTATTTGACAAAGAATTATACTCTTGAAGAATTGATGTCTCAGCTTCCTGTCCAACAACTTACGATTACTTCAGATGGTTCTAAAATCAAAAGTAAACTTCTACAAGGTTATATGGCAATTCAGTATGGTGAGAATAAAACTGATTGTTTACTTGTTAATATTGCAAATAATATTTCAAGAACGATTGGTCCTCCGATTATGGAAGCTACTACTTTAGGTCCACAGGTTGGATTTGTAGAAGATATGGATGTAAACATCAATTTAATTCGAAAAAAATTACCAATTTCTGATCTTCATGTGGATGAATTGGTAGTTGGGAAGTTATCGAAGACCAGTGTTGCTGTGATCTATATAAGTGGAATTGCTGATGGTGAAAATGTTAATACAGTTACACAGAGGATAAAAGATATCCAATATGATCATATTCCGGATAGTTCATTTATCTCGTCTATGATCGGAGATAACACGCATTCTATTTTTCCACAATCGATTCCAACTGAAAGACTTGATCGTACAATCGGAGGTTTAACTGAAGGGAAAATAGTCATTGTTGTGGACGGTTCTCCAAATGTTCTTCTTACACCGGCTTTAATAGATGAGACTTTTATAGCGATGGAAGACTATTATGTCAATTGGGTACTCGCTACATTTTTCCGACTCCTTAGAATGTTTGGTTTTGCACTTTCGATTTTTATAACGCCTTTTTATGTTGCAATTTTGACTTATCATTATGAGCTCATTCCACCTCGCTTACTTGAATCATTAGTAATATCTAGAGCATCTGTACCATTTCCTCCAATTTTTGAGGTGTTATTTTTAGAAATTACGATCGAGTTAGTAAAGGAAGCTGGACTTCGATTACCTTCAAAAATTGGACAGACGCTTGGTATTGTTGGTGGTATTGTAATTGGGCAAGCTGTTGTAGAAGCTAAGCTTACGAGTAATATTCTCTTAATCTTAGTAGGGCTTGGTACACTTGCATCCTACACATCTGCAATCTATAAATTTAACAATACAATTCGATTTATAAAGTTTCCAGTAATCATAATGGCTCAGCTAATTGGGCTTTTAGGGATTTTTATGGGATTTATCTATTTAATGACGCATTTGCTTCGATTAACCTCTTTAGGGAGACCGTATATTGGATTGTATCCGTTTAGGAAAACGTCATTTAATGATTTGTGGATCAGATTACCATTTGCAAACCAGAAAAAAAGACCTACGAATTTAAGACCAGCAGCACTTTTTCGATCAACAAATGATATAAAACGTCCTGGTCCACCGAGTGATTTTGATGAATAAAAAAGGGGAGATTTACTAATGGCATCGTATAGAAGACAACAAGTTTCACCGTATCTCCTATTTTTTATTATTACAAGCTCTCAAATAGGGGTAGGTGTTTTAGGGTTTCAACGAATTATCTCAAAAGATGCTGGTTATGATGCATGGATTAGTGTCATAATTGCTGGGTTAGTCGTTAATATAGTTGTATGGTTTATGTATAAATTGTTAATGAATGCGCAAGGGGACATTATTGATGCCCATAAGAAATTTTTTGGTAATATAGTTGGTTCAGCTTTAAGTTTACTTATTCTAATCTATTATGTAATAGCAAGTATCTCTGTTTTAAGATTATATATTGAAATCGTTCAAGTTTGGATGTTTCCATCTATATCAACGTGGCTTTTATCGATTATCATTTTATTATTATGCTATTACATCGTATCAGGTGGGTTTCGTGTAGTAGTCGGAATAGCATTTTTATCTGGACTCTTTACGGCGTTGCTTTGGGCTTTGTTATTTCATTTGCCACATAAATATATTCATATGGATAATATTTTACCTATTTTTGATCATTCGTTTAAAGATTTGTTATTGTCTGCAAAAAATTCAATCTATACAATGGCGGGGTTTGAAATATTACTAATGGTTTTCCCATTTATTCGGAATGGAAATTCTTCTCAAAAGTTTGCTCAATGGGGAGTTGCTTTTTCAACTTTAGTCTTCACTTTATCAGCTTTTACAACATTTTTACTTTTAAGTGAAAAACAAATTGAACATGTAATCTGGGCGAGAATCTATATAGCGAAATTAGTTCATTTTCCATTTTTAGAAAGATTTGAATATATACTAATTTCTAGTTTTTTAATAAAGGTTATTTCAAT
Organism: Gottfriedia sp. NPDC057991; assembly: GCF_042886615.1. Lineage (NCBI taxonomy): Bacteria > Bacillati > Bacillota > Bacilli > Caryophanales > Bacillaceae > Gottfriedia > Gottfriedia sp. NPDC057991. The sequence continues at coordinate 492,629 of NZ_JBHVQN010000001.1, forward strand.
TTTAGCTCTCTTATTATGGAGTTCAAGCAGAGGCTTAAAGTTAATTTTTAAATGGAAGCAAAAGTATACATTAATATTTATTAGTGTAATTAGTTTTATCGTTTGTCAATTACTTGAAACTCGATATCAAATTAATGCATTCGCAGATTATACGAGTAGAATTTCTCTATATATTTTTTATGTTTATATACCAATTTTTTCAATTGTTTTTATGATAATGAAGTCTGGGAAAGCAAAATGAAAAAATATCTTCTATTTTTTATTATTTGTATTGCGTTATCTTTAAATGGTTGTGCATTTGTACCGTCTGCGAATGTTAATGAACTAAATATTATAGGAGCAGCTGGGTTCGACCTTCCAAAACCGAAACAACTGAAAGGGACTGTTGTTTTTCCTGTGTTTCGACCATCTGGACAAATCGATTTTAAAGTGTCTTCTGCAAATGGAGAAACAATAAAAAAAGTAAGGGAAAGATTAGATAGTCAAATGAGGTATCGGTTAATGTCAGGCCAGATGCGAGTTGTTACATTCAGTCTTGACTTAGCCAAAAAAGGTTTTTTTTCAATTGTTGATACGTTTAATCGGGACCCGGCCGTAGGGAATATCATACAATTAGCGATCGTTGATGGTGAAACAAGTGATTTACTTTCATTAAAACAGTATAAAAATGAAAACATCGCTTTATATCTTTACGATCAGCTTGTACACAATTCAGAAACTGGACCATTTCCCTATACCGATTTCTCAACGTTTGTCTATCAATATTTTGAAGTTGGGCAGGATCCATATTTACCGGTTTTAAAAATAGTGAATGACAAGATTAAAATAAATGGCATTGCAACTTTCAAAAGTGATAAACTTATCACAATTATTCCATGGAAATATGCTTTCATTTTTAAAGGGATGAAAGAAAATTATAAACAAGGATTACATCAGTTCAAAATTGATGGAGAGTATGTAGCAATTGATAATATAGCATCTAAAAGTACATATGTTATCAAAATAAAAAAAGGAAAACCAGAGTTTACAGTTCATTTGAAGATGAATGCCAGAATTCAAGAATACACTGGTGATAAACCAATATCATTTCCAAAACATATTAAAGAAATTAGTAAAGCAATTGAGAGGGATATCGAAAAAAATGCACAGGAGCTTATGTCACTCCTTCAAAAAAATAATGTAGACCCAATTGGTTTCGGCTCAAAATTAGAAGCACAACAAAGGGACTTTGATGGGAAAAAATGGAGGAAACAGTATTCTAGTGCAAAAATTAAAGTAAAGGTTAATTTAGATATACTTCATACGGGAATAGTTGAATAGATCATGTTTAGAATGAGTAGAAGTACTATTTAAATCATGAATGGAACTAAAAAAAGGGCGTCTTAATGTCATTGTTTGACAGATAGACGTTTTTTTGTACTAAGAACATTGTATGAAAATTGTATACAAACAATCAGGTAAGTATGTTAATATAATATAACGGAAAAGTTAAGTATAAGATAATTTAAAGCATTGATTAGTTTCTTTAATATTTTAAAAATAATTGTATTTATTTTAAGGTAATTCCTGGAGGGATTATGCTTTTAAAAAATATTTTCATAACCCATACAATCATCATTAGTTTTTTTTATCTAACCTCATACATCTTATGGGGAGAAGCGAGACAAAGGTTTGCAGGGAGATCGAAATTACAAGAATTTTTTATCGGGATTCTATTGAGTGGATTAACGATTTTATTATTAAATTTCCCGATTTTTACAGATCATGGAACAAATATTCAAATTAAAACACTTGGAATGGAAATTGCAGCAATCTTTTTTGGGAATATTACCTTAGTTACAATGTTTTTTTTCGATCTTATTGCTTTTTATTTTATTAATGGATTTAACTATGTTTACTTAATTGATTCACTTTTGCTATTGTTTGTTTTATTTTTTGGATTTTATATGAATTATCAAAAATGGGATGAAAAGAAAAGAATTTTTATTTTGACCCCTACGATCATTTTGTTTAAATGTATTGGTTTTTATTTAATAGAAAAATGGGTGCTAACACCGATTGGTGAGATTGTTTCAGGAAGGTTACTTCAAACGATTGGGTTTTGGATTTTAATGTATGTTCCAGCATTATTATTAAGTTACTTTATAGCCTATCAAACACGTAATACAGAAATAAAATTAAAGAAAATGGAAAATATCGCAAATGTTGATAGTCTAACCGGACTATATAATCGTAGATACTTTGAAAAACAACTTTTAAATGGATGTTCCAAATCCTATGACACATCAATACCAATGACATTATTAATGATTGACGTGGATTATTTTAAAAAATATAACGATCTATATGGTCACCCAAAAGGTGATGAATGTTTAAGAAAAGTTGCAACTAGTTTACAATTAGAGACAACAAGCGAATCAGGCATTGTTGCACGGTATGGTGGAGAGGAATTCTCAATCTTGTTACCGAAATCAGATCTGAATGATGCAATGAAAATAGGTAATCGATTATGTAAAAATATAAAAAAATTAAAGATTGAACATGAGCAATCAGAGAAAAAATTAGTTACATTAAGTATTGGTGTAGCATCATTGATTGCTGAAACTGAACAAGATTACTTAAAGTTAGTGAAGCAAGCTGATCTGGCATTATACAAATCAAAGCATAATGGAAGAGATCAAGTGAGTTGCTAAAAGATGGAATATTGTTAAATGAAAAAACATCTATTTATCACTTCAGAAAAAGGTGATTTAAGATGTTTTTTTATTTTGCTACTTTATTTTATTAGTGGATTTAAATTAAAATGGTTCAATGCTTCGTTGACTAAATCGATATCATAAATGTTCTTCTCTAAGAAAAATTTTATGACTAAATCATTTAAATTGCTGTCTGATAATGTATAGCCAGCAGAACTTAAGAGTTCGCTAACTTCAATTTTATCTAATTCAAGTGCTAGTGATAAAGCAATTATTGTATTTTTCTTTGGAATGTAATTAGGAATGGAGCGGATTTTTGAAAAATGTTTTCGGTCAATTCCCGCCTTTTTATAAATTAATGGATCACTTACATTTTTTTTATCAATAAAGTTAAATAATAGCTCTCTAAATGTTGGTTTCAGTTTATTTTTAATAAATGCTTCAATCTCTATATTTTCTAAAGGCTCAGCTGCATACATCTCATTCGTACTAAAATGTATTTCTTCTATTTTTACTCCATCTAAATGGCGTTTTACATATATTTGTAATTCAATTAAAAATTCTTGGTTAAGCATTTTAAAATACCCCTTCCAAAATGTCTCTTTTAAGGCGACCTACCTACTAATTAATTCAGTTACTATTATAACATCAAGAAATAAGGGGCTGATTTAGAATGAACAATAATAAAACAGAAATTATATTTTTAATCGATAGAAGTGGTTCAATGGCTGGACTTGAACGTGATACGATCGGTGGATTTAACGCATTTATTAAAAAACAAAGTAGTTTTGATGGAGAAACGAATGTAACAACAGTGCTTTTTGATGATCAATATGAAGTCTTATGGACCGGGATTAATGCACATGAAGTAAAATTAACAGAAAATGAGTATTTTGTAAGGGGAACTACTGCACTTTTAGATGCAGTAGGTAAAACCATTTTAAATGTAGGTAACAGATTGTCTTTAAGTAGCGAGATGGAAAGACCCGGTAAAGTCATTTTTGTTATTACGACTGATGGATTAGAGAATGCGAGTGTTGAATTTACGTATAGTAAAGTGAAACATCTTATCCATCACCAACAAGAAAAGTATAATTGGGAATTTATTTTTATGGGGGCAAATATTGATGTAGCAAAAGAAGCCAGTAGCCTAGGGATTTTAAAAGAAAATGCTTATACTTTTGATTCTTCTAGTGAAGGTGTTGAAAACATGTATAGTGTAATATGCGAAGCGGTGTCAGAAAAAAGGATATAATTTTGATTCGAATCTAGTAAGCTCTTTTGACTTATTAGATTTTTTTATTGTAAATAAAAATTCTTTAATGATAAAAAAGCAGTTAGAATAATAATGTTAGAATAGGACATATAAAACAAATTTAGAGGAGAGATGTACATATGAAACAGCAAAGCTTAGATCATCACGTTAGATATCATCCAGTTTTTCACTTTTTTGGAGCACCATTAGCATTAATCACAATCATTGGTTCAATCGTTAACTTATGTTGCGCGATAAAAAATAACGATCACATTTGGTTAGCAGTATTTATTTTAGTTACTTCGCTTTTATTAGTTGTTTCGTTTTTTCTAACAAGACTTTATTCCAACAAAGTGCAAGACCGTGTCATTCGAATGGAAGAAAATTTTCGTCACTTTACACTAACTGGTAAACCGTTAAATCCTCAATTAACAATGGGGCAAATCATTGCATTACGATTTTCAAGTGATGAGGAATTTGTAGCGTTAAGTGAAAAAGCAGTAAATGAAGGACTGAGTTCGAAAGAGATTAAACAAAATATTAAAAATTGGCGAGCAGATGAGTATCGCGTTTAATTTTGTTAGGGACCTACTGTAGGTCCTTTTTCTTTTTTTGAGAGGGTCTGTTAAATTGACATGTTGATTTTTGAACTAAAAAAGGTTGTCTTATCAGACAACCTTTAGGGACTATTATGTAACTATAGCAAGCGTTTAGTTGCATAAGGACCGAGTATGCCTCCGGGCCAAAATTTACTACGAAAAGCATTTATGGGCCAATTGATCTAGAACTTAAAAACGAAGATACTGTTCATTTTTAAGAACAACAGGAATATATATTTAATTCAGAATATAATTTAAGTATTAGTATTTACCCAATTATTTATTTAGTACCTGAAAGAAATCAATGAAAATAAAGTCAATTAAGAGGGGGCTTTATATGGAAATTATCAAAAGTGAAATGACTGAATTGCTGGACCATGTGGAATTTAAATTATTAGCGAAAGAAAAAATTGGTGAAGCGTTAGATTTACTTGGCAAGAGTTTAAACGAATTGCGCGGAAAAGTTTCGTTCGATTCCTGGAAACAAATGATTTCCAATTGCTATCCTCAACATTCTATCTCTAGAATTCTCTTTCAAGATCCGCTAACACGGAGAGCGTTCCAAAAACCAAGAGGATATGCTGGAGATGCGATAATGATGGATCTCGTTTATGCTACGGAAAGTCAGTTGGGTTTATCAACCGATAACAGCTTAACGGAATTTGGAAGAAATTTATACTCTCAGGTATTACAATTTTCTGCTTGTAAAGCAGTACTATCAAGAAAACAACTTATTGCAAAAACTCTTGATGAGGTAGCATCCAAAATTAATAGACCACGGATTTTATCAGTTGCATGCGGTCATCTTCGTGAGGCAGAGAACTCGAAAGCAGTTTTGGAAGGAAGAATTGGAAGATTTATCGCGCTCGATCAGGATATGGAATCACTTCAATGTGTTAAAAGTAAATTCACATCCTATGGAGTGGAACCAATACATGCTTCCGTAAAGGATATTTTGCTAGAAAAGTTCAACTTTTCAGATTTTGATTTAATTTATTCTGCTGGTCTATATGACTATTTAAAAGATCCCGTTGCTATTAGCCTTACTAGAATTTTATTTGAAAAACTCAGTCCTGGAGGACGAATGTTGATTGCTAATTTCCTTCCCAATCACCAAACCGTAGGGTATATGGAAGCATGTATGGACTGGTGGCTTATTTATCGAGATAAAGTTCAAATGAAGGAACTGCTATCTTCTATACCTGAAGAGCGAATTAAGAATACTATAGTTTATAATGATGTAGATCAAAGTGTAGTATACTTAGATGTTTTAAAAGCATAAATTATATAGATTAGAAAGTACCCATATTTGTCACTAACAAAGCTTTTGATATCGGCAATGAAAAATGTGAAAAATCACCATAAAAAAACGTCGAATTATTCTTATATTTATGAATACATTATAATAACTTGCCCATTGGTGGGGACGAGTTACACTTCTCTAAATAAAAAAAGGTCTTCAATAGAAGATCTTTTTTTGCTGCTTATGTAATTAACGCATGCGTTAGCCATCCATGAATCCTCAGATTCACAACAGTGAATGGAAGTTTATATTGTACTCCCATGGTAGTTGTATAAGAAATTTTTTTATTTATTTTGAAATGAATTAATTAATTCATTCGTTGTTTTTTTGTCTAATAGCGTGGTTCCTTTTTCATATGATAATTCAGATTGACCAGTAGAATTAATACGAATATCGTAATCTAAAATTTTTTCTTTGGTTCCGTCATTATTTTCTATTTCAAACCAAAAGAAATAATTCACTAATTTTGTCGTGTCAGGAGTTCTTTTTTCCCATTTTAAAGATTTAAGAATGTTTGATACATTTTGTATTCTATTTTTATCTGTAACAAATTGGGGTTCACCCAAATTGTTTATAGAGTCTGCTTTTTGAAATACTAATACCTTTGACTTTACTATTTTATTATTATCTTTATTACAAGCTGACAGAAAAATGAGGGTACATAGAAATAAGCAAACAAAGTTGAACTTTTTCATCAGAACCTCCTTGGAATAACTTAATTTTTAATATTATGTTTTTTTAATCTTTATATTCCATCTTCAACTAAAGCATTAGTTAGTTGAACAAATATACTCAATATTTTTAGATTATTTTGTTCTCTGTTCCATTTAGAATTCTCTTTATATTTTGTCGATGAAGAATGATTATTAATACGCTTATTAGTAGCGAAAGTGTTATGATAACTTTATCTTCAAATATTAGACTGTAAATAAATAATGCTATACTCGCCAACATTGAACTTAGTGATACATACTTAGTAAATAACAATGTTAGTAAAAACACAACAAAACCAACCAAAACACCTAAAGGTGTCAAAAATAAAAAAACTCCAGTTGTTGTCGCAACAGCTTTTCCACCTTTAAAATTAGCAAATACAGAAAATATGTGTCCTAATATAGCTAATAAACCACAAACAATAGGGTTAATCGTAGAACTAAGTATTAGTGGAAGTATACAAGCAAGTGTACCTTTTAATATATCAGCAATTGCAACAATTGCTCCTGCTTTCTTTCCAAGAACCCTATAAGCATTAGTTGCACCAAGATTTCCACTACCATAATCACGAATATCTTTCTTATAAAACACTTTACCGATTATTAAAGCAAATGAAATTGAGCCTATTAAGTAACTTAAAATCAGAGTTAGAATGTTCAAATTAGGAATTATCTCCTCACTTAGTTTGTTATTTTAAATATTTCTATCTGTTGTATATTATTTCCTGTAATCCTTCTTGCACTAAACTGCCATTTTGTTGAATAAAAAAAGACCGCAGAAGCAGTCGATCATACTTCAACTAAAGCGCTCGTTAGTTGTATAAGAATTTCATGTAGCTTTTTTAAGTCTAGTTCCAATAAACGTCGTAATGAGTAAATAAACAGGATACAAAATTAAAAAGAACATCATTATTATGCCTGCTCCGAAATTATCAACATCTAGATCATTGTTTGGAAATAAAAATCCTGTTAATACAATGAACAGAACGAAATATGGAAACCACATAACAGAGGAAAATAAAGACCAAAGTCTACATTCTAACCATTTTTTTGTAAGCAAAGGAATAATAACAAACGATGCAATTAACAGTATTATTGCTACTCCCATTAAAACACTCCATATTAAATTTGTATTTTAGCCTGTTAATTCGTGGTTCTGTTCACTACTTATTAGCGAATCTATAAATATAAACGCCATAAACCCATAAATAGCACTTACTGTATTGAGTTTCAAAAATTAACTTGAATGTAAATAATACTAATATTTTAAAAAAAGCACACCCATGTCCAATGGGAAATTTCAACATCATATTATATTAGTACAACTAAATTACAAATTAAAATCTTTAATTTTATATAATTATTATTTTAAGGTAGAATTAAAATAGAAACGAGTTAATATTCAAAAAAAATCACTTTTGACTTTTTTGTGTTACTAGTGAGTCAAAACGGGAGGTTGAACTATGGACTTAAAGTTATCCGGAAAAAAGGCACTTATTGTTGGAGGAAGCCGTGGTATTGGTAAAGCTATTGCCCGCCAGCTGGCTCTAGAAGGTGTAGATTGTTCGATTTGTTCAAGAAACGAATCCACTCTAAAGATTGCTGCAGAGGAATTGGCTCAAGAAACGAAGCGAAATATCTATCCGATCGTGGCAGATACCACTGATCCTAATTCTATCATATATCTAGTTGAAAAAGCAGCAGCAGCAATGGGAAGCATAGATATATTAATTAACAGTGGAGCCCGTGTTGGCGGCCATGAGCCAGAGGATTTTTACAGTATTAAAGAAGAACTTATTTTGAAAGATTTTGAAGAAAAGTATATGGGCTATTTTCGTTGTATCCGCGCTGTCGCTCCTTATATGATTGAAAATAAATGGGGACGCATTATAAATATAAGTGGACTGGCTGCCAGGATTGGCGGTAATTATTTTAGTTCCGGGCCGCGTAATGCATCTGTTGTCCATTTAACAAAATCCGCATCAATGGAATTAGGAAAGTACGGAATTAACGTCAATGCTATTTATCCAGGGATTGTTGATACGGAAATGTTTAGAGAGCAGGTCACTAATGAGGAAGCTATACATCAGGCAGAATCACTGAATTCCCTCGGGCGCTTGATTACACCAGAGGAAATTGCTTATGTCGTTACCTTCCTAGCTTCTCCTTTGTCGGCATCGATTACTGGAGATGTTATTCCGGTAACTGGCGGCATTGGAAATACCGTTTATTTCTAAAATATTTGGTTGATACTTTTAACTGTTTCAAAGAGTACAAATTAATAGTGTATGGAAAAAAATCTATATGAAATGAGCCTCATTAATTTATGAGGCTCGTTTCATTTAAATTTTTATCGAATAATTTGCTGTACGTAAGAATTTGTTGATCTTAGAAACAGTTGATTCAATGTTATTAGAAAAAATAGCCATGTGTGCAAAAAAGCCGTGGATCATTCCGGGTTCACATGCATATTCAACCTGTACACCAAATTTTTTCAGCCGTTCAGCGTAAGCCCTTCCTCCATCACGGAGTACATCATTTTCCGCAGTGATTTCTAATGCTTGCGGGAGGCCACTTAAATCTTCAGCGATCAAGGGAGAAGCGTACTCATTACACCTGTTCTCTTCATTTCTTAAATAATGATTTCGGAACCAAATCAGCTGTTCTCTATCCAAACCAAATCCTTTTGCAAATGTTTGATGGGATTCCGTATTGAACTCAAGGTTTGTCGGAGGATAAATTAAAACCTGAGCAGTGATGTCGGGACCTTTTCTGTCTCTCGCCATCATCGTAACTACTGTTGCCAGATTTCCACCTACACTATCCCCTCCATCTGCCAATCTGGAAACATATTCAAACTTTAAGACCGGAAAATCAGTTTAATCTTTTATTCCACTCATTTACTAATAGACCATAAATAATATGGTCTACATAATGGTCATACAACCACTCTGCTTGCCTGATTTTACCTTCTTCAACAAATCCATATCTTTCAGGAAGTGCTCTACTTTTGTTATTTTCAACAGCGACACTAACTTCAATTTTATTCAATCCAAGATCATTAAATCCATAATCAATTAAAGATTTAAATGCCTTTGACATAATTCCTTTACCTTGGAAGTTTTCCCCTAACCAATAGCCAATTGTTCCAATTTTATTTGACTTATTAATGTCGTTAAAACCAATTGTACCTGCAATTTCCCCTTTATAAATAATAGCAAATGACCTTGGTATTCCACCATTTTCAACAAATGATTTCAACCTTGAATTAATATTTTGAGCAGTATCCTCTACACTTTCAATGTAATCTAACCACCCAAGCCATTTTTTTAAATAAGCCTTTGAACTGATCGTTAGATTATAAAATTCTTCAGCATCATCAATATTCAACATTCTTAAAGACACTTCTTCATCAACCTTATGTATTAACATTTCTTTCCCCTCGCTTGTAAAAACGTTATTAAATATTTTACCAAATATAACCTATTACTTCATACTTCTTATTAAACTAAACTTGTCAAATACATAAGTAAAAAAAGCAACCAATGGCTGCTCTTGATCTTCAACTAATGCATGCGTGTGCGGCCGAGCCTAGGTCGTATCATATAGCGGGTGGGATTCCCGTCGAGAAAGAACTAGCCATTCACTTGTAGCGAGTCTTGAAGGATTAAAGGTAACATTAATCTTTAAGCGTAGACAGCTAGGTTGCGGGCCGAAAGCCAAATGGTTGAAGGGATTGAGCTTCGAAATGTTAGTAAATCGAGAGGGCTGATGCCTTACGCATAGCAGAAAGCAACATTTTACCTTTCGTTAAGGCAAGAAGGCTAAAGCCTCTCCGGAGTCAGAGACCTTGGCCCGTAACACATTGATATGATACGGCAACTCGGGAGACCCTACCGGTCTTTTCATTTAATAGAAGAGTATGGTGTACAAGCGATAATAAGTAAGGAAACCAAATGCCGATGTAGGGAGTCGGATAGCAGCGTAGTACCTATGAAGTTGGGTAATGCCGATGGAGGAAAGGCTGCTACCAAAGTATCACCCTTAATAGGGACACATTTACTACACACAGAGGTAGAATAAATGGAAACAAAACTACTAAGGATAGCAGAATAAAGTCTGATAGAAATTAGTTAAGTTCTGTGAATGATAAGTTGGAGGAGCCGTGTGCGTTAATAGCGCAAGCACGGTTCTGGGAGGGGATGGAGTTCGATTTACCGTAAGGTAAAAAGACTCCTTTCTACTCGACTCAATAAGGATTAATAATTCTTTAATTGCATCATCTCAAAAAACGAAAAGAATCACTTAGATTGGTAAGGATCATTTTCCCAAATACCTTCAGAATTTTCACCACCATAACCCCCATAAACATTCTAATTTAGGGAGACAAGATAGTCGGCAAGTTTATCGAAAGTACCCTCAAGATCTTGTTGAAGCTTTGGTGCCATACTTTTGTAGGTTTCTTGTTCCTCAGCTGAAGCGTTCACAGGGCAACCTATCAGTTTTAAAACAGTTTTACCTTCGTCATCTTCTAGCGTTATGATATTCATAATTTCAAGAGGCCAGCTCACGCTAAAAGGCGCTCTGACTGTATTGCCTTGCTCATTAGAAAAGGATCGGATATAAACCACTTTCTCAGGTTCGACAACCTCTTGGTATGTAAATTTTCCCCACAGAACCTGATTTCCGTCAGGAGACGTCTGAATACCTAAAAACTCGCCACCTGATCGAGCGTCCATTTTAACGATTTCGAGGGTGCCCCCCTTTGGTCCCCACCATTTCGCGAAATGCCCGATCTCTGCCCATGCTTTAAATACGAGTTCGCGAGGGGCATCGAATACACGCGTAATTGCTATTTCGAACGATTGATTCAGATTGTTATCCATGAAAATCCTCCTTGTTTTTCATGTAGCGTAAAAGCCTCGGTAATTAGCCAAGCAGTTAACGAACAGGCGTGTAACGGAGCACCACGTCGCCGAAGTAGCCGATCCAAATTGAACTAACGCATCAGTTAGTTGTACAATATTAATTAGAATTTTTTTCAAGAACTTCAATTAATTTGTCCAATTTACCCTCTATATTTTGTAATGATTGTCTGTTTTTAGCCTGATTTCTATTTCTTCTTTTAAAAAGTAATACTATTGCAGTTATAATCCCAATTATAAATATCCAATAAACAATTGGGATAAAAGCAGCTATAGAAGCGTTAATATCTTTTGAATCTGTTACCGTGTGTGAAATATTTGCTGATAAGAAGTACATATTTTTTTCTCCTAAAATTTTTCTTCATAATGGGGTTAGTTACACTTATAGTACATTTAATTCAAATGTTTATTTCTAAGTTTATTTTATCATTACGCCAGAATAATTTAATCAATCAATCGACTCATAAAAATGCAATTTCTTATGCAACTGAACTGCCATTTTGTTGAATAAAAAAAATCGATGAAACAGCCGATCTTGTTGTTCAACTAATGCATTGCTTTAGTTGAATAAGTAAGTATCTTTTAGATTCATTTTAGGAACTTGGAAAGCCATCTTTTGATTTTAAAAATTCTCATTTGTCGACTTTTTTAACTTTATGAGTTTCCCAAGACGAAGATAAATAAAGCTAACCGATATACCCACAATGAAACCACCTACTACTGCAAGGTCACTCCATTCAACAATTCCCCCTACAATATCATCCCAAAATACACTTTTCCAATTTCCCCAGAAGAATCGGTCTCTGTGATTAGATATATGCATTTCTGGACTAGTTGAAATTCCGATAATCCCAAGCTGAAAAGCATTGGATAAATAATAAAAAATAATTGAAACAAGCCACGTTGAGCTACTTGCTAAAGCGGACATCAATCTTGATTTGGAAGTTCGTGCTTCATTCAGAGCGATGGGTACAATTGGTACTAACCAAACACCATAAGTCAGCACTTTCCAAAAAAGCTCTCCTTGAACAAGCACATTTGAAATAAAACTATGAAAGTAAAAATCAAAAACCCCAAATACAATCCCAATTACAATATAGACGAACCATCGTATTTTCACTAAACAATTCCTCTTTTCAGATTTATTTATCTTAAATTAGATTGATATTGTATATTCGGCCTTAAATTAGATTGATATTGTATATTCGGCTTCTAAATTAAACTATCCTGCCATTTTGTTGAATAAAAAAAGCGTTCTTCTATTGAAGAATCGCACTGCGTTAGTTGCATTAGATTATTTCTTTGGTCCGCCAACATACTCTGTTTTACCACTCCAAAAGTCATCAAGATGAATCCACCATTTTAATGATTCAGGAAGTAGGAATTTTTTTATTCCATCGTGATTCCCTGCGTGCTGTTGTATATCTTCAAGTAATCCAACGGTAGCAGCCTCTTTAACCACTTCATCTCCATTTACGTGCAATCGCTCTACCAATTCAAATATAGTTGGAAATTCATCATGTTGTCCTTTTTTATGTAATTCAGCTACATGTCGTGCAAAATCAGATATATCTAAATACAATAATTGTTCTTCATTTTGTTCATAATTATCTTTTAGATATGCCTCCCATCTTTTTTTATAAGAAGGACACGCTCCTACTAATAACTTCATTACATCCTGTTTTTTAATTTCATTGCTCACTTGGAACAACTGCTTTGGATTATTCTTAATAATCTACAATTCATTTAAATTTGTAAATTTATTCTTATATTATCATTAAGCCAAAAAGTATTAATCAATCAAAAGACTCATGAAAATTACAATTCCTTATTCCACTAAACTACCATTTACTTGAATAAGAAAAAAGCCACCGAAGCAGCTTTAGGTTGTTCAACTAATGCACGTTAGTATCTTAAACTAATCTAATTACTTGCTCAAAAGAAACGCCTAGATAACGATATTTAATAGTAATTCTATTTATTTTTTTACTATGTAATATGCTTAGCTCGTATACTTTATCTTTTGCTGATTCCGTACCTTGATTTTGCTTCTTAATCAAGTTTTTAGGTGATATATCTGGCTTTAATAGGATCGATTGAACTTTAGTATGTTGTTTCTCAAAATCAAATACCTCGGAGCTATCATACTCTTGAAATCCAACTCCAACTCGAATCTTTGTTCGCTTAGGAACTTCTTTATTATTTATCAATATTTTCTTTAGATGAATATCACTTACACCTATATTACCAATTTCGATAGCTATTCCTTTTCCATTATCACTCGGAACGATTCTACCCGTTTCAATTGGCGGTTTTTGTTTTATTAAAACAACGTATGCAACCACTAGTATTATTAAAAGTAATACACTAACAATAATTCTCTTCAATGCAACTATTCCTTTCACAGGTCTTTCTATTAAAAAAAATTAAATACTAATTGAACCATCATTCCACCAATTAAAAAACTCTTCTAATGATGGTGCGATCCATGTTCGACTATCGTCTTCATGATTCCATACATAGATATCATCCTTTTGTATGTGACCGTTAATGATTGGAAATCCAAAAAAATCACCATTACCAGCGTCTGCGAAAAATAATAAACTATCGAAAGTCATGTAACAATCTTTATACACTTCTAGTGTTCTTCGCTCAATATTTTCTTCTATTATTTCATTCGAAGGCCAAAATCTAACGCCTCCACTATCAAATCCATTTGTTTCTTTTAAAAGATTAGCTAATTCATTTGTAATTTCTAGATTAAACTTTTCGTTAATTTCTTCTAACTGTTCCTGAGTCGCAGGTTCATTAAACAACGGATCTTCTGAGATTTTATTAATTAATTTTTTCCACATGTTAGTAATCCTTTCAAACATTAAATAAATAGATATATCTGAATTATTATAACATTTCTTAGGTAACTAACCTGCCATTGACCTGAATAAAAAAATCAACAATCTACTCTAACAGAGCCCTTAGAGAAAAAAGCATTGTTGAAATTGTTTATCTATTGTAATTTATGTAATTTCCTTCGTCAGATTTTGTAATAGTCTTTAACGAATAAAAGGAAGGGCTAAATGCCAAGTAATACGGGCAATTTACTTTGAAAAGAGTTTGAGAAAAAGCACCTTTTTTTGCTGTTTGCTCAGTAATTTTAGTTAAATACCTGTAATAAACATACGATGAAAGGAAATGATTTAACATCTCCCTGTTACTTTTTTTGAGAAAAATCTATGTTACGATTATTCTAAATTAGCAAATAAAGGAACATGGAGGGGAAAAAGAAATGATTAACAAAGTTAAAGTTACAACCATTTTAGCAGCTGCTGCACTCTCAGTATCTGTAAGTGCTAATGTACAAGCTGCTACTGTCACAGTAAAAAAAGGTGATAATCTATGGGATCTATCACGGGCAAAAAATACAACCGTTGAAAATACTAAAATGTTAAACGGGCTTACTGGAGACTTAATTCATCCTGGTGATAAACTAATCATTACACCAGAAAAACATTATCAAGTTATAAAAGGTGATACATTATGGGATATTGCACAAAATCATGATGTAACAGTATCGCAAATTCAAGAATGGAACAATATACATACGGATCTAATTCAACCTGGATTAAACCTGAAAATTTTTGAAGGCGTAAAAAATATAGCTCATTCAGAAATGACAAATACAAATCTTGCAGCAAATTCTAAAACTACTTCAACAATGAAGTCAGTACAAGAATCTCCAAAGACTGCATCGGCATCAAGAGAAGATGTTCCTAAAACAAAGGAAATTGTACCAGAAACAAAGGAAAGTGCATCAACAACAAAAGAGAGTGTACCAGCAGCAAAAGAGAGTGCACCAGTAACAAAAGAGAGTGTACCAGCAGCAAAAGAAA
Source organism: Gottfriedia sp. NPDC057991 (assembly GCF_042886615.1). NCBI lineage: Bacteria > Bacillati > Bacillota > Bacilli > Caryophanales > Bacillaceae > Gottfriedia > Gottfriedia sp. NPDC057991. Next base: position 508,010 of record NZ_JBHVQN010000001.1, read on the forward strand.
GTACACCAGTAACAAAAGAAAGTACACCAACAACAAAAGAAAGTGTACCAGCAACAAAAGAAGATGCATCAACAACAAAAGAAAGTGCATCTAAAACAAATGATTCAGCTGGTTTAAAAGTAATAACAATGGAAGCATCCGCTTATACAGCTTCTTGTAAAGGATGTACTGGTATTACGGCTACTGGAATCAACTTAAAAGAAAATCCAAATACAAAAGTCATTTCTGTTGATCCAAGTGTAATCCCACTTGGAAGTAAAGTGAATGTAGAAGGTTATGGTGTAGCAATTGCCGGAGATACTGGTGGAGCTATCAAGGGAAATCGAATCGATGTATTTATACCAAATAAGCAAGATGCGATTAAGTTTGGTAGAAAACAAGTAAAAGTAACGATATTAAACTAATAAAAAAAAACACTGAAACCTTACAGGGTTTCAGTGTTTTTGATTATGCTATTTTTTAGTAGATAACTACCGGTTCATATGTGCTTAGATTATCATATACGGTTTTCATTAGACTAGGTGGAGTGTTAACGCAACCACCCGATCCTGCAGTTAGATAAGCATTGCTTGACCAGTTACTTCGCCAGCTAGCATCGTGGAAACCTTGACCACTGTTTGTGAATGGTGCCCAATAATCGACCTTAACTTCATAAGAACCAAGACCTACATGTGAGCCCCTGAGGATCGATGGTGTTCGTTTATAAAGGATATACCAAACTCCTTTTGAAGTATCCTCACCAGTGATGTGTTTACCAGTAACGACATTCGTTGTGATAACCAATTTGCCATTTTTATAAAGCCAAATACGCTGTTCTCCAATCGACACTTCAGCATATGTATCACCTATACCATTGTTTTTAGTCGTATTATATCCATAGCCTTCATTGTTCCAGCCATTTCCGATAATATGAGTAGGAGTGATAGATTTTTCTCCTGTTTCAAAAGCCTGCTGAACTAGTGTTGATTCTTTATCAACATCTAATGCCCAGCCATAGCCTTCTCCTTTAACCGAAATAACTGATCCCGAATGTGTCTTAAATGTAAAATTTTTATTTAATGTAGATTGAGAATTATTTACTTCCGCAATTTTGTTTTTAAGATTACTAGAGTCGATCGTAACTTTCATATCTTTTGACACAGAAGCATTTTGAATTAATTCACTCGCATTTAGAGAATAAACTTTATCCTGAACCTTATACTGAACTGTACGCCCTAGTAGTTCTTGCAGTTTTTTCTTTTCATTTTTCACAATTTGATTGTCTTCTTTAATTGGTTGTATGTATACAGGTTTTAGACGGATTATACTAGTATACTCTTGTCCCTTATAATCATTTAATAGACGATCTACATCATATTGCTCACCGCTAATGCTTTTAGTGACAATAATATTACCTTGTTTCAATTGAACAGTCGCATCTTTTGGAGCTTTTAAGCTCTTATTAAGAGTGAGAAGCTTATCTTCAATCTGTTTTTTCATTGTGTGAATTTGATCTTCATCTCGTTTACTCGGCATTAAAGAATAATTTTTTTCTTTTGAAGAAGGAAAAAACGTGCGCTGGTTTTTTACTATTTTTTTAATAGCCGGCAGATCACTTTCCGTAAAGTTCATTTTTGTATCTTTTCCATCTAAGATTTTCTGGTCGCCAACATAAACGATGTTTTTAAGTTTGCTAGTTTTTAATTTTTTTAGTGCTTGGTCAGCATTCAGTCCACCTAAATTTATGCCGTTTACCTTGATTTGAGCATTAAAATGGTTAGCCCGATAGCTGAGCACAATGATGAGTGTACTAATAATAATGATGCCAATCAAAATGAAATGCCAAGGCAAAGACCGTTTAAATGATCTTCTTTGTTGAATATTATTTCCTTTTACATTTAAAGTACTTTCCAAAACAATTCCTCCCATAACCAAGTAGTCCATCTATCAATGTTTACTGAAATTCAGATTAGAATATTACAATTATATTACATTATTTACTTATATGTGACTATTCTACAATTTTCTTTGGTCGAACTCTGTCACAATTTGTTTAGGTGTAGAAATTTTTTCCTTTTTTTATTTTGAACATGCTAAGAGAAAGTATTGGACTAAAAAGTTTAAATTTATAATATAATGGTTCACCGTAATTCTAATAATATTTTTCTATCTACTATTGAAAGTATATGATGATTAGATTTAGGAATCTATTAGTGGATTGAGTTTAAAGACTCTTTAATTATTATTTACTATATTATATTTGTATATTAAGTTTAGTAGCCTGCCTATTATATATACCCTTCAAAAAAGCATTTTTGAAAGAGACAGAGTTGAAAAGAATAGTTTACTAATGTATCATTATTAATAATCTGAATATTCCGTAAAGAAAAGGGGGACATGGTAATGAGTAAACAAATTCCTGAAAAATGGTGGAGTCAACTGAGGGTGCCAGCTATTTCTGCACCAATGTTTTTAGTTTCTGGTCCTGAGCTAGTAGAGGCAGCATGTTTAAATGGTGTAATTGGGTCGTTTCCAGCACCGAATGCTCGCCCGATTGAAGTGCTTGATCAATGGATGGGTCAATTAAATGATCATCTTGCTTTGGCACGCGCAAATGAGCCGGAGCGTAAAATTGCACCATGGGCAATGAATATGGTCGTTCATAGCTCATATAGCAGATTACAAGAAGAGCTTGAGCTGTTGAAAAAACATAAGCCTGAGCTTGTCATAACTTCATTAGGTTCTCCAAAAGTAGTGGTTGATATTGTACATAGTTATGGCGGACTAGTATTCTCAGATGTTAGTGATATGAAGTTTGCTAAAAAAGCAGCAGAGGCTGGTGTAGATGGACTCATTTTAGTTGCATCAGGTGCTGGTGGTCATGCTGGAAATTTAAATGGATTTGCGTTCGTTGATAGTGTTCGTACGTTCTGGGACGGCATTATCGTATTAGCAGGTGGTATTTCAACTGGTAAAAGTATATTGGCTGCACAAGCTGCGGGCGCTGATTTAGCTTATATGGGAACACGCTTCATTGTTGCGAAGGAAAGCTTAGCGAATGATGAATACCGTCAAATGTTAGTTGATGCAACGCAAGATGATATTGTACTGACTGATGCATTTTCTGGCGTTAAAGCAAATATGTTAATTCCTAGTATAGTGAAGGCTGGTCTTGACCCTGAAACATTGAAAAAGAAAGATAAAGTCGATTTCGATGGAATGAAAAATGAATCGAATAAAAAGGCCTGGAAAGAAATTTGGTCTGCTGGTCATGGCGTTGGGGCAATTACAAAAATCAGTTCAATTGCCGACATTATAGATGAACTGGAAGAAGAGTATAGTGCGGCAGTTAATAAACTAAATCAAAATGCTGAGAAAATAAAATCAACGGTAAGTAAATAGTATTGTAAGCGTTTTACTTTCATATCGTGAATCTATTGTTTAATTATCTTTTTAAGATTATAATAAATATATTGAGATGGAATCATAGTATGGGGAAATGTTATGACTCTATCAATTTAGTAAACAAAAAAATGGATTGGTATGTTAGTACGATTTGCTAATAAACTATTCCACCATGAAGACATTAAACCTATTTATCGGGTATGTGTATTTCATGGTGGATTTTTTTATGAGAAAAAAGGATAAATTGGCCGCATGAAGGAGTATTCGGCGAGTTTTCTTTATGTAAAAAAAGGGGAGAAAAAACCGTGAAAAATAACATGGTTACAATCACGATTGACGGGAAAGAAGTAATCGCAGAGCAAGGTTCTACAATCTTACAAATCATCAATCAAAATGAAATTAGTCATCCACAAATTTGTTATGTTCCTGAAGTCGATCCAATTCAAACTTGTGATACTTGTATTGTCGAAATTAATGGTGAGCTAAAACGCTCATGTTCGACTGTAGCAATGAGCGGAATGAATATTCAATTGGCTTCACCTAGAGCGAAGGAAGCTCAAACTGAAGCAATGGATCGTTTATTAGAAAATCATTTATTATATTGCACAGTTTGTGATAACAATAATGGAAATTGTAAGCTACATAATACGGTTGAAGAAATGGGCATTGAACATCAAAAGTATCCTTATCAGCCAAAGGTTGCTTCTTGTGAGGTAGACTTGACACATCCTTTTTATCGATATGATCCAAATCAATGTATTGCATGCGGACAATGTGTGGAAGTATGTCAAAATCTTCAAGTAAATGAGACTTTATCAATTGATTGGGAGGCTGAGCGTCCACGTGTCATTTGGGACAAGGGTGTTTCGATTAATGATTCTTCTTGTGTAAGTTGTGGACAATGTGTAACAATTTGTCCTTGTAATGCATTAATGGAAAAATCAATGCTTGGTGAAGCAGGTTTTATGACTGGATTGAATGAAGAATTACTTGATCCAATGATCGATTTAGTCAAAAAAGTAGAGCCTGGATATAGTGGTATTTTTGCAGTTTCAGAAGTTGAAGCAGCAATGCGAGAAACACGTACGAAAAAGACAAAAACCGTTTGTACATTCTGTGGTGTTGGTTGTACTTTCGAGGTTTGGACGAAGGATCGAAAAATCTTAAAAGTTCAACCAAGCTCTGATGCACCAGTCAATGCAATTTCAACTTGTGTAAAAGGTAAATTTGGTTGGGATTTTGTAAATTCCAAAGAGCGAATTACAAAGCCTTTAATTCGAAAAAATGGCGTATTTGTTGAAGCGAGCTGGAATGAAGTACTTGATTTAGTTGCAAGTAAACTTGGTTCCATAAAACAAGAGTATGGTAAAGGTTCTGTAGGATTTATTTCATCTTCGAAAATTACGAATGAAGAAAACTATTTAATTCAGAAGTTGGCACGACAAGTGTTCGAAACAAATAATGTTGATAATTGCTCACGTTACTGTCAATCACCAGCAACAGATGGATTATTCCGCACAGTTGGTATGGGTGGAGATGCAGGAACGATTAAGGATATCGCAAAAGCCGGACTAGTTATGATCGTCGGTGCGAATCCAGCAGAAGGTCATCCTGTACTTGCGACAAGAGTTAAGCGAGCACATAAACTACATGGTCAAAAACTAATTGTTGCTGATCTTCGTAAAAATGAAATGGCAGAACGCTCTGACATCTTTATTAGACCAAAGCAAGGTACAGACCAAGTATGGTTGATGGCTGTAACTAAATATATAATTGACCAAGGCTGGCATGACTTAAAATTCATCTATGAGAATGTTCATTTCTTTGAGGATTTTAAAGTTGTTCTTGAGAAATATACACTTGAATATGCCGAAAGTGTAACTGGAATTTCAAAGGATACGTTAATTCAAATAGCTGAAATGATTCATGAAGCTGATGGAACCTGTATTTTATGGGGTATGGGCGTGACGCAAAACACTGGTGGCTCTGATACATCTGCTGCGATCTCGAACTTACTGCTTGCAACAGGAAACTATAGACGCCCTGGTGCTGGTGCATATCCGCTTCGTGGTCACAATAATGTACAAGGTGCTTGTGATATGGGTACTCTTCCTGGCTGGCTTCCTGGTTACCAACATGTAACGGATGACACGGCCCGCATGAAGTTTGAAAAAGCTTGGGGCGTTGAAATTGGAGGAAAACCTGGTTTAGATAATATCCAAATGCTTCAATCAATCGAAAAAGGCGAAATGAAAGCTATGTACTTAGTTGGTGAAGATATGGCGCTTGTCGATTGTAATGCAAACCACGTACATGAAGTTTTATCAGATTTGGACTTCTTTGTCGTTCAAGATCTCTTCTTCTCAAAAACAGCGCAATATGCGGATGTTATTTTACCTGCTGCGCCATCACTTGAAAAAGAAGGAACATTTACAAATACTGAGCGTCGAGTACAAAGATTATATCAAGCATTACCAACTCTTGGTGAATCGAAGGCTGACTGGTGGATTGTCCAAGAAATTGCAAACCGATTAGGTGCAAATTGGAACTATCAACATCCAAGTGAAATATTCGCTGAAATGGCAAGTTTAGCGCCACTATTCTCACAAGCTAGTTACGAAGTGATGGAAGGCTGGGATAGTTTCCTTTGGGGAAGCTTAGACGGAGCAAGTACGCCACTGCTTTATGAGGATGGTTTTAATTTCCCTGATAAAAAGGCAAGATTTGTTTTAGCTGATTGGATGGAACCTGTTGAGTTTCCTGAAGAGTTTGACCTATTAATTAATAATGGTCGTATGCTTGAGCATTTCCATGAAGGGAATATGACGAATAAATCATACGGTATCCAGTTAAAAGTGCCTGAGATTTTTGTAGAAGTGTCACCAGAGCTTGCGAATGAACGTGGCATTAAAGATGGCTCACTAGTTCGATTAGTATCGCCGTATGGGGCGCTGAAATTACCAGCACTAGTAACGGATCGAGTACAAAAGAATGAGTTGTTCTTACCGATGAATTCAACAAGTAAAGAATCTGCCATCAATTTCTTAACTGGTCCAGCTAAAGATCACCGTACAAATACACCAGCTTATAAACAAACGAAAGTACGGATGGAAGTATTACGTGTAGAAGGTGAAAGTCCGTTGCCAAAGTCGAACCCACGTAATAAAAAGCGCAACCCTCAAAATGGAGTTGAGGTTCAGCGAAAATGGGAACGAAAAGGATATGTCCACTTAACGACAAAATAAAGGGGAATAAAAATGGCACAACCAATCACGACGATTCAAAAATACGAACCAACTAAAGAAGAGCAAAACCAGCAGAAACTTGAGGATTTGAAGCTTTTATTAGCAGAAAATGAAGATTCCTTAAATAAAATATTAAATATCGTTTCTGAATTAAATGATACGGGTGTCCTTGAAGCTGCAAATTCAATGCTACAATCTAAAGAGCAAATTACTAAAATTGCTTTAGGACAAATGAACCGAGAGCCAGTAACGAATATCATAAATAACATTATGGGAGCTGCTGGAGCACTTTCAAGTGTAGACCCAGAGTTAACTACAAAGCTAATCAATTCCGTAACTAAAGGAATCGATGAAGGAAATAAACATCTTGAAAAGGATGATAAAGTAGGGATTTTTGATTTAGTAAAAGTTTTAAAAGATCCCGATGTAAATCGTGCCGTTGGTTTTGGTATTAATTTTCTAAAAGGTATGGGAAAAGGACTAAAAGAATAATAGAAAAAACAATTTGTATTTAATAGAAAAGAGATTAATAATAAGAGATGAACCTTTTAATGAAAAAACAAATTGAAAGGTTTATCTCTTAATGAATATTTTTTTTAACATTTTAAAAATATTTCAAAAAGAAGGGAATCTAATACGATGCTACCAACTGAAGTGAGAAGAAGAATTCTTCGCTTTGAAAATGGTGAAACAAATTATATTGAAGATAGCGTTGTCACAGAATTTCCCGTCACGGTAAAAATCAATGGACAAGAATTTGTTACGATGGTCAGTACTCCAGAATATATTGAGGATATGGTCGTAGGATTTCTAGCATCCGAAGGGGTCATCCGAAAATACGAGGATATTGAAAACATATGGTTCCAAGAAAAAGAAGGATTTGTCCATGTAAAAACAAAGAATATTAATCCATACTATAAAGATATTCAAAGTAAAAGATATATTACATCATGCTGTGGAATGAGTAGACAAGGGTTTGTTTTTGTAAATGATGCATTAACTGCAAAAAAAATGAAAGAAGTGAATGTTCAACTATCATTTCAAGATTGTTTTCGATTAATGAATGAGATGCAACAGTCCGCATTTTTGTTTCATGCAACAGGCGGAGTCCATAATGCTGCTTTATGTGATTTAAATGGGATTGTTTTGAATAGAATGGATATTGGCAGACATAATGCATTAGATAAAATCTATGGTTATTGTCTTAAAAATAATATTCGTATTTCAGATAAAATAATTGTATTTAGTGGAAGGTTATCTTCTGAAATTTTACTAAAAGTAGCTAAAATTGGTTGTGAGGTCATTTTGACTAAATCAGCTCCAACAGAATTAGCTCTTCAATTAGCTGAAGAGTTAGGTATTACGACCGTTGGATTTATTCGAAATCAGTCACTTAATGTTTATACTCATTCAAACCGTATTGTTAAATAAAAACTTGAACAGATTATGAAATAAAAAGAAGTGAGGCAATGGTTATGAAAAATGTTGCATTGGATAAACATCATCGACCTTTACAGGATTTACGTATATCTGTTACCGATCGCTGCAATTTTCGTTGCCGTTATTGTATGCCAGAAGAAATTTTTGGTCAGGACTATTCTTTTTTATCACAAGATAAAATACTATCTTTTGATGAAATTGAAAGATTAACGCGTATTTTTGTATCTTTAGGTGTAAGAAAAATTAGAATTACTGGTGGAGAACCTTTATTACGTAAAAATTTACCTAAACTGATTGAACGATTAAATAAAATAGATGGTGTTGAAGATATCGCACTAACAACGAACGGTACTTTACTTAAAAAGTTTGCAAAAGATTTATATGAAGCTGGTTTAAGAAGAGTGACAGTAAGTATAGATTCTTTAGATGAAGAACGATTTTCCTATATGACTGGTAATCGAGGAAATGTAAAGTCTGTGCTTGAAGGAATACAAGCTGCTTCTGACATCGGAATGAAGGTTAAAATCAATATGGTTGTTCAAAAAGGTAAGAATGAACAAGATATAATCCCGATGGCACAATATTTTAAAGAGAAAAAACATATACTTCGTTTTATTGAGTATATGGATGTTGGAAATTATAACGGCTGGAGACTTGATGAAGTAGTAGCAAAACAAACAATCATCGATCTGATCAATGAAGTCATGCCTTTAGAATTTACAAAAGCTAATTATGTAGGAGAAGTTGCTAATCGATATCGCTACAAAGATAGTGATGATGAAATTGGAATTATTTCATCAGTGACCGATTCATTTTGTTCAACATGCACAAGAGCACGTATATCTGCAGAAGGAAAATTATATACTTGTTTATTTGCAACGAAAGGTTATGATCTAAAAGAATTAGTAAGGACTAACCAAGATGATGAACAAATAAAAGAAATGATTCTTTCGATATGGAGCAATCGAACTGATCGTTATTCAGATGAACGATTAAGTAATACGAAAAAAATGAATGATAAATCATCACATAAAATTGAAATGTCCCATATAGGTGGTTAATCATTACCAATAATAGAAGGTGTGGAGTTTATGCAATTTCTGTATAACGCTCTAACTAAAAATTAGAAAGTGATGATTGGTATCTCTGTTCGTTTAACAGGGAAATTAAGCAGCATTCAGAACTCCTTATATGATGAGGATTTCTTAATGCTGCTTTATTTAATAGAGGGAAAAATAGAAAAGCAGAAAAATTGGTGAGGATACCCGGAGAAAAAATTTTTATCTCTTTCGCTAGGTCCTGCTCTTTAATGGAGGATATCTTATGTCAGAACGTTATTCACGTCAGCAGCTTTTTACTCCGATCGGTGAAAAGGGACAAGAATTAATTAGAAAGAAACATGTTTTAATTGTTGGGGCAGGTGCGTTAGGAAGTGCTAGCGCGGAGGCACTTGTTAGAGCTGGAATCGGAAAGTTAACTTTAATTGACCGAGATTATGTTGAAATGAGTAATTTGCAAAGGCAACAGCTTTATACCGAAGAAGATGCATTTGAGAAATTGCCGAAAGTAATTGCTGCTAAGGGGCGTCTCCAAAAAATAAATTCAGATGTGATCATAAGTGCGCTAGTAATGGATGCAAGTGCGGATAATATGGAAGTCCATTTGAAGGACACTGATGTTATGATTGATGCAACAGATAATTTTGATATTCGTTTTATCATAAATGATTTATCACAGAAATATGAAATTCCGTGGGTTTATGGCTCTTGTGTTGGGAGCCTTGGTATGTGTTGTACGATTCTACCCAGTAAAACTCCTTGTTTAAACTGTATATTAAAAAGTTTACCAGTACCTGGTGTGACATGTGACACAGCCGGAGTCATTAGTCCTGCGGTACAATTAGTGGCGGCATACCAGGTTGCTGAAGTATTAAAACTATTAGTTGAGGATTATTCAGCGGTTAATCCAAAATTCCTTACATTTGATTTATGGAATAATCAGCATTTCTCCTTTAAAGTGACGAAACTCAAATCAGATGATTGCCCTTCATGTGGAACAAATAGGACGTATCCTTATTTAGCCTTTGAAAATCAAACGAAAACAAGTACACTTTGTGGGCGAAACACGGTTCAAATTAGACCTTCAATGACTAAAAGTTATGACTTTAATGAACTAGAAAATCAACTAAAACAACACGGAAAAGTTCAACGAAATCCTTATTTGATCTCTTGTCAGATAGAAGATTATCGATTTGTTGTTTTTCAAGATGGTAGGGTTTTTGTTCATGGCACAAATGATATACAGGAAGCCAAAAAACTATATTATCGTTTATTAGGTTAATAGAGAGAGGATGAATAGAATGGTTGAAAAACGAGTACCACTACCAATCGAAGAAGCAGTTCGTAAAGTGATGAATTTTGCCAAACACGGATCACAAGAAATGGTTTCAATCGATTTAGCATATGGACGAGTATTAGCTGATGATCTAAAAGCTGATCAGGATATACCTGCTTTTGACCGCTCTCCATATGATGGTTTTGCGATTCGGGCTGAAGATACTATTCTTACAAGCAATGAAAATCCAACAATCTTTGAAGTAGTTGGAGAAATCGGAGCTGGCTCAGTTTTTCCAAATGAAGTAGCGCCATTGCATGCCGTTCGTATTATGACAGGAGCTCAAATACCTCAAGGTTGTTCAGCCGTTGTTATGCTTGAATTAGCGAAAGAGATTAAAACTGAAGGTAAAACTTTTATTGAAATTAAACGTTCCTATCAAAAAGGCGATAATATTTCATTCCAAGGGGAAGAAACGCATAAAGGAGATATTCTTGTCAAAAAGGGAACTGAAATTAGCCCAGGTGTGATCGCTTTACTTGCTACATTTGGATATAGTCAAGTTCCTGTAGCGAAAAAGCCAGTCATCGGAGTCATTGCGACAGGGAGTGAGCTTTTAGATGTCGATGAACCGCTCGAACCAGGTAAAATTCGCAATAGTAATTCTTATATGGTTCTTGCTCAAATTCATAAAGCAGGTGCAATCCCTAAATATTTAGGAAAGTTTAGCGATGATTTAGATACTTGTTTTTCAGAAGTTCAAAATGCCTTAGAGCAAGTAGATATACTAATTACGACTGGTGGTGTATCTGTTGGTGATTATGACTATTTACCAGATATTTACGCAAGATTAGGAGCTACCGTTTTATTTAATAAAATTGCAATGCGTCCAGGAAGTGTAACAACAGTAGCGCATTTTGAAAATAAATTATTATTCGGTTTATCTGGTAATCCATCCGCTTGTTTTGTTGGATTTGAGCTATTTGTTAGACCGATTATCCAAACTTATTTATTTAACGAAACACCACATTTAAAAAGGGTAAGTGCAATTTTAGGAGAAAACTTTCCAAAACCAAATCCATTTACAAGATTTGTAAGAGGTAAAATTGTTTATAATGAAGGTCAATTAACAGCAATTCCAGCAGGTTTTGATAAGTCCAGCGCCGTATCTTCACTAGCTTATACGGATGCTTTTATTGTTTTACCTGGAGGAACTAGAAAATATGAAAAAGGTATGTCGGTCGACTTATTATTATTAGAAGACCATGAAGGAAGTAAATGGCCTTGGTATGATTTCATACCCTCATATAAGTAAATAAATAGAACTCTATTAATTTAAGAAAAGTGAAGTGGTTTACTTGGAACAAACATTATTTAAGATTGTCGATACACCTATTGTTGTTGAGGAAGTTTCAGATAAAGTAAAAAGTAGAAATGCAGGAGCAATTACTGTTTTTATTGGTACAGTTAGAGAGTTAACAAAAGGAAAAAAGACTTTGTCGCTAGAGTATCAAGCATATGAATCAATGGCCGTAAAAAAACTTGCCCAAATTGGTGATGAAATCAAGCAAAAATGGCCAGAAGCAATTGTTGCGATTACTCATAGAGTTGGAAGATTAGAAATCAGCGATATTGCCGTTGTTATTGCAGTATCTTCTCCGCACCGTAAAGTAGCTTATGAAGCAAATGAGTACGCAATCGAACGAATTAAACAAATTGTTCCGATTTGGAAAAAAGAGTTTTGGGAAGATGGTACGATGTGGATCGGTGATCAATTAGAAAATACACCATACCAAGAAGGAAAACCAAGTGTGGAGGAATCAAAATGATTAAAGTTTTATTATTTGCTCATTTACGTGAGAAAGCCGGAACGGATGAATTAACAGTGACCGATAAAAATGGAATAAACGTAAAAGCGTTAAAAGACTTGCTAATGAATAACTATGATTTACCACAACTGAATCAGATTATGACTGCAATAAATGAAGAATTTGTAACAGATGAAGAAATTGTAAATGATGGAGATACTGTCGCATTTATTCCACCAGTAAGTGGGGGCTGATGGATTTCATAAAGCTTGAAAGTAGGTAGAATGATGCATAAACATAATGAAAAAGCGATTGTTAACGCAGCGGTTTTAACAGTTAGTGATACTAGAACTGTTGAAAATGACGAGAGCGGTAAACTAATTAAAGCTTTATTAGACGAGCAAAATCATATCGTCCAAGATTATAAAATCATAAAAGATGAAATAGCATTGATCGATTCGATTGTTAGATCATGGAGCGAGGATGAAACGATTCAAGTTATGATCATAACAGGTGGTACTGGTTTTACGAAAAGAGATGTTACATATGAAGCAATTTCAAAAATGCTAGATAAAGAAATGCAAGGATTTGGAGAACTGTTCCGTTCATTAAGTTATACAGAAATCGGTCCAAAGGCTATGTTTAGTAGAGCAATCGCAGGTAGCTTTCATGATAAAGCGATCTACGTAATTCCAGGTTCAAAAAACGCCGTAAATCTAGCAATGACAAAACTAATTTTACCGACATGCCAACATTTTGTTGAAGAATTAAATAGACAATGAACATAGCTGGCATCGTTTTAGCAGGGGGAAAGTCATCCCGTTACGGTAAACCAAAAATGTTTGAAACGTATAAAGACAAATTATTGTATGAATATAGTGTAGAAGCCTTAAAGGAAAATTCGATTTCACCGATTATCATTTCAACGAACGAAAAACTAGTTCCGTATTTTAATAAAAATGATCTAGACTTTGTCATTGAAGGAGAAGCCAAAGAATACCAAGGACCTCTTTATGCGATGTACAATGCATTTTCCAATATACCGAATAAAGACTGGTATTTTATCTTAGCCTGCGACACACCTTTTATTACAGCTGACTTTGTAAAAAATATGATCGAAAGGGCAGCAAATACGAATGTTGATGCAATCGTCCCAATCCAGTCCGATAAACTTCAACCGCTATTTGCGCTCTATCACCGAAATTGTATCGAAAAAATGAAAGAGATTTTAGATAAAAACAATCGAAAAGTTCAGTTATTATTCAAAGAAGTGAATGTAATGACTGTCCAATTTTCAAGTGACGATATCATCTTTAAGAATATCAATAGTCCGCATGACTGGATTTGATTTTTCAAATTTAAGACTTACCTGGAGGGACTCCCATGAGTGAATTTTCACATTGGAATGAAGAAGGAAGACCTAAAATGGTCGATATATCAGAAAAAGAAATCACTACAAGAGTTGCAATTGCGCAAAGTACAATTTCAATCTCAACGGAATTATATGAAGCAATTCAAAATGGATTAATTAAAAAAGGTGATCCACTAAATGTTGCACAAATTGCTGGAATTATGGGAGCTAAAAAAACTTCTGACATTATTCCAATGTGTCACCCAATTGCACTTTCAGGAACTGACTTTACATTCGAATATGTAGAAGCACCTAATGGATATGATTTAATCATTCGTGCGACAGTGAAATGCAGTGGGAAAACTGGAGTTGAAATGGAGGCACTAACAGCTGTAAGTATCGCTGGCCTTACATTTTACGATATGTGCAAAGCCGTTGATAAAAGTATGGTCATAAAAGAAACGTTTTTAGTTCAAAAAAAAGGTGGTAAAAGCGGCGACTTTTTCCATAAATAAGATTGGAACATAAGCTTAATTGATTAGTAGCCTCTACGATCTAATCAATTAAGTTTTCCAATTTTTTATCAAACACAAAAACTGAAATCGCAATATCTTCTTCAACTTTCATATCCGAGAAAAGATTCATAAACTTTGCATCAACGATTTCTTCTAACTTAACTGGATGATTTTTCGCATAGACATCTTGAATCATCTTGGTTCTAGCATTATGAACGATATCACGCCCTTCAGAAGTTTGAGCGATAAATAGCTCAGTAGGTGTAAGATTTCCATACAAAGTTGAAACAGCCATATTTTCAACAAAAACAGTATGGATTCTTTCAGGGCCTTTACCAAACAATTCTTTACGCAGTTTTCGTATATAGTCATTAAATTCATGGATGACTTTAGACATTACATATACCCCTTAACTTAATTTTCGTTTTTCTTATCATAAAACAATGATCAGAAAATTTAAAGAAAAAAACTTTTAGTGAACATTTTCTTAAGGACTTTACTAAATTTAAATTAAAGCAAGTAAAATTAAGTGAAAATAGTCATTTAAATAATCTGTTCCACCATCAATACAAGAATCTATTAAATTGATTTTTGTATTAATGGTGTTTTTTCAGTAGGCTCCTTATAATAAAAGTATTTAATAAAAAGGAAATGAGAGCGATGAAAAAGAACTATTCCATTTTGCAAATAGTAGGCTATCAAAATAGTGGGAAAACAACACTTACTGAAAAGCTCATTAAACAGGCCAATCATCAAGGATTATTAGCTGCTACTATAAAACATCATGGTCATGGCGGTGCGCCTGATTTAGAAATAGATCGTAAAGACAGTAGTCGACACTTGGATGCTGGAGCAATCGTTTCTAGTGTTGAAGGTGATGGAGTCTTACAATTAAGAACAAATTTTATCAATTGGGATTTAACGAAAACAATTGAATTATATCGCTTTTTTTCAACTGATATTATTTTAATTGAAGGTTATAAAAGGGAAAGTTATCCAAAAGTAGTATTAATAAGAAGTGAGGATGATTTAAATTTACTCGATTCATTAACGAATATTATTTGTGTGATCAGCCATTTTGAGATTGAAGAGGGTAGATTGAAAGATTATCAATATTTCCATCTTTGTGATGAAAAAAATTATTTAGATTTCTTGATGAATGAAATGTCAAAAGGTCATTTCATAGAAGATTAAAAATAGATGAATATATGGTTGATTTTGAAATGAGGAGATTAATTGTTAGAAGAGTTTTTAATTCCCCTTAAGATTTCCCTTAAGGTTACGATTGTGGCAGGAGTTATCGTTATTATTTTAGGGACACTAGCTGGAAGAATTCTCTCAATGAAATCATTTAAAGGTAAGACACTTCTAGAAACAATCTTAATGTTACCTTTAGTTCTTCCTCCTACAGTTGTAGGATTTTTACTATTAGTCATTTTCGGAAGACAAAGCTTCGTTGGAAAAATGATTGAATGGTTATTTAAACAGCCAATTGTTTTTACTTGGTGGGGCGCTGTAATTGCATCAATTGTGGTAGCATTTCCGCTTATGTATCAATCTGCAAAAACTGGATTTCAAGGTGTAGACAATGAGATTGAAGAGGCAGCTCGAGTTTGTGGAGCAAGTGAATGGAATGTTTTTTTCTTGATTTCAATTCCACTTTCATTAAAAGCTATTATCTCAGGAAGTATATTAAGCGTTGCAAGAGTACTAGGTGAGTTCGGTGCTACACTAATGTTTGCAGGAAACATACCAGGAAAAACACAAACTGTCCCTACAGCAATTTATTTAGCTATTGATGCTGGAAATATGAAAATGGCTTGGTTATGGGTGCTTTCAATGGTCTTAATTTCTTTTATTATGCTGTTAGTTGTACAACTGAAACAAAAATGATTTTGCAGATTTCTATTGTCTTTAAATAGTATATAATGCTGTATGTAGAGTGTTTTTCCTTTTTATTCCAAAATTTCAGTTTACATAAAATAAAACCCAGTTTTACAATTAAAACTTAAAAAAGAGAGGGTGGAAGGTATGGGAAATAAAGTTGAGTTAATTAATCTTGCAGTAGGATTACCGAGTAAAATGGAATACGGCGAAAACAAAGAAATGATAACGGGAATTTGTAAAGAAGGAATAGAAGAAGTTTACTTATCAAAAGAAGGCTTTAAAGGTGATGGAGTAGCTGACTTAAAACATCACGGTGGACCAGATCGAGCTGTATGTGTGTATCCATATGAACACTACGCACTTTGGGAAAAAGAATTTAATATTAACTTGCCACTTTCAGCATTCGGAGAAAATATTACGGTCACAAATATGTTAGAAAAAGACGTATGCATTGGTGATGTCTACCAAATTGGCGATGCAATTATACAAATTACACAAAGCAGAATACCTTGTGACACAATTACAAGGAGAACGAATGTAGCTCTTAAGAGAATCGTAGAAACCGGTTATACAGGCTACTTATGCCGTGTATTAAAAGAGGGAACAATCAGAAAAGATTCGAAAATAGAATTAATCGAAACTCAAAAAAATAAAGTTTCGGTTCTTTATTGCAACGAGATTTATTTCCATAATCCAAAAAATATTGAAGGAATAAAAGCGATATTAGAAGTTCCTGAGTTAGCTGAGGATTGGAGAATTCGATTAAATAAGCGTTTGGAGAGTTTAGTTTAATATTTTATTATAATTAGAAGTCGCTTGAGTTGGAGCGGCTTCTTTTTATATTAAAATGCTTTTTTTAATTATGCTCTGTTATAGTACCCACGCATATCAGACTGTAAATCACTGTTAATTTATTTGCCTTCGTGCCAAGCTTTTAAGACATTATCTTTTCTTTAGAAACTAAAAATATCTACTATTATAAAGTTGTCATTCACAGACTTAGAAAATCTAATTTTTAAATTCTAGGTTGGTGGTCCTTCAATCTGTTAGATGTGTCTAACAATTGGGGTGCAGTTCATTGATCGACTTTTTATTTTTTCTATTAATTATGTGAAAGTTTAATTACCATTTTGAGCGTAATTGTATAATCAGATCCGACTTATTAATCAAGTGGAATTATTTTAGTGTTTGTTTTTTTATGGAGATGACTTTATTTCATTTATTTATTCATGTCTATGACAATTCGCCCATTGAATCTGCCTTCAAGCATTTCATCGTATATTTCATTTATGTTTTCTAACGCACGTGTTTCTATTATACATTTAACTTTTCCTTCAGCAGTGAACTGCAATGTTTCCTGCAAATCTTTTCGAGTACCGACAATTGACCCAACTACCTTTGTTCCATTTAAAACTGTATCAAAAATTGGAACATCCATAGATTCTGGTGGCAGTCCAACCATAACACATGTACCCCCTCGTCGGATGGATCGATACGCTTGGTCAAAAGCCTTTTTAGCAACAGCTGTACAAACAACTCCGTGTACACCACCAATTTTTCGTTGAATAAAATCTGCAGCATCTTCTTTTAATACGTTTACGACTAAATCAGCTCCGAGTGATTTTGCTAATTCCATCTTTTCATCAGAAGTATCAATTGCAACAAAATTCATACCCATTGCTTTCGCATACTGTAGACCTAGATGTCCTAAACCGCCGACACCAAAAATTGCTACCCATTCACCGGGCTTTACTTCTGAAACTTTGAGTGCCTTATATGTTGTCACACCTGCGCAAAATAGTGGAGCTGCTTCTATAAAATTAAGATTTTCTAGTATTTTCACTACATAATCAGCAGCTGCGACACAATATTCTGCATATCCACCATCTACAGAATATCCAGCGTTTTGTTGGTCTAGACAAAGCGTTTCTCTACCAGTTAAACAGCACTCACAGTATCCACAAGCAGAATACAGCCATGGAACTCCAACTCGGTCACCAGCTTGCAGGTGGGTTACTCCCACGCCAACTTCTTCTACAATCCCTACACCTTCGTGTCCTGGAATAAGAGGGAGCTTGGGTTTTACCGGCCAGGCACCATGAGCAGCATGTAAATCCGTATGACAAACTCCACATGCTTGGATATGAACAAGAATTTCTCTCGGACCAGGTTTTGGTTTAGGAACATCTTCTACTTCCAGTTTTTCTTTAAATTGTTTTACGACTGCTGCTTTCATAATCAAACTCCTTTAGAAAAAAAAATAGAAAAAAGTTCACAAAAGTTATTGCTCTGTTAAATTGTTGATATTTTTTAGTCTTCGATCATTCATATCAATCTGATGAAATTGTGATTCTATCTTTTGTATCTTCTTTAAAATGGTAGGTCTGAGAACCTTTCTTAATAATTTTATTATTTAACCTAAAGGGTTTGGCATTAACGAAAAATGCATCTATTCTAAAATCGTTCTTATTAATTGGTTTTTTGCTTTCATATAAATAGTATGAATTTTCTTCGACTATTGCGTTTTCGTAGTTAATAAATACTGGAGATGTTGCGGAATTACAAATACACTAGTATTCTTAACTGAATTTGCCCCAACTGAAATTTTAATTACATTGTAAGGAATTATTCCATTTTTGTTATCAAAACTTGAAAATGTTTTATTACTCAAATTAAGAGTTTTCAAGTATATCTTGTTGCTCTGTATATCTTAATGTTTTCTTTTAATAAAACTAAATTTTGAGAGATCATTATGGCTGTAGAATTATTATGAAACCTGAGCCATATATATATAAAAGTATCACATAGTGCAGCTGTAACAGTCGCAGGAAGTGCTCCAATTATCATATCCAAAATGTAAATGGCTATCATGCACGCTTAAGTCAATGGATGAATCGTTTTAAGGAGTAGTCTTTCCACCAAGGTACAGATAAATCATACGTGTTTCTGCCGCATATAACGGAACCAAGCATTTTTCCGCCTTTTGAAAATATTTTATCAGTTTCTGCGCTTCCATTAGACATCCAATTATGTAAAGCTAACCCGCCAATACCTAACTCATTTGAGTAATAATTTTATATTTTTCGAATTGAACAAAATTTCATTTCTATATTTACATTTGTTCAATTTGGATTTACTATATAGTCATTGAGGTGAATATCTTTTACCTCTTCATGTGAAATATATCACAAACAATTAACGAAATTCCGAAGTAAATTACAAAAATCTAGGAGGTATTACGGCTATGCAAGAGATTTTAATGAGTTTAATCGCTGGATTAATTTGTGGAATCGCTTTCACATTATTAAAATTACCAATACCAGCACCACCAGTATTCAGTGCAATTTGCGGAATCGTTGGTGTGTTTGGTGGAATGAAATTAGTTCAGTTGTTTATATAGGGAGAATAAATAGTGATCAAGAAAGCGCTTTATGAAATAAAACAAGAGAACATCACTCATAAAGGAACACTACAAGTTCTTTTAAAACGAGCGAAAACGAAACATGATCAAGAACAAGTTTATGCAATCTTAACTTTAATCAATCAGATTGAAAAGCATGTTGAATTATTAGACGAACAAATCAGATATCAACGATAAAACAACTTAGAGGAGGAACAACATGTCGATTCTAATCGCAATATTAGGAATTGTAATGTTACTAGGCGTTGCATTTTTAATGTCAAATGATAAGAAAAACATCAACTATCGTGGGATCGTAGTGATGGCTGGGATTCAGATAGGAATTGCTTGGTTTATGCTTAACACATCCATCGGAAAAGCAGTCTTACAAAAAGTAGTGAACGTGTTCAACAAAATCTTATCTTTCGGACATGAAGGTATCTCATTTGTTTTCGGTGATTTATCAACAAAAGGTTATTTCTTTGTAAACGTTTTAATGATGATTATTTTCGTAACAGCATTATTAGGAATTGCAACCTATACAAGAATCTTACCACTAGCAATTAAATACATCGGTGGTGCCGTATCAAAAATTACAGGATTACCAAAAATCGAATCATTCGTAGCCGTTAACTCGATGGTATTCGGTGATACAACTGCCATCTTATCCGTACAATCTCAAGTTCACAAATTATCACCAAACCGATTATTTGTCGTCGTAACATCTTCGCTAGTAGCAGTATCATGCTCAATCTTAGGGGCATACATGCAAATGATTCCTGCAGAGTTCGTTCTAGTAGCACTACCAATCAACGTATTCTCTGGGCTGATTATGAGTTCAATCGTAACGCCAGTAAAAGTTGAAGGGAAAGAAGACGAAATTGACATCAAAGAAATGATTCCCGAAAAATCTCTGTTCGAAGCTATTGGCAACTGGGCATTATTGGGAGGGAAAACAGCGTTAATCGTAGGTGCTATGTTAATCACTTACATCGGTTTATTAGCAGGTCTTAACTTCATCTTAAGCTCTACTATTGGTTTAACATTCCAAGAGCTTATCGGTTATATATTTGCACCGATTGCTTACATGATGGGTATAGATTCGAGTGAAATCTTACGAGCAGGTTCAGTAATGGGGACTAAAGTTTCTGCAAATGAATTTGTGGCAATGTTAGACTTCATGAAGATGATTCCTAGTTTAGATCATAAAACAGTTGGTATTGTATCAGCATTCTTAGTATCATTTGCAAACTTCTCTTCAATCGGAATTATCTTAGGTTGCTTACAGGCTATCGATGGTAACCAGTCTAAAGTAATGGCTAAGATGGGTTTAAAAGTACTTTTAGTTGCAACAATGGGTTCAGTTATGACAGGGACAATCGTGGGAATATTTTTATAAAAAAGGAGAACTATCATTATACATGAAATATTATTGGCTTTACTAGCAGGAGTTATAGTAGAAGCATTATTTACTCTAATTAAACTTCCAATTCCAGCTCCACCAGTACTGAGTGGAATTATGGGTATCGTTGGTGTATATTCCGGAGCTAAATTAGTAGAAATTATTACAACGAAATTTTTTAAATATTGTATTTCAATTTGTTGCACTTATTCTTAATAAATCAAATTCCAAAAACAATTTGCTGATATAGGAGCCACATTTTCTGAGAATTTTGAGATTAAAATGCCCTCAGGGTTAACAAGTTTTTTTAAAGAAAATGAGATAAGGTGGAATTGAAATGAATAAACAAAATATCGACAAAGCAGCATCTTTTATAAAAGAGAAAATTAACAAACAACCTAAAATTGGATTGATTCTAGGATCAGGTTTAGGCGTTCTAGTAGATGAAATCGAAAATCAAGAAAAAATACCTTTTCATACTATTCCTGAATTCGCTACATCAACTGTAGAAGGTCATGAAGGACAACTAGTATTCGGTAATATTCACGATATAGAAGTAGTAGCAATGCAAGGTAGAGTTCACTTTTATGAAGGTTACAGCATGGAAAAAGTAACTTTCCCAATCCGTATTATGAAGGAGTTAGGTGTTGAAATACTAATCGTTACAAATGCAGCTGGTGGTGTAAATACATCATTCATGCCAGGTGATTTAATGTTGATAACTGATCATATTAACTTTACAGGAACTAACCCTTTAATTGGACCAAACAATCCGGAATTAGGTGTTCGTTTTGTAGATATGTCTTATCCATATGATCGTGATCTTCAAGAACTAGCAAAAAGTGCAGCGAAAGATGTAAATGTTAAACTTCAAGAAGGAGTTTATGTTGCATTAACAGGACCTTCTTATGAAACACCAGCTGAAATTCGTATGTTCAGAACTTTAGGTGCTGATGCAGTAGGAATGTCAACTGTTTCTGAAGTAATTGTTGCACGTCACGCTGAAATAAGAGTTATTGGTATTTCTTGTATTTCTAATATGGCAGCTGGTATTTTAGATCAACCATTAAACCATGAAGAAGTAATTGAAACAACCCAAAGAGTGAGAACACAATTTTTATCATTAGTAAAAGAGATTGTTCGTAAAATGGGGTAATGAAAAATAAAAAAAGTTCTGTATTATGCTTAGTATCCCCTTTTTGTATAAACCTTTGGTTTTAAATCTATGTAATTTGAATGGAGAGTTTCAAATATGAGAATGGTAGACTTAATTGAAAAAAAACGTGATGGAAATACATTAACTACAGAAGAGATTAATTTTGTTATTAATGGCTTTACTGATGGAAATGTTCCTGACTATCAAATGAGTGCTTTCGCTATGACAATATTTTTAAAAGGAATGACAGAGAAAGAATATAGTGATTTAACAATGGCTATGGTTCATTCTGGAGATACAATTGATCTTTCTAATATTGAAGGAGTTAAAGTTGATAAACATTCAACAGGTGGTGTTGGTGATACAACTACACTTGTTCTCGGACCATTAGTTGCTTCATTAGATATTCCTGTTGCTAAAATGAGTGGACGTGGCTTAGGACATACTGGGGGAACAATCGATAAATTAGAGGCAGTTGCTGGTTTCCACGTTGAATTAACTGAAGAAGAATTTACAAAACAAGTAAATGATATTAAATTAGCAGTTATTGGACAAACAGGTGATTTAACTCCAGCTGATAAAAAGTTATACGCACTTCGTGATGTAACAGCAACTGTAAATTCAATACCATTAATTTCAAGCTCGATTATGAGTAAGAAAATCGCAGCTGGTGCTGATGCAATCGTTTTAGATGTTAAAACTGGTGCAGGTGCATTTATGAAAGATATTGAGGAAGCACGTGAATTAGCTAGAGCAATGGTTAAGATTGGAAATAATGTTGGAAGAAAAACTGTAGCAGTTATTTCTGACATGAGTCAGCCTTTAGGAAATGCAATTGGAAATGCTTTAGAAGTTAAGGAAGCGATTGACACATTAAAAGGCAAAGGTCCAAAAGATCTTGAAGAACTATGCTTAATCTTAGGCAGCCAAATGGTAGTTTTAGCTAAAAAAGCTGAAACTTTAGAAGAAGCAAGAGCAAAACTTATTGATAACATGAAAAATGGTAAGGCTCTAGAAGTATTTAAAGCTTTCTTAGTAGCTCAAGGTGGAGATGGCTCTATTGTAGATGATCCATCAAAACTACCTCAAGCAAAATTTGTACAAGAAGTTGTTGCACAACAAGATGGTTTTGTTTCTCAAATCGTTGCTGATGCTGTAGGTACTGCAGCAATGAAATTAGGTGCAGGGCGTGCAACGAAGGAATCTGTTATTGATTTAGCTGTTGGTTTAATACTTAACAAGAAAGTCGGCGAATCAGTTAAGAAAGGTGATTCTTTAGTTACAGTTTATTCTAATACGGATGATATTAATGAAGTAGAAAAAGATTTATTAGAAAATATTATTATTACTTCTAAAAAAGCAGAAGAACCCACATTAGTTTATGACTTAATTATGGAAGCATAAAATAAAATATTAAAAAGGCTATTCGTTAATTTTGGCATTAATAGACAATCGCAAGCAAATTCTACAACAAAAAAAAATCAGAGTTGGAACGACGATTAAAACTGGCATCAATGAATAAATACGTTTTAAAAATTGTTGAACAATTAAATCGTTTAGAAAAAAACAACATTAAAATTTTATGGATTGAATAGAAATTTTGAGTTTATAAACACAAAAATTAAATAAATATTCAGGGCAACTAATTTGATTAGTTGCCTTTTTAATAAAAAAATATTCGAATACGGAAATTCAAGAATTCCTTGAAGGAACCGAATTGTTATCGATATTACTCTGAGTGACCTACGTATTGATTACAACGAAACACTACCGTTTCGTTCATTATTAATATTCTGCCAGTTTGAGCAACAAGAAAGTAGGGAAATCTCTCACGAGACTTCCTCCGGGTAGAAGGGTCGCTCAATTAGCGACCCAGACCCCCACAGAACCCGGCGTGCAGATTTCCCGCACCGGGCTCTTCAGAAATTGCTTCACAGTTTTGCGTACATCTTCAATTCCAAAAATGGAATTGAAAGTTTAGGTCGCTCTAGAGGGAAAATCGATTTAATCTGGTTAAATTTCTCCCAAGTTATATAACTCTTTTGACTTCTACTACTTAACATTTTTCTCCAGTAACGTTCCGTTATTTTATAGATTTTAGTTATTGTCCAAAGATTAAACTCAACTATTAAAAATACTTTTAAAAATTAAAAGAAAGTATGTACCGATAATAGCATTAGTATTGGCATTATGTATTTCAGTTTTTATAAGCCATCGACATCATCTTTTCGCTGGTATTTTTATGGGTTGGTTTTACGGCTATGCCGCTATCGGTTCTTATTCTTCTTTAAAAACTGCCACAATGTCTTTTAGAAGTGAAAATAATGAAGATTAATTTTAAAAATTCGTTTGTACAATAATATATTACATAAAAAAGTTCCTTTTTTAATAATTTTAAAGTCAAGTAATTAATAAAACCATTTATATAGAAGTGTTTTTATTTAATGTCATACATTTTAGACAAAAAAGAAGGATAGGAAAGAAGAATTAATTTCTTCATTTTCTATCCTTTTTTGTACTACCTCATTAACTACAATAACATTTTTAGTACTTTATTGAACTAACCCAAGCTTTCGTTGAATATGAATGTTTATGCATTGACTAATAACTGCCCCATCCGTTGAGGAAATTAAAAAGACCTGGCAAGACGGAATCCAAGGTCGTCTATGCAAAATAACGGGTGGCTACGACGACGACATGAAGCACCACAACCTCTAGCTACCTCTGCCCAGCTACCACCTCGAAAAATTCGGTAGGACCCATAGACTTGTTCATCATATAAATCCCAACACCACTCCCAAACATTTCCTAACATATCATACAGACCCCATGCATTCGGTTCCTTTTTTCCTACTTCATGGATTTTATCTCCAGAATTTTCATTATACCAGGCAATTTTATCAAGTTCACCGTATCTGTAACCAGTCGTCCCTGCTTTACACGCATATTGCCACTCGGCTTCTGTAGGAAGTCTATAGCCATCTGATTCCCAATCACAAAATATGCTTTCGCCATCATAACTTATTGAATAACACTCTTGCAGTCCTGCTTTCTGTGAAAGTAGATTACAAAAAGAAATTGCATCATTCCAAGAAATATTCACAACTGGTTTTAGATCTCTGTCAAAAGTATTAAGTGATTTATTTGTTATAGTATTGTATAAACCCTTAGTTACAGGATACTGGGCAAGAAGAAATGGTCTTATTTCAGTTTTCCATTTACTTTTTATTCTATCGTCTCTTAATTCTATATCTCCCCTTGGAATTTTTACCATTTGAAAGTCAATGTAACTCTTAATTTCATTTGACACTCTGCCTTCCTCCTAATGATCATGATTTAATAAAAATCACCTCGTTAAGAACCATAAAATCAATTCAAAAATCACGTTGGTTTTTTGTAGATAAAAATCCGTTAGAAAAATAAAAAAGACTGCAAAGCAACATATTCATTATTTAACTAATTGGCAGTTCAGTTGCTTAAGGATTTAGAGTGTATAATGGGAGTATGCTAGAAAATTCGCTTATTCACTTATTTAGAAGAACATTGTTTTAAATGTAATATGAAATTAAATAATAAGGAGAGAAGGAATTTTGAAGAAAAGTCTAAGGAATTGGTTAATTTGGGGTAATATCAATAGTTTAATTTTCATATACTCATCATCTATATCGTATCAAAATCATATTTCTAATGCTTTGTACACTATAAAAGATAATGAAGAAACGATTAAGGGGATTAGTCAAAATCTATTTTCAACAAATATAATTACAACTCAAGGAACACAGACAATTACCAATACACCTATGGTAATTGGTTTTCTTGCGATATGCTTTAATATTTTTATTCTTTTGACTTCAATGATTAATCGTAAGGTACTAAAAAAGGGAACATATAATGTTGAAGTAGATGAAAAAAGTTAATAACTAATTCAACGCATGCATTAGTTACATAAGAATCTAAAAAGAGAGAAACTCACAGGAGAAGGAGTTTCTCTAAAAATGGGTGAAATATTAGTAAAAAAGTAAAACAAGAAATGTAATATTATTATATAAAAATTAATATTAATTGTTTTAACAATTCGCCTATTTAATTGGAAAAGTTTTCCATTTAGCTATACAACCAAGGCAGTGCGATAGTTGAATTATTGGAATCATCAATAACAACACTCCTGTGAAAAAACTAAATTTCATAATGGAATATAGTAAAATAATGAAATAAAAGAATATGAGGAGAAAATATCTTGGAACCATCGATCGAAACTATTGCATTAAGAAAACTACTTACAACCATTCTTACGACCTTGATTTTTTCGATTGTGTTTGCATGTATAGCTGGTGCTAGCTCACACTTTGAGCAACAAACTGTCTACATTCAAACATTTTTAATTTATGTGATCTATGGTGGAGGAATAACGTTGGTCTATGGAAACATCGTGTCGGTCGTAGTTGAATTATTACAAAATAAATGGTTTAAACAGCAAAATTGGCTGTACATTTTCATTCTCGGATTATTTGGCTTGGTGTTTAGTTTCATTGGTTTTACGTTTAGTTTACTTTATGGAATGATTGATAAGTGGTTAAAAAATAGAATGGTAAAAAAGAAACCATTCGCTGTGTTTTTTCTTATACCAATTCTTTCTTTCGGTGCCATTTGGGTTTCTTTGTATGCAACTAATGATTCATATACACAAAAAGCTGCTATCGCACTGTTAGTTAACGACTTCTTGAATGACAAAAAACTAGACCAATTACCAAAACAAAATGGTACATGGGAAGGCGAATTGAATGGATACCAAGTAAAAAATGAAACAAATGCAGTTAAGTCGGACACAAAAGAATATCATGTAACATTTATTGAAATTTGGAAAAAAGGGAACGAAGAGAACTATCGGAAAATATCAGTTTATGTTCAACCAAGTTCCATTTATGATTACACTGAAGAAGGTTCAAAACCACCATATTAAATAATACATATTAAGTAAAAAAGTTGGTTCGTTACAAGAAAATTTTTATTGAACTAACGCAGTGCGTTAGTTCAACAAGTAGCAAAAGTTTTATTAAAATAAAAGATTTAATTTTAATGTCGATAAAGTCTATAAAGTGGCCTCGAGTAAGAATTACTGGAGGCTCTTTTTTTTGCTCAAGTATTTTTAATATTTTTATGATTTTTTGAAACGTTTCAGGATAGTTAACAGTCTAATTATTGTAAGGATAGGAGGGGTGATATGTTTTTGCAAAATAAAATTAATAAAGCAAAAAAGGGAGACAGTATAGCATTTCAAGAGTTAATCGAAGAAGAAAAAGCTAATCTATATCGTACTGCGTATTTGTATGTAAAGGATGAAAATGATGCATTAGATATTGTTCAAGAAACTGTTTATAAAGCTTACATATCTATTAAAAAGGTAAAAGAAGTACAGCATTTTTCAACATGGTTGACTCGAATCTTAATTAATAATGCGCTTGATTTTTTGAAGAAAAAAAGTAGGCTCATTCCAATTGATAGTTTGGATAATTCTTCACTTGTCAGAGAAGAGCAACACGAAGAAAATATGGATCTTCTTCATGCAATAGATCAACTAGAGCCAAGATATAAAACAGTGATTATTCTTCGGTATTACAATGATTACACGATTAAACAAATTGCTGAAACACTGAAATGTCCAGAGGGGACTGTAAAAACAAACTTACATCGAGCACTTAGTAAATTAAAAATTGATCTGCGAGAGGAGTATATCCAATGAATGATTTCTCATCTAAATTGAAAAAAGAAATTCAGAACATTCAAGTTCCCAAAGATAAATTAAATACTGCAATCGAAGCTGGATTCAAGAAAGGAAAGAGAAAAAGTAAGCGTGGACATCAGTTTATTTACTTTAGTAGTGCGGCTGTATTAATGTTTGGTATTTTAGTCAGCTCAGCATTTATTTCTCCTACTATGGCGGAAGTAGTTTCTAAAATTCCTTATCTTAGTCTTATTTTTAAATCTAAATCTTTAGACATGATAATATGGGATAAGCTGAATGGAAAAAGTTATAAAGTAAGCAGTGTAGGGGTTAGTTATACACCAAAGAAATCAATTCAGATAAGCTTAGATGGTTCTGACCAATATTATGATGAGGTAAAAAACGAGGTAAAAAAGACGGTGAATGAAGTTTTGCAATCAAAAGGATACGATTCATATGCCATCAAAATTACTCAACAAAAAGACTTCAAAGATTACGAGTTAAACGAAGAAGAAAAGAAAGAAAAAGGCTTACTTGAAAGTGAAGTTACAAAAACATTAAAACAATTGAAGTATACATTTGATTCCGTATTTGTTGATCCTACGGAAAAGTCCATTTTTATTAATATAGTTGGTTCAAAAGATTATTATAAAGACGTAACAAAAGATGTTCAGAAAGTAGCTTTTGAAACAGCTAAAACAAATCATTATCCTGGCTATAAAATTAAAGTAACTAGAGTAACCGTAGAAATTAGTAAGTCTGATAAAGGTAGTCTAATAGTACCTGTAATTTCTGAAGGACTGATGTCAAAAAAAGAATTTAAGGTTACAGGAGTCGGCTATAAAAGTAAACCACTTAAAATTATTATCAGAACTTCTATAAAAAGTTCTAATCCATTAGCTAAAAATCTTGGAGAAGAAATCGAAACAGAAATTAATGAGTTTCTAAAATCAAAGGATATCTCATCTGTATTAGGTGATGAAAAATATGAAATTATTATTTATAGTAAGGATAAAAATAAAATAAATTAAATAAGTTGCAAACTTGCCGCTCATTATCCATCATTTAGTTGTTAAATACTCTTGTACAACTAAAGCATGCTTAGTTGCATAAGCGTTCCAAAAGGTTGTCTAATTAGACAACCTCTTTTGTTAGTTCAAATATCAACATTTTAATTTAACAGAGCATTGAATTAAAAAAGAATGCCTAATTAGACATTCATAGGGGATTCTTAATTTGATAAATTTAAATAAGTAACTTTCTGTTTTTTGAAATTAAAAGTTCCACCATCTGTCACTACGACGACCAGAATTATCGCTTCTTTCTTCGTCGCAACGATCTACTGCACGACAGAATTCTTCTTTATCAACCGTGATTTTCGCATTAAATGTAACCTCGTTATTTCTTCTATTATTTCTATTATTATTTCTTTCGTTATTTCTTTCGTTATTTCTTTCATTATTTCTTTCGTTATTACAATTGCAACCCATTATAACACTACCTTTTCCTTTAATTTCATCTCGATATCCTATGTTTGGACAAGCAAAAAGAAATGGACAAGTGTTTGATTTTAATAAATATGTTTTGCAATTCCATGGATTTATTTAGCTTAGGATTGCAGAAATCTGTTAAATAGGCGTTTGGAGTTTAGTTTTAAATTTACGAAAAAGGAAGTCGCTCGAGAGAGAGGGGCTTCTTTTTTTGTTACTTGAATAGAGTCTTATTTTTTATATAGCTTTCATAAGTATATATGGATAAAAAAATATATTTCGTCCAAAAGAATATGTGAAAACAATCGCATGGTTTCTCTTTAAAAATGTTTCTATATACAAAAAAAGTAAGGCGAGCTTCTAACTACTTTAAATAATGTAAGGTTTAACTAGTTGATTTTAATTGGAGGTAATGGCAAATGTTAGGTGCAATCGAAGCAGGTGGAACAAAGTTTGTATGTGCTATTGGAGATGAAAATGGCAATTTAATTGAGCGTATTCAATTTCCAACAACTGTGCCAGAAGAAACGATTTCACAAGTAATCGAATTCTTTAAGAACTATCCCATAAAAGCAATTGGTATTGGATCATTTGGGCCGATCGATGTAAATGAAGCAAGCTCTACTTACGGATTGATTACATCAACCCCTAAAATGGCATGGCAAGACTTTCCCTTCGTACAAGCAATTAATCAGCATTTTTCAGTTCCAATTGGATTTAATACAGATGTGAATGCTGCTGCCCTAGGTGAAGCTACTTTTGGTGCAGCAAAAGGGTTAGATAGCTGTTTATATATAACAATTGGTACGGGTATAGGAGCTGGAGCTGTCGTAAATGGTAATTTACTTCAAGGAATCACACACCCTGAAATGGGACATATATTAGTGAGACGTCATCCGAATGATAAGTTTGTAGGGAACTGTCCATACCATCGTGATTGTTTAGAAGGCTTAGCCTCTGGACCTGCAATTGAAGCGCGATGGGAGAAAATAGGTTCAAATCTGATCGATCGAAAAGAGGTTTGGGATTTAGAAGGATATTACATTGCCCAAGCACTTATGCAATACATATTAATTCTTTCGCCTAAGAAAATCATTCTTGGTGGGGGCGTAATGAATCAAATGCAAGTTTTTGAAAGTGTTTACAAATATTTGAATGAGCTAGTTTGCGATTATGTTAGTTTACCAGAATTGAATGAGTATATTGTGCCACCAAGTTTAGGTAATAACTCTGGAATTATTGGAGCTCTTATGCTTGCACAAAATGCATTAAATAAGAATGCACTAGTTTAAATAGCCTATTGGAGGAAATTAGCATGCAACCTTTATTTTTAAAACCAGTATTTAAAGAACGAATTTGGGGTGGAACAGCTTTAAAATCAGATTTTAACTATAACATACCAAATGAAAATACAGGTGAATGCTGGGTAATCTCAGCTCATTCTAATGGGGCGTCAATTATTGAAAATGGCCCATTTGCAGGTACTGCATTAAATGAATTGTGGAAAAAGCAACCGGAATTATTTGGTCACCCAAAGGAAGAAGTTTTCCCACTATTAACGAAAATATTAGATGCAAATATGGATTTATCTGTTCAAGTACATCCTGAAGATTCTTATGCAAAAGTTAATGAAAATGGTGATCTTGGAAAAACAGAATGCTGGTATATTCTTGACTGTAAAGAAGACGCACATATGATATTTGGCCATAATGCTAAAACAAAAGAAGAACTAATTAGCCAAATTAAAGAAGGAGAATGGTCAGATTTACTTCGCCGAGTAAAGATTAAGCCAGGTGATTTTTTCTATGTCCCAAGTGGAACGATTCATGCATTATGTGAAGGAACTCTCGTATTAGAAACACAACAAAGCTCTGATACAACTTATCGGGTATACGATTATGATCGAAAAGACCATGAAGGAAATTTAAGAGAGCTTCATTTAAACAAAGCAATTGATGTAACAACAGTTCCTCATCAAGAAACAGAAGTGGAATTTAAGACGGAAGCAAAAGAAAATATAAAGATTAATACATTTGTAGATTCGGAATTTTTCACCGTATATAAATGGGATATTACTGGAAAAGCTTATTTAACCTATAATGATCAATATTTACTATTAAGTGTAATAAACGGTAATGGAAAACTGATCCATAGCGGAGAAGAATATAGTTTATCAAAAGGATCGAACTTCATCATCCCTTTTGGATTTGGGGAATTTATTTTAGATGGAGATTGTGAAATAATTGTTTCGCATACTTGAGAATTAAAGGAAATAAAGGCATTCCTTCAGAAAATTTTCAGACTGAATGCAAGCGTTTGCCTTATGAGGTGCGAATTTGCCTAATACGTAAATGAGTACCGCAGATATATAAAGCAGAGAAGAAAGCGAGCGTTTGTTAACAAAATAAAGGCAGCTTATTAGCTGCCTGCCTTTTAAAATTCAACTTCACTAGTAGTTTTAGGATCAGCTAACCATCGCAATGTCTGATTATGGTGTTTAATAATTTGCTCAGCCGTAAGCTCATCTGAATTCCATGTACTGTGAGCATCCGTTACAAGTGTAACTTCATAGCCATTTCCAAAGGCGTTTCTAGTTGTTGTATCAACACAGATTTCCGTTTGAATTCCCGCCATGACTAAATGATTAATTTCCTGCTTTGTTAGCTCTTCTTTTAAATTCGTCTTAAAAAATGAGTCTGGTGTTGTTTTATGGATAATGATATCTCCATCAATTGGAGCAATATCTGACTGAATTTCCCAACCAGGTGTACTATATTCAAGTGGAGAACCTTCTTCAGAATGCTGTATATAAAAGATTGGAGTATTCGTAGCTCTTGCCTTATCGATCAATTTGTTTAGATTGTTTAATAACGTTTCCCCGTTATATACGGGATTAGATTCGGAGAACATAAAAGCCTGTACATCAATGACTAAAAGAGCTGTTTTTCTCATTTATAAATCTCCCCTTAGAAAAATGGATATTTTTTACACCTTATAGTAGAAAATATATCATTATTATCAGTAGAGGAGAAGGTTATTTTCAGAAAATTTTTGCTTGTTGTAATTAAAAACTATTTTCCGGCCAGTTGGATACCGTGCCAACTGCTTACATCACATTGACCGAATTCATTACTACCTGCAGCAACAACCGTGCCATTTGATTTAAGTCCGAGCGTATGTGTGCAACCCGCCGAAATCGCTACAATATCGGACCAGTCACTTACATTACATTGGCCATGCCTATTCAACCCTGTAGCCATAACAGAGCCGTCCGATTTTAGTCCAATCGTATGATTACTACCAGCCGAAATCGCTACAATGTCGTGCCATTCGCTTACATCGCATTGACCATCCTTATTTAATCCTACTGCAACAACCGTGCCGTTCGATTTTAGCCCAACGGTATGAAGATAACCCGCAGAAACCGCCACAATATCATGCCAGTCACTTATTTTACATTGACCATACCGATTGTTACCTACAGTTGTAACTGTACCATCCGATTTAAGTCCGACGGTATGCCAATCACCTGCCGCAATCGCCACTATGTTGTGCCAATCACTTACATTGCATTGCCCATCGTTGTTTCGACCTACAGCAATAACCGTGCCATCTGATTTAAGTCCGACGGAACGACGCCAACCCGCCGCAATCGCCACAATATCAAACCAGCCACTTACATTGCATTGTTCATGCTTATTCCATCCGACAGCCACAACAGTACCGTCTGATTTAAGCCCAACGGTATGAGAATTACCTGTGTGAGCGTTACCCGTAGCAACCGCCACAATTTCGCGCCAATCGTTTACTTCTAGTTTGCCATATTTATTATCACCCACAGCTATAACAGTACCATCTGATTTAAGCCCGACAGTATGACGATAACCAGCTGCTATAGGATCTTTAGGCCACGTTTTCACATTTAACTCTGCTTCGTTCGGGGAAGTATAATCCATGTTTTTATCACTCCAATTACTAACAGGATTTAAATAGTAATGTTAACTAAAAAACTTTAGATTTAATCAAATACTTAACTTCTAATCTACAATCATTAGCCCCATCAATGATGCAAATTGAATGGCTTGATTTGATGAAACTTTACAGCCGTTTAAATTACTAATTGAAACTGTTAATTCATTAAAAGTAGAACTACTAATATCAATACCTTTGAGAGAAGTTTGTTCAAAATTTGCTCCATCAATATCACATCTATTAAAATCAACTTTCTTGAATTTACAATCATAAAAATCAGTACTTTTTAGTACAGAGTCACGAAAAATTACTTTTTCTAGTTTTGAATCTCCGAATAGTGACAAATTTAAAACGGAATTTTCAAACTGTACATTTCCAATGCTAGATTCCGTAAAATTTGTGCCTAATAATTTACAATTTTTAAAGACAACTTTGTGGATGGAAGAATTTCTCATATTGCAATTTGATAAATCACAGTCCTCAAAATATACATCAGTCATACTGATATTTCTAAAATCTGTATTCGTAAATTTACAATTCTTGATTACCGCTTTATATAAATATACTCGATCTACAACTTCATTTTCAAAAACAGAGCCAGAGATCTCACACATACCTAATTCTGGGTCCTCTTCATAAAAAATGTCATAAAAATTTCTAGCTATTAATTCTTTGGGGATAGTAGGTGTATCGATTTTCATAGTGATTCCTCTCTTTAAATAAGTTGGATGAAACTAAAATCTATTAGATTAACTACTCATTACTATAAAGATTTTTGGTTTTTAAAAAAAGACTATTAATTTTACAGGGTTTGTGTACAAAAGAGCTTATTAATTATCTGTATATAAACTGATTTTTGCTTAGGTAAGATTAACTATATATTCCTAAAATGGATTTTTTCTATATTCATACATGACACTTTATTGAACGATCCCTAGCATATACTTAAATAAAAAAACGAACTGCTAGTAACTCGAGATGTTCAACTAAAGCAATGCGATAATTGAACAAGGATTAAGTGCAGATGAGGGGGAATATAAATAATAGGCAATATGTAAAGGGGCATACACTTATGAAAAATATTTTTAATCATTCACATAAAGAGGAAATTTTAAATCGTATAGACAAGTTAAAACCGAATATACAACCGCAATGGGGAAGAATGGATGTTGCTCAAATGCTAGCTCATTGCTCATCATTTCAAGATATAGCAATGGGAAATTCTTTTCCCCCGAGAAGTTGGTTAGGAAGGTTAGTAGGAAGATATGCAAAACCAATTTTTTATAATGATAAGCAGGTACCTCGTAATATGTCTACTATTCCTACCATTTTGATAACAGATAAAAAAGAATTTGAAACAGAAAGAGAAAAACTGAAACATAAAATTATTGCATTTCAAAATGATGGACCAGAGAAATGTACAACTCATCCACATCCTTTTTTCGGTAAATTTAGCTCCGAGGAATGGGGGAAAGGAATTTATAAGCATCTTGATCATCATTTAAAACAGTTTGGGGTTTAGTCATTAAATTTTAATTTAAAATAGCATAAGTGAATGACAAAAAACCAATTTCTCAATTTAATTGTAAAATTGGTTTTTTATTTGTGTAGTAGCAAGCTAATTTGAATTGTTTCATTAGGTGTGAAAGTCAGGCGATTTTAATCATCGTTTATAAATATGAACGATGAGCTGGCCATGAACCTTGGAGTTTGCGGAGTTGTATAATTTGTCCAGTATGATAAGCATCGTGCAAAAGGATATTCTGATATTGCTGCCAAACTGGTAGAGAAGGGCATGGTTGATCTAGTTCTGCTTCTTGAAGGGTGGCTAATGTAGATTGTAAGGCATCATGAACTTGAAGTGTTCGCATCACTGTTTGTTCCCAAGCATCATCATCATTAGGTCCGCTTTGGACAAATGTGTCATCGTTATTTTGGGGAGCAACAAATTTATTATCTTGATGTATGCGGGAAAGTAAGCGCTCTTTAAAGATTAGTAAATGGTTTGCATTTTCCCAAATTGTATTACTGGCCTTTCCTTCTGGTTGCCAACATGCTTGTGCAGCGGTTAGATTTTTTAACGCTTCTGAAATCGGTGGGTACCATTCTTCTTCGTAAAAAACTTGCTTGACTCCATTTTGCAAGATTTCTTTTTTACTCAATTGTATAGCCTCCTTTTTTGAAATTTCCAGAAAAAAGAACAGTGAAAATATACTTAGCCTTTCTATCTAAGGAGCCCAATCCTTAATCTACGATAGGGAAGGGGTGCGTAAAATTTAACAACAGTTCTTTCTTTAACTACTATGCTATTTACTGGAATAAAAAAAATGTTATTTGCGGCTCATGTTGTTCAATTAATGCATGCGCTAGTTTGAGTACATTTCCTCACAGTCTTGAACTTTGAGAACAACTTACTATATTTTTCTTATTTTCTTTGGTGTCATTAAACTACTAAACCAATTTATACATAAGAATATCATCCACATATTCATTTTCACCAAATTTAAATTCGTTAATTTTACGTCCCTCTTCAATGAACCCCATTTTTTTATACAAAGAAATTGCTCTATGATTAGTTGAAAAGACTCCTAAGCTTACTTTTTCAATTAAAGGATTGTTTTCTGCCCATTCTAATAAAGTTTGGAGCAGCATTTTCCCAATTCCCATTCCTCTGAAATTGTTTCTGATTAACATTCCAAAATAACCTGTATGTGACAATCGTTTCCTGTTTTGGGTACTTTCAAATACAATCCACCCTATAACTTCATCATCTTTTTCTGCAACAATAATAGTTTCATTTTCATTTTCTAATTTGCTCTGTATCCATTCTCTCTGCTGTGATGGAGTTTTAGTAAACTCTTCTGGATAAGCAATAAGATATTCACTTTCGCAAATTACCGATTTTTGTATGTCTAAAATTACTTCAGCATCTTCAATTTTTCCCGTACGAATAACGTAATTTCCCATTTCTTTTAAAATTGACAACTACATTCCCCCTTCTTAAACATTTTATTTATATTCTATTCTGTAATGGAATATCCTTCTTCTACAAACCTGCCATTAAGTACGATAAAAAAATAGACTAAACAGTCGATCATGTTGTTCAACGATAAGCCCCTTTGTAAACGAGACTCTTTCAAATAACTGAGGAGTATTTCTCTTCTTCTGAAAAAATAGGATTCTCCTTTTTTTGCTTTTCCTTTATACTTATTTTTGTGTGAAAAACATTAAATTGGAATAAGATAGGGGAAAATAGAAATGAAAAAGATCACAGCATCCATCGTTCTAACGGCTGCTCTTCTTGCACCAGGCGCAATTGCAAGTGCAGCACCAAAACAATCTGACTTAGATACATACTTAGCGAGTATCCACCTAACACAAAGTCAGTTAGAAAACTACTTAGAAAGCTACGGTGATTCATTAGATGATTACGATACAGTAGCGGAATTAAAAGAAACATTAGGCGATCGTTTAACGGCTAAAAATTTAGCGGCAATCTTAGCGAAAAACCACGTAACTGAAGCAGAAATCACAAAAGTAGCGATCGAATCAGATGACATGGACCCATCTTCTACATTACTTGATACGTACCTTTTCACAAGTGACATCGAGTACTTAATCGCGATTTCAGAAGACTCATCAGATGATGCAGGCGACCTTAGTTTAGCGAGTGATTTCTCTGATTTCGAAAAAATAGGGATCACGCAAGCTGAAATAGATGCGCTCACAAATCATTTAGAAACAGTCTTTGAAAACGACCCAACAGCAGCTGATAAAATGGACGAATTAATGGGCAACATAGCATCATTAAGTGAAAAAGATACAACAGATTTCACACCAGCTGAAACGGCATTGTACATCAATACGGTGAAAGAATTAGAGCAAACGATGAAAGTCGATTTCAAAGTAACGGACAGCAAAGGTAATGTCATGAAGCCGCTTGATTTCTTAGCGCTAACTTCTCTTGATGGTCATGTGTTACGAGTGCTTGACGAGAATGGAAATTTATTACTCGACATGAACCTATCTGATGACATGTTTGCGGATGTAGGTGACATGGAAGATGGTCTGATTAATGATTCAAAAGACATCATCAACAAAGTAAGTGAAAAAGCAACAACGCACCATACTGAAAAAGGTGGCAAATTGCCAAAAACAGCGTCAGATACAACTGAAATGGCGATGGTTGGTGCTATCTTACTGGCTGCTGGATTTGTTCTTCGTAAAAAACGTTTCCAATGAAAAAACGAACCATCCTGACCAGTTTAAGCGTCGTTTTAATCGCAGTTGGTGCGTTCCTGTTTTCAACCAACGGATTCCATCTGCTCACTTCGTACGCTTTGTATAAACAGTCAAAAGACTCATTTCACAAACAAATCGAAGAAAAAGCGACCAAGCGTGTAAAGAATGTCTTATACCCATCTCGTCCGAAAACAGGTGAAGAAATGGGATCCTTATCCATTCCGCGAATCAAGGCAACGCTACCGATTTATGAAGGAACAAACGAAGATGAACTCGCACGAGGCATTGGCCATTACGCCAATTCTGTGCTACCAGGTGAACGAGACAACAGCGTTCTGGCTGGTCATCGGGACACGGTGTTTAGAGAGCTTGGTGCCGTGAAAATCGGTGATCCACTCATCGTCAAAACAAGCGCTGGAACTTTTACGTATAAGGTGAATAAAATCCGTATTGTGGACAAAGAGGACCGAACGGTGATTGTACCCATGATCAAACCAACGCTCACGGTGAGTACATGTTATCCGTTCCACTATATCGGACCAGCGCCAAAGCGGTATGTGCTTGTTGCCAAATTATCATCATTCCAGAAAGCGACTACTTAATGTCGCTTTCTTTTTATGCAAAAAAAAGAGGGAAATAACTAATATCTATAAATATCTACAATCATTTCAACTAACACATGCGTGTGCGGCCGAGCCTAGGTCTTATCATATAACGGGTGCACGGAGGGGGATTAAAAATTGTCAACTTGGGAAACCCTAAAGATTTTATAGCATCTTCTAGCTGCCCCTTCATCCTTGTATAAAAGAAGGGAGAATTTGGCGACGAATAACCGGAAGATACCAATACATAATTATTCACATTGTTTTCTCTAGCAAATTTAGCAAACTGGAACTGATACTCGTATGTTGGATACCTGGATCACGCCTCACAAAAATATCTACCTGTTGAAAGTA
The DNA here is from genome assembly GCF_042886615.1 of Gottfriedia sp. NPDC057991. Taxonomy (NCBI): domain Bacteria; kingdom Bacillati; phylum Bacillota; class Bacilli; order Caryophanales; family Bacillaceae; genus Gottfriedia; species Gottfriedia sp. NPDC057991. The sequence continues at coordinate 546,314 of NZ_JBHVQN010000001.1, forward strand.
TCGTCTTGTAACAATAAATTCAGTAAGTCTTTACCCGTAGCCCCCGTTGCTCCTAATAATAATGCGTGCATGTTCTTCCCCTCACATATTCTTTATAATCTCTAAAATTCTTTCCATAAATTAATTAACTCTTTAAATGCGGATTGTTTAATGTTATATCAGAATAAATTTTAGCTAATTGTTCAGGTGTTTCTTTTGTACCACTATCAATCCACTTTTCAAGCATGTGCCAAATTCCAGCAGAATGGAATTCAGTATAATAAGTTAAAAAGGTATCGTCGAAATTGTTCATTAAATCGGCTTTGAACTTTACAAAAACGGTAGGTGCATATTCCTGCAATTGGTTCAGCAAAATAATAAAAAGGTCATTTTTATGAATAAGTTTCAGAAAGTGAACGTGTTCATTCCAAAATTTAAAATATTGATAAGACATTGAATAAGGTGTTAGCGATTTTAAAGCTTCAAATTCTTTATCAGCCTCTTGCATTAGCTCTCTAATGTATTCATATAGCACTTCCTCTTTAGAGAGGAAGTTACGATAAAATGTTTTTCGTACTAAACCTGCTGCATCCGTAATTTCCTTAATTGATATCTTTTGATAAGGCTTTTCTTCCATTATTTTCAACAGTGATTGAATGATCATTTGTCTCGAACGAATCGAAATCGGATTATTGCTTTTTTCATTATTCATTGCGGTTAACTCCTTTTTAAACAAATGTCCCTAATTCTCAAATCTGTATCACTTACGCTCAACATATTGACTTCAGTTTCTATTTATCATTATAATTCAGTTGAGCAAGTGACACAAGTGTGTATCTAGACACAATTGGTACATTTTATATAAGAATAATTATTGAAGGAGTGAGAAAAGTGAGTGAGAAAAAAAGAGGCGTTGTTCTGATTACGGGAGCTTCTGCGGGGATGGGTAAAGCCACAGCAGAACTTCTACTAGAAAAGGGATATATAGTGTATGGAGCCGCAAGACGTATAGAGAAGATGAAAGACCTTGAATTAAAAGGTGCTAAGATTTTAGCGATGGATGTAACAGATGAACATTCTATGGTAAATGGTGTGAACAGAATTATTCAAGAACAAGGGAGAATTGATGTATTGTTTAATAATGCAGGATATGGCTCCTATGGTGCGGTAGAAGATGTGCCAATAGAAGAAGCAAGAAGACAATTTGAAGTGAACCTTTTTGGTCTTAGTCGCTTAACTCAATTAGTCTTACCACACATGAGAAAGCAAAAATCGGGAAAAATTATCAATAATTCCTCAATGGGTGGAAAAGTGTATACACCATTAGGTGCATGGTATCATGCGACAAAGCATGCACTTGAAGGATATTCTGATTGCCTCCGATTTGAAGTTGCTCAATTTAATATTGATGTAATTGTTATTGAGCCAGGATCAATTGAGAGTGAATGGAACGATATTACATTAAATAACGTTCAAAAAACATCTGGAAATACCGCGTATGCGAATATAAGTAAAGCTTTCGTAGATATGTCAAAAACTGCACCTAAATCGACTTCTCCTAAAGTCATCGCAGAAATCGTCTTAAAAGCGATTGAATCAAAGAAACCAAGAACTCGTTATGTAGCTGGTCAGTTTGCAAAACCTTTGATGATGTTGAGAAAATTAGTATCTGATCGAATGTTCGACCAAATTCTTTATAAAATGTTTAAGATTAAATAATCTAAAGCAGAGTCTTCTAACAATCCCTATTTTTTAGGGATTGTTTTTGTTTATTCTTATTAATGTCTTTTCATTTCATATTCAACTAAACTGCCATTTCCATTTAGAGCAACAAAAAGAACCGCCGAAGCAGTCCATCCTTATTCAACTAACGCACTGCGTTAGCCATTCATGAATCCTCAAATTCACAACAGTGAATGGAAATTTATATCGTACCCCCATAGTAGTTGCATAAGCATTTTAGTGGTATCGAAACCAAACAAACCATCCTTTTTCTTTACTTTTAGCTAAAAATATTTGACCTTGGGCTAAGTTAGCTCCAGGTGCTTTTGGGAAATCCAAACGGACAAGCCATGATTTTTCAGCAATTTCTTTCCCACAAAAATATTTTGCCATTCCAAAATAATCTTCTTCTTCTTTCACACCAACTGTTTTAGGGAATGGCTTTGCCGTAACTACATTCCACTTCGTATAAATTTCAGGAAGATCCTCTAAACCTGTACCATAAGTTTTTGGTATTAAGGTATCTAAGGCTTTAATTACTTCTTTTTGATCCTTCATTGATATCTTGTCTAAGTCACTTAACACAGGACACTTTTTAGGTTGCGCGTATCCTACAATCGATCCGAAAGATAACATCATAATGAACAAAAAAATCATCACTTTAATCTTCATTTTCTACTCACCTCTGGTGTTATCTTCCCTTAATAACTCGATTGTTATTAACAATGTGCCATTTAATAACAAAAAAAGAACCACTTTAAATGGTTCTTGCTATTCAACTTAAGCATGCGTTCAATAAGAAATTAACAATTCTTCTATTTTAGTTGTGACTTCATCTTTATCCTTTGAGATAAATTCTACTAATGGATTTTCCCAATCTAAATTTTGAATTAAGTATAATTTATAAAATCCAGTATATAAATTATGTCCCCCATACCATCCTAAATCCAATATAAGATTCTTACTACTGTTTTGAGTTGTAATAAATCCTCGTTTAAATCCCACCAGTTTTCATCATTTTCATCTTTCAATTCTTGCGGATCTAATTCCTTAAATGTGTTGTAGCATACTTGCCATCCAGATTGAATTCGAAGGGGTTGTAATTTTTTCATTAAATCCTCCTAATAAGCACGATCTAATACAACTAAAGCATCAGTTAGTTGCATAAGTTCATATATTATCTAAATAAAAGCTTTTCTTCTAAAGACATAAAAAACTGCTGAGCCTAATGCGGCACTCAATGAAACCACAATTAAAAAAATGATGTCTGAAGAACTTGCGTAGTTTGGCTCGTAGAAAATACGTGCATATATAATTCCACCATATACCAAACCTAACAATATAAAATGATAAAGTTTAGCTGGTTTCACTCGAATACGGAACAATCCTTCTCCCAACGCACATCCTACTAATATGAATAAAGCTCCAAGTACGGATACACTTACAAAATCAGTTAATTCTGAGGCTGAGTAATGTCTACCATTTAAAATATAAAATAATGCGATTACTAAGTTAATAAGAATAAAGGAAAAAAACGATGCTAGAAAAGAAAATAAAAAATTTTTCATTTAATCCTTCTCTCTTGAAAACCATTATTTTTAGATTTAATTCGACATAAATTACTGAAATCCTTGTTCAACTAAACTGCCATTTTGTTGAATAAAAAAAGAGGTGCCAAAGCAACCATGTTGTTCAACTAACGCATTCGTTAGCCAACCATGAATCCTCAGATTCACCACAGTGAATGGAAGTTTATATCACACTTCCATGGTAGCTGAAGAAGATGTAAAAGCTCTTAATCATTCATTTATCTATTGACTTAGAGTTTACTCTAATCTGTATAATTAAAAACAGAAATGAAGAATTACTAAAATAGTTAAAGATTGGGAGCTTTATCGTAATATGGTTTTGATAGAAAATTCGATTTGACTAATGTGATTATTAATTTTTTCTATTATATATTCAGATAATAGAAAGTATAAAGAATAATAAATTCAGTACATTAGAATAAAAATATTGGGAGTCGGTTTTATGGAGCAATCAAATAAAGCGTTTAGTGACACATTAATAAAATCATTAAGAGGAGAACGAGGTCATCTTCCTATCAAGAATGCTTTGTTGGATATAAACATGGATCTTGCAGGAAAAAGAATAGAAGAGCTACCTTATACTATTTATCAATTAGTAAAACATATGACATACTGGCAAGAATTTCTCTTATTATTCGCACAAGGAGGGAAGCCTGAAATACCTTCCGATGTGAAAGAAAGCTGGCCTGTTGAAGAGGGGCCAAGTAATGAGGAAGAGTGGAAACAGGTTATTCAATATTTTCTTCAGGGGATAGAACAGGCATGTAAGATTGCCCAAACTGTTCAATTGGACAAACCATTGGAAAATTGGCCGGGCGAATCACCAGGTGGAGTACTACGAAATATTGCATCTCACAACTCTTATCATTTAGGTGAAATCGTATTAATACGAAGATTATTTAGTGCTTGGCCACCACCAACAGGAGGATATCCAGCCTAAACTTTGAATCAATAGTATTTCCGTAACATATGGGAGCCAATGAGGCTCCTATTTTCCTGTTTACTCTTTGTTGAATAAGAAGTGGTATAAGTATCTATCGAAATTTAATAAAGTAGTAGAAATTCATATTCAACTAAAGTATTGCGTTAGTTGAATAACTAATAGTGAAATTTTTCTTACTCAACCAAATAAACCTTAAAAGATTTAGCTTTACCTTCAACTACAACTACAACTCGTTCCACCTCTTCCTCCCAAAAAGGCAGTATAGTATCTTTAAATCCATTAATTATTTTGTTCTTAAGCTCTAATTCAGAGCTTAAAAAATCATTATAGTTGTATATTACAATTACAAAACTATCTTTTTCAACCCAATCTAAATCCCTTATCCAATCTAGATATCTGTCCATACTATCTATACAAGTTGTAGGAAATTCAAATTTCCTCTCAATTTGAACGATATATTCCTCCCAGGTGTGGATTTTTTCTCCATCCAATTCAACTAGAAATAAAGAAGGGTCATGTATCATTTCTTTTTTTATTTCACTTATTTCTGGTGATGTTATTTTATAAATTTTATTCTTTATCATTTAGATAACTCCCAACTAGATTTTAATAGTTTTTTTAAAAATAATTCAACTTTTTAAATTTATATCCCTTTTTTCTTATTAAACTATCCTGCCACACAAGAAAGTCAGTAATCTAATGAACATCCAGAAGAATAAAAAAAGTATCGCTTCACGCTACACAATCTTTATTTTAAACTAGTAGAAATGATCAAAATTTTAAAAAGGAGATATGTAGATGAATATTAGAACAACAAAAGCTAACGGACATATAATTGCAATCGCCAATGCAGACTCAGTAGTACTTATGGATGAACAAAGTGCTTTAGATTTGATTATGACAATAAGTTATGATCATAGAAGTAATCGTATAGCACTTTACAAAGAAGCAATTTCAGAAGATTTTTTCAATCTTAGTACGAAACTTGCGGGTGCGGTGCTTCAAAAGTTCGTTAACTACAATATTAAGTTTGCGATTATAGGTGACTTTTCTAGTTATACTAGTAAGGCACTAAAAGATTTCATTTATGAGTGTAATAAAGGGAATAATGTATTTTTTGTTTCATCAGAACAAGAAGCGATTGATAAATTATCTAAAGCAAAATAATCACTAATTTTGACAAAAGATAAAATGATCATCGTTATTCCAAACGTGGAGATGATCCGCACGGTATCCGCGAAGCCATAGTACACCATTAATCCGTCTAATGTAAAAACCTTTCGGAAAATCTTCATCTTCAGATAATGCCTCAGATGCAATTGTAATTGAACCGGATGGAGCTTGATGTTGTTTTACAGAAATCCCTATAAAACCTTCTGGCTGATCTAAATATGATAGTCTTATATAAGGTCCTAGCTCAAGAGGGCACAATTCCAAATTTAGTTCCTTTGCTTTTTTATAAATTTGAGGTGTTGTTGCTCCTTCTAAAAATCCAAAATCGCTAACCTTTACTTCAATAGTTTGAAGACTGTACTTTGTATTTGATAGTGTAAAGTGATCATCTTTTAATAGCATCTCACCATATTCATTCATCGCGATAGAGGATTGTTTTAATTTCTCGATTAACTGGGATTTCGTAAGTCCACCAACTTCTACTATTCTAGTGATAAATGGACAATTAGGGTATATTTTTTCTTTTTCAATATGCATTTGTGTTCACTCCTACAACTTATTTATTGTGCTTAAATATTCTATAGTTCTCGTTAAATTTCCTTGTTAAACTAAGAGAGAATAATAGGTATTAATTTTACATAGGAGCTTTTAATTCATTTCTTGATTTTTTTGATGAACAAATGAGTAAAAATTTTAAAGAAATTGGAGTTGAATGATGATGAAAACAATTGGGCTAATTGGTGGTATGAGTTGGGAGTCTTCATTACTGTATTATCAAATTATGAACGAACGAGTGAAAGAAAAACTTGGCGGCCATCACTCCGCAAAAAGCTTACTGTATTCAGTCGATTTTCAAGAAATTAAAACGCTTCAGTTTGAGAATCGATGGAATGAGTTAACGAAAATTATGGTTGAAGTTGCTAGAAAGTTGGAGACTTGTGGAGCAGAGTGTCTTGTAATTTGTACGAATACAATGCATAAGATGGCAAAGGAGGTTGAAGAATCGGTCCAAATTCCTTTATTACATATTGCTGATGCAACTGCTAAAGAAATTGTAAATAATGGAATTAAAAAAGTTGCCTTGTTAGGGACAGCATTTACAATGGAGCATGATTTTTATAAAGGAAGATTAATTGAGCAGTTTGGTTTAGATGTTATTGTCCCAAATGAAGCTGAAAGAAAACTTGTACATAATATTATTTATGAGGAACTGTGTCTTGGGATTGTGAAAGAAGAATCTAAGCAAGTTTATTTGAACATAATCGCTCATTTAATAGGGCAAGGAGCTGAAGCAGTTATTCTCGGATGTACTGAAATAACGATGTTAATCTCTCAGGGAAATTGCAGTATCCCCGTTTTTGATACGACAAGAATTCATGCTGAAAGTGCTGTGGACTTTGCTTTAGGTATTAAATAATAAAAGAAAACCCGCAAGGTATAAAATTTCCTTGCGGGTTTTCATATTTTACAACACCGAACTAATTCAGCGGAGAGTATAGTAATTAACCTTCAATAGGGAAATCGTTGTTTGTTTGAGCAAGTGTTTTCTCTTTCCGAATCATGTATAAATTAAAGACAATATAATAGGCAAACATGATTAGCATTAGCCCTGCAGACCAGCCAGAAGCCATGTTTTGTAATCTGTTAGATAAAACATCATTTTGTAATCCATTTAGTTTTTCAATTGAATAAATATCATAAATTCGATAAACTAAGCGACCGAAGAATAGTAGAGTAACAGAACCGCTAATCCAAATATTTGTATTATAGAACCATGCTCCATTTCTATTTTCAAAATTTGTTTTGATTGAAGCGAAATAAGCAAGCCCAATGCCAATTAAAATACCAATAACATCTGATGTTAAAATAATTGGTTTTATACCACCTTGAAATAGTATTAATGCGCCAATTATAAAGAAGATAATTGTACTTATACGCATTCTCTTCTTATTTAATTGCTGCCATCCGATACTTCGACGGACCCTTTTAAAGATGCGATAAACTAAAAGTAAAATAATGATTCCGATAAAAATATATTGTTGATTCATTGTTTTTCTCCTTAATTTGTATTGTATGTTCATATGATATTCTTTTATTTATTTTGAATCGACTTCTATTTGATAGAAATTTATTCATAAAGTCTATAACTAGAGATAGAGGAAAACAGGAAGAATATTGATTAAAATTAAGAGTGAATTTTTTAAAGGGAAATGAGAGGAGTAAGTTTATTTTGAAGAAGAACAATGTCTTCTTATTAAGACCAATTATAGGTGCCACTATTATTTTAATTTTCATGAGCACAGGGAAATTATTTAGTGGACCACCTCTTAAAACGGCATTTTATTTAGTTATTTGGGTTACTTTAACTTGTATTTTACTGATTCCTAAAGATAAATGGTCGAATGTAAATTTAGTTATTGCACTTAGTATTATGGTGATTGAAGCATTGGTCGGATTAATTTTGTTTAAAGAAATAAATGTGTTGTATTTTTTAGCATTTATGTTTCATGTAACGATTATCCGGTCATCTTTATCGAGGACTCCGATTACATCAATTATCGTTATGATTGTCATTGCTTTAATCTATACGCGATTCGGACACCAAGATTTATTAAACGTTTTAACCTATATTTTGATCTCAATTATTATTTATTTAAATATTCGAAGTAGAATGCAGCGAAATGAAATGTATGCATTGAATAAACAACATGTCGTTAATTTAGAAAAAGCGTACAGTCAGCTACAAGAAGTGTCTTCTACTGCTATGCAAAATGCAATTCTAGAAGAAAGAAATCGAATTGCAAGGGATATTCATGATGCCATGGGACATAGTTTAACTTCCATCATCGTTCAAATGCAAGCTGTACAATATATGATAAAAAAGGATCCAAATCAAGCCGAACAAAGTTTAAAGGATATGTTAGTAGTTGCTCGAAAAGGTTTAGATGATATACGTAAATCGGTTCATTCACTTGCTGATGATTTTCCTCAATCTGCCATTGGCACATTAGAAACTTTACTAACACATATGGAGTCCTCATCAGCTAGTAAATATTCCTTTAAGGCAGAAATTGGTGATGTTGAATTAGACGTCGAGGTGTACAAAATACTGTTTAGAATTTTACAAGAATCTATTACAAATGTTATACGGCATTCTCAAGCTACAAAACTAGACGTTGTCCTGCGAAAGGAATCTGAAGGTATCAATATGACCATTAGGGATAATGGGGATTTAGAAAATGCTCAAAAAATTAGTGAAGGATTTGGATTAAAATCAATGAGAGAAAGACTCGAGAAAATGGATGGTAGTCTTTCCTATTCAGTTATTTTTCCACATGGCTTTGAAATCGTTGCAAAAATACCATTGTGACGAAGGAAAGGGGGAGAAAATATGTCATATGAAAAAATAAAGGTCTTACTAGTTGATGACCAAACGATGATTAGGCAAGGCTTTCGTTATGTAATAAATCTACAAGATGATATGAACTTAATTGGTGAGGCATCAGACGGATTAGAAGCAATCAAGTTAGCAAAAGAAAAACTCCCAGATGTCATTCTGATGGATATACAGATGCCAAATCTTTCAGGAATAGATGCTACAAAAGAAATAATGAAACTATTACCTACGACGAAAATTGTTATTTTAACTACATTTGATGATCAAGAATATATTTACCAAGGAATTCGATCAGGAGCTGTAGGATTTTTATTAAAGGATGCTGAAGTTGAGGAAATGCTTGATGCGATTCGCTCAGCCTATCGAGGTGAAGCTATTTTTAAAACAACTCTTGCAGCAAATGCACTTTCTAGAGCGATTGTTTCTGGATTTGCTGTCCCAGGTAAAAAAGATGAATCAATACTAATCGAAAAACTAACGGATCGTGAACAAGAAATCCTCCAGGAAATGGCCTATGGACTTCGAAATGATCAAATCGGTAAGAAATTATTTATAACGGAAGGTACTGTTAAATCACATGTCCATCGTATATTACAAAAATTTGGCTGTGAAGATCGAACACAAGTAGTCGTAACGGCGCTTAGGAATGGAATGGTGAAGTAACAAGGAATGTAAATAAAAAGTAGATGTTATTTCTATCTGAGATAACACCTACTTTAATTGGACCGAAATCTACATAAATGAAATTTTTCATAATGGCTTGTATTACTTTTAAAATCAATTCGGAGGAAAAAGTGGAAAGGATAATTTAGGAAAAGAAGTTTCGAATTGAATTTTGCTAATTTTAGATTAAATTTAGGCTAGAAGAAATTATAGGGATGACTTTATAATCAGTAATAAAATGTTGTAGAAGATCTTTTTTATATAGACTCGGTAATAAATGTGATCATAAAATACATCTAATTTAATAGATATAATATTAAATGGTAAAAAGAAAGAGTTTGTTCTAGTCGATGAACTATTTTGTACAAGATTTTTTATGATAAAAAAAGAGGAAAAAATAAAAACACTACGAACTATTATTATTAATTCATTTAGTTAATCGAAGTACTTCTTCATAAAAAATTGGATATGTATTTTATTAAGTATGTTTGTTAACAATACAAAAATTAAATAAAATTTACTAAAGAGGTGTATTCAATGAGCGTCCATGACCCAAACGAATTTGATGAATTGATTCCAAATGATACCGATTTAAATTTTATTAAGAAATTTCCAGAAGTTGAAGAAGCGATTGGAATTGATGAAATTCTTAAGTGGTTAGAAGATTAATGAAATGAAATTAATTTGAAAATAAAAAAGTACTTTCTAATTTTATAGAGAGTACTTTTTTACATTAGCTATTAAGATAAAGGAATCAGCTTAATTAAAGAGGCTGATTCCTTTTTGTTTGAAAATGTTAGTCTAAATATTTGGGAATATCAAATCAGGTAATGTAAAAGCTCTACTGACGGAAATGTAATAGGGAAAAAGATAGGTAGAAAAATTATAATAAATAATTAAAAAGAACTAATATAAAACAGATTATTTTGGTTCTTTCTATTTTATATTTGAGTATTATGCTGGTTTAAAATTATGTAATATTACCTATAGTAAGGCCTGTTTAAAGGTATTACTTTCCCATAAATAGAAGTAGTCTAAGTGAATAATTTGTAAGGGTTTTCATTTTTGTTTTTTTGCTTTAATTAACGTTTGACCAACACACACTTAATTAAGGAGGCTAATTAGAAATGAAGAAAAATCAGTTTGATACAAAGTTGATTCACGAAGGCTACAAAACTAGTGAGTATCAAGGGAGTTTAACTCCTCCATTATTTCATACATCTACCTATACATTTCCAACTGCACAACATGGAGAACAGTCCTTTGCTGGAGAGAGAGATGACTTTATTTACTCAAGGTTAGGAAATCCAACCGTTCAAATTTTGGAAGAACGAATGGCCGCGTTAGAAAAAGGAGAAGTAGCGTTAGCATTTGGTTCTGGAATGGCTGCTGTATCTGCTACAATTTTCTCTTTAATTTCCACCGGAGACCATATTTTATGTTCAAAAGGCATATACGGATGTACGTATGGATTTTTAGAAATGCTGGAGAGCAAATTTGGAATTGAACATAACTTTTGCGAAATGGATACTGAAGAAGAAATCCATAACATAATCCAAGAAAATACGAAAGTTATATTTATTGAAACACCGATCAACCCTACAATGAAAGTCATTGATATTGAAATGGTTGTCGAAGTTGCGAAGAAAAATAATATTACCGTAGTAGTTGATAATACTTTTTGCTCACCTTATTTACAAAAGCCATTAACACTAGGCTGTGACATTGTGCTACATAGTGCAACGAAATATATTAGTGGTCATGGTGATGTAGTTGCAGGAATTGTTGTTTGTAAAACAAAAGAGCAAGCTGATCGAATGACCCCTATCCGAAAAGATATAGGTGCGATTATGTCACCATTTGATGCATGGCTGTTGCTTCGAGGATTAAAGACATTAGCAGTTCGAATGGACCGTCAATGTGAAAATGCAAAAAAGGTCGTTTCATTTTTACAATCTCATCCAATGGTAAAGGATGTATTCTACCCAGGAGATTTTAAAAATCAAAATTATTTTATTGCAAGTAAGCAAATGAAAAAAGGTGGTGGAGTCTTCGCATTTACATTTGACGGGACAAAGGAAGAAACACAGGAATTTATTAACCATTTGGAAATGATAAAAATAGCGGTAAGTCTAGGTGATACAGAAACATTAGTTCAGCATCCAGCGACGATGACACATGCAGTCGTTCCAAAAGAGTTACGAGAAAAAATGGGCATAACAGAAAATATGCTACGCATGTCAGTTGGCTTAGAAGCATGGGAAGATATCGTTGCGGACTTACAACAAGCTTTACTTAAATCTAGTAGCAATACAGTATGTTAATCTCGATTTTTAAAAAAAGTACTTTCTATTTTTTTCTTAGAAAGTACTTTTTATTTTAGCTCTAAAATTAAATTGGAAAATTAACAATATCATAAATAATATTTTTATCAATCCTAAACTCAATGGCAAAATGCGGGTCAAAATCGATCAGTTGGTGGACTGTTATATATGAATCATGTAGATTATTAATGCAAACAACATAATGATAAATTAGCGTTTTTACGATGACTACCTCACCTTTAAACTCTTTTGCAAGACGATTAATCCTTTTTTGTGTTTGAGGAGACGTTCTTTCAGATACCGTTATAGAATGTCTCTTCGCCCGCCATAAATCATCACTTGTAAAATCACCATCTTCATTTCTTGAAGAAACACTTTTACAAGATAATTTACCAATCTCAATAACCAAACCTAAATCAATTCTAATTTGCCTAAACAATTCATCAGAGGCCAAAATTATAACATTTAATGAATGGTCCTCATTAATTGAAACTAATCTTCCTCTATAATTAAATAAAAATGTCTCTAAAAAAACCTTTTCACCAAGTAATTTCTTAGCTCTTTTTAAAATATAACTTCTATTCTCCGGTGAAGTGCTTTTAGATATGCTAATTCCATTTTGTTCCGACAATATTCGTTAACCTCCATAAATTTAATACTTCATTTTATGAAACAAATCCTACTCATCGAAACGGCCAATTTCATTAGTTAAAAAAATTTATAGGACGAGCAGTCTTTCAAAAGGAAGATTTTTCAGATCATTGACATAAATAGGGGGTATATCTAGTCAAAATCGTAATATTTATGTAACAATGTCGATATGAATTTGTATGTTTGATTTATTTTTTTGCTGGATTGACTGGTTAGACTAAAAAAATTCTTTAAAGGCACCAGTTTATGGTGAAAAGTACCCCGATATACGGATAGCAGTATTGGTATATTTCTAGTTTAATTGCGTTTTTCATACTTTTAATTGCATTTCTAGAATTTTTAATTGCGATTCCGTGAATTTAATTGCAGATTTGCCAATTTTAATTGCGATTCCGAGAATTTAATTGCACTTGCTTGTGTAATTCCGACTTAATCCATATCCAAATCAATAAAAAAAATCCAGCAAGTCCCCATAAAAATGGACCACTAGATTTTTAAACAAAACCTACTTATTCAAAGAATCAATTATCGGATAAAGCTCTTCTAAATGAGTAATTTCATATGTAGGTACAACTTCATTTCGTTCTTTATGATGCCTATTAATCCATACGTTTTTCATTCCAATTCTGCTTGAGCCTAAAATATCAGTCATAAGATTATCTCCAACCATAATGACCTCTTCTTTTGCTAGTTCCATTAATGATAAGGCATGTTCAAAAATGCTTGGGTCAGGTTTACCTTTTCCGAAGTCTCCAGAAATTAGTATTTGATCAAAGTATTCTTTAATCTTTGGTGTAATTGAAAGCTTTGTATGTTGCAAATCAGGGGAGCCGTTTGTTAGTAAGAGTAGTTTATACTGTCCATTTAATCGATCAAGCACATTAAATGTTTCATCGTATACAAAAGGGTTTCCTTTTCGTTCTTCAGGGAATGTTTCGGCTAATAAATGACCAAATTCTGGATCATCTATTCCAAATGCTTTTAAGCCAAGCGTCCATGCATTTTTTCGATAGGTAGGAGAATTCGCCCTCATTTTTGGAAATTGATCATGATCATCTAAAAAGTTCCCCCATAGTCCTTCGAATGGATTGATGCCAATTAATTTTGTGAATTCGTATGTATCATATGATTCATAAAGCTTTCTAGCCGAGTCACGAACGGCATTTTCAAATTCAGTTGGATCAATACCGTATTTTTCTGTAGCTAGTTTACATGTATTTGCAAATGCAACTTGAACACTTTTTTGATCCCAAAGTAATGTGTCATCCAAATCAAATATGATTCCTTTAATCATAAAAAATTGCCCCTTCCAAATATGAACTGTATAAATTATCCACTATCGTACTAGGAAAATATGAATTAGTAAATAGAAAGCTACTAAAATTTTACTTTTTTTTAGATGCAATCTAATGATTATTTATTTTAGATTAATAATATAGTACAAATGACGATTAAATGGAATATAATAACTTGTTGATTTTGTTTTAATTAATGATGAAAAGAGTGAGTATATGTCATTTGAGGATTTTGTAAACTGTCATTCAATGCAAATTAACTCGAAGGCGGTCTTTGATAAACAAAATAAATTAATGCGATATTCTCTTACAAGAACTTGGGATGAATCAAAAAAGAAAGCTACGCTTGTATTACTTAATCCTTGTCGAGCTGATCATCTAAAGAGTGATTATATATTGGCGAGATGTCTTAACTTTTTTATAGATTATAAGAAAGGTAACTTCGGATCGCTAGAACTAGTAAATCTTTTTGCATTAATGGAACCGGATTCAACAAAGCTAAAAGGGAAAGAATGCGAAGTTGGCGAACATAACGATGAAGCAATAAAATTAGCGATTAGTAACGCAGACATTATTATAGTAGCTTGGGGTTCAAGCAAACGATTTAAGTGGCGAATAAAAGAAGTTCTAGACCTGCTAGACCCTTATAAAGATAAATTATTTAATTTTTGTGATGACTCAAATCGGAAGGATATATTGATTCACCCAGTTATTTTAGCGGAACGACATTGGTTAGAAAAATTAAATTTTGAAGCACTTTACGAATGGACTACAAAAGAGTAATCTTAATGATATTTCTGAAGACAACTCATTTTGGGTTGTTTTTTTTATTACTTGAAAATTCAAATACTTATATTTATAAAAATTGTTATAATAAATTGAGCATTTAGTTTTAGTTCAAGGCAGAAAGATACATCTTAATTTAAATACTAAACTTTACTAAAATGGCAGCCTTTCTAGAAACTCAAGTATTACTTGAGTCCATTTTTCCTCAATTCAAGTAACGCTTGATTTTAACTATTCAATTAACTAGATACAATGAAATTAACTTTTAAATAGAGGTGATAGTAATGTTTGATATGAAAAAAGTAGGTAGACAAATCGCTCAATTAAGAAAAGCAAACAAGATTACACAGATGAAGCTAGCTGACCAATTAGGTGTTAGCTTTCAAGCAATTAGTAACTGGGAACGCGGAGAGACAATGCCTGATATTTCTAAATTACCTGAGCTTGCAGAGATTTTTAATGTAAGCATTGATGAGATTTTAGGAAACGAAAAAGGTGTTAAGTTGATCAATAATTTAATTGAAAAGGATATTACTGATTCTTCAATTGAGTTAGAAGTTGAAAAAGAAGAATTTTTAAATGTTGCACCGATTCTTAATATCGATCAAGCAGACTTAGTTTTTAAAAACGTTGAGAATGATCTTACAATTACTGATACATCGGAAATTGCTCCATTTGTTAGTGAAGATATAATTGATGAATGTGCAAAGAAAGAATTTAATTCGAATGGAATCAAAGAATTATCACGCATGGCACCTTATATTAGTAAAGATGTCATTGATGAATTCGCGAAGAAAGAGTTTGAGTCAAATGGGATTGAAGAATTAACTCGGGTTGCACCGTTTATTAGTACAGAATTAATTGACAAATTAGCGAAGAAAGAGTTTGAAACGAATGGTATAAAAGCTTTAACAACTTTGGCACCATTTATCAGCGAAGAAGTAATTAATGATTGCGCAAAGAAAGAGTTTGAAACGGGTGGTATAAAAGGATTAACTCAGGTGGCACCATTTATCAGTAACGAGATCATTGATGAATGTGCAAAGAAAGAGTTTGAAACAAATGGTATAAAAGGACTAGCATCGATGGCACCATTTATTAGCGATGAGATCATCGATGAGTGTGCAAAGAAAGAGTTTGAGCTAAATGGCATAAAAGAAATAACATCAATGGCAGCATTTATCGGTGACGAAATAATCGATGAGTGTGCAAAAAAAGAGTTTGAAACAAATGGTATAAAAGGACTAGCATCGATGGCACCATTTATAAGTGATGAAATAATTAATGAATGCACAAGAAAGAGTTATGAATTAAATGGAATTAAGTCATTAGCACCGATCTGTCCTTTTATTGAAGGTGACCTACTTAATGAACTTGCTGTAGATGCTATATCAAAACATGGCATTAACGAGATTATTTCAGTGATCCCATTTTTAGATTCAAAAATTGTAAAGAGTGCAGTAATTAAATAGGTTTCAAACGGAACTTGTACTTACTTTCAGGGGTCGCAATTAGGACCCTTTTTTATTTTTTCTGGACATTTTATTAATAAATGAGGATATTTTCTGGACAATTCAGTAATATCCTTTATCATATAAATAGTAAAAATAATGAAAAGGTGACTTTATGAAAAAATTACTTGTAATCGGGGCTTTAGCAGTCTGTCTAATTATCTCTGCACAAACAAATCCATCAAAAGGAGAGTTTGTCACTTGGGCAAAGGATCAGCTTAAATTGGAATCAAAAAATAAATACATTGATTTTGGAATTGACTTATTAGGGGAAAAACTTATTAGTAAGGTTACAACTAAAAAAGATTATGTCTTTTTTTCAGTTTACGAGGTTAAGGCTTTAGACAAGGACATAAAAGTGGTCGGTTTATTTAATCACTTTATTCCAATTTCAAAAAAATAAATTCGAAGTGTTAGTGGAAAACTTTGATTGCTTGTATATAATAAAAGAATAAAGTTAGAAGAGGTGGAAAGAATGAGCAAATCAAAAGCAAGAAAATTAAGAGAAAAACTAGTTAGAGAAGGTAAACGAAATCCAGAATTAAGTAGAAGTTCATTTGCGATGTTAGATTTAAATACGCGTAGAACAAAAACGAAACAAGAAAAATTAAATCAAGTTAAGCATAAAAAACAGTCCTTTGGAAAAGATGATTTTCAGACAAAGGACTGTTTTTATTTAGATGCTGATCTTATTGTTGTGTAGCAGGCGCTTTTTTTACTTTATTAGCGAATTTAACTGTTAGATTTGTTTTATATGCGTTGTACTCAACTTCAAATTGATCATATTTTGCATTGAATTTTTTAAGTGCTGCAGTAGAATTAACAAGAGCAGTTTTAGCTAGTTTATCATCTCTTTTTTCAATTGCATCATATAATTTCTCTTGATCTCTTTCATCAATCTCATCTGGATAATCATAATAATTATCATTATATTTCTCAATCATATTCTCAACATCAGTTTGTATTTGATGGTATGTTGGGAAATCCATATTAAGAACATCATATGCATAGTTAATTATTTCTTCTTCTTTATTATTGAATCCATCAATATGCTGCTTTGCTAAGTCAGTTTCAGTTAAAAAGTTTTTATATTCAACAGGTAATTTTTTACGAATATAAATTTCATTTTCAGTATAAATTTGGTCTTCGATATCGTATACATATGAATCAATCGTATTATATGTGTGGTTTTGGTAATTTCTAATTGCCATCAATTTATTTTTTTGAGTTGTAAAGTATGTTTTGGCACCCTTTGAATCTACTTTTTTAATATATGTATTAAACTGTGCTGTTACTTTTTTCATATCTACTGCTGCATTGTCTTTTCGCGCTTTATCAATTCTTGTTTTAAAGCTCGCTGTTTTTTTCGCTAGTTCGTCTTTTCCTGTATATCCGTATTTATTAAATAAAGTTACATCAGTTTGTAGTTCTTTATAATAATCATAAACTTCCTGATCTGTATAATAGATTTCACTTTTTAAGTTGCTAAGTACTTTAATGTAAGAGCTTACTTGTTTTTTTAAATCATTTTGAGCTTGGACCACTTTAGTATTAGTTGCAGCTTGGGTTTCAGTTGGTAGCATACCTAATAGAATACCTGCTGATAGAGTTGTTGCAGTTGCTATAGTTGCGATTTTCTTAAATTTATTCATTTCGCTCTCCTAATAATATATTATTAAAATTTTTCACACTATTAGTATATTACATGTTACAAAAATATTAGATATATATTAAGAAGATTAAATCTGTTTTAAATTACCTTTAAATGAAGTTATACCAGTTCACTTCACTTAAAGGTAAATAAATTAAGTGTTACAATCATAAACTAGTAAAATCTATTTTTAGTCTCGAGAGGCATTTACAATTAACTGTGCCATTCTTCTTGGGTATATTTTTGCAGTTGACATATGATCGCCACTTCCTTGTATAAAACGATAAACTCCTAATCTACTAGCTATATGAGGATACCAACCCGAATTTTCGCCTGCAGGTACTACTGTATCTTCTTGTAAATTAATAAAGCTTCTCGGTGTAGATAATTGGTAAAACGTTTTTAAATCTAGCTTTTCAACAAGGGGAGTTGCCGGTTCAGGTGTTGTCGCATTATAAATTTGCCGCGCCGTTTGTAAATCAGCCAAGTTAACAAATAGATCTCGGAAGTATTGGAATGGTAGTTTAATTGTATTATCAGAAGATTGCCCAGCTAAGTCTAATAGGAATTTTTGGGCTTGTGGTGGAAATTGATCAGTCAGGCTTTCACCGTCATTTAAAACAAAAGCATTCCAAAAAACTAATCGTTTAATTCGGTCGTGAAGCTGTTCGGCGACTTTTTGAATGACAGTACCACCAAAACTGTGACCTATCAAAATAATATTATTAAGTTTATTAGACGTTATATAATGAACTACTTGGTTTGTAATCATCTCATGATTTACATTTTTATCTTTATCTGTACCATGCCCAGGCAACTGTGGTGTGTGAACAATATGTCCCATTTTTTGTAGTTCTCGTGTGATTCCGTGCCAGAAGAATGGATCAACCCATGAGCCGTGAACTAAAACGAAAGTGCTTTGAGCATGCTGACGATAAAAAATGTCAGATTGGTCAATTGAATGATGCTGTTGATGAATAGGATATGATTGATATTCGTTATACCAATATTGGTGATAATCATAGTAAGGATTATTCTGATTTGGATTCATATTTTGATTTCTGTAGCTTATAGGTTGAATCATTTCATGGGATTTTTTACTGGTCATGCTAATTAGTCCCTCCTTGTTAATCTTTCTCATCGTATGCACCTATTCGTTAGAAGGTGCCCACTTAACTAATGGAAATATAAGTAAGTAAAGAGGGGAAAATAATATTTTAGGAGGAGAATATTATCAAAAAAGCTGTTATTTTATTAATACTATTGTTAATTGTTTGTACAAGTGTTTACTTTGCGGTGAAAGATAAAGTTTTCCAAGATTCATCAAATTCGAATCCAAATAAAAATACAAATCATCAAACTGAAACGGAGACTAATCATTCGAGTCAACTTTCAACGGAAGAAGTTTTAAATAATATAATCTCAAGCGCTAAACAAGGAGAAATTCCAAACCAAAAAAATATAGAAGTAGGGAAGACTTCCTTAAAAGATCTAACGGAGCAGTTTGGGGAATCTACCCAAAAAGATGAGGTTGCTAATGGTACTTTCTTAACTTATCAAAAACAGGGATTTGCTGTAGGATATGATCATCAAAATCGAATTTATGAAGTAAGATCATATGATTCTAATTTACAACAAGTTCACTATGACGATATTATGAAACAATTAAAAAAGCCAAGTAAAATTAAATATTATAAAGATCAACAAGTTGATCAAATTATTTTAGTTTATGAACTGCCAAATCACATTGAACTGAAGTTTATCTTACCAAGACCAACAAGTGAAAATAATAATCCAACCTTGCATCATACATCAGTAGCAATGATTGACCAGCTTATTCCTAGTACTGGCTCTAATCTAGATCAGCTTTTAAATGAGATGACCCTTCAAGAAAAAATAGGTCAAATGATTATCTCAGGTTTTTACGGGCCGAATTACTCAAATAGTTTAAAAGAACTAGTTGAACAATATCATATTGGTGGATTTATTTTTTACAATGAAAATCTAACGAATAACAGTCAAACGGTTAAACTTGTAAATTCAATAAAGGCTGCTAATCGAAATAATCATTTACCAATCTTATTCGGAGTTGACCAAGAAGGCGGAAGGGTATCACGTTTACCAGGAAATCTTGGTCAGATACCGTCAAATGAAATAATTGGAAAGAAAAATAATGGACAGTTCTCATATGAAATTGGTCAAATACTAGGAGAGCAGCTACAAGCTTTTGGGTTAAATATGGACTTTGCACCTGTTTTAGATGTAAATAGTAATCCTAAAAATCCGGTCATTGGTGATCGTTCATTTAGTAATAATCCAGCAACTGTAAGTAAATTAGGAATACAAACAATGAAAGGGATTCAATCAGAGAAAATCATTCCGGTTCTAAAGCATTTTCCGGGCCATGGTGATACTTCGGTTGATTCTCATTTAGAATTACCTGTTGTAAACAAATCGTATACTGATTTAAAATCGTTAGAATTAATACCGTTTAAGGACGCTATTAATCAAAACGCAGATGCTGTTATGATTGCACATATTTTATTACCAAAAATCGATCCTAAATATCCAGCTTCAATGTCTAAAAAAGTCATTACATCAATGTTAAGGAATGATTTAAACTACGATGGAGTAGTTATGACGGATGATATGACGATGGATGCAATTGGAAAAAATTATAATTTGGAAAAAGCAGCGATTACTTCCATTTTAGCTGGAAGTGATATCATTATGGTTGCTCATGATCCTAACAAAGTAAAAGCTGTTTATAAAGAAATTGAAACAGCGGTGAAAAACAAAACAATTTCAGAAGAACGGATAAACGAGTGTGTAAAACGAATCATTTTACTAAAACAAAAATATAAACTAGACAATAATCAAGTAAAGCCGATGGATCTTCAAAAGCTCGTTGAAAAAACAAATGAATTAGTAAAAAAATAGAAAAAATACCAAAAAAAGGAAATTACCACCTTTTGTCGAATAAATAGTCTAAAAAGGTGGTGTTCTTTCTGGCTAGTAAGATTTCAGATGCAGGATTAATGCTATTGGCTATTTTTAAAGAACTTCAAGAAAAAGAGCCAGACTTTGAAAAAGGGCTTCATAATGAAGTAGGAGTAGCTATTGATGATGTCGAACCTGCATTAATTGAATTGGAAATGCAAGGATTTATAAACGGTTTAACTTGGATTAAGAGTGATATAGATCAAAAAGAAAATGCTTCATTATTTAATATTTCAATAACACCTACAGGATTAGCTAGAGTAATAGAATTATTAAGATAATATGTATACATAAAATGACTACCTCAAATGTTTAAGACATTTGAGGTTTTTTGAAAGAAAAAAGGAGGAAATAAAAATGAAAATTAAAAAAGTAAACCCCGAATCTGTTGCTGCACCTGTTGGCCAATATAGTCATGTCACAATTGTCCCAAGACATGCAGAGCTAGTAGTTTGATCAGGTCAAGTTTGTCCAGAACTTAGGGACTATAAAAAATCCCTAGTTTTACTAAGGATTTGAAATAATTTTAATTATGATAAACGCTTGATTTAGAATATACAAGTTCATAGTATTCAGACATTTCTTCTTCTGTTATATTGTATCTTCTTTGAATTTCATTGTGTTCTTCCAATAAATTTTTTGACCATTTCATTGATTGTCTATCTGTTATCTTACCACTCTTTAGTAACATTTTATTTTTTGCAAATTCTGACCTAAATTTCAGTTCGAATTCTGCAATTTCTATGATTTCTTCAGGAGAATGTTTTTCTTCGTTATGGCTAGAAGTGCTATTCATTTTAAGTATTATACCAATTATTATAATTACAATTACAATAAACCATACCACAATATCACCACCTTTCATTTTCATAATATCATGTATAAATAACTAATAGTTGAACTATTCCAAAATTTATACGCCTTAAATTTTTTGTATTTTCCACAATCTGTAGGAAACGACAAAAACGGAGTATTTCCAAATGATATCGAAAGTCAATTTGTCAATGCACTTGAGAATATAAAAAACATCTTTTGAGAGTGAGAAAGTCGAGCTTAATAATCTTTTTAAACTAAACTTTTGGCTAACGGAGAAAATCGATCGTCAATTCTTTCTAGACTGTTGGAGCCAATTTCATTCTGGTAACCCACCTGCAACAACTTATGCTTATGTATCAGCTTTTGCAAATCCAGACATTAAAATAGAAATAGAAGCATGGGCAGCAAGATAATCAATTCAGTTCGTTACGAACCATCAATCGTTATTGATTCAAAACCAAGGATTGGTAATGATTGGTATAACATAGCGACATTTGGGAAACTTAAGTGGAGGTAATTCGGTTCGAAAGCGAGATGAAAAATTGAAATGGAAGAATTCGAGTCTCAATTAAATCCCACTGTAAGAAAAAATATAACAAAAACACTAACTCAACTTAATATGAAAATCGAAGGCATGATTGGAAGGATTGAAAATAAAGGATGTGGCATATTAACTGAATTTGAAAATATCCATAGCGTCTTTAATAATTTACAAATGGATGCAGCCTCATTTTATTTAAATTCATATCTATCTCCGTATACTGATATCTTTGATGAATTGGCAATTACAGTTCAACACTTATCAAAACGTAAACATGGCGGATTAATTGTAGTTAAAAGAGACGACTCACTTGAAGAATTGATGAGTTCAGGGATTCACGTCAGTGCAAAACTATCTCCAGCATTATTAGAATCAATTTTTTATCCAGGTAGCCCGTTACATGACGGAGCAGTACTGGTTGAAAATAACATGATCATTTCAGCAGGTAATGTACTTCCACTATCTAAAATTACATACGATAATAAAAAACTTGGAACAAGGCACCGAGCAGCAGTTGGAATTTCAGAACAAAGCGATGCACTTGCTCTAGTTGTATCAGAAGAAACAGGAAATATATCTTTCGCTTTTAAAGGAAGCTTATATCCTGTTAAATATGGGGCACCTATTAATTAAAACTGAAACGATCATTTAGATCGTTTTTTTTTTTGTTTTTATAATAATTTTATTTTTCTCAGATTTTATGGATTGTATTGTTTTTGAAATCATATTATGATTATACTTAATTATTCCGATATGAAAGGTTGGTTTTTGGTATGACTAATCCAAAAATAAATACAATTCCATTACCTTTAGTTCGTACAAATCAATGGACGATCTTTATTTCTGTTATATTAACTTGGATCACTGCTCAGTACTGGCTACTACTTATTCCTTTAATTAGTGGACTTAGTGGATTACTTTTTGATTTCCATCCAATCATAAAATTTGCTAAACGTTTTTTAAAAAAGAAACCATCGAGCTATCCGCAAGAGGATAAAGGACAACAAAATTTTAATCAAACAATTGCAGTAACCTGCTTATTTCTAGCATTTATTGGTGCATTAGTTGGTTGGAACGTATTATTTTATGTGTTTTCAATTATGGTCGCATTAGCTTCGTTTATCGCAATCAATGGATTTTGCATTGGATGCTATATTCATTTTCAATGGAACCAATATAAATACAGAAAAAGCTTAAGGTAAATTAAACGAAAAAACAGAGTCTTCTCATTAAATGAGAGGGCTTTTTTTATGATATGAAAACATATTTCTGTATAATAGATATAGTATTTGAGATTGTGGTGTTCTCCAAGGTTTTTAAAGAAACTTAAACGACTTTAAAATTAAACGAAATAAATAAACTTATTGCTTCAGGAAGGACGAATAAAAATAATGATTAAATGGAAAGAAGACATTGTTATAAATGAAAATATCGGAAAAATATGGAGTCTATTTTTAGATAAAAATATTAAGAAAATAATGCCAAAAGTTGAAGAACATAATTTAATTGATAAAAATGAAAACGAAGTAGGTGCAAAGCATCAGCAAAGTTATAGAGAAGGTAAGCGTGTAGAATCTTATATCGTTGAAACTTTAGCATACGAGGATACTGAATCATATAAAAAAAAGCAAATCCATTTTGTTTTAGCAAATGCATTTGAAACGAATCTGACATTTATATTAGAAAAAATCGACGATACACATACAAAATTTATTTATGAAGGCACGAATGCAGGAGTAAATTTTATTGGACGAGCTATGTTAAAGCTAGCTAATCCAAAGGGGAATAATTTAAAGGCAGTACATGATTTTTTACAAAGAGTCGAACAAGAAGCTTTAAAGGCGCAAGATTAATAGGAGCTTATATAAAACAAAAAGGAGAGCATCTAATACTCTCCTTTTTATTATTTTTTTGATACTTTACTTAATAATTCATATGAATATAAACGCGCCGCATGATCGAAAACAGAACCATTTACCATAATCTCATCAGCTTTTGTCATATTTAAAACTGTTTGTAGCTTTTCAGTAACGGTTTCGATTGTACCAATAGCAGATAGTTTCATTTGATTTTCAAGTGTTTCTTTTTCATATGGACTCCAAATTTCATCCATATCGTCAACTGGTGGTTTTAAAAGAGCTGGTTTACCACCTCGAACTAAGTTTAAAAATGATTGTTGCTGTGTAGTGAAAAGTCTTTTTGCTTCTTGATCTGTGTTAGCAACGACAACATTTAAGCCAATCATCGCATATGGTTCATCTAAAACTTCAGATGGTTTAAAGTTATTGTGATACAACTGCATTGCTTGAACTGTATAGTCTGGTGCGAAGTGTGCTGCAAATGCAAATGGTAAACCTAATTCAGCAGCTAACTGAGCACTAAAGCCACTTGATCCTAGTAGCCAAATTGGTATATTTAAACCTTTACCAGGCACAGCTTGAACCGTTAAACTGCCTAATCCACCTGGCGGATTAAAGTAATTACGTAATTCCTCTAATTGAGCAGGGAAGTCTTCATGGCTGCGTAAATCTCTACGTAACGCTCTCGTTGTTGACATATCACTACCAGGGGCACGACCTAATCCGAGATCAACACGACCTGGATGTAGTGATTCTAATGTACCGAATTGTTCTGCTATGACTAATGGAGCATGATTTGGTAACATGATTCCTCCAGAGCCAACTCGAATCGTTGATGTTCCACTTGCAATATGTCCAATTACAACTGAAGTAGCTGAACTTGCAACTGCAGGCATATTATGATGCTCGGCAAACCAGTAACGGTGATATCCCCATTTTTCAGCATGCTGTGCTAAATCAAGACTATTTTTAAAAGCATCAGCAGGGGTGCTTCCTTCAACAACCGGTGCTAAGTCTAATACAGATAAAGGTATTTCACTTAAATTCTTAGCAACTTTATCTTGGAAACGATTATTCATCATAAAATTTTCCTCCTAAAAAACATTTTTCAATATATGGAAATAACGAGACGTTTTCATTTGATAAACTGTGTTTTAATTATATACAGTATGCTAAGATTATAGAAAATCTAAAGACATAATACAAGTTTTTGAACTTGGAAATATTTATACAAGAAAACTTCATATGGTAACAAGAAGTACTTTTGGTAAAAAGAAAAAAAATTGTAAATAAATGTATAGAATAAATTTTTAGAATCATACTATCTTTAATCTGATAAACAACATCAGAGCATCCAAAAGACAAAGGAGTCGACAACATGGCAAACAGAAGATCTTCAAATCAATATGCTTCACCAAATGCAAATTCAGCAATTGAGCAAATGAAGTTCGAAATAGCTTCTGAATTTGGAGTGCACTTAGGACCAGACACAACTTCACGCGCTAACGGTTCAGTTGGTGGAGAAATTACGAAGCGTCTAGTTCAAATGGCAGAACAAAGCCTAGGCGGATATGCTCGTTAAATAAAAAATGAGGATGGAAAGCAAACTTTCTATCCTTTTTTTATTGTCTAAAAAAACTTTAACCATCCAGTAAACGTTATCTACTTTCATTAAACGAAACTAAAAACTACTATATACTTGCAAGGGATACAAAAACGGGGGATAATAATATCACTGGATGGTGATAAAATATGTCAAGTTGTAAAAATTCCGTTACACCTAAGTGGTTCGGATTTGCTATTCAGGCATTAGTTTTACTAGCAACAACAGAAGGGGTTACACCAAGTAAAGCAATCGCAAAACATATTAGATCAGGTGTTTCATTTATGAGAAGAATCATGGCTCCCCTCGTAAAAGAAAAAATAGTAGAAGCAAGAGAAGGACGAGATGGCGGCTATTTATTAGCTAAGTCACCTGAGGAAATTACCTTAAAACAAGTCTACATTGCACTACAAATGACAGAACCTCTATCAACCGCACTAATTGAATCCACATCTGACTGTACTAGTGGACGTGTAATGAACAATGTATTTTCAGACTTTGCAATTGAAGCAGAAGAACACTTACTTGGCTTTTTATGTAACTATACTTTGGCGGATTTTGTAAGACGTGCCAGTCATAAAACGATCGAATCACTTTGAAAATATCGTACATTTGGATGTACGATATTTTTATTTGTTGGGGATAGAGGACTTTTTGAAGGCTAGCACAAATACATTTGGAATCGCAATAAAATTTAGAGAAAAAAAGTGACATCGCAAATAAATTTTGAGAATCACAAATAAAAATAGCGAAATCGCAAATAAAACATTAAAGAGTATAATTTACGTGAGAAAATATCAAATTTTTGCAATTGAAGTGATTTTGTTCAGATTCATGATCGATTGGACTTAATTTATGAATAAATGTGAAGTGTTTTATTTGAATCAAAGTGATTATTTTCAAAATTTATTAAAAGGGCTTTGTAAAGCTAATAATATCTCTCCGCGAAAACCTAGATTTGATAACATTGATGATTTCGTAATTATCCATGTTAAAAATCATTTGAAAGAAGGAGTAGATATAGAAAGCTTTAAAATATTAAATCTTATTGTTCAAACAGTTGTACCCTTAGGTATAAAGTTTAATCAACAATTAATTTTATATCCAAATGGAGATCGATTAGATAGAGTAACGATTTCTTTTAGCAGAAATGATTATATGATTTTAAACAAGAAACTGGAAACAGGAGGTATTAATAACTAATAGTGATACAGTAATTTTTTGACAAGCTTCTTTCTTCAAATCGCGAGTTTAACAAGCCTCAAAATTTTAGCTTTGAGTACATGGTTAAACAAAAATCAAAAAATGCACTTGAAATGAGAACAGTTATCGCATATACTGTACTTAAATCAAATTCACTTACAAAAAGTAACCAACTAATATCAACCACACTATTTTTTTAAGTATTACTGTTTCTGAATCGAGAACAGTAAAAAACTCTAAAATTAACTGTACTTAATATAAATTCAGTAAAAAACAAACAACAAAAGGGAGAGATTTTTAAATGAAATGGTTTACTCGAATTATTCAAGGGATTTTAATTATTGCATTTCTACTGTCTGGATTTGTGAAATTAAGTGGCAATACTCAGATGTTACATGATTTTAAAGAGGTATATGGTTATTCAAAAGAGATGATGTATACGATTGGTTCATTTGAGGTGTTAGGTGCAATTGGTTTATTAGTTGGTTATTGGAAGTTGATATTAGGTAAGCTTGCTTCAGTTGGATTAGCAATTATTATGGTAGGTGCTGTATTTACTCATTTACATGCGGGTCAAGGTATGAGTGTTGCAATGGCTCCATTCATTCTGTTAGTGTTAACATTAATTGTATTATTTTCAAGAGGAGGTAAATTAAAATGAATTTTCATCAAAAGCCGAAAGTTTATGCTCCAACGGTTGAATTAAAAGTTGTAAATTTAGAGCGTTCATTAGCGTTTTATCAAGAGGTTATTGGTTTGAAAGTTTTGGAACATTCAACTACAAATGCTAGTTTAACAGCGGATGGGGTAAATGTATTAATTAAATTAGTGCAACCAGACAATGTTACACCTAGAAATGAGCAAAATACAGGATTATATCATTTTGCGTTATTAGTACCTACTCGAAAAGATTTGGGTATCGTGCTTAAGCATCTGATTGAAACTAGAAATCCACTTCAAGGTGGTTCGGATCATTTAGTTAGTGAAGCGATCTATTTAGCGGACCCAGATATGAATGGTATCGAAATTTATGCAGATCGTCCATCAGAGAATTGGCAATGGCATAATGAGTATGTCGTTATGGATAGTAAACGATTAGATGTAGAGGGGCTTTTAGCACTTGCTGAGGGTGAAGCTTTTACTGGTCTACCAACAGGAACAATTATGGGTCATATCCATTTACAAGTTTCTGATTTAAATAGCACAGAGAAGTTTTATTGTGAGGGGCTTGGATTTGATGTTGTAACGAAATATGGAAGCCAGGCATTATTTATTTCAACTGGACGTTATCATCATCACATCGGTTTAAATACTTGGCATAGTGCAGGAGGAGTTGCACCTTCTGATAGCAGTGCAGGGTTAAAGAATTTTACATTGTTATATCCAAGTGAGGAAGAAAAATCGGTGGTAGTAAACCGTTTAAAGAATATGGGAGCTTTTGTTTTTGAAGAAAACGGTGTTACATTCACAAAGGACCCTTCAGGCATAACAATCCAACTATTAGTTGGTTAATGAAAAACAAATATACAAAAAATTTGAGTATCAGACTGATTGCAAGCGCTTGTCTTTCAAGGCGCGAAGTTACCCTAGACGGTTATGAGCACCGCTCAACAGGCGAAGCAACGAAGAAATCGAGCGTTTGGCGGGCAGTCTAAAGAGACATTTTCAACTACTATGTTGTGAATGTCTCTTTTTTTCGTTTCTCATTTTTTAGTTGCATTCTATCATATTTTTTCAATAAAAATAATATATTTGAACAACATGTACATTTACTAACTATGGGAGACGGGAAGAAAAAGGGAGAGTGAAAAAGTGTTACATATTGTGGTTTGTATAAAACAAGTGCCAGATACGAAGATCATTAAGATGAATCCTAAAACGAATACGATGGACCGTGCAAGCGCTCCAGCAATATTAAATCCGTATGATGCTCATGCTGTAGAGGAAGCTGTTCGAATTAAGAATATATATGGTGGAACAGTTTCGGTTATTACCATGGGGCCACCACCTGCTGTAAAAGCCATAAGAAAATGTATTGAAATCGGTGCAGATGAAGGGTATATGATTTCAGACCGTGCATTTGCTGGGGCAGATACGTTAGCGACAAGCTATGCTTTGACGAAGGCGATTGAGAAAATAGGACAAATTCAAGCGATTGATTTAATCATTTGTGGAAAGATGACAATTGACGGTGATACTGGACAAGTTGGACCAGGTATAGCACGTCGTTTAGATATACCACCGTTAACATCAGTTAAGAAGGTTCAAGAAATTAATAAAGATGATGGATATGCAATTGTTCATCGAAAAATAGAAGATGGCCATGAAGTGATTAAAACGAGTTTACCTTGTTTATTTGCAGTTGAGAAGGAAATAAATGAAGTTCCGTATTCATCACTTACAAATATGATAAAAGCTGCAAGGTATAACCCGACAATATGGGCCGTGAAGGATTTAGAAGATATTGATATTAAACAACTAGGTTTAAAAGGTTCACCAACAATTGTATCGAAAGTATGGGCTCCGCCAAAGGCTAAAGGTGGAACGGTTTTTGAAGGAACTTCATTAGAAAAAGTAAATGAACTGATGAAGATTTTAAATGAGAAGAAAGAGTTATTTGAAGTGAAAGGAGGGGTATAAATGGATTTCTCAGAGTACAAAGGTATTTGGGTGTTTATTGAAGAAAACGATAAAGTCATAGCACCTGTGTCACTTGAATTGCTTGGAGCTGGTAAAGAATTAGCAGAAAAACGTGGTTGCGAATTAGCAGGATTATTAATTGGAGAAAATGTGAAATCGTTAGCTCCTACGTTATTTGAATACGGTGCTGACATCGTTTATGTATATGATGACCCAATTTTTAAGGATTACCGAACTGAATCTTATATGAAAGCAGTACTTGAATGTTGTAACAAATATAAGCCCGAAATCTTATTATATGGTGCAACTTCTAAAGGGAAGGATTTAGCAAGTGCTGTTGCAACTGACTTACCTACAGGTTTAACAGCCGATACAACGGTATTAGATGTTGAAGAAGATACTGGGCTATTATTAGCTAGTCGACCTGCTTTTGGTGGAAATATAATGGCAACTATTCTTTGTAAGAAATATAGACCTCAAATGGCTACAGTTCGTCCAAAGGTAATGAAAGCGCTCGCTCCTATTCCTGGCGCTGAGGGAGTTGTGATCGAAGAGGAAATTGATTTAAAAGAAGAAGATATTCGTACAAAAGTATTAGAGATTGTACGTGCAACAACTAAGAAGGTTCGCATTGATGAAGCAGATATCATCGTAGCGGGCGGCAAAGGATTAGGTAGTAAAGACGGATTTCAGTTGATTCATATGTTTGCTGAATCGATTGGAGCGGCTGTTGGAGCAAGTCGTGATGTAGTTGAAGCTGGCTGGGTTGAACATCATCATCAAGTTGGTCAGACTGGCTTAACGGTTACACCAAAAATTTATTTTGCAATTGGGATATCTGGCGCAATACAACATATTGTTGGGATGCAAAATTCAGGTCTCATTATTGCGATAAATAAAGATCCGAATGCGGCAATTTTTCAATCTTGTCATTACGGCATCGTAGGAGACGCATTTGAAATTGTACCAATGCTGATTAACCAATTCCAAGAAAGTTTTTCTTTAAAGGAGGAAAATCACGATCATGCCGGAAAAATTTGATGTAATTGTCGTTGGAGCAGGCCCAGCAGGAATTTCATGTGCATACGAACTCGCAAAAAATGGTGTTAATGTTGTCCTTATCGAAAGAGGAGAGTATCCTGGTTCGAAAAATGTTATGGGTGGCGTATTGTATCGTAAAATGATGGAGGACGTTATACCTGAATTTTGGAAGGATGCACCAATTGAGCGAGTGATTGTAGAGCAACGAGTTATGATGCTTGATAAACAATCCGCTACAACCTTTGGATATAAAGGTCTTGAATTTGCTGAAGAACCTTATAATAATTTTACTGTTCTGCGCTCAAAGTTTGATCAATGGTTTGCTCAAAAAGCAGTAGAACAAGGTGCATTATTAATCAATGAAACAGTTGTTCTCGAGTGTATTGTTGAAAACGATATGGTAGTTGGGGTAAGGACGGATCGACCAGATGGTGATTTATATGCCGATGTGGTAGTTCTGGCTGATGGCGTAAATTCACTATTAGGAAAATCTTTAGGTTTCCATAAAGAATGGAGACCAGATGAAGTTGCTTTGGCTACAATGGAAATTTTAAAGCTGGATAGTAAAATAATTCAAGATCGATTTGGTCTTGAAGGTAACCAAGGGGTAGCAATCGAGCTATTTGGAGATGCGACAAAGGGCATAGTTGGCACAGGATTTTTATATACAAATAAAGATTCTCTTAGTATTGGGGTCGGTACATTATTATCAGGAATGATTGAAAAAAAATTGAAACCGTATGATTTACTTGAATATGTTAAGAATCATCCGATGATTAGACCGTATATTCAAGGAAGCGAACCACAAGAATACCTTGCTCATTTAATTCCTGAAGGTGGGTACAAATCGATTCCTAAATTGGTAGGAAACGGAGTATTGGTAATTGGTGATGCAGCACAGTTAGTAAACGCAATTCATCGTGAAGGTTCAAATATGGCAATGACATCTGGAAGATTAGCAGCAGAGACCATTATCGAAGCAAAAGCGATTGATAACTACTCTGATGTTGCTTTAAAACCGTATGCTGATAAATTACTAAATAGCTTCGTAGGACAGGATTTGAAAAAATATAAAGATGCAACACATCATTTTGAAAAATTCCCTCAATATTTCGAGCAATATATTCCACTATTAAATAAATCTGCCAGCCAAATGTTTACAGTAGATGGTAAATCTAAATGGGAAAAACAAAAAAATATTATGAGTAATTTAGGAGGAGCAAAGGCTAAACTTAAGCTTGCGAAAGATGTATACAAAGCATGGAAGGTGATGAAATAAATGAGTGAGACAAAAAAAGAAAGTACAATCGAAGAAAAGCAGTATCTCGTTCGTTTTAATGCCGATACAAAATCGCACTTAACTGTACTAGATTCCGATATTTGTATGACAAAATGTCCCGATAAAATCTGTACGATATTTTGTCCAGCAGAAGTTTATAAATGGGAAAATATTCGAATGCATGTTGGATACGAGGGATGTCATGAATGTGGAAGCTGTAGAATAGGCTGTCCTCATCAAAATATTAAATGGG
The DNA here is from genome assembly GCF_042886615.1 of Gottfriedia sp. NPDC057991. NCBI lineage: Bacteria > Bacillati > Bacillota > Bacilli > Caryophanales > Bacillaceae > Gottfriedia > Gottfriedia sp. NPDC057991. The sequence goes on from NZ_JBHVQN010000001.1 coordinate 578,233, forward strand.
AATATCCGAAAGGTGGGCACGGAATTATATTTAGATTGGGGTGATCGGAATGTTCTCGATAGGCAACTATGTTATGTTTAGCTTAGATGGTGCTGTGGGAACGGTTATGGAAACTAAAGATAATCATTGCTTAGTAGCTTGGGAGGATCGTGTTTGTAGTTGGGCAAGTTTCGATCTACTAAGGAAAATTAGTTGCACAGAATTAATTCAACTCTTCACTCCAAAATAATTCACCTTTAAAATAACCTATAAAATATGGGGGCTATATTGGAGGTAACTATAACCTCACATATAGCCCCCAGTTACATATTAGAGCATCACAATAACCCGTATACCATAAAAACAATTCTAAATGTTCCTATTTCTATTTTCCCTTTTTTAGTTTCTATGATAGGTGCTTTTTCAGATTTTGGTTTACATGCTACATTAGTCTTACAGGATTTATTTAAGTTATCACTGTTTTTAGGTTTTGATAATTTTGGTTTTTCTTTTTGACTAGTTTCTAGTTTAGGCTGTTCAGTTTTATTAACCATCTTGGTTGGTTTAGTACTTGTGTCATTTTCTGTTGCTTCTTTATATTCTGCTTCATTTGAAGGATCTGTAAAAGAGGTAAAAATAAATAATACAAATAAGGCCCCAGCAATAATAAAATTTTTTATAGACTTTCCGTTCATTTTAAAGAATGAGATAATCCCCAATATAATAAAAAATAGGATTCCTATAAGACATAAAAATTCAATAAACGTGTACAATAGATTGCCTCCCTATATTTCGCCACATAATAAATATTCGTTATAGAGGACTAAATTACCTTTTTGAAGTGAAGTAAACCATTACTAAAGTATAGGAGTGTTCCATAAAATGAAATAATGAGTGCTATTTTCCTGTATGTAACAATTTATTTTTAGAACTTTAGTTGTTATTGTTTAAAAATTAAAAATGGGAGGGATAAACAGTACAGGATCTTTTGGACAAATAGTAAAATTTTCATAAAAAAAATAACTCCAATAGACCTAATAGTTAATTACTTTCGGTATTAATAATTTACTAGCGGAAGTCACATTCCCCCTGTTAATAACTAAATCAGACCAGTAGATAAAAATGATGTATACCTACTAATCCGATTTCAAAAGAATAAAATAAACTTTCTTCTAGAAAAAATAGCCCACTAATATGAGCTCTAACATTTAAAAGGAAGACTCCTATTAATATAGAAGTCTTTAGATAAATTTTTAATTAAGCCTGTCCACTTAAAATAAAAAGTTCCCCAAATTGTCCTCCAGTTATTTGATTTAGAATACATTATTATACAAATCTAGGGGACATTAATAGTAGTAATAAATGTAGATATATCAGCATTCCAAAACTATATACTTATAACATTTAAATACTAATGTTATTAATAGATATAGGATCTAACGACTATATCTTTTTTATTTTGAAGTCTAAGGGAAACGTTGAAACGAACATTAAGGTTAAAAGAATTAAAATTTACCTAAACTATACAATTCGAACGATATGAATGAATAAATTCAAACGTATAATTAAATTCATTAATAAAATACGAATAATATCATTGACTAAATAATAGATTGAATTTATATTTAATTTTAAATATTCAAATAATTAGGGGTGCTTAGATGGGAAATGCATTAGTGTTTCAGTCAGATTTTGGATTACTAGATGGAGCAGTTAGCGCTATGTATGGTGTTTCTTGTAATGTAAATCAAGATATAAAGATTTACGACTTGACCCATGATATACCTCAATACAATATTTGGGAAGCTTCTTACCGACTTGTACAAACAATGAATTACTGGCCAGTTGGAACAGTATTTGTTTCAGTTGTAGACCCAGGTGTAGGCTCGGATCGTAGAAGTATAGTGGCTCGCACAAATACGAATCACTTCATTATAACACCTGATAACGGAACATTAACACATGTTGGCAAAATTTATGGGATCAACCAATTAAGAGTTATTGACGAAGAAATTAATAGACTACCAAATTCAAGTGAATCTTATACTTTCCATGGAAGAGACATATTTGCTTTTACAGGTGCAAGATTAGCTTCAGGAATAATCGACTTCGAAAATATTGGTCCAGAGGTAGATTCAAATTCTTACATAAAATTACCAAGTAAAGAATGCCATAGTGAAAACAATTCGATAACAGGAACAATTGATATACTTGATGTTCGTTATGGTAGTATTTGGACGAATATTGGTCGAACAGATTTTCTCAAACAAGGCGTTTCACATGGGGACTTTGTCGAAGTACTAATTACATACCAAGGAAGAAAAGTATACAAACAAGCCGTAAAATATGGAAAATCATTTGCTGATGTAGCAATTGGAGAACCAATCTTATATGCAAACAGTCTAGATCAAATGGCAGTTGCTGTAAATCAGGGCTCGTTTACTGATGAATACGGAATTGATACAGGGATCGAATGGGAAATAACACTTAATAGTAAATAGGAAAGCTTAAGAGTATCAAATATTTGGGGTTAGTAGAAAAAGAGTTAATTTTCCTTATTCCTAAATTTTAGTAATTTTTCAATTGAATTTTAACTTAGAAGTTTACTTATATTTAAGTGGGCTTCTTTTTTTGTTGTGAATTTTAATCGCGAAATTGGAACTTTCGAAGTAGAATTTATAAGTTTATGTGAAGTGTTTCACGAAAAAATCATTTTTGATTCTATTAAATTTCGTTTATTTAGGGGATTTGTTAAATTAAAAGTAAAATTTTAGTGAACGTTTTCACAAATTATTCACAGACAATGGTATTTTTCTTTACTATAATTGGCCTTTACTTCAAGATATAATTTAAACTGTCGTTAAGGACAGCTTAGAAACTAAAGGTGGAGATTTTATTGGAATCATATTCTAAATTAGCAAGTAGATCAAGTAGGTTATTAGCAATATTGGTTGATGGATTTATAAGTTTTCTTTTTATTTTTGCCATTTCTATTATTACTGGGATGACAAAGTTTTCAACATTCTTTAATCCTACTAGAGTAGATAAATTTGATATTTGGACTTCTCTACTATCCATTGTTAGTGTCATTATATTTTATATTTTGATCCCTACATTTGTTTGGAAAGGGCAAACATTAGGAAAGCGTTGGTTAAATATTGCAATCGTTAAGAACGATGATCAGGAAGTAAATTTAAAGACGATGTTTATAAGAGAAATTTTTTTCGTTTTAGGATACATTAAAATACCATATTTTTCGTTAGTTGTAGGTTTTGTTGCATTTGTTGATCCGTTTTTCATTTTTTCTGCAGATCGAAGAACTCTACATGATTTAATTGCAAATACAAAAGTAATTGATGTTTAAAATAAAAAGAAAGCTCTCTGAGCTTTCTTTTTATTTTAAAATCTTCATCTGGCGTATATGGGCACGTGTTTCTTCAGTACCTAATTCATAAATCATCGCATAGGCTTGTTTTAAAAAATAATCATATCCATCGTTGTTTTCTTGGCTCCAATTTGTAATTGGAATGATGAAAGCAGTTTGAATACCTGCTGCTTCATCATAACTGTCAATCTGATGGAAAATTCTTTCGAGTCTATGTTTTTCATCGATTGTAGCATCGATTTCTAACTCATAAGGTGCGTCCCCTTGATTTGGAACAATTGTTTTTGCTTGAACGGATACATAATATCTCCTTTTTTCCATAAAGATCTCCCTTTTACGTATTTTTGGTTATCATTTTTATTATCTTCACCGACCAGTGCTTTATTCAAAATTAATAATCAGCTGGAATAGACCTTAAAAAGGAATTTCATAAATAATATTGAAATATAAATTTGATATTAAGATAATTTATGGATGGATAAGGGGGGAATTTATGAAGGGATTATATCGAGAATTTTTTCTTCATTTCGATATTATTGTGATGGGGGTGCTTTTTTTAGTTGGAATTATTTATAGTATAGGATTTCATTTTTCGTGGCTTACTGTCTTAATTTTCATTATAGGAATAATCTTTTTTATGTTTAGTGAGTATATAACTCATCGTTTCATTTTCCACATAAAGGCACCAAAAAATAAACTATTTCTTAAATTTATGAAAAGAATTCATTATGATCATCATACGTATCCAGATGATTTGAAATTGTTATTTTTACCGATATGGTACAGCATTCCGAATTTAGGGTCACTTTGTATCATTTATTTTTTGATATCTAGAGATCTAATACAAACGATCGCATTTGGTTCAGGTTTAGTTTTAATGTTACTAGTGTACGAATGGAAGCATTATGTAGCTCACAGGCCAATTAAACCAATAACGAAAGTAGGACGACATATTAAAAAGCTGCATATTCTGCATCATTTTAAAAATGAAAACTTTTGGTATGGCGTATCAACACCTATTTTTGATGGGATTTTTGGTACGTTGAAGGATGAGAAGGAAGTAGTAACAAGTAATACCGCGAAAGCCTTAGAAGAAAGAATGTAAACTGCAAATAAAAGAGTTATCTTGGAGGAATAATGATTTACTTATTATCTTTTTTAATTGGTGGTTGTTACGGCATTATTGCAGGTTGTACGTTTTATATTATTAAAATGATTAAAGAAAATGCCTAGTGTTTACGCTAGGTTTTTTTGTCGGTTTAAAACACCTTTTTTTTATGAATCAGTCTATTTTAATGAACTTTTACTAAAAAATTAATATTTTATTAAAATTGAAAAAACGGTAAATATTTGATTGGATGGCCTACTATACTGAGAATAAGGGGGGGGATGATTGTGTCATTGGATCGAACTCAATTAGAAAATGTTTTTAGACAGATAAAAGAAAAGAGAAATTCAAATGACTAAACTAAATTACAAAAAAATTATGCTCTTAGGATTTGGATTTTTTGCAATCAGTCTTACTTGGTCCGTCTATAATGCTTTTATGCCAAAACTTTTAAGCGATTATATAAAGTCATCTGCTTTAATCGGATTTATTATGACGTTTGATAATTATTTTGCGTTATTTTTACAACCTGCCGTTGGAATGTATAGTGATCGTTTAGATACACGATTTGGTAGAAGAATACCATTTCTAATGGTCGGTATGCCTCTTGCAGCATTATTTACCTTTTTAATTCCAGTGCATAAAACACTTTTTATGTTAATCTTTTTTATTGTGTTTATGAATTTAAGTATGAGTATTTTCCGTTCTCCAGTTATAGCACTTATGCCTGATTTAACAAGAGTTGAACAAAGAAGTAAGGCGAATAGCGTCATTAATTTTATGGGGGGAATTGGTGCTTTAATTGCATTCTTTATTGGTTCAATTTTGTGGGATCTAAATAAAGGATTTCCTTTTTACTTGGCAGGATTTTTAATGTTATTTAGCTTTCTAATTCTTTTTTTCTTTATTAGAGAAAAAAGAGATGTTCTTAATTATGAGCATGCCGAAGAAAAGGTACAATTAAGAGAGGGTTTCCGTTCAGCCATTCAGAATAAAAGTGCATTATTTCTATTGTTAGCAATTCTGAGTTGGTTCACGGGATTTAATGGAATTGAAACCTTTTTTACACGTTATGGAGAAGTTTATTTAGGGGTAAAAGTTAGTGCAGCGGCATTTTCATTTGCTTTCATATCATTAGCATTTTTAATCTTTGCAATTCCTGCCGGGTTCATTGGAACAAAAATTGGTAAGAAACGCAGCATATTAATTGGGATATTTGGAATCATGATTGGGTTTATTGTCTTATTTTTCTTAAAGGATTTATTATACATTCGAATAGTCTTTTTGGTCATGGGATGTTTTTGGGCATTAGTAAACATTAATTCATATCCTTTTTTAGCTGAGATGGCACCGATTGGATTTATTGGAACTTTCACAGGTTTATATTATTTATTTTCATCGATTGCTAATATTATCTCACCACCATTATTAGGTGCAATTATGGATCAAATTGGATTCAAATTCATGTTCTTGTACGGTTTTTTCTTTATTACAGTTTCATTCTTCATGATGCTTAAAGTAAAAGACAATCATAAAACAGTCAAAAAAAATTCAAATGCATCTATTTAAATTTGATGCTTTGAATTTTTTTATAGTTATTAAATCGATTCACATAATTAAAATTAAAAAACAAATAATAATGAATGCTGATATTTCAGTGTCTTTAAAAGAGTAATTATGAAAAAAACATAAGTTAGGAGCACTACAAAATGACAACTAATATCAACAAATTGATTGATCATACAGTTTTAAAACCTGAAACAACTAAATCTCAAATTGAAAAATTATGTCAAGAAGCAAAGGAACATAATTTTGCTTCCGTTTGTGTGAATCCAACTTGGGTCAGTCATTGTGCAAGTTTGTTAAAAGGCTCTGAAGTTTTGGTTTGTACTGTAATTGGGTTTCCTTTAGGCGCGAATACAAAAGAAACAAAAGCGTTTGAAACGAAGAATGCAATTGAAAATGGAGCCGGGGAAGTCGATATGGTTATCAATATCGGAGCTTTAAAAGATAAGGACTATGATACTGTTGAACAAGATATAGCAGCAGTTGTTAATGCAGCAAAAGGTAAAGCATTAGTAAAAGTGATTATCGAAACAAGTCTGTTAACGAATGAAGAAAAAGAAATGGCTTCTAAACTTTCTGTAAAAGCCGGAGCAGATTTCGTTAAAACATCTACAGGATTTTCAACGGGTGGTGCAACTGTAGAGGATGTAGCTTTAATGAGGAAAACAGTTGGACCTGATATTGGTGTTAAAGCATCAGGAGGAGTACGTGATATAGCAAGTGTAAATGAAATGGTTAAAGTCGGGGCAACTCGAATCGGTACAAGTAATGGAATCACGATTGTCCAAGGAAACGTAGCAACAGAAGGCTATTGATTCCTTTTAATGGCAAAGGGTGTTAAGTTTCAAACTTGACATTTACCTGTTGACCTATCAATAGTTTATGTATTATAATCGTAAAAGACATGTGGAAAAGTGTTTCTTTTTTACAGTGTTTTATTGATTGTAAGTGGTAGCTTGGAGGGAGGGAAAAGTAAGATGTCTAAAACAGTCGTTCGTAAAAACGAATCTTTAGAAGATGCTCTTCGTCGTTTTAAACGTTCAGTTTCTAAAACTGGTACGCTACAAGAAGCAAGAAAACGCGAATTTTATGAAAAGCCAAGTGTAAAACGTAAGAAAAAATCAGAGGCAGCGAGAAAACGTAAATTCTAAGAGAGGGTGTTACTATGAGTCTTCTCGAACGTTTGAATTCAGATATGAAACAAGCGATGAAGGAAAAAAACAAAGACAAGTTAGCAGTTATTCGAATGGTGAAAGCATCATTACAAAATGAAGTAATTAGCTTAGGGAATAATGTGACATTGTCAGCTGATCAAGAGTTAACAATTTTAACTCGTGAAGTGAAACAACGTAAAGACTCCCTCCTGGAATTCGAAAAAGCTGGTCGTCAAGACCTTGTGGATAAATTAAAGCAAGAGTTACTGATTCTAAACGAATACTTGCCTCAACAATTATCTGAAGAGGAACTTCTTGAAATTGTACGCGTTACAATTTCAGAAGTCGGTGCTACATCAAAAGCTGACATGGGGAAAGTAATGAGTGCAGTTATGCCTAAAGTAAAAGGACAAGCTGATGGCTCTTCTGTGAATAAAGCTGTAGCAAGTCTGTTAAAATAAACGTCTATTTTTAGACGTTTATTTTTTTGTTTTTTGAGTTACTGCAATTAAAATCCTCAAAAGTGCAATTAAATTTAACGAAACTGCAAATAAAATCTTCGAAAGTGCAAATAAAAAATCAAAACTGCAAATAAAATTTCCGGAACTGCAAAAAAAAAAATCAACCTAATTTCTTATAAAACTGTTAAGTATTCTCCTCTACAAACCTACATCTGCACCATATTCAGACTTGGTGTAAACTTTATCCTTTAATGCGCTCCACACATATCCAGTTTATGTTATAGACTAGTTAAATTAATTAAGAACCGCACTTAACCAATTTGATTTGAGTGTGAATTTCTACTCTTTATTGAAATCTGCATAATCCAATCTAGAGAAAACTCAACCGAGAATAACTTTTTGTTCTAGGTTTGTTTTGCAATATAAGTCAATGTGAAAAAATTTAACTGAGTGTGTGATTTATATCACATATAGAATTAATTTTATTCGTTATGATGAATTTAGATGGACAATGCATTTATTAATCGTCCACTTGTAAAGGAGAGATGGGAATAATGACACCGTTCGGGGACTTACATAATGATTTAGGTGGAATAGCATTTGCATTAGGTTGGTTAATAATAGTCGTACCATTCGCGTTTACATTAATCTTTATTACGAAAGAGATGGCAATAGGTGACGAAGAACGACTACAAGATGAGATTAAACAAGGGGTTCATGATTATGCTAGAACAAATAAAAAACCATTCATAACAGAAACATATGATACGCCACAAATGGATACATCCATGGCTAAAAGGCCGTTACCAATTAAGTCGTTAGGTATTATAGTAAGTGTACTCATCACCTATGTTACAGTCAAAGGGATTTACGGTGATGGAATTCGTGATATAACTTCAATCGGTCTTGTAGTAATGTGGAGTCTGTTCTTTCTCACTCAAGGGGTTCTTTGGTGGGTTACGACTTCACAAGGAAAACAAGATGTTTACCAAGATGTTACAATCCAAAGAAGAATGTAAAAACGTAAATAAAGCATTTCAACCGAGAATCGTTATTTGTTCTCGGTTTTTTTGTATCAAAAGATTTGGCTGTAACTTCTATGCCATAACTAAAAAATTAACTATGAGAGGGCTTTTGGTGAGGACATTCGGCTTCCTAATCATTTGATTGATTATCCGCACCCCATCTAGACGCCAGTACCCATAAATCTCAACTTCCTCGCCGTAATCTAAAATCAATAAACCTCACTTTTATAAAATCCAAATATTCATCTTAAATTTCCTTTACCTTTTTCTTTTTATATCATACCTTCTCAGAAATCATCATAAATATGATATGAAAGGGGGAGGAGTCTATCTTGAAAAGATTAGCGCATAATTTAAAAACATGGATGTCAAGTAAGATGGACTTACCACCAGATGTACTATTGGAATTGCCACGTATTACGATGTTAGGTCAACTACATATTTATATTGAAAACCATAGAGGGTTACTTGTGTACTCAGACAATGAATTGCGTTTGTTAATGAAGCAGGGGCAGTTGTTGATTAAGGGGAAAGATTTTGTTTTGAAGACGATGTTGCCTGAGGAGATTTTGTTGGAAGGCGAAATTGAGCATGTGTATTTTATTAATGAATAGCATCTAGAACTTACACCATGATCAGTCTAATGAACATGGGGGATTAGGATGAAAAACCAATGGACTTCAAATCTTACAGGGATGGTTCAAGTAAAAGTAATTGGGCTTGGACCAGAACGTTTTTTAAATGAATGTATGCGTAAGGGGATTCCACTTCGTGATGTGAAGAAAAGTGGAACAAATTCGATTACGTTTACAATTGAGTTGAAAGATTATAAACGGATCAAAAATATTCCTCGGAAAAAAGAATATAAAGTATATTTTATTGGTCGGAAGGGGCTTCCTTTTGAAGTTAGACGAGCTTGGAAGTATTTTGGATTTGTTGTAGGTGTTGTTGGCTTTTTATTAGTTTTATTTTTACTTTCAAATATGGTTTGGAGAATTGATATAAAAGGTGCTTCACCTGAAGTTGAGTATAAACTTCGGAAAGATTTAACTGCGATGGGCGTTAAGACTGGCGCATCTCAATTTACTTTACCTAGAATGCAAACAATCCAGAAAAAGCTACAAGATGAGAATCCGACATTAACCTGGATTGGTGTACAATTAAATGGGACTACCTTCCATTTTGAGGTAGTTGAAAAGCACATACCTAAGCCTGAGAAGGCATTAAGTCCGCGTCATATTATTGCGAGTGAAGAGGCTGTTATTTCAAGCATGTTTGTTGAAAAAGGGAAACCACTTGTAGTAAAGAATGATTTTGTGAAAAAAGGTCAAATATTAGTATCTGGAATAATCGGTACGGAAGAACATCCTATTTTAGTCCCAGCTGTTGGCAAAATCATGGGGGAAGTTTGGAGAGAGGAAATTATTAGTGTCTCTTTAGATACTCCTTTTACGGTGCTTACAGGAGAAAGAAAAACTAGTTATTATATTGGAACTAAGGAAAATAAAATAAAATTTTGGGGTTTTGATAAGAATAAATATAAGTCTTTTGAAGATGAAAGTAGTTCGTATCAATTTAAATTTATAAAATGGAAATTGCCGATCTTTTTTAGTAAAAAAACAATTCTCGAAAGTGAAAAATATGTTAGAACATACTCTAAAGTTCAGGCTGCTCAACTTGGAAAACAAATTGGTAAGAAGGAATTAATGAAAAAGTTAAGTCCAGATGCCAAGATTTTACAAGAAAAAGTTTTGCACGAGTCAATAGACAATGGTAAAGTTAATTTAAGAATGTATTATAAAGTTTTAGAAGATATCACAAAAACGAAAACTATTGTTCAAGGGGACTGAGTAATGCCAGAACAACTACTAACGATTAATCAACAAATAGAGGATCCAAACGAAGCAATTGCCTTATTTGGTACAAACGATAAGCATCTAGAAATAATTGAAAATTCGCTTGATGTTAAGATTGTGTCACGTGGTCAATCTGTACAAGTTTCAGGTACGAATGAAGATGTGAAAACGGTTGAGCAAATCATTCAAGCTCTTTTAGAGGTTATTCGAAATGGAGTGAGTATTACATCGAGGGATGTTACATACTCAATCCAGATGGCTAAAGAAGGAAGGCTGTCATCATTTGCTAGGTTGTATGACGAAGAAATTATTAAGAATTCAAAAGGAAAACCAATTCGAGTTAAGACTTTTGGACAAAGACATTATCTTCGTGCAATTCAATCAAATGATTTGGTATTTGGAATTGGACCTGCTGGTACAGGTAAAACATATCTTGCAGTTGTCATGGCTGTTCAAGCATTAAAAAATAATAAAGTAAGTAAAATTATTTTAACAAGACCTGCTGTGGAAGCTGGAGAAAGTTTAGGATTTTTACCAGGAGATTTAAAGGAAAAGGTTGACCCATATTTAAGACCACTGTATGATGCTCTACACGATGTTTTAGGGCAAGAGCATACTGTGCGTTTAATTGAAAGAGGAACAATTGAAATTGCACCTTTAGCTTATATGAGGGGACGTACTTTAGAAGATGCCTTTGTCATTTTGGATGAAGCTCAAAATACGACAATGGCTCAAATGAAGATGTTTTTGACCCGTTTAGGATTTGGCTCTAAAATGGTTATTACAGGTGACCCTTCACAAATTGATTTACCTAAAGGAGTAAAGTCGGGTTTAATATCAGCTCAAAATACACTTAAAGGTGTAGAGGGCATTGGTATGACGATCTTGGAACAAACTGACGTAGTTCGTCACCCACTAGTACAAAAGATTATTCAAGCTTATGATTTAGCAAATGAATGATTCGTAGTGACCCTACATTGATAGGGTCATTTCGTATTTTTATGATGAGGTGCATTTCTAGAAAGGGGAAACAATGAATAGTTTGCAAGCCTTAATTCAGCGTTTTAAGAATCAAACTCTTGTCATATTACTATGTACCATTGCATTTGGCTTATTAAGTTTTCTTCTTTTAGTTAGTCATGTTAGACCGGTAAAATACGACATTCAGCTATTATCAATTGCTGATGATAATATTTATTCACCTATCACGATTGAGGATAAAGGAGCTACTGCTAAAAAGCGACTTGAGGCTGCAGCAAGAGTTGAGGATGTATATAAATATGAGGAAAGTTATACACAAAAACGTATAGACATAGTCAATTCAATTTTTGATATTGTAACAGAAGTAAAAAATGAAAATGCAAAGAGTGATAATCTTAAAGGACAAGCATTAATTGATAAAGAAACAAGTGATGTAAAGAAAAAACTGCCTGACGATATTCGTAAAAACTTAGAAGATAGTGTATTTAGCACTTTAGTTAAATCGTCAGATGAACAGTTAAATATTACTAAAGCTTCGTTAAATACAGCCATTAATAATGTAATGTCTGAGGAAATTACTACGAGCCAAATCGAAGAATCTCGTGGAAAGCTGAGAAATGAATTATCATATGTAAGCGTTAATCCTTCACTAAAGGATGCGATGATCTCAATTGGTGAATTTGCGATTGTGCCAAACTACTTTTTTGATGCAGAGGAGACAAAAGAGAGAAAACGTCTAGAAAGTGAAAGTGTAGATAGTGTCTATATTTTACAAGGACAAGTCTTAGTAAAAGCAGGAGAAACAATTACAAAGGAAAAATATGATCAATTAAAATTAGTTGGCTTAATAAAAAACAAACAGTCAATTCAACCGTATATTGGATTAATTTTATTAATTGGAGTATTGGCGTACTTCGTATTGAAACAAACGGCATCTTTAAAAGAAAAAGGGAATATATACATCGTTACATATTATAGCATTGTAATTTTTACAATCTTAATTTTGAAGATTGTAAGCTTGTTTCAAAAGGTTGAGTTTTCAGGGCTTGTTTATGTAGCTCCAGTTGCGATAGGGACTTTATTGATAAAGTTTTTATTAGGTAATCGATATTTAATGGTTTCGTCGATTATATTCTCTATTTGCGGTAGTTTAATGTTTAACGAAGATGTAAATGGCGCAATTAACTACTCGACTGGAATCTATATTTTATTTAGTTCAATCACCGTTTTATTTTTAAATGAGGTTAAAAATAAACGTTCAATGATTCTCCATGCTGGATTTTTAATTTCGCTTGTTAATATTGCTACTCTGTTTTCTTTAATCTTAATTCGGAATGGTCAATATTCATCAGTCGAAGTTGGGATTTATTTATTAATGGGACTTACTTCTGGAGTTTTATCAAGTGTCATTACGATGGGGATTTTACCTTTTGTAGAAGATTCGTTTGGAATGGTGTCCTCATTTAAACTTGTTGAGTTGGGTAGTCCAAATCATCCTTTATTAAGAAAAATTTTATTAGAGGCTCCGGGTACATATCATCATAGTATTATGGTTGCAAATTTAGCTGAAGGTGCTTGTGAAGCGATCGGTGCAAATGGTTTGTTAGCTAGGGTTGGAGCATATTATCATGATATAGGTAAAACGAATAATCCAGGATTCTTTATAGAAAATCAAATGGGTGGTCATAATCCTCATGATCGTATTAAACCGATTCAAAGTAAAGATATCATTTTGAGGCATGTAAGTGATGGTGTAAAAATACTAAAAAAATATAATTTGCCAAAAGATATTATTGATATTGCAGCGGAGCATCATGGTACAACCTTATTAAAGTATTTTTACTATAAGGAAAAAGAGACGAACCCTGATGTTAAAGAAATTGATTTTAGATATCCTGGTCCAAAAGCACATTCAAAGGAATCGGCAATTGTAGGAATTGCTGATAGTGTTGAAGCAGCAGTTCGTTCGCTAAAAGATCCTGATATGCAAAAAATCGAGTTATTAGTTTCTTCCATTATGAATGATCGTTTGAATGATGGTCAGTTTGCAATGTGTGAATTAAATTTAAAAGAATTACATATTGTTGAGAAATCATTGTGTGAGACTTTAAAAGGAACTTTCCATTCAAGAATACAGTATCCAGATGAAAGATAAGGTGAGATAATGGTTCAATTAGAAATTGATTTTATAGATGAAACAAATGAAGTGACTAACGAACAGCAATCTGATATAAAGGGTTTACTAGAGTGTGCACTTGAATATGAGGGTGTGACTGGTGAAGTTGAAATTGCAGTTTCATTTGTAGATGATGAAAGAATTCATGAAATTAATAAAGAGTATCGAGAGAAAGATCGTGCTACTGATGTTATTTCATTTCCAATGGAAGAATTAGGAGAAGGCGAAATTGAAATAATCGGAGCTGACTTACCACGTACTTTAGGTGATATTGTCATTTCAATTCCTACTACTAAGAGACAAGCTGAGGAGTATGGTCATTCATTCCGCCGTGAATTAGGTTTTTTAGCAGTGCACGGATGTTTACATTTACTAGGTTATGATCATATGAATGAAGCCGATGAGAAAGTGATGTTTACAAAACAGAAGGAAATATTAGAAAAATATGGCCTTGAAAGACTCTAAAAAAAGAGCGCCATTATTTAAATCTTTTGGTTTTGCATTTAGTGGTATTTTTAAAGTCATTAAGGATGAAAGAAATATAAAAATCCACTTATTTGCAGCACTCATTTCAATCGGCCTTGCGTTTTATTTACATATTAGTCGAATAGATTGGTTAATCCTTCTGCTTATTATTACAATTGTCATTTCGCTAGAGCTTGTTAATTCTTCAATTGAAGCAGTTGTAGATTTAGCGTCACCTAATAAACATCCTTTAGCAAAAAAAGCGAAGGATGTGGCAGCTGGTGCGGTTTTAGTCGCTGCAATTGTTTCAATCATTATAGGTGCTTTGCTATTTTTTCCGTATTTTACTATACTACGTTAATAAGACCCTACTTTCGTGTTCGGGCTTATAATAGGAGGCTACATAAATGGATAAACAACAACCTATAAATGAAGCGATAAAAGCTAGATTAAACGCATATGTACCATATTCGAAATTTCAAGTTGGTGCAGCATTGCTTACAAAGGATGGTCAAGTTATTCGTGGTTGTAACATAGAAAATGCATCATATGGTCTAACAAATTGTGCAGAACGAACTGCATTATTTAAAGCATATTCAAATGGCATTACGGAGTTTTCAGCAGTGGCAGTAGTCGCTGATACCGAGGGACCAGTTGCGCCATGTGGGGCATGCCGTCAAGTTTTATTTGAACTTGCTGGTCCAGATACAGTCGTATATTTATCGAACTTAAATGGAGTAATCCAAGAAACAACAGTAAAAGAATTATTGCCAGGAGCATTTACATCGGAGGATTTGAATGAATAAAGAAAGTTATAAATCAGGTTTTGTCTCAATTATAGGTAGACCAAATGTAGGGAAAAGTACATTCCTAAATCGAGTAATTGGTCAAAAAATAGCTATAATGAGTGATAAGCCTCAAACTACTCGTAATAAAATTCAAGGCGTTTTTACAGAAGATGATGCACAAATTGTCTTTATAGATACGCCAGGAATCCATAAACCAAAACACAAACTTGGTGATTTTATGGTAAAGGTAGCTCAAGATTCAATTAAGGATGTTGATGCTACGTTATTTATGATAAATGCCAATGAAGGATTTGGTCGTGGAGATGAATTCATTATTGAGAAGCTGCAAGGAAGTCGTAGTCCAGTTATTTTAGTCATTAATAAAATTGATACAATTCATCCTGAACAGCTATTTGATTTAATCAATAAATACAAAGATTTATTCCAATTTGCTGAAATTGTTCCAATCTCAGCATTACAAGGGAATAATGTCGATCGCTTATTAAAAGTTATTAAAACTTATTTACCAGAAGGTCCGCAATATTATCCAGCAAATCAAGTAACAGATCATCCTGAAAGATTTATCATTTCAGAATTAATAAGAGAAAAAGTATTGCATTTGACTAGAGAAGAGGTTCCACATTCAATTGCTGTTATTATTGAGCAAATTGAAAGAAGACCAGAAGGAAATGCAATATACGTGAATGCAACAATTGTGGTTGAAAGATCTTCCCAAAAAGGAATCATTATCGGTAAGCAAGGTAGCATGTTAAAAGAGGTTGGTAAGCGTGCTCGTTTAGATATAGAAAACTTGCTTGATACAAAAGTATTCTTAGAGTTATGGGTTAAGGTTCAAAAAGATTGGCGTAATCGTATGTCTCAATTAAGAGATTTAGGTTTCCGTGAGGATGAGTATTAAAAGGCAAAAATCAAGAGGTTGGGCTTAGAATCAGGGGTCTAGTAATATTTCCATTTATTCAAAAAGCCCACCACATTTCTCTTGGATTTGCAAGCTTTTTATTTGTTATTTTTATAAATTTTATACACATGAAAATCGGGAGAGAAGGTCACATTATAAGTAAGCAGGGAAAGTAATTGGCTATAGGTAATGAGCAATGAGTTGTAGCTATTCTTGAAAGGTGGTTTCTCAATGTTGAATTTTACCTGGGATGTCTTTTCTAAAACTGGAAATGTTGAGACATATTTATTGTTTAAGCAGCTTGAACAGGAACATGTGGATCAGAAAAGTTACATTGATGAAGAAATAGCTGATATTGATTCCCTACATACTTAACCTTCATCCAATTGGATGGTGAGTTAAATGTTACAGCGTGTAGAAGGAATTGTATTACGGGCAAACGCTTATGGAGAATCAAATGTTATTATTACTCTTTTAACAAGAGAATTAGGTAAGATAGGAGTTGTGGCAAGAGGAGCAAAGAAGACGAATAGTCGACTTGCTTCTGTTACACAACTCTTTACATATGGGTCGTTTTTAATTCAAAAAGGATCTGGATTAGGTACATTAAGTCAAGGAGAACTAATTGATTCATATCGTGAATTAAGAAGTGATTTAGTAGCAACTGCGTATGCTTCGATTGTTGTAGAACTTACAGATAAAGCTGTTGAAGAGAAAAAAAATAATCCGTATTTATTTGAATTAGTCCTTCAATTACTACAGCACATGAATGAAGGTGCAGACGCTGAAGTTTTGACTTATTTATTTATGACGAAAATGATACCTGTATTAGGATATCACCCATTTTTTGATCAATGCGTAAATTGTAGATGTAGTGCAAATGAAAATATATTTGTAGCCTTTTCTGTTAAAGAAGGTGGGTTTTTATGTCAGCGTTGTAAACGGACTGATCCATATGCATTTTCAGTTACTGAAAAGTCGGTTAAGTTAATGAGGTTATTTTATCATTTTGATGTAAATCGACTTGGCAAAATTGAGGTTAGTGAAGCAACAAAGAAAAACTTACAACAAATTTTATTTTCTTATTATGATGAATATAGTGGAATCTATTTAAAGTCACGCAAATTTTTAGAGCAATTAAAAAATATGGATAATTTTCTGAAAACTGATAAAAATTCAGAAACCTAAGGAAGGAAATAGGCTACCTATTTCCTTCTTTCTTTTTTAAATTGTAAAAATAGTATATAATATTTATTAGAGAGTATAACATATTGGATAGTTAGGGGTGAGAGAAATCGAACTGACAAAGCGACAAACTCAAATACTTGAAATAGTAAAAAGTAATGGACCAATTACAGGTGAACATATAGCTGATAAGCTAGCACTTACAAGAGCTACGCTTCGCCCTGATTTAGCTATTCTTACAATGACTGGTTTTTTAGAAGCAAGACCACGAGTAGGATATTATTACACGGGAAGAACAAGCGGTGCACAGGTCATTGACAGAATAAAAAAATTGACTGTAAAGGAATATCAGGCGATTCCTGTTGTAGTAGATCGAAGTTCATCAGTGTATGATGCGATCGTTACAATGTTTCTTGAGGATGTAGGAACGTTATTTGTTGTTGATCAAAATTCGGTTTTAACCGGAGTACTTTCGAGAAAAGACTTACTCCGTGCAAGTATAGGAAATAAAGATTTGCATACATTACCCGTAGATATTATCATGACGAGGATGCCAAACATTACAATTTGCTATAAAGATGATACAATTCATAATGTAGCTAAGAGTTTAATTGAAAAACAAATTGATGCTGTCCCTGTTGTTCGTGAAAGTGAGCATGGACTTGAGGTAATTGGTCGATTTACAAAAACAAATTTTACTCGTGCGATTGTAGACTTAATGAACAATGATATGTTTTAGTAAAGTTAAGAGGTGAACATATGGGCAATTCAATCGTTTATGTTGTATCAGATTCTGTTGGTGAAACAGCAGAGCATGTCGTAAAGGCGGCTATTAGTCAATTTCATCAAAAATTCGAGATTAGACGTGTACCATACGTTGAAGATAATGCAACATTAATTGAAATAGTTCAAGTAGCAAAAGAAAATAATGGTATTATTGTATTTACATTAGTAAAACCTGATATGAGAAAGAAATTATTAGAAGAAGCGCAAAGTGCTGGAGTAATCGTATATGACTTAATCGGTCCATTAATCGATAAAATTTCAACGATTCATAAACTTGAACCTAGAAATGAACCTGGTGTTGTTCGCAAACTAGATGAAGATTATTTCCAACGTATAGAGGCAATTGAATTTGCGGTTAAATATGATGATGGAAGAGACCCAAGAGGTATTGAAAAAGCTGATATAGTCTTAATCGGTGTATCTAGAACATCAAAGACTCCTTTATCACAATATCTTGCTCATAAAGGATTTAAAGTTGCCAATGTGCCTTTAGTTCCAGAAGTAGATCCACCAGAACAACTACTTAAAGTTCCAAAAGAAAAGTGCATTGGGTTAATGATTTCTCCAGAAAAGTTAAACCATATTCGAAAAGAAAGATTAATTTCATTAGGACTGCACGACGGAGCTAGTTATGCTAATATTTCAAGAATTGAAGAAGAACTAAAACATTTCAATAATGTTGTTAAACAAATTGGCTGTAAAGTTGTAGATGTTTCAAGTAAGGCAGTAGAAGAATCCGCTAATGTTATTTTAAATTATTATTATCAAAATAAGCAGATAAGATAATTTTTTAGAAATTATAAATGATGATTGATCTTGTTAGACAGACACATTAGAGTAATCTAATGTGTTTTCATCTTTTTTAAATAGGAATTTCAATAAATTAGGATCGTATGTAAAAGTTAAGATTCTTTAGTGCTTATTGCTAGATTTCCTAATTAAAATAGATTATAATAAAAAATTGTATGAAATGAACTAATAATAGGTTTAACTTTTTATACTTACGAATAAACTATGAATATGTGCTTCCTAGTTTATTGAAAGATGGAAATAAAACTACATAAATCGATACATGTTTTGAAGGAATTACAAAAGACGTGTAGAAATTAATCATAAGCGATAAATAAATGGGTTAATGAAAACCAGAACTAGCAGTTGAATGCAATGCTTATGAACTACTGTTTAGCACTTCTTTTTTAGAAAATTATTAATTCATATATGACTTAATAGAGTGAATTAACTTAAGTTTTAATATATGGAAATATTTTTGTCGAATCATGAAGGAATACAGTGAGTTTTATCGAATAAAATAGTATATGGAGCTGTCAATATGGGAAACAGAATTCCCGATGAACTTGTCGAGCAGGTTCGTCAGTCAGTCGACATAGTTGATGTAGTAAGTGAGTATGTTCCTCTGAAAAAACAAGGAAGAAATTATTTTGGACTTTGTCCTTTTCATGGAGAAAGCACACCATCTTTTTCTGTGTCTCCTGAAAAACAAATTTTTCATTGTTTTGGATGCGGTGCTGGAGGAAATGCGATTTCTTTCATTATGCAGCTTGAAGGACTGAACTTTCAAGAATCTGTCCATCAGCTTGCAAAAAAGACAAATATCACTTTACCTTCAGATACAGTTGACACAGTCAATAATCCACAATCTACTGAGCAAGGCATTATGCTTGAAGCTCATGAGTTTGTCAAAAAGTACTATCATCATCTATTAGTTAACACAACAGAAGGTAAACAGGCGTTAGAATACCTACTTAACAGAGGGATTTCTAAAGAGGAAATAAAGCACTTTGAGCTTGGTGTTGCTTTAGATTCTTGGGATGCTGTTACTAAGGTGTTAGAAAAACGTGGCTATCCAATGCCGGTCATGGAGAAAGCTGGTCTAGTTGTTCGAAGTGAACGTGATGGTAATTACTATGATCGATTTCGAAATCGATTAATTTTTCCGATTCATAACCATCAAGGGAAAATTGTTGCATTCAGTGGAAGAATAATGGGTGAAGGATCACCAAAATATTTAAATAGTCCTGAATCTTCAATGTTCCATAAAGGAAAATTATTATATCAATTTTACCAAGCAAAGAATGTCATGCGAAAGCAAAATCGGGCAATCTTAATGGAAGGTTTTGCAGATGTCATTTCTGCGTTTAGAGCTGGTGTCCATGATGCAGTTGCAACCATGGGAACTTCATTAACAGAGGATCAAGCAAAGGTCTTAAAAACATCTGTTGATCAAATTATCATATGCTATGATTCAGATCAAGCTGGTATTAACGCAACTGAAAAAGCAGCTAAAGTTCTTCAAAAAGAAGGATTTACAATTAAAGTTGCACAAATGCCTGATGGCTTAGATCCCGATGAATATATAAGACAATTTGGTCCAGAAAAATTTAATACCTCTATTATTGAAGCTAGTGTATCATTAATGAGTTTTAAAATGCAATATCATCGAAAAGGAAAAAATCTTTTAGATGAAACTGTTAAATTTCAGTATATAAAAGAAATGCTACAAGAAATTGCTAAACTAAGTCAACTGATTGAACAAGATTATTACTTAAATCAACTCTCAAAAGAGTTTTCTATCTCGATTGAAGTACTTAAGAAGGAATTTGGACAATATAGTAATCAGGCAAATCGTATATCTAATGTAACAGAAGTAAAAACTGATATCAAACGCGATATTACTACTAAGACACTTCTTCCTGCACATGTTCGAGCTGAACAATTACTTTTAGCTCATATGTTAAATAGCAGTGACGTGGCTGAAAAAGTAAGACAGCAATATCAGGGTCTATTCTACAATAATGATTATTCCGAGATTATAATCCATCTTTATGCTTATTATGAAGAGGGCAATGAGTCTAATATTAGTAAATTTATGAATTACCTTCCTTCAAAAAGGTTACTTGAAGTAGTTTCAAAAATTGTCAATTTACAGATAGCACCTGAACTAACAGAGCGAGAGTTAAAGGATTATTTAGATGCATTAAACAACTATGATAAACAACAACGTATACGTGAAAAAGAAATAGATCTGAAAAAAGCTGAACGTGAAGGAGATTTTGTAAAAGCTGCAACGATTCTCCAACAAATCACACAGCTAAGATCTAGTATGAAATATGTTAAATGATTCGCGAACTTTTCGAAGGAGGGGAACAGATGGCTGATAAATCGGCTCGTTCTAAAGATACGGAAACAGAAGTAACACTTGATCAAGTAAAAGCATTATTAATTGAAAATGGTAAAAAACGTGGTGTAATTACATATGAAGAAATTGCAGATCGTTTAAACGGATTTGAAATTGATTCAGATCAACTTGAAGAATTTTATGAGCAACTAGGTGAACAAGGGATTGATATTGTTGGTGACGCTGATGATGAACCTAGAGGAACTCAATTAGAGAAGGAAGAAGAATTTGACTTAAATGATTTAAGTGTTCCTCCTGGAGTAAAAATTAATGACCCAGTACGTATGTATCTAAAAGAAATTGGCCGAGTTGATTTACTTTCTGGACAAGATGAAATCAATTTAGCGAAACGTATTGAAGAAGGCGATGAGGAAGCGAAACGACGCCTAGCAGAAGCGAACTTACGATTAGTAGTAAGTATTGCAAAACGTTATGTAGGACGCGGTATGCTGTTCCTAGACCTAATTCAAGAAGGTAATATGGGTTTAATCAAAGCCGTTGAAAAGTTTGATTATCGTAAAGGTTATAAATTTAGTACATATGCGACTTGGTGGATTCGTCAAGCGATTACTCGTGCAATTGCTGACCAAGCAAGAACAATCCGTATTCCAGTTCATATGGTGGAAACAATTAACAAATTAATTCGTGTTCAACGTCAATTACTTCAAGATCTAGGTCGCGAGCCAGCTCCTGAAGAAATTGGTGAAGAAATGGATTTACCACCAGAAAAAGTTAGAGAAATCCTTAAAATTGCTCAAGAGCCAGTATCATTAGAAACACCAATTGGTGAAGAAGATGATTCACATTTAGGTGATTTCATTGAAGATTCTGAAGCAACTTCTCCAGCTGAGCATGCAGCTTATGAAATGCTTAAAGAGCAATTAGAAGATGTTCTTGATACATTAACAGACCGTGAAGAAAATGTTTTACGTTTACGATTTGGTTTAGATGATGGACGTACTCGTACTTTAGAAGAAGTTGGTAAAGTATTTGGAGTTACACGTGAGCGTATTCGTCAAATTGAAGCAAAAGCTCTACGTAAATTACGTCATCCAAGCCGTAGCAAACGACTAAAAGACTTCTTAGAATAGAATATTTAAAAAGAGTTTATCCTTTATTGGGTAAACTTTTTTATTTTCAATCTATAATACAAAAAATGAAAACGTTTTAATTAGTAAATATGTCACGATAAAAAATTTGTCAAAATATATCGAATGTCCGTACTAAAACTATAATTGTAGTGCTATGCTACATACTAGTAATACTGAACTGGATGACCAATGATCGAGATGGAAATCCGATTCTCTTAGAACAATTTTAAAAATGATCTTTTAACTATTTATTCTAAAGATGAATCAAAGGATAATATAAGCAAAAATGGTTATTATAAATTATGGAGACGCTAGTAGTAATTCCATCATTTTAAACAATTGGATACCTATTTACTTTATTTTACAGAATTGTCTTTAAATTTGCAAATACTCATTTTCCCTACTTTTTTAATAATTTTTATAATTAGTTCAATACTACTAAATATAAAATAAATGGTTTGAAGACATATTACCTATATTGTAATAGCAATTATTTATTAGAATTTCATAATAGAATGGGCTAAATCTTTTGCTTAAGCTTTTTGGTGAGAAAGATTAAATTCAAATTAAAAGTTTAATGGGTGACGATGGTTTTAAATGGTTTCTTAAAAAAACTTACTTATTTCATTTATCAAGAGGTGAGTTTATACAAATATAATTTGCAAATATGCTAGATCGAGTTTAATTCTTTATAGTAGGAAGGTTTATATAATTTTGAAATCGTTTAACAATTTTTAAATTTATCCAATATAATACTTTTTTTATTGTTTTTAATCGTATACAATAATAATGTTATAGTAATTAATTTTATTTTTTTAAGGGGTTACATAAGGGGGATCATAATGAAACGAAATCCATTAATTCCTTTTGCTCTAATTGCAGCACTAGGAATCGCAGTCATGCTAATTATTTCATTAAAAGGAGCAAAACAGGCTGATGAAATTGCTAACGGTGACAAAAAACCGGCGCAAACTGCATCAACTAAGCCAGATGAAATATATGCTCAAACATGTGTTAGCTGTCATGGTGATCAATTACAAGGGGTTGTAGGACCAAACTTAACTAAAGTAGGTTCAAGATACTCAGAAGATCAAATCAAAAACATTCTTAAAAACGGTAAAGAAGGCGGAATGCCAGCTGGTTTACTACAAGGACCACAATTGGATGCTGTTGCTAAATGGTTATCTGAGAAAAAATAAGCAAGCATATAAAATGACCTCTTCTTAACGAAGAGGTCATTTTGGTTTCTTGACTACTATAGTGTAAAATGAAGTTATGAAAATAAAATGAAATGGTGATTTTGTTATGAATGAAGTTAATTTATCAAAGCGTTTAAAAAGAGTATTTGATTACATACCAGAGGGCACAAAAATGGCTGATATTGGATCAGATCATGCTTATTTACCTTGTTATGCAGTTTTAAATAAAAGATGTACCTCAGCAATTGTAGGGGAAATTACTGAAGGCCCATATAATTCAGCACGTTCTACGATTCGTCAAAGTGGGCTAGAAGGAATTGTTGAAGCGAGAATGGGAGACGGGCTGGAGGTTTTGGTACCAAACGAAGTAGATGTCATAACAATAGCTGGAATGGGTGGTTCTTTAATTTCTAGCATATTAGAAAATGGTAAAGAAAAACTTCAAGGTGTTGAAACATTGGTTTTACAACCAAATATTGGTGCAAATCAAATTAGAAATTGGCTTGATAAAGAAGGATATTCTCTTGTGGAAGAAGATATATTAGAAGAGGATGGAAAAATCTATGAAATTCTAGTAGCTTCTAAATCAAATCTAAATAGTGCATACGGTGAAAAGAAAGATATGGAGTTATTTATAGGCCCTTACTTATTAAAAAACAAAAATGGTGCATTTAAGAAGAAATGGGAACATGAAAAAAATAATTTTGAAAGAATCTTAACTCAACTTGAATCAGCAAAACAAACAGTGGAATCAGTTCAGAAAATTAAAGAAGTCGAACAGAAACTTGAGTGGATAAAAGAGGTGCTTTCATGAAATCGATAAATGCTTTTCAGGTAGTACAGCAATTTGAAGAACTATTCCCTAAGCATTTAGCTGAGGAAGGTGATCCAAATGGTCTTCAAATTGGTACATTATCAAAACCAGTGACAAAGGTATTAATTGCATTAGATGTCACAAAAGAGGTGGTAGAAGAGGCAATTTCAATAGGAGCGAACCTAATTATTGCTCACCATCCTATTATTTATCGTCCTTTAAAAAAGATTGAGACAGACAGTGAACCGGGTAAAATTGTGGAACTTTGTATAAAACACGATATAGCCGTTTTTGCAGCACATACAAATGTTGATATTGCAGAAATCGGTGTGAGTGATTTTTTAGCTGAAGCGTTACAATTAGAAAATACGAAAGTTCTCGCTCCTACATATGTAGAAAAATTAATTAAGTTAGTTGTATTTGTACCGAAAACACATGCAGAAATTGTATTAAATGCAATTTGTGATGCTGGAGCAGGTCATATTGGTCAATACAGCCATTGTACCTTTAGTTCGAATGGAACAGGGACATTTATACCTTTAAAGGGGACAACACCATTTATTGGACAACAGGGTCAATTAGAAGAAGTTGATGAAGTAAAGCTCGAAACAGTTGTTCCACAATTAAAGTTAAAACAAGTGCTTAAAGTGATGCAAAAAACTCATCCGTATGAAGAAGTAGCATATGATACATATACACTAGAAAATGAAGGCAAAACATTCGGGATTGGAAGAATCGGGAGCCTTAAAGAAGAAATTTCATTAGAAGAATTTGCGCATTATGTGAAAGAAAAATTAGATTTACAAGGTGTAAGAGTGGTAGGGAACTTAAGCGATCGAGTAAAAAAGGTTGCAATTGTAGGTGGAGACGGAAATAAGTTTGCCTATCATGCAAAAAGAAATGGTGCAGATGTTTATTTAAGTGGTGATATCTATTACCACGTGGCACAGGATTGGAAAATGCTTAATTTAAATATAGTTGATGCAGGTCACAATATTGAAAAAGTAATGAAATTAGGTGTTAAACGTCTTTTAGATAATAAATTAAAAGAAAAAAATATGGCTTGTGAAATTGTCGCTTCAACGATCCACACTGATCCATTTACATTTATTTAAACGTTTTTTATGAATTAAAAAAGGACTTCCGGGTTAAAAATCCAGAAGTCCTTTTTGTTTAGTCTTTTATTCTAACTTTAGGTAGTATTTTATTTAATTCTACTCCTGATTTTGTATCCCAAGTGCTTTCATCGTTTGGATCATACTTCTCCAAAAATGCAATAACCTCACGTGTTATCGGTGTTGGAGTTGAAGCTCCAGACGTAACTGCTACAGTCTCAACGCCCTTTAGCCATTTTAATTGAAGTTCAGTAATATCTGAAATACGAAATGCCTTTGTTCCTGCAATTTCATGCGAAACTTGTGCAAGTCTATTTGAGTTATTACTCATCGGGTCACCTACAACAATTGTTAGATCTGCTTGGCCTGCTTGATCAGCAATTGCTTCTTGACGAACTTGAGTTGCCATACAGATTTCTTTATGAACATGAGCAGACGGATATTTTTTAATTGCGAATTGAATTAATTCTACTACGTCCCATTGGCTCATAGTTGTTTGATTTGTAATGATAATTTTATCAGTAGGAATTTCTAAAGCATCAATATCAGATTTATTTTGAATTAGGTGAACAATCGAAGGGGCGATTCCAACTGCGCCCTCTGGTTCCGGATGTCCTTTTTTACCAATATAAATAAAGTGATAGCCTTCAGCCATTCGTTCTTTGATTAAATCATGTGTTTTCGTTACATCTGGACAAGTCGCATCAATCGTCGTAAGCCCTTTTTTAATTGCTTTTGATTTTACTTCTGGAGAAACTCCGTGAGCCGTAAAAATAACAGTACCTTTTTCAATCTTATCTAGAATATCTAATCTGCTTGGACCATCTAAAGTAATGATACCTTCTTCTTCAAATGCGTCTGTAACATGTTTATTATGAACAATCATACCAAGTATGTAAATTGGTCTTGGTAATGATAGATCTTTAGCTGCATTTCTAGCAATGACCATTGCATCTACAACTCCGTAGCAATAGCCTCGTGGGGTAACTTTAATAACTTTCATGGAGTAGCCCCTCCTTTATAATATTGTTGTCATTTTTTATTATAAAGGAGGGAGATGCTACTATACAAAGAAAAAGAAAATTTACATAAACAATTTTGGTTTTGGATTTACATTTGATGAAATTTCTTCAATATTACGAGATGGTTCTACTACTTCTGACTTAATTGGAGCTTTTTTTCTTTTTTTTGGTTTTGTTTCCTCTGTTTGCGCAACATCAATTATTCCATTTGCATCATTTTTTTTACTTTTTTTTGGGTCGATCGGATCGTCGGTATTTACTGCTTTAAATATTTTATAGATTGAAGGGAAATTTTTAATAGCAGGAGCGTATTGTTGAATCATTGGCGTGACTTGTTGTGCTGCTTGAACAGCTTTTTGCATACCACCGATGACACCTGTAATAGAAGTGTCTCCTCCCATTAAACGCGAGAAAAACCCTGGACTGCCATCATCTTCTTTTTCGGGTGGTTGCCCAGTCATTGGGTATTGATTTTGTGATCCCTGTTGCTGATAATTACTACCGCCCTGTGCCTGCATTACTGGCTGATTTTGAAAAGGAACAGGTTGTAAAATTTTATTTTGGCTTATATATTGTTGATGTGCGTTTAATTGTGGCTGATATGAAATTGGTTGCTGATAATGACCTTGTTGCCCAACAATTTGTTGGACAGGTGGATAAAACTGTTGTTGAAATTGCTGATAAGGTTGCTGTGGTGATTGAGGATATGGATATCGTTGATCAAAATTTGGTCTTGCACTGTATGGATTTTGTAAATTTTGATAAGGCTGTTGATAACTAGTATAATTATTTGGACCGTTCATAGGAAAAGGCTGTTTATTTTTTTTCTTAAATTTATCAAGTAATCCCAATCTAATACCTCCTTTCAAAAATGCTCTTTATTACTTAGGCTATGCACATAATTTGAAATGGTTAGTATAGGACAGAATAAAAATTAAAATGCTAATAAAGAAGAAAGAAAAATTAGAATTAGCTTTATTGGGCAAATCTATTGTATAATAGATAATTGTAGCTATTTTGTAAGAGGAGATAGATTCCTCATTACATAGAAAGTTTAAATTAAGAAGGTGAGTTATATGGCAATTTCATTTAAAAATTTTCAATTAAAACCATTTATTTTGGAAGCGATAGAGAAGAAACACTTTGCAGAACCAACAGAAATTCAACAAAAGATCATTCCTCAAGTTAAAACTGGACGTAGTGTAATCGGTCAATCGCAAACAGGGTCAGGAAAGACTCATGCATATCTAATTCCGACAATTAATACGTTAGATCCATCTTTAGATCAAGTGCAATTAGTAATAACTGCTCCAACTCGTGAATTAGCAACTCAAATTTATAATGATGTTCAAGCAATCATTGAATGTTGTCCAGAAGATGAGCAACTAACTGCAAAAAACTTCGTTGGTGGAACCGACTACAAACGTACTGTTGAAAAACTAAAAAAACAGCCACATATCGTAATCGGAACTACTGGACGTATTAAAGATTTAGTAAATGATAATGTATTATTAGTTCATACTACGAAGTATTTAGTAGTGGATGAAGCGGATTTAATGTTAGATATGGGATTCATCCATGATGTGGACCAAGTTGCATCAAAAATGCCAAAGAAATTACAAATGCTTGTTTTTTCAGCGACAATACCTGAGAAACTGAAACCGTTTTTGAAAAAGTATATGGAAAATCCTGAACATATTCATATTAATCCGCAACAACTTTCAGCTCAGAAAATTGAACATATCATTGTTCCAAGCCGCCATAAAGACAAAGTTAAAATGGCTAAAGATATTTTATTAAGTTTTCAGCCATATTTAGCAATTGTCTTTACAAATACGAAGAAAAAGGCTGAAGAAGTTGCGTCTCAATTATCATCATATGGCTTAAAAGTTGGTCAAATTCACGGAGATTTAAGTCCTCGTGAACGTAAAAAAATGATGAAGCAAATTCAAGATTTAGAGTACCAATATATTGTTGCTACTGACTTAGCTTCCCGAGGCATCGATATTGAAGGGGTAAGTCATGTAATAAATATTGAATTACCAGCAGATTTAGACTTTTATGTCCACCGTGTAGGTCGTACAGGGCGTGCAAACTTCTCTGGAACAGCCATTACAATTTATGATCAAGAAGATGAACAAGCATTAGACAAACTTCAAGATCGTGGAATTACATTTGAGCATCGTGAACTAAAAAAAGGTGAATGGGTTGATTTAGGACCACGCTCAAAACGTAAGCTACGTAAAAAAACTGATCGAAGTTTAGATGCAGCTGCTGGGAAAGCAATTAAAAAGCCATCTAAAGTTAAACCTGGCTATAAGCGTAAACTGAATGAACAAAGAGAATCATTTAAAAATAAAGTGAAAAGAAAAACGAGTAGATAGTTTGGAAAAAAGAAAGGAAGAATATTCCTTTCTTTTTCTTTTACACTTTAAGAAAGTATAAATTGGCAACGAGGAAGTTAATTCGACGTGGTAGCCAATTTTAGGAATAAAGTATAAGTGCAACTAAACCTCTGTCTTCGCCTAAGACTTGCCAATCGGCAAGTTTTCTTTATAAACAGGCGAACCATTTAACCATGATTGATTTTCATGTTAAAATGTAAGTATGATTAATTAAGGTAGGAGCTGAAAGAATGTTACGAATTGGATCTCATGTTTCAATGAGCGGTAAAAAGATGTTTTTAGCCGCAAGTGAAGAAGCTGCAAGCTATGGTGCTAATACATTTATGGTATATACAGGTGCGCCTCAAAATACACGACGTAAAGCAATTGAAGATTTAAATATTGAAGCGGGTATAAAACATATGGCTGAAAATGGAATTGCTGATATAGTAGTCCATGCACCATATATTATCAATATTGGAAATACGACTAATCCAGCTACCTATGAATTAGGTGTTGAATTTTTACAAAAAGAAATAGACCGTACAGCAGCATTAGGAGCAAAACAAATCGTATTACACCCTGGTGCTCACGTAGGCGCAGGTGAAGATGCTGGTATCGACAGAATTATTCAAGGTTTAAATGAGGTATTAACAGCTGAAACTCAAGTACAAATTGCGCTTGAAACCATGGCTGGAAAAGGATCAGAATGTGGTAAATCATTCGAAGAAATAGCGAGAATTATGGAAGGTGTACACTACAACGATAAATTATCAGTTTGTTTTGATACATGCCATATTAATGACGCTGGATATGATATCGTTAATGACTTTGATGGTGTCTTACAGCAATTCGATCACTTAATCGGGATTGAAAAAATAAAAGTACTTCACATTAACGATAGTAAGAATCCAATGGGAAGTCGAAAAGACCGACATGAGAACATTGGCTTTGGATCGATTGGATTTAAAGCATTAAACTATATTGTTCATCATCCACAACTAATGGACGTCCCTAAAATTTTAGAAACTCCATATGTTGGTGAAGATAAAAACAACAAGGTTCCACCGTATAAATTAGAAATAGAAATGTTACGCAATCAAGAATTCAATGAAAACTTAATTCAAGAATTATTGAAAGCTTAATTCAAAGAAACCAGTCCAATTTAAATAATGGGCTGGTTTTCTTTATTTTCTTATTCAATCGTTCGAACTCCATCTTCGCTCAATTTAACAGATTTAAATTCAAAATAATGAATAGCGTTTAAATCCTTATATAATTAAAAAAGAGGGTGTCCTTAAGCGATTAAGATCTAGTAGGTTCGAAATCGATTTAAGGCGCTATAAAGTTAAATAAAGCTACTAATAAGGAGTCCAGCAGTGCAAATAAATGATGAAATTGCAAAAAAACAGTGGACTGCAAATAAAATCCGAAAATCGCAATTAAATTTTGGTAAAACTGCAATTAAATTTAGAAAATCGCAAATAAATTTAGCAAAACTGCAAGTGATTTTATTAGCTACAAATAAAAAGCGCTGTAGAGATACTCCCCAGTAGCGCAAGTAATAAAAAAAGGGCACTCATATGTCGTTAATCCGACTTATGAGATAGCCCCATTCGTTCTTCCTTATAATTCTATTTCTACAACCTTCTTTAACTTACTATCTAAATATGAAGCAATTATCTTTCCATCTTTAATTCTTTTCACAGTGACAACATTACTAACTAATTCGTGATCATGTTCGTCTAAGTGCATTAATTTAATATAGACCACATGTGCCTTGTCACGTTCGATTAAACTACTAGCGATATTAAGAGCTAAGTTATGGCTTAAATCATCCATATGAAACATGTGTTTGAATTTCACTTCATCATCTGTTTCTTTGTCTAAATAAATTATTTCATAATGTAGCTCATGCAAATCCATATTAATCCCTCTCATTTCGTTTTGGAATAATTAGGTGATTCTTTGTATGAGCATTATATGATTTGTGAAATGAGTAGAGTTATAAATTAAAGCTTTTTAATGAACATTTTAACCAAGCTTAAGTTAGCTTTTGAAAAATAATATCAACTTGTTGTGCAGTAGCTTTAGAGGTAACATTTGCAATTTGGGAAAGAATTTGTTTTTTATGTTCAGCGTCATAAATATTATAATTTTTCCCGTTTAATATTGCAGCCACTTTATTAGCTTGATCTGGAGTAATATACACTTGATGTTGTTGACTTAATTTTAATAAATCCTTTGGTGTTATGCTATTAACCTTTTTATTTATGAGAGTTTGGATAATATTCATTCTGAACCTCCTCTTAGGTGAAATATTTCATCAATAAATTTTATGAAAGGTTATTATAAATAATGTGCATAGGACACTAATCTCAATTAATTTTTCAAAAATAATATGAAAAACAGTGGGAGGGAGCGTTAGAAAACTGTGACATTTTTATGATTTCACTTGGAGATTCAGAAGCAACTAACAGACGTTCGAAAAGACAAAAGCTACATAATAAGTGTGGAGCTCATTAAACAATGTTAAAAGAATCAAATTGTATTTTTACCTTCTAACTGATTTGCAGTAAATCCTAAAACTAAATAATTGAGGCGTTGAAGTATTTGATTGATGAATCGTAAAAGCGATTTAAATTAGCAACTCAATTAAACTATTAAAATAGAAAAGCTTGAATTCATGATAGAATTCAAGCTTAATTGTTTACTATTAATGGATTGCTTTCTTCTTAAACTTGCCACCCTTAACATCAGCTATATTTCCGATTGCTACAAAGGCATTTTCATCATAGTCTTCAACAATCGATTTTAATTTTGCTTCTTCAAGTCTTGAAATGACTGTAAAGATGATTTTTTTATCTTCACCCATAAAGCCACCTTCGCCATGAAAATATGTAACTCCTCTACCTAATCGGGCATTTAATGCATCACCGATTTCTTTATCATTATCACTAATGATCCAAACAGATTTAGTATCCTGAAATCCTTCAATTGTTAAATCAATTGTTTTAAATGCTACATAATAGGCAATTAATGAATACATAGCATTATCCCATCCAAATACAAATCCTGCACTTCCGAGAATAAATACATTAAATGCCATAACAACCTCACCAATTGAAAAAGGTGATGATTTTGTTAAAAGTATTCCTATAATTTCTGTCCCATCAAGTGAGCCACCATTACGAATTACTAAGCCTACTCCAATTCCTAAACCTAATCCACCAAATAATGCAGCTAGTAAAGGGTCATTAGTTAAATGAGGAATGTCCTTAAAAAGAGAGGTAAATACTGAAAGTACAGTGATACCAAATAAAGTTGAGATAGCGAATGTTTTACCGATTTGCTTATAACCTACTATTACAAAAGGTAAGTTTAACAAGAATAGAAAAATACCGAGATTAATCGAAGTAATATGGGAGAGGATCAAAGAGATACCTACGATTCCACCATCAATGATATCAGTTGGAATAAAGAATGCTTTTAAGCAAGCTGCCATCAGAGCAGCCCCTAATGTAATAAAAAACCCCCGTCTAATAATCTTAAAGTTTGAAAGCTTACGATGTGTAATTGCGTTCAAAAAACCACCTCTTTATCTATATTTATATGTTAATTGTAGCACATTGTATTTTTCGTCACAAAGTGATAAGTCTTATTTATTAAAAATACATTAAAGATTTTCTAAAGAAAATTAAGGGATTTAAAGTTTTGATAAAGATGAATTTAAATTAAAAACGAATAAAAATTTTGCCGAGTTTTCTTTGTTTACAAATAAGAACTATTCTCTTATACTAAGAACTTGAAGTAAAACGTAATTATTCCTAAATAGATGAAGGTGTTTTAATAAATGAGTCAAAATATCATAAATATTGAAGATTTATCTTATAGCTATGAACGTCAAAAGGTGTTAACAGATATTAATCTTCAAGTAAAAAAAGGGGACTTTTTAGGGTTAGTTGGTCCAAACGGTAGTGGTAAATCAACTTTACTAAAATGTATACTAGGTATCCAACAACCAGATGAAGGAAAAATAGAGTTATTCGGAACAGATATTCGAAAAATGAAAAGTTGGGATAAAATTGGTTATGTATCTCAAAAAGCAAATAGTTTTAACTCTGGTTTTCCAGCATCAGTTTTCGAAGTAGTATCATTAGGTCTTGTTTCAAAAATAGGGTTATTTCATGGTTTTAAAAATTCGGATAAACAAAAAATTAATGAAGCCTTAAAATCAGTTGGAATGTATGAATTTGCAAATCGTAATATTGGTGAACTATCAGGTGGCCAACAACAGCGTGTCTTTATAGCGCGTGCACTTGTAAGTAATCCTGAACTATTAATACTCGATGAACCAACAGTTGGGGTAGATGCTGAAAATGTAGAAAGCTTTTATCAATTACTTAGTGATTTAAATAATAACCTTGGAATTACGTTATTATTAGTTTCACATGACATGGGCATTATTACTGATAAAGTATCACATGTTGCATGTTTAAATAAAAGACTACACTTCCATGGTAGTAGAGATAAGTTTAAAGATGCTACTGAGAAGGATTTGTCTCTTCTATATGGCCATTCTGTGCATGTACTATCTCACAATCACGAGAATGGGGGAGATCGAATATGATTGATTTTTTTCATTATGACTTTCTTAGAAATACATTAATCACTGGTATGATAATAGGGGTTATGGCTCCATTATTAGGTGTATTCGTTGTATTTAGAAGATTATCACTAATTTCTGATGCATTAAGTCATGTCACATTATCAGGTGTTGCAGCAAGTCTTTTACTTGAAAAGTATTTCTTTACTTCTGGTTTTATTAGCCCTTTATTTATGGGGATGACATTTTCAGTTGCAGGTGCATTTTTAATTGAAAAATTAAGAAGTGTATATAAACATTATCAAGAATTAGCAATTCCAATCATTCTTTCGGGTGGTATGGGGTTAGGTGTCATATTAATTTCATTAGCTAATGGATTTAATACTGATCTATTTAGTTATTTATTCGGTAGTGTAAGTGCCGTTTCACAAGAAGATTTAATAACTGTCATAATTATAGCTGTATTAGTAGTAATATCTATCATAGTACTTTACAAAGAATTGTTCCTATTATCTTTTGATGAAGAATATGCAGTAGCTTCAGGAATTAATGCAAAATGGATACATTATTTGTTTATTTTATTAGTAGCTTTAGTAGTATCCATTTCTATGAGAGTTGTAGGCGTATTATTAGTCTCTTCTCTAATGACTTTACCGGTAGCAGCAAGCATACGAATTTCGAAAGGTTTTAAGCAAACAATTATCTTTTCAATTATTTTCGGAGAGTTTTCAGTAGTTGCAGGTATTTTGCTTTCTTATAATTTAAATCTAGCGCCTGGTGGTACGATTGTGATCCTGCAAATCCTTATTCTTATTTTTACTTTAGGTTTGAAGAAGTTAAGAACAAGTCAAAGGTAGTGATTAAATGAAATTAGCAGATGCATCAAAATTATTAAAAGAAAGAGGCTTCAAAAATACGCCTAAACGATATGATATGCTTGAATATATTTTTAGGCAAAATAAATATGTAACTGCAAGAGATATTCAACAAGCATTAATAGATAAATACAAAGGACTTAGCTTTGATACAATTTATCGCAATTTATCCACATTTATTGAAGTGGATGTAGTGGAAGTTACGGAACTAGATGGTGAAAAACGTTTTCGTTCGAAGTGCTCTTCATCAGAGCATCATCATCATTTTATTTGTTTAGATTGTGGAAATACAAAAAGTATTTATAGATGCCCTATGGACAATTTATCTGTAGATTTACCTGGTTATACAGTACAAAGTCATAAATTTGAAATATACGGCCTTTGTCCAGAATGTAGTTGAATTCCAACCACTTTTAGAGAGTACAAATAGTACTCTCTATTTTATTTTAGGGATAGTAATCTAATTTTTTAGAATGTATTACATAATTTTCCAATTTCGTATATACTTTAATTAGAAGTAAAGAATTATTTAATGCACATTGATAAAACAAAGGAGTAAAAATATGGCTATAGGAGATTTAATCTTTCAGTTGATTGTATTTTTAATACCAGTTGCTATTATTATTTTTGGTGTATTTATTTTTCGATCTATTAGGAAATATAGGCTTCAAATGCAGAGACTTGAGGCAAAGCTTGATAAAATAAACGAAAACATAAAAAAAGATTAGTAGACTTATATTCCAAGTTTCTAAAGACAATATATGATTGTCTTTTTTTCATTTATAAGGTATAGTAAATTCCATCATATACGTTTAAATGTTTAAACGTATAACCTTAATTGGAATTAAACGATAAATAATATAAGTGTGAAGAGTAGGGAGAAAAAAGATGAAATCAAATGAGACAGTATTAATTACAGGAGCGTCTGGAGGAATTGGTAAAGAATTAGCTATTTTATTTGCAATAGATGGATTCGATTTAGTTTTAGTAGCTAGATCAATTGATAATTTAGTAAAAGTAAAAAGTGAAATTGAATCAATGTCGAATGGAAAGATTCATCTATATTCAAAGGATTTATCAAAGGAAGAGGAAATAGTTTCTTTACAAAAGGAATTAAATGCTGAAAATATTCAAGTTGATTATTTAGTGAATAATGCTGGGTTTGGATTATTTGGGGAGTTTGCAACTACAAATTTAGACGAAGAGTTAAACATGATTGATTTAAATATACGTACAGTTACACATCTTACAAAACTGTTTTTAAAAGGGATGATTGAACGAAATAAAGGTGGGGTGATGAATATTGCTTCTACAGCAGCTTTTCAACCTGGACCTTTAATGGCAGTTTACTATGCTACAAAGTCATATGTTCTTTCTTTTACGGAAGCACTTTCGAATGAAATGAAAGGAACAAATGTTAAAGTAACAGCTGTTTGTCCTGGTGCAACAGAAACAGATTTTGGAAAACGTGCCAATATGCATGAATCAAATTTATTCCAAAGTGGTGTAGGGAATGTAAAAGATGTTGCTAAGGTAGCATATAGGGGATTTAAAGATGGAAAGACAATTGTGATTCCTGGAATGACGAATAAAATACTCGCAAATTCTGTTCGATTCATGCCAAGAAAATTAGTTACGAACGTTGTAAGGTATATCCAAAGAAGAATATAATTTATTAAACGACTCAGTCATATTTGACCGAGTCGTTTTTTTTGCAGCTAAATTATGTATGAATTTCTAACTAAGAATTTTTTGGAACCTGGAAGTTTAGAACTTGTAAAATTAAACAAGCAGTGTATTCACTAATAGATTATTGCTGCCCGGCAGGGTGTGTAAATACTTGGAATAATACGCCAAATTTGTCGACTACTTTACCATAACATGGGCTAAATCCAGTATCTTGTAATGGTAATTCTACTTCCCCACCATCTGAAAGGCCTTCAAAAAATCGTTTTGAAATTTCAATTTCATTTGTAGAAATACAAATTGTTACTTGGTTTCCACTTTGGAACGGATAACCAGGATAAGTATCTGAAAGCATTAGTGCTGATTCTCCGATTTGGATCGTTGCGTGCATGATTAAATTCTTAGCATCAGATGGTATTTTTCCTTCTGTGTCGTCTCCAACTTCTCCATAAGTTTGACTAAATAATACCTTAGCATCAAGAGCTTTTTCATAAAAATTAATTGCTTCTTGAGCATTTCCATCCATGATTAAATAAGGGATTAATTCTAATGACATGTCCACGTCACTCCTTGTTTAAAAATTAATTTGTTAAATTGAAAAAAATATGACTTAAATAGTTTAAAACGCTTGTCTAACCATTACCATATTCTATTCAATCCATATCTAAATTATAAAATAAAGAACGTACGTTTGCAATAAAGACTATTTTAAATTTTTTTCGACATAAAACGGGAACTTTTGTTCTTTTTTTATATGTTTATTTCTCCGTTAAATAAAGGGGAATTCGCCCTATTGTTGAATAATATGCATTAGGGCAAGATGTTTAATAAACTTATAGCCTAGGAGGCTGAGTGGTTTGCAGGAGCTCAAAAAATATAGAAGAAATGTCTTCTTATTATTGTTTGTTATATTTATTTCATTTATAGGACATTTTGCTAAGCCATTGCCAATTGTTAGTAGAAGAATCTTAGAAGGTATTTTTTGGCTTTCTCTAATTAGTTGTTTTGGAATTATTACAAATGGAGTAATAAAGTTTAGCCAAAAAATCGGTAAGTTAGCATACTTTTTTGTTTTAGGTAGTTTAATTAGTGCAATTTTTGCATTTACAATCGAAACTTTAAATACAATAAAAGTTATCTCATTTTATATTTATTATATTTGTCTTTTTGCAAGCTTGATTACTGGTGTAATAGCAATTATAAAAGAAGAAAAAGGGTTAGCAAAATTATCTGGATTTATATTGATGTTCTTATTTGGACTAATCTTTGTGTGTACTTTTATTGTGTGGAATATAAATGGTGCTCAATATTAAGCGTCAGACTGCCTGCTAAGCGCTTGCAATCAATCTGACAATCAAGTTTTTAGGACTACATTAATTAAAGACTACTTTAAATATTAATTTAGGATACTATTAATTCAATTTTTTCCATCTAGAAATAGATGGTTTTTTATTTTTTACCGTTTCTACTATTTAAAAAAGGTATTCAGTTACATTTCTAGAATAGGGGAGTTATTGAACCAATTACCCATTTACAATTAGAGATCTTGAAAATTAAACTACAGAATGATTATGGGGGACAAATATGATTAAGATGTTATGGAATTCACCTGAAAACTTGAAAAAATTACTTACAGAACTAGTTAGCTGGAAAAGTATAACGCTAACAGATGGAGAACGGGAATTTCCTATTAATTTATTTAAAAAGCTATCTGCTTTACAATATTTTAAAGACTTACCAGATCAACTGAAGTTACATGATTCAGATAAAGGTCGGAAATTTTTAACTGCATTGTACAAACGGCCAGATGTAAAAGATACGATTTGTCTTATAAGTCATTTTGATACGGTAAATACAGAAGAATATGGTGAGCTTGAACATTTGTCTACAAAAACAGAGGATTTAACAAATGCTTTTTATGAACGGTTAAATGAATTATCAAAAGAAGTTCAAAGTGATTTGAATTCTGGTGAATATTTATTTGGTCGTGGTTCGATGGATATGAAAATGGGACTTGCGATGCATATGAGTATTATTGAGAAAGCCAGTATTGAGGAATGGCCAATTAATCTTTTATTATTAACCGTTCCTGATGAAGAGGTAAATTCGGCTGGAATGCGTGATGCGGTCTCGACACTTGTAAATCTACAGGAAGAATATGATTTAAATTTTAAATTATTTTTAAATGGTGAGCCTGTATTTTCACAAGAACCGGGGGATCCAAAGTATTATATTTACTCTGGTACAATTGGGAAAATAATGCCAGCAGCATTATTTTATGGGAAAGAAACTCATGCTGGAGAACCATTAAGTGGCATAACATCTCCATATATTGCATCCTTTTTAACTAGAAAAATGGAGTGGAATGAGGAGTTTCAAGAGATTGATTTTGGTGAGAAGACTCCTTTACCTGTTACATTACAGCAGAAGGATTTGAGGATGGAGTATTCGACTCAAACGCCTTTTCGTTCATGTGCGCTATACAATGTGTTTTTAATGAAAAGAAATGCTACTGAAGTCTTTAATTTATTCGAAAAAATAGCACAAGAAGCTGCTGAAGAATGTAGTTTTGAATATGAAAAGATTTGTAAAAAACATAACGTAAATCCGGTTGGAAAAATAAAAGTTATCCAATATACAGACTTGCAGCAATATGCTATCAGGAAGCTCGGCGAGGATTATGTGTTGAATCTTAAAAAAGAAATTCATTCGCACGGTGAGTGGGATGATCGTGAGAAGTCCTTTAGAATTGCAGACAATTTAATGATTGAATGTCAGGAGCTTGCACCTGCTATCATCATTTTATTTGCACCACCATATTATCCAGCAATAAACTCTACTGGAGATGAGTTAGTGGAACAGTGTATTAAATTTTCTTCTGAGCTTGCTAGTAATCAGTTTAATTTACCCGTAAAACGTATTCACTATTTTAATGGAATAAGTGACTTAAGTTATGTTAATTACAGTGATTCGCTTGGCGGATGGACAGCATTCGAGTTGAACACACCGGTATGGGGAGACAGTTATACTTTACCTTTTAGTTTAATGGGAAAATTAAATGCCCCTGTGTTAAATATCGGACCGTTCGGAAAAGATGCTCATAAGTTAACTGAGAGATTACATATGAGAAATGCATTTGAAGAAGTGCCTTATCTAGTAGAAGAAGTGATTCATATGATTAGTAAAATGAAATGATAAAAATAAAACCTTCTAATTCCAAAAAATTAGAAGGTTTATTTTTCTTTAGTATTCTATTTCTTCAATATCCTTCGGCTGCGGAAGTGGCTGCTTATTTTTTTGGTTCTGATTTACATTATTTATTTCGTCTTCTCTTCTTTCACTTATAATGCTGTTTTGCTTTTCGCGATTATTTTTCAAATTATTTGCTCCTTTCTCTTCGAATACAGTTAATTTGTGCAAAATTAACTAATTTATTAAAGCTTGAGGTGCAATGGGGTGAGGGGCAAAAGTTTAAGGCATGGCCAAATCGTTTAGCCTTTTATTTCTGCTATTTGATTAAATAGATTATTAAAAATTGATTGCCACTCATCTTGATTTTTTATTTCAGTTATACAGATTCTATGATTTTTAGTTACTTTTAATTGGTGATCTGATAATGAAATTCTTCCTTCTTTCGTTAATAAGTTGACGATTTTATATTGGGTGAAAATTGTTTCATTACTAGTTTGGAAGTATTTAAATTGTTCTTCGAATTGTTTCAGCTGTTTCGGTATAATTGAAATGAATAATAAGTCCTTCCAATTTTCATTGAATTTTTGAAGAATGAAGTTCGAATTGTCTTGTTCAATCATTCGATAGGATCCATTTGGATCTGAGTATTCATAATGGTCTTGAAGCAAGAGAGGTTCTAAAAAACCTCCACCAATTCCTACGTCTGCGAGATAGTTTTGATCGTCAATTTTTACTAATATAGATAAATGTGAGAATTCAGGATTCCAACACTGTTTTTCTTCATTCCAAAATTTGGTTGAAATAAATGATACATTAAAACCTAATTCCTGTAAGACTGAAAAAAGTAATGAATTCGTTTCAAAACAAATCCCACCCCGTTTACCTGTAGCTATTTTTTTCATAATTTCAGAAGGATTCATTGAGAGCGGAATTAGAGAAATAATATCGATATTTTCAAATGGAATTGAAAGTAAATGATGCTTATGAATTTGTTTTAATGAGGAATATGAAATTGTTTGGGTTTGTTTTAAACGGATGTGTTTAAAATATGACTCGATTAGCATGAAATCCTCCATAAAATGTAATGTAATTAGTAAATATAATGAGTATACAATGAGGAATATATAAAAAGTGAATAATAAGAGAAATAATTTAAAAAATTCTAAAATCATAGTTGACACATAGGAATAGTATGTTTATTATTAAGCTTATATAAAAAATCAATATGGCTGATTGGAAGACCAAAGGCCCTTAACTATTTTCATTAGTTAAGGGTCTTTTTGCACTTTAAAAAGGATAAATTGGCAGCGATGAAAGAGTACTCGGAGAAGCTGTCAATTATAGGAATAAAGTATAAGTGCAACTACGTCTCTGCCTTTGCCTAAAAGGCTAGGCAACCGACGAGTTTTCTTTATATTTGTGCCTTAAAGGGGAGATTTTAATGTGTTGAAGTGTAGAGATCGGTACAAATAAAAATCGGAAAATTGAAATTGAGAGGGGCAGATCATTATGGGGGCAAAGAAATGGATTATTAGCTCTGTAGTTGCTGTATTAGCAGTTTCGGGAGTGTTATATGCGACCTTGAAAGACGATAAATCTGAAGCAACTAATACTGAAGCAGCAAATAAAAAAGTGGAATTGTTAAATGTTTCTTATGATCCAACTCGTGAATTATATGAAAATTATAATAAAGCATTTAGTAAATATTGGGAAAAAGAACATAACCAAACTGTCACAATTAAACAGTCACATGGTGGTTCTGGAAAACAAGCTAGGGCAGTAATCGACGGTTTAGATGCTGATGTAGTTACACTAGCTCTTGGATATGATATTGACTCGATCAATGAAAAGGCACAACTATTATCCCCTAATTGGCAAAAAGAATTTGAATACAATTCAACCCCTTATACATCAACAATTGTTTTTTTAGTGAGGAAAGGAAATCCGAAAAATATTAAGGATTGGGATGATTTAACGAAAAAAGGAGTTCAAGTAATTACTCCAAATCCAAAAACTTCTGGTGGTGCAAGATGGAATTATTTGGCTGCTTGGGGCTATGCAGACAAAAAATATAATGGTGATGAGAAAAAAGTAAAAGCATTTATGAAGAAATTATATAAAAACGTTCCGGTTTTAGATACTGGGGCACGTGGTTCAACAACTACATTTGTTGAAAAAGGAATTGGAGATGTATTAATAGCATGGGAAAATGAAGCATTACTTTCAGTGAAGGAACTAGGTGAGGGGAAATATAAAATTGTTTACCCTTCGATTAGTATTCTAGCTGAACCACCTGTTGCGGTTGTTGATAAAAATGTGAAGGAAAAGAAAACTGAAGCAGTGGCGAAGGGCTACTTATCTTATCTTTATAGTAAAGAAGGTCAAAAGATCATTGCCGAAAATTATTATCGTCCGAGAGATAAAGAGATTCTCGCTAAATATAGTAAACAATATCCTAACCTTCCATTGCTAACAATTGATAAAGATTTCGGGGGATGGGCTAAAGCTCAATCGAAGCACTTTGACGATGGTGGAGTATTTGACCAAATTTATCAATAATCACGTAATTGGAAAATAAAGAGGACATTGGACTTTATTGGGCGTTTTACTAGAGCTTAAGCCAAGTCTTCTTTATTTGATTTTTATTTTAAGGAGGATTGACATAATTGTTTAAGAAGCGAAAAAGAATCCTACCAGGATTTGGATTAACCTTTGGATTTTCAATATTATATATAAGCTTTTTTATTTTTCTTCCGGTATCGATGCTGTTCTTACATTCTTTCGATATAGGTTGGTCTAAATTTATAAAAATCGTGAGTGAACATAGAGTACTAATGTCTTATAAAGTAAGTTTTGGAACTGCTTTTATTGCTGCGATTATTAACGCTGTTTTTGGTTTATTAGTAGCTTGGGTGCTTGTACGTTATCGTTTTCCTGGAAAACGAATTGTAGATGCATTCATTGATTTACCTTTTGCATTGCCGACGGCAGTTGCAGGTATTACTTTAACAACATTGTATTCTCCTGATGGTTGGGTTGGAAAATTTTTCTCCTTCAAAATTGCTTATACACCACTCGGGATTATTATAGCTCTTACATTTATTGGGTTACCATTTGTAGTAAGAATGGTTCAACCTGTTCTTGAAAATTTTCAAAAAGATGTTGAGGAAGCAGCGGCAAGTCTAGGTGCAAACCGTTTTCAAATTTTTTGGAAGGTAATTTTTCCAGGGATTTTACCAGCATTATTGACAGGATTTTCTTTAGCATTCGCAAGATCATTAGGGGAATATGGGTCTGTCGTGTTTATTTCGGGAAATATGCCTATGAAGACTGAAATTACACCTTTGTTAATTATGACAAAATTGGAGCAATATGATTACTCGGGTGCAACCGCACTTGCAATAGTATTATTAGTAACTTCTTTCTTACTCTTATTGATCATTAGTATTTTTCAGAGATACGCAAATCGTGCTTTTGTTCAAGGGGGTAAGGGTTAAGAATGGAAAGAGAATTTAAGATTGAGAGAAAAATAGAAATGAGTGCAAGTACTGAGAAAAGAGCAAAATTGAGCGTCAATACGATTCCAATCATTTTAATCAGTATTGTCATACTTTTTTTAGCGCTATTTTTATTTCTTCCATTAGTTTCAATTTTTATAAAGGCTTTACAAGATGGTTTTGGAGTTTATAAAGAAACGATTGTAAATGATGAGACATTAGCAGCAATTAAATTGACGTTTTTAGTAACGATTATTACGTTACCGCTTAATGCGATTTTTGGCGTTTCGATTGCGTGGGCTACAACGAAATTTAATTTTAAGGGAAAAAATATATTAGTAACTTTAATTGAATTACCTTTTGCAGTGTCACCGGTTGTTGCAGGATTTTTATTTGTTCTTTTATTTAGTCCGAATAATGGGATTTTTGGTGGTTGGTTAAAAGAACATAATTTGAAAATCATTTTTTCAACTCCAGGAATTGTTTTAGCAACAATTTTTGTCACATTGCCTTTTGTAGCGAAAGAATTAATTGCGGTTATGCAGGCAACAGGGAGTGCTGAAGAAGAGGCTGCACTAACTTTAGGTGCGAACGGATGGCATATTTTTTGGAAAGTGACACTTCCGAAAATTAAATGGGGACTTTTGTATGGCGTTATATTATGCAATGCAAGAGCGGTTGGAGAATTTGGTGCTGTTTCAGTTGTATCTGGACATATTCGCGGAGAAACAATTACAATGCCACTGCATATTGAAAATTTATATAATGAGTACCAATTTTCACAAGCATATACAGTTGCGTCACTTATGTCCATTTTTGCGATTCTGACATTAGTTATTAAAAATATAATTGAATGGAAAGTTCTAAAGGAAGAGAAACAATAGGAGAGGATTGTATGTCAATTAAAGTTTCAAATGTAATAAAAAGCTATGATAATGAAACTGCCTTAAAAGGAATTGATTTAAATATAAAAAAAGGGGAATTGGTTGCTTTATTAGGTCCATCTGGGTCGGGTAAAACAACATTGTTGAGAATCATTGCAGGTTTAGAAAATCCAGATTTGGGTGAAATATTTTTTGAAGATCAGGATGTAGCAAATGTGCAAGTGAAAGAAAGAAATGTAGGATTTGTATTCCAGCACTATGCTTTATTTCAGCACATGACTGTTTTTGATAATATTGCATTTGGTTTAAAAGTTAGACCAAGAGCTACACGTCCTTTAAAAAGAACAATTAATGAGAAAGTGATGGAATTGCTCTCATTAGTAAAATTAGAAAGCTTTGTTAATCGATTTCCTTCTCAATTATCTGGTGGACAAAGACAACGTGTTGCATTAGCTAGAGCATTGGCTGTTGAACCAAGTGTATTATTATTAGATGAGCCATTTGGAGCATTAGATGCAAAAGTTCGAAAAGATTTAAGAAGATGGTTACGTAAACTCCATGATGAAATTCATATTACTAGTATATTTGTAACACATGATCAAGAGGAAGCTCTTGAAGTTGCAGATCGAGTTGTCATTATGAATGGCGGGATGATTGAACAAATCGGAACACCTGAAGAAGTTTATCATACGCCAGCTAGTCCGTTTGTTTATGATTTTCTTGGCAAAGTAAATTTATTTCATGGAAGGATAAATAAGGGCAGCTTAATAAGTGGAGGATTAGAAATCCCATTACCAGAATTAGTTGAACAAGATCATAAAGAACATAAAGAGGTTACGGGTTATGTTCGTCCTCATCAAATTACAATCGAAAAATTTGAAACAAATCAAACTTCGATCAGTGCAATCGTAACCCATATTC
This sequence comes from Gottfriedia sp. NPDC057991, assembly GCF_042886615.1. Lineage (NCBI taxonomy): Bacteria > Bacillati > Bacillota > Bacilli > Caryophanales > Bacillaceae > Gottfriedia > Gottfriedia sp. NPDC057991. The sequence continues at coordinate 622,549 of NZ_JBHVQN010000001.1, forward strand.
ATGCTGTAGGACCGATCGTATATGTGGAAGTCCTTCGAGAGGATACAAATGATTATGTTGAAATCGAACTCATGAACGAATTATTCTACGAACTAAATATTCAACTTGGAGAAAGGGTATTTGTTCGTCCTAATGAATTGAAGGTATTTATTCCTCAGGATTATTCGATTTGACAAGATAGGAAAAGAATAAAAAAGGTTAAGGAGCAGTGTCCTTAACCTTTTTGTTATTATTAACCTTTTGCTGCTTCTAGTTCAGCTAGTTTTTCTTTTGCTATGATGTCAATTTCGCGTTTTAGTTCTTCGACCATAGTTGCTTCTGGTACTTTACGAACGATTTCCCCATGGCGGAATAGTAATCCTTCACCACGTGCTCCAGCAATACCGATGTCTGCTTCACGTGCCTCACCAGGACCGTTTACTGCACATCCTAGTACGGCAACTTTAATTGGTACTTTTAGTGTTGAAATGTATTCTTCAACATCATTTGCAATACTAATTAAGTCAATTTCAATTCGGCCACATGTAGGGCAAGAAATTAATGTTGCAGCGTTTGAAGATAAACCGAAAGACTTAAGTAATTCTCTTGCAACTTTTACTTCTTCAACTGGATCTGCGCTTAATGAGATACGCATTGTATTTCCGATCCCTTTATTAATGATTGCCCCTAAACCAGCGGCACTCTTAACTGTACCAGCAAACAAAGTACCTGATTCAGTAATACCTAAATGTAAAGGATAATTGAATGCTTTTGAAGCTTTTTCATAAGCCTCAATTGCTAGATTTACATCTGATGCTTTCATCGATACGATGATGTCATGGAAATCTAAATCCTCAAGAATTTTAATGTGATGTAATGCACTTTCAACCATTCCATCAGCAGTTGGGTAACCATATTTCTCTAAGATTCGTTTTTCTAATGAACCAGCATTAACACCGATACGAATAGGAATTCCTTTAGCTTTAGCAGCATTTACTACTGCTTCAACTTTTTCTTTACGACCAATATTACCTGGATTAATTCTAATTTTATCTACTCCGCCTTCAATTGCTTTTAAGGCTAATTTATAATCAAAGTGTATATCTGCAACAAGTGGTATGTTAATTTGTTTTTTAATATCAGCGATTGCATTTGCAGCTCTTTCGTCTGGTACTGCAACTCGAACAATCTGACATCCAGCTTCTTCAAGTCGTTTAATTTCTGCAACTGTTGCTTCAACATCGTGTGTTTTTGTTGTTGTCATACTTTGGATTGAAATTTCATTTGCTCCACCAACAACTACATTACCTACTTTAACTGCACGTGTTTTACTTCTATGTGTAATTTCGTTCACGAGTAACTCGCTCCTTCAAAAATAACTTTATTTCTATTTTGTATAAATCTACATTATCATATTTTCTTCATGATTACTCATTTTATCAACTGGTTCTAAAGAAATATAACACAAATTTTACTTATTGGAAGAGTAAATTGGGAATTTATATGATTTTCCACTTTGAATTTTAGTAGGTGAAAGTCCATCATTTAACGCACTAAAATCTTCTGTAATTTGGCTGATTGGCTGGTTAAAATCAGGGTTCAGATTTTCGATAATTCCTAAAACAGTGTCACCGTTTTTAACTTGAATTTTTTCATATTTTGGAAGTGAAGTTGATTTTGTTTCTGATTTTGTTGCTTTTGCCACTGTAGCAATATGTTTAGTTGGGATCGTCCCTACTTGAAGGTCAAAGAATATTATATATGCAAGCAATAAAGAACCAAGTAAAAAAGCTATTTTTTTCATTAATAAACACTCCTTTTGTAGACTATATGCTTGTCCACAACGAATATTCCTATTAGGAGCTTTGACTAACAAATTTTCAAACAAAAAAAAGAAGTGTGAAACACACTTCAGTAAACATTATTTTTTAGAAGGTAAATTTTTAATTGTTAATGTGTACATACCAACTGTTATTAAAATAAAAATTAAAGTTTGGAATGGGATATTTATTTTCAATAATCCTAGCAATAAATAGATAACTGTAGGTAATGTTAAGCTATACGAAACCATTGCAAAGCGTTGTCTAAAAGGCAAGTGCTTAGTCGACTTAAATAAAGCTGTTAAAAACGCTAATAATGTAGCAACTATAAATATGAAGATACAAGAACCTAAATAAAATAGGAAAAATAATGCGATTAAGAATACTGGAAGAGCTTCTTTTATACTTTTAATAAATTTTGAAACTTGCGTTTTGTGTATTTCTTTAGATTTTAATGAAGGATAAGGATAATCTTGTTCGCCTTTATCATTTTTAATAACTAGTCTATTTTTTAATACAACAAATGCATACTGTTCATTTTTTAATTTTGAAGGTATAACTGTTTCATTTGGATAAAAAGCATATTTATATTCACCGATATTTCGTTCAAACGGCGTATTGTCGTTAATTGTTAAAGATCCTTTGTTTAAAGAAATCGACTGAATATTATCTTTAAGCAAGTCAGAAACATTGTTGACCTGAAGCTTCACATCTTTTACTAATGAAAAGAATCCCGGAAGAGTATATAAAATTGCTAGTAGGAAAAGAAAAAAGATTGTTTTACCGATTTTTTGGAGTCTATATCTTGATATTGTTTTTGGAGAGTATAAACTAAACCAAAATTGTTTAAATATATTCATAAACTCATCCTTTCTTATTATTGTTATTTCACTTCCCGAAATTTATTATGTAACTTTCGGGCTATTTTGTATATTATAATCTTTTTTTGGAAATTGAATATTAAACTTTAATTAAAATGATAAGAGTAAATAAGAAGAGAAAAACAATGGTTTAAGGTTTGAATTTAAGTTTGGCTTTAAATATCGTTAAAACAATTTATTTTCAATAAAAAATAGTTAATATAAATTAATAATGAAAAAAATAAAAAAAGTGTTGACGTTTAGTTTGAAACATGATAAATTAAATATTGTCTTAAGGACAACAAGAATTATTCCGCAGTAGCTCAGTGGTAGAGCACTCGGCTGTTAACCGAGTGGTCGTAGGTTCGAACCCTACCTGCGGAGCCATTTATATAGTTTGGCGGTGTAGCTCAGCTGGCTAGAGCGTACGGTTCATACCCGTGAGGTCGTGGGTTCGACTCCCTCCGCCGCTACCAATATTTTATTATGGAGTAATACCCAAGTCCGGCTGAAGGGATCGGTCTTGAAAACCGACAGGGGTGTAACAGCCCGCGGGGGTTCGAATCCCTCTTACTCCTTAATTAGTGAAAAAGTCTTCAACTATAATGTTGGAGACTTTTTTCGATGTGGTTATTAAATTAACGAATGATGAGTTTAAATCTTCTAAAATCCTCTTCGCCTAATCTTAATTTTTCTTCCAAAAATTAATCTTTTTTACTTTCTTTCCCTTTTCTGAGCATTACTATTGAAATCTTTCAGTTTATTTGATAACTTTAAATTGAAATTCACTATTATCTTTGGGAGGAAATAAAAATGTCAAAATTTGAATTACCACAATTACCTTATGCTTATGATGCATTAGAGCCACACTTTGATAAAGAAACAATGAATATTCACCACACTCGTCACCACAATACATATGTAACGAACTTAAACGCTGCTTTAGAAGGTAAAGAAGTAGCTGCTTCTTCAATTGAAGAATTAATTTCAAACTTAGATGCACTTCCAGAAGGTATCCGTACAGCTGTACGTAACAATGGTGGTGGACATGCTAACCATAGCTTATTCTGGACTTTATTAACTCCAGAAGGCACTGGCACACCAGTTGGTGAAGTTGCTGAAGCAATTAACGCTAAATTCGGTAGCTTAGATGAGTTAAAAGCTGCTTTCACTCAAGCTGCATTAACTCGATTCGGTTCTGGTTGGGCTTGGTTAGTAGTAAACAATGGTGAGTTAGAAGTGACTAGCACAGCTAACCAAGATTCACCATTAATGGAAGGCAAAACTCCGATCTTAGGTTTAGATGTATGGGAGCATGCTTACTACTTAAACTACCAAAACAAACGCCCTGACTACGTTGGTGCATTCTGGAATGTAGTAAACTGGGAAAAAGTAGAAGAATTATACCAAGCTTCTAAATAATTTATAAAAAACGAACACTACTTAATTTATTTAAGTAGTGTTTTTTTTAATGTTTAAAAAAAGGATAAATTTTCATTTACTCGGAAAACTAGTTCATGAGACAAAGGAGAGTTTATGATGAGTAAGTGGAAATTTTTATTAGGTGACGTAGATTTAAATAAAGACTTAATTCTTTTACTGAGTGTTGGTGGATTGTTTACTTTAGCGACAGCTTTATCTAGCACATTTGTAAATGTTTATTTATGGAAGCAATCAAATAATTATTTACCAATTGCTTCGTATCAATTTTCGATTGCGTTTTTTCAAGCTCTTACATTCATAATTACAGGTAGATTAGCTAAAACAATCGATCGAGTTGTCATTTTAAGAGTAGGTATTTCTTTTTTGGCAGTATTCTATATAGTCGTTTTACTATTTGAAACGAAAACATTATTAGCAACAATTATGATTGGAGCAATTTTAGGTATTGGGAATGGCTGTTATTATTTAGCGTTTAATTTATTAACATTTGAAGTAACAGAACCAGAAACTAGACAATTTTTTAATGGTTTTTTAGGTCTAATTAATTCTTTTACGGGAATGCTTGGCCCTTTTATAGCTGGAGCGGTTATTTCTTCAATGATTGGAAACAAAGGTTATCATTTTGTGTTCCTCGCTGCAGTCATTTTATTTGTATGTGCAGTTGTCTTAAGTTGTTTTTTAGTTAAAAGGGAACTTGATAGTGAGTTCAATATTAAGCGTGTCATTCTAGAAAGAAAACTAAATGAAAATTGGCGAAAAGTTACACATGCTAATTTCTTTCAAGGGATTCGTGAAGGGATTTTTATGTTTGTTATTTCGATTTATATTTTCTTATCTACAGGGAGTGAATTCGCATTAGGGAAATATGGATTAATTACATCGTTAATTAGCTTTATTACCTATTATATTGTTACAAGAATTATAAAAGAAAATTTTAGAATGAAAGCGATCTTTATTGGTGGTTTACTTTTATTCAGCGCTGTTTTTGTAATCGCTTTTAAAGTTACTTTTCCATTATTAATAATTTATGGAGCAATAATTTCTTTGGCATATCCAATCATTTTAGTACCTTACTTATCTTTAACATATGATATAATAGGAAAATCGTATAAGGCTAGGGAATATAGAGTGGAATATATCGTAATACGTGAAGTGTATTTAAATAGTGGTAGAATGTTTTCAATTGCAGTTTTCATTGTATGTACTAAATTATTTCCACCAGAACAAGTTATTCCTTTATTAATGTGTATATTTGGTGCAGGACACTTTTTGGTCTATTTCGTAATGAGGAAATTAGAATATAAGCATGCTTAAGTATTGTCACTAAATTGTCAAAAACTTAGCAGTGATTCTTTTTCCAAATCATTAAAATATTAATATGTAGAATTAGTAATTGTAGAAAAAAGAGGAGAGAAAATGAATAAGCCTAAGAAATATAAAATCACATTACCCACACGACTAAATACACTATTTTTTCTTGTGTTTGTCTTATTTTCTTTTTTAATTCTAAGATTAGGTGTCGTACAAATTGTTAAAGGTGAAGACTATAAATTAGAATTAGAACGTACAGAAAATATGACTGTCGATCAAGCTGTACCAAGGGGAAAAATTTTAGATCGTTACGGAAAGGTTGTCGTAGATAATACGCCTTTACGTACAATTACGTATACAAGAAAAAAAGGGACAACTTCAGGTGAATTATTAACAATGGCTACAAAGTTAAAAAGTTATCTTAAGATGCCAACTAATAAAATAACTGAACGAGATCGAAAAGATTTTTGGTTATTAACCAATCCTGAAGATGCAAAAAATCTAGTATCAAAAGAAGAAGATAAAACACTAAAAGCTCAATATAAAGATGATGACGCTTCTTACAATAAAGCTTACTATAATTTACAGCTTGATAAAATTACAGCAGATGAAATCAATTCATTTAATGCAAATGACCTGCAAATACTTGCAATTTACAAGCAAATGAGTGCTGGGTATGCACTAACTCCACAAACGATTAAAAGTGAGGGAGTTACTGAAAAAGAATATGCAACAGTTAGTGAACATTTGGATGAGCTTCCAGGTGTAGATGTAACGACAAATTGGGAAAGAAAATATGTTTATGGTGATACATTCCGAACAATTTTAGGTAATATTACTTCTGAAAAAGAAGGTTTACCTGCTCAAAATGTAGATTATTATTTAGCACGTGGTTATGATCGTAATGATCGTGTAGGAAAAAGTTATATCGAAAAACAATATGAAGATGTTTTACGTGGTACAAAAGGTAAGGCACAAAATGTTATTGATTCAAATGGTAATGTTGTTGATACGAAAGTGATTACAGAAGGGGAACCTGGAAGTGATTTAATGCTATCAATTGATATTGAACTTCAAGGTAAGGTTGATGAAATTGTAAAAAGAGAGCTTTTAAAAGCTAAAGCAACGTCAAATGGTCGATATTTGGACCGTGCATTTGTTACGATGATTAACCCGAATACGGGTGAAGTTTTAGCAATGTCAGGAAAGCAGATTGTTAAAGACAAAAAGACAGGAAAAAATAAAGTTGTAGATTACGCAACTGGAAATCTTACTTCATCTTATGAGATGGGTTCAACAGTAAAAGGTGCTACTCTTTTAACTGGTTATCAAACTGGGGCAATTACTCCAGGACAAAGGCAATTCGATACACCGATTAAAATTGCAGGTACACCAGTAAAAGCGTCATATAAAAACTTTGGATGGATTAATGATTTAGATGCATTAAAGTACTCATCAAACGTTTATATGTTTAGAACGGCAATGGCTATTGGACATGCACATTACGTAGAGAATAAGCCTTTAGATATCGACGTTAAAGCGTTTGATACATTCCGAAACAGTTTCAGTCAATTCGGACTTGGTGTTAAAACTGGAATTGATTTACCAAATGAAGCAATTGGATTTAAAGGTGTAGACAAAAACCCAGGTTTCCTACTAGATATGGCAATTGGGCAGTATGACACTTATACGCCACTTCAATTAGCTCAATATGTTTCTACAATTGCAAATGGAGGTTACAGAATTCAACCACATGTTGCGAAAGAATTGAGACAACCTTCAATCGGCGATGATACTGGTGTCATTAAACAAGAAATTAAGCCTAAAGTATTAAATCGTATTGATATGAAACAATCATACATCGATCATGTTAAACAAGGTTTTATAAAAGTATATAACGAGACTGGTGGTACTGCTCGAAAATACTTCATAGGTGTAGACTATAAAATAGCGGGTAAAACAGGTACAGCCCAATCATTTTACGATGGTCCAGATCGTAAAAAATACAATGGGCCACAAAAAACTTATAATGAAACATTGATGGGATATGCTCCATATGACAATCCTGAAATTGCATTTGTAGTAGTAGTTCCTTGGTTACAAACTGACCAAGCGCCAGTAAATAAATACATTGGCCGAGATATTATGGATGAATACTTTAAATTGAAAAAAGAAAGACAATCAATTTATAATGACGAACCAAAAGACAATATAGATAATCAAGACACTCAAGATACTCAAAATACTCAAAATAATAATCAATAAGAAGAGAAGGGGTTAAACCCTTCTCTTTTTTATTTGGAAAACTCCTTTCTACATCCTTCCTTCACCTTCTTTAACTTATTTACATAAACTTTACATTCGGTTAAAACAGGTTTAATAGTTTGAGCATATGATTATTCATGTAACGTATTACTGAATTTAAACGATTATAAATTTTATCTATTGTTTAGTTAATATTTTATCTATCAAAAATAGAAAGCTTCCTTTAGGATGAGAGGAGATCGAAAGTTATGACAATGACATTAAATAGAGAGAATACAATTAAAAACGATGATATTGAAGAGACAAATACAAACGTAAAAAAATCAATTGTTTATGATACTCAAGATTTGAATTTATGGTATGGACAAGATAAAGCATTAAAAAATATAAATTTAAGTATTTATGAGAATGAAGTTACTGCAATTATTGGACCTAGTGGATGTGGTAAATCGACTTATTTAAAAACGTTAAATCGTATGGTTGAATTAGTTCCTTCAGTTCGTACAGAAGGGAAGATTCTTTACCGCGAACAAGATATTTTCGATAAATACTATCCTGTTCAGGAATTAAGAACGCACGTAGGAATGGTATTTCAAAAACCAAACGTATTCCCTAAATCAATCTGGGAAAATGTTGCATATGGACCAAAAATACATGGAATTAAAGATAAAGCTACATTAAACCAGATTGTTGAAAAAAGTTTAAAAGGCGCAGCAATTTGGGATGAAGTTAAAGATCGTTTACATGAGAATGCCTTTGGTCTTTCAGGAGGGCAACAACAACGATTATGTATCGCGCGCTGTCTTGCGATTGAGCCAGATGTTATTTTAATGGATGAGCCTACTTCAGCACTTGATCCTATTTCAACTTTAAAAGTTGAAGAGTTAATTCATGATTTAAAGAAAGATTTTAGTATTATTATTGTTACGCATAATATGCAACAAGCTGCTCGTGTTTCTGATAAAACTGCTTTCTTTTTAAGCGGTGAAGTAGTTGAGTTCTCAGATACAAATAAACTGTTCTCAACACCTAAAGATAAACGTACTGAAGACTACATTACTGGACGATTCGGATAATAGAAGGGAACAGGTGAAAAGAGATGAGAAATCAATTTGAAGCAGACTTAAAATCATTACAAGAAATGATTATCGAATTGGCTGAGAAAACAAAAAAAGCGGTCATTAAAAGTATGGAGGCATTTCGTACTGAAAATATTGAACTAGCTTTAGAAGTAATTGATGAAGATGATCGCATCAATAAATTAGAAAAAGAAGTGAATGAATTAATTTTAGTGATTATTACAAGACAACAACCAGTTGCTGTCGACTTAAGAAGAAATTTAACGGCTATTAAGATTGCTCATGATCTTGAACGAGTTGCAGATTATGCAGTAAATATTGCAAAATCGACAATTCGTATTCGTAGTCGTCAAGAAAACTTACCATTAGAGAATATAGAAAAAATGCATGAACTTGGCTTAGAAATGTTAACAAAAGCTACAGAAGCATACCGAACAGAAGATTTACAAGCTGCTAAAGAGATTGGTGAAATTGACGATATCGTTGATGAACTATATGGAACAACTGTTAGAACTCTAATGACAAGTATTGCAAATTCACCTGAGCATGTATCAAATATCATGCAAATGGCATTTATTTGCAGATATCTTGAAAGAATTGCAGATTATGCAACAAATATTGCAGAGAATATTTATTATTTAGTTAAAGGGAAACATTATTTATTAAATCAATAAATATAAGACGATTGTTTATAACAGTAAAATATGTTAAAAGGGTGTTCAGACAAAATTTACCTGAATGCCCTTTTGTCATATTTGTGTAATATAAAGCATACTTCTTTAACTAGTAGAAGATATTGAGGTGGTAATAAATGAAGGTTGTTATTTTAGCTGGAGGATATGGTCAAAGGCTTTTACCGATTACTAACAACATTCCTAAGCCACTATTACCAATCGCAAATAGAGCGGCAATTGAGCATTTAATATTACATTTAACAAGACTTGGGTTTAATGAATTTATCATTCAGCTTCATTATATGTCCCAAGCTATAATCGAGACGATCAATGCAATGAAATTAAAAAATGTTTCAATTGATTATATTATAGAAGAAAAAAGTTTAGGTTCAGCTGGTTGTTTAAGACTGTCTAAGCATTTTCTTAATGAACCCTTTCTATTAGTGAATGGTGATATTTTATTTGACGGTGATATTAGAGATGCATTAAAAACTCATTTTGAAAGTAAAAGTAAATTTTCTATGTTTGTAAAACAAGTTGATAAATGTGGATCATACGGAAATGTAAAAGTAAAAAATGGACAAATAATCGATTTTATTGAAAAGCCGAATGAAGGTAGTGAAATTAGTAAATTAGTTAATACTGGAATTTATATTATGAACCCTGAATTATTAATTCAAATTCCAGAAAATCGTTATTTTGACATTAGTAATGATCTGATTCCTTTATTGTTAAAATATAATATAGGTTTAAATGCTTTTCATTTAGAAGGTTATTGGATTGATTATGGGACACCTAGAAGGTTTGCAAAGTTGAATGTAGATTGGATTGAAGAGAAATTAAACTTACCTATTCCTGCTGTTCAAATATTACCGAGAATCTTTTTAGGTGAGCATGTAACGATAAATAATAATGTTAAGATTGTTTCTCCCGTTATTATTGGGAATGATGTTACGATTGAAGAGAACTGTGTAATTGGCCCTTATGTGTCGATTAGTTCTAATATACGAATCGATCAAGGTAGTGTATTACATCATCAAGCTGTGTTTCAAAAATATACTCTGAATTATGAGAATAAGTTTGTACATAATTCAATAAAAAAAATTTCAAAAGAAATACATTGAATCAATAAAAACTATGGAAATTATCGCGAAAGAATGTTATTATATACAAGTCTGATTATGTCACTATGTCAGGAGGGAAAATAAAATGCGCGTAAATATTACATTAGCATGTACAGAATGCGGAGATCGTAACTACATCACTACTAAAAATAAACGTAATAACCCAGACCGTCTTGAGCTTAAAAAATATTGCCCAAGACTTAAAAAAGTTACAGTTCATCGCGAAACAAAGTAAACAGTAGGAATTTTCCTACTGTTTTTTTTATATTTAAATACTTATAATTTAAATTAGAATACATTTTATTAAACTCTTGAAAACTTGATCCTGACTTAAGGAGGACATTATTATGGAAAAAAAAGAAATTAGAAATTCTATGATGAAAAACTTGAAAAATGTTTCATTATCGGACAGAGACGAAAAGTCAAAACAAATTATCGAAAAATTATTTAGTACAGAACAAATGAAGAATGCAAATATAATAGCAACAACAATGCCAATGGAGCATGAAATAAATACTAAGTATTTAATAACTACTTGCTGGAAAATGAATAAATCAGTTGTTGTACCTAAATGCAACCATGAAACTAGAGAAATGCATTTTTACAAAATCAATTCATTTGATGATTTAAAGAAGGGCTATTTTGGAATACAGGAACCAATTGAAGAAAAATGCGATAAAATAAGGAAAGAATTTATTGATTTAATAATTGTTCCTGGCGTAGCATATACAAAAAATGGTGAACGACTAGGATATGGTGGTGGTTATTATGACCGCTACTTAGAAGATTATAATAAACAACTCTTAGCCTTAGCTTATGACATCCAAATCATTGATGAACTACCGACAGAAAAACATGACATTAAAATGCCGTTGGTTTTAACAGAATCAAGAATCATAAAAGCGATTTAATAAGTGCATAATGTGACACGATTTGTTTGAAAATAAGTAAGACTTAATTAGAGTCTTATTGGTAAACCAAATTTGTACACAATGAATTTGTGTGCGACTGAAATTGTAACAATTTTGTAAAAAGTTTCACAAACTTTGAGCGGATTTACATATATAATATAGAAGTCCCAATTACTTACACTTTTATAACACAAATGAGGTGGATATTATGTTACACAAAGAAGTAAATCGTGTCGCACTTATCGGAACAGGCGCAGTTGGAGCTAGCTATGCTTTTGGTATGTTAAATAAAGGTGTTGCGGAAGAATTAGTTATGATTGATTTAAATAAGGATAAAGCGGAAGGAGACGCAATGGATTTAAGCCATTGTCTACCTTTTGTAGATTCTAGAACAAAAATTTGGGCTGGAGATTACAGTGATTGTAAAGATGCAAGTTTAGTCGTCATTACAGCTGGAGCAGCTCAAAAACCAGGAGAGACTCGGTTAGATCTAGTTGCAAAAAATTGCGCTATTTTTAAAGGAATCGTTGGAGATATTATGGCTTCAGGATTTGACGGTATCTTTTTAATTGCTACAAATCCAGTAGATATTTTAACTTATGCGACTTGGAAATATTCAGGATTACCTAAAGAAAGGGTAATCGGTTCTGGTACAAGTTTAGATACTGCACGTTTTAGATATATGCTGGGTGATTATTTTAATGTTGATGCAAGAAATATTCATGGTTATATTATCGGTGAACATGGCGATAGTGAACTACCAGTTTGGTCGACAACAACTGTTGGTACATCACCAGTACACCACGTATTAAAGAAAAATCCACAATACAGTCAAAGAGAGCTTGATGAAATCTTTTTAAATACACGAGATGCTGCATATCACATTATAAAGAAAAAAGGTGCAACATACTATGGAATTGGAATGGGCTTAGTTAGATTAACAAAAGCGATTCTAAAAAATGAAAATAGTATTATTACGGTTTCTGCATATTTAGATGGACAATATGGAGAACATGATCTATATATTGGCGTTCCAGCAGTAATTAATCGTGGTGGAATTCGACAAATCATTGAACTAGATTTAAATGAATTAGAGCAACGTCAGTTTAAAAACTCCGTAGACACATTAAGAAAAACGATGGAACCTATTTTTAGCTTGTAAAACTAAGACCTCTTTCTAATTGAAAGAGGTCTTAGTGTATAGATTATTTGAAAAATAAGCCATTTTTTAATATTGTTAAAGTAACAAAAAGATGTTAAGGAGGTAATTTTGAAAAAGATAAATGGTAAGTACGCATGGGTTTTAATAATATTTATCATAATTATTATTGGACTAGCTCTATTTTTTAGAAATCAAAATTACTTCAATAATCAGAAGACATCGCTGAAATTTCCTAGTTACGATGATACAGCAGTAGAAGTTGAGGATGGATTATTAGCTGTAAAGAATCCTACATCTAATTTAGTATTAGTTAATAAAGAAAGAAAGCTACCAGATGGGTATGAGCCACCGGATTTAGTTTATCCGATTGTTCCTTTACATGGTGTAAACAAAGATAAGACATTAATGAGGAAAGAGGCAGCTCATGCTTTAGAAAAATTATTTGAAAGAGCAGAAAAAGATGGCATAAAGCTTACTCCAGTTTCAGCATATCGCTCTTTTGATCGACAAAAAAGCTTGTATAATTATTATGTACAAATTCATGGTGCAGATTGGACGCAATCTTTTAGTGCTGTTCCTGGTACAAGTGAACATCAAACTGGATTATCAATAGATGTATCATCTCCAAACTTCGGTAACAAGCTTGAACAAGCATTTGGAGAAACGAAAGAAGGAACTTGGCTTGCAGACCATGCACATGAATTTGGATTTATCATTCGTTATCCAGAGGACAAAGTAAAGATTACAGAATACAATTATGAACCATGGCATATAAGATATATCGGAATAAAATACGCTACATATCTCTATAAACATGATTTAGCTTTAGAGGAAGTAATGAAGCCTAAAAAATAATTATAAATGCCCATAAAATTAATAGTTTGTTTGGTATCTCACATTGACGAGTAATCGTTTCCAACTTATACTTATTACATGTTTAGAAAGATAAAATAATAGGAGTTAAGTATGAAATCCGTATATGATATTCAACAATTTCTAAAGAGTTATGGCACCTTTATTTATACAGGTGATCGATTAGCTGACTTAATGTTAATGCAAGATGAGCTAAAAGAATTATTTTTAGCGAATATACTCGAAAGTAAAGATTTACAAATTGCTACTATGATATTAAAGAAAGAAATGGATCAAGTAAAAAATAAAACGGTTTGAAGAAATCGTTTTTTTTTAGAATCTATTGCAAACGATTTCACTGCGAAGGGAGAAGGCATAATGTCTAAAATGATTGTAGGTGTAGATTTAGGTGGTACAAGCATTAAATTAGCATTATTAACAAATAACGGGGAATTCATCGATAAGTGGGAAGTACCAACTGATAAATCTGATAGTGGTAAGCATATTCCTAAAACAATTACCATTGCAATTGAAGAAAAACTTAATCAGATGGATAAAACAAAAGAAGATATCGCTGGAATCGGTATTGGAGCTCCAGGTTCGGTTCGATTAGAAGATGGACTTATATTTGCAGCAGTAAATTTAGGGTGGGTTAACTATCCATTAAAGGAAATTCTCGAAAAAGAATCAGGTATTCCAGTAATCGTTGATAATGATGCAAATATAGCAGCTGTTGGCGAAATGTGGAAAGGTGCTGGGAATGGAGCAAAAGATGTAGTAATGGTCACACTTGGTACAGGAGTCGGCGGAGGCGTAATTGTAAATGGTGATGTTGCGCATGGAATTAGTGGATCTGCAGGTGAAATTGGCCATATAACAGTACAACTTGAAAATGGAGTATTATGTAACTGTGGAAAAACGGGATGCTTAGAAACAATTTCTTCAGCTACAGGAATTGCAAGAATAGCAAATGAGAAGTTACAAAATACGACAAAAGAGACAGTTTTAAAAGAAATGTCGAATGATTCGCCATTAACAGCAAAGGATGTTTTTGAAGCTTATTCAAATGGAGATGAAGTTGCAGAAGAAATCGTTAATCATGTAATGAAATATCTTGCTTTAGTTTTAGCCGGAGTTGGAAATACATTAAATCCTGAAAATATCATTATTGGTGGCGGAGTATCAAATGCAGGTGATTTGCTATTAAGACCACTAAAGAAATATTTTGACGAATTTGCTTTTACTACAGTGCGTGATTCGACAAAACTTTCAATTGCCAAGTTAGGGAACGATGCAGGAGCAATTGGAGCTGCATATTTAGTAAAAAAATTTATTACTAATGAAATTTAACTTAAATTTAAGGTGCTTCTAATTGAAGTGCCTTATTATGTTTATTGTATTGAATTGAAAAAAAAATTAGTTATTTGACGACGGAACTAGTTTATGATAAATTGAATGACGTTAGAAAAAAACCTAAGGTACGTCAGATAAAATTTTTTTGATCCATACATTAGTAGCTAATAATTGTATGAATCATTTCAAAAATTCTTGGTATTAAAATGCCAATAAAATAGATATGTGAAATGCCAAACATTGTTTTTATATTAGATAAAATAGATTAATAGTCTTAACAAGAGGAGGAACAGAATATGTGGAAAAAGTTTATTAAAAACTTTGGATTCCCGTTACTTGCTGTATTCCTTTTATGGATTAAAGCAACGATTCTAAGCCAATTTTATTTTGATTTAGAAATTGAAAATTCAATGCAAGAATTTATTTTAATAATTGCTCCTATATCTTCATTATTAATATTTATAGGTATATCTCTTTTTGCAAAAGGACCAAAACGAAATAGAGCAGTTATTTGGATTACTATTATCATGTCCTTTATATTAGTAGCCGATACGGCTTATTATTCATTCTTTGACGATTTCGTAACGATCCCAGTTTTATTTATGACACGAAACTTTGGTGATCTAGGTTCAAGTGTTAAAGCAATGATCAGCTATAAAACAATCTTAGCCTTTTCAGATATTTTTATCTTAATTGCAGTTAATTATTTCTGGGGTAAAAAATTCTTTACTACTGGTAACATTAAAGGGAAAGCTAGAACAGCTTATTTCTTAGTAGCGGTTGCTATTTTCTTAGTTAACCTTGGTTTAGCAGAAACTGAACGTCCACAATTATTAACGCGTTCATTTGATAGAGAATACATTGTTAAATTCTTAGGATTATACAATTACCATTTATATGATATGGTTATTCAATCAAAAACATCTGCTCAAAAAGCGATGGCTGATGATAGTCAATTAGCAGGAATCGAAAACTTTATTCGTGCTAACGATACAGGTGTGAATGCACAATTACATGGTAAATATAAAGGTAAAAACGTTGTTGTAGTTTCATTAGAATCATTACAAAATTTCGTAATTGGACGAAAAATTAATGGACAAGAAATAACTCCTTTCTTAAATAAATTTACGAAAGAAAGTTATTATTTTGATAATTTTTACCACCAAACTGGACAAGGTAAAACATCTGATGCTGAATTCTTAATTGATAATAGTTTATTCCCATTAGATCGTGGTGCTGTATACTTTACAAACAGTAGTAATACGTTTACTGCTACACCAGCGATTCTTAAACAGGATCAAAATTATTACACTTCAGTAATGCATTCAAATAATAAATCGTTCTGGAACCGAGATATGATGTATCCAAGTCTAGGTTACGATCGCTATTATAATGAAGTTGACTTTAAAGTATCTGCAGCTACTTCAATTGGCTGGGGACTAAAAGATAAATATTTCGTTGAACAAGCAGTAGACAAAATGGTAGCAGAACCAAAACCGTTCTACAACCGTATGATTACACTTACTAACCATTATCCATTCGAATTAAATGATGAGGATTTAATGATTCCACGTTTAAAAACTGGAGACCAAACTGTTGATAATTATGTAACAACAGTACGTTATTTAGATGAATCAATTAAGCATTTCATTGAAGAAATGAAAGCAAAAGGTTTATATAACAATACAATCATTGTTATGTATGGTGACCACTATGGTATTTCTGAAAACCATAACCGTGCAATGAGTGAAGTATTAGGACAAGACATTACACCTGCAGAACATGTTAAATTACAAAAAGTACCTTTCTTTATCCACTTACCTGGACAAACTAAAGGTGAAACAGTTCATAAAGTTGCAGGTCAAATTGATGTTAAACCTACAATTTTAAACTTATTAGGTGAAGACCCAAATAAAACATCGATCAACTTTGGTAATGATATTTTCTCTCCTAAACACAAAAACTTTGTAGTTTTCCGTGATGGAACCATTGTTACTGATAAATATATTTACACTGGTGAGAAGATGTATGATCCGAATACTGGTGAAGAATTAAAAGGTCAAAAACCACCTAAAGAAGACTTAGCAAAAGCTAATAAATCACTTGAGTATTCAAACTCAATTATTTATAAAGATTTACTTCGTTTCTATGAAGTTAAATATAAAAAAGCTGATACGAAGTTTGAATAAACATGAGAAGCACTTCCTGAATGGGAGTGCTTTTTTACATTATTGAAAACAATCTTGTCAATTAATGATCAAATTATCGTAAAAGAAGTAGAGTGATGTTGATTTCCATTGCAGGATGATCGCTTTCCATGGGGCGAGATTCTTGAGCCTCCTCGGCAAGCCTGTGGGGTCTCAGCCTTCCCGCTTATCCCATAGGAGTCGAGATTCACGAAGCTTTAATAATTCAATATGACAATGTTAAAACGCTAAATAAAGCACTTCCTAAACGAAAGTGCTTTTCTTTATTTTAATTACATACAATTAACTAGAAAATAACTGATGAGGTGAAAATTTTGTATAAAAACAATCGACCTTTATCCTTTCATCCAAGAAGATACGATTTTAATGAACTTTCGAAAGATATTAGTTTATTAGTTCAAGAATTTTCTTTTCTTCGTTTAAATACAATTGGGCGGAGCGTATTAAATCAACCTATATATGAGATTCAAATTGGAAATGGAAATAGAAAGGTACATTGGAATGGTTCGTTTCATGCAAATGAATGGATTACAACCTGTGTAATCATGAAAATGCTTTATTGGATATGTAACACCTTAACAACTGAGGAGTTGCCATTTCATAAAGAATTATTAGCTTTATTTAGTGAAAATACCTTGTCGATTGTTCCAATGGTTAATCCTGATGGGGTAAATTTAGTTATAAATGAAGCTGTTGAACAAAGTGATTATATGGAATTTGTTCACAAAATTAACGAAGGAAATGACGGTTTTACTGGATGGAAAGCGAATATTAGAGGAGTTGATTTAAACAATCAATTTCCTGCAAATTGGGAGTTTGAAAAAGAAAGAAAGAAACAAAAAACATTCTCTCCTAGAGACTTCCCGGGGGATGCACCATTAACTGAACCAGAAACAATTGCAATGAGTAATTTAGCAATCGAAAGGAAGTTTGATCTTATTTTGGCTTTGCATACTCAAGGTAAAGAATTTTATTGGGGGTATGACAATCTTGAACTGCCTATCTCAGAAGTCTATGCAAATTATTTTTCTAGTATCAGTCCCTATAAGGCAGTAAAAACAATTGATAGCCATGCAGGTTATAAGGATTGGTATATACAAGAATTTAGGAAACCAGGTTTTACACTTGAATTGGGGAAAGGAATCAATCCATTGCCACTCTCTATGTTTGAATCCATTTTTTCAGAGACGTTCCCAATACTGTTAGCGTCATTATTTAATTTAGAAAACCAATTATTCACAAAATAAAAAAGCTGACAATTTTGTCAGCTTTTTTATTTAAGTAACATGTTTTCTAAAGGTAGAAAATAGTCCGTTACATAAAGAAATAAATATTATAAGTGCGCTGGTGGATAACCGTTATGTAAAATTGTCATAATGGCAAACCAACCAAATAAAACTAATGTAGCGCCAGACCAAAAAACGGCTAAAAAGTTCTTCTTCTTTAATGATCCTAATAAAGCAGGAACACTTAGAATAGCTACTAGTATAAAAATAATAACTGTACCCATTGTAAACCCCCTATAAATTTCGTCAAGCAACCCCTGTTTGCTATCACATCATTATTATTGTAAAACTTTTGTGAACAATTGTCTATTTGAAATTAAGTGCTGAAACAAAATTATGATATAGTATTATATAGATTAAAAAAGAAAGCAGGGTATGAATATGAATGTTTTTCAATTACCATTAGGTCCATTACAAACTAATTGCTATATCTTAAATAATGATATGAATGAAGCAGTAATTTTTGATCCGGGCGAAGAAGCGGATGTAATCTTTAATATTATTGAAGAAAATAAATTAAAGCCATTAGCTATTCTTTTAACACACGCCCATTTTGATCATATTGGGGCTGTTGATGATGTACGTGATGAATATAATATACCCGTTTATATTCATAAATATGAAGCAGATTGGTTAACTGATGGACAAAAAAATGGTTCTGAATTATTTATGAGAAATCAGTCAATTTTTGCAAGGGAAGCAGATCACTTAATTGAAAAAGAAGGCAAAATGGAAATTGGTCGTTTCTTATTTTCAATTTTTGAAACTCCAGGTCATTCACCGGGAAGTGTTTCATTTTATTGTAAAGAAATAAAGACAGTTTTTTCTGGTGATGCATTATTTGAAGGAAGCATTGGACGAACTGATTTACCTGGTGGGGATCATGACCAGTTGATCAAAAGTATAAAAGGTAAGCTTCTTTCTTTACCTGATGATGTCGTTGTATGTAGTGGTCATGGAGAAACTACAACGATTGGTGATGAGAAAAGACATAATCCATTTTTATAATAAGGTAATATGATGAAAAACATAATTATTAATGCGATAAATAATAGCATAGAAGGTTTTATTACATACGAACAATTTATTTCATTAGTGCTTTATGATCTTGAAAAAGGTTATTATCAAATGGAAAATGAAAAAATTGGACGAAAAGGTGATTTCTATACTTCAAGCTCAGTTGGTTCAGTATATGGAGAAGTCATTGCAGCTTCATTTTGTCGTTTTGTTAAGAATAAGCTAATCGAACCTTTTTTTGTTGAAGTTGGTGGTGGAAATGGCAGATTCGCATCATCCTTTCTTTCGTACTGTGAAAAAAAAGAACCCGAAATATATCATAATTTAACTTACTATATGGTTGATGCAAGTCAATATCATCGTAAATTACAAAAAGAATTATTGTCGAACCATTTGAATTGTAAATACTTCTCAAATATATTAGAAATCGAGCAAATTAATAATGGAATGGTATTTTCAAACGAATTGTTTGATGCTTTACCTGTTCGAGTAGTTGAATTTAATCAAAACGAATGGCATGAGGTAGTAATTTTAATCGATGAACTAAATAATCTGAAAGAAAATCTTGTTAAAATACAAGATAATGAAATCAGTGATTTTTTAAGTAGATACAATTTTGTAGGAAAAAATGGGCAAAGAGTTGAAATTCCTGTTGGTATGGAAAAAGTTTATGATCTTTTACAATCGAAAATTAGTAAAGGAATCATTTTAACTGTTGATTATGGTTTTACTAGGGAAGAATGGGATGCACCCCATCGAATTAAGGGAAGTTTGCGCGGGTATTACAAGCATGAAATGAAATCAAATATACTAGAGAATTTAGGGCATATGGACATTACAACTCATATTCACTGGGATGAATTAAAAAAGCTCGGATTACAGAATTATATCAAAAATCTATACTTTTCTAGCCAAAGAGATGCAATATTAGATTTTGGTATATTAAATTGGCTTATTCCGCATGCTCAATCAAATCCATTTTCAAGTGAATATAAACAAAATAGAGCTGTGCAATCATTAATTATGCCAGGGGGAATAAGCGATTCATTTCAATGGCTATTACAAACAAAAGGTATGTCAACAAACGATCATACAAAGTTGAATGAATTGATTTCATTAAATGAATACAAATAAAAAAACCAGTCATATGACTGGTTTTTCTATTATTCACTAAAGCCTGGTACTAATAAGAAAGTACTATAATATGTAAATCCAATAAAGAACACAGTTAAGTATGCGCCAAAGATATAGATGTACATACGCTCAGAAAGCTTTAGATAGCCTAATACTACGAAAAATGCTGTTTGACATGCGAAAATAAGTGCAGCTGCTGACATATGTCCAACAAAGAACATTACCGTAAATATTGCTGTCCAGAATCCTAGAACGCGGAACATTCGATCCATCCTAAATCCCCCCATAAAAAATTTCTACCCATTCATTATTATAAAATAAGAAAGTTACAATTGTAAACAATGTATTAATACAATTATAAAATGATTCAAGAGATAATGAAATTAACTATATCTGATATTATTTTTCTTATTTAATGATTTTCTATACATTGATTTGAAAACATACTTTTTGTTTTACGATATATTTTTGATTTTCTTGTATGTTATTTAGGTAAATTACCTTTAGTTTGTCAAAAAAGTTTAGCTAAATTTAATATTTTCGTTCGGTTTCATAAATATCATGATTTGATAGAAGAGGGAAACAGAAATATAATTGCTCGTATAGAAAGGGGGAAGAAAAATGGTATCAGTAGAAAAAATGGTGGAAGAACTTTTAAAAAAAGCATGCTATTTTGGAGCATCGGATATACATTTGTTACCAAAAAAGGATGATGTACAAATTTTTTTTCGTGTTGATGGTGAGTTAAAACTTATTCAACGAATAAATAAGGAGAAGTCTAAGAGAATCATCATGCATTTAAAATTTTTAGGAAGTATGGATATAGGAGAAATTAGACGGCCACAGACTGGAATTTTAGTTGTTAACATTAATGGAATTTTATTATCACTTCGTTTGGCGACTTTACCAACGATTATTGATGAATCTATGGTTATTCGTATTCATCCCCAACAAAAAATCGCTCCAATAGAAAGTCTTTCCTTATTCCCATCTACAACTCGTAAGCTTTTGTCTTTATTACATCATTCACATGGGCTAATGATGTTTACAGGACCAACAGGCTGCGGGAAAACGACAACTCTGTATTCATTATTACAGTCAGCAAAAAAAGACATAACAAGAAATATTATCACTTTAGAGGATCCGATTGAAAGGAAATCTGATGAATATTTTCAAGTTCAAGTTAATGAAAAAGCAGGCTTAACATATGCAACAGGATTAAAAGCTATTCTTCGATCTGATCCAGATATAGTAATGGTAGGAGAGATTAGGGATGAAGAGACTGCGAAAATTGCCGTCCGGGCAGCATTGACCGGTCATTTAGTTTTAACGACAATTCATTCTAACAACACAAAAGGTGCATTATATCGAATGTTAGAGCTTGGAATTCCAAAAGAGGAATTATTTCAGGCAATGGTTGCAATCGTTTCTCAAAGATTAGTTCCAATAAAATGCCGTTTTTGTGAAGGTGAATGTAAACCAAATTGTTTTGTTAATCGAAGTCACAGAAGATTAGGGGTATATGAATTGCTTTATGGTAATGCTTTAAATTCGGTTATTAATGAATTTAGAGGGATTCAAGAAGAAGTACAATTATCTACATTAAATAGTCAACTCATTAAGGGATATGCCTTAGGTTTTATTGATAACAAACATTTGGACCGAAGTATGATCTATGGGTAAATTTTTAAATAAAAGAAAATTAACTTATATTGAACAAGCTAAGCTATTAAAAATATTAGGAGAACTTTTACAAAAAGGTTATCCTCTAATTCAAGCAATTGAATTTTTAACGATTCAATTCCCAGATGACCTAAAAGAAATCATTCATAAAGCTAACATAGCTTTGGTGGAAGGAAGATCATTTATCGATTTTGCTAAAATTCTTGGTCTTCATCAAGATGTACTCGTTTACTTGTATTATGCAGAAAAGCATGGTGATTTGTCCTTAGCGCTAGGTGAAGGCAGTTTTATGCTTACAAAAAAGATTCAACATAGAGCTTACATAAGAAAAATCATGGGGTATCCTATTTTTTTAATCACAATATTGTTGCTAATTTTATTTTTGTTTAGAAATATAATCATTCCTCAATATGAAATGCTATTTTCTACATTCCATTCCAATCAGAATTCCTTTATTTTCATCTATCTACAAGTTATAAAAAGATTACCTTCAATTATATTTTCTTCTTTTTTCTTAATCGGATTGATTGCTTATGGATACTTATTTGCAATTAAAAAATTAAATTCAATCGAACGGATGGATAAATTAATTCAAATTCCGTTAGTTAGTAAGTATTTAATTACAATGAATACTTATGAATTTTCAATGCAGTTAAGTATATTATTACATGCTGGATATCCCATAGTTGATGCTCTAAAAACGATGCAGAATAATGATAGTAGGACATTTATAAAAGAAAAAGCAGTAGTTTTTTACAATCAAATTTTAAATGGAATTTCTATGCAGGAAGCATTTAAAAATGAACGTGCATTTCATAAGGATATTATATTTGTGATTGAACATGGTATGAACAATAGTACTCTTAGTAAAGAACTTGCTGATTATGCTGATTATTTAAAGGAGAGTATTGAAGCTTACTTTCACCGATCGATAAGGATCATTCAGCCGATTATATTAATCCTAATTTCATCAAGTATTCTATCACTGTATATAGCCATCCTGTTTCCTATGTTTCAATTAATGAACAATATCTAGGAGGAGTTAGTTTGAATGAAAAAGGATTTACTTTAATTGAGATGTTAATTGTTTTATTTATCATTTCACTTCTTTTATTACTAGTGATACCAAATTTAGGAAAGCAGCAACAGTCGATTCAAACAAAAGGATGTTCTGCACTTCAAAAAATGGTCCAGTCAAGTGTTGAATCGTATCGATTAGAAAATGAACAATTACCTGAAAGTTTATCAGTCTTAAAAGAACAGGGCTATATAACAACATATAAATGCAATAACAAAGTTGAGTTATCGTATGACAAAGCAACTGGTTCTGTATCTATACCTTAAAAAAAGGTTGGGTAATTCATTTGGTTTTACATTTGTTGAGATGTTATTAGTCCTTTCAATTATGATATTGTTATTAATTTTACCGATCAATCAAGTTAGGAAGATTGAAGATGAACAAAAGTTAACATTATTTATTCAAATGCTTCAAAATGATATTTTTCTTACACAAAGGAACGCAATAATAAAACAAATTCCTACTAGGATCATCTTTTATCAAAATAAATACGAAATAGAAGATAATTTACTAAATCCCCCTGTAGTTATTCGGAATTTTGACAAATCAATTAACATAACTTACCTTACTTTAAAACCTCCGTTAAGATTTAACTCCGACGGTAATATCTCAAGTTCTGGAACGATTTCAATTAAATATAAAAAAGCTGAATATATTGTTACTTTTTATTTAGGAAGTGGTCGATTTAAATATGATCGGAAATGAAAAAGGGTTTACATTTATCGAGGCGGTTATTTCTTTAAACTTACTAATTATTTTTTGTATTATGATCGTTCCTTCCATGTCATTATTTTTACAAAAAAAAGATAAGTTAACGATTAACAATATGGCGGATGACTTATTAACAGATATGGTTCATCTTTATTTTATTAACAGAGAAGATTTTAAAGAGGGTTTCTATACAAAGAATGGCAGAGAGTTTTTATTAAAAATAAATTCTAGAAATAATTTTAATTCGATTTGTGTTATTTGGACTGATCGAAATAAGGAAAGTGAAATATGTGAAGAAATTACAGAATGAAAAAGGCTTTACTTTACTTGAAACACTTTTTTCACTTGTTTTATTTTTAATGATTATTTCTATATCGACTTCAAGTTTAAAAAGTTTTGTTAAACGTAATTACAGTTTTGAATCCGTAAATAGGTTAGAATTAGATAATTTTATAAAAGAAGTTCAAAAAGAGGCAAACAAGAGTATACGTTTTACAGTTCATCCCGACCTTCTTCTCTTTGAAGAGTTTAATCAAGTTACGATTAGTTATCGCAAATACGCAACGATTATTCGACGTCAAAGGCTTGGATTAGGGCATGAAATTGTACTTCAAAATATAAAGGATATAAAGTTTGCACAAATAAGTGAAAGGCAAATCCTAGTAAAAGTAATCGATTTAAATGGTGGTATTTATGAAAAAACTATTCGGATATTTATCCATTAAATTTAAAATACTTGGTGAAAATGGAATGTATTTACCTTACACGATCTTTATGATAAATGTTTTACTAATTTTTTTTCTAATACAAATAGATATCTTTCATTCGTTTAATACCTTCTATTCTTATACAAGAAATCAAAACGAACTAGACCGTGTACATTCACAAGCAGTTTACGATTTAAAGCATGGTAATTTACCACTTCAAGGAAATACAATAAAGTATTATAATAAGACAAAAATTATATTGAATACTTCTTTAATAACAAATGATGAATATCATGTAACTTTAACTAGTAGTAATTCAAAAATAAAAAAATATGTAGTTCAATTTAAATATAAAAAAAGTACAAACCAAGTATCTGATTGGATCGATTAAATTGGAGGATGAAATGGAATCAATTTATTTAGTAGGATTTATGGGGTGTGGTAAGACGACTGTTGGAAAGGAATTAGCTAAAAGAGTAAATAAAAAATTTATTGATTTAGATGAGGAAATTGTCTATCAAACAGACAAAAGCATACCAGATTTGTTTAATGAGTTTGGTGAAAGCGGTTTTCGCGATATAGAAACGCAGATATTAAAAAATTTACCATCAAAAAAAATGATTACTTCAACAGGTGGTGGAATCATTCTTCGTGATGAAAACATTAGGTATATGAAAGAAACTGGCAAAATAATTTATCTTGAAACGCCAATTGAAATAATATATGAAAGAATCCATTTGGATTCTAACCGACCAAATGCTGTAAATCGATCGGTAGAAGAATTGACGGAACTTTTTCAAAGGAGAGAATCACAATATAAAAAAGCAGATTATGTAATTTCGACGAATAATTTAACGCCAATTGAAATTGCATTGGAAATCATTGACTGTTTAAATTATTCAAAAGGAGGAGATAGTAGAAATAAGTGATAAGAAAGTAAGGTGATTTCTATTGAAAACAAATGATTATGTAAAATATATGACAGAACAATTTATTAATTATATTGATCAACCAAAAGAGAAACGTGATTCAATAAAACAAGAAAAAGAAGAGTTGAAAGCTCCATTTTCTACTAACATGTTTGGAATGTTACCATTAAGTCTAGCTTTATTTATGAAAAAAATTCAAAATCGTAAAGACAAAGAAAAGAAAAGTATTTAGTTAATAAGACTGATTTCAAATAAGAAGTCAGTCTTTATTTTTTGGCTATAAAATTTTTAATAGTAGGAAGAACAGGAAAGAGGAACAATCCAATTTAGATCTCCCTCCATTCCTAATCCCACTTAAAAGATTTAGCTTAATTTATTCATTGTGTCTGGTGATAGATAAAAAAGCCCACCATTAATTGCATCAACATGAATAATTGGTTCATAAAGTTCTTTAAGTGCATTGAATTCTACATGATAATTTTCAGGTTTTTCTTCATCATCTTCATAAAATTGATTTAATAAATCTAAATCATGTTGCCATCTATTCCTTGCTTCTTCAGCCCATACAGTATCTTCTTTTTCAATTTTGTTTCGAAGTAATTGTTCCATTCGATTTAAACCACTTATTGGTTTAATGATAGGTGACATGGAATAGCAAAAATCAGGTATTTTAGAGTTGAACTGGGTTTTTTCAAGTTTTGTATGAAAATCTTCAATAATCCTTCCGGAAATTAAATGGATTCCAAACGAATATAAATAATCTTTTTTATGATCACAAGTAAAAGAAACCTGATAATTAACAGATAACCAAGGGTGTAATGCAATTTGTTGGCCCATAGGTGCTTTTGTGTCTTCATAAAGTCTAATTGACTGTCCTAGTTCATTAACGATTGAGAAAATTTGGTGAAGACGTGGCGAACCAAAATGAATTTGTTCACCTTTAAGATCTTCAGGTGCATTATCACTATCAGTAATAAGTGTTAACTTCATTGGATTTGGGATGCCGCCTGTTTTTTCTAAATAATGCCAATAGAAAGGACGATTCATTAATTTTTTATCCATCTCAATTGTTAATTGTATTTCTAGATATGTCGGAGTTTTCTTTATGATTTCACAATCATTATGTGTGAAAAAGTATTCGATATAATCATGGATTTCATGTTGCTGCATAACTATCACCTGCTTGTTTACTTTGCTGTAATTGAATGATGGACGTTAAATTTTCCATTTTAATTTTCATTTCGCCTTCAGTTTTAGAGTGAATGAATATTTCATTCATATGAGCTTCAAAATCCTTATAAGGAATTCTCGTTAGAATATCATCCAGTTCACCAATCACACGCTCAAATAAATTGATTTTTTCATAAAGTAGTCTTAGTATGTGTTCTTCAATTGAGCCAACAGTCGCAAAGTTATAGATACTTACATCCTCAGTTTGTCCAAGTCGATGTATACGTCCTATTCTTTGTTCTAGTCTCATTGGATTCCATGGAAGGTCATAATTAATCATGTTTGAACAAAATTGTAGATTAATACCCTCACCACCAGCTTCGGTTGCGATTAGAACCTGTACACGATTTTTAAATAATTCTTTCATCCAGTCTTTCTTACCACGTTTAAAGCCACCCCGAAATGGTACGGATGTAATACCGTTTTGTTTTAATAACCATTGTAAATACAACTGTGTTGCGCGATATTCAGTAAAAATTATGACTTTATCATTTATTTTTTTTATTAGTTCAATTACTTTATTTGCTTTTGAATTAGATGTAATTTGATTAATTTGATGAAGAATTTTCTCGATATAAGGATCGTTAATATCAATATTTTCTTTTTCAAATCTTTGAAGCATTTTTTTCATTGATACATAAACTGCTTCGCGACTACTACAAGCTTCACGCTTAAATGTTAAAAAGGAGAATGCTGAGGTTACCCCAGTATATTGTGATTTCTGCCATTCATCGATTAAATCATAAAGTTTTTGTTCTTCCTCATTAAAATTAATTAGTACTGTTTCTACCTTTCGCTTTGTCCACTCAATGCCTGTATCTTGTCTACGATTTCGAACCATTACTTTTCCGATTAGTTCTCGCAATAAGTCTTCATGCTCTAATGAGCGGTTCTTAGCAGAAAAGTATTCTTCAAAACTAGATTTATTACCTAAATGGCCAGGTTTTAATAAAGAAACTAAATGGAAAATTTCTTCTATGTTATTTTGAACTGGTGTAGCAGTAAGTAGTAAACAATATTTCTTTTTAAGATGTTGTACAAACTCATAGTTTTTTGTTTTATTATTTTTAAGTTTATGAGCTTCATCGATAATGACGAGATCATAATTGATACTTAATATTTTTTCTCGATGGGGATCTCTTTTAGCAGTATCGATAGATGATACAACAACATCACAGCTATCCCAAACATAATTCTTTTTTTGTTGTGCGATTGCGGGAATATGGAATTTTGTATTTAATTCAAAGGTCCACTGTGATACAAGTGATGCTGGAACGAGTATAAGCACTTTATTAACTAAACCACGAATCATGTATTCTTTTAAAATTAAACCTGCCTCAACTGTTTTACCTAATCCTACTTCGTCAGCTAAAATTGCTTTTCCATTCATTTTTTCAATTACAGTTGTAGCTACATCTAATTGATGAGGCAATGGTGTTAAATTTGGTAAATGAGTAGGAGCGATCATACCTGTAAAAGTTGGTATAGCTAATTTTGTAGAAGTATGATAGGCAAGCTTATAATTCTCCCAATTTGACCATGGTCCATCGTTTTCAAGCTTCTCTAAGAACTCTTCCTGCCACTCTGTATGGAATTTAATATCAATTGACATTCAAATCTCACCTATTTCATTTTTATATTGGATAATCATGAACGTTATAGTGGAATAACAGCTATAATGTTCGTTATTTTATTTTTAAAAAAATTCACTTTGATATTGCTGAAACTTGTCGTTTAATGTTAGGATAATAGTGTAGAAAAAAGTAAAAATTTATTATTCTTTTATTAAACAAAAAACTCTTATTGTTAAGAAAAAACAGTTAATTAATATAGATTGATAATAATTTCTTGTTTTCTACTAGTTTTTCCGAAAATATACAAAATATGTAAATTATTTAATGGTTAGCTGGACGAACTATTAATTTAGTTTTCCATCATGCTAGCATGTAGATAAGGGGGAAATGGCTACATGACGACTTTATTACGCACACCTTTGTTTGAAGATTACAAAGTGTTAGGTGGTAAAACAATTGATTTTG
This sequence comes from Gottfriedia sp. NPDC057991, assembly GCF_042886615.1. Classification (NCBI taxonomy): domain Bacteria; kingdom Bacillati; phylum Bacillota; class Bacilli; order Caryophanales; family Bacillaceae; genus Gottfriedia; species Gottfriedia sp. NPDC057991. Next base: position 651,403 of record NZ_JBHVQN010000001.1, read on the forward strand.
GTGGCTGGGAGCTACCTGTACAATTTTCGAGCATTAAAGAAGAACACGAAGCTGTTCGTACAGCAGCTGGTTTATTTGATGTTTCTCACATGGGAGAAATTGAAGTAACTGGTAAAGATAGTCTTAAATATTTACAAAAAATGATGACAAATGATATTTCTAAATTAAATGAAGAAGGCGCATTATATACAGCAATGTGCTATGAAAATGCTGGAACGGTAGACGACTTACTAGTTTATAAGTATAACGATGAACACTATTTATTAGTTGTAAATGCGTCTAATATTGAAAAAGATTTCGCATGGTTAATTTCACATGTTGAAGGTGATGTAAAAGTAGTTAATAAAAGTAATGAAGTTGCACAATTAGCTCTTCAAGGGCCAAAATCTGTTGCAATTTTACAACGTTTAACGAATGAGAACGTTTCTGATATTAAGTATTTTACTTTCAAAGATAATGTATTAATTGGTGATCTAAAGGTTTTAGTTTCACGCACAGGTTACACTGGTGAAGATGGATACGAGCTATACTTAGCTGCTGAAGATGCGTCTAAGCTTTGGGCTTTACTTTTAGAAGCAGGTAAGGAAGACGGTTTAAAACCATGTGGATTAGGTGCCCGTGATACACTTCGTTTCGAAGCAGCTCTAGCATTATATGGTCAAGAACTAACAAAAGACATTACTCCATTAGAAGCTGGTATCGGCTTTGCTGTGAAATTAAATAAAGAAGAAGATTTCTTCGGTAAAGAAATTCTGAAAAATCAAAAAGAGCAAGGTGTACCTCGTAAACTTGTTGGAATTGAAATGATCGACAAAGGTATTCCAAGAACTCACTACCCTGTATATGTAAATGGGGAAGTAATTGGTGAAGTAACAAGTGGTACGCAATCTCCAACATTAAAGAAAAATATTGGACTTGCATTAATCAAATCTGAATTTTCTGCTTTAGGTACTGAACTTGAAGTTGAAATTCGAAATAAAAAATTAAAAGCAGTTGTAGTTTCAAAACCATTTTACAAAAGAGAGAAGAAGTAACTAGGGGGAGAAAGGGGATTACCTTAATGCATCGTTATTTACCAATGACAGAGCAAGATCGTCAAGAGATGTTAAAAGTAGTAGGTGTTTCATCAGTAGATGAATTATTTAGTGATATTCCTGAAAAAGTTCGTTTTAATGGCTTATTAAACATTAAAAAAGCAAAATCTGAAACTGATTTAATTCAGGAGTTAAGCGAATTAGCGAAAAAAAATGCTAACTTAAGAGAGTATGTGTCTTTCTTAGGTGCTGGTGTTTATGATCATTACTTACCAACAGTTGTAGATCATGTGATTTCACGTTCAGAGTTTTATACTGCTTATACACCATACCAACCAGAGATTTCACAAGGTGAACTTCAAGCAATTTTTGAATTCCAAACAATGATTTGTGAATTAACTGGAATGGATGTAGCAAACTCTTCAATGTATGACGGAGGTACTTCACTTGCTGAAGCAACTACTTTAGCAGCTGGTCATACTGGTAAAAAGCGCATTTTAGTTTCTAAAGCTGTTCACCCACAATCACGTGAAGTTATTTTATCTTATGCTAAAGGTCAACATTTAGAGGTTGTTGAAATTGGACTAAAAGATGGAAAAACTGATTTAGAAGAGCTTAAAAATGAAATGAACGATAATGTTGCTTGTGTTGTTGTTCAATACCCTAACTTCTATGGACAAATTGAAGAATTAGATCAAATCGAGCCAATTGCCCACACAGGAAAGAGCTTATTCGTAGTTTCAAGTAATCCATTAGCATTAGCGGCTTTAACTCCTCCTGGAGAATTCGGAGCTGATATCGTTGCTGGTGATGCACAAACTTTTGGTATTCCTACTCAGTTTGGTGGACCTCACTGCGGTTACTTTACAACTACAAGCAAATTAATGCGAAAAATGCCAGGTCGCTTAGTTGGTCAAACTGTTGATGGCGAAGGTCGTCGTGGTTTCGTATTAACATTACAAGCGCGTGAGCAACATATTCGTCGTGACAAAGCGACTTCAAATATTTGTTCAAACCAAGCATTAAATGCATTAGCAGCTTCTGTTGCGATGACAGCTCTTGGGAAAAATGGTGCAGTTGAAATGGCAACTCAAAATATTCAACGTACTCAATATATGAAAAAGAAATTAACTGAAAACGGTATCTCAGTAGTATTCGGTGGCGCAGCATTTAATGAACTAGTAATTGATGTAAAACAAAATGTTTCTGAAATTAATAAACATTTATTTACAAAGAAAATTATCGGTGGTTATGACCTAGCAAAAGTTGAACCTGCTATGGAAAATCATATGTTAATCGCAGTAACAGAATTACGTTCTAAACAACATATTGATACATTTGTAGAAGAGCTAGCTTTATTAGTAGACGGAAAGGGGATGCAACATGCTGAAGGATCAACCGTTAGTTTTTGAGATGAGTAAAGAAGGTCGTATCGCATATAGTCTTCCAACGATGGACGTTGAGGAATTCGATATTGAAGAAGTAATTCCGGCGACTTATGTACGTAAAGTAAAAGCGAATTTACCAGAAGTATCTGAATTAGATTTAATGCGTCATTATACAGCACTATCAAAAAGAAATCATGGTTTAGACTCTGGTTTCTATCCACTTGGCTCTTGTACAATGAAATACAATCCAAAAATTAATGAAGCTGTAGCTCGTATAGCTGGTTTTGCACATGTTCATCCACTACAAGATGAGTATTCTGTCCAAGGCGCTTTAGAATTAATGCATGAGCTTCAACAAGAATTAAAAGAAATTACTGGTATGGATGAAGTAACTTTACAACCAGCTGCAGGTGCTCATGGTGAGTGGACTGGATTAATGATTATCCGTGCTTATCACGAAAGCCGCGGTGACTTCAACCGTACTAAAGTAATCGTACCTGACTCTGCTCACGGTACAAACCCAGCATCAGCAACTGTTGCAGGTTTCGAAACAATCACGGTTAAATCAAATGAAAAAGGCTTAGTTGACTTAGATGATTTACGTCGTGTAGTTGATGAAAATGTTGCAGCTTTAATGCTTACAAACCCTAATACATTAGGTCTTTTTGAAGAAGATATTTATGAAATTTCTGAGATCATCCATGCTGCAGGTGGTAAAGTTTATTATGATGGAGCTAACTTAAATGCTGTATTAAGTAAAGCACGCCCTGGAGACATGGGATTTGATGTAGTTCATTTAAATCTTCATAAAACATTCACTGGTCCACACGGTGGCGGTGGCCCTGGTTCTGGTCCTGTAGGGGTTAAAGCAGATTTAATTCCATACTTACCAGCACCAATCGTTGAAAAAGTTGGAGAAGAATATGTTTTAAATTTCGATTGTCCAGAGTCAATCGGTCGTGTAAAACCTTTCTTTGGAAACTTTGGAATTAATGTTCGTGCATATACTTACATTCGTTCAATGGGACCAGAAGGTTTAAAACAAGTAACAGAAGATGCGGTTTTAAATGCTAACTATATGATGCGTCGTTTAGAACCACATTTTGACCTACCATTCGATCGTCATTGTAAACATGAGTTCGTATTAAGTGGAAAACGTCAAAAGAAATTAGGTGTTCGTACATTAGATATCGCTAAACGCCTATTAGACTTTGGTTACCACCCACCAACAATTTACTTCCCATTAAACGTGGAAGAGTGTATTATGATTGAACCAACTGAAACTGAATCAAAAGAAACATTAGATTCATTTATCGATACAATGATTACAATTGCTAAAGAAGCTGAAGAAAATCCAGAAATCGTACAAGAGGCTCCACATACAACTGTTGTAAGTCGTCTTGACGAAACTTTAGCAGCTCGTAAACCTGTATTACGTTATATTAAAGCATAATTCAAAAAGTTCCCTTACTTTGTAAAATTAAAAACAAGTGAATGTACTTTCTGATTATAAGAGTAGTAAACTGTCTTTAATGTTACACATTATATTGATTTAAGTACATCACTTATAAATAGTGGTGTACTTTTTTTTAAGACCTCTTAATGACCTCATTTACTACAACAACAAAAAAACTTTTTTTCCATAAATAACTTACAAACTGTTGTGGTAAATTAAGAACGTCATTTCGTACAACTTTTAATTTCTCGGAGGTATTTTTTTGAAAGAATACACAGTTAGAGAAGTAGCGTTCAACGACAAAAGTTGCCAATTGACATTGTAGCAAAGATCCTTCATCAACGTGATACAGGTTACAGAATACTATTCAGAACCTACACCAAGCCAAGTGGCTCAATCAGTTAGTGATTTACATGATATTATATCGAATTATGTAGATGTAGATGAAGCTGTATTGCGAAATCCAGCAGAACTTGAAAAAGAGCTTGAAAAATATAAAGAAAAAGTTGGAGTATTTAATAATGTTTTAGGAGGAACATGTGTAACAAATTCTGTATGTCCGGTAAAAATGCAATGTGTTGGTTGCGCCGCTAAAATTCCAGAACCTGAAAAAAAACACGAATTACTAGATTATATTAATTGGACTAAGGATTCAGAGAAAAGGTTCAAATCTCAAGGTTTAGAAGTTGCAGCTAAAGATTTTCGTATATCTCGTAAACATGCTCAAGCTGAATTAAAAGAAATTGAGCTCATTGAAAAATATCGGAGGAACAACAATATGAGCCAGGTATTAAATTCCACAAACGATAGATTGTGGCTAAAAGATAGTCATCAAAAACGTAGTAACCGTTCTGTTGAATTGGGGAAACAAACGATTGACCTCTTAATTGAAAAAAGGATTCCCGTCACTTATACAAACATAGCTAATTATTCAAAAGAAATTGATACAGAAGGTAAAGGGATTCATCAAAACACTATTCGGACAAATGAACAGTTATTAGAGTATTACAAACAACATAGTCTAACGTATAAATAAAAAGAGAATAGCAAAAATACCAAGCCGAACCAAAATGCCAATCTGGATGATATAGATTTTCGTAAATTAAAACCAAGTCGAAGTGTTGAGAATACACAAAGAACATACATGAAGTTGTCTAAAAAAGAACTTATCCAACGTCGGATCCTTGCGGAACAGTATATTGCCAACAACAATACAAAATGGGTGGCTAATCATTTTGAAATGTTTAAGTAATGATTATTTTAATCTTCCCCTGTATTTCTTATTCAACTACCTGGCAGATTAGTTGAATAATAATATAGCTATAATAGAAGAATCGGAGGAGTTAAAGAAAGAGCAGAAGAAAGTGAAAAAGCACCACTCCACCTCCGACACCCGAAGTAAATAAAGAACCAGAAGAAAATGACCAACCTGAAGAAAGGGAAACGGAAGTCTACTATAAAAGTTGCAAAGAAGTAAAAGCAGTCGGAAAGGCACCGCTGTATAAAGGTGACCCTGGTTATAGTACGAAGTTAGATCGAGATAAAGACGGCATCGCATGCGATCATTGAACAGAATCCTCTTCTATTCACAATCCTTAACAGCGAAAAAGGTGTGCAGAAAATGCACACCTTTTTTCTATTTGAACGAAGCGTAGAGGCGTTTTTGAATGATCTGAAGCAACCAATAGAGAGAAAAACACCTTAGACCTACATTAATTTGATGGATTTGGTTCATACTATTTGAAGTAGTTGTGGTGTTTTTATCCAAAATTAACATTCATTGGGTAGTAATAAAAACAAAAGAAATGGAAACTAGCTTAACTTTTGAATAGGGGGTTCTTCATGAAAACGGAATCACTTCTAGATGTAAACGAAAAAAAAATCAGAGAGATGTTATGTCATACCTCCGATTTTAAAACAAACGATATTCGAGTTGGCGAACAATGGTACCGTCTATATTACTTAGATACGATGGTTGAGTTATCTATCGTCCAAGAACACATCATCAGCCCATTGCTTCATACTCATTACACGAGTATTCGTGAAGCGGTCAACATTCTAAAATATCAAGAAACAGAATCGTTATCAGATGTATCAAAAGCATTAATCACAGGGAAAACAGTGCTTCAAAGAAATGGAGAAACCGTTTGTTATCTATTAGAAACCGAAAAAACAAATGATCGTTCCATTTCCATTCCGATGAATGAGCGTGTGTTACGTGGTTCTCATAAAGCACTAAACGAAAATATCGATACAAATATAAACATGTTGCGCAAATTAATTGAAACACCAGATTTAATCGTGAAGAGTTACTCACTGGGGCGGCGTTCAAGTACAAAAGTATCTGTTTTATACCTGAATTCATTAGCAAACGAAGTCGTCTTAATGGAATTGGAGAAAAAAATCGAAAGTATCGATATCGATTATGTCGAGTCACCTGGTTTTATAGAGGAATTGATAAATGATGATAAATTTTCTCTATTTCCGAAATTTCTCATTTCTGAACGGTCAGACCGTATCCGTTCTTATCTAATGGATGGGAAAATGGGTATTTTAACTGATGGGTCGCCGAATTGTGTGATTTTGCCAGTCTCATTTTGGTCCTTCTTTCAAACACCAGATGATTATCAAGTTGGTTGGATCGTCGGTAGTATGTTTCGTTTCCTTCGAATTATTTGTTTCGTCTTTGCCGTTTCATTACCAGGATTGTATGTAGCGCTCGTAACATTCGATCCACGAATTATTCCATTAGAAATTGCCTTAACACTTAAGAATTCAATGCAATTGGTTGCTTTACCTCCGATTTTAGAAGCAATCATCATGCTTGTTACGCTTGAAATCCTACGCGAATCAGCCATTCGACTACCAAGTCCAATTGGTCAAACCATTGGGGTGGTTGGTGGAATTGTCATTGGGACAGTCGTCGTTCAAACGAATCTGATTTCAAATATGATGGTCGTTGTGACTGCGCTCACGGGTGTATCTTCATTTATTATACCTTCCTACGAGATGAGTAATGTCGCACGAATCATCACTTATCCTTTCTTAGTGATGGCGTCTATTTTTGGATTAATCGGTTTAGAGATTAGTTTCTTTTTGTTATTGACTCATTTATCTAGGATTCACACGATTGGTATTCCTTATTTTTATGCGTGGTTTACCAAAGATGCGATCAAAGATACCTTATTTAGAGCACCAATCAAATGGCTAAAAAAGCGACCAATGGAAAGTGTCGCAAAAGATCTAACGAGATTAAATAATCCAAAGGGGTAGTTGACGATGATCCATCTAAAAAAAATATCCATTAACCAACTAATCTGCCTTGTGATTACAACACAAATTGGTGCACACGTTTTGTCGATCCCATACACAGAATCTCGCCATACAGGACATGATTCATGGATGCCTGTTTTGGCTGGAGGTGTTTTCGCTCAAGTCGTGATCCTTGTCATTTATCAACTTGGTAAGCGATATCCTACATACACATTTCAACAGTATCTCTATCAGATTGTTGGAAGGCCAATTGGTGTCATTATAAACATTTTGCTTGCCCTTTTTTGCACACAGAATTGTATCATTGTTGTGATTTCTTTTGCCGATATCCTTCATCGGTGGGTGCTATATGAAACACCATGGATTGTGATTGTCGGTTTTTCGTTTGCGATTGCAGCCTACACCGCATCATCTTCTTTAAGAAGTCTTTCAACCGTCTCGCAATCTGTCATCACAGTGTTAGTCATTTGTACAGTGATCATCATCATAAGTGGGATGGGAAAAGGGAGTTGGCTTCACTTCTTACCAATTGGCACCCATGGAATCGTGGCGGTTCTAAAAGACTCGATTCCAATTTTTTGGGCGTATACTGGATTCGAATTACTTCTATATGTTTTTCCATTTGTACAGTGCAAAAAAAAGATTGACATATTCTTTGCCATGTCTTTAGCAAACAGTTTGACGACATTCTTTTATTTATTGGTATGTGTCATCGCCACCTATAATTTTAGCGAAAACCAATTGGATACGATCACTGAACCGATAGTGTTCATCCTTCGTAAATTTAGATGGCCTGTCGTGCAAAGTTTAGATATCGTCTTTATCACGATGTGGTTATTAATCACAACGGCAACCGTTTATATGTATTTGTTTTTGTCTGCACGGTATATGGCAAGTATACGAAAAAAAGAAATCAATCGTCATTCTTTATTGGTTTGGTTGCTCGCAGGTTTAGGCTTTGTCGTTTCTTGCTTTTTCGTTGATCGACAAAGAATGTTTCGATATTCAGAAGTCCACAACGTACTTTCTTTTATCATGATCGTCGTGCTACCAACAGCTCTTTTGCTTGGTTCAATTTTAAGAGAAAAGGTGGCGAAAGGATGAGAAAAGTTACCATTTTACTGTTGTTGTTGTTACCACTTTTAACAGGCTGTTGGGATCGCTTACCTTTAAGAAATTTACAATTTGTCGATCTAGCAGGACTCAATTGGAATGAAAAGAATCGTGAAGTCGAATTAGATTATGTCTTCACCAACATAAAAAGTACTGGTCCAGGTTCAGGTGAACCAGTTTCTGAGACGATTGTATTAAAAGGACCGAATGTTGTTGAAGCCGTTACTCAAGGAGAGTATATCGATCAAGCGCCATTTTTAGGTATCAACACAGGGACTTATTTGATGAGTGAATCTTTTGTGAATACCAATCCAACTTTACAACTGGATTTTTTATTACATGCACCGTATGCGTCTATTAACGCACCCGTTGTCATATTCAAAGGGGACTTAGTAACTTTTTTAAAGACCGCTCCAAAACAGAATGGAAAATTCGCTGGTAATTTTTTTAGGTTTAACAGGGCATTAGAACAAAATAATATCATTAAAAGTGTGACGATGATGCAATTATTAGAATCAAAAGAAGAGGAGTTATCAAATCTTGCGATTCCAGTTATGAAACAAAATGAGAAAGGTACAGAATTAGTTGGTGCGCTATTATTTAGCCACGGGAAGAATACAGATGTAGAACTTAATAATGAACAATTGCGTATCATGAGGTTACTTACCGGAAAAGCAAAAGGCAGACAAAGATTTAGTGGTAAATTAGAGAAAGTTAGCGAAGAAAAAAAAGAATATCGAAGTTTCAGCTTTTCATTTAAAAAAGGAACTTCAACGATTCGTGTGATACCTCAATCAAAAAGACCACCAAAAGTGAATATCAATGCTAACATCGAAATCGTTGTCATCAAATTAGGAACATCCTATCACGAGCTTAATGCAAAATATGTGAATAAAACCGAAAAAGAACTAGGTAAACAATTAGACAAAAAAGCGTTAGAGACCATTCAAACCCTGCAAAAAGCGAATTGTGATTTGCTTGGAATCGGTGAAAGGATTAAGGCGTTTCACCCGAAAATGTGGAAAAAGTTAAATTGGAAAGCGGATTATCCTAAAATGAACATCAAACCACATTTCAAGGTACACATCTTAAATGTTGATCGAATGTAAATTCCACTTCTCTTCTGGTTATCTCGATTACAAAAAAGCACACATGAATAGCAAACCTCACAACATTCGTTGTGAGGTTCTTTTCGTTATAAAAATAACGAATGGACAAAGGGAAAAGCCATAAATACTGCTGCCTTTTATTTAATACTTTTTATCATTGGCAAGATGGTTGAGAGGTTATTTTAAACTAAAAAATGTAAAAGTTTTTATATAATTTACGCATGCTTTAGATTAGTAAAGTCTAAAAATGTTGTTGTAGTAAATCAGGTCATTTGTAGTACAAAAAAAGGATAGAAATAGCAGTTAATAAATCTGCTGTCCTATCCTTCTTTTTATCGACAATATAATGTGTGACATTATATAAAATCTTCTACTTATAAATAAACTTAAAAATTTTCTTGACTTTTAATAAAACATCGAAGAGAACTTTTTTTATGGTCAAATTTCTGAGTAGTATGATAGAATCTTATCAAAATGAAAATCGTGTTTTTGGACCTTCTAAAAATCTATTTAATCCGATTAATCCGACCATCAAATGCCTGAACCAATGGTTTCTTTTGTTCCTTCACATAATCTTCAAATGCATCAAAATCTGTTGGACCTTCCACTTTATTTTTCCCTGTTAGTAATACCGAGAAATTGTCACCGCCATTTGCAAGATAGCTATTTGTAGTGACAGTATAACTAGTTTGTGGATTAATTAGAGTACCATCTGTTCGCATGATATTAATAACTTTTTGACCAGAATCTTTCGTACTATCCCAAGTGTATTTTAAACCTGATATTTGTAGCATTCGAACACTTCCATGTTCCTGCCATTGCTGATTGAGGAGTTTCCGAATTTGTTCACCAAATAATGTCATTTTAACGAGATTAATTTTAAATGGTTGGATCGTGAACAATTCATCCAAAGTTACATCCCCTTTTGGAAGATCAGCACGTATTCCACTAAAGTTCATAAATGCGAAATCGGACTTCATTGCAATTCGTTGTGAATCTGCAATCATATTTCCTAAACTAGATTCTCCGTTATGATTCTTCTTACTTAAAATGTCGTTTGCTGCTTTTCCAACGACTTTATTTACAATCGGTTCAATTTTAGATTCATAATTTTGTATCAAATTCTTTATTTCAGGATCTGGTCTAATATCATCTTGGTAGACCATCTTTATACTTGCCTTTTTGCCTACGATATCTTTCGTATATGGATCAATTTTTAACTGAATGTCGGAGAAAGATATTCCATAAGAGTAGGATTGGACAATGAGCTTTCCGTCCACTTCTTTGTTAAGAAAAGTATGTGTATGTCCAGAAATTATTACGTCAACTTCATCATCCATTTTTTTGGCCATTCTAACGATTTCACCTGTCGCATTTCCATTTGCTTTGGACTGATTTCCGCCATTATGTGCCAGCACCACGATTGTTTTTACACCTTGTTTTTTAAGTGTTTTAACTGAATTATTGATTGCTTTTACTTCATCAATAAACCTTACGCCATCTGTTTTGTTTGGTGGTGCAATCTTCGGAGTATCTTTTATAACGACACCGATAAATCCAATCGGAACGTCATTAATATTTTTTATACTGTATGGAGGTAGAATGGTCTTACCAGTTTTATTGTCGATTACGTTGGCACATATATATGGGAAATTTGCCCCCTTAAAGTAACCAGTTTTTTGATTATTTCCACCTTGGATCAACCTCATCATTTCATTCACACCACGATCGAATTCATGATTCCCTAGAGTCCCATAGTCAAAACCCATCTTGTTTAATACTTCAATTGTAGGCTCATCCTGAAGAAATGAAGATATTGGAGGACTTCCACCAACCATGTCACCAGCATGAACTAAAATAGTATTTTTGTTTTCCTTTTTCTTTTGATTCAAATATGCGGAAAGATATTCTACTCCGCCAACATTCCTGCCGTTAAATTTTCGGGTCGTATCTAATTGTCCATGAAAATCATTAATGCCAAGTAATTGTACTTGAATGAAACGGTTCTTATCTTTCTTGGTGTTAATAGGAATGTTTCTAGCAGCCGGATTACCAGAAACCATAAATACTCCTGCAGACAATGTAGTCGTAAGAACAAAAGCAAGAACTGCTTTTTTCAATGCGTTCTAGTTCAATATATTCTCCCTCCTAATTCGCTAGTAGGTTACTTACTAAGCATAGGGAAGGATTGTTAAAGCTTCTTTACTTTAGTGTGAATTTTCAGTTAAATTTGTAAACAGACTATAAAAAGCAAGGTTAGTATATAAATGATTACGCTCCTTAGAAAGCTTACTAGTATTGAGCAGAGCTTTATAACCAAGCTACGTTAGTCAATGGTTAGCTAAAAGTAAAATCAAATTTTAGGGACCTTATCTACATAATCAGCTCCTTGTTTTCTAAAATAGGGAGTTTTTTAATGGAGCAGTAAAAATTTATAGATGATTATAGCTGTTTATTGCTCGTTATTTGGGTTATTTATTCAATATTTTTAAAATTATTTTTAATTGCATTTTTATACAAAACATAAAACGGGGAGAGCAGGAGGGACTAACGGTAATTAAAGACTTTAAAATCTACTAGTATACCTTTGCTCATGCTTTCTCCATATCTTATATAACCCCTTGCTCATATAAACCTAAACTCTGCTCTAAAGAATCTACACGTTCTTAGCGCTATTCCTTTCACTGGATTGAATAAATACCCACAACAACTTCAAATTCTTTTTGTAAAATACTAAAATTTCCCAAAAAAACTTATTAATTGGTGTTGATTTTTTCTCACATAAGGAGGATAATTGTAACATTATTTTTAACTGAAAATTAACTAAATTAGGGGTAATAAAAATGAAAATCGTAAAATTTGGTGGGTCTTCATTAGCCACTTCGGAACAAATTGAAAAAGTATTTCAGATTGTTACATCAGATGTTGAACGTAAAATTATCGTTGTATCTGCACCAGGCAAAAGATTTCCAGATGATATCAAAGTTACCGATTTACTAATTAGTTGCGCACAACTTGCCCTAGCAGGAAAGGATTATTCGAAAGAATTCAATCAAATTATTCAAAGGTATTCTGAAATTGCAAATGGATTAGGTTTATCTGAGGATATTATGAGTGAAATTTCACTGGGTATCGCACTTTCGATCAGTAGTAAAAAAGATCATCCTGCAAGATATATGGATGCTGTTATGGCATGTGGGGAAGATAATTGTGCTAGATTAGTAGCGTCATATTTTCAGTTAAAAGAACTTGAAGCAAGTTATATTAATCCAAAAGAAGCAGGTTTATTTGTAACAAATGAACCCGGACATGCCCAAGTTTTAGCGAAAAGCTATGAGAACTTATTTGAATTGAGAAAAAAATCTGGCATTCTTATTTTCCCAGGATTTTTTGGATATTCAGAAGAAGGACATATCGTTACATTTTCTCGCAGTGGCTCAGATATTACTGGTTCTGTTGTTGCCAACGGAGTTAAAGCTACTTTATATGAAAACTTTACTGATGTTGATGCAGTTTTTTCTGTAAATCCTGCGATTATTCATAATCCAAAGGAAATTAAAGAATTAACTTATCGAGAAATGAGAGAGTTATCTTATGCAGGCTTTAACGTATTTCATGACGAAGCATTGATACCTGCCTTTCAAGCTGGAATTCCAGTGAACATTAAAAATACGAATAATCCAACTGCTCCTGGTTCACGCATAGTTAAGGAACGTACGTTATCAAACGGTCCTTTAATTGGAATCGCGAGTGATAATGGATTTTGTAGTATTTATATAAGCAAGTATTTAATGAACAGAGAAATAGGATTTGGGCGTAAATTATTGCAAATACTTGAGGATTATCAGATTTCATATGAGCATCAGCCAAGCGGAATCGATGACATTTCAATTATTATTCGCCAAAATCAATTACCAGTTGAATTAGAATTTCAAATTATTAAACGGATCCAAGATGAATTAGATGCAGACCATGTGGTCGTTGAAAGAGACCTTGCTTTGATTATGTTAGTAGGTGAGGGGATGCGTCATAATGTTGGTACTACTGCAAGAGCAAGTAAAGCGTTAGCAAATGCGAGAATAAATATTGAAATGATCAACCAAGGTTCTTCAGAAGTAAGTATGATGTTTGGAGTAAAATCATACGACGAGAAAAAAGCAGTACAAGTTATTTATGAAGAATTCTTCTCAAAAGTGTCATCTAACTAAATTAATAAAATATAGATGAATAGAATGAACATCTAACGTAATTCCTGAAAATGGAATACATAAGGAGTATAAGAATATGACAGAAAAAGAAATACAATTACTTCAGTGTATTGAACAAAATGGACGCTTAAGTAATGACGTAATAGCAAAAATGATTGGAGCTACAGAAGAAGAGGTAGCTGATATATTAACAAAATTTGAAAACGATCGTATTATTCTTCAATACATTACGCTTATTGATTGGAGGAAAGTGCCAGTTCAAGAAAGTATAACTGCTATGATTGATGTAAAAGTAGCTCCAAAACGTGGGGTAGGGTTTGATGAGATTGCTGAAAAGATCTATTTATACCCAGAAGTAAAATCAGTTTATTTAATGTCAGGTACATATGACTTATCTGTTGTAGTTGAAGGAAAAACAATGACATCAATTGCTTCATTTGTATCCCAAAAACTATCGACTTTAGAATCTATATTATCAACGACTACCCATTTTATTTTAAAACGTTATAAACATGATAGTATCGTATACGGTCAAAAACAAAGTGATAAGCGTATGGTGATCACACCATGAGTAAATTTAATTTATCAAATACAGTAACTACACTACAACCATCAGGGATTCGAAAGTTTTTTGATTTAGCGGCTAGTATGGATAATGTCATTTCACTTGGGGTAGGTGAACCTGATTTTGTCACGCCTTGGAATGTGAGAGAAGCAAGTATTTATTCGTTAGAAACAGGACATACGGCATACACTTCAAATGCTGGACTGCTAGAATTACGTCAGGAAGTAAGTCGTTATTTTGCTAAGAAATTTGATGTGCATTATAGTCCAGAAGATGAAATAATTATAACTGTAGGGGCAAGTCAAGGGATTGATATTGCTTTAAGAACAATTCTAAATCCTGGAGACGAAGTAATTGTTATTGATCCGTGCTTTGTTTCGTATGCTCCTTTAGTTTCACTAGCAGGCGGTGTACCAGTTCATTTAGCAACGACAGGAGAAGAAGAGTTTAAAATCAATCTTCAAGCGTTGAAAAAGAAACTTACACCGAAAACAAAAGCGATCTTACTTTGTAATCCTAATAATCCAACTGGTACTTTACTGGAAAAAGAATTATTAGAGGATTTAGCCGTATTTGTTAAAAAACATAATTTAATTGTTATTTCTGATGAAATTTATGCTGAACTTGTTTATGATGGCGAATATACAAGTTTTGCAAATATCGATGGAATGCGAGACCATACAATTTTAATTTCAGGATTTTCTAAAACATTTGCAATGACAGGATGGCGACTTGGAATTGTTGCAGCACCTTCGGACATTATTTCCCATATGCTTAAAGTTCATCAATATGCAATTATGTGTGCACCTACTATGTCACAGCATGCAGCGGTTGAAGCACTTCGAAATGGAGATCATGATGTAGAAGAAATGAGACGCAGTTATATGCAACGTCGTAATTTCCTAGTGCAATCTCTTCAAGAAATTGGATTATCATGTCATCTTCCAGGTGGAGCTTTTTATGTATTCCCATCAATACAGAATACTGGCTTAACATCAGAGGAGTTTGCTGAACAATTATTATTAAAAGAGAGAGTAGCGGTCGTCCCGGGAAATGTTTTTGGAGATTGTGGTGAAGGGTATATTCGATGTTCTTATGCAACTTCATTAAATCAATTAATTGAAGCTACAAAAAGGATTAATCGATTTTTACAAACTCTTCCAACTTACCAACCAACAAATTTTATTAAAGTTGCTAGTAAATAAACTAAAAATAAAGCTCTTGTTCTCTAATTGAGGGAACAAGAGCTTTTATTTAATTGCAGCATATAATTCCTTTGTTTGAGCTTCAAGTAATCTTTCAGTAAAAATTGATGTAATTAAGTGATCGTATCCTAAGGTTTCACATAATATCCAGTTATTTTGCAATTCTACAGGTAGCGATTTTATTTTATCTTTTAATTCATTCATAAGAGTTCCTGAAAAAAATAAATACGGAACGATTATTACTTGATGATTTTTTTCAGTCAATAGTTGATTCCAAGCATCTTGAATCGACGGCTTTGAAACTGCCATAAAAGCGGGGAGAACAGGATGTTTTAAATTTGTTTCAAGAAGTTTAACGATTGTATTGAAATCATCTATCGTTAATGGATCACTACTTCCACGACCAACTAGCAGAATTTTAGTTGGCTTTATTAAATGCTTAACCTTTTCATTTATTCTTTTTTGAATTAATTCGATCATGTTTTTGTGAATTCCGATTGGAGTGGCAATTTTTATTTCTATTTGTGGATATTCCTTTTGAAATTTCGCGATTTCAAGAGGAATATCCACCTTTGCATGATTTGCAGAAAGGAGTAAAACCGGCAATACAGTTACCGATTTTGCTCCTTTACGCAAACAATTCTCTAATCCTACTGAAATTGATGGTTCTGCGAGTTCAATAAAACTAATTTCTTGAATAGGGTAATCAATTTGTTTTTGTATTTTTTTAACAAATTGTATGGCTGAATGGACAGCCGATTTTACACGGCTTCCATGACAAATATATAAGATTGCATCCATTCTAAATCACCTCATTTTATTCTAGGTGAGAATTTAAAGAGAAGAATAATTAACGTTTCTATGTTCATTCATAGAATTATAATTAGTCTCAAACCATTGTAATTGATGGTGTAAATTAACTACTTCTCCTACGATAATCATACTAGGATTGGTTATTTTTTCTTTTTCAACGTCTGATATTACATTTTTCAATGTACTAATGATCGTTCGCTGTTGTTCAGTAGTACCATAATGTATCAGCGCAACGGGGGTGTCTTGATGTTTTCCATTTGATATTAGTTGATGACGAATATATGGTAAGTTATTAACTCCCATATAAATTGCTAGTGTGTCGATGCCTTTTGCTAAAGAGGCCCATTTAACTGTATCCTCTTCTTTGCAGTGACCTGTTACAAAAGCAAAGGAACTACTATAATCACGATGGGTGACAGGTATACCAGCATAAGCTGGAGCTGCTATACCTGATGTAATGCCAGGAACGATTTCAAAGGAGACACCACGTTCTACAAGATAAGTTGCTTCTTCACCACCACGACCAAAAATGAAAGGATCTCCACCTTTTAATCGAACTACGTTTTTTCCTTTTTTTGCATACTTCACTAAGAAAGCATTTATTGTTTCTTGTTTTAATGCATGGTAGTTTGGGAGTTTACCAGCGTATATTAACTCGACAGATTCTTTTGCATACTCTAATAGTTCCTTATTAACTAGTCGGTCATATATAATGACATCTGCATTTTGAATGCACTTTAGTCCTTTTACTGTAATTAGATCAACATCCCCTGGTCCAGCACCAACTAAATAAACTTTTCCAATCATTCCACACACCTCATCATCATCGTTTACTTAAAACTTCTAAATCTAATACAAATCCACCACTTTGACTAACTTTCTTTTTTTCATACATTAGTAGTTCTTTAACGTCCGGTTTTTTAACATAAAACTTTTCAAGTTCTGTATCAACAAGCTTAAATGCTTTTTCATCATCACTTGCTAATATAACAATAGGAACGATACGGCTTTCGATTGATGCTTCAAATCGATATAAAAACATATGTCACCGACTTTCTTTAAGATGCATTAACAGTTTCAAGAATGGAAGTTAAATAGGATTGTAATTCTTCAATTCCAACTCTTGATACATAATCTAAAAAGGTTTCTGAAGGTAGTTTATTTTCACTAAAGTGCTGTAAGAATTTTTCTAATACTAGGTGAAGGGCAGGGGATTCAACCTTCCCTTTTAATTTTTCATTTAATTTACCACCGTTGGCTAATGTACCACCTACATAGATCTCAAAAGCCTCTACTAATTCTTTTTTCTGATTACGAGCCTTGATTCCTTGAAGTCCTATATCAGCGATTGCTCTTTGACCACAAGAGTTAGGGCAGCCAACCATATGAATTCTAACAGGTACATCTAAAGTAATTTTTTCATCTAAATAAGAAGCTGTTTCTTTCATGCGAGCTTTCGTTTCTACTAAAGCTAAATTGCAGTATTCACTTCCTGTACAAGCAACAGAATAACCAATAATTTTTGGCGGTATTGGTGTGAATTTTTCAAGTATTGGTTCTTTCAATAATTCATCAATATTTTCTGCTGGAATATTTGGCAAAATTAAATTTTGTGAATTACAATTACGTATTTCACCATTACCGTATTTTTTTACAATTCTAGCTAACTCAAAAACTTCCTTAGAATGCAATCTTCCAACAGGTATACTTAATCCAACATAACTTAGTCCTTCTTGCTTTTGTGGATGAACACCATAAAAATATCCTGCATTCCATGACTCTTCATAGCCAGTTCCTTTTGTTAATAGCTTACCTGTATATCCTTCTAAAACTTCTTTAAACTTTTCAACGCCCCAATCAGCGACTAAAAACTTTAAACGAGAGTGATGGCGTTTCTCACGGTAGCCATAATCTCTAAAGATTGTTGTAACGGCGATTGCAACTTCTTTCACTTGATTTGGTAACAAGAATACATCCAGTTCTTGAGCTAAATGTGGAGCGGAAGATAGACCACCACCAACTTTTAAATGGAAACCAGAAGTTTCCTTGCCGTTAATTTCTTTAATAGCTGGAATAAATGAAATGCAGTTAATTTCTGCATTCGATGCATTATTTTTATTTGTACTGATCGACATTTTATATTTTCTAGGCAGATTAGAGAATTCTTCATTAAACTGAAAGAATTCATAAACTTCCTTCACAATAGGTGTAGTATCAAATAATTCATTTGGATCGATCCCTGCAAGTGGATTTCCAACGATATTACGTGTAATATCACCACATGCACCAGCACTAGATAGACCTACTTTTTCTAAACGAGTGAAAATATCTGGTATTTGTTCTATAGTTAACCAATGAAATTGGATCGCTTGTCGAGTTGTAATATCATATACATCTCGACCATAATCACGAGCGATTTCTGCTAATGTTATAAGCTGTTCATGTGTTAATATGCCAGACGGAACATTCACTCGCATCATAAAATATCCGGCTTCTTTTGGTTTTTGTAAATAGCATCCAGCCCACTTGAATAAATCCCATTGATCTTTTGGAATTGATTCAAACCCATTTTTAGCATAGTAGGGGATGTCATCATAAATTTTAAGTCCATCCTTAACGAGTTTCTTTTTTTCAGTTTCATTTAGCTTAAGATTGTCTTTCCAAATTTTTTCAAATGCCATCGAACATCACCTTACCCAATATAATTTTTACTCTTTAAAAATTGCAGTATTGTTTCAACACATTCTTGTACAGATTGCTTATCAGTATTTAATGTAATTTCTGGATTTATTGGTGCCTCATACGGAGAGCTAATGCCCGTAAAGTTTTGAATTTCACCATTTTTTGCTTTTTTATAAAGTCCTTTCGGATCTCTACTTTCACAAGTTTCAACGGAGCATTCTACGTAAACTTCAAAAAACTCGTTTTGTTCGACTAATGATCGAACTATATTTCGATCAGCAATAAATGGGGAGATAAAAGCCGTTAAGACAATTTGCCCGTTATCAACAAAGAGTTTTGCTACTTCACCAATTCGTCTTATGTTTTCAGTTCGATCATAATCAGTGAATCCTAGATCTTTGTTTAAACCGTGACGAATGTTATCACCATCTAATACGTATTGTTGAACATTAAGATGGAATAATGCTTTTGCAACCTCGTTAGCAATCGTCGATTTACCTGAAGCAGATAAACCAGTAAACCATAAAATACAGCTGTGGTGATTGTTTTTTTGACGACGGTCTTCTTTTGAAATACTAGCCTGATGCCAAACGATATTTTTAGACATTTAACTTTACTCCTATTCTACAGAAATTGATTCAGGTTCTTTCAAACCTTCAATAAGTACTTCAACAACTTCTTTTCTACTAAAAGCAGAAGGAGGAATTTCACCTTTTTTTAGCATTTCACGAACCTTCGTACCGGATAACGTTACGTGATGTTCGCTACTATGCGGGCATGTTTTGGTGGATGCCATATTTTCGCACTTTGAGCAATAGAAACTATTTTCAAAGAATAGGAGAGAGATTCCTATTTCATCTTGTGAAAACTTTTGAAAGATTTTTTGTGCATCATAAGTTCCATAATAATTACCAACACCAGCATGATCACGACCAACAATAAAATGTGTGCAGCCGTAATTTTTTCTAACAATCGAATGGAATACAGCTTCTCTTGGTCCTGCATATCGCATTGCGGCAGGGAATACTGCTAAAAATACACGATCTGTTGGATAATAGTTTTGGAGTAATACTTTATAGCTTTTCATTCGGACTTCTGCAGGAATATCGTCCGATTTTGTCTCTCCAACTAATGGATTTAAGAACAAACCATCCACAATTTCAAGTGCGGTTTTCTGAATATATTCATGGGCACGATGAACTGGATTACGAGTTTGAAACCCAACTATTTTCTTCCAATTTAATGATGCAAATTTTTCTCTTGTTTCTTTTGGACTTAAATAATGTTCAGTGAATTGAGTACGATTAATTTGTCTAATAACAGTTACTTCTCCACCTAAATAAACATCACCACGAGAATACATTTTTGCTACTCCAGGGTGGTTTGTGTCAGTTGTACCATAAACAAACTGTGCCTCAAGTAATTTGTTAGGTGTATAAATATCATCAATCTTTAATAAACCAAATACATTATTTTCCCAAGTCAGTTTAACTAGTTCTCCTAGTTTTAGATTGCTAGCTAATTGTCCACTTACAGGAAGGGTTATTGGAATACTCCACACAGTCCCGTCTTTTAATCTCAATGTGCTTACGACTTGCTCATAATCATCTTTTCCTAAATAACCAGTAAGGGGACTATAAGCTCCATTTCCAATTAACTCTAGATCACTTAACGCAATTAAATCTAAAGGAATTTCCTTCAAACCATCTTTAACAGTAACTTCTGGATTAAACCGATTAATTAAGACTCCGCCATGAGGGTCTAAACTCATTTCTAAACACTCCTTAAATTTTCCTATATTAATAGTTTGTAAGAATAAACTTTCATTTTTTAGCATCTAATATAGACAACTAATCATGTAACCCACATTCAGTTTTTTGTGATCCAGACCAACGACCAGAGCGACTATCTGAAGAATTTGAAGCAGGTAATGTACATACCTCACAACCAATACTCGGGTACCCTATATCGTGTAATGGATTGTATGGGACATTTTTGTAATATACATATCGCCAAACTTCCTTCCAAGTCCAATGGATTAAGGGACAAACTTTAACCAGGTTAAACTTATGATCTAGATTAAGAAATTCTGTTTTTTGTCGTGAAGGAGATTGTTCCCTTCTTAAGCCTGACACCCATGCTGGGGCACCCTTTAGAGCTTCTTGAAGTGGTAGGATTTTGCGAATATTACAGCATTTATTTGGTTCACGTTTCCATAACTCATCTCCATGAATACTTGCTTGCTCTTCTAAAGTCAGACTTGGTGTTTTCTTTTCTATTTGTAAGCTTGGATATTTAGCTTGCACGCGGTCGATTAATTCATAAGTTTCCTTGAAATGTAGTCCGGTCTCTAAGAAAACAACCTTTGCATCAGGTTTTACTTTTGAAATTAAATCAATTAATAAGATTCCCTCAACTCCAAAGCTGCAAGCATAAACTAGGTCATCACCATAGGTTTTGTAAGCCCACTCGAGTACTTCAAGTGCACCTTTTGTTTCATTATCAATCGAAAAGTCAGGAATGCTTTTCACGTTCCAATTTTCAAATCTCATTTTCTTTCCTCCAATTGACTATAGAAGCCAAGTTATCCTAAAAAGAAAAGGCAGCTCAAATCTACATTTTCATACGTAGACTTGAGCTGCCTCTAGTTTTTCTAGTCAGCAGGAACTTATTTACTTTAATCGTATTTTTTCTTGCTTTTCTACTTGAATAATTCTCCCATCTTGAACGACTAATGTGATTGTTCCAAATCTTAAACCATTAAGTAACGATTCCACGACCTCAATGATGGGTTTTAAGTCGTTGGTTTGGCTCATGAGCTTCCTCCTAGAATTTAATTACAACTAAGTCTATCAGAATTATATGGATTGTCAATTTCAAAAATGATAATTTATTTAAAATTTATATATTTCTTAATTTTGTATTAAGTGATTGAAGTTCTTCCATATATGTCAAATATATGGAAATTATTAGTAAAATCCATTATGATAAATAAATCAGTGAACTAATAATATTGGTACAAAAGTAAAACTCTGTTTTGCAATTTAATATTTAACAAAAATTATTTTGTTCTTATGAGCTATAAATGAATATACAATTATTTAAGAAAGATAATAATGGAATAACAATTATTTACACCTAAAGGAGGCACGTTTTGACGATACTTCATAACGAACCATTAATTTCAGCCGTAATAGCGTGGTTTATTGCGCAGTTTTTAAAGGTCATTATCCATTTATTTAAAGAAAAAGAATTTGATATATCTAAGTTTTTTGCTTCTGGTGGTATGCCAAGTTCACATTCCTCAACAGTTACTGGATTAGCGTTAAGTGTTGGATTAACAGAAGGATTTGAAAATGTTACTTTCGCAATCTCAGCAATTTTTGCTACGATTATTATGTATGATGCTTCAGGTGTAAGATTGGCAGTTAGTAAACATGCAAAGTTATTAAATGATTTTTTTCATGGAAGAATTAAAAATTACAAAGCATTAAATGAACTAGTAGGTCATACTTCATATGAAGTTGTTGTTGGAGCATTAATTGGAATCATCATCGCAATCATAGTTTCAAAATTTTAACGCTCTAATATAAATCAAATTGATTTATATTATGGGCGTTTTTTTACATATTAAGAAAAGATAAATTGGCATCGAGATAGTTAATTCGACGTGGTGGCCAATGTTCGGAATTAAGTATTTTCTTTCTTTATTTTTGACTCAAAATATAAATCAATAGGCGAATTTACATCAGTTTGATAAGATATTGGTAGGATATGTAAATAAGGAGTGGAAAAATGAAAAGTACAGTAAGTGAAAATAGTGCTTGGAAAAAGGTGGGTCGATCGATTTATCAATTCCGATATATTGTTATTGCAATTTTAGCTGTATTTTCAATCGTTCTAGGTATTTATTCGAAGCATTTACCTGGCATTTTAGATGGTGATGGTTTTAGAACACCTGGAGAATATGAAAAAGCTAAGAATGTATTAGAAAAAGAATTTGAACAATCGCCAGATTCACTCATCATTTTACTTGAGCGAAAAAAGGGTGCCACAAGCGTCGAATTCCAATCTGATATTGAACGGATTGTGAAGGAAGTTCAAAAAGAAAAGAATATACAACAATTTCATCACCCTCTAACGAATCCGGGTATGAAAAAAGATAATATTGCTTACTTATCTCTTTTATTCAATGAGAAGGATCACGATAAGCTTGTTGATCTAAACAATAAATTTGCAAAAAAAGTAGAGTCATTTTCAGATGATAAGGTAAAGGTAGGAACAACGGGATTTACAATCATTAGTGATGTAATGAATAAAACTAGTCAAGAAGACTTAAAGAAAGCAGAAATGATCGGTGTACCAATTGCGTTTATCGTTCTATTTTTTGCATTTGGAAGTTTAGTTGCATCTGCTATTCCAATCATAATCGGTATGATCAGTATTTTAAGTACCTTTGGAATTTTATTCTTTATAGGTAAGCATGTTGATTTATCAATCTTTGTCTTAAATGTTGCACCGATGATTGGATTAGCATTATCAATCGATTTTGCGTTATTATTCGTAAGCCGTTATAAAACTGAATTACAAAATCATTCAACAGTGAAAGAAGCAATTAGTGTAACGTTTGCAACTGCAGGAAGAGCGATTATTTTTTCTGGTATTTGTGTATTTATTGGATTATCAGCCCTGTACTTCATAAATATTGATCTATTTAGAAGTGTTGCAATAAGTGGTGCTATTGTAGTCTTAGTTAGTTTGTTTTTATCATTAACTCTACTACCAGCAGTACTTTCAGCTCTTGGTAAAAATATTAATAAAGGTACGTTAAAATCGATTGCGAATCGAAGCCAAGACCAACAACAAGCAGTTTGGAGAAAATTTGCAAATTTCGTAATGAAAAGACCAATCATCATGGCACTAACATCATTAATCATTTTAGGACTATTCGTCATTCCAATCAGGGATGTGCACTTAAATATACCTACAATTGATGCATTACCAAAAGATGCAACGTCAAGAATTAATTATGAAAAATATCAAAAAGCTTTTCTTCCGGAAGCTCAAAAACACGGCACAGTCTCAATTGTTTTAGAATCCAATTCTGATTTTTTAAAACAAAATAATGTAAACGCATTAGATAAGATACAGAAAAAGCTTGAAGATGACAAAAATGTTTATGAAGTTAAAAGTGTGTTGAATTCAGTTAATTTAAACGCTCAGCAATTATTACCTGCTTTAAAATCTCCAAACGCATCAAAAATTCAGCCTGCGATTGATGCCTATATTAAAAAGAATAAAACTTATATTCAAGTATTCTTGAATTCTGATCCTAAATCAGAAAAAGGAAAGCAATGGGTAAGAGATTTTGAAGATAAATATAATGGGAAAATTGAGGGACTTGATTATACTGTCGGTGGCCAAGTGAAATTTGAACAAGAATTATTTGATGAGATTACAGATAATATTGTATACGGTTTACTTGTGATTATGGTTAGTACTTTTATCATATTAATGATTGCATTTAGGTCCATTATCATTCCAATCAAAGCGATATTAATGAATGTATTATCTTTAAGTGCAACGTTTGGAATCATTACTTGGCTATTCCAAGGTGGTAATTTTGGCTTACCTCAATCTGATATCATGTTGATTTTGCCAGTGTTTGTCTTTGGATTAGTTTTCGGTTTAAGTATGGACTATGAAGTATTTTTAATGTCGAGAATGCAAGAGCTATATTATGAATCGGGAGATAATACTTATTCAACAAGAGAAGGATTAGTATCAACGAGCCGAATCATCACATCAGCAGCATCCATTATGATTGTTATTACAGGAGCATTTGCATTTACAGATATGGTACCTGTTAAACAGATGGGAATCGGGATTGCTATAGCCATTTTCTTGGATGCTACAATCGTTCGCTTAGTTTTAGTTCCAAGCTTAATGCAGTTATTTGGAAAATGGAATTGGTGGTTTCCATTTGCAAAAAATAAAATCGAAGAACCATCTAAACGAGTTGGGTAAATCAATTAAAGGAAACTGTTATTCAGTTCATATTTGAATAGCAGTTTTTTATATTTAAGTGATATAATTCGGTCTGTGTAAAAATTCCCAATTTTTCGAAACTATAGAAAATGCATGGTCAAATTTGGTAAACTAAAAAATGAAAGAGGGGGAGAAGTAAAAATGTTAAAAAGATCGATTAGAGCAATTTTAATAAGCTGTATTGTATTAACTATCAGCTTATTAGCAGCATGTGGTAACAATAATGAAAAATCTGCAAATGGTAAAAAACATGGAAAATTACCAATAGCAACAATAAAGGTAAAGGATTATGGTGTTATTAAAGCTGAATTATATCCTAATATTGCACCAAACACAGTAGATAATTTTATTTCACTAGCAAACAAAGGTTTTTATAATGGATTAACATTCCATCGAGTTGTTAGAGACTTCGTAATTCAAGGTGGCGATCCTCAGGGAACTGGTGGCGGTGGTCCAGGATATGCAATTGATGGCGAATTTACATCAAACGGCTTTAAAAACAACTTAAAACATACAACAGGTGTACTATCTATGGCAAGAACTGGTGATCCAAATAGTGCTGGAAGTCAATTTTTCATAATGGCAAACGATACACCTGACCTTGATGGGCAATATGCTTCATTTGGTAAAGTAACAGAAGGAATCGATATTGTTAAGAAGATTGACGCAGTTGAAGTGGATTCAATGGAAAAACCTGTTACTCCAGTCATCATCGAGTCCATAAAGGTAGATACAAAAGGCGAGAAATACGCTAAACCAAAAACTCATAAAGAATAATGAGTTTTTGGTCTTTATGACTTCTACATAAAACGCAAAAAACTACTTCACAAAAATGAAGTAGTTTTTTCATTTAAATTAAATGTGGATTATAAACCTTTTTTTATTTTACCAGACCAAAGTTTGTAGCCGCCTTTAAGTTGGTAAAGTTCCGTTACACCTTGTTTACGTAAAATACGTGCAGCTTGTCCAGGACGAACGCCCATTTGATCATATAAATAGACTGCCTGATCTTTACGGATTTCTTTTGAACGCGTTTTTAATTGTGCGAACGGAATATTACGAGCACCTAATATATGGCCGTTCTTAAAATCTTCTTGATCACGTAAGTCAATTAGCTGAGCTTTACGGTAGCCAGCACGAAATTCTTCCTCAGTTAACGTTTTAATTAAACGTTTTTGGTAGAAATACATAACTGTTGAGTATACAATGATACCTAGTACGACAAAAATTATTGGTAAAAACTGACTCAAATTTTTCAACACCTTTCAATTACCTACTTATCTTATTATAATTCTCTAGTAGGAATGTGCAAGAAACTTTCATTAAAAAAGTAAAAATTTAATCGAAAAATGAGGAGATTTTCAACATGACAAAGACAAAGTGGTATTTTATTAATAGCGGAGTAAAATCAGGTAGCTATAATATGGCTCTTGATGAATGCTTAATCAAGTGGCAAAGTGAAGAAGGTTTTCTTCCAACACTGCGTTTCTATGAATGGGAAAATCCTACTGTAACAATCGGATATTTCCAAAAAAACCAAGAAATAAGTTTAGAAGCATTAAAAAAATACAACGGTGATTTCGTAAGACGCCAAACTGGTGGAAGAAGTGTACTTCATCACGATGAATTAACTTATAGCGTAATTGTCCCAGAAAGCTACCCAAATATGCCGGTATCAGTTACAGAAGCATATCGAGTTATTTCAATGGGAATTTTAGAAGGGTACAAGCTACTTGGTTTAGATGCTTCTTTTTCTGTACCAAAAACTGCTGAAGAAAAAAATCAATTAAAAAACCCAGCAAGTGCCGTTTGCTTTGATGCTCCATCATGGTACGAAGTTGTTGTAAATGATAAAAAAATTGCTGGAAGTGCTCAAACGAGACAAAAGGGCTCAATTCTTCAGCACGGTTCAATTCCTTTAAATATTGATGTTGATATGCTATATGACTTATATATTTTCTCTTCAGACGCAGTGAGAGAGAGAATGAAAAAACGATTCTTAGATCGTGCAACATGGATCAATGCAGAAAGTACTACTCCTAAAACAATGGCTGACTTGTATGAAGCATTTGAAAAAGGCTTCGAAATTGGCTTAGATATCGAGTTGGTGCCTTATGAATTAACAGAGGCTCAAGAGAAGGAAGTACAGGAATTAGCTGCTACTAAATATAATACTGAGGAATGGAATTTACGTAAGTAGTTTTTTATTGAAAGCCTTTTTGGCTTTCTTTTTTTTTGCATTGAGGAGGACGAATAAAGGAAGAAAGAGTGCAAATAAAAACTGAGAGGCGCAAATAAAGGTCGAAAGAGTGCAAATAAATGTGGAAGTGCAAATAAAAAAGGTAAAAGTGCAATTAAAATACGAAAAACACAAATAAAAATAGGAAAAACGCAAATAAATCAAAAAGATACCAATACGGCTAGGGGTATCCCAGCGGGGTACAGGTATAATATAAGTCATATTGAACGTAAAATTTTAATGGAACCGCCGAAATGTAGCGTAATACCATAAAAAATTAATACTTTTTAAATAAATCCATTTGAAAATTGCAGAACAAGCAATAAAATACCCTCAATCAGGTCTATTTTAGGCATCAATGAAAAACCTCAATTTACATCACAATAGAACTTCCTACCTTTTCCACTGTATTAATTTAGATCGTAGTTAATACTAATCAAAAAGTGGAGAAGGAGTAGATTAAATGAAGCCTTTTATACCAAAGCTTGTTTATTTTGAGCCTCAAGCTTTAGAGTATCCGTTAGGGAAGCAATTAAAGGAGAAATTTGAGCAGATGGGTTTGGAAATAAGAGAAACAACATCCCATAATCAAATTCGAAATTTACCTGGAGAAAATGATGTGGAAAAATACCGGATTGCCAAGTCAACTTTAGTAGTTGGGTTGCGTAAGACTTTAAAGTTTGAAACATCTAAACCTTCAGCGGAATATGCAATTCCTCTTGCTACAGGCTGTATGGGGCATTGCCACTATTGCTACTTGCAAACAACCCTAGGTTCCAAGCCATATATTCGAGTATATGTAAATTTAGAAGAGATTTTTGCACAAGCCAAAAAGTATATGAACGAACGCGAGCCAGAGATTACAAGGTTTGAAGCTGCTTGTACTTCTGATATAGTTGGCATAGATTATTTGACACATTCGCTTAAGAAAACGATTGAATTCATTGGTGAAACAGAATATGGTCGTTTGCGATTCGTAACGAAATTTCCCCATGTAGATCATTTACTTGATGCAAAACATAATGGGAAAACAACATTTAGATTCAGTATAAATTCTAGATATGTTATCAAAAACTTCGAACCTGGAACTGGTTCATTTGATGAGAGAATAGAAGCCGCAAAAAAAGTTGCATATGCAGGATATCCATTTGGCTTTATTGTTGCACCAATTTATATGCATGAAGATTGGGAAGAGGGCTATGAGGAGCTTTTTATTCGATTAAAGGATGCATTAGGTGAATTGGCAAATGAGAAGATGACGTTTGAACTTATACAACATCGTTTTACTAAGCCTGCCAAAAAGGTGATTCTAGAGAGGTATCCTAATACTAAACTTGAAATGGATGAAGAAAAAAGAAAATATAAATGGGGAAAATATGGAATTGGAAAATATGTTTATCAAAAAGAAGAAGCTGCTTCAATTGAAGAAACAATTTCGGGTTATATAAAAAAATATTTTCCTAATGGAGAAATTCAATATTTTACATAATGATGTGTATCTATTTTATAGGTACACTCTTATTATTTTCATCATACTCTTATACAGAATGACGATCTATTATCATTTAAATGAGTTCACCTTAATTGCACTTTTGGTTTATGTGTTGTATCATTTTATTTGATGCTTATTGTGACGGAATAAAGTTTGAAAGACTGTATTGGAGGAAGAACATGCCCACACCAAGTATGGAAGATTATATTGAACAAATTTACCTTTTAATTGAAGATAAAGGGTATGCTCGCGTATCTGATATTGCCGAAGCATTATCTGTACACCCATCGTCAGTGACCAAAATGGTGCAAAAACTAGATAAAGACGATTACTTAATTTATGAAAAATATAGAGGATTAATCCTAACACAAAAAGGTAAAAAGATGGGAAAAAGACTTGTCTATCGCCATGTATTACTTGAGCAATTCTTAAGAATTATTGGTGTAGATGAAAACTTAATTTATCAAGATGTTGAAGGAATGGAACATCATATGAGTTGGGAAGCGATTGATCGAATTGGAGAACTAGTACAGTACTTTGAAGAAGATAAAAATCGAATCGAAGAATTAAAAAATATTCAAAAGTCGAATGAAGCCCAATCGAATTCGAATAATTAAAAAGACCGTGCTTAGTAGGAAGCACGGTCTTTCTTTTTGCCCTTTTCACCCTCAATCACAGTTAGGTGACTTGCATCCTTTGTTCGTTTTTTTAACAAAGGCGTGGAGGTACTTTTTCTTGAAGTGGGCTTTGATTTGTTAATCGATTTTTTTAACGAGCTAGATTTTTGAGTGTTATATTTTTTTATAGTTTGTTTTGCAGCCTTACGATAGGAGTCTTGTTGGCTTCTTTGATTGTTTGAAGATGAAAAAACTCTATAAATAAAATAAATAATTAAAAGGATTAATCCAATAAACAAAAATCGTTGTAATAATTTTGCTGGATCGTTTATCAACTGAGCAATTAAGCCAAAAAGTGCTAATGCTATTATTCCATAAAATATTGATGAGTACACTTTTTGATTCACTTTAAGCACCTCCTAAGTGAAGAGTAAATTAGTTATTAAATGTATTAGAAAAATATTGTTTCTTATAGTTTATTACATTTTATCCAATAAGTTGATATTTTTTACAAAATTCTGTCAATTAAATCTTGTTATTTTTTTCCACTTCTAAAAGTCGGTTAAATGAAGCGATTGATACTTCAACTTGATCATCAGACGGCTCTTTAGTTGTTAATAATTGAAGCCACAATCCCGGGTAACCTACCCATCTTAAAATAGGAATATTTCGAACTTTATTTGTTAATTGTAAAACTTCAAACGAAACGCCTATAACGACTGGAATTAATAAAAGTCGGTCCACAATTCTTAACCAAAGTGGGCTTGTTGGAACTAAGAAGTATATGAACATACCAACAATTACAGTAAATAGGATAAAGCTACTTCCACAACGATAATGTAGTCGAGATTGTGATTGGACTCCTTCGATCGTTAAAGGAATATTGTTTTCATATGCATTTATCACTTTATGCTCGGCACCGTGATACATAAATACTCTTTTTATAAATGGAGTCAAGGAAACTAAGTAAATATAAATTAATAAAAAACCTAGTTTTAAGACACTTTCTATTACGACTTGTTGAAAATCGGTTTCAAAAATTGGTTTCAATGTTGCTGCCAGTAGAACTGGTACAAGTGTAAAAATAACTTTACCAACTAAAAATGATAAAACGGCTAGTAATGAAAGTCCGAGATAAGTTGCAAGCGTACCTTTTTGTTTTTCACGCTCAATTGCAATTTCCTCATCATCTTTTGGATCAATCCCGTATCTTTCAGTTGAGTAGTTTAAATGCTTGGATCCATTAATGCTTGCTTGTATAATCGCGACTACACCACGGACAAAAGGAATTTTCTTTAATTTTTGCATTGTCCGATTTATATGTATCGGTTCTTCATAATATTGTATTTCTTCATTTGACCTGCGGATTGCAGAGACTGTATGTGTTTTGCCACCAAACATAACGCCCTCTACGATTGCTTGCCCCCCATAAACTGCTTTATTTTTCTCTCTCATGTTGCACCAACCTAAACTTGTTTTTTATCTATTACTATCTATTGTAAATGTAAGCATAATAATGGTGCAAGTAAGAAGTAGGAAAATATAATAATAATCTCAATATTTTTAATTTTCTAATAAAAATTTAGAATCACATTAAAAATTTCTTTGTTGGACATAATACTCAGAGATATTTAGCGATGTATGGAAAGGGAAATGATATATGCCGGACAAAGATAAAGAACAAGAAAAGGAAATGCAGGGTCAAGAAAACAATCAAAACCAAAATCAAAACCAAGATCAGAACCAAGATCAAAATCAGAACCAAGATCAAAATCAGAGTCAAAGTGAAAATCAAAATGAATACCTAGTGCAAGGTGGCGATAGTGATTCAAAAGCAAATAGAAACTTTAATAAGATTGCTAGTATTGGGTTTTTCGGTGGTATATTTTGGTCTATTGTTTTGTTAGTTCTTAGTTATTTTGATTTTACTCAAATTGGTCCAAATTTTGTTTTAGAAAGAATCAAACTTGGAAAATGGGCAAATGGTTATATTGAAAACTTAATTTCTATAGTCGGTATAGGCATTATTTCAATCATTATTGCATTTGTATTTTATTTTATAGGTAGAAAATTTAACGGGGTTCTGCCAGGCATATTTTTTGGATTACTCCTTTGGGTTATTGTTTTTATTGTTCTTGGTAAACTAGCATTCGATTTAAAAGCAATTAAGAATTATTCGTCTGATACGACAGTTACTACAATCTGTTTATTCATTTTATACGGAACTTTTATTGCATATTCTGTTTCTTTTGCATTTCAAGAGCAAAAGGCATATTTGCGTGGCTATTCAAAATAGTCTGGCCTATGATAAAATAAACCTTGGGTATTCCAAGATATGTGTGTTTGGGATAAATATGCAAAAAATGATGGATGGAGACTTTTAAAATGGCTAAGTTTTTATTATTGAATGGACCTAATCTAAATATGCTCGGTCAGAGAGAAGTTTCTATCTATGGTTCGACTACATTAAAGGATATTGAGGATCATTTATCATCGCTTGCACATGAAGATGGGGATACGATTGATTGCTTTCAATCGAATCATGAAGGTGAATTAATCGATAAACTGCATGCGGCAAATAATGTCTATGATGGGATTCTGTTTAATCCCGGCGCATTTACTCATTACAGTTATGCAATTCGTGATGCAATTGCAAGTATTACCGTACCAACTATTGAAGTACACATTTCAAATATACATAAAAGAGAAGAGTTCAGACATACTTCAGTTTTAGCTGCGGTAACTGTAGGACAAATCGTTGGTTTAGGTGTGTATGGATATGATTTAGGTTTAAGTGCGTTAAAAAAGATAAGTAGGGGAGAGAAAAACAATGGAAAAAATTAAAAAGTTACGTGAAGCTTTAGTAGAAAAAGGATTAGATGCATTATTAGTAACTAGTACATACAACAGACGTTACATGACGAACTTCACAGGTTCTGCTGGTGTTGCTTTAATTACTCAGGACAAAGCTTTATTCATTACTGATTTCCGCTATATTGAACAAGCTACTAGCCAATGTGAAGGTTATGAGATTGTTAAGCATGAAGGTTCAATTCCAGCTGAAGTTGCAGCTTTAACAGAGAAACTTGGCGTATCAAAACTTGGGTTTGAACAAGATCATGTTACGTTTACAGAATTTGGTTCTTACCGCAAAGTAGCAAAAGCAGAATTAGTTCCTGTAAGTGGATTAATTGAAAAATTACGCTTAATTAAAACAGATGCAGAGATTTCAATCATTAAGGAAGCTGCTAAAATTGCGGAATCTGCTTTTAATCATATTTTAGGATTTATCCGTCCAGGTGTTACTGAATTAGAAGTATCTAATGAGTTAGAATTTTTTATGCGTAAATTAGGTGCTACCTCATCATCATTTGATACAATCGTTGCTTCTGGTACTCGTTCTGCTCTTCCGCACGGTGTGGCATCTGAAAAAGTAATTGAAACGGGTGATTTTGTAACGTTAGATTTTGGTGCATACTATAAAGGGTATGTATCAGATATGACGAGAACAGTTTCTGTTGGTGAGCCTCATTCTGATTTGAAGAAAATTTACGATATCGTTCTTGAAGCTCAATTACGTGGTGTTAACGGAATTAAAGCAGGAATTACTGGTAAAGAAGCTGATGCTTTAACTCGTGATTATATTACGGAAAAAGGTTATGGAGAATATTACGGACACGGAACTGGCCATGGTATTGGTTTAGAAGTACATGAGGGACCTGGCGTATCATTCCGTTCTGATACAGTATTAGAGCCAAATATGATCGTAACTTGTGAACCAGGTATTTATATTCCAAATCTAGGTGGAGTTCGTATAGAAGATGATTTAATCGTTAAAACTGGTGGTAACGAAAACTTAATGTCTTCACCAAAAAATCTAATCATTTTATAAGTTTTCATTAGATTAGAAAATAGAACTACACAAAAAGCGTATTTTACTTTATGATATAAAGTTGTAAAAGAAATTCATGGTAAGAGTAATGGTTCTTTTTTACACAATACATACTTATAGAACCATTTCATTTTTTAGGAGGATATTTAATGATTTCAGTAAACGATTTTCGTACAGGTTTAACAATTGAAACTGACGGTGGACTTTGGCAAGTAATCGATTTCCAACACGTTAAACCGGGAAAAGGTGCTGCATTCGTACGTTCAAAACTTCGTAACCTACGTACAGGTGCTGTACAAGAAAAAACATTCCGTGCTGGTGAGAAAGTAGCAAAAGCACATATTCAAAACCGTAAAATGCAATATTTATATGCTAATGGTAACCAACATGTATTCATGGACAATGAGTCTTATGAGCAAATTGAATTACCGGAAGCAAATATTGAACGTGAATTAAAGTTCCTTAAAGAAAATATGGAAGTTTATATCATGACTTTTGAAAGTGAAATTTTAGGTGTTGAATTACCAAACACTGTTGATCTAAAAGTAGTTGAAACTGAACCAGGTATTAAAGGTGATACTGCTTCTAACGTTACAAAACCAGCTACAATGGAAACTGGTTTAGTAGTACAAGTACCAATCTTCATTAATGAAGGCGAATTATTAATTATTAACACAACTGAAGCTAGTTACGTTTCACGTTCAAAAGCTTAATTAAATGTAAAAAATGGAGGCACTTATTTAAAGAGTGTCTCTTTTTCTTATTAACAAATTTAAATAAGTAAGGGTGATTAAATGGTTACATCAATCGTACTTTGGACATTGATTATCATTTGTTTTGCATTGGCGTTTATTGCGCTAATCAAACCAATAATTCCAGGTGTACCAGTATTATGGGTAGGATTTTTAATTTATTACTTTGGTATTAATAAAAGTAATTTAAATATGTCGTTTTGGATTATTATGCTGATTTTTACAGCTGTTATTTTTCTAGCGGATATTCTGGCTAATAAATATTTTCTTAAAAAATACGGCAGTACAAAAACTGGTGAAAGAGTAGGTTGTATAGCTGTAATCGTTGGCTCGTTTGTTTTTCCTCCCTTCGGCTTAATTATTGTCCCATTCATTTCTGTTTTTATAGCAGAGAAATTACAAGGGAAGAATACAAAAGAGTCGATAAAATCAGCATGGGCGACAGTTGTCTCATTTATTAGTAGCTCATTAGCAAAAGCGGTATTGCAAGTTATTATGGTTATAATCTTTTTTGTTTATATTATATTTTAATTTGGTTTTAAAATCTCATATTTAATCAACGAAGAAAGTAGTTTGTTTCAAAGTAAGTATTATCATGTTGATTTCCATTACAGGATGCTCGCTTTCCATGGGGCCGAACCTGAGCCTCCTCGTTCCTGCGGGGTCTTTAGGCTTCCGGCATCTCCCATAGGATTCGAGCAACATTCATTCCAATCAACTTATTCAAATAGATAAATTAATCATAAAACCAAATTATCTTGCTTTAAAAGTACCTCATGCCACCTTTTTTCAATATTGACTATGTCTTATATCAACATGCTAAAGAGAGAAGTTATACGACTTCTCTCTTTTTTGTGCCTTCTAATTAATGTTTGTCTTCTGAAATGGACATATTCAGCATATTAGTAATAAAAAAGAATGAAAAAAGGTGTGGAGCTATGAAGGATTGGATTGATTCAATGGATCGAGCAGTACTAAGTATGGGAATGCTCAGAGTTTTTGGTGGAAGTGTAGAATTAATTGCTGCTTTTACAATTTTATATTTAAACGACATTAAGAAGGCTTTAGCAGTAAATAGTGTTTTGGCAACTGTCGGACCTATTATCCTCATTTCAACAATGGCTATTGGGATTATAGGTGTTGCATCTAAATTAGATCCTATTCGATTAGTTTTAGTAGTTTGTGGAGTGTTTTTAATATTGTTGGCAGTTTTTAAATGATAGGATGTGACCTTTTATGGAAGAGGTTTTCAACGTATTGCCTACATTAATTAAAGAAAAGCTACAGCGTTCATATGGAGACCTACAACAAGTAGAGGAATTAAGGTTAAGAATCGGACGACCAGTTGAAGTGATTTCTAATAATCAGTCAAATTTTATACCTTATATCTTAACAGAAGAAGAAGGCGGGCAGATTCTTGGAAAGCTAAGTCAATTTTCAATTTATACGATTGAGGAAGAATTGAAAAAAGGCTATATCACGATCAAAGGTGGCCATCGAGTCGGGCTAGCTGGTCGCGTTGTAACTGAAAACGGAATGGTTAAAATGATTCGGGATATTAGTTCTTATAATTTTCGTATTGCAAAGGAAAAAGTAGGAATAGCTAGTCCATTTGTAAAGTATGTTTATGAAGGAAGATGGAAAAACACTATGCTGATTGGCCCGCCACAAGCGGGGAAAACAACATTACTTAGGGATTTTGCTAGAGTGGTGAGTCAAGGTGATGCCATGAGGGGAATAAGGCCTGGGAAGGTTGGCATTGTTGACGAGCGATCTGAGATAGCAGGTTCAGTTAAAGGGGTACCTCAATATACATTTGGTGAAAGAATCGATGTGTTAGATGCATGTCCAAAAGCAGAAGGAATGATGATGCTTGTAAGGTCGATGAGTCCTCATGTCATTCTTGTAGACGAAATTGGAAAAAAGGAAGATGTAGATGCAATTTTAGAAGCGATCTTTGCCGGTGTTCAATTAATAGTGACCGTCCATGGCTATTCATTAGAGGAAATAAGAAAACGCCCTTCTCTTTTGCCATTGTTTCAAAATGGGACATTTGAACGGTTTATTGAAATTTCAAGTTTTCCTTCACCTGGTACTGTTACAGACATTAAAAATAAGGATTGCTCTAGTTTATTTCATCCAAGGGCGGTGTTTTAAATGAGGTGGATTGGAGCACTTATTATTATTTTTTCAACAAGCTGGCTTGGATTTTATTTTGCAGGTAGATTATCAGAACGGACAAAAGAATTACGGGGATGGAAGTTGGCTCTCCAATCTCTTGAGGCAGAGGTAATGTATAGTCAATTGCCACTGCAAGAAGCGTTTAGAAGAATTTCGAGTCAATTAAAAGGACCGATTAATAGTTGTTTACAGGATTTTGCAATTCAACTTGAAACGAGTGCATTTTCTGCGAAAGAAGCCTGGGAAAATTCATTAATGAAATATGCTAAAACTGTCTCGATTAAAGAGTCTGATATACAAGTATTATTACAGTTTGGTGAGACGATTGGTATGCATGATAAATATTCACAACAAAAACAAATCATTTTAGCATTAAAACATTTGGAAAGAGAAGAGCAAGAAGCAATCGATTCGCAGGGCAGTTATGAACGAATGTCTAAAATGCTAGGAGTTTTAAGTGGAATATTAATCGTTATATTACTCTTGTAGGAGGGGTTTAAATTGATTACAAATTATGCACTGATGTTTCAAATAGCTGGGATTGGAGTAATTGCTGCAATTATCCATGCGGTCTTAAAAAAAGCCGGACAGGAAGAGTTTGCTACATGGACGATTATAACTGCATTCATTATCGTATTTCTTCAAGTTATCACAAAAGCTGGTGATCTATTTAATAAAGTTCGGGATGTATTTCTATTTCATTAGATTAGGGGTGAGAGTCTTTGGAAATCATCCAAATTGTCGGTATTGGTTTAGCCGCCACATTTGTCATTCTTTTATTAAATCAATTTAAAATGAATAATTTTACTTTAGCAATAACTGTTTTTATAAGCTGTGTATTATTTCTATTTTTATTAGATAAGGTGCAATTCTTATTGGATCAAATTCAAAAGCTAGCAAATCAGGCGAGTATTAAAAATGTGTATGTTGAAACTTTATTAAAAATAATTGGGATCGCATACATAGCTGAATTTGGAGTTCAAATTACGAAAGATGCAGGCCAAGGAGCAATTGCTTCCAAGATTGAATTAGGGGGGAAAGTACTCATTTTGGTTCTTGCAGTACCGATTTTAACAGCTTTAATCGAAACAATTTTAAGTTTTTTACCAAAAATTTCTTAGATGTAAGGAAAGGAGGACATTATGTCAAAAAGGATGAAAGTTTTTCTTCTTTTCTTTGCTCTCTTTTTTTTAGTACCAAGAATTGTACAAGCTGCTCCTCCACCTGCTGAAATTGTAAATGAACAAATACAAAAGTTAGGGATCGATGAAGTTCAACAATATTGGGATGAAGTTGTTCATCAATATGGTGGTTTTTTACCAGAAAGTCAAAAAGGGGACTTTATCCAATTTATTAAGGGAGAAAAGAAATTTTCATTGCAAGAATGGTTTATTGCATTTGCTAAATATATATTTTTTGAGTTATTAAGTAATGGAAAAATATTAGGGATCTTAATTATGTTAGTAATTTTTAGTTCTTTACTCCAATCATTACAAAATGCATTTGAGAAGAGTACGGTCAGTAAGATTGCTGATAATGTTGTTTTTCTAGTATTGGTAGTTTTTGCATTAAATAGTTTCTATATTGCCACGCAGGCCACTCAAGATGCAATTACAGTCATGATTGATTTTTTACGAGCATTAATACCGATTTTACTTGCTTTGATTGCGACTTCAGGTGGTGTCATATCTGTTGGCGTTTTCCATCCAATCTTAATATTTTTAATGCATACAAGCGGATTACTAGTGACGTATTTTGTACTACCTTTAATTCTTGTATCTACAATTTTAAGTATTGTAAGCATTATTAATGATGAGTTGAAGGTAACAAAATTAGCTTCTTTAATAAGAAATGTTGCTGTAGGTGTACTAGGAATCTTTTTAACTATTTTTTTAGGGGTTTTAAGTGTACAAGGTTTGACGACTGCAGTAACGGATGGGGTAGCAGTAAAAACAGCTAAATTTGTGACAAGTAATTTTATTCCGGTTGTTGGTAAAGTTTTTGCAGACGTTACAGATACAGTTATTAGTGCATCTTTATTATTAAAAAATACAGTTGGGATTGTAGGTTTAGTTACTTTATTAGCAATCGTTGTATTCCCAGCTATTAAAATATTAGTTTTAGCTTTAATTTATAAATTCTCAGCGGCGATCTTACAACCAGTTGGAAGCAAAAATATCATTAGCACGATTGATACGATCGGAAAAAGTGTAACTTATTTATTTGTTTGTTTATCAATCGTTTCATTAATGTTTTTCTTAAGTATGACTTTAATAATAGCGGCAGGAAACATTGTCGTCATGTTTAGGTAGGTGAAAAAATGGAATTCTTTATACACTGGGTTTCAAATATTATCGTCTATATATTAGTTGCAACCGTCATTATGATGTTAATTCCAAATACCGGCTTAGCAAAATATGTACGATTTGTAGCGAGTCTATTATTAATTGTCATGATGCTCCAACCAATTTTTCAATTATTCAGAGTAAATATACAAGAAGTGTTAGCTGGGTACCAGTCTAAAACGTATGAAGCAAATGGCGAAATAAAAAATGAAATAAATAATAAGAAAAATGAAATACAAGAAGCAGAACGTGCATATATATTAAAACAAATGGCTGTCCAAATGAAAAAGGACGTTGAAAAAAGCTTTTCAAAAGAATTTGAACAGGTCATTACAAATGTGGATTTACAAGTTAAAGATGGAGTTACTACAGTAAAAACAGCACATGATCTTTCTAAAGTAATCGTTTACGTAGGCCCTAAAAAAGATGAGACAAGCAATGTAGAGCCTGTTCAAGAAGTATCAATTAATACCGATCAGCCTGTTCAGACAGACGATGAAAAAATTAAACAACAAGAGTTACAAACTTTTTTAGCAAATAAATGGGAGCTTGAGGACAAGCAAATCGAAGTCAAAATGGAAGGAGGGGAGTAATGACAAATGAAGAAAAAGCTTCCACCAATAAAATTAGCAGACTTTCTAAAAGGAAATGGCGATGACAAAACCTCTTCTGACAAAGAAAAAAGTCCATTTAAACTGACGAGAAAATATGTACTAGCTCTACTCGGACTCGGGATTTGTTGGATGATTGCTAGCAGTCTATTTGCTAATACAAATCAAAAAACGAATTCAATGCTTTCACCTATTTCGACAGAAACGAGTGGAACACCAAAAAATAATGATAAAGCTGTTGAGACTCTTGGAAGTGATGGTGGAAAATCATCATCAAACAAAATGGAAGAATATGAAACAAAATACGAGCAGCAGCTAACAGAGACTTTAAATAATATGGCTGGTGTAAGTAATGTAAAAGTAGTAGTAAATCTTGAAGGTAGTGGAAAGAACGTTTATCAAACAAATAAAACGAATCGTTCTCAAGAAACTGAGGAAACAGATAAACAAGGTGGGAAACGAAATATTGATGATCAATCACAAGAAGAGCAAGTAGTCATTATTGATAACGGTGATAAACAAGAACCTGTTGTAGCCGAAACTCAAATGCCAAGAATTAGAGGTGTACTCATTATTGCAAAAGGCGCAGAAAACCTTGAAGTAAAGCAAATGATTCGAGAAGCTGTAACGCGATTACTTGATGTACCAAGCTATCGTGTCTCTGTACAACCAAAAAAATAAGAGGAAGAAGGTAAAATTTAAATGAAAAAACAAACGATTTGGTTATTAACAATGTTAAGTTTAGTTGTTGTATTATCAGTTTATTATGTTACGACACCTGATAATTTAAAAACAACAAGTTTTATGAACATGAATAACAATACAAATACAGATTCATTAGACTCAACTCCTAAAGATACTAAGAAGACAGATTCTAATACAGATTCTAAAACTGATTCTAAAACAAATACTTCTAAAACAAATACTTCTAAACAAAACGATAAAGAAACAGCTTCTCAAGAAAATTCTACTAGTGAAGTATTCTTAAAACAACGTATGGAACAAGAAGATCAAAGAAGTCAATTAATTGATGAATATAAATCTACTGTTGATTCAGCAACTGCATCAGCAAAAGAGAAGAGTGATGCATTCACTAATATGAATGAACTTCAAAAATTAACTGCATTAGAATCAGATGTAGAAACTATGATTAAAGAAGCTGGCTATAAAGATGCACTAGTTCGTTCTGACAAAGATGAAGTAAAAGTAGATGTAACGTCAGCAAAACCAAGCAGAAAAGCAGCGAATGACATTATTCAAATGACAAGAAGTGTCTTAGGTGAAAAACTAGTAGTTGTAAAATTCCAAGTTAAATAATTATATGAACAAAGCCAGTAGAAGTGATTCTACTGGCTATCATTCTGTATAAAAACAAGTTGTCAGTTAGACCAGATTTTTCACAAAAAATGAAGCCTGCGTGAGGTGGATTTCCAACCTGATATGGAAATCGACTAAGTACTTATTTAGTAGAACAATGTGTATGTTATTGCTAAAATAAAGGGCTGTCCTCTGTTTAAATAGTTTGTTGCCAGTGGTACTATTCTGCTGGCTCTTCATTTTTTTTAATATGCTTATAAATAATTAATGTGAATTTTAGGATTATTCCTAATTCCTATGCACTTTCTGTCTTTGGTTTTCCCTGTTATAATAGTTTATATTGAATTATTTTTGGTAAGGAATAATATATAAATATTCCTTGTAAAATAGCTAAAAATAATTAGGAAATACTTTGGTTAAAATAATTTGTTGAAAAGTTTAGTATTAGGTTATAAGATTAGACTATATGTCTTAAGGGGTGAACAGAATGAAAATTCATGAAATTAGAGAGTTAATTAAGTTAATCGATCAATCAACAATAAATGAATTCGAATTTGAGGATAATGGTGCTATCGTTAAAATTAAAAAAGGTGGACAAACAACTGTAGTTACATCTGCTCCTGTTTTACACCAAGAGGTAGCTCCTGTAGTTACATCTGCTCCAGTTGCAACTTTAGAAAGACCAGTTGCTGCAGAAGTTGCTGCACCTGTAGTGGAAAAAGAAGATACAAGTAACTTACATAAGATTACATCACCGATGGTAGGTACATTCTACGCATCTCCATCTCCTGATGCAAAAGAATACGTATCAATCGGCGATCGTATTAAAAATGATTCAATCGTTTGTATCGTTGAAGCAATGAAGCTTTTTAATGAAATTGAAGCTGAAATTGAAGGCGAAATCGTTGAAGTACTTGCTAAAAATGGTCAATTAGTAGAATACGGTCAACCATTATTCTTGGTAAAGGCCTAAGTATCTACAAAATTAACAGTACTTTACTAGAGAAGGTGAAGAAATGAAAAAGGTTTTAATAGCGAATCGAGGAGAAATCGCCATTCGTATTATTCGAGCATGTAAAGAATTAAATATTGAAACAGTTGCTATTTACTCTGAAGGAGATAAAGAAGCATTACATGTTCAAATGGCAGATGAAGCTTATTGTGTCGGTCCTAAATTATCAAAAGATAGTTATTTAAATATGACTAATATCATTAGTATTGCAAAATTAACTGGTTGCGACGGAATCCATCCTGGTTATGGTTTCTTATCAGAAAATGCTAGTTTTGCAGAATTATGTACAGAGTGCAATGTGAAATTCATTGGACCAACGGCTGATTCTATTTCTAAAATGGGTACAAAAGACGTTGCTCGTGAAACAATGAAAGAAGCAGGTGTACCAGTCGTACCTGGTTCACAAGGTATTATTCAAAGTATAGAAGATGGTAAAAAGATTGCTGCAGAAATCGGCTATCCGGTTATTATCAAAGCTACAGCAGGTGGCGGAGGTAAAGGAATCCGTGTAGCAAAAGATGAAAACGAACTTGAAAAAGGTATACAAATTACTCAACAAGAAGCTCAAACAGCTTTCGGTAATCCGGGTGTGTATCTTGAAAGATATATAACAGATTTTAGACATGTTGAAATTCAAGTTTTAGCAGATGAGCATGGTAATACGATTCATCTTGGAGAACGTGATTGCACAATTCAGCGTCGTCT
Source organism: Gottfriedia sp. NPDC057991 (assembly GCF_042886615.1). Classification (NCBI taxonomy): domain Bacteria; kingdom Bacillati; phylum Bacillota; class Bacilli; order Caryophanales; family Bacillaceae; genus Gottfriedia; species Gottfriedia sp. NPDC057991. The sequence continues at coordinate 693,460 of NZ_JBHVQN010000001.1, forward strand.
TCAAAAATTAGTAGAAGAAGCACCATCACCTGTTTTAGACGAAGAAACTCGTCAAAAAATGGGTACAGCAGCTGTTCGTGCAGCTGAAGCGGTAAATTACTGGGGTGCTGGTACTGTTGAGTTTATTTATGAACCACATACTAAAAACTTCTTCTTTATGGAGATGAACACACGTATTCAGGTTGAGCATCCTGTTACTGAATATATTTCTGGTATTGATCTTATTAAGCAACAATTATTAATTGCTAAAGGTCATCCGTTAAAAATAACTCAATCAGACGTATCTTTAAAAGGTTGGTCAATTGAATGTCGTATTAATGCTGAAAATCCAGATAAGAACTTTATGCCGTCTCCTGGTAAAGTCATTACGTATTTACCACCGGGTGGCCCGAATGTTCGTGTTGATTCTGCTGTATATAGCGGGTACACAATTCCGCCATATTATGATTCAATGATTGCGAAAGTTATCGTGCATGGCAAGACAAGAGATGAAGCAATTGCTATAATGATAAGAGCACTTGAAGAATTTGTGGTAGAAGGAATTTACACAACAATTCCATTCCATTTAAATTTATTGCAAAATGAAATCTTCGTAAAAGGGAAGTATAATACTAAATTCCTTGAGGAGCATGCGCTTGTTAAAGGATAAAGTGGAGGGATCTGTATGAACGAAAATCAAATTTTAGAAATGGGTACTGCGACATTAGGTCGAGTAGAAATCGCACCTGAAGTAATCGAAGTAATTGCTGGTATTGCAGCTGCTGAAGTTGAAGGTGTTTCAAGCATGCGTGGAAACCTAGCATCTGGTATTTCTGAAATTATCGGTAAGAAATATCACGGTAAAGGTGTCCGAGTTGATTTATCAGAAGAACGAATTACAATCGATGTATACATTCTAGTTAAATTTGGTAAGTCAATCCCAACTGTAGCAGGTAATGTACAAGACAATATTCGTCAAGCATTATTAACGATGACAGGTCTTGAATTATCTGAAGTAAATGTTCACGTAGTAGGAGTTCAATTCGATACGAAACCTGAGCAAGAAGCTCCAATTGAACTTTAATAGTATAAAAAGAGTCTCTATCTAATAGAGGCTCTTTTTTTGTTTTGCTAGATAAGAAGTAAGGACAGTCTTTAAAGTTTTATGCAGTTCTTTCATTTATTCCAGTTCTTATGTAACTGCTTTTATGGAAATATTTTGAAATGTGTTAAAATTTATTTATAAATGAAATAGAAATAGGTGACAATATGATCTTAAATTTGAGCACAAATAGAACAAACTTACGTGAATTTGTTGAAAGTGATTGGCAGCAAGTACATAAATATGCATCACAATTAGTTGTATGTCAATTTCAGCCATGGGGACCGAATACTGAAAGTGAGACTAAGGAATTCATTCAAACCATACTAGGAGATATGAAACAAATAAATAGAACTAGATTTGCATTTGCAATAATAGAAAAGGAATCTGGTGAATTAATCGGATCGATTGAGTTTAATATTAGGGATGAAATAAATCAAATAGGTGAAATAGGGTATATAATTCATCCGAACTATTGGGGCATGGGGTTTGCTAGTGAAGCTACTAAAAAAGTAATTTCATTTGGATTTAAAAATTTTAAGCTTCATCGAATTTTTGCGACATGTGATGTTAGAAATATTGCATCAGCAAAAGTACTTGAAAAATGTGGCCTAAATTTAGAAGGTAAAATGCGTGAAGATTTATTATTAAGAGACGGCTGGAGAGACACTTTTTTATACAGCATACTGGAACATGAATGGCTTGGGAGTCAGGAAGGACAGGAAAGACAATAAAATCTGGTAATAGTTAGAAAGTTTTTTTATTTTCTTTAAATCTTTTACAATCCCATTAATCCCGTATTTTCTTAAACTTTCTTTTTGAATGTTCGTGTTTTGGCATATAAATATTATTTTAAAGTAAAAAAAAGGAATATTTTTTAAAAAAACACAAACATTAGTCTGTTATTTTATTGGATTTTAAGTTAAAATGTAGAAAACAGTTTAAAGTATTGAGTTTGCTTAGAAACGTTAATAATAATAAAAATTAGAGTTAATACAGACAGTCGTTGGAACTTATTAAAAAAAATGGTAAAATAACGTGTTACTATACAAAATTAGAATTCGTTATTACCTATGCAACGAATGATGAATTTAGCTTAAAGGAGTTTATTATTTTGATGAAACGTAGAAAAGCAAGGGAACTTGCATTACAAACATTATTCCAAATGGATTTAAGTGAAGCAAATGCTTCAGATGCATTAGAGCATGTATTAGAAGAAGCTGAAGAAAAACAAGATGCTTTTTTAGAGGCAATTGTAACAAACTTTGTTAGTCATAAAGAAGTGATTGACGAACAATTAGCTTCAAATATCGAAAGCTGGACGATTGATCGTTTAGGCAACGTTGATCGCAATATCCTTAGAATCGCTCTAGTAGAAATTAGTTACCTAGAGGATGTTCCAAAAAGTGTAGCAATCAATGAAGCGATTGAAATTGCAAAAGTTTACGGTGATGATGATTCTAGTAAATTTATCAATGCGGTATTATCAAAATTCTAAATAGATAGATTGTTTATATGCATAGGGGGAAACTAAAATGGTAGCAACATTAATTAATGGTAAAGAAGTTTCAGTATCAATTCGTGAGGAATTAAAGAATGGTGTTTCAGAATTAAAAAATCAAGGTGTTACACCAGGTTTAGCAGTTGTTTTAGTTGGAAATAATTCTGCTTCAAGAACATATGTGAATTCGAAGCATAAAGCATGTAATGAATTAGGAATGTATTCTGAAGTAATTGAATTACCTGAAACAGTTACTGAAGATGAGTTATTATCCGTTGTAAACAAATTAAACGATGATCAGTCAATTCATGGTATTTTAGTTCAGTTGCCATTACCTGCTCATATCTCAGAAAAGAAAGTAATTGAAACAATTTCTCCATTAAAAGATGTTGATGGATTTCATCCAATTAATATTGGAAGAATGATGACGAATCAAGATTCATTACTACCTTGTACTCCTTTTGGTATATTAAAATTAATAGAAAATACAAATATTCCGATTAGTGGTAAACATGTCGTTGTTATTGGACGTAGTAATATTGTAGGGAAACCAGTTGGACAACTATTCTTAAACGAAAATGCAACGGTTACTTATACACATTCACGTACAACTAATCTAAAAAATATTACAAAGCAAGCTGATATTTTAATTGTTGCGATTGGTGTAGCAAAATTAATTACAGCTGATTATGTTAAAGAGGGTGCTATTGTAATTGACGTCGGCATGAATAGAGACGAAAATGGCAAATTATGTGGAGACGTAAATTTTGAGGATGTAAAAAATATTGCTGGTTATATTACTCCGGTACCAGGTGGAGTAGGACCAATGACTATTACAATGCTACTTCATAATACGTTAAAAGCAGCTTCTCAAATTGATCATAAATTAAATTTGAGTACTAAACTTTAATCATATTGCTTTGTAAGAATGAAAGAAGGGCTATGCATGACGGAAAAGCTACCAGTTACTGTTACCGCATTAACTAAATATTTAAAAGCAAAATTTCAAGCGGATCGTAATTTGCAAAATATACTTCTCCGTGGAGAAATCTCAAATTTTAAACGTCATTCATCTAGCGGTCATTATTATTTTACGTTAAAAGATGATGGTGCTAGAATTGCAGCGGTCATGTTTCAATCCTTTAATGCAAATATCGCATTTCAACCAACCGATGGTATGCAGGTTATTGTACAAGGTGAAATAAATGTATACCCAGGATCAGGTAGCTATCAAATCTACATAAGAGACATGCAACCCGATGGTGTTGGCGGTCTCTTTGTAGCTTATGAACAATTGAAGAAAAAACTATTAGAAGAAGGACTCTTTGATCAGAAATTCAAGAAAAAGATTCCTTCTTTTCCTAGTGTAATCGGGGTTGTTACTTCACCAACTGGTGCGGCAGTTCGAGATATTATTACAACGATTCAACGAAGATACCCGATTGGGAAAATAGTTGTCATTCCGACTCTTGTACAAGGTGAAGGTGCGAAAGCATCGATTGTGAAATCAATTGAAACAGCAGGTAGAATGAAAGAAATAGATGTGTTAATAGTCGGACGAGGCGGAGGATCAATTGAGGAACTTTGGGCCTTTAACGAAGAAAAAGTAGCGAGAGCGATCTTTGAATCAAAAATTCCAATCATTTCCGCAGTGGGTCACGAGACGGATACGACAATTGCGGATTATGTCGCTGATCTGAGGGCACCTACACCAACGGCTGCAGCAGAATTAGTTTCGTTAAGCCAAAGAGAAATACTTGAGCAATTTACTGTTCGAAAAACAAGACTCAATAAAGCGATGGATACGATTATTGAACGAAAACAAGCGCAACTAAAGGCAGTTCAAGATGCTTATGTTTTTAGATATCCTAATTCACTATTCCATCCAAAACAAGAGCAATTTGACCGGATTAATGAGCGTTTACATACATCAATAAATGAAATTGTTAAGTCTAAAATAAACAAGCATAAAGAACTAAATTCGTCACTACTAATACATCATCCAAGTAATAGAGTTCAGTTTGAAAAGCAAAAGCACCAGCAATTACATATGGCTTTGCAAAAAGAATTTAATCGCCTAATCACCCAAAAGAAATTTGAAATGGAAAGAATACTTCATACACTTGATGCACTTAGTCCATTAAAAGTTATGGCCAGAGGTTATTCATTAGCATATAAAAATGATAACGAATTGATGAAATCGGTTAAACAGGCAAAAAGCGGAGACCGATTCCAATTACAAATGACCGATGGGAAATTAAATTGTGAAGTACTTGAAGTAAAAGGAGAGTGAATCAATTGTCACAAAATGAACGTTCTTTTGAAGAAGCAATAAAAGAAATTGAACTGATCGTACAAAAATTAGAGCAAGGTGACGTACCACTTGAAAAAGCGATCGAATACTTTCAAGAAGGTATAAAACTATCTCAAATTTGTCAAGAGAAGCTTACAAAAGTTGAAAAACAAATGACTTCTATATTAAATGAACAGGGTGAACAAACTCCTTTTACTGTTGAGGAGGAATAATATGAACACTTTCAAAGATTTTATGGAGTATTCCAGTAGAATAGTAAATGATGAAATGATTAAATCGGTTGAAAGATTAAAAGCACCGGAAATATTAAAAGAATCTATGTCCTATTCATTGCAAGGTGGAGGGAAAAGAATTAGACCTCTTTTACTTTTCGCAACTCTAGATGCATTTGGTAATGACCCATTAATAGGGATAAAACCTGCATGTGCTTTAGAAATGATTCATACTTATTCATTAATTCATGATGATTTACCATGTATGGATGATGATGATTTTCGAAGAGGAAAACCGACAAATCATAAAGTATTTGGCGAAGATCTTGCGGTATTAGCAGGTGATGGCCTATTGACATACGCATTTAAATTAATTACGGAAATGAATGATTTTCATGTGTCTGATCAAGTGAAACTACAATTAATTAGTGAGTTAGCGATTGCTGCAGGTCCTGAAGGTATGGTTGCCGGTCAGGTAGCAGATATGGAAGGTGAAAGTAAAGAGCTTAGTGGAGAAGAATTGCAATATATCCATGAAAGAAAAACGGGTAAGATGCTAATGTATCCAGTAATTGCAGGTGCAATTATTTCAAAAGCAACAGCCGAACAATTATCTCACCTAACGCAATTTGCTTATAAACTTGGTATCGCATTTCAAATACAAGATGATATTTTAGACGTAATAGGTGATGAAGAAGTACTTGGTAAGCCAGTTGGTAGTGATATAGAAAATGATAAAACTACTTATGTTAAGTTATATTCAGTCGAAGGTGCTAAAGAAAGGCTTCATACATTTATTACTGAGGCTAAACAACATGTTCGAGCATGTGGGATTAAAGATGACTATTTAATCTCAATTTGTGATTTTGTTGAAAATCGCAGTTTTTAATCTTTGATTATGTAATTAATTCCATGTCCATTGAATAGATTTATTCATTTATGTATAATGTAACTACTTTATAAACGTGTTAATGTTGTTAATCAAATATACAGAAATGTAGGCCGTTAACACATATGTGCTAGCGGCTTTCTTTTCATTTTGAGGAAAAATATCTATAATTTTATTCTATAAAAATAAAAAACATTAAACAGATTTTAATAAAAATGGTATTATGATACATGGTGTTAAGAGTTAGTCATTTAAGAAACTAGCGTTTAACTACAAGTATGGTAAAATCATTTTATAGATAAAATTACATAATAATGAATTATTTATATAGATTTAACATCTAGGAAGGTGAGTGATCCAAGATGGATCTTACGACAATTAAAAATCCGTGCTTTTTAAAAAATAAAACGAACGGTGAATTAGAGGTATTAAGTGAAGAAATTCGTAAATTTCTTATTCAACAGCTTTCTGAGACTGGGGGCCATATTGCGCCAAATTTAGGAGTTGTTGAATTAACGATTGCATTACATAAAGTCTTTGATTCGCCTAAAGACAAATTTTTATGGGATGTAGGACATCAATCATATGTTCATAAAATATTAACTGGTCGAGCGAAAGAATTTACAACACTAAGACAATTTAAAGGATTATGTGGCTTTCCTAAACGTAATGAAAGTGAGCATGATGTATGGGAAACCGGACACAGCTCGACTTCACTATCTGCGGCAATGGGGATGGCTATTGCTAGAGATATAAAAAAAACTGGTGAATACATTATTCCGATTATCGGAGATGGTGCATTAACTGGTGGGATGGCACTTGAAGCAATGAACCATATTGGTCATGAGCAAAAAAATGTCATCGTTATTTTAAATGATAATGAAATGTCTATAGCTCCGAACGTAGGTGCTTTACATAGCATTTTAGGAAGACTGAGAACTACTGGGAAATACCGTTGGGCTAAAGGTGAACTTGAAGGTGTGATCAAAAAAATTCCTGGAATCGGAGACAAACTATCAAGTACATCAAAAAAATTAAAAGATAGTCTTAAATACTTAGTTACACAAGGGATGTTTTTTGAGGAAATGGGATTCACTTATTTTGGACCAGTTGATGGTCATAATTTTGAAGACTTATTTGAATCCCTTGAATATGCTAAGAAAACTAAAGGCCCGGTATTAGTACATGTACTAACGAAAAAAGGAAAAGGATATAAGCCAGCAGAAAGTGATGATATTGGAACTTGGCATGGCACAGGTCCTTATAAAGTAGAATCTGGTAAGTTAATTAAGCCGGATAAAGCACCACCTGCATGGAGTAAACTTGTTAGTGATACTGTATTAAAATTAGCTTTAAAAGATGAGCGAATCGTAGCGATTACTCCTGCAATGCCAGTCGGTTCAAAATTGGAAAATTTCCAAGCGCAATTACCTGGCCGAATTTTTGATGTCGGTATTGCAGAGCAACATGCGGCAACAGTAGCAGCTGGTTTAGCAACGCAAGGAATGAAGCCGTTTTTAGCAATTTATTCAACATTCCTTCAAAGAGCATACGACCAAGTATTACATGATATTTGTAGACAAAATTTAAATGTATTCATTGGAATCGATCGTGCAGGATTAGTAGGTGCTGATGGTGAAACTCATCAAGGTGTGTTTGATATTGCCTTCCTACGTCATATACCAAACTTAGTTTTAATGATGCCTAAAGATGAGAATGAAGGCCAACATATGGTAAACACTGCAATTCAATATGAAGATGGTCCAATTGCCCTCCGTTTCCCTAGGGGGAATGGTATAGGCGTACCAATGGATGAGCAATTAAAAGAAATTCCGATTGGATCATGGGAAGTATTAAAAGAAGGTTCTGATGCAGTTATCTTAACTTTTGGTACAACAATAAAAATGGCACTAGATGCAGCGGGTGAGTTAGAGAAGGAAAATATCTCTGTTAAAGTTGTAAACGCAAGATTTATTAAACCGATGGATACTGCAATGTTAAATGATATCTTTAAGGACGGAAAACCGATTTTAACGATTGAAGAAGCAGTATTACAAGGTGGTTTTGGAAGTGCTGTTTTAGAATTTGCAAGTTCAAATAATTTTCAAAACGTCCGCGTAGAACGTATAGGTATACCGGATTTATTTGTTGAACATGGTGATGTTGATAAATTACTTGATGAAATTCATTTAACAAAAGATGAATCGGTTAAGAAAATCCGTGAAATGATTTGTAATAAATAAGAGGATGACATTTAAATGGCAAAAAAGGAACGAGTAGACGTACTTTTAGTAGATCGTGGTTTAATCGAAACACGTGAAAAAGCTAAACGAGCAATTATGGCAGGACTTGTCTATACAAACGAACAAAGATTAGATAAGCCTGGAGAAAAAATAGATATGGAACTCCCTTTACAAATTAAAGGTGAAGTTATGCCTTATGTGAGCCGTGGAGGGTATAAATTAGAAAAAGCAATAAACACATTTGATCTATCAGTTAAAGATAAAATTATGATTGATATTGGATCTTCAACAGGTGGATTTACGGATTGTGCCCTTCAAAATGGGGCAAAAAAATCATATGCACTTGATGTTGGATACAATCAACTTGCTTGGAAATTAAGGCAGGATGAACGTGTTATTGTAATGGAACGAACAAATTTTCGTTATGTTAAACCAGAAGATTTAATTGAAGGGTTACCTCAATTTGCTTCAATTGACGTATCCTTTATTTCGTTACGTTTGATTTTACCAGTCCTAAAAACATTATTAGTACCTTCAAGTGATGTTGTCGCGTTAATTAAACCCCAATTTGAAGCTGGTAGAGAGCAAGTTGGTAAAAAAGGTATTGTACGCGATCCAAAAGTGCATGAACAAGTTATCGAAATGATGATCGATTTCGCGCTTCGCCAAGGATATGATATAAAAGCATTAACTTTTTCTCCTATAACTGGTGGAGACGGCAATATTGAATTTTTAATTCACCTTCATTGGGAAGGTTCAAAGGAAATTGGAAATAGCGAATTAAATCGATTACCAATGGAAATTGTAAATGAAGCACATAGTGAATTAAAGAAGGTAAAATAATAAAAGGAAACCAATTAGGTTTCCTTTTCTCCTTTTTCAAATTAAGTAATTAATCTGATAGGATTCGAAATGTGATAAAAAAGAAAAGAATAAATTATGCTCAAAAAATGCATTTTATGAAAACGTTTAAAAAAATATATACAATAACCAGTAGATTAGATAATATAATCTTTAAGTAAGATATTTGTCGGAATTTGCAAAGAGGTGTATTATGAATAAAGGTCAGCGTCATATTAAAATACGAGAAATTATCGCGAAAAATGAAGTCGAAACACAAGACGAATTAGTACAATCACTAAGAGATTTAGGGTTTAAAGTAACCCAAGCAACGATTTCACGTGATATAAAAGAACTACATCTAGTAAAAGTACCGTTATCTGATGGTCGATATAAATATAGCCTACCTGCAGATCAACGATTTAATCCGTTACAAAAATTAAAAAGACTTTTAATTGATTCATTTATTAAAATTGACAGTTCAAGTCATTTAATTGTAATGAAAACTTTGCCAGGTAATGCAAATGCAGTTGGTGCATTAATTGATCATTTAGATTGGTCAGAAATTATGGGTACAATCTGTGGTGATGATACGATCTTAATCATTTGTCGTACACCAGTAGATGCTGATGATTTAAAAGAAAAATTTATTGACATGCTTCAATAGGAGAATGGTTTTAAAAAGAGGAGAGAAACTCATTGTTATCTGAAATTATCATTAAAAATTTTGCAATCATTGAGGAAGTTGCCATTTCATTTGAAAAGGGTTTAACTGTACTAAGTGGTGAAACAGGCGCGGGGAAGTCGATCATTATTGACGCCATCGGTCTGTTACTTGGTGGTCGTGGATCTGCAGAATTCGTAAGATATGATACTGAAAAAGCAGAAATTGAAGGCTTATTTCATATCGAAAATGAGAATCATCTAATTTATTCTAGATGCAGAGAATTAGGCTTTGACATTGAAGATGAAATGATCATCTTAAAAAGAGATATTACTTCATCTGGTAAAAGTGTATGCCGTATCAATGGGAAATTAGTGACAACTTCTATACTTAAGGAAATTGGTGGTTTACTCGTTGATATTCATGGGCAACATGAGAGCCAGGATTTAATGGACCAAGAGCATCATTTACCGATGTTACAACAATATGATGAAAAAGCAATTGCTCCTTTGTTTACTGAATATCAAAATATATTTAATAACTATACAGACTTAAAAAAACAGTTAAAGCAATTAACTGAAAACGAACAACAAATGGCTCATCGGTTAGATTTAATTCAATTTCAGTTAACAGAAATACAAAGTGCGAATTTGCAAGAAAATGAAGACGATCAATTGATGGAAGAAAGACTCAAAATTTCTAATTTTGAACGCATTTATAAATCTTTAGTTGAAGCATATCAAGGTTTATCCCAGGATGGATCAGGGTTAGATTCGGTCAGGTCCAGTATGTATTCTTTAGAGTCAGTAACGAATATTGATAATGACATTAAAGAAATGCATGAAGGAATCAGTAGTAGTTATTACTTATTAGAGGATATATCGTATCGATTACGTGATTCCATTGAACAAATGGAATATGATCCAAATAGATTAAACGAAATTGAAACTCGTTTAAGTGAGATTTCTATGTTAAAAAAGAAGTATGGGCACAGTGTTGCTGATATCTTAAAATACGCAGAAAATATCGAACAAGAGTTGGATACTATTCAACATAAAGATATGCATATAGAGAAGTTACAAAAAGACTTAGATAATGTAATAATCAAGCTAATTAAAGCTGGTAAGACTCTTTCAAATAAAAGAAAAGAATTAGCAATCAAATTGACTGCTGATATACATAAAGAATTAAAAGAGCTATATATGGATAAAACAACCTTTGAAATTATGTTTAATGTTGAAGAAGGACAAGAATCAGATCCGATTGTAGATGAAAAACATATAAGATTTAAAAAAGATGGATTTGATTTTGTTGAGTTTTATATTTCAACAAACCCAGGTGAGCCTTTAAAGCCATTAGCAAAGGTAGCTTCTGGTGGAGAACTTTCAAGGATGTTCCTAGCATTAAAGAGCATTTTCACGAAGCATCAAGGGATTACGTCAATTATATTTGATGAAGTTGATACAGGGGTTAGCGGAAGGGTAGCACAAGCAATAGCGGAAAAAATACACAAGGTATCTATAGATTCTCAAGTACTTTGTATAACTCACTTACCACAAGTTGCTTCTATGGCAGATACGCACTTATTTATCGCCAAATTAATTGATGGAAATCGAACGAAAACTTCTGTTACACCATTACGAAATGATCAAAAAATTAATGAAATTGCACGAATGATCGCTGGAGTTGAAATTACAGATGTAACGATTCAACACGCAAAAGAATTGATCGATCAGGCAGCTTCTGCAAAATATCAATCTCAATGAACTTAAAGAGAATGTTTGATGATAGAAATTTTTTTCTATACATTAAATATTCTCTTTTTTTTATGGGAATTATTGATAAATTAGTAATTGGAAAATGCTAAATGAAACATACTAATACAACATTATACGTTAAAGAATCTATCATATTTTTACAATCATATTTTGCTTTTACAAAGCTAACATTAACTACATAGCCACGAATTAAAAAAATGAAATTTGGCGCTAAGGAGAGTGATTCGCTTGTGAAAAATATAAATGTTCAACGAATAATAAAAATTCTTCTCCTTTTATTTATAGTTGGTATTGGCGTGTTTAATATAAATCAAAATAATGTGTTTTCATCTACCATAAAAAATAAGGATCAACAAGAAATTGTTAATGTGGCACTTGGTATGAATGAATTACCAAGTAAGGTAGATGTTAAAGTATTAAACAGTTTAAGAATAATACCAGGGGGACAATCAATAGGAGTAAAACTTAACTCAGTAGGTGTCTTAGTAGTTGGACATCATTTAGTAAATACTAATTCAGGACAAAAGTCTCCAGGTGAAATAGCCGGTATTAAAGTTGGAGACATGATTATAAAAATGAATGGTAAACAAATCGAAAAAATGTCAGATGTATTACCGTTTATTCAAAAAGCAGGAAAGTATGGAAAGCCTATAAAAATCACTGTAAAACGCGAGGGTAAGTATTACACAAAAATGTTACAACCTATTCGTGACCAAGGTCATAATAGCTATCGAATTGGATTATATATAAGAGATTCAGCTTCTGGTATTGGTACGATGACATTTATTGAACCTAATTCATTAAAATATGGTGCACTAGGACATGTTATCTCTGATAGCGATACGAGAAAAGCCATTGAAGTTGAAGATGGGCATATAGTCTATTCAACAGTTACTGCAATTGAAAAAGGTGCAGATGGTTCACCAGGAGAAAAAATAGCGCATTTTGCACTAGATCGTGGAACAATTGGTAATATCACTTCAAATAGTCCATTTGGCATATTCGGTAAGGTTAACAATAAAATTGACAATGGAATCATGTCTCAACCATTACCAATTGCATTATCAAACGAAGTGAAAAAAGGTCCTGCTAAAATACTTACCGTAATACATGATAATAAAGTAGAAGCATTTGACATAGAAATAGTAAGTAGTATTCAACAAAAATTCCCATCAACTAAAGGGATCATTTTAAAGGTTACTGATAAACGTTTACTTAAAGAAACAGGCGGGATTGTACAAGGAATGAGCGGCTCGCCAATCATTCAAAATGGAAAGTTAATCGGAGCAGTTACACATGTTTTTGTAAATGATTCGACTAGTGGATATGGAGTTCATATTGAGTGGATGCTTGATGAGGCTAAGGTACCGATTTATGATTATCAAAATAAAAAAGCTTCTTGATTTAAAAAATACACCTATCAAATTATGTAGGTGTATTTTTCATGTGCTTTAGTTTATTTCCCCTACAGGATGATTGATTACCGTGAGACGATAATTTCTTACTGAGGGGGCACAGGAGGCCTCTCTTGCAACTCCTATAGGTGTTAATCCTTTGTTCAAAGTAATTACCCTTTAGTGAATTGGTTTATAGCTAAGATCGCAATTAATATTTCAATACTGAAAAATACACATATTAAATTTTGTGGTGTATTTAGTTAAAATTAAGTCAAAATAGGAAAAAAATGGTAATATACTATTAGCAACAACGAAAGATTAAAAAAAATTTAATGTAGAGGATGATTGATATGACGGCTAATGTTACAGAATTGTAAATTTATATTAAAAATTATAAATTTACATACTATTTCATTTTTTATATAATGAATTATATGTATAATTCGACTTAATACATAGTAGTTTTTAACCCAATCGTCGAATGCTAGAAGAAATTGAAGAAAACTATCTATATTAATAAAAATATTCAGAATTTATAATAAAAACAGGAAATAAATTTTTATTGTCGAAATTATCGGTAATAAGTAATGAAAATTCACTATAGAGGATGTAGGGAGGAACGGGCGTGGAGAAAATTAAAGTATTATTAGTTGATGATAATAAAGAACTTGTTATTATGTTAGAAAACTACATTAACGCACAAACAGATATGGAAGTGGTTGGGGTTGCGTTTAATGGACAAGACTGCTTACCTCTAGTGAAGGATAAAAAGCCAGATGTATTAGTCTTAGATATTATTATGCCTCATTTAGATGGATTAGCGGTTTTAGATCGCTTACGCGCTGGCTTAGTTGAAAAAATTCCAAACGTTATTATGCTAACTGCATTTGGTCAAGAAGATGTTACTAAAAAAGCTGTTGATCTTGGTGCATCATATTTTATCTTAAAACCATTTGATATGGAGCATTTAATCAGCAATATCCGTCAAGTAGTTGGAAAGGGTAGTTCGGTAACTAAACGTAATGCACCTTCTCTAGTTTCAAATTACGAAAGTAAGCCACGTAACTTAGATGCTAGTATCACAAGTATCATCCATGAAATCGGGGTACCTGCACATATTAAAGGATATATGTACTTACGTGAAGCGATTTCGATGGTATACAACGATATTGAGCTTCTAGGTTCAATTACAAAAGTTTTATATCCAGATATCGCTAAAAAGTTTAATACAACAGCTAGCCGAGTTGAACGTGCAATTCGACATGCGATTGAAGTAGCATGGAGCCGTGGAAATATCGATAGTATTTCTACATTATTTGGTTATACAATTTCAATGTCAAAGGCAAAACCAACAAATTCAGAATTTATTGCAATGGTAGCTGATAAATTACGTTTAGAGCATAAAGCTTCTTAATTTATTTTTATTATTAATTACTCAAGAAAAATTCAATTCCGATTAGCTTCTGACAGTGATTCCACAGACATTTCTCTTAGCGAATTAACTTCTTACGAGATCTTCGGTATTTTTTCGCATTAGCAATTATATATGTAATATGAAAACGTTGTCTATGGTAGACAACGTTTTCTTTTGCTGTTGAAAATATGTTTATCAATTTATTACGAAATTTTCGTAAAAGGAGTTAGTTCAATAAGCGCTATAACAACGAAATTCAAAATTTTACTTTGGAGCAATGTAAAGTATGTGTCCGTTGATTTTCTATTTAATAAAAATTGGTTTGCGAAATAAATTGTAGTATGCTATAATATTAATTGCGCCACTGAAATATTTAGAAAAACGATATTATTATTACGAAATTTGGAAGAAAATTGGACGTATTCCATGACACGTCAGCTATTTCAACCTTATTTAAAATTAGTAGTAGTGTCTGTTAGTGAAGATTGTTGTGAAACAAGCTGCCTAATGGAACGGCCCTGGAGCCGAATTGCGAAAGAGAGGTAGGGCTTTCGCCAATAGACAACAATTTTAAATTTAAATAACTAACATATATATTACAAAGGCTATTCGTATACGTTGTACGAATAGCCTTTTTCCATTTGTAAAATAAACCGATTAAAATGGAGACTAGAGTAATGTTGTATACAGAAATAAAAAAATAGGACATACCAATACGGTTGTCCTATTTTTTTATAGTCTTTAATTAGAATATAAATACAATCGTGAAAACAATCGCTACAATAAAACGATAAACTGCAAAACCTGTTAGTTTTACTTTCTCTAATAATTTTAGGAAGGAAACGATCGCAAGTAATGCAACTATGAATGCAGTGATGAATCCAGTTGCGAATAATGGTAAATCTGAAGCACTTAAAATATCGATATTTTTAATTAAATCTAATCCACTAGCAGCAATCATCATCGGTACTGCTAAAATAAAAGTAAATTCTGCAGAAGTTTTTCGATCTAAACCAAATAATAATCCCCCAGCTATTGTAGAGCCTGATCGTGAAAATCCTGGCCATAGAGCTAACATTTGAAAGCATCCAATAATAAAAGCTTGTTTATATGAGATGTGATCTAAATCGGATGATTTAGGATGTTTAGATACTTTTTCAGCAAAAATTAATAAAATACCGCCAGCTATTAATCCGATTACAACAGTTTTAGGTGAGAATAAAACATCTTTAATGAAATCATGGAATATAAGCCCCACAATCCCGGCTGGAATAGCACCGATAATAATATGAATTAAGTTGAGGTTCGTTTGTCTATAACCATCTGATTTAACTCCTAGTACTGACCATAGTCGTTTCCAAAAAACAACCACTACTGCTAGAATAGAACCAAGTTGAACGATTACTTCAAAAAATGAAGCCTTCTCGCCTGTAAAGTTTAATAAATCAGCAACTAAAATCATATGACCCGTAGAAGAAACAGGTAAAAATTCTGTTAGTCCTTCTACCATCCCCATGATCAAACCAATTAACCAATCAGGTAACATTTAAAAATACCTCCATAAATACTTTTCGTTATAAAATATACACAATACATTACATTTTACTTGAAAACTAATTAATATGAAAGGAAGTTTAAATTAAAATTAGCTCATAATTGTTAATTATTTGTACAATTTTACATAAAAATGTAATTCTTTTAAATAAATTAGAATTCAAATAGAAGAAGATTAACTTCGAAAATATCATAACTTTCAAAAGAGTTCTAATAAGGAGGACTCAAAAAAAGAACAATAAACTCCTAACAAAACGTTCACAAATGGTTAGAGGGGTTATACTTTAGTTTTGTTATAATATTTTTGTATACAATGTAAACTCAATTTTAAAAAGATTTAATTGAATTTTACTAAAAGGAGTCGAATAGATAATGGGTAGCAATAAATCATTTGACGAAATGAATTTTACAAGCACGAATAAATTAGTCAAATATGATGAGAAACAACAAGATAAACAATCATTACCTGAATGGTTTGCGGAATTTTGTATGTTTATAGAGATCCCGGTTGAGTTGATTCAATTATCATGGGCTGAGATTGACAGAAAGGTTAATCTTATTCAACAGGAAATAATTACTGGTAAAAGAAATTCATTTAATATAGACGATCTTAAGAAGTATCTTTTAAAAAACATTGTCAATGCACTTATCTTTATGGAAAATGATGAGAATGCATTAAAACATATTAGACATGCTGTAAAGATGGACGTTTTAAACTTTTGGATTTGTAATCTAAGCAAGGTTAGTGTTGAAAAAAAGATACATTAACTGGAGATGTGCTTTGAAATAAAAAAGGTAATTCTAAATTGAATAGAATTACCTTTTGAATGAAATATAAATACTTTATCGCTCTACTTAAAATTATTTTTACTTGTTTAATTATTTAGTATCCTTAGAAGCTTCTTCGCTTTTAGTCAAATCCAATTCCATCAACTTTTTCATTAATATATGCTGTGGCATATGCATAACTTGTTCTAAAGGAACGTTTAATTTCTTAGAAAGTAAAATTGCCGTTTCGGGCGAAATTTGCAATGGTCGCATAATAATCCTCCTTAGTTTCGTAAAATTAGTATACAATAAGAAAAAGAAGAAAGTACATATTTTCTCACATAGGGGGGAATTTGAGTGGTCGATATTATTGGTCATAGAGGTGCTGCAGGAACCTACCCAGAAAATACCATGGTTTCTTTTATGGCATGTGAAGATTTAGGGGCAGACGGAATAGAATTAGATGTACACTTATCAAAAGATGGTGAAATCGTTGTTATTCATGATGAAACAATAAATCGTACAACTAATGGTAAAGGTTTCGTGAAAGATTATACTTTAGCTGAATTAAAGCAATTTGATGCTAGTTATCGATTTAAACGCCAATTTAAAGGGTGCACGATTCCAACCTTAAAAGAAGTATTTGAATGGGCAAAAGGAAATAGCTTTAGTATCAATGTTGAACTCAAAAACGATAAAATCGAATATCATGGACTTGAGGAACGAGTAATAAATTTAATCCGTTCATATGAATATGAAAAAAGAATCGTTTTATCTTCCTTTAATCATAAAAGTATGCTTAAATTCCACTTAATGGCGCCGGATATTGAAACTGCAGTTCTATTTAATAGAAGAAGTAAAGAACCATGGGAAATTGCTGAAGACTATAAAGCAAATGGAATTCATCCAAATTATCGTATTATTACTGATGAACAAATTGTAAAAACGATGGAACATCGACTAGCCGTGAGACCTTATACGATTAATGAACCGGATGTTATGAGACGATTAGTTGAAGTTAAATGTACGGCGATTATTACTGACTATCCAGAGCTAGCTTTTCAAGTCAGAAGCCAATTTCTTAGTAAATAAAAAAAGTGCTTTCATTAGCACTTTTTTTGTTTTGTTATTTATCTTTTGGTGGTTTTAATGAATCCCCACATAAGCGAATGTGACGAAGAAGCTAGCTATACGCCCACAAAAATTATCTTTTTAAAAATCTACCTTGAACTTTGTTTCGTTTACGATCTCTAAATAACACAAAGCTTCCGACTAAATAAAAACCGACACCTAATGAAACAAGTCCGATTAATAATTGCAATGGAAGATTTGGAATGCCAAAAGAATGGATTAGAAATACCGTATCACGAAGTAATTTAATTCCGATAACTGCTAAAGCTATTGGTACAACAATCACAACGAATGCTAACATACGTGTAAATGATTCTTTCATGTTAATTAATTCCTCCGATAAAAGTAACAATAAATTATAAAATTACGTAATTCTCTTTCTTCATAATCATATACAAGTATAGTGTTGTCAAGACTTATAAAACATTTGAAATAGACGAAAGAATGACTTTATATATATAATAGTCTAATGTGTTTAATAATTTGTTGAAATTAGTAGGTGAACTAAGATGAAACAAAACGTAATGATCGTCGGAATGGGAACGGGAGGCACAGCTGTATTAAAACTTCTATCACATTCTGATTTATTTAATGTTGTTGCAGTAGTAGATATGATAAAAGAGGCTAAAGGATTAGAATTTGCTAAAAGCTTACACATTCCAATTCTAAAGGATTGGAAGTCGAATTTAAACGATGAGATTGATGTAGTCATAAATACTACTGGAGATGAAACTATATACCAGGAAATAAACGGGTATAAAGCCAAGCATACTATAGTAATTCCGGGTTCGGTTGCAAAAATGATATCTGATCTTGTTCAAGAAAAAGAATCGCTTTTTAATTTAATCAATAATAAAAAAAGACAACAGGAACTAATTTTGGACAACACTCACGATGGAATGATTGTCGTTGACAAATGGGGAAAAATTCTTTTATTTAATCGCTCTGCAGAAAGTATGCTACATACTGATAAAGATGCTGCGATTGGTAGGTATATATTGGATGTTGTCCCAACTAGTAAATTACCTCGAGTTCTTCAAACGAAAAAGAAGGAAATTAATCAGGAACATATATTAATTAATGGAAGTAAGATTTTTACGACGCGTATTCCAATCTTTCGAGAAGATGGTGAACTTGAAGGTGCAATTTCTGTTTTTAAAGATGATACTGAGGTAATCGATTTAGCAGAAGAGGTTACGAATTTAAAAGAAGTTTATAGCATGCTTGAAGCAGTCATTCAAAGTTCGGATGAAGCAATTTCAGTTGTAGATGAAAAAGGTAATGGCATTATTATTAATCCGGCATACACAAGATTGACTGGATTATCGAGTGAACAAGTTCTTGGTAAACATGCAACGATTGATATTAATGAAGGTGAAAGTGTTCATTTAAAAGTGTTGAAAACAAAACAAGCAGTTCGTGGAGTACGCATGAAAGTCGGAAAGCAAAATCGTGATGTACTAGTAAATGTAGCTCCTGTTATCGTAGACGGAAAATTAAAAGGCAGTGTTGGGGTAATCCATGATGTTTCTGAAATTTCACAGTTAACGAATGAACTACATCGAGCACGTCAAATCATTAGAACATTAGAGGCGAAATATTCATTCGAGGATATAGCTGGTGAATCTGAAGGAATCAGTTTAGCAATCATGCAGGCTAAATTAGCTGCGAGCACTCCTGCTACCGTATTGCTTCGTGGGGAATCTGGAACTGGTAAGGAATTGTTTGCTCATGCGATTCATAATGAAAGCGATCGCAAATATAATAAATTCGTTCGAGTGAATTGTGCAGCGATTTCTGAAACTTTATTGGAAAGTGAATTATTTGGTTATGAAGAAGGTGCTTTTTCTGGCGCAAAACGTGGTGGGAAAAGAGGGCTTTTTGAGGAAGCTAATAATGGTAGTATTTTCTTAGATGAAATTGGAGAATTATCACCTGCGATGCAAGCCAAACTATTAAGGGTCCTACAAGAGAAAGAAATTAGACGAGTTGGTGGGACAAAGTCTATTCCTATAAATGTGCGAGTGATTGCTGCGACGCATGTTCATCTGGAGGAAGCAATCATTGAAGGGAAGTTTCGAGAAGATCTTTATTATCGATTAAATAAACTTCCTATTATTATTCCTGCACTAAAGGATCGAATTGAAGATATTTTACCGATTGGCGAAAGATTATTAGCAAAAATTAATCAAGACTACGGTCGAAATGTTGAGGGAATCTCATTATCAGCATTAAATAAATTAAAAAGTTACAATTGGCCTGGTAATGTTAGGGAATTGGAAAATGTGCTAGGAAGAGCTGTCATATTTATGAAATTTAATGAAAAACAAATCTTACCTGAGCATTTATCAGCGATTGTACAAGTTAAGCAAGAACAATCTGTTAATCAAAACGATGTTCATACTGAAGAAATAAGCTCCCTTGATGAAATGGTTATAAATTATGAAGGTGAAATTATTGAAAAGATATTAATGAAAAATAATGGTAATAAAACAAGGTCAGCAAAAGAGCTTGGAATATCAGTAAGGAATTTGTATTATAAATTGGAAAAATACCACACTGCAAAAAATAGCACGCAATAATTTGCGTGCTATGAATATTTTTGCATACAATTACTGTCATTTTTCAAAATATTGTTGTAGAATAGATTTGTTGGTGTTACTAGTACCTGGTACTAGAATGTTGGTAATGTAAGGCTTTTCAACTATTTTTAAAATAGTTTTATCCTTTTTAGAAAGTTGGCACGCTAATTGCTTTATATAGTGCAGGGGGATGAAAGGAAGGGCTTTCAATGAATTTAACAGATATAATGTTACGCGCGAAAAATCATTCTAGGCAAACTGTTGCTGTAGCTGTTGCTGAGGACTTCGAAGTAAAAGAAGCAGTTTCAATAGCATTAGATAATGATTTAGCAAATTTTTTACTTTTCGGAAATGAGCAAGCTATCTATGAAATGTATGAAGATTTATTAAAAAACGAACAATTTGCAGAAAGAATAAAAATTGTTCATTCTCATTCAAACAAAGAGGCTGCTAAAAATGCAGTTGTAGCTGTTCGCTCTGGTGAAGCTTCAATTGTAATGAAAGGTAATCTTTCATCGTCAGTTCTTCTAAAAGAAGTATTGAACAAAGAATATGGTTTAAGAGATAAAAGTGTTTTATCACATGTTGCAATATTCGACGTACCAGGTAGAGAAAATGCAGTAATCGTAACGGATGCTGCGATGAACATAGCACCTACGTTAGATCAAAAGGTGAAAATTATTGAAAACAGTGTTGACATTGCAAGGAAAGTAGGATTAGAAACCCCTAAAGTTGCTGTACTGGCAGCTGTTGAAGTAGTGAATCCTGCAATGCAAGCAACACTAGATGCAGCAACACTAACTGTCATGAATACAAGAGGACAAATTAAAAATTGTATTGTTGATGGACCATTAGCGCTTGATAATGCCATTTCTGTTGAAGCAGCAAAACATAAAGGCTTAACTGGAGAAGTTGCTGGGCAAGCTGATATTTTATTAGTACCTACAATAGAAACTGGAAATATTTTATATAAATCTTTAGTCTTTATGGCGAACTCAGAAGTGGCTGCACTCATTGCTGGAGCTAAGGCACCGATTGTTTTAACATCGCGTTCTGACTCTGCAATGACAAAATTATATTCATTAGCATTAGCTATATGTAATTCTAAAAACTAAACTTACACAATTTAAGGGAGCTGTTATTACATGGAAATCTTCAAATACTTAGAAACTTATGATTATGAGCAAGTTGTTTTCTGCCAAGATAAAGAATCAGGATTAAAAGCAATTATTGCGATCCACGATACTACATTAGGTCCAGCTTTAGGTGGAACAAGAATGTGGACTTACGAATCAGAAGAAGCTGCAATTGAAGATGCTCTACGTTTAGCAAAAGGTATGACTTATAAAAATGCTGCTGCTGGCTTAAACCTAGGTGGAGGAAAAACTGTAATCATCGGTGATCCACGTAAAGATAAAAACGAAGCAATGTTCCGTGCATTTGGTCGTTATATCCAAGGCTTAAATGGTCGATATATTACTGCTGAGGACGTAGGTACTACTGTAGCAGATATGGATTTAATCCATGAAGAAACTGACTATGTTACTGGTATTTCACCATCATTCGGTTCTTCAGGTAATCCATCTCCAGTTACTGCATTTGGTGTATACCGTGGTATGAAAGCTGCTGCAAAAGAAGCATTTGGTACTGACAGCTTAGAAGGTAAAAAAATTGCAATCCAAGGTGTTGGTAATGTTGCTTACAGCCTTTGCGAGTACTTACATGAAGAAGGTGCTCAATTAATCGTAACGGATATTAATAAAGAAGCTGTACAACGTGCAGTAGAAGCATTTGGTGCTACAGCAGTAGATCCAGATGATATTTATGGAGTAGAATGTGATATTTACGCACCATGTGCATTAGGTGCAACAATTAACGATAAAACAATCCCGCAATTAAAAGCGAGAGTTATTGCAGGTTCTGCAAATAACCAATTAAAAGAAACTCGTCATGGTGATTTAATCCATGAATTAGGTATCGTTTATGCTCCTGACTATGTAATCAATTCTGGTGGAGTAATCAACGTTGCAGATGAGTTATACGGATATAACTACGACCGTGCAATGAAAAAAGTTGAAGGTTTATACGATAATATTGCAAAAGTTATCGAGATTTCAAAACGTGACGGAATTCCAACATATTTAGCTGCAGACCGTTTAGCTGAAGAGCGTATTGCTACAATGGCAAAATCTCGTAGCCAATTCTTATCAAATGGTCACAACATCTTAAGTAGAAGATAATTGACTAAATAAATTTTATTTAAAATTCCTTTATTTTTTAGATGGAAAGAAAGAGTGAAGTAATAGTAACTCTTTCTTTCTAGTTATAAAGGTAAGGTAAACTTAGAAGGGAGAGTGTTGACAATGCATCGTATTTTAGTAATTAATCCTGGCAGCACATCCACAAAGGTTGGCGTATTTGATGATGAAAAACCAATTTTTGAACAAACAATACGCCATGATGATGAAGAATTAAATAAATACAAAACAATAATTGAACAATATGAATTTAGAAAAAATGTTATTTTAGAGGTATTACACAAAGAAGGCATTAACATTTCTAAATTAAGTGCTGTATGTGGTCGAGGTGGACTACTTAGACCAATCGAAGGTGGAACTTATGCAGTAAATGAAATCATGTTAGAAGATTTGAAAGTTGGTTATAGTGGTCAGCATGCTTCAAATCTTGGTGGGATCATTGCTAATGAGATTGCACAAGGATTAAACATCCCAGCATTTATCGTTGATCCAGTAGTTGTTGATGAATTAGATCCAGTTGCAAGAATCAGCGGACAATCACTTATGGAAAGAAGAAGTGTTTTCCATGCTTTAAACCAAAAAGCTGTAGCACGAAAAGTGTCAAAACAGTTAGAACAGTCATATAACGATTTAAACCTTATTATCGCCCATATGGGTGGAGGTGTGAGTGTTGGTGCTCATAAAAAAGGACGCGTAATTGACGTAAATAACGGTTTAGATGGTGAAGGACCTTTCAGTCCAGAGCGAGCTGGAACTGTACCAATTGGTGATTTAATAAAACTTTGTTACTCTGGTGACTACTATATTAACGAAGTTCAAAAAATGATGGTTGGTCAAGGTGGATTAGTTAGCTATCTTGGAACGGCTGATGCAATAAAAGTCGAAAACATGATTGAAGATGGTGACGAAAAAGCTGCTTTAGTATATGAAGCAATGGCTTACCAAGTCGCAAAAGAAATTGGAAGTGCGGCTGCTGTTCTTGAAGGCAATATTGATGCAATTATATTAACAGGTGGAATTGCTTATAGTGATTTTATTGTTAATGAAATAACAAAAAGAGTTAAATGGATGGCACGTGTAATTGTTTTACCAGGTGAAAATGAGCTTCAAGCTCTTTGTGAAGGTGCACTTCGCGTACTTCGAGAAGAAGAAGAAGCAAAAATCTATCCTGGAGAATTTGCAGTTAAATCTTTAGTATAAATGTGAGGAGAATTTCATCATGGCAACAGAATATGATTTAGTCGTACTCGGTGGCGGTACAGGTGGCTATGTAGCTGCTATTCGTGCTTCTCAATTAGGATTAAAAGTAGCGGTAGTAGAAAAAAATAAACTAGGCGGAACTTGCTTACATGCAGGCTGTATCCCAAGTAAAGCATTATTACGTAGTGCAGAAGTTTTTTCAACTGCTAAGAAAAGTGAAGAGTTTGGTGTTGAAACATCAGGCGTAACATTAAATTTTAGCAAAGTACAACAAAGAAAAGAAAATATCGTTGCCGGGCTTCATAAAGGTGTTGAACACTTAATGAAACAAGGGAAAATTGATGTATACGACGGTTTAGGACGTATTTTAGGTCCTTCAATCTTCTCTCCAATGCCAGGAACAATTTCTGTAGAAATGAACGATGGTAGCGAGAACGAAATGTTAATTCCTAAGAACGTTTTAGTCGCAACTGGTTCAAGACCAAAGTCTTTACCTGGATTAACTATTGATGGTGAGCATGTAATGTCATCTGATGAGGCGTTAAAAATGGAGTCTCTTCCTGAGTCAATTATTATCGTTGGTGGCGGTGTAATCGGTATTGAGTGGGCTTCTATGTTAGCAGATTTTGGTGTTGAGGTAACAGTAATCGAGTATAGTAAAACAATTTTACCTTTAGAAGACGAAGAAATTTCTAAAGAAATGACTAGATTATTAAAGAAAAAAGGTATTAAATTAGTTACTGATGCGAAGGTTTTAGCTGAAACTTTAGTAATCGATAATGGTGTAAGGATTAATGCACTTCATAAAGATACTGAGAAATCTTTCACTGCTGAAAAAATGTTAGTATCTGTTGGTCGTCAAGCGAATGTTGAAGGAATCGGATTAGAAAATACTGACATCGTAGTTGAAAATGGTTTTATCCAAACAAATGCTAATTACCAAACTAAAGAATCACATATGTATGCGATTGGTGATGTAATTGGTGGCTTACAATTAGCACATGTTGCTTCAAGAGAAGGTACAATTGCAGTTGAGCATATTGCAGGTAATTCACCACTTCCATTAGATCCAACAATGGTTAGTAAGTGTGTTTATAGTAATCCAGAAGTTGCATCTGTTGGTTTAACTGAGCGTGAAGCAAAAGAAAAAGGTTACACAGTTAAAAAAGGAAAATTCTCGTTCCGTGCAATCGGTAAAGCTTTAGTTTACGGTGAGCATGATGGTTTTGTTAAAATAATTGTTGATGAAGAGACAAATGATCTTCTTGGTGTCCATATGATTGGACCTCATGTAACTGATATGATTTCTGAAGCTGGTTTAGCACGAGTATTAGATGCAACAGCTTGGGAAATTTCTCATACAATTCATCCACATCCTTCATTATCAGAAGCAATTGGTGAAGCAGCACTTGCAGTAGAAGGATTAGCAATTCACTCTTAATTTAAAATAATGAAATGTAGAGAGTAAATCTCTACATTTCATCACTATATTGATTTAAAACGCTTCCACAACGTATGTGGTAAAAGGGGGATATTTATGGAAAAGGTTACAACTTCAAACCGTCATGAACAGCTTGGTTTATCAAATGATGACGTTCTTAGTATGTATGAAACAATGCTAATGGCACGTCGTATTGATGAGCGTATGTGGTTATTAAATCGTGCTGGTAAAATTCCGTTCGTTATTTCTTGTCAAGGTCAAGAAGCAGCTCAAGTTGGATCAGTGTACGCATTAGATAATACAAAAGATTACGTATTACCATACTACCGTGATATGGGTGTTGTTTTACAATTCGGAATGACAGCAAAAGAATTAATGCTTTCTGGTTTTGCAAAAGCAGAAGATCCAAACTCTGGTGGACGTCAAATGCCAGGTCATTTTGGACAAAAGAAAAATCGTATCGTTACAGGTTCATCTCCAGTTACGACTCAAGTTCCTCACGCTGTTGGTGTTTCACTAGCTGCAAAAATGGAAGGTAAAGATATCGTTTCTTGGGTTTCATTTGGTGAAGGTTCTTCTAACCAAGGTGATTTCCATGAAGGCGCAAACTTTGCTGGTGTACATAAGTTACCAGTAATTTTCATGTGTGAAAATAACAAATATGCTATCTCAGTACCGATTGAAAAGCAATTAGCATGTGAAAAAGTATCTGATCGTGCAATTGGATACGGAATGCCTGGTTTCACTGTTGATGGAAATGATCCTTTAGAAGTTTATCGTGTAACAAAAGAAGCAGTTGACCGTGCTCGTCGTGGAGAAGGTCCAACACTAATCGAAGCTGTATCTTATCGATTAACTGCACACTCTAGTGATGATGATGATCGTATTTACCGTTCTCGTGAAGAAGTAGAAGAAGCAAAAAGCAAAGATTGCTTATTTACATTTGCTAAATACCTTCATGAAGTTGGTGTGTTAACAGAAGAAATAGAAAAAGAATTAGATACAAAAATTCGTGCGATCGTTGATGAAGCAACTGACTACGCAGAAAACGCTCCATATGCAGCACCTGAGCATGCATTGAAGTTTGTTTACGAAGAATAAGAGGGGGTAGGACAATATGGCAGTAATTTCTTATATAGATGCAGTAACTTTAGCGTTAAAAGAGGAAATGGAACGCGATCCAAAGGTATTTGTATTAGGGGAAGACGTTGGATTAAAAGGTGGAGTATTTAAAGCGACTCATGGTCTGTATGATCAATTTGGTGAGGATCGTGTATTAGATACACCACTTGCAGAATCTGCAATTGCGGGTGTAGGTATTGGTGCTGCAATGTACGGCCTTAGACCAGTAGCTGAAATGCAATTTGCTGATTTCATTATGCCTGCAGTAAACCAAATTATTTCTGAGGCATCAAGAATTCGTTATCGTTCAAACAATGACTGGACTTGTCCTATTACGATTCGTGCTCCTTATGGAGGCGGTGTACACGGTGCACTTTATCACTCTCAATCTGTTGAGAAGGTGTTTGCAGGTCAACCAGGTTTAAAAATTGTAATGCCTTCTACTCCTTATGATGTTAAAGGATTATTAAAAGCAGCAATTCGTGATAATGACCCAGTAATTTTCTTTGAGCATAAACGTGCTTATCGATTAATTAAAGGTGAAGTACCTGAAACTGATTATGTACTTCCAATTGGTAAAGCTGATGTAAAACGTGAAGGAGAAGATATCACAATCATCACTTACGGATTATGTGTACACTTTGCACTTCAAGCTGCTGAAAAGTTAGCACAAGATGGCATTTCTGTACATGTGTTAGACTTACGTACAATTTATCCATTAGATAAAGAATCTATTATCGAAGCTGCTTCTAAAACAGGAAAAGTGTTATTAGTAACTGAAGATAATAAAGAAGGAAGTATCATGAGCGAAGTTGCAGCAATTATTGCTGAAAATTGCTTATTTGAATTAGATGCGCCAATCGCACGCCTTGCTGGCCCGGATGTTCCGGCAATGCCTTATTCTCCAACAATGGAAAAATTCTTCATGGTTAATCCAGATAAAGTAGAAAAAGCGGCTAGAGAACTTGCAGCATTTTAATGGCACTGTTTGAAAAAGGGGGACATAATGATGATCGAAAATATTAAAATGCCTCAATTAGGTGAAAGTGTAACAGAAGGTACAATCAGTACTTGGTTAGTAAAAGTAGGAGATCATGTAAATAAATACGATCCACTTGCTGAAGTTATGACAGATAAAGTTAATGCTGAAGTACCATCTTCATTTTCTGGTGTAATTAAGGAATTAATCGCAGGTGAAGGTGAAACTTTAGCTGTTGGTGAAATCATTTGTACGATTGAAGTTGAAGGAGCTTCTGGTGAAGTAGCTGCAACAACAATCGAAGAAAAACCAGTTGAAAAAGCTGCACCTGTAGCACAGGCACAAACTCCTGTAGCTGCTGCACCGGTTCAAACTATTGCTAAAACTGATGAGTCTGGTAAAGTACGTTTTTCTCCAGCTGTACTTCGTTTAGCACAAGAAAATAATCTTGATCTTTCATTAATTCCTGGTACAGGAAATAATGATCGAGTTACTCGAAAAGACGTTTTAAATGCAATCGCAAATGGTGTACCTCAAGCGGCACCAGCACCTGTTGCAGTTGAAACTCCTGCTCAACCAGTTGTAGCACAAACTGCTCCTGCTGCCCAAGTAGCTAAAGCACCTGCTGGAGCACCAGCACCTGTTATTCCTACAGCAGTTGGTGATATTGAAATTCCAGTTACAGGTGTACGTAAAGCAATTGCTTCAAATATGTTACGTAGTAAACATGAAGCTCCGCATGCTTGGATGATGATCGAAGTAGATGTTACAAACTTAGTAAATTACAGAAACAGCCTTAAAGATTCTTTCAAGAAAAAAGAAGGTTTCTCTTTAACATTCTTCGCATTCTTTGTTAAAGCTGTAGCGCAAGCACTTAAAGAATACCCAATGATTAATTCAATGTGGGCTGGAGACAAAATCATCCAAAAGAAAGATATTAACTTATCAATCGCTGTTGCAACAGACGATGCATTATTTGTTCCAGTAATTAAAAATGCTGATGAGAAAACAATCAAAGGTATTGCACGTGAAATTACAGAATTAGCTACAAAAGTTCGTACTGGTAAATTAAAATCAGACGAAATGCAAGGTGGCACATTCACAGTAAATAACACTGGATCATTTGGTAGTGTTCAAAGTGCGGGTATCATTAACTTCCCACAAGCTGCAATTTTACAAATTGAAAGCATCGTAAAACGTCCAGCTGTTGTAAACGGAATGATTGGTGTTCGCGATATGGTTAACCTATGCTTATCACTTGATCACCGTGTACTTGACGGGTTCATTTGTGGTAAATTCTTAGGAAGAGTAAAAGAAATCCTAGAAAATACAACAAAAGAAAATACAAACGTATATTAATTTTTAAACGAAAGAGGTTGTCTTAAGGTGGCAACCTCTTTTTTATGTTATTTTGTAAAAATACGATTTAAAAATAGAGTAGTTGAAATGCTGAGGTAGTGAAAATTAAAATTGAAGTGTAAATAAAATAGTGAAACGTGCAATGAGAAATCAGTAATATCAATTATAAAGTCTAAAAATAGTGAATCTGCAAATAAAAGTAGCAAAACCGCAAATAAAATTAGCAAAACTACAATTAAAATTAGTAAATCTGCAATTAAATCCTTTAGTATCCTAAATAAGCCAGTTATTACCCATATCGGTTATAGTATTTTGACTTAATAATAGTTAAAAGTAGACCCTTTCAATTAGAAGACTAACAAGTTCTTTCTTTATAGACAAAAATAGTGATGAATTACGTTAATTATCTATAAAAATGACCACATAAAATCACACATAATGAAAAACGCACCGAGATACCTCTCAACCATACTAAGAGTAATAAAATGAGTTATTTTATCGATAAAAAAAGGAGTATATGTGTCTTCTCTATCCTGAATTTTTTAGTGACTTGTGATAAAATTAAATAATTATAAAATTCTGTATTTTGTAAAAAAGGGGTGGAATTTATGCTAGTTGAACAAAATGGCTATTACATATCAACTAATAAAGAATTTTTAAACAGAAAAGTTATTTATAACTTTTTAGATAAAGATTCATATTGGGCGAATGAAATTCCTTTTGAGTACATTGAGCGATTTATCAAAGGATCTTTCTGTTTTGGTGTTTACAAGGGGAATCCAGAAATAGAACCAACCCAAGTAGGCTTTGCAAGAGTAGTATCAGATGGCGTCACATTTGCTTATTTAGCAGACGTATTTATTCTCCCAGAATATCGTAAACAAGGATTATCAAAATGGCTAATGGAACAAATCATGAGTTATGAAAAACTATCAACTGTACGCACATTCATGCTTGGCACAAGAGATGCTCACAACTTATACCGCAAATACGGCTTCGAAGTGATTGATCATAGTAAAAACCGATTTATGGCAATATTAAAAGACAATCTTTATCAGGATATAAAAAACAATAGGGAATAGGATGCCATTCCTCTTCTCTATAGCCCTCTTTTATTTCATGCCTTCATGCTATACCATTTCCTAAAATACCTCTAGCATTGGCTTTATTCAATGCTTTAATCCTTTTCCTAAATCCTTTAAGCAACCTCCAGTTCACCTTTAGATCCCCGAACTAAAACCTTTACAAACTGTAACATTTGTAAGATAATTTACAAATATGTGACATCTTAGAGAAATAGGGGGGATAAGATGTTTAAAAATTTATCTGCGGTACATCCTGTTGCTTGGAATATCGTTATTGGAACTTTATTCGTTAGGTTTGCTAGCACAGTAAGTATGCCGTTTTTAGCTATTTATTTAACTTCGGTTAAACATATCTCACCTGCAATGGTTGGGATCATGTTAACGGTTTCATCTTTTTTAGGGGTATTTTTCAGTTTTATTGGAGGAACTCTTTCTGATCGTATTGGAAGGAAAACCATTTTATTATCGAGTATTTTCTTATGGTCTATCACATTAGTTGGTTTTGGACTAGGAGATTCTTTCGCCTGGTTTTTCGTGCTGAACTCGATCTTAAATATTTGTTCATCATTTTTCGAACCTTCGTCTAGAGCATTACTTTCTGATTTAACCGACGAGAAATCAAAACTGTTAGTCTTTAATTTGCGGTATGCTGCTATTAATGTTGGAGTTGCAGTAGGTCCTTTAGTTGGTTTATATCTAGGAAGCTCTAAAAGCACATTGCCATTTGTATTATCTGGAATTGTGTACTTTTTTTATGGTTTAACATTATTATATATGTTATCGAAGTATAAAATTGGAGAAGGAAAGTCTGCTTCAACAACTAACAAAGTTTCGATGAAGGCGTCGTTTTCAATTTTACGTAAGGACATCATCTTTGCTTTAACGATTCTAACAATCTGTTTTTATGGTCTTGGTTATTCACAAAGCTTTTCAACAATGTCTCAATATTTTGCGAATGCACCACAGTTTCATAATGGAGTTAAACTGTATGCGTATTTAACAACAATCAACGCAGTAACTGTAGTAATACTTCAATTCCCAATAGTAAGTAGAATGAAGAATTTTTCACCAACTGTATCTATGATGATTGGAAATGTGATTGTTAGTTTAGCTGTTGCTGGATTTGGGTTATTTACTAACTTTTTCTTATTAGCAATCGTAATGATTGTGTTAACTGTAGGAGAAATATTTGCATTTACATTTACAGATGTATTTGTCGATCAGCTTGCTCCTGAAGAATTAAAGGGAACTTATTTTGGGGCAATGGGATTCTCAAAACTCGGTTTCGTTTTCGGTCCAGCGCTTGGTGGAAGTTTATTAGCTTACTTCGGATATGAAAATGGTGGCCGTGGATTTGTTATTATTAGTGCAATCGCTTTTATAAGTTTTCCAATGATGTATTTTGTAAATCGACTTTTTCAGAAAAGAAATGAAGTCAAGGTTGAATCGGATACAAAATTAACGGTTAATTCTTAAAAGAACGCTTTAAAAGCGTTCTTTTTTTCTTTCAGAGCGTAAAGTTGTCATTCTCTTTTTTCCATTCATTTCCATCTGTTGTGTGTGATACATTTAATATAAGAAAAATAATAGCAATGTTGGAGGCGATTATATTGAATAAATTTGGTTGGCTTTCTTTAATGACGGTTGGTATTAGTATTGTTATAGCTCTTTTAATCAATGAACACACTAAATACCTGGGTCTATTCCTTGTATTTTTCAGCATCTTATCAATAACAGGTGTTATATTTGCAATCTTTTCAAAAAAAATAACAAATATCATTCTTGGTGTATTCTTAAATATTATCACCTTTGTTTTCTTCTTCTTTTTAATATTGGCGTTCGGTATTGGAGAAGCTTAAATATTAGAGTTTTTTCATTTCATACTAAAAAAGTATGCTTTCGTTCATTTCCTCATATATTTGTATAAACAAGCGATATGGAGGGAGAGATATGGACGAACTTCTTTTTGATCAGCTTAAGTTTTTAAGTTGGGACTGTATAATATTAGAAGGTGCTAGTGAGCAAGAAGAAGAACTAATGATAAATGTATTATCTACATTACATTCAGTCGGATTAAAAAATAAAATTGATGCAAAAGTTTTATTTATTGCGGGAGATGTGGAAAAGATTGATCAGTTTGTCATAAAAAATCCATTCGTGACCGTCATACGAGTTGTTGAAGAATTAAATGAAGATTACCAATACGCCATATCTACATTAGCTCATTTACCGAATGTAATCGTTGAGTTAGTGAATGAATGACTAATTTGATAAAAGATTGATTTAAAAATAAACTAGCAGGTTCAAAAGCTTGAATTAATAGCCGCTAAATTGGTAAGATGATAAAAAGCATGTAAGGGGTAGATGAAATGAATATGAATTTTAATTTCTTTATGAATGATGTTGTCCATACTGCACGTCAAGAGATCGTAGCGGCTGGTTATGCAGAGTTAAAAACACCAGAGGAAGTCGAGCAAGCATTAGAAAAGAAAGGCACTACACTTGTAATGGTAAACTCAGTATGTGGTTGTGCTGGTGGTATTGCTCGTCCTGCAGCAGCACATTCAGTGCACTATGATGCAAGACCTGACCAATTAGTAACTGTGTTTGCAGGACAAGATAAAGAAGCTACTACGAAAGCTCGTGAATATTTTACTGGTAAAGCACCATCATCTCCGTCATTTGCACTTTTAAAAGACGGTGAACTTGTTGCGATGGTTGAGCGACATGAAATCGAAGGCCATGATCCAATGCAAGTTATTCAAAAACTTCAAAATTACTTCGATCAATTTTGTGAAGAAATTTAAATAAAAAAGTACAAAAATTTATGGAGGGAAATCCATAAATTTTTGTACTTTTTTTGTGCATAATATTATTATGTAAACTGTATTTAATATGAAGCGTTCTAATTAATTGTTATTTTGTAAATAAAATAAAGAATAAAAAAGAAAGATAATGCAGCTAAAGAGCATGTAAATATTAATAACATTAATGCATCTTTATATGCTGTTTCATCATATTTTACTCGAAAAGCGAAAGATTCTAATCTATGTTTTTTGGATTTTCTATATTGGTTTAAATCGATAATATTTGATTGATCCACAACACACCTCTCCTTTGTAGTACTAATATATTAATTAAATTTTAAAATATTCTAAAAAATTAGTAAAGTTGTTTTGTAAACAAATTAATAGCAAATTATGCCATAATTAATAGAAATAAAATTTACTAAAATCCTTGAAAGGTTAGTGGGAATTTGTGAAATATACTTTATGCTTTATCAAACGAAATGATGAACTATTAATGTTAAATCGTATAAACGCTCCTACAATGGGAATTTGGAATGGTGTTGGTGGAAAAATAGAAAAAGGGGAAGCAATCGAAAAATCAGTGCAAAGAGAGATTGCAGAAGAAACCGGAATACATATTGAGTTGAAAGATATTACTTATAAAGGTAAAGTGACCTGGCATGAAGAAGATGCGGATTTCGGAGGTATGTATGTATTTCTGGCCGAGGTTTCTAATAACCTAAAATATGATACGCCTTTAAAAACAGATGAAGGAATTTTAGATTGGAAAAAAATTGATTGGGTAATAGATGAAAAAAATCAAGGAGTAGGAGAGTGTATTCCATATTTTCTTCCTATACTATTAAAAAACGAGCGGAATCATCATTTTTCGTTTTATTATAAGGAGAATAGAGTTGCTGATGTAGTAATAGAAGAGGAAGTTTTAATATAATAAAATAATTTATAAATGAATAATGTAATCATTTTTATGAAAATACCATTTCCGCAATGGTATTTTTTTTATGAATAAGCGTGAAAACGCTTAAATTTGGGGGAATATAAGTGTTCGGTATTGAAAAATGTAGTGATTTGCGAGATTTGTCGAAAACTTTTTGAAAGATTTGAAAAGTGCGATAACAATACGCTCATTCACTTCAGTGAATAAATATATAAATATAATGAATATTAATGAAAAAATTTTTTTAATAATATCCTTGTAAAATTAGGCTGTATCTAATTTTTTTGTCGAAAACCTGAAAAATATAGTTGCATAATTATTAGTATGTGTTAAAATTCATTTTGTGGAATAATTATTCATTCGAAAAAAATGGTTGTTTAATAGAATACTAAAAAGATAATATAAATAATAAGTTTGAATTTTTAAAAAATTAGGGGGAAGCATTAATGAAAAAATTAGTCGGAGTTTTAGCTGCATCAGCATTATCAATTGGAATGTTATCTGCTTGTAACAAGTCAGATGATAAAACCTTAATCTTAGGAACAAGTGCGGATTATAAGCCTTATGAATTTATTGACACAAAAAATGACAAAATTGTCGGGTTTGATGTTGATTTAGCTAAAGCGCTTGGTAAAAAAACTGGATACACTATTAAAGTTAAAGATATTGATTTTAATTCATTAATTACTGCGATGAACGCAGATAAAGTAGATTTTATTATGGCCGGTATGAAAAAGACACCTGAGCGTGCGAAAAATGCAGATTTCACTGAACCATATTTCACTGATCAAAATGAAATAGTTGTAAATAAAGATTCAAACATTAAAAGTGTTAAAGATTTAAAAGGAAAAACAGTCGGTGTACAAGCTGGTTCAATTCAAGAAACAAAAGCAATTGAAGTTTCTAAAAAGTATGGATTTAAAGTTGAAAACCGTAACCGTATTCCAGAGATGGTAGAAGAATTAAAAGCTGGAAGATTTGATGCTGTTGTGATCGAACAATCTGTAGCAAGTGGCTATCTAAATAAATTACCTGAAATGCAAGGTGAATTAATGCAAGATTTCTTTGAACAATCTGGTTCAGCTGTAGCTCTTCCAAAAGGTAGTAAATTAACACCTAAATTTGATAAAGCACTAGCTGAATTAAAAGAAGATGGAACTGTTGATAAATTAGTTAAAAAATGGTTCGGTGAATTGAAGTAATACGTAAGATTTTAATAGATTATAAGATAAACCTATAGGGTATGGCAGAAGATATAGAAAATGATAAGTTTTGTTGTAATCAGGGGAGGAATTATTGATGGAGAGAGATTGGAGTCACTTATTAGAAAAAATGCCTTTACGTCTTGCGCCAAGCATGGCAAAGGATCATCCTAACTTACCGGTTGTAAAGGAAGAAGGCTGTTACTACTATGGTGTAGATGGTAAAGAGTACTTAGACTTTACATCTGGCATTGCTACTACAAATGTTGGACATCGTCATCCAAAGGTAGTACAGGCAATTAAAGATGGCGCTGATTCTTTAGCACATGGTCCGTCGGGTGTTATTATTTACGAATCGATTTTAAAGCTAGCAGATGAGTTGGCTGAAATTCTTCCTGGTAATTTAGATACTTTCTTTTTTGGTAATAGTGGAACTGAAGCGATTGAAGGTGCTATTAAGCTAGCTAAGCATGCTACTAAACGTCCATATATTGTTTCATTTATTGGTTGTTTCCATGGCCGTTCTATGGGAGCATTAAGCGTTACGACATCAAAAAGTAAGTATCGAAAATTTTTACAACCAACAGGCTCTTATCAAATACCTTATGCAAATGTTTCAGAATGCCCTGAAGGTTATGATGAAGAACAATATGTAGTAGAGCAATTAGAAAAAGATTTTAAACGTTTATTTAATCATCAAGTAACACCAGAAGAAGTAGCTGCAGTTATTGTAGAGCCAGTTCTAGGTGAAGGTGGATATATAGTACCACCTAAAGCATGGTTAAAGAAAATAAGAGAAATCTGTGATAAAAATAATATTTTACTAATTTTTGATGAAGTTCAAACTGGATTTGGCCGTACAGGAGATTGGTTTGCTGCACATACTTTTGATGTGACGCCAGATATTATGGCAATTGCAAAAGGTATTGCAAATGGAATTCCTTTAAGTGCGACTGTAGCATCAAATGAACTAATGAAACAGTGGCCACTAGGTAGTCATGGAACAACATTTGGAGGAAATCCAATAGCTTGTTCAGCTGCACTGGCTGTTTTAGAAATTATTAAGGAAGAAAAGCTTTTAGAAAATACGAAAGAAGTTGGAGCTTACGCAGTAGAAAAACTGAATGCATTAAAAGAAAGGCATCCGGTAATTGGAAGCATTCGCTCAATTGGTTTAATGATCGGCATTGAAATTATTAATCCAGCTACAAAAGAACCAAACGGTGATGGATTATTTAAAATTCTTGATCTTGCTTTGGAAAAAGGTGTTTTATTCTACTTCTGTGGTAACAACAGTGAAGTAATTCGAATGATTCCACCATTAACAGTTACGAAGAATCAAATCGATGATGGGTTAGCAATCTTAGATGAAGCATTAACAGAATATGAGCAATCCATTGGATATGAATTATTTGAAACAAAGGGCATTGGTTTCTAAACCAGTGCTCTTTATCTAAACAGACTTTGTCGAATATACTTTGCAATTTAAAAGACGAATAGTAAAGGAGCACTACAATATGAACTTAGATTTTTCTCAAATTGTCCCTTCAATTCCATATATATTGGCCGGATTAAAATTAACACTACTAGTAGTTGTTTGTTCAATTTTATTAGGTCTTGTTTTAGCAATATTACTTGCATTAATGAAAATTAGCCGTGCAAAATGGTTAGTTGTAATAGCTGATTTTTATACATCAATTTTTCGTGGAACACCGATGGTTTTGCAATTAATGATCATTTATTATGGTTTACCACAATTAATTGGTGTCGATATCGAAAAGTTTCCAGCAGCGGTATTGGCCTTTGGATTGAATTCAGGAGCTTATGTATCAGAGATCATCCGTGCAGGTATACTAGCAGTAGATAAAGGGCAACAAGAAGCTGCTTCAGCTTTAGGAATCCCTTACCGTAAAATGATGTCAAAAATTATTTTACCTCAAGCATTTAAAAATATTTTACCAGCTTTGATGAATGAGTTTATTACGTTAACAAAGGAATCAGCAATGGTAACAGTAATTGGTGCATCTGATTTAATGAGAAGAGCATTCTTAGTAGGTGGAGAGACTTACTCATTTATGGAACCACTTATTTTTGTAGCTGCAATCTATTACATTATCATTATGATCCTATCACTTCTAGGTAAATCTGTTGAAAGGAGAATGCGTACAAATGATTAGAATTACGAATTTAAATAAAAGCTTTGGAAATGTTCATGTATTAAAAGGAATAACAACTATAATTGAACAAGGATCTGTTGTTGCTGTAATTGGTCCATCTGGTTCTGGAAAGTCTACATTTTTACGTTGTATGAATTTATTAGAAACTCCTTCAAATGGTGAAATTTGGATGGATGATATTGAAATTACAAATCCTAAAAGTAATATAATGAAAATTCGTGAAGATGTAGGTATGGTATTCCAACATTTTCATTTGTTCCCACATATGACAGTTCTAGAAAATATTACGTATGCTCCGATTAATGTAAAAGGTATGAGTAAGGCTAAGGCAGAAGAAAATGCAAATGCACTTCTTGAAAAAGTTGGACTTCTTGAAAAAGCAAACGTATATCCTCCTAAACTTTCAGGTGGTCAAAAACAACGTGTAGCTATAGCAAGAGCACTTGCAATGGAACCTAAAGTAATGCTATTTGATGAACCAACATCAGCTTTAGATCCAGAGATGGTAAAAGAAGTACTTGAAGTTATGAAATCATTAGCTCATACAGGAATGACAATGGTCATCGTTACACATGAAATGGGTTTTGCAAAGGAAGTTGCAGATCGAATTCTATTCTTAGACGAAGGAAATCTAGTTGAAGATGCAACTCCAGTCGAATTATTTACAAGACCTAAAACGAATCGTGCAAAGTTATTCCTAGAGAAAGTTTTATAAGTCATTTAATCACTTATAATGTGAAGATCCCTACTTTTCATCTGAAAAGAGGGATTTTTTTATTGACAAAAATTTCTTTGATTTAGATTTAACTTGTCTAATGATGTATTCGGTTTGTAAGTCAGCGGATGTTTTTTGTATTTCAAGTTGATCGCGAATTCTAATTCTACAAAAAATAATTCAAAAATTAGAACTTGTTAATTCTTGTCTATCGAAAACATTTATTAAAGTGTATCTAAATGAAATACAATTATCTTAGTTTCTGAAAATTCTTTCATTTATTTTAGCAATAATATCTTCAAATTTTTCAAGAAATAAAAACTTGAAAGGAGAGTATGATGATGGAATTGGACCAAAACTCTATTACGAGTCAAAGCAAATACTCGGAAGTTGCAAAATCTCATGAGTTTAAACAGTTACTGAAAGTTAAAAGAAAGTTTATCCTACCAATGTCTTTATTCTTTTTTTGTTTTTACATTGCATTACCTTTAATGACTTCTTATTCTAAAGCACTTAATACAAAAGCAATTGGAGAGGTCACATGGGCTTGGATATTTGCATTCGCTCAATTTGTTATGACATGGGTATTATGTATGATTTACAGTAAGAAAGCTGAATCCTTTGACAAAATGGCAGATGGAGTATTGGAAAAATTAAATAAAGGAGGGGAGGAAATTTGAATACAACGGCATTTACATTATTTTTAATTATCGTACTAGGAACGCTAGTTATTACATATTACGCTTCTAAAAAAACAAAAGATGCGAAAGATTTTTATACAGCAGGCGGTGGATTGACTGGATGGCAAAATGGATTTGCAATTGCAGGTGACTATATGTCAGCAGCATCCTTTTTAGGAATTGCAGGTGCGATCGCTTTAACTGGATTCGATGGATTTTTCTATAGCATCGGATTTTTAGTTGCATATTTAGTCGTTTTATATTTAGTAGCAGAGCCTTTACGAAATCTTGGAAAATACACATTAGCAGATATGATTGCAGCGCGATTTGATCAAAGAAAAGTAAGAGGGGTAGCCGCGTTAAACACAATGACGATTTCAATTTTTTATATGATTGCACAACTAGTTGGTGCTGGTGCACTGATTAAATTATTACTAGGAATTGATTATACGACTGCAGTTTTAATAGTAGGTATATTAATGACTGTTTATGTAATATTTGGAGGTATGAGGGCTACTAGTTGGGTTCAAATCGTAAAGGCAATACTTCTTATGCTTGGAACATTAGTCATTTCAATCATCGTATTTGCTAAATTTAATTTCAACATTAATGAAATGTTTAGCCAAATGAGAACGGCAACACCTCTAAAGGACTCGTTTTTAAATCCAGGTGTAAAATACACAAACGGATTAGACACAATTTCACTTAATTTAGCACTTGTTCTTGGAACAGCTGGATTACCTCATATATTGGTCCGTTTCTTTACAGTACGTGATGCGAAAACGGCACGAAAATCTGTCGTATTTGCAACTTGGTTAATTGGAGCATTTTATATCATGACAATTTTCCTTGGATTTGGGGCAGCTGCATTTGTTGGAAATTCTGAGATTATAAAAGCAAATCCAGCAGGAAATATGGCGGCGCCACTTTTAGCTGAAGTATTAGGTGGTAACTATTTATTTGCTTTTGTTTCAGCTGTAGCATTTGCAACTATTCTTGCAGTAGTAGCAGGGCTAGTATTAACAGCCGCATCTGCCTTTGCACATGATTTTTATAATGAAATCTTAAAACAAGGTAAAGCAACTGAAAAAGAGCAAGTTTCAATGGCTAGATATGCCTCGATTGGGGTTGCTTTAATCTCAATCTTACTTGCAATATTTGCACAAACATTAAATGTTGCCTTTTTAGTATCCTTAGCATTTGCAGTTGCTGCAAGTGCGAACTTACCAGTCATTCTCTTTACAATCTATTGGAAACGTTTTAATACGACAGGCGCAATTACTGGTATGTTAACTGGATTAATATCTGCAATCATATTAGTAGCAATAAGTCCAAATATTTGGAACCCAATTGAAGGAAAAGCCATTTTTGTTGGGGATCCATTAATAAATTTAACGAATCCAGGAATTATATCGATTCCTTTAGGATTCATAGCTGCTTATTTAGGTACAATCCTTTCAAGCAAAAAAGAAAATGACGCTAAATTTGATGAAATTCTCGTGAAGTCAAATACCGGCCATGGCGTATCTGGTATTTCTACGCATTAATCATAAGTAGAAAAAAGAAACTGAAGAATTTTCTCAGTTTCTTTTTTTAGGGGAAAATTTATTTGTCAGTTTTTAGAAGGAAACAATTTTATTTACTCATCATTTTGTTTTAACTTTAAAGGTTTCGTAGAGATAATCGTTTCGATGTTTTTACTGATTAATTTATTATTTTTACGATTTTCAATTCTTGCTTTTGCTATTTCAGCAAGTTCTCGTTCTTCATCAGTTTCAAGAATGATAGATGGAACTGGTACAGTTTTATTATCCTTCATTCCAACAAAAGTTAAAAATGAAGTAGCAGCAACCCGGCGAATGCCTGTAATTAAGTTCTCTGCAATCGCTTTTACGAAAATGACGATCGATGAGGTTCCTGTAACTACAACGAAGGATTCATAAGAGATACAATCCTCTTCTGTAACTGGGTGTAAGAAGTCTACATGGTCGATTGAAGCAGTTACACATTTCAATCTTGAATGTTTAGAAGCAGTAATTGAAGCAGTCATATCCATGTCAGCAAGAATTTTACCACCAAATAAAGTTTGGTGATTGTTTAAGTCAGTAGGGAAAACTCGAACAGTTAAAGCTGAACGTGATTCATGGCAATATTTTGAACTCATAAATTCACACCTTTTATTAGAATAATGATATTTTTACCAATCTATTTATTATTAAGCGTAAATATGAGATGAAATATTTTCATTAGATATATTTGAGAATGTGACCTATGATCGTAAAGGTTGAACGTACGCTTTAGTGGAGCTTAGGCAACGGTATTTTTTATAAATCCTGATCTTATTTTTTTATCTTTTCTTAACTTTATTCTATTCAACGAATCAAATAGCTCATAAAGTAAAACCTAATAATAGGTGATATTATGTATAGAATTGGTTCGAGGATTGTTAAAACGGCGTTAGGGAGTGCGGTAGCAATTTTTATTGCACAATCGGTGGGAGTTCATTTTTACGCGTCTGCTGGAACATTAACAATATTATGTATACAAACAACTAAAAAGCGTTCATTAGATACAGCATTGAGAAGGTTTTCTGCATGCTTATTGATCATACTTTTTTGTGTTTTTTTCTTTCATATTTTTGGTTATACACCTTTTGCGATTGGATTATTACTTTTATTTTTTATTCCAAGCTTAGTAAAACTTAAAATTCAAGAAGGAGTCATTTCTAGTACGGTTATCATGCTACATCTATATGGCCTAAAAAAAATTACAGTTCCGATCATAGTAGATGAAATAACTGTAATTGTAATAGGCATTGGTGTAGCTTTACTTTGTAATTTATATATGCCTAGTTTAGATGATCAAATAAAAAACTATAAAGTACAAATTGATTCTAAATTTTGTTTTATTTTTGAGAAGATTTCTATTTATTTAAAAGAACCAGCTAATAAGTGTTTTTTAGAAGAATATGATGAAACAGTAAAATTGCTTCAAGAAGCGAAAAGAATTTCTAAATTAGAAATCGATAATCATTATTTTAAATCTTCGAATGATGAAGATTATGAATACTTTTTATTAAGAGAACGGCAACTTGAACTTATTCACCGTATTATTGACACGGTTTGTGACATTAAAGTGAGTAACGAACAATCTCATATTTTATCCAAATTTTTTAATGATTTAAGTTTTTCAATAAATCCAATTATAAGTGGCGTTATATGCTTACATCAGTTAGAAGAAATCTATCATATGTTTCGTGAAATGCCACTCCCACAAACATCTGATGATTTTGAAACTAGAGCAGCGGTTTTAACAATCATTAATGAAATGGAAAGTTTTTTGATTATGAAATCAAAGGTTAAAGGAAAATACGTTAAGTGAAATTAAAAAGGAGTTGCTTTATTTGCTTAAACTAGTTCTATCACTACTTTTAGTAATTGGTCCAGTATGGCCACTTGGGCAAAACCCGAGGGTAGGCGAACCATTTATTATCATTAACAAAGAAATAAATAATTTAGCATATATAGAAGATGGTAAAGTCCTAAGGATTTATCGAATTGCTACCGGAAAAACAGCGGAGTTAACTCCTGAAGGTATTTTTAATATTACATATAAAGCCAAAAATCCATATTGGCGCAAAAAGAATATTCCAGGAGGGGATCCTAAAAATCCTTTAGGAACTAGATGGATTGGTTTTGACGCATTAGGTACAGATGGTTCAATTTATGGTATTCATGGAAATAATGACCCTTCAACAATTGGTAAATATATATCAAATGGTTGTGTAAGAATGTACACAAATGATGTGAATGAACTTTTTGATAAAATTCCATATGGAACGAAAGTATTAATCACAACATCTACAAGTTCATTTGAACAACTAGCTCGAAAGCAAGGTGCGATCAAATAATAAAGAGGATTCACCATCAAAATCTCAAGATCTTGATGATGAATCCTCATTTTACATATTCTTTTTCCTTTTATAACATAGCAGCGATACCTGCAAGTAAAGTAGTAGCAAGCATTGAAATTAACATAATCATAACGACTACTTTTTGTGTTTTTTTTCTCATGTGATTACCACCTTATATGAAAGAATTACTATTTATTAATCATTATTTATAAGAATAATACAAGTGTGTCCTATTTTAGCATATGTATGATTTTTTTTACAGTATTAGCAATAGATCAACGAAAATCACACTTTTATCCAAATAAAAAAAGGGTCTCATAAGCATTTATAGCTTACGAGATATCCCTTTTTAATTGGAATTTTACTTAACTCCAACCGCATCAAATGCTTTATTTACGGTAGTTACTTCAGCGGAGCTTATACCGTAAAGGTCAGTAGCTGCTTTAACGCATGCCGCACGTGCTTGACTGAAAGTAGAGGAAGCTGTTAAGTAAACTGTATTTGCACGATAAAAAATAGAAGCAAGTTTATCATTCCCGATCCCTGTAACAGACACGCCGTATGCAGTTCCACCTTGAGCAATTAAATAAGCTGCTTTATTAATAATACCGCTATTTGTATGAACTCCTCCATTGTCAGATGTTCCAGTGTAACGTTTTGAATAGTTATCTGGATCTCCATATTTAGTTGGATCACTCATCGAACGAAGTGCATCACCTGCAATTTTTGGCGTATAAATATCTTCACCAATCTCGTAATCAGGGTTTTTATTATTATAGAACTCTATTAATGTACCAAAAATATCAGAAATGGCTTCGTTTAGTGCACCAGATTCATTCTGATAAGTTAAATTTGAGCTCTTTTCTGTTACTGCGTGAGTTAACTCATGTGCTACTACGTCAATCCCTCCTGATAATGGAATAAATGTTGTACCATCACCATCGCCATAAACCATTTGCGTACCGTTCCAAAACGCGTTGTTGTAATTACGGCCATAATGGACACTCGATTTTAGTGCACCGCCTTTATTATCATAGGAATTACGTCCAAAAACATTTTTATAATAATCAAATGTTAATCCAGCAAAATAATGTGCATCTACTGCAGCGGCATCATAAGTACTATTTAGAAGGTTATCTGGACTTGTCCAAAGTGTACCTGCAAGACGTGTTTTGTTAGCCGCATCATAAGTGAAAATCCCACCTAAGGCTCTAGTATTATCTTGTAAATAATAAGTTGAACCTGATAAGGTCATGTTTAGTGTTTTTGTATCACCAAGTACGCCAACTCCTGTTCCAGTTGTATTCGTACTTTTTGATGTGCCGCCCGGTTTTGCAGCAGGGGCACTACTATCTGCTTCATCTAAATTATTATAGCTATTTAATATTTTTCCTGTTGATGCATCAATGAAATAATTAAAGTTCCCAGGTTTAGGAGAAAGGAAGTTTAAGTTTACAAGGTAAGCGTAAGTAGCTTCATCACCATTTGTGTAAACTACTAGATCAGCTGTAGGGTCTTTTTCATAGATAGGAGTATAACCAAGGTTGGCTTCTGCAATTTTAATTGATTTGTTGGCATTTACTTTCTTTTCAGATTTAAGTCCTTTTTTCGTATCAAGATTAGGAGCTACCGTACCAGAGAAAACTGTTAAAACACCATCGTTCGCAACCAATGCAGTTTGAGTAGAACCCCAAACAGGTACGCCATTATAAACTTGTTGCAGTCTAAGTGCGGTGCCTAACATATCTTTATTGCTAGACTTAATGATGAATGATTCTTCAGAGGATTTCGAACCGAGTTTGAATTTATCTTTGTTAGCATTGACATAACCGAGTACAATGCTCTCGGGACTTTGAGTTGATGACTTTGTCAGCTGACCTGAAACAAATTCAGGAGATCCTACAGATTCATTATACTTGTAGCTAGATAACACAT
The DNA here is from genome assembly GCF_042886615.1 of Gottfriedia sp. NPDC057991. Classification (NCBI taxonomy): domain Bacteria; kingdom Bacillati; phylum Bacillota; class Bacilli; order Caryophanales; family Bacillaceae; genus Gottfriedia; species Gottfriedia sp. NPDC057991. The sequence continues at coordinate 737,641 of NZ_JBHVQN010000001.1, forward strand.
TTTTTGATGCAGCATATGTATTTGTTACTGAAAAACTACTTGCTGCTAAACCTAAAGATAACCCAACTGCTAAAACTTTTTTGTTCACTTAAATTCCTCCCTAGTTAACAAATAGTGATAACGAGCTAATCGTATCATGTAATCTAGTAGGTTTACAAACTACAAAAAACTGCATTAATTGCACTTTTTTTTTGAAAAAATAAATCTTTTATATCGTGTCTATTTAACCTCTCGATTGTTAAGTAGTCATATTGTTTTAACAAAGGAGAAAAGTGAGGAGAATGCCGTCGAACTTTTTCTAATACATATAATTTTGGTATTTTGCTTAAATCATGGTGTGTTTCTTCCTTTTTAAAGGAGCGGGATATGATCGTTGTTCTATGATTCAAAATCACTTCATCATTGTTATAGCTACGGTTTTAATCATGTTTGTCCACTTTCTTGAATATTGTTTAAATAATAGCTTATGTACTTTTGAACAGATAACAGTACATAAAAAATCTCATATGTTTCTAAAAAAAGCATTGATTTGAAGGAGAGGGCAAAAAAATGTTCACAAATATAGATCATATGGCAATCTGTGTAAAAAATTTAAACGAGAGTATTAAAAAGTATGAGGGTGATTTAGGATTATCATATTCATATCGTGAAATAGTAGATGACCAAGATGTAGAAGTCGCGTTTTTTAAAACAAATAAAATTAATATCGAATTAATCCAACCACTTACAACAACGAATCCTGTACATAAATATATTGAAAAAAAAGGGGAAGGATTGCACCATATTGCTTTTCAAGTAGATGACATCGAAAAATCACTATTAGAACTAAAAAAACGCCAATTCAAATTAATCCATCACTCACCACGTAGTAGGAGTGATGGTTCAAAAGTTGCCTTTATACACCCTAAACAATTCGGAGTATTAATCGAAATTGTTCAAAAAAGGGGGGAGTTTAATGAGCAAGTATGATGATTTATATAAACTATATGAAAAGAAATCTGAAATAGAGCAAGGTGGAGGATTTGAACGGATTGAGAAACAACATGAACGTGGAAAGTTTACAGCACGAGAAAGAATAGACATGCTATTAGATGAAGGTAGTTTTGTTGAGTTATTTAGTTTCGTCCAGCACCGTTGTTCAGATTTTGGAATGGATGAACAAAATGGTGCATGTGATGGAGTTGTCACAGGTTACGGAAAAATAAACGATCGAACGGTCTTTGTCTTTTCACAAGATTTTACTGTGTTCGGTGGTGCATTGGGTGAAATGCATGCGAAAAAAATAAGTCAATTAATGGACATGGCAGTACAGTGTAAGGCCCCAATTATTGGATTAAATGATTCAGGTGGTGCGAGAATCCAAGAAGGTGTCCTTTCTTTAGATGGTTATGGACATGTATTTTATCGAAATACGATTTATTCTGGGGTAGTACCACAAATTTCAGTTATTATGGGACCCTGTGCAGGTGGTGCTGTCTATTCTCCAGCAATTACTGACTTTGTTATTATGGTTAATGGAACTAGCCAAATGTTTATTACTGGACCTAAGGTAATTGAAAGTGTAACAGGTGAAAAAATCTCTGCAGAGGATTTAGGTGGAGCTAAAGTCCATAATGAGATCAGTGGAAATGCACATTTCCAAGCTGAGTCGGAAGAAGAAGCCCTTAAAATCGTTCGAAATTTAATGGAGTATTTACCGGCTCATTGGGAAGAAAAAGCACCTACTAAAATGAAAACCGAAAAAGATCTAGATGATTTACTGGAGCTTATACCAGATGAAAGTAGTCGACCTTATGATGTTAAAAAAATAGTAGAAATGATTGTAGACGATGATTCATTTTTTGAGGTTCAAAAATATTTTGCTAAAAATTTGGTTGTGGGATTTGCTAGATTAAATGGTGAAGTAGTTGGACTCGTTTGTAATCAACCTAAATTTATGGCTGGAGGACTAGATTTACATTCAGCTGATAAAGGGGCAAGATTTATTCGTTTTTGTGATAGTTTTAATATACCAATCATCACGTTTGTTGATGTGACAGGGTTTTTTCCTGGTGTAAAACAGGAGCATGGAGGTATAATAAGGCATGGTGCTAAGCTTTTATATGCGTACTCTGAGGCAACAGTGCCAAAAGTAACAGTCATTACGAGAAAAGCATTTGGTGGAGCATATGTTGCATTAAATAGTAAATCGATTGGAGCGGATTTAGTATTTGCATGGCCAAACGCTGAAATCGCTGTAATGGGTGCTGCAGGTGCTGTAAATATCTTATACGGAAAAGAAATCTCTCAAAGTAATCGACCAGATGAGTTAAGATCAGAATGGATGAATCAATATAAAGAGAAATTTTCTAATCCTTACGTTGCTGCAAAATACGGTTTAGTTGATGATGTTATCGATCCAAGGATGACTAGAAAAAAGCTTATTCAATCTTTGGAAGTATTAAAAAACAAAAATGAAAAGCGCCCAGCTAAAAAACATGGTAATATACCTTTGTAGACATTTTTTTACATATACAATTTGGAGGCATGACAGAAATGATTAATGAACAACGTATAGTCGAAGAATTTTTAGAATTAGTACAAGTAGACTCTGAAACTAAGTTTGAAGCTGAAATTGCAAAGGTTTTAAAACAAAAATTAGAAGCTCTTGGAATGAATGTTTTTGAAGACGACACGATGGGTGTTACAGGTCACGGTGCTGGAAATATTGTTGCTACAATTCCTGCTACTAAAGAAGGCGTTGACGGTATTTTCTTCTCTTGTCATATGGATACAGTAACTCCAGGTAAAGGAATCAAACCATCAATCAAAGATGGATATATCGTTACTGATGGAACTACAATTCTAGGTGCAGATGATAAAGCTGGTATCGCAGCATTTTTAGAAGCTGTAAAAATCATTAATGAACAAAATATTGAGCATGGTGAAATCCAATTCATTATCTCAGTTGGTGAAGAATCTGGATTACATGGTGCTAAAGCAATGGATCCAAAATTAATCACTACTAAATTTGGATATGCATTAGATAGTGATGAAGAAGTAGGTAACATTATCGTAGCAGCTCCAACTCAAGCTAAAGTAATTGCTACTATTTATGGTAAAACAGCACATGCAGGTGTTGCACCTGAAAAAGGCGTTTCAGCGATTACGATTGCTTCTAAAGCAATTGCAAGAATGCCACTTGGTCGCATCGACGAAGAAACAACTGCTAATATTGGACGTTTCGAAGGTGGTAGTGCAACAAATATCGTATGTGATCAAGTACATATTTTAGCTGAAGCTCGTTCATTAATCGGTGAAAAAATGGAAGCTCAAGTAGCTAAAATGAAAGCTGCTTTTGAAGAAGCAGCTACTGAAATGGGTGGACGTGCTGAAGTAGAAGTTCAAATTATGTACCCAGGATTTAAATTTGGTGAGGGAGACCACGTTGTTGAAGTTGCAAAACGTGCAGCAGAAAAAATTGGTCGTACTCCTGCATTACAACAAAGTGGTGGAGGATCTGATGCGAACGTATTCGCAGGTCACGGTTTCCCAATTGTAAACTTAGCAATCGGTTATGAAGAAATCCACACTACAAATGAAAGAATGCCAATTAAAGAGTTAGTAAAAACTGCTGAAATGGTCATTGCAATTGTAGAAGAAGTTGCAAAATAATGTAAGTAAAAAGACGAGACATACAAGTGTCTCGTCTTTTTTCATGGTTATTTTTTCATTGAAGACGCCTTAATTTGTAGTTAGGCGTTTTTTCCAAATGAAAAAGAATAAAATTGCGATTAACAATGCAGTAGGAAATATGACTAAACTATACTTTGTAAATATAGAAGCGACTTTATCCCACTGTTCACCCAAAATTTTTCCTAGTGTTACAAAAGTGAAACCCCAAAGGATTGCTCCAACAAATCCAAACGTTGCAAATTTTCTATAGGAATATTTATTAATGGCTGCAAAATAAGCAGTTAAATGTCTGATTCCAGGTATAAAAAATCCTATAATAAGAATATACGGTCCAAATTTTGAGAATAAGTTTTTTGTGATATCAATTTTTTTCTCTGTAATATGAACTTTTGGTCCGTATTTTTTTAATAAAGGTAAACCAAATATGTATCCGAGTAAATAACTTAAAGAGATTCCACAAATGATTCCGATAATAGCACAAGCTAGAGAAGGTAAATATGATAACCTACCTTGAAATACATTATAACCTATGTATGTTAAAAGAATTTCATCTGGTAATGGCAATCCAATTATTCCTCCGATTAATGCTAAAATGATGCCTATATAACCATAGTGACTAATTAATACGTTTAAATGATGAACCATTGAGCATACACATCCTCGATTTTTTCCGCGTAAAGTAGATAGGCTAAAATTTTTTAATAGATAATATCATTGTATACAAACAAAAATATTTTATAGCATTTTCTTTAATATGGCAATTCAAAATTCAAATAATTTTGTTATTATTAGAATGATTTAATAATACTTAGAAAATAAAGTAATTTAGGGAGAAAAATGATTAATTATTATGAAATAGCTCCAAATATATTTAGAAGAAAAGAAACCATCATAATGTTTCATGGTTGGGGTTCAACGATTGAATTACAAATCCAACTTGGTAAAGAGCTATCTGATTTAGGATTTAAAGTTGTTATTCCCGAAATTAAATACCATGATTCGAGAGAAGCTCTAAATAACCATTTTGATCAAAAAATTTTACAAACATATTTTTGGAAAAGGAAGTTCAATGGGTGGTTTTATTGCAAGTGGAATGTTTTTTTCAAATACTAGTTATGCTGGATTAATTAATATTAATGGATCAAGTTCTTATATTTATTCTGAGAAGGATTTTCGTAAAAAAGATAGAAGAGTACCATTAAATGATAAGGAATTGGAAACGTTTTTAAAATATGATCCTAAATTTAAATATCGTACTATAAGAAAGCCTATTTTATTCTTACACTGAGAACAAGATTTGGTTATTCCAATTGGTGGACAACTCGATTTTTTAGCAACAAAACATAATGATTATATAGATTTTCTTAAATATAAGGATGTAAATCATACAATCACAAATTGTATGAAAAATGACCTATTGAATTGGCTTGATAAAAATTATAAATAGGAGGAGTTTTAATATGAGTGAAAATTCACTACCAAATGGATTAGCTAAACCTGCTGCTATTAGAGCATTAACTTCAGCAGGTTACTTACATCTGGAGCAATTCATACAATTAAGCGAGGCGGAAGTATTAAAATTACACGGGATGGGACCTAAGGCGATTACGACAATTAAAAATGCATTGGAAGAGAAAGGATTAACTTTTAAAAAATAATACTTATATGAAAACGAACTGATCTAATTTCAGTTCTTTTTTATTTGGTTTTCTTTAAGTAATTAAAGTGTCTTTTAGTTATTCATTTTTACTAAAATTTTCTAGGATATTAATGCATATTATAGTGATATAATGATTTTTATCGTCTAAATTTCATAAAAAAGGGGGGAGACTATTGAAACCAAACTTGTCTCCTATACAAAAAAAAGAAACCCGTTATTATTTTACCGTAAATAGGAAATTTTGGTTTAGTCATTTTATTTCATTTTCTTGGTTACTTTTTTCAATTTATTTATCAGTTCCTTGGGTAAACGATTTATCTGACATTGTTACTACGCCAGTAGCAATCATCATAATAGGTGGTATTGCCTATGTACCAGGCTATATGAGCACTTTTTTAGTTATAAGTTTACTACTCGATAAACAACCGAATTTTAAAAATGAATTTCCAAATGATTCGGTAACTGTATTAGTGGCTGCTTATAATGAAGAAGGCGCTATTTTTAATACGTTAAAATATATTTCAGATCAAGACTATACTGGTGAAATAAACGTTATCGTTATTAATAATAATTCAACCGATGGTACAGATCGTGAAGTAATGAGGGCGAAAAAAGAGTTAAATTCTAATATTACTTTATTACATCAACCAAAACCCGGTAAGTTTCATGCGCTTAATTTGGGCTTGGAGTATGTAAAAACACCATATGTCATTACACTAGATGCAGATACATTAATTCATCCTTCTGCAGTAAGATACTTAGTTTCAAGAATAAAAAGTAGCCCTTCCGATGTTTCTGCTGTTGCTGGCTCAATGTTAGTTCGTAATAGTCGTGAAACATTTTGGACTAAGATTCAAGAGTGGGACTACTTTTTAGGAATTTCTTCAATAAAAAGACTTCAGGGATTATATCAAGGAACACTTGTTGCACAAGGGGCTTTTAGTTTATATAAAACTGATTGTGTAAAGGAAGTTAGAGGTTGGCCAGATGCGATTGGAGAAGATATCGTATTAACATGGAGACTTTTACAGAAGCAATGGAAGGTATACTTTGAACCATTAGCAGTAGCATTTACCGATGCACCTACAACATTTGGTCATTTTGCTAAACAAAGATCAAGATGGGCAAGAGGTATGGTTGAAGGACTGATTGAAATAAAACCGTGGCAACAACCACAAGTTTATACAAAGTATTTAACTGGTATTAATCTCATGATGGTTTACTTAGATTTTATTTACACTTTATGTTGGATTCCTGGATTGATTTTAGCGTTTTTTGGAATCAACATGATTGTTGGTCCAATGACTTTATTAGTTCTCCCATTAACATTTATTAGCTATTCAATCCTTTATTTTTACCAGAAAAACTATGTTTTCCGTAATTTGAATTTAAGAATAAGAAATAATCGTATAGGATTTATTTTCTTCCTACTATGCTATCAAATGATTATGTCACCAGTTTCACTTTATGGCTATATTCAAGAATTCTTTAAATTAAAACGAGTTTGGGAATAAAAAAAACTTTATAATCATAAAAAAGGGGATCACAAAAGTAATTGTACTTTTTGTAATCCCTTTTTGTTTTTATAAATTAGTTGTTTCTTTCTTTGTTGAACTATCTAATTTCATCTTTAATTGAACTTCTTGCTCAGCGATAATATCATCATCTTCGGCATTATCACGAACAACCTTTTGGGTTAAAATTGAGCCTACTGCTACTAACAGCATAACTGCAATATAATAACCTTTTTCGTTTAATTCCATATCTGCATTGTAAAGTCCGATACAAAACAAAAATACTCCTGCAACTAATGTAAAGTATGCCAAAACAGTAAATGCTGGTGTGTTTCTACGTCTGTGCTTCTGCAAATTTAATCACGCTCAGGGTAAGATTTAACATAATTGTCTGACGTTAAAAACTGCTATTAAAAAGGTATAAATGATTTCAAAAAAATTCTTAACATCTGATTATTATTATATAAAATTTGTTGTTAAATAGTAATAAAATTCTAATAAATTAGTAAATTGGTAAATATTACTGGAATTTTTTAGGGGAAACCTAAATAAAGAATAGAGAAATACAAAAAGATATCTAATCACAAATATAGAGGAAATATTTATTTGGAGAGGATGGTCAGATATTGAGTAATAGAGGTGCTGGTATTGGAGGAATCGTTTTTGTAGGCTGTATGTTTCTAGGCGGAGGAATTGGAAGTTTGTTACATGATCCACATTCAGGTTGGTTAATTGGGATGGGTGCTGGATTTATAGGGCTCGCTTTAACAAGATTTCTAATAAAAAGTTAATTCTGGATCTTGGGGTAATTTATATAATTAAAAAAGGAAACTAAAAAGAACCACAAGTGGGAAATATTAACCTTTGTGGTTCTTTCAAATTGTTAATTATAAATAAAATCGATCCCTAATTTCTTTTGATGGAATCATACACGATTCATTTTTTCCAAAGAATTTAAAACGATTTCTTGCGATCAGTCTATATAAATAGTCACGTATTGTTGTTGGGATTATCATAAAGGCATAGCAAAATTTAGGCCAACCTTCTAAATTTTTAGCAATAGAAAGTGCAGCAGAAGACTCAATTTTTATTTTTCCATTTTGCACAAGAATAATTGAATCAATTGAACAAAGTTCGGGGTGATCCTTCTTAAGCTTTTCGCCAAATGCGGATTGTAGTGCGGCAAAATGAAAATAACCTTTTTGGTCGTGCTTAATAATAAATTGAACTGCTCCATTGCATAAAATACATTCACCATCAAATAAAATAATTGGCCTCTCGCTCATACTATATCCCCTACAGATTATTCTTGGTTCACCATGTGATAAGCAACATTTCTTAAATGTTGTAATAATGGCTCTTTAATTTCTTCATCTAAATCGACATCATCCATAGCTTTTCCCATACAATCCAACCAGTCATGAGCTAATTCAATTGTAATTGGAAATGGTAAATGACGCGCGCGCATTCTTGGATGACCACGTTCCATACTATAATATTGTGGTCCACCTAAAAACTGTGTTAAAAATAGCTTTTGTTTACGTGCTGTTTCCTCCCAGTCACCAGGAAATATTGGTGAAAGTCTCTCATGCTTTGAAACATAAGAATAAAAAGTATCCACTAGCTCTTCTAATTTTTCTTTCCCTATATAATCATACATTGATTGATTTTCGTTACTCAAAAGAATATACCTCCATTAATTTCAAAAAATACAATATAGATAGGTTTATTTTATCTCTTTTTGGACTTTATGAGAAGTAAATTGGCACCTTAAGGGTAATGTAATTTATTATTAAAACCCCTATTCTAATTAGAAGAGGGGTTTCCTTCATAAGCTTCAATTAAGTTGTTTATATTGATTTTATTCTTAGTTTGGAGAATTGCTTTCATTACTCGTTCAGATTTTTCTGGATTGGAGTCATTTAATAGTTCGGGTAAGATGGTCGGAACAATTTGCCATGAGACGCCAAATTGATCTTTTAACCAACCACATGCTTGTGCATTTTTATCTCCATCCTTTGATAGCTTTTCCCAATAATAATCTAATTCTTCTTGGGAGTCACAATGAACGATGAATGAAATTGCTTCTGTAAATTTAAAGTGAGGTCCACCGTTTAATGCAACAAAATCTAGTCCTTCTAAGCTAAATTGGATGGTCATAACAGATCCTTCCTCCATACTATTTGGGTCATGTCTTTCTTTTCCATAACGTGTGATTCTTTCAATTTTTGAATTCTTAAATATAGTAGTGTAATAATTTACAGCATCTTCGGCTTGTGTATCAAACCATAAATTTGTAGATATTTTTTGAATTTTACTTTGCATAGCTTTTCTCCTTTATTACAAAAACGTTTATAATAATTAGATATTAGTTTAGATTTTGATTCAAACTTTATAAGTTTTAACTATATTCAACATTAATACACGTAAATAGGAAATATAAAAAAATGATATTATACTAGCATAGGAGGTGTAGCAATGAATCAATGGGCACCAAAGAGCGGAAGAGTAATTTTACATGTTGATATGAATTCATTTTTTGCTTCAGTTGAAATAGCGAATGATCCATCATTAAAAGGTAAACCAGTAGTTGTGGCCGGCAATGAAAAAGAGCGCAGAGGAATTATCGTAACTGCAAGCTATGAAGCTCGAGCTTATGGAATTCGGGCAACAATGCCATTATGGGAAGCGCGAAAAAAATGTCCTGAGATGATTGTGAAAACTCCAAATTTTGAAGCTTACCGAAAAGTCTCAAGGCAAATATTTGAAAAATTAGGTGCAATAAGTCCTAAAATTGAAGTGGCATCAATTGATGAAGGATATATTGATATAACAGATTGCGATGAAAAATTAGGTCATCCAATTAAAATAGCTGAATTGATCCAGTCAATGTTGTTAGAAGATCTAGATATGCCATGCAGTATCGGTATTGGTCCAAATAAATTTCTTGCGAAAACAGCTTCAGATATGAAAAAACCACTTGGAATTACTGTTCTTCGTAAAAGAGATGTTCCTACTATTTTATGGCCAAGAAAAGTTGGAGAGATGCATGGTGTTGGTAAGAAAACTGAAGAAAAGTTAAATGAAATTGGCATTATTACAATAGAAGATTTAGCAAAAAGTAATGAAAAACAAGTACAAGAATTATTAGGTATAAACGGTAAATCTTTAAGAAATAAGGCCAATGGAATAGATGAGAGAGAAGTCGATCCTAGTCGTATGCTTTCACATAAGACAATTGGCCAATCAACGACATTTTCATTTGATGTTATTGAGGAACCTATGATTGCAGAAAAATTTGAAGCTCTATCTAAACGGGTAGCTGAACGTTTAATGAAGAAAGGTTTAGTTGCAGACACTGTGACAATTACACTACGATTTAGTGACCGAAAAACAATAAATCGTAGTAAAAAACTGTCTACACCTGTACAACAAGCTAATGAAATCTTTAAAGAAGCATTTGATTTATGGAAAAGAAATTGGAACGGAGAACCATTACGTTTAATTGGCGTAACTGCTTCACAATTAAATCAAAAAGATGAAATATCAAAGCAATTGGACCTATTTTCTTTTGAAAAGGATGCCAAACAAGAACCATTATTTAATACATTACATAAATTGCAAGATAAATACGGAGAACAAGTAATTAGTTTAGGTAGACAAAAAAAGAAAATTGACTCAAACAATATATTAGATATATTGAAATCTACAGAGTAAACAGTTTCTGGACTTTCAATCGGAGGTCGTTTTCAGTTGCCAAAAATAATATTCGTTTTTGAACGAAAAAAAGACGGTCTATTAATTAGACAGTCTTCAAATAGTTAATGTAACTTATACTTTCTCAATAATAATTTTAGTTGCTGTTGGAAGATATTGTTCTACTGCATTTAGTACATTTTGATCATCTTGATAAGCTCCGACTTGTACTCCGTCGACGATTACTCTATGCATTTCAGACTTAGCTTTAAGTGTTAAGTTAAATGCTTTTACTAATCCATTTACATGCCCTTGAGCTACTTTTTGACGCCAATTTGGGTCTCTCAGTTTTGCAGCATCACTTGCATTATCAATGAATCCATTTTCAGTAAGAGTCGCTGGCATATTTGATTCACGTAATACATGGAAATTAGCTTTCTTTTTACCACGATCAGTTAGACCATTTACCTTTACGATTTCTGGATGTAAAACGTTTTGATATTGAGCTGAAGTAGACGTATCTGACAAACCATCGTATATATAATCCTCGTAGCCAGACGCTGATGTATTAAATGAATTAATATGAACAGATAAAAAGTAGCTGGCGCCCCATGAGTTTGCATCGTTAGTACGTTCAGATAAAGAACGATCAGTGTCGGTAGATCTGCTCATTCTAACCTCAACGTCATTATAGTTATTCAATAAATCTCTTATTCTTAATGCGATATCCAAAGTTAGGTCTTTTTCCTTTAAACCATTTCCTACTGCACCTGAATCAGAGCCACCATGCCCTGGATCTAAATAAAGTTTCAACATTAAACTAATCCGTTGCCACAATCTATAAAAATCTATAAATTGATGTTTGCTTCCCTGTTCTACGTGTCCGATTTTGCAGAAGCTACTCTCGTTTGGTCTAACACTCCAAGGGCGTAAATTCGGATACAACGAATCCTACATAGTTGAGATATCGTTTATGTGATTATTCTCAACTTTTTTAATGATTGACTTGGTTTTCGTCTGTTATCAAGCCTACTCACTCTCATGGTTCTACCCAATGCCGAGGTCACTTTCGCGAGCATCCTAGATTCATAGTAGGTATAATAATTATATCATGAATTTACTGTTTCTTAGCAAACAATTAGGCAACGTTCCCTCCTTTCTTTTATAAAGTTTTAGAAGTTTTACAGAAATTTATTGCGTTTTATCTGCTACTGACCTTCCTAATGATAAAGTATTCAAGGTAGACTTTTGTGAAATGGACAAGCATCTAATGTATATAACCAAATTTAAGACATTTAGTTGAATTAGACATTCATTCTAATAGATTCTTTTAATTAGATTGATAGTTAAGTAGGGGAATACTAGAATATTGTCGAATTTAAAAAATAAGTTATTTTGTTATCCATTGTAACTATTGCCAAAAGCCAAGGAGGAAAGTAAATGTATACAAAAATGAAAACGAATGAACACGTTTATTCATCACATCGTAATGTGGTGTATGCTAGAAATGGAATGGTCGCTACTTCCCAACCATTGGCTGCACAAGCGGGCCTAGATATTTTAAAAAAGGGTGGTAATGCAGTAGATGCTGCAATCGCTACAGCTGCATGTCTCACAGTAGTAGAGCCTACTTCAAACGGCATTGGTGGAGATGCTTTTGCATTAGTTTGGATGAACGAAAAGTTATACGGTTTAGATTCAAGTGGACCAGCACCTAAAAATATATCGATTGAAAAAGTAAAAAATTTAGGGTATGAAAAAATGCCTAAATATGGCTGGATACCAATAACTGTCCCTGGTGCTCCTGCTGCTTGGATAGAATTATCGAATCGGTTTGGAAGGCTTTCGTTAAAGGAAGTGCTACAACCGGCAATTGAATATGCTCGTGAAGGTTTTCCGATTTCACCAACTTTAGGTAAGTTTTGGAAAAAGGCTTATGAAATATACAAAAAGGAGTTAAACTCTGAGGAGTTTGCTGCTTGGTTTGATACGTTTGCTCCAAAAGGAAGAGCTCCTGAAGTCGGAGAAATTTGGTCGTCACTGGATCATGCAATAACTTTAGAAAAAATAGCTGAAACAAATGGAAAAGATTTTTATAAAGGTGAAATTGCAGATAAAATTATTGCTTCTTCAAATCAATATGGTGGTTTTTTAACTAAAGAAGATTTAGAGTCTTTTAAACCGGAATGGGTAAATCCAATTAGTATAAATTACAGAGGCTATGATGTATGGGAAATTCCACCTAATGGTCAAGGAATTGTCGCACTAATGGCTTTAAATATATTGAAAAATGATCTGTTCGATGACAAAGAGAACGTAATGACATATCATAATCAATTTGAAGCCATGAAGTTAGCTTTTGCTTGCGGGAAGGAATATGTAACAGATCGAAAGTTTATGAAGACTTCAGTTGAAAGTCTATTAAGTGATCAATATGGAAAAGAACGCTTTTTAGGGATCACGGAAACTGCTCATACACCATTACCAGGAAGACCACCTAGTGGAGGCACTGTTTATTTAGCAACAGCTGATGCAGATGGAAATATGGTTTCCTTTATTCAAAGTAATTATATGGGTTTTGGGTCAGGTATTGTCATTCCTGGAACTGGGATTGGATTGCAAAATAGGGGTTATGATTTTAGTTTAAATGAAATACATGCTAATGCTTTAATTGGTGGGAAAAAATCATATCATACGATTATTCCGGCATTTTTAACAAAAAATAATAAAGCAATTGGACCATTCGGTGTAATGGGTGGTTATATGCAGCCTCAAGGTCATGTTCAAGTAATCATGAATAGCATTGATTTTCATTTAAATCCACAAGAAGCCTTAGATGCTCCTAGATGGCAATGGATTGAAGGGAAAATAGTTGAAGTCGAACCTAGTTTTCCTCAAGAGATTATAAAAGAGTTACAGGCTAAAGGTCATGAAATTAAGGTTGCAAAGGATACTGGAAGTTTCGGACGTGGCCAAATTATTTGGAGAAATGAAGATTCTGGCGTTTTAATGGGTGGTACAGAATCAAGAACGGACGGTTGTATAGCAAGTTGGTAAATATGAAAAGGAATTGATTTAATGAAACAATTGGATATATTCATCGCGTTTTTTCGAAGTAGTATTTTAGGATATGGTGGAGGACCATCTACGATTCCTCTCGTTTATAAAGAAGTTGTCGATACATATAAATGGATGAAAGACGAAGAGTTTTCTGAAATATTAGCAATAGGGAATATGCTCCCAGGTCCAATCAATACAAAATTAGCAGGTTATATCGGTTATCGTATTGGTGGGATAATCGGAATGCTTAATGCGATTATTGCAACGATCTTACCGACAATTCTTTTAATGATTATACTTTTAACATCATTATCGTCTTTTAAAGATATTAAATGGGTTAATGGGATGAAGGAATCAATTGTACCTGTCGTAGGGGTAATGTTAGGTGTATTAACATGGCAATTTTATCAAAGTTCAAAAAAAGGATTGAAAACACCAACCATATTAATACATTTAGTTGTTGGATTGTTTCTAATTCAATTTTTACACATACACCCAGCGATCATAATTGGTGGTTTACTAGTATTTGCAATCTGCCAGCCAGTAAAGGCAACTTCCTCAAATGACCATCAGACGAGGAAGGGGAGTACAAACGAATGATTTATTGGAAACTATTTCTTTCATTTCTCATAACGAATCTTTTAGGATATGGTGGGGGACCAGCTACGATCCCATTAATTCAAAATGAAGTTGTTAATCAAAAACATTGGTTAACTCAACAAGAATTTCATGAAACATTTGCAATGGGGAATGCATTACCTGGACCAATCGCAACTAAAATGGCCGGATATATAGGATATAAAATTGGAGGAGTTTTTGGTTCTTTTATCGCAGTCTTTGCAACGGTAGTCCCTTCTTTATTACTAATGATCCTGTTAATTGGGTTACTTCATAAAAATCGAGACTCAATTCGAGTGAAGAGGATGACAGCCTATGTAAAACCGACAATTGTAGTACTATTAGGCTTACTTACATATCAATCATTTTCTGATTCGTTTCATGATATTGGAGCTTTCCAAGTTATTTTTATTGCAGTTTGTACATTTTTCTTAATGGAAAAATTTAAAATTCATCCGGCTTTTGTAGTTCTTGGTACATTAATTTATGGGGCAATTAATCTTTAATATAAAAAAGAAAAGAAACCAACTAATTCAATTGAATTAATTGGTTTCTTTTTCTTTTTCTTCTTCTTCTTTTTGTTTGCTCATAACTTCTTCATAATCTTTATTAAACCAAAGCGGATCCATATTATCCACTTCACCATTATAATTAATCAAAATTTCCTCGCCAGCCTTAATGTCTTTGTAAGCGAAAAAATCAAATGTGTGATTATCAAAGTTAATATCGTAAGTTGCATTTGCATCATAAGAATGGTTGAATAGCATTCCGTATCCTAGAAGAATAGCTGAATGATTAATACCATATTCAAATGAATAGTCTGCTAATAAAGTTTTCTCGATATGCTCATGTTCCTCGTTCGGGTAAGAAATAACAGGCGCCTCATGTATTAGCTCACCTTTTGCAATATCTCTTGTTGCAAAGACACCTCGATTAAATTCACCGTCACTCAACGTAGAAGTTTTAATTTCAATCATAATTACACCTATAATTCTCTCTTAAGTCTTATAGATAGTTTGCCACTATTTTAGATATAAATCAATTTTTTTATCAAATTAGCGTTATTCACATAAAAGTGCGTCTCTTTTTCAACCTAAAAAAGTGTAACTACTATTTGAAGAAAAACTGATAAAATTAAAAAAATCTAAGTATATATTTTGCCAAAACATCAAATTATAAAATTGTTATACATATATAGGGAGGCAGAATATAATGAAATTTTTTTATAAGATTGTGATTTTATTGATTGTAATGTCTTCTATTCTTCCAGGTAATAAGCAAGTAAATGCTACTACCAAAAAGGACTTTCTACAAATTGAAGGATATAAGCCAAATCACACTGTTAAACAAATTCCTAAACTAACTGATATTTTTCAGGTTTCAACGAATCAAATCCTAGTAACGTTTGATTCACAAGTTGATATTAATTTAGGAACAAACGCATCCGTATATTGGATTCAAAGTTTATCTGATAAAATCCCTACCGGCATTGCATCACTAGGAAGCAAGAGCCAATTTAATGCAAGGAATGCATTATCAAATAACCAAGTTACAATTACAAAGGTACAAGGAGATAACAATTCATTCTTGTTAACTTTTAAACAAGAAATACCTTCAAATAAGCGATTTAAACTAGCGGTTCGTCATTTACACGCACCTGGTGGAAAACCATTTGATGGTATAAATGGTATGAAAGTATTTACAGGCAAATAATTATTTTGTAGTTTGTCTACACGCTGTAATCCCCTATAGAAGAGGGGATTTTTTTGTGCCCTTGAAATGAATAACTTACTCTTTAAAAAAATTCAAATAAAATATAAATAATAGAATTGACTTTAACGTTGCGTAAAGGTGTATTGTAAAGATGTCAGGAGGTAATCGCAGTGGAATATACAGTACAAAAGCTTGGACTTCTAGCAGGAATCAGTACTAGGACTTTAAGATATTATGATGAGATTGGGATTCTTAAGCCGGCAAGAATTAACTCATCAGGATATCGGATTTATGGTCAAGCGGAAGTAGATCGCTTACAACAAATCTTATTTTATAGAGAACTAGGTATGAATTTAGAAAACATTAAAGAAATTATTACATCACCTGATTTTAATAGTGCCAAGGCATTAAACGAGCATCGTGAGCAGCTTCTTGATAAAAGAAAGCAATTAGAAATATTAATTTCAAATGTTGAAAAGTCAATTGCTCTAGCAGAGGGGAGAATGACAATGTCAAATATAGAAAAATTTGAAGGCTTTAAGAAAGATATGATCGAAGAAAATGAAAAGAAATATGGAAAAGAAGCACGTGAAAAATATGGAGATGAAGCTGTTAATAAAGCAAATCAAAAAGTAATGAATATGTCAGAAGAAGATCATAAAGAAGTAACACGACTTGCTGAAGAATTAGCAAAAACATTAGCTGAAGCATTTAAAACGGGTGATCCATCTAGTGAAATTGCACAAAAAGCAGCTGAATTGCATAAACAATGGTTAACATTTTATTGGAGTAAATATAGTAAGGAAGCGCACGCGGGTTTAGCACAAATGTATGTAGACGATGAGCGCTTTAGAGCACATTACGATAAAGAACAACCTGGAACTGCTGAATTTTTAAGAGATGCAATTCATATTTACACGCAGTATAAAAAATAAGATAGAGAGGGTGTACTTAGACTAGTTCTTAGTACACTTTCTTTATGAACTTATGAAAGGTTCAAGAGTAATTGAAACAGCAAAAAGAAAATAATAGATTACTCATGGGTTTCATGAGGAAGTAAAACAGCAAAAATAAGGAAAAAGGTGACTCATGAAGGATTCACGAGGAAATAAAACAGCAAAAATAAGGAATAAGGATACTCATGATGGGTTCATGAGGAGGTAAACCAGCAAAAATAAGAAAATACCATACTCATAAAAGGTTTATGAGATGTAAAACTGCAAAATGAAGATGTTGTCATACTCCTAAGACACCTATAAGATATGCAGGAAGGCTAAGACCCCGCAGGCTCGCCGAGAGGAGGCTCAAGAATCTCTCCCCATGGAAATCAACATCACTCTACTCCTTTTACGAAAATTTGGTAATTTAATTGACAAGGTTGTTTTTCAACAGCGTGAAAAAGTGTACTTAGATTCGATCTAAGTGCACTTTTTTTATATTTTTTTGGAAAAAAATAGTAAGTGTATTCAACGAAATTTGGTATAATTATTTTTATGATTAATTAATTTGAGATAAATTTTGTAGAGAAGTATGATAAATTTTTAAATAATGGAATGTTTATGTACAATATAGGTAAGAATTTGATTTAAATAATTCAATTTTTAAACTAAGGATGTACTAAAATGGAACAACAATTTATACCGAGGAAAGAGCGACATAAGAAGCGCTTTATTAGAAAGCGTCAAAATATTGAGCGTGAAAAAATAAAATTTAGTACTTATATTTTAAGTGTATTTTATTATTTTTTATTATTTTTAATTTTTAATCTTGTACAATTTTATATATTTCAGCATGTTAATCACACCATTAAATCAATTGGGAATTTTGATTTAGCTAGAGCAATCATATCAGGATTAATCTATTTACTATGTATTATTTGTATAGAGGATACTTATAGAAGATATCGAATGCCTTCAACTTTTATCCGAATATTAATACCAATTTTAGTGTTTATTTTAGCAATCGTCACTATGTATACACTAATAAAAGTATTTTTATAAAACGTCGTTAAGCGAAAACAACCAAAAAGTATTACTTCATTAAATGATGTAATACTTTTTTTATTAAATTTATATAGTAACTTTGTTAGAGAATGGATAGGGTGGGTAGGAAAGTTTTCTAAAAGATGGGGGATCAAATCGCTTGTCATTAAAAGTTATTTATGAATCCTTTACACTCATTTCTAATAATCTTTTTTGAATCCAAACAGCTGCTTGGGTACCATCGCCCATTGCGATTGTGACTTGTTGGGAATGGGCTACTAAATCGCCAGCTGCCCATACATTTGGAACATTAGTCTCCTTTGTCCGTGGGTCTACAATAACATGCTTATTATTTAAAAGATTTACTCCTAGCTGAATAGCAAGATTATTTTGTACTTCATTTCCACTAAAACCAATAAAAGCTCGGTCCCCATAAATTATTTCACCACTTTGTAAACAAATTCCTTTAAAAGTGGAATCGTCTTCTTTTAGAACTTTCTTAATTTTTTCTTTTCGATAGTGAATTCCAATATTCTGTAGTTGGTCATTTAATTTGGAATCAAGGTCATTTCCTTCGTGATTAATATAAGTTATTTGTTTTGACCAATAAGCTAATGTTATTGCAAGATTTGCACCAACATTTCCAGATCCAAGTATTAAAACACTTTTATTTAAAATTTCATACCCATCACAATCTGGACAAACAAAAATTGTCGATCCAAGACAGTCGACTAGGTTTTTAATTTGGGGAATTCGATCGATTAGTCCAGTTGCTAGTAAGACTGTTTTTGCAGAATAAGATTTTCCTGCTTTTGTCTCTAATAAGAATTGATTGTTTACGTTTTGTATACTTATTACTTTATCTTGGGTGAATAATACACCGTAATCTTCAGCATGATTTCTTCCTAGTTGTCTTAGCTTTTGTCCACTTATACTATTTGGCCAACCTAAAATATTACGATATGTTTTACATAATGTTGAACGCCCATAATTTGAGTCAATTACGAGTACACTCCTTTGGTATCGACCAAGCTGAATTGATGCCTGTAAACCTGCGAAACCGCCCCCTACTATGATACATTCATATAACTCATTCATAGACTTGTCTCCTAAATCAATTAATACAAAATCATATATGTTCAATTTTTCCAATTAAGCAATTTCTAAACACAATTAATCTAATTGTTGAAAATTAAAAGATTTTTGATTGATATATTCTGAATATTTAGGTACGATTCTTCTATTAACTTAATTTGATTTGTTGTTTTTAGTGGAGGGAGTAAAAATGAGTGCAGATAAGATTGCCCTATCAAATTCTAGAACGAAGGGAATTATTCTCGTATTAACTGCGGCAATATTATGGGGGATATCAGGAACTGTAGCACAGTTTGTATTTCAAAGAAATCATTTTAGTCCAGAATGGTTAGTCGTTATTCGATTATTGTTTTCTGGTATCATCCTACTTATTTTTGCTAGTCTGAAAGAAAAGAGGGATATAACAGAAATTTGGAAGAATAAGAAGGATGTTTTAAGTTTATTGTTATTTAGTATTCTTGGGATGTTAGCAGTTCAATATACATACTTCGCTGCAATAAAAGCTTCAAATGCAGCTACAGCGACAATTTTACAATATTTGGCACCTGTTATCATTACATGCTTTTTTGCAATGCGTTTCAAAAAAGTACCAACTAGAAAAGAGGTACTAGCTGTCATATTAGCGCTTGCAGGGACATTTTTGTTGGTAACACATGGAACTATGAAAGGATTGTCTATTACTGGATGGGCATTATTTTGGGGTCTAGCTTCAGCTTTCGCTTTAGCATTTTATTCAATACAGCCTCAAAATCTTTTGAAAAAATTTGGGTCGACAATCGTAGTAGGTTGGGGAATGCTAATCGGTGGAATTTGTTTTAGCTTCATACATTCACCTTTTAATTTCCAAGGTCATTGGTCGATGAGTGCATATTTCGCAGTAATTTTTATTGTTATATTTGGAACGTTAATTGCTTTTTATTGCTATTTAGAGAGTTTAAAGTATATTAATGCTTCTGAATCTAGTTTACTTGCATGTGTGGAACCATTATCTGCAGCTGTATTATCTGTAATTTGGTTAAGAGTAAATTTTGAAATGCTAGATTGGATTGGTAGCCTATGTATTATTAGTACAATTGTCATTTTATCAATGGCTGATCGAAAAGAGGCTAAATGAATATTAGCTGTCATATAAGAGCATAAAAAGACAGGACTGAATAATTTTAACTTGTTAGGATGTAATTAAGGGAGGAGTCATATGGCTTGGATTGAATCATTACAAAAGGCAATTGATTATATTGAGGACAATTTATTAAACGACTTAACAATTGAAGAAATTTCTAAACAAGCTAATTCATCTGTTTTTCATTTTCAGCGAACATTTTCAATTTTAACTGATATTAATATAGCTGAATATATAAGACGAAGAAGATTGACACTAGCAGCTAATGAATTAACAACTACTGATCTTAAAATAATCGACATTGCCTTGAAATATAGGTATGACTCTCCTGAGGCTTTTGCAAAAGCGTTTCGAAGGCAGCATGGTGTAACACCAAGTGAAGCAAGAAAGTTTATTGGTAATTTAAAATCATATAACCGCCTCGTTATTCAGGTGAGTTTGAAGGGAGCAGAACCAATGCAATTTAATATTGTTGAAAAAAGTGCTTTTCAAGTAGTTGGAGTGAAAAAAGAGTTTTCTTATTTGAACGATCAACAACAGCAACTGATTCCTAAAATGTGGGATGAGGTTAATGAAAATGGTACAAGTGACCGGTTGTACGAAATTAACAATGGTGATATTAAAGGTGTTTTAGGTGTGTGTATGATGAGCGAGGAGCAAAAATCAAAAAATCTACTAGAATATTGGGTTGCAACCGAATACGAAGGAGATGCACCAAAAGATTTTTATCATCATGAGATTCCTGCATCAAAATGGGCTGTATTTGGTGTTCACGGAGCAATGCCGCATGCAATGCAATCGGCATGGAAGAAAATTTTTTCGGAATGGTTTCCTTCAAGCGG
Source organism: Gottfriedia sp. NPDC057991 (assembly GCF_042886615.1). Lineage (NCBI taxonomy): Bacteria > Bacillati > Bacillota > Bacilli > Caryophanales > Bacillaceae > Gottfriedia > Gottfriedia sp. NPDC057991. Next base: position 758,616 of record NZ_JBHVQN010000001.1, read on the forward strand.
CTATTCACATGCAGGAATCCCGGAATTTGAACTTTATCCAGAAGGAAATCCATTTAGTGAAGATTATTATACTGAAATTTGGATTCCGGTAAAATAAAAACGATCTTTTAAAGCGTTATAAAAGGTGCTTCTCAATTAAGTGAGCACCTTTAAGTTTGTTGCCAAATCCTAAAAACTTGATTATCAGACTGATTGCAAGCGCTTATCAATAGTCTGAAAGGTGCTTCTCAATTAAGAGAAGCACCTTTATCTTTATGTATTAATTTATCCTCTTAGTGCTTCTAATACTACTTGTGCTTTGTAGCCTTCTGAGAAATCTATGATTGTTGCTTCTTCACCTTTTAGAGCTTTTACTAAATGATTAATTAATGTATCAGCTAAAGATTGATCGGCTTCAATTTGTTGAATTGGCTCGCCGATTTTTCCTCCTTCTAAATTAGCCCAGTTCACTAAAGAAAGAGCTCCTTTCGTACCGTATGCTGTAAATTTAATTTCTTCTTCACCTGCAATTTGGCTTAAGCCATCTATTAATACAGGAGTACCATCTTCTAATTCTAAAAAGGCGATAATTCCATTTTCAGATGCAAGAGGGTCAGCGGGATATTGCATATGTTTCGTATTGACTTTCATGTTACCAAAAATCTTTTGAATTTGTTGAATATAATGCACACCAACCTCTAGCACGTAACCTCCTTGTTCTTTTGTAGCAACCCATTCATTTTGTTGCCATAGTCGCGGCCAATTAGGAAAACGCATCTTTAATTCGATTCTTCTTAAGTCACCAACATATCCTGATCGAATAAGGCTAGCAAAAGACTTACTACCAACATTGTAGTTTAATGGAAAGTTCATAGCATGAAAAATACCCTTTTCTTTAGCTAGAGTATAAAGTCCAAGAGCTTCCTCTGTTGAATTTGCCAAGGGCTTTTCACAAAGCACATTAATTCCTTTTGCGATTACATCAGATACTACTGAATAGTGATATTTTGGAGGTACAGTAACATAAACGAGATCAAGTTCAACATTTTCAAGCATCTCAAGATGATTTGTAAAGGTTAAAACTGATTCTAATTGGCTACTTGTTACTTGAACTCTTTCTTCTAATGTGTCACATATTGCTACTATTTTTGTTTCTTGGTGGTTTGAAAATAAAGGAATTAATCTTTGGCCAATTGCGCCAAGACCAATAATACCAACTTTTATCATGAGAAAAACACCTTTCAAAATAGATTTATATTGTAATTATAGTAAGAAAAATTAAATAATTAAAGAAATAGATACGATGTTCTTAGCTTAAGAAGTCTGAGATGCTATAAATTACTCATTGAAAATTAATTTTTGAGTAAAAAGTTTTAGGAATTATCAAGTTCAAAAAGGGATGTTCGATACGGAAAGAGAATATAATTCATTGATAAGTAATGGGGGTGACATCATGGAGAAGAAGCCGTTGTATTATGATGGTAGTGGGGATGGAGAAAAATTAATTCAAACAGAAGTTGTAAAAAAGCAAACGAGTATTGTTACGGAAGTAAGAAAAAATTTAACTGGTAATCCATTTGTGATTGATTGGAGTCAAGTTAATGTAGCTGGGAAATGATTTGTTATTTGTGTTTGTTTGTTCTTAATTGAGAATGAATCATGAATCAAAAAATTGTTTAACCCAGTTGATTTATTAAAATTAAAAAGGATGTCCCATATGTTTGTAATTAAAACAAACTTAAGGGATATCCTTTTTGATTAAAGATTATTAACAGTTTCCATCAATGTCGCAACTTAATGAAGATTGCTCAACTAGTTTCTGGTTGTTTAAAGCTTGTATAAATGCTTCTTTACTTTGAACACCTTGTAAAACTTGATCACCAATTATGAAGGTTGGTACTGCATTAATAAAATTAGGATTTTGGATCGATGAGTCGTACTTTGTATTTGAAACTGCTTCTATGAATTGAGAACGGTCTAAGCCAAGTTTTTCTGCGATATCTGCAAGTACGTTTACATCACCAATTTCTTTGCCTTCTGTCCAAAAGTCTGCTAAAACTGCTTGAGCATATACAGCACCTTTTCCATTTTCCTCTGCGAATAAAAAGCCTCTATGAGCTTTTTTAGTTGAAGGATGGGGATCCATAGTTGGTAAAATCATCTCAACACCAAGTTTTTGCGCAAGTGGTTGAACACCGAATTTCCATCCTTGTTGGATATAAGAACTATTTGGACTTAATGGTTCAGCTCCCTCAGGTCTTAATTGGAATGGTTTCCATTCAAGCTCTACATCGTTAACTTCTTTAAGAGCATCCTCAAGTGGTTTTTTTCCTAAATAGCAAAACGGACATACATAGTCCGAATAAATTGTAACTTTCATTATGAAACCTCCTAAATCAATTAAAGAAAGTATAAACAAAATTAGAACTAAATCTCAAATTATTAGCTTCGGATTACGAAATTTTTTAGGGAAATAACTGTTCTACAAGTAAAAAAGAAATAGAGCATAAGAGCTCTATTTCTTAAAATCATTGTTAGAATGATCATCAGGTGGTGGATTCGTTTCGATTCTAGCAGTGTTAAGATCAACAAATGAGTTTAAAAAATATTTTCTTCTTAAAAGTAAAACGGATAATAGTAATAGGCCACAGATTGATGTGAAAATCATTCCAGTAAGCAATCCACCTATATACATGAATGTATCCATTTGTGATGTAAATAGTGACCAAACTAAAATTGAAAGGATTCCGTCTGCTAAAACAATGGCAAGCGATACTACTAAAAACGGTAAAAATTGTCCAGTTTCTTTTGTTTTCTTTGAAACATACCTATATCCGATTGGTACAGATAAAAAGATGATAAAACAATAGAAGAGTAATATGAAATCTCGAATTGACATAGTATCACACCTAACTTTTTCTTTTTTTGTTGGTACTATACTATATGCAGAATATTCATATAATTGGACAAGATTTTTTTATTTACCAATTTTTACTTTTTTCTTTTTTATTTCTGCTTTTTCAGGCTTTGTAGGAGAGAAGTTGTCAAAATCTTTTTTTGTTTGTGGTACCTCGATATGTCCTGTTCTTATATTTGCTTTATATAAATCAACTTGTTCTTTTGTGTCTTTATTTAAATTCTTATCTGTTTTTGCAAGGTCAACGCCATTTTCTTTTATGCCCCATCTCAAAATGCGTCCACCTTGAAAGTTCCCTTTTAATTTCTTTGTGATTACTTCATCTACGCCTTTATCAATTCGTTTAATCGCTGATGTTAGAGTGACATTTTCCGGTAATCCTAGTTTATATTGATCCCGGTCAACACCAATTACCCAAACCTTTTTACCATTTTTCTTTAATTTTTTAGCTTCAGTAAATACACCTAATCCTGTTTTTCCTGCTACTTGGAAAATTATATCTACACCTTTATCATTGTATAAGGATTTTGCTAATTTACTTCCATCTGCAGGTTTATCAAATGAATTTGCAAATTCTGTCAATACTTTTATTTTTGCATCGACGGACATAACACCTGCTTTAAATCCGTACTCAAACCTTTTTATAAATGGATCTTTTGTACCACCGATAAATCCAATCTTATGCGTTTTAGTGTTCATCGCTGCTGCAATACCAGCGAGGAATGCTGATTGCTCTTCACGATAGGTAACACTTACGACATTTGGTTTTTCAACAATCCCGTCAATTATGACAAAGTCTGATTTCTTTTCTTTACTTGCGACTTCAGAGATGGCTTTTTGAAATGAATAGCCAATTCCAAATGTTAAATCATATTTTTTATTTGCATACTTCATCAATTCTTTTTTTGCTGCTTTGTCTGTAGGGGCATCAGTTTTTACATAATTTTTATTTTCCTTCCAACCATGTTTCTTTCCAGTTTCTATAATTCCATCCCAAACTGCTTGGTTAAATCCTTTATCGTGAATTTCAGTTTTACCCATAACAATTCCAATTTTAAAATCTTTTTCTTTCTCTGATGCACTTATATTATTATTTCGATTAGCACAGCTGGTCAAAGTAAGGCTAGCAATTAGTGATATTGTGGCGATTTGGAAAAAACGTCTTCGCATTGTTTTCCTCCATATATTATTTTTAAAAAACTAAGCTCTATTGTGTAAATTTCCCAATCAATTCATAAATCATTCTTTAAAGTGTTGGCAATTTAATATACAAGTGGTACTGTAACAATTAGAAATGATTAAGATGGAGGCATTAACGTGAAGCTTGTATTTTTAGGAACGGGAGCAGGAATGCCATCAAAAGGTAGGAATGTAACAAGTATTGCATTACAGCTTTTAGAAGAAAGAGGGGCGACTTGGCTTTTCGATTGTGGTGAAGCAACACAGCATCAAATATTACATACGTCAATTCGGCCACGGCGAATTGAGAAAATTTTTATTACTCATTGCCATGGTGATCATATCTTTGGCTTGCCTGGATTATTAAGTAGTAGAACTTTTTTAGGTGGAGAAGATTTATTAACAATTTATGGACCTAAAGGAATAAAGGAGTATGTAGAGACTAGCTTTAAGATTAGTGGTACTTATTTAAAATATCCGATTCATTATGTTGAAACTTCTGAAGGTATTGTTTTTGAAGATGACCAATTTATTGTTCAAGCAGTTGAACTTGAACATGGAATTCAATCATTTGGTTATCAAATGATTGAAAAGGATTTACCTGGAGAATTGAACGTAGAGGAATTGAAGAACATTGGTGTAAAACCAGGGCCAGTTTATAAATTCCTAAAAGAAGGGAAAACAGTAACTTTAGAAGATGGAAGAATTTTAAATGGCAAGGATTTTATTGGGCCTTCAAAAAAAGGTCGACGCATTGCAATAGCAGGGGATACTCGTATAACTGATAAAAGTAATCTACTTGCAAGAGGTATGGATGTATTAGTACATGAATCAACCTTTGCAGATGATGAAACAACCCATGCATATGATTATTTCCATACTACAAGTACTCAAATTGCAAATGTTGCTAAAAGTGAGGGAATTAAAACTCTCTATTTAACACATATAAGTGCAAGATATCAAGGGGAAGCTTCAAAAAAATTATTAGACGAAGCACGTGAAATCTTTGATCATACATATATAGTGAATGATTTTGATGAATACGAAATCACCAGAAACGATTGATAAAATACAAATGAAATTTTCATTTAAGATGCAGTACTTTTAAAAAGTTGTGAAGTGTACATAAAAGAATTGTTTAGAGACATGATATAAGTATTCTGTGTAAAAGGAAGGTCATGGCTTTGAAACAGTTAAAAGTTATCCTTTTATTTATTTTTAGTTTCCAATTTATTTTTTACAGTTCTATTAATGCATCAGCTGAAAGTAAAAATCGATATTACTACGAAAAGCAAGGTACTGCTATTTGGGAGGTACCTGTAAAAGAGAAAGTAATAGCAATTACATTTGATGATGGGCCGAATGATGAATATACCCCAGAAGTTTTAGATTTATTAAAGAAGTATAATGCTAAAGCTACATTTTTTTTAGTCGGTGAGAGAGTTGCGAAATTTCCTGAAGTTGCATTGAGAGAAATAGAAGAAGGACATGAAGTTGCGAATCATACATTTACGCATGCTAGACTTCAGTATTTAACTGATGAACAAATAAGAGATCAATTACATAAAACTCATGATGCAATTATTGCGGCAACTCATGTAGAACCTGTACTATTTAGACCTCCATTTGGTTACTATAGTGAGCGTTCGATAAATACCGTGCACGATCTTGGCTATTTAACCGTTATGTGGTCCTGGCATCAGGATACATTTGATTGGAAAAATCCTGGAGTATACAAAATCGTATCAAATGTATTAAAAGATACTAGAAAAGGAGATATTGTTCTTTTTCATGATCACGGAGGGGACCGTAGTCAAACAATCGCAGCACTGAAACAAATCTTACCGGCACTTCAAAAGCAAGGCTATCAGTTTGTAACCGTATCACAACTATTACAACTAAAAGCTGGAGTTAAACTTCCTAATTTTTAGTCAAAACCAGATCAATGGATTATCCAAATTGATCTGGTTTTTTGTTTGTCTTGCTTTTCTACTTCTTAAGTCTGATATAAAACCATTCCTCAGGCCATTATTCCAATGTAAAAACTTGTATAAGATAAGAGTATAAGTTGAAAGGAGGCGACGAGGTCATGAAGAAGTTCTTAACTTTTATCCTCGTACTAATATTAATTGGAGTTGCTTTAGCGAATTTAGGTGGCTTGATTACTTTAGCACTTGGGTTAGTAATCACATATTTCGGTTTTAAAAAGTTTATGAAAACAGATTCGATTTTTATGAAAATCATCTGGACAATTATTGGATTAATCGGTTTATCGATTGCAATAAGTGGTCTTCCTTCTTTAATAGGTGCAGCAGCAGCAATTTTGCTTTATTACCTATATAAAGATTATAAAAATCAAAAAAAACTTAAAGATGATGAATTTAATATTTATGATGAAAATTTCAACCCTATAAAATAAGAGGAGTGTATGACAATGAAAAACTTATTTACTCGTATTAAAAATCAAATCTCAGCGGATTTACATGGTTTATTAGATGAGAAAGAACAACAAAATCCTATCTCACAATTGAATTACTTCATTAAACAATCTGAAAGTGAATTAGGAAAAGTAAGGGGATTACTTGAAAGACATTATTCATTACGTACGAAATTCCAAGTCGAACGTGAGGCAGCACTTCAAATGGTGCAAAAACGTGAAGAGCAATTAAAGGTTGCAAATGAAGCAGGTGCAGAAGAGCTAATTAAACGTGCAACTGAAGATCTAGCTTTTTATAAAGAACAAGCAGAAAAGTTTGTTACGTTAATCGCTAAAACAGAAGAAGAAATTAGCTTTATGCATGAGCAAGTTAATCAAATTGAAAAAAAGTTAAAAGAGCTTCATACGAAAAAATATGACTTAATGTCTCGTCAAAACATGGCTCACGCGACAAAAAAAATAAATGAAACTCACCATTTACTTAATAGTAAAATGCCGTCAATTGACTTTAACTACTTTGAAAAACAAATTCGTGATTTAGAACTAAGAGTTCGTTCAGAATTTGATCTTCAATCATTTGATTACAAAATTGATTTATTAAAAAAAGAACTAACAAATAAAGTAAAGCAAGAAGCATAATCGTTTCGAAAAAAGAAGAGATGTAATTCTCTTCTTTTTTTCATGCTGTTGAAAAAGAATTTGTCAATTATATTAAGAAATAATAATCTTAATAACAAAAGAAGAGTCAATTGAACGAATGAAGGGCTATTTAAGTTACTCATGAACCTGTTATGAGTAAGTAAAATACAAAAAAAGGCTATTTAAGTTACTCATGAACCTGTTATGAGTAAGTAAAATACAAGAAAAGGCTTCTTAAGTTACTCATGAACCTGTTATGAGTAAGTAAAATACAAGAAAAAGCATTATAAGTTACTCATGAACTTGTTATGAGTAAGTAAAATACAAGAAAAACATTATAAGTTACTCATGAACCAAATTTTTTGTCATCTTTTTTTGATTATTTTGGAATGGATTTCTCTTTTAAAAATATAGATATGATGTTGACTTTAAATAGTATTGTGAAATTATTTGAAAATTTTGAATTAGTTAATGAAACAAAAAAAGGTACATTTTGAGAAAGGGCGAATTTATTTATTATGAAAGGCTTCGAGATCGTTTTAAAAGACATTGTTAATTATTAACGTAAGTTCCGTAAGATTCCCCCATAAATAAACATCAAAAGATCAACACTGAGGAGCGTATAAGGAGGTTTTTAGAATTCAATCTTTGGGATGAAGGGCTTGAATCGAATCTATTTATGTTAACAATGCTTTTAATCAAATCATGCGACTTAATGGAGTTTTTATCTCTAGTAAATGTGTTATTAAAAGAGAAAAATTAAGATTGATTAGTAAAATAAATTTTGAAAGTAGGGTTATTATTGAGAATTAAAGGAAATATCGTAAAAAAACATGATGTAGTTCATTGTATGGTTTCGACTGAGGCGCAGTTTGCATGGGATCTTTTAAAGAAAACAAAATATCGATGTATTCCAGTTTTAAGTGAAAACGATAAAGAGTATGTTGGAAATCTTTATCGTGTTGATTTAGCTGAGTATTTAGTAGATAACGATTCTTTGCAAGGCAAAACAGTAAATGATTTTGTTCGTAAAGAATGTCCACCTATACAGGAGGATTCACCATTTTTCAAAATATTCTTTACGATTAAACGTTTTCCATATTTAGCAGTAGTAAACGATCTAAATGAATTTGTAGGAATTTTAACGCATAAAACAGTTTTTGAATTATTAGAAGAAGCATGGGGAATGAAGGATGGCGGTTACTCATTAACTGTTAGTACGATGGAACATGAAGGTGCATTAGCAAGATTAGCTAAGCTTGTAAATAAATATTCTAATTTGAAGAGTTGTATTACACTAGATAGTGATTCGGTTTATAGAAGAATATTAATTACGCTACCACCAACTATTAGCGAAGACGACTATATTAAGTTGAAGAAAGAAATCATTAAAAAAGAGTTTCATATTATGCATGAAGAAGTTGCAACAAGTCATGCTACTCAAAAATGATTAAAAAGAAGAGCGGGGATCAATATACTGTCCCTTGCTCTTTTATTTAATAAGCTTATTTTTAATTTGTTTTGTACTATTTGATACCCTTGGACGTAGTTAAACCCTTAATTTAGCTTTTTATGTACTTCATGATTTGATTCTTTATCTTTCTTTAATGAATCGAATTTTAATAGTAGGAGAGTTGATACTTTTTGAGGGTAGCTAAGTGGATTGCCCTTTGCTTCTACCATTGAGTTGCCAACAACATAACTGATTGTTAGAAAGCCAACAATTAATACTAATGTGACGATTAAAGCAATTGTGATGAGAATACGCTTAATACTTGCTCGTAATACTCTACTGTTTGTTATTTTCATCAGAAAACTCTCCCCCTTAGGACAACACAGTTACCTGTATCATTTTATTACCTAAAGAAGAGAGTCATGACAAGCTGATTAAATTTTATTAATTTTTTCATATTCCTCTTGGATCTCACGTGATCGAACAGTTGCTTCAATAAAGCAATTTAAAAATGAATTAGCAACTTCACGGTCTTCAAGCACCGATATTCCAGCTTGAGTAGTACCATTTGGACTTGTAACTTTCTTCCTCAATGTCAATGGAGATTTATTCGTTTCTTGAAGCATTGAAATCGAACCCATTAAAGTTTGTTGAATAAATGGTTTGGCAATATCACGATGGATCCCTAGTGCCATTGCAGCTCGTTCAAATTGTTCAATGACATAATATATATAGGCTGGACCACTACCAAATAATCCAGTCATTGCATGTAATTCATCTTCTTCAACTTTAGCGACAATACCAACACGCTCAAATAATCTTTTTGCTGTTTGCACTTTTTCAAAAGGAACTTCATCTGGATAAGCAAGTGCTGTAGCAGATTTTCTGACGAGTGAAGACGTAGTTGGCATTGCACGAACAATATTTAGATTTTCATTGTCTAGTAACTGCTTAATTGTACTGATTGAAACACCTGCAACTAAGGAAATAATTAATTGTTTTTCATTGAAAAAATGTTTAATTTGATCAAGAGCGACTGCAACATCTTTAGGCTTAATCGCTAAAAAAATAACACTTGAACCAGAGATTGCTAGCTGACGGTTAGTAGTAGCTAATACACCGTATTTCGTATGTAAACTATCTAAACGCTCCAAATCCTCCCTATTAGTGATTGCAATTTGATCACTCTCAATATACCCACTATCAATTAATCCTGCAATTAATGCTTCTGCGATACTACCTGCACCAATAAACGCAACTTTTCCTAGAAACATTACATTCACCTCACCTCTATTGTAATAGATATTTATATTAGAGAAATAAATGCTATATTCCTTGTTGACATATTGCTTTTATATATTTTATTAAAAATATTTTTAAATAATTTTTAGGTACAGGCAAAATTTTAAGAATAAAGGAAATAATTGGGAAGTTTTTTTAGTTTTGTAACGATTAATACCTTTACGGATCCCCGTGTTCTTTTGTGATTTCTAGATTCTGATTTTACGTTAATGTAAAATTCTAATACATCTTTGTTTGTATTTTTTAAAATGTATATTAGAATTAACTGTAAGAAGATTCAGATAAGGAGGAATAAACATGATCCCTGAAGATAAGATTTACCAAATTACACTCCCGGTACCTTATGCTATGAATACAGTAAATGTTTTTTTAGTTGAAGGAGATTTATTGACATTAATTGATACGGGAACGAATACACCAGATACATTAGATGCACTTAAAGGTGAATTAAATAAAATAGGTTATAAACTAGAAGATATTGAACAAGTCATTTTAACTCATCATCATCCAGACCATGCAGGATTATTGGAAGAGTTTAATGAAGATGTGAAAATTTTAGGCCATGAACGAAATATTCCGTATTTAACTCAGGAACAATCATTCCTAAATTACTATAATGAGTATTTTATTGAAAATGCAATATTATACGGTGTTCCAGCGGAATATGTTCAAAGAATGCCACGTACGACTGAGAAAATGCCATATACTAGTAAGCGTTCATTAACACATATTATAGATGAAGGCGATATAATTGATAGTATTTTTGGATTGAAAGTATTGTACACACCTGGTCATGCAACTTCTCACATTTCTTTAATTAGTGAGGATGATGGCATTGCATTCGGTGGAGATTTATTATTAGATAAGGTTTCGTCTAACCCAATCATTGAGCCTCCATTAAATGGTGAAACTGAACGTGTAAAGCCATTACTACAATACAATCACTCTTTACAAAGAATAGCAGAACTACCGATTACAAAATTATATACTGGACATGGTGAGCCAGTTACAGATATTAAAGGATTAGTAAAAAGTAGATTAGAAAAGCAAAAGACTAGAGCTGAAAAAGTATATGAAATGATAAAAAAACAACCGTTAACTGCATATGAAGTTTGCCAAATGTTATTTCCAAAGGTTTATCAAAAGCAACTTTCACTTACTTTATCTGAAACAATTGGTCAATTAGACTACCTGGAAAACTTAGGTTTTATTAGTTTAAATGAACGAAATGATGGTATACTTGAGTATAAAACGAATGAGCATTCAGTCAGCCAATAATAGAGGTGGGAATTTTTGAGGTTAAGTAACCAAACGGTAGTAATAACAGGTGCTTCGAGTGGCCTTGGGAAAGATTTAGCTTTATCGGCAGCAAAGGAAGGCGCTAATATCGTCCTAATTGCTAGAAGAGAAACAGAGCTAAAAAACTTAAAGGCAAAAATACAAGAAGATTTTCCAGTTAAATGTCATTATTTTGTTGTCGATGTGACAGATGAAAATGCAGTATACGATGCATTTCACCAAATCGAGGAGCAATTTGATGGAATTGATGTTTTAATAAATAATGCAGGGTATGGTCTATTTCAAACAGTTGAACAAATGTCACTTCAAGATATGAAGCAAATGTTTGATGTGAATGTATTTGGAGTTATGATTTGTTCAAAGCTTGCCCTGACGTCTATGAAGCTAAAAGGGAAGGGACATATAATTAATATCGCTTCTTTAGCTGGTAAGATTGCAACTTCGAAGGCTGCAGCATATGCAGGCTCTAAGCATGCAGTACTAGGATTTAGTAACGCTTTGAGACAGGAAGTTGAAAAAGACGGTATCTATATTACGAATATAAATCCAGGTCCGATGGATACACCGTTTTTTGATATCGCAGATGAGTCAGGATCGTATGCTAAGTCCGTTCGTAAAATGATGCTGGACCCTGAAAAAGTTGCTTCGAAAGTTATTTCTTTAATTGGAAATAATGTACATGAAATCGATCTACCTTCATGGATGGGATTTGGAGCAAAAATTTACTCTGTATTCCCTAGAGCTAGTTATTATTTTATGATGAAATTCGGAAATAAAAAATAACAGAAGCTGTTCATAGAGACAGCTTAGATGATTATAGAAAAAAGAGCTAAGAGAGGAATTTTCTCAAAGCTTTTTTTATTTAGGACTGTAGAATAAAGTTTTTTAAATACTTGATAAAATTCATAGTTTCATCTATGCATACTTTGATCGAAGGTCGGAAACATGATAATCCCTACACAGGAATTGGAGATATTATAAAAAATAGATTTAAACCGTGGTGTAATGATGAATAAATTAAACATTTTAGAAATTAAAAATCGAAAAGAAATAATTAATGACAAAGAAGTTGAATTTAATGATCTAATCATTGATGGTATTTCTTTTTATCAAAAATTAATTAAATATAAATTCATACCAAGTTTAGGTTGGGGAGTGAGTTGAATTTCAAAGAGATATGATCAAGTACTTTTTACTTGAAAAACCACATCAACTTTTATGGTATCGCATTCCAATCTTAATTTGTCCAGATTGTGGGGACTTAGACTGTGGATAAATAGATTTACTTGATAACAAAGTTATTTGGAAAGATTTTTATTTGGGTGATTGTCTTAATGATTATGAAAGAAAGATAGATTTAGGTCCATTTTACTTCGATGATCAAAGCTATAAAAAAGCGATAATTTCAGCACTAAATATTACAAAGAATCGAATATAAATAGAAATTTTAAAGTTAAAGATAAAAGGAGATATTTCTTATTTGTAAAAGTAAATGTAGTCATAATGAATTATATAGAGTAGAAGCAGATTTTGCTGACCCTATTTGGTGTGCAAAGTGTAATTGGAATTTTGATATTGATGACTTCCAAATTTCTGAAGAGTTAGCTAGAGAATTAAGATCATGGGTACTTGAATATCAAAATTCAGTAGATTTATTTAAGGCACCTTCACTACCAGAGGATAAGAAACTTAAACATAATCAAACGGGAGCATTATTGGCAAAAAAAGTTCAAATTGAATTAGATGTTCCTGTAATTTTTAATCCTTTAACATAGATTAATAGCTTCGTTGTAAACTAATGTATTCGTTCGCTGCATAAAGAAAAATTAAGACCACATTTTTGTGGTCTTTTTCAGTTGCAATCAACATTTTGCTAGTCAATTTAAAACGTCATACTAACCTGTTTTTGCGCCCCTTATTCTATTCAATCTTTCATCCATACAGCTCATTCTTTTATTCGAAGTAAACCCTATTGTTTTTTCATTAGTCTAACTTCATGGGCTTTCAACTATATATATAGTAATGAGATTTAAGTGAAAGATGGTGGGGTAGTATGACTAAAAGAGATTATTTAATAAAACCGCTTGTAGGCGATCGTTATCCAACAATTGATCGAGGAGAAACTATCTACCTATGGGACAAGCAAGGAAAGAAATATATTGATGGTTCTTCGGGTGCAGTTGCGGCAAGTATTGGTCATGGTGTAAAGGAAATAATTGATGAAATGGTAAAGCAAGCGTCTAAAGTGGCGTTTGTTTATAGATCACAGTTTACGAGTGAGGCAGCAGAACAATTAGCTGAAAAAATAGGTCAGCTAGCACCTGGAGATTTAAACTGGAGTTTTTTTGTTAATAGTGGGACTGAAGCAACTGAAACAGCTATGAAAATGGCAATACAGCATTTTCAAGAAAGAGGCATTCATACGAAAACGAAGATTATATCAAGAAGCATGAGCTATCATGGCATCACCATCGGAGCCTTATCTATGTCAGGGCATCCTTTTAGGAGGAAACGTTTTACTAGTTTACTAGAGGATTACCCAATGGTTGAAGCGCCGTATTGTAAAAGGTGCCCATTTGAATTAGAGTCTGGAAATTGTGGTTTACTTTGTGCGACTGCACTTGATCGTACAATTCAGAAATTAGGTTCTGAAAATGTAGCGGCGTTTATAGCTGAACCGATTGTTGGTGCGGCAGGTGCTGGGTTAACTCCTCCAAAAGGATATTATGAAAAAATTAGAGAAATTTGTGATAAACACGATGTGCTACTTATTGCCGACGAAGTAATGACGGGAATAGGTAGAACTGGAGAAATGTTTGGAATGAATCATTGGAATTGTGTGCCCGATTTATTAGTCCTCGGTAAGGGATTAGCTGCTGGTTATACGCCAATTGCTGCAGCAATCGCAAGTGATCGTGTAATGCAACCTATTTTAGAAGGCAGTCGACTTGTTATGAGTGGACATACGTTTAGTGCGAATCCTCTCTCTGCAAGTATAGCTTTAGCTGTTTTAAACTATGTCGAAAAAAATGGATTAGTACAAAATTCTAAAATACAAGGTGAAAAGATTAAATTAAAATTACGAGAATGGCAGAAAGAGTATCCTTTTCTATTCGATATCAGGGGTGAAGGACTACTGATCGGTATAGAAATAAATGAAGATTTCTTTGATTGTAAAAGTGTAACAAATCGTGTAATTGAGATCGCTAAAAATCATGGATTATTACTCTATCCATCTGTTAGTGGTCCGTATGGAAGATCTGAAAATAGTTTCTTGCTTTCTCCACCTTTAGTCATTACTGATGCGCAAGTAAATGAATTGCTAACTTTATTAAAGGAAGTATTTAATGAGCTAAATCAAGAAGCGAAGGAGATCGAATAATGGCAATCAATACTTTCGGGAAAATCATTAGTATTGAAGAAGCTTTGCTTTATTTTAAAGATGATATGGTGTTAATGTTCGGTGGGTTTGGAGGAATCGGTAACCCACCAACATTAATAAGGAGCATTTTAGAAAAAGGTGTGAAAGATCTTACTCTAATTGGAAATGATACGGGTTTTCCTGATGTTGGGATCGGACAATTAGTGACGGCTAAAAGAGTAAAAAAAATGATTACAACGCATATTGGATCAAATCCGAATGCTGGAAAGCAAATGACTGATGGTACGTTAGAAATAGAGTTTAGTCCTCAAGGTACATTTATCGAACGAATTCGAGCGGGTGGAGTTGGATTAGGTGGCGTTTTAGTAGATATTGGGATTGATAGTGTAATAGATGTTGATAAACAGAGAGTGAATGTATTTGGAAAAGAGTATTTAGTTGAAACTCCTCTCATTTCAGATGTTTCAATTGTATATGCGAAGAAAGCAGATCCTTTTGGGAATTTAGTTTTTGATAAAAGTGCTCGCAATACGAATCCTTATGTAGCAATGGCCGGGAAAATTACAATTGCAGAAGTTGATGAAATTGTTCCTTTAGGCGCATTAGAACCTGAAGAAATTATCGTATCTGGCGCTTTCGTTAACCACATCGTTCAATCGGAAGGGGTGAATTGGAAGTGGGTTTGGGAAAAATAAATCCTAGGGAAATGATGGCAAAACGTGCAGCAAAAGAAGTAAAGAGCGGTATGATTGTGAATCTTGGGATTGGAATTCCTTCACTGATCCCAAATTACTTACCAGATGATTGCCAAGTAATGTTTCATGCAGAAAATGGCGTGTTAGGTTTAGGGCCAACTCCACAAAAAGGTGAAGAAGACGAGAATTTATGTAATGCTGCAGGATTACCTGTAACACTAATTCCAGGTTCCAGTTATTTTGATAGTAGCATAGCCTTTGCAATTATTCGAAAAGG
Organism: Gottfriedia sp. NPDC057991; assembly: GCF_042886615.1. Lineage (NCBI taxonomy): Bacteria > Bacillati > Bacillota > Bacilli > Caryophanales > Bacillaceae > Gottfriedia > Gottfriedia sp. NPDC057991. The sequence goes on from NZ_JBHVQN010000001.1 coordinate 774,175, forward strand.
TTTATTAGATTTAACTGTACTGGGTGCTCTCGAAGTCAGTAAAAGTGGTGATTTAGCAAATTGGATTGTTCCTGGTAAAAGAGTGCCAGGAATTGGTGGAGCAATGGACTTAGCCCAAAAATCAAAAAAAGTAATTGTTTTAATGAACCATACTAATAAAAATGGTGACCCTAAAATAGTCTCTGAATGTACACTTCCTCTTACATCTCCAAGTTGCGTAGATTTAATCATTACTGAAATGGCCGTAATTGAAGTTAAAAAAGAAAGTGGAGAACTTTGGTTAAATGAAGTAATGTCTCCATATTTAGTCAGCGATGTGATTGAGAAAACTGGTGCCCCACTATTTGTGAACCCAAATGTTATTGTTCATCGTTGGGAGTGATCAAAATTGGATTTGAAAACTAAAATTAATGACTACATTCATAAAAATAAGAACAAAGCAATTGAATTACTTCAGAATCTTGTTCGGGAAAAAAGTGTTTCAGGAAATGAAGCTGGTGCACAAAAAATTATCACAAATTATTTACAGAATCTTGGATTAGTGATTGATCGCTTTGAGCCGTCAATTGAGGAATTAACTAAATCATCCTATTTTATTTCAGAACGAACTTCATTTGAAGACAGTCCGAATATAGTTGCAATTTTAAAGGGAACAGGAAATGGAAGATCGATTATATTAAATGGACATATTGATGTAGTTCCTGAAGGTGAAATAAGTAGTTGGGAGCGCCATCCGTATAGCGGTGAAATCATAGGCAACCGATTATATGGTAGGGGAACTACAGATATGAAGGGCGGAAATGTTGCTGCATTATTTGCGATTGAGGCAATAAAAAAATGTAATATTCCACTTAAAGGCGATCTCTATTTTGAAAGTGTTATTGAGGAAGAAAGTGGAGGGGCAGGTACGCTAGCAACAATATTACGAGGATACGAAGCAGATGCTGTCCTTATTCCAGAACCAACTAAAATGAAAATATTTCCGAAACAACAAGGCAGTGTTTGGTTTCGAGTAAAAGTAAAAGGTAAAGTTGCCCACGGTGGAACGAGGTATGAAGGTGTTAGTGCAATTGAAAAAAGTATAATGGTTATTAATCATATAAATCAATTAGAAAAAGTTCGAAATACAAGATTACTAGATGATCCACTATACAAAAATGTGCCAATTCCAATTCCAATTAATATCGGAAAAATAAATGGGGGTACTTGGCCCTCCTCTGTCTCAGATTTAGTTACTCTTGAGGGCAGGCTAGGTGTTTCACCAAATGAAACAATCGAAGAAGCTAAACTTGAAATAACGAGGTGGCTTAAAACACTCTCATTAATGGATGATTGGTTTATTGAAAATCCGGTTGAGATTGAATTTTTCGGAGCAAGATGGTTACCAGGTAGTATCGATCTTGGTCATCCATTTATGGAATCGCTGAAGAAATCCTATCAAAATGTTTATAAAAATGAACCGATTATTGAAGCCTCTCCATGGGGGACGGACGGCGGATTATTTACACAAATAAAACAAATACCTACTATTGTGTTTGGACCAGGGGAAACGAAGGTTGCACATTATCCAAATGAATACATTGATTTAGATGAATTATTTCGTTGTGCGGAGGTAATTGCCCACACTTTACTAGATTGGTGTGGAGTAGATGAAAAATGAAGTATTTTATCAAAACAAGTCTCAAAATATTTTCACGGAAATAATATGAGTTTTTATACTAAATATTATGGATGATCTGGCTGTAAAAATAGCAATATAATGTTGAGGGCTAACTTTTGGTTAGTCCTTTTTTGTTCTAATCATACTGTTATATAATCAGAAATTGTTAAACGCTCATTTCTAACCAAAAAGAGTTGAGCTTTTTTGAGATTTAACAAAATGATAGGTAATTGTTGATAGAACTTCACTAGAGTAATAAATTAAATGGATTATTTTAACCTATCGTAGACAACTAGAATTGTTCCAAAGATAGCAATGGTATATTTATTTGAAAATTTAGAATTTTATCTTGAATAAAAGAATAAGCTTTAATATAATAAAAAAAAAGGATATCCTTCATAAATGAATGGGAGATTAGTAATGGAAGAATTAAAACAAAAAGTTCAAGATGAGTTTGATAACTTTTCGAAGGGATTAAAAAAGGTCGCGAAATATTTCTTAGCAAACCCAGAAGACTTCGCGATGGACTCAGGTGTTCAAGTTGGGCAGAAGATTAATGTAAGTGAAACAACTGTTATTCGATTTTGTCATGCTCTAGGCTATAGTGGCTTTAGTCCATTACAAAGGGATATCCAGAGCCGACTGTTGAATCGTAAAAGCAGTTTAGTCGAATATCATTCCGTGAAAAACAAGATGGATATGGATCGAGATTTTTCTAGGAAAATGATGCATAAGGACGCAGAATTAATCTTGCAAACTGCAGAAGGACTAAACGAAGAGGATTTTAATTTGGCAGTAGGACGATTAAGTCAAGCTGAAAGAATCCTTGTTTCTGGTACCCGTTCTTCCCATGCAATGGCACATTGGTTTTCGTTTGCGCTTGAACTCATTCGAGGGAATGTTAGGATGTTTAGACCAGATACGGATGATATTGTTTTACGCATGGGTGAAATGAATGAAAATAGTACATTCGTGGCATTTTCTTTCCATCGGTACGCATTAGAAACAATTAATATGGCTAGGGAGGCGAAGTTGCGAGGTGCGTTTGTGATTAGTTTTACGGATTCAGAGGTTGCACCAATTCGAGAGTATACTGATGTATTATTTACAGTGCAGCTACCGATCAAGTCAACTCTGGATGTTAGTCCGGCTGTTTTTTCTCTTATGAATTCCTTACTTGGAGGAGTAGTAGTGAAAAATTCTGATCAGTTTATGAAGCGTACAAAGGAATATGAGAATTTTCATTTGCACCATTTCTTTGGGGAATAAAGGCTATCTTTTTATTAGATGTACCTTCACCTTCCTCTTAATTTTATAAAGAAAGTGGGTATGAAAATGTTTCAAATTAAACGATTGGAGGATATTACTGAAATAGAATCCATTCAACAAATTGAAAAAGAAGTGTGGAATATGTCACCAATACCCATCCATCAAACGTACACAGCATCTCATAATGGTGGGTTGATTTTAGGAGCTTTTCATGAAAATCAATTAATAGGGTTTCAATATAGCTTTCCAGGGTATATGGATGGTAGATCCTATTTATGCTCCCATATGCTAGGGGTTTTACCTACCTATCAAAAAAGTGGATTAGGTAAAAAATTGAAAGAGGCACAGCGGAAGTATGCCTTAGAAATGGGCTATTCATTGATTGTTTGGACATTTGATCCATTAGAGAGTGTTAATGCCTACTTAAACCTAAATAAGCTAAAGGGGATTGGTGCTACCTACATCGAAAATCATTATGGCGAGATGACTGACTCACTAAACAAAGGACTGCCTACTGATCGTTTTTTAGTAGAGTGGTGGATTCGTAGTGATCATGTATGTAAGGCCCCAAGTAGGGTGGACGTACAAGGGTACAAACCATTAGTAGAAACAAAGCTTGATAACTTTGGTTTTCCGACAATTAGTAGGGAATATGAAATCAATTTAACGGAAGATATTTATGTTGTTCCAATACCTGAAGACTTTCAACAAATAAAAAATAAACAACCTGAGCTTGCGAAGGAGTGGCGGTATAAAACAAGAAAATGGTTCCAAATCTTGTGTGAAAATGACTTTGCTGCTAGTGATGTTATCCGAAATCCAGACGCAAGAGTAAGTTATTATATTTTTGAAAAACGTGGAAATTTATCAATTTAAGCTTTCAAACTCTTTTCAGAAGGAGAGATTTTTTGTGGTTAATTTTCGAAATAGTGCATTAACAATTGATGGGCACTTTGATATTTTAATGGATGTTCAGATCCAACGGGAAAAGGGAAGAAAGAAAGTAATTGAAACAGATTATTACCCTAGATTTGTAAAAGGCGGGATCAATGTCATTATCGCTTCCATTTTTATAGACAGTGTATTTTTACCAGAAATGGCACTTCGCAAAGCACTAAGTCAAGTAAGTGCGCTTTATGAAGAAGTGAAAGAGTCTCCTGATAAATTAATGATCTGTTATAACGGAGCTGACATGGATCGTGCAAAGGAACAAGGAAAGATTGGTTTCTTACTTTCCCTTGAAGGAGCAGAACCAATCGGAACAGATCTTAGTTTATTACGAGTTTTTTATGAATTAGGGGTTCGCAATCTGGGACTGGTTTGGAGCAGGAGAAATGCAGTAGGGGATGGGAGTTTCTTTCAGCCGGTCCCTGAAGGAAGAAAGGGGGGGATTTCAAGCTTTGGAGTTAAGGTGATTAAAGAGGCAGAAAGACTAGGTATATCAATTGATGTATCGCACTTAAATGATGAAGGCTTTTGGGATGTCATTGAAATTTGTGAAACGCCAGTTATTGCTTCCCATTCCAACGCACGTTCGGTTTGTTCAACAATGAGAAATTTGACGGATGAACAAATGATGGCAATTGCTTCCACAAATGGCGTAATTGGGCTTAATGCTGCTAGTATGCTAGTTTCGGAAGAAGATTCTAAGAGTAACATTGTGCAGCTCGTTAATCATTTAGATCATCTTGTGGATGTAGCCGGAATTGAACATGTTGGAATAGGGTTAGACCTTTGTAATGACTTTATGAAATACCTATCACCAGATGATTTAGCAAGTTTGCCAAGAGTGCCCTTTGATGTGATCGATGGACATGACCAATTACCTCTTTTTATCGAAGAGCTAATGAATCGAGGGTATAAGGAAGTCGAAATCAAAGCGATATTAGGAGGTAATTTTAGAAGAATTTATTAACAAAGTGAAAGGGTTTTACAAACCAGTTCACTTTCATAGGAGGTTTTAGAATGACTTATAGTCCAATTTCAATTCGGCAAATTACGCTGAACCGATTAAACATGAAGTTAAATGCTCCATTCACCACGAGCTTTGGTACCTTTCAGGATAAAGAGTTTTATATCATTGAAGTGGAGGATGAGGAAGGGAACATTGGATTTGGAGAATCTGTGGCCTTTTCGAGTCCTTGGTACAGTGAGGAAACGGTTAAAACGAATAAACATATTATGGAAGATTTTCTCATTCCATTATTATTTGAGGCACCTATTCATCATCCTGATGAAGTATCTGAACGTTTCCAACCCATTAGAAAAAATAATATGGCAAAGGCTGGATTAGAAGGAGCAGTTTGGGATCTATATGCTAAACGACAAAAATTACCGCTCTATAAAGCACTTGGTGGAAATAAGGAGCAAATCGATGTTGGAATTAGTATCGGTCTACAGCCAACAGTAAAAGGGCTTCTTCAATTGGTGGAGTCTCATGTCGAGTCTGGTTACAAACGGATAAAATTAAAAATAAAACCGGGTTCCGATTACGATATGTTAAAAGAAGTAAGAAGGGAATTTCCAAATATTCCAATGATGGCTGATGCAAATTCTGCTTATACTTTATCTGATATAGAGACATTAAAAAAACTTGATGAATTTAATTTAACGATGATTGAACAGCCGTTAAGTCATGATGATATTATTGACCATGCCAAATTGCAGCAACAACTAGGAACGCCAATTTGTTTGGATGAAAGTATCCATTCACTGGAAGATGCTAGAAAAGCAATAGAATTAGGTAGCTGCCGAATTATTAATATTAAAATTGGGCGTGTTGGCGGACTGACTGAAGCCAAAAGGATACACGATTATTGTTTAATGAAAGGAATTCCCGTTTGGTGTGGAGGTATGCTTGAAGCAGGCATTGGACGTGCCCATAATATTGCCTTAACCTCATTAAATCAGTTTATTTTACCAGGAGATACGGCTGCTTCAGCAAGTTACTGGGAGCGAGATATTATTGATCCTGAGGTAATCGTAGACAAGGGAGTTATTCATATACCACAGAAATTTGGTATCGGTTATGACATTAATCGAGAGGCGTTAGATTACTATTGCGTCGAAAAAAATGTATTTCAAGAATCGAATTATAAAGTGGAAACTTAAAATTTCGAAAAGTCAGAAAATATAATTGACTAGAAATTCTAAGTAATTATATAATAGGTCAAAAGGAAATACTTTATAATTTGTAAAAATGAAGTGTTTACTTTTTTAAAGAAATACTTACAGGTTTAATCAGCTTTTGATCATACAACTTGAATCTTCAACTAATCATCTAATCTAACATATCAACTAATCCACCCCCTAAAAAATCTTACTTTAGTAAATGTAATGTTCCTACCCTTTCATTTGAAAATCGATCACCAGCATAGAGTAACTTAAATTCTAGTAGTCACACCTAAAGTTAACCAATTTTAGGTTTAATAAAATATTAAGGGAGAGTGCTGTAATGGGACACAATGTTTTGAAAAAAGTAAAAGAATTTGAAGGTTATTGTAATGAAATAGTAGAGAAGTATCAAATTCCTGGGTATGCTATTGGTCTAGCAAAAAATGGTGAACTTTTCTATGAAAGCGGTTTCGGTTACCGTGATAAAGAAAATGAATTAGCCCTTTCCTCTGACACAGTACTTGGAATTGGCTCTGTAACTAAATCTTTTACTTGTGTAGCAATTCTCCAATTACAAGAGGCAGGGAAATTATCAGTTCAGGATCCTATTATTAAATATTTACCAGAGTTTAAAACAAGCAATGATGAATATACAAAACAGATGACTCTCCACCATTTTATGACGCATTCAGCAGGGCTTCCTCCAATTCCAAGTCTTTATGGTGCTATGAGTAAAACGCTAGCATTAGATCCGAAATTTGATGACGAGAAAACGGAAGAAAAGTCTCCTGAAGTTCCATTCATTGCTACATACGAGGAATTAATGGAATCGATTGCTAAGGGAGAATATACACTGCTTGGTGCTCCAGGTACTGAATTTAGTTATTCTAATGACTGTTATGCTTTACTCGGAGCTGTTGTGGAAAGAGTCAGCGGATTAACTTATGAGCAGTACATGAAGGATTTTATATTAGATCCTGCTGGTATGAAGAATAGTGTCTTCCATCTTCATGAATTGGAAGGGCACGAAGATATTTCAAATTTATATGCTTCTAGAAAAAAAGATGATGAGACGATTGTATTTGAGTCAAATAACCCATGGGATGCACCATCGATGCGTGCAGCAGGATTCTTAAAATCAACCGTGAACGATATGCTGAAATATGCAGAAATCTTCCGAAATGAAGGCAAAGTAGGAGATGCTCAAATTTTGACTCCTGAGAGTGTTGAAGCCATGACTACTCCTTATATCCAATGCGGATATACTGAATTCTATGGTTACGGAGTAATGATTCATCCAGATTTCTATGGATATAAACTTGTTGAACATGGTGGTTCTATTAAAGGGGTATCAGCTCAACTGAATATTATCCCTGAGTTAGGTTTAACTGGTTTTTCTAATGCTAATTTAATAGGCGTTCCTTCTAAGAAACTTTTAAATAGTGCCTTTGCAGATTATTTGGAAAAACCATTAAGATCTTCACACTTAAACATGTCGGAAATACATTTAAATGTAGATCAATTACAAGAATATGTAGGGAAATATGTTTCAGGTGAGGGAGGTAAGGTTGAGTTTTCTATCAATGATGAAGGAAAACTTTGCGCTCAAATGGAAGGGATGGTAGACTCGCTCGTAAAACCGATTGAGGAAGATTGGTTCTTATTTGAAATGAGAGAAGATGAATATTCTATTCAATTTAAAAGAGACGAAGAAGGAAAAATTATTCGTTGTGTATTTGGATTCAGACAATTAGTAAAAACGGAATAAGGAGGCTAGTCGATTGCGTACAAAAACTGCACGTAAAATATTCCCAAGATTCGCACTGTTATCAGTGAGCGTTCTTACTATTTTTGCAATGACTGCATGTAATTCTACTGACCAAGCATCAACGAATAATAAGAAAAATACGACAAACACTTCAGTTGCACCACAAACAGGTGGAACGATTACAGTGGGGCTTTCGCAAGAACCAGATACTCTTGATATTCAAAAAACAGCAATGAGTACAGCAGATGAAATTTCAAATCGTTTAGGAAATACACTTTTAACTCTTGACCCAAAAACCAATGAAATAGCTCCAGGTCTTGCAGAAAGCTACCAAGTATCAAATGGTGGTAAAACGATTTCGTTTAAAATTCGTCAAGGTGTTACATTCCATGATGGGTCGCCTTTAACATCAAAGTCATTTAAAGAAACATTTGACCGTATGTTAAATCCTGCCACTGGTGCACCATTAGTTAGCTTTTTAGCAGGAGTAAAATCAGTTTCGACTCCAGACGATCAAACACTAGTCGTTGATTTGACACAACCATCGGCACCTTTTTTAAATAACTTAACAACTGGGTTTTTACAGCCATTATCTGTATCCGCTATCAATAAGGATGGAGCTAATTATGGAAGGAACCCTGTCGGAGTTGGTCCTTGGAAGTTTGAGAAATGGACAACGGGACAATCTGTTACATTAGATCGAAATAGTGATTATAATTGGGCGCCATCCTTTTTTGCAAATAAAGGAAAGGCTTACCCAGATAAATTAGTTTATAAATTTATTACGGATCCACAAACGATGCTTGCTGCTCTTGATAGTGGCTCGATTGATGTCCTAGTAAATGCAGCTCCAAAAGATGCTGAAAGATATCGCAAGAATGATAAGTTCCAAGTCCTCGATGCTGATCAACAAGGGCTAGGATTATTCTTAGAGATGAATCTTGATAACGAATTGTTAAAGGATAAAAATGTGAGAACAGCATTGAATATGGCAATTAACAAAGATGCCATCATTAAAGCAGCCCTTAATGGTGAAGGAACAGCAGCATATGGACCACTTTCATCTTCTATTTTTGGATATGATCCGAATGTGAAAGAATATGGCATTAAATACAATAAAGACGAAGCTATCAAACTATTAGAAAGCTCAGGCTGGAGTAAAAATAGTCAAGGTATTATGGAGAAAAACGGAAAGAAACTAGAGTTTGACCTTTCAGTCTACAGTACACAAAGTCAAGCTGCACAAATCGTTCAAGCGATGTTAAAGGATATAGGCGTTAACATTAATATTAAGCAAATGGAAACAGCAACCCTAATCCAAAAAGCATCTAAAGGTGAATTTGATCTTTCTTTCTTAAGTTATTCTTATTCTGATCCTGACATTCTGTATATGCTATTCCATTCAAGTCAAATTGGTGGATTAAATCACATTCGAGTGAAAAATCCAGAGCTTGATGCTTTATTAGAAAAAGGCAGAACAACTACCAATGCTGAGGAAAGAAAGCAAATTTATGCTGACGCTCAAAAGTTGATTGTTGAAAATGCCTACTGGGTGCCAGTCTATTCTCCTAAATTGTTTTATATTGTCAATAAGAGAGTACATGATATAAAACTTCAGTCAACGAATATACTTTTAAATGACAGTTGGGTGAGTAAGTAATGACTCAATACATTCTAAACCGGATCATTTCAGCCATCATTGTTATTTTTGGTATCTCGATCCTCTCATTTTTTCTAATACACTTGATACCTGGAGATCCAGTCAAAATAATGCTCGGTTTAAATGCATCACCGGAACAAGTAGCAAAACTAACACACCATTTGGGGCTGGATAAGCCCCTTTTGGTTCAATATTTACAATACATTAGTAATGTTTTTCACGGCGATTTTGGGACATCCTTGAAAACCGGTAGACCGGTATTGACTGAAATCTTAGATCGTTTCCCTGAAACATTAAAGTTAGCAGCAACTGGGATGGGATTTGCCATCATTATTGGAATCGCGTTGGGTATTTTAGCAGCGAAATACAAAGATACGATAATCGATACATTTTGTACCGGCCTAGCAACATTAGGCGTATCTATTCCGAGCTTTTGGTTAGGAATCTTATTAATTTTAGTATTTTCGGTGAAATTAAGCTGGTTTCCTATAGCTGATGGAACTGGACTCAGATCACTCATTCTACCTGCTATTACTTTAGGAGTAGTCATGTCTACTATGATTAGTAGATTAACTAGAAATGGCATGGTGGAGGTTTTATCAAATGACTTTATTCGTACTGCACGATCGAAAGGTCTAGAGGAACGTCATATATTATTTCGCCATGCCTTTAGAAATGTGCTTATTCCAATCATTACTGTCATTGGATTGCAAATAGCAGCACTGCTTGGTGGTACGGTGATTATCGAACAAGTCTTTAATTGGCCAGGTTTAGGTACACTTTCCATTGGTGCGATTATGTCGAGGGATTTTCCGATGATTCAGGGGACTGTCTTATTTATGGGAGCTGTTTACGTTAGCGTTAATATATTAGTAGACATCGTTTACAGTTTAATCGATCCACGTGTTAAATTGAATGAAAAGGGTGAAGGGTAATGGCGAAATTGAGTGAGGCATATAAACCAATTGAGGCTCCCACTCTACGTAGGAAACCTAAACTTATTAAACTCACAACTTTCCATAAAGTTCTTAGCTATAAGCGGGCCAAATACTGTCTAATTTTCTTACTATTAATTGTTTTAATTGGCATTTTTGCTCCATTCATTGCACCGTTTAATCCTGAGAAGCCTTTCTATGATGCCATTTTACAAGCCCCAAATAAGGAGCACATTTTTGGAACGGATTCTTTAGGAAGGGATGTATTTTCGCGGCTAGTTTATGGAGTTCGCGTTACTTTAACTGTATCCACACTGGCTTTAGGTATCACTTTAGTGGCTGGTACGTTTATAGGGTTAATTAGTGCATATATTGGAGGGCTTGTTGATAATATTTTAATGCGGATCATGGATGTATTGTTAGCTTTGCCGAGTATTGTTTTAGCTCTTGCCATCGTTGCGATATTAGGCCCAAGCCTTACAAATGCTATGATTGCTGTTGGAATCGCTTCAATACCGGGCTTTGCTAGATTAACTAGAGGTGCTGTATTGACAGTGAAATTTTCTGATTTTGTCGAAGCAAGTCGTTCGATAGGAAGCTCAAATAGCTGGATTTTGAGAAGACAAATTTTACCCAATATTTTTGGGGTTCTACTTGTTTATACAACTTTATTTATCGGAGTTGCCATTTTAGATACAGCTGGACTTAGTTTCATTGGACTCGGTGCCCAACCGCCGACTCCTGAATGGGGAACCATGCTCAGTGAGGGGAAACAATATATTAATGACGCTTGGTGGTTAGCTACATTTCCTGGTCTAGCGATTACAGCAGTTGTGTTTTCTGTTAATTTTTTAGGTGATGTTTTGAGAGATGTATTTGATCCAAAAGCATCAAGGTAACGAGAAGGAGCGGGCGATTATGTCTAATGTACTAGAAGTAAGAGGCCTTACCACGGAATTTAAAAGTGAGCATGGTTCGCTTAAGATTATTGAAAACATTGACCTTACTGTAAAAAAAGGCGAGATACTAGGTATAGTTGGGGAATCGGGCTGTGGAAAGAGTGTGACTTCACTTTCGATCCTTCAGCTATTAGATAAAAAGGCTAAAATTGCTAGTGGCAGCGTTACATTTAATAATAGTAACTTAGTAGATAAAACTGAAAAAGATATGAGGAAAATAAGAGGTAACGAAATATCTATGATTTTTCAAGATCCTATGACATCTCTTAATCCTGTTTTAACGATTGGAATCCAAATAGGCGAAGTGATTCAAAAGCATCAAAAATTAACTGGATCAAATTTGAAGGAAAAGGTTGTACATTTATTACAATTAGTTGGAATACCACGTCCAGAAGCCATCTATCACGAATACCCACACCGTTTATCGGGAGGAATGAAGCAACGTGTCATGATTGCCATGGCTATATCTTGTAATCCATCACTTTTAATTGCTGATGAACCAACCACTGCACTTGATGTAACAATTCAAGCTCAAATATTAGCTTTACTTAAATCCCTAAAAGATGACTTACATATGTCGATTTTGCTTATTACACATGATCTTGGAGTAGTAGCAGAGATGTGTGATCGAGTAGTGGTTATGTACGCTGGACAGGTTGTGGAAACAACGGATACAAGAACACTTTTGCGTAATCCTAGGCATCCTTATACAATCGGTTTGATTCAATCCACTCCTCATCAATCTAAAGGCGAGAAACGTCTTAAATCGATTCCAGGTCAAGTTCCAACTCCTGACAACTATCCAAAAGGTTGTCGTTTTGCTGACAGATGTCCAAAGGTGTTAGGAATATGCAGAAATAGCCTTCCACCACTTATCGAAGTTGATGATCAAACATCTTGTAGATGTTGGTTGTTACAACAAAAGGAGACGTTCGTATGACAGCCCCCCTCTTACAAGTGAAGCAGTTAGAAAAAAAGTTTAAGACCAATAAATCCTTGTTTAAGCCTCCTCAATATGTACGTGCAGTAAATGGTGTTAGCTTGAATCTAAATCAGGAGGAAACCCTCGGGATCGTTGGAGAATCCGGTTGTGGAAAATCAACAACTGGCAGATGCTTATTACGCCTTATTGAACCCACAAGTGGGGAAGTAATTTTTCAAGGAACAGATATCACTAAACTTAGTAAAAAAGAAATGAATAAATTTCGTAAGGATATTCAGATGGTATTTCAAGATCCAATGGCTTCCTTAAATCCAAAACTGACAGTGAGAGAAGTTTTATCTGAACCATTAATAGCCAATCGTGTTCCAAGGAAAGAACATGATGATTTAATTAAAGATACTCTTAGTTTAGTAGAACTATCTGAAAGCTATTTATCAAGATATCCACATGAACTTTCTGGTGGACAACGCCAACGTATTGGGATTGCAAGAGCGATTATTATAAGACCAAAGGTAGTAATTCTTGATGAACCCGTTTCAGCATTGGATGTTTCAGTTCAGTCTCAAATTCTTAATTTGTTACAAGATTTACAAGAAGAACTAGGTCTTTCATATTTATTCATTTCACATGATTTGAGTGTAGTAGAACATATCGCACATCGAGTTGGTGTGATGTATCTAGGGGAAATCGTAGAAATTGCAGATAAGGAACAATTATTTAAAAAGCCTCTGCACCCATATACGCAAGCATTAATCTCTGCTATACCAAAGACGGATCCAGACGAACAGAAAGAGCGTGTCATTCTTAATGGGGAGTTACCATCCCTAGACAACCCTCCAAGTGGATGTTCTTTTCATCAACGATGCATCCATGCCATGGATTCCTGTAAAACGGTTAAGCCTCAAATGAAAGAAGTAGAAGGAATAAGAGTTGCTTGTCATTTATATAATGAAGAGAATTAAGGATGATTAACGGATAGTGAAGCCAATTATTTGGATTCACTATCTTCATTTTGGAGGAGATGTAAATGAGTTTAAGACTGACTATACCAGAAGATATTTATCGCTTTGAATGGCCTAGTAATCCCGTGATTTCACCTGATGGGAAACAAGTAATCTATGAAAAAACGAAAGCACGTCATAATGAAAATGATTATGAAACCCATTTGTTCTTATCTAATATAGATGGAAAAACGGATCAGCAACTAACGACTAACGGGACAAGTAATACGTATCCTATATGGTCGCCAAAAGGAAACACCATTGCATATCTATCTAATTGTAGTTATGGTTCGCAAATTTGGGTTTTATCTTTAGACAATAGGCAGGAGACCTGTCTAACTAAATTTAAACATGGCATTAGCTCAATTGTTTGGTCACCAAATAGTGATCTAATTTATGGTTTAGTGCCAGTAGCGCAAGACGGAGAAGTAGAAGTGTTTGATGAAAATATAAGTGAAACCCAAGCCAGTGATGAAATCAATGCTCGAAAAAAGCTGTGGCTAGAAGGTTCAAAACATTTCAATAAGCTCTATTACAAAAATGATGGGATTGGACTACAAACGCTATTCATTCGCCAACTTGTTTCGATCAATGTTAAAACTGGTGAGTTCAAACAATTAACGAATAGGCAAAATCATATATCAAATCCTGCTATTTCATCGGATGGGCAATATATTTCTTTTACTTCCTTAAATGATGGAGATAGTGGTCTTTATGGGGGAAGAATCTACTCTATACCCACTTGTGGTGGAGAAGAAAAGTTAGTGTATCCAAAAGCAAATGCGCATACGCCATCGTATTCACCTGATGGAAAGTGGATTGCGTTTTTTTCATACCGTCATAATCAAATTCAATTATTCCTTATTCCAGCTGATGGAGGAGATGTAAGATGTTTAAGCAAACAATATCATGATACGCTAAATGATATGATTTTTACTGATATGCGCTTTTTGAAAAGTCCTTTAAAACCTCAGTGGTCCCAAAATGGAAAGTACGTTTTTGCCCTTGGAACACGTGAAGGGAGAAATGAAATTGTCCGATTTGCTGTGGTAGATTCAGATGGAAGAGGGCTGATTGTAGCTGGTGGGGACAGAACTATTTTTCATTTCTCTTACAATGGGGATCAAACGTTTGTTGTAGCCTATTCGTCTGTTGAACACCCTGGGAAAATTGCTGTGGTTAATGTTGAGAAAGATACAGGATATCATTATAAAAAGAGAGAACCAATTGAAGATCTTTCTATTTCAGAAGTACCATCCTTTTCGACAAACGAAGTACGTTTAGATCACTGTAATGATGCCTTATTATCTGAGATAAAGGTTGTTAAACCAGAAGTCTTTTCGTATCTTTCAGAGGATGATTGGCAGATTCAAGGATTTGTTCTTAAGCCAGCTAATTTTGAAGAAGGGAAAAAATACCCCGTATTATTAGATATTCATGGTGGTCCCCATTCCTCGTTTGGCTATACTTATTTTCACCAAATGCAACTATTATCTGCAAAGGGTTTTGCTGTTGTCTACCTTAATCCTCGAGGGACTTCTGGGTTTGGTGAAGATTTTACGAATGCAGTGTGTGGTGATTTTGGCGGGAAGGATATGAAGGACCTTTTTCATGGGTTAAACGAGGCCTTACGTCGTTTTGATTTTCTTGATAAAAACAAGGTAGCAGTCAATGGCATTAGTTATGGTGGATTTATGGTGAATTGGCTAATTACCCATACCGATCAATTTTTTGCTGCCGTATCAGAAGGCTGTATTTCTAACTGGGTGTCAATGTATGGGACTAGTGACATCGCCCCTGAATTTGTTGATGTAGAATTTCTTGGGAAAACGGATGTGGAATCACTTTGGAAACGTTCTCCACTTGCTTATGTGGAAAATGTGAATACGCCACTTTTGCTTCTTCATAATGAGAGCGATTTGAGGTGTCCTATAGAACAGGCTGAACAGTTTTACTCACAAATAAAGCGTAGGGGAGGAGAGGTTCAATTTACTCGGATACCGAACTCAAGCCATTCACTCCTTCAAACAGGGAAACCTGCGCTGCGAATTGAAAGGTTAGAAGCCATTCTAGATTTTGTAACCTCACATTTACCAGAATAAATTGCAAAAGGGAGATTGGCTAATTATGAATAAGATAAATACATGGGTTTCTAAGCATGAAGAATCCATAAAATCCACTTATCATTACCTTCATAAACAGGCTGAAATTAGCTGGAAAGAGGTTGAGACAACTAAGTACTTATGTAAACAATTAGAAAAATTGGATATTCCCTACGAAACGTTTGAGGACATAACGGGTGTCGTTGGATACTGGGGAAATAAAAATGAAGGACCAACAATCGGGATTAGATCAGATATGGATGCTTTGTGGCAGCTAGTGGATGGAGAATGGAAAGCGAATCATTCTTGTGGCCATGATGCTCATATGACCATGGTCCTTTATGCCATTACTTGTTTGAAGGAAATTGGTTATGAACCTAAAGGATTAATAAAAATAATCTTTCAACCAGCAGAGGAAACTGGGAAAGGTGCAAAAGCAATAATCGAAAAAGGGGTTCTAAATGACGTGAAGCTCTTACTCGGTCTTCATGTACGTCCTGTTCAAGAATTGAAATTTGGAGAAGCGGCACCTGCTATCTATCATGGGGCTACTACTTTATTAAAAGGGACCATTAAAGGACTACAGGCTCACGCCGCTAGACCCAATCTTGGTATAAATGTAGTCGATTCACTTGGAGCAATCATTCAAGCAGTCAATGCGGTAAAGGTAGACCCATCTGTTTCTGCATCTGCAAAGGTGACTATGGTTAAGGCCGGTGGAGATTTTGTAAATATCATCCCAGACTTTGCTGAGTTCGGAATTGATGTTCGAGCAGAACGAAATGATATCATGAAAGAGCTAATTAAAGATATTGAACAAGCGGTTTTTGCAGCTGGAACAGCCAATCATGCAGAAGTTTCTATGGATACCATTGCAGAAATGGTGGCTGCAGAAAAGAGTCACCTTATGGAAGAGGTTGTAAAAGCGGCGATCGTGGAAGCGATCGGAGATGAAAGCTTGGCACCAGCGGTTATTACTCCTGGAGGAGAGGACTTTCATTTTTACAAAACAAATTTCCCTCATATACAAACAACAATGGTTGGCTTAGGAACAGATTTGAAGCCAGGCTTGCATCACCCGAATATGAGTTTTAATCTAGATTCTCTGTCAAACGGCGTTAAAATCTTAAGTACTGCCATGATCAAGATGTTGACATTATAATAATAAATGGATGAGGACTCGGTTATTTACGAGTCTTTTTTATTTTGTAAGAGAATTTATTATACAAGGGAGTGAATTTGGAACACTAATAGAAAAAAGATAAAGGGAGGATTTTTATGCGAAAAATAACTTTATTTTTTCTATGTCTATTTTTGTGGATGCAGTTTCCAGGCAAGACACATGCTTCAGAGAAAATTCCAATTTTAATTTATCATAATATTGATGAGTTTACAGGTCATGGAGTAAGGGATTTATTTGTTTCACCAGAGAATTTCGAAAAACAAATGATTTATTTACGTGATCATGGATTCATGCTTTTAACTTTTGAACAATGGGGAGACCGTAATAAAGTAAAGAAACCGATCTTTATTACGATTGATGACGGTTATAAAAATAATTTAAATGTAGTAAAAATCTTTCAAAAATTGAAATCGGATACGTTTACACCAAAAGCAACTATATTTGCGATTTCCGACTATATTGGATGGCCGGATCGTCTTTCAAGCACGGATTTAAAAAAGATGTCTGATTCAGGGATGTTTTCAATCCAATCGCACACTGCAACCCATCCAGATTTAAGGAAGATAGATGACTATAAGCATGAATTGAAAGATTCAAAAGATAAGATCCAATCAATTACTGGAAAAGCCGTGATCGCTCTCTCGTATCCTTATGGTTATCATAATGATAAAGTTATTGAGGATACAAAAAAGTACTATACTTTTGCAGTGGCGACAGATCCGAAATATTTTGTAGAAAAAGGTACTAATAATGAAGTCTATCTTTTACCTAGAATCTATATTAAATATGACACTACAATGGATGAATTTACTAAGCTTGTAGAAGGACAAGCTAAAGTAATTGTAAATTTTAGAGAATCAGAGACTATTTATAACGATTGAATGAGGGGTTTCTCATAAGTCTTTGTACGTTAGACTTTATGAGATAACCTTTTTTTTATTGATTAATCAGCTTAAAGACATTCGATCTATAACGAAATTGCTTTATATTGCTTAGTTAAATGATTAATTTATTCTTTTGCCATGGGGAAAATTACCTTTTTTTAACTTTGTCGATAAATAGGAGGTTTGTGAATAGTTTGTCTCATGGTATGATATAGTAAGTGATAGATTAATGAGATAGAAAAGGTGATTAAATGAGAGCAAATCCATCACAAAGACCATCACCTAAAATGAGGTCAGTATGGAGAATTACATCACTATTTAGTAGTATCTCTTTAGTTGCATTACCAATTATCTATTATTTTCTTATGAGATATTTTTCACTTCCCTTCTTTGTTCTGATGATTATTATAGGTGTCGTTATAGCGTTAATTATTTTTTTAACTTTATTTTTACCAACACTTAAATTGAAATATACCGCATATGAGATTTATGAAAATGAGTTAGAAATTCAAAAAGGAATATTTGTAATTAAACGAATTGTAATTCCTATGGTCAGAGTTCAACACGTTACGACAGAAGTAGGACCAATACTGCGTCGATACGGTTTATCTACAGTGAATATTTCCACGGCAGCCACCACACATGAAATTGAAGGCTTAGAACACCATATCGCTGAGAGGCTTAGAGATAAAATTATCTACTTAGCAAGGATAAGTGATGAAGATGTATGAGCCAAAAAGACAACATCCAGCTTATATACTTACCGTATTTTTAGAGCAAATTAAAAACGTACTAATACCACTTATTATACTTTTAGTTTCAGGTGGTAAAGGGTCTATGTTTCAATATTTGTTTGCTGCTGTTCTGATTGTTTTTCCAGTTGCTTCAGCAATCATAAAATGGTATCGATTTACCTACTATATAACTGAAGATGAATTTAGAATTCGTTCGGGATTATTTGTAATCGAAAATACATTTATCCAAAAAGAACGTATTCAGTCTTTTTCAATTAATGCTGGATTTATTCAACAGCTTTTTAATGTGGTGAGCGTACGAATTGAAACAGCTGGTGGAAAAAAAGCTGAAGGTATATTAAATGCAATACCTAAGGAAGTGGCACTTTCATTAAAAAATGAAGTATTAAACTCTAAAAAGAAAAAAGTAGGTTTGGTTGTAGCTGAGGAAAATAGTGTACAAGCAGTGCCATTAGTTGATATAAGTTTAACAATTGAAACGAGAAAACTTTTTTTAGCTGGAATCACTTCTTTTGAAGTTGGACTAGCTTTTGCCGTTTTAGCATCATTATTTTCTCAAATTGAGGATTTACTCCCACATAGTATTTATGTGGCAATATATAATCAAATACAAACATTCACTTACATGATGTTTTTTATTGTATTTTTGGCTAGTTTATTACTTTCCCTAATTTTTTCAACCATTCGATACATATTAAAATTTGCAAACTTTACTGTCCAAAGAAGAGATGATCGAATTATTATTACAAGAGGGTTATTCGAAAAAAATGAATTTACGGTGTCGTTAAAACGAATTCAAGGAGTAGTTGTAAAAGAAGGGATCCTTCGTCAATTATTTGGCTATTCTACAGTTTACGTCGAAGCTGTTGGCATGGGGGATAAGCAGGAACAAGGTAGACATGTTCTACATCCATTTATTAAAACGAAGGATGTCCACTTATTCCTAAAAAATTTTATTCCTTCTATTAACTATGATGAAATATCAAACCGAGCACCAAAAAGAGCTCGAAAAACGTATTATTCAAGAATGATTATTACTTTTCTTCTAATAGCAAGTGGAATTGTATTACTTCCATTTGTTCATTTCTGGGCTTATGGCATTGTTTTAATCGGTATATTTATTGGGGAATTAGGATTTAGAAATGCAGGCTATACATTATTAGATCGAACTGTGATCATTCAGTCTGGTTATTTCTCAAGAACAACTGCGATTTTACCAAAAGAGCGAATACAAGTATTGATCGGTGAACAAAGTTTCCTTCAAAAAAGAGTAAAACTAAAATCGATCTACATTACGATTCTTTCAAGCCAATTTGGCCGTACTTATCAAGTAAGACATTTAGATGAAAAAGACGTTAATCGAATGATTGGTTGGTTTAGTTAATAAATATTTTAGTATTAACATATTGTACATTATTTTTAAATGAAGACGTGTATACATTAGTGTAAGCACGTCTTTTTTTAACGCTTAAATTTATTTTTTCTATTAGGAGGAAAAGAACTTGGGGAAACGAATATTTGTAGGAATACTCCTCTTAACCGTGTTTGTTACAGTTTTACATACGCTGTGGAATAAACCTGCACCATTAAGGCATGGAGTAATTGATGATGTTGGCCATCTTCTTCCTACTAAAATTGATCGGATTGTCAAAGGAAAGGAAGTAGATCAATTAAAGAAAATTGTAATCGATGCAAAAAAACAAGGGAAGACAGTTTCAATTGCAGGGGAGCGTCATAGTCAAGGTGGTCATACATATTATAAAGATGGTGTGGTGATCGATTTAAAAACATTTAATAAGGTTGAAAAAGTGGATCCCGTTCAGAAGACAGTGATTGTTCAAAGTGGTGCAACATGGGGAGATATACAAAAAGCGATTAATCCTTATCATCTTGCACTAAAGGTAACTCAGTCACAAGAGATTTTCTCGGTAGGTGGTTCATTAAGTGTGAACGCACATGGTCGTGATATTCGGAATCACTCATTAGCTAGTACGGTTAATTGGTTTACATTATTAACACCTGAAGGGAAAGTAATTAAAGTAAGCCGCACAGAGAATAAAGAATTATTCCCTTATGTATTAGGTGGATATGGATTATTTGGAATTATTTTAGAAGTAGAGTTTCAACTAACAGATAATGAATTATATCGAATAGAAACAAAAACGATGGACTATAAGAAGTATCCAAATTATTTTAACAAGAACGTTTTAGAAAACGAAAATGCAAGAATGCATATTGCTAGAATTTCTGTAGCACCAGATAGCTTTTTAGATAAGGTTTATGCAATTAATTATATGGCAACATCCCGTAAAATGTCCGATTCAGATCAAGAGCTGAAGGAAGATCATTCCGCTTTTTTACCGAAGTTTGCACTAGGTATGTCCAGAACTTCGGACATTGGTAAAGATCTTTTTTGGGATTTTCAATATCGCTTTATTCACTCCTTAAATGGAAACTATGAAACTCGTAATAATGTCATGCGTTCTGAAAGTAAGTTTATGGAATTCGATGACCGCCAAGATACACAAGTTTTACAGGAATTTTTTGTACCTGTAAATGAATTTGCTCGTTACATTGATGATGTTAGAGACTATTTACAATATGAAAATTTAAATATATTAAATATAACGATTCGTTACGTTGAAAAAGATGATGAAACAGTCATGAATTATGCGAAAGATGATATGTTTGCATTCGTTGTTTTGATTCAACATGGTAAAGATAAAGATTCGGTTCAATATGCAAAAGAGGTAATTCAAAAGTGGACTGATATAACTTTGGAGCATCGCGGAACTTATTATTTACCTTATTATCCATATCAGTCGAAGCAACAAATGGTAACTGCATATCCAAAAACGCAAGATTTTTTCAATAAGAAAAGAGAGTTTGATCCAAATGGTGTATTTATGAATACTTTTTATGAAAATTATGGGGAGTAATCCTATGAACCGTTTTTTAATTGCATTACTTAGTATTATTGGATTTAGTAGCTCCTTAGTATTTCCATATTATGTCCTCTTCTTAAGGAATATAGGAGATGCGTATGATGTATTTAGCTTATTATATGGACTCTTTTCATTAAGTTTGAGTGTGGTCGTATACTTTGGTGGTCGATTTGTTGACCGAGTTTCACCATTTTTATTAATGATATTCCATTCATTATTTTGCTGTTTATTGTTTTTTTCACTGCCTTTGATTGATAATATAAAAATTGTCTATATTGGGCAAGTTTTATTTGGTGGATTTACTGCGTTATTCAAGATCGCTGAAAAGAAATTATTTATGAACGCTTCATCTGATTTTTATAGAAGTTACTTATTTTGGACATCTTTTGTAACAGCTATTTGTATTATAGGTGTAGGAACTTTACTTGAATCAATTGACATTCAATTTATGTTTCATTTAGCGGCTTGGCTTTTCTTTATAAGTGCACTCGGTCTTTGTTATAAAATGATAATGAGCAAGGGGCAGACTAGTTGAATGTTTTTTAAAAGTATTGTCTGATTCTAAGTTATGAAGTTTATTATTTAAATCCAGGGTAACACAACAATGTTTTGTTTTTTGTTGATTGTTTTTGTGCGTAACGTTGTTATATTCCTTTTTATACAGTAAAGTTAATGAACAAGTGGCTTCCTTTACATATAAAGTACTGTTTTTATTAAAAATAAAACAATAAATTTAAATTTATATATTGTCTAAGTAACGAAACAATGTTATATTAACTTTAAATTAAATAAAGTATTTATGGAGACATTCATACTTTATGTGAAGTTAAATTGTATGGAAGGAATGATTATATATTATGAGACATGAGGAAGCTGTAGGGATTTTTTATGCTGCTTTTGTAATTTTAGGATTAACGATTGGTTTAGGTGTCGGTTATTTTACTTCACATTTAATCGTAGGAGGATTTCTTGGTTTTGGAATTGGAATAGGTTTTGGTCTATTAAGTAATGCTATTTTATACATTAATAAAGACTGATTTTGACTGCTATTCTAATGATCGCCAAGGTTACTTTAGCTTGTCATCAGGCTAAGTGCCCCGATTTTTTAGTCAGTCAGATCCTTAAGTTAGGTCATGAATACCAAATTGAAATTAAATTTTATGCTTGAAATGTTAAAGGAGAGATGGTCATGCAAAAAAGGGAAACTAAATTGGTTCCTGTTATGATTGCGTTATTACTTGGGATATTTTTCGCTTCCCTTGATAACACAATCGTTTCTACGGCGATGCCTACAATTTTAAAGGATTTAGGAGGTTATGATAAATTTGTTTGGGTAACCTCTGCTTACTTAGTTACAGAAATGGCTGGGATGCCAATTTTTGGTAAACTTTCTGATATGTACGGTAGAAAAAGATTTTTTATGTTAGGAATTATATTATTCATTTTAGGTTCAGTTCTTTGTGGAACAGCGAATTCTATTATTCAGCTTAGTATTTACCGTGCGATTCAAGGTATTGGTGGAAGTGCTTTAATGCCAATTGCTTTTTCAATTATATGGGATGTGTTTCCTGTTGAAAAGCGTGGTAAAATGAGTGGTATTTTCGGTGCTGTTTTTGGGTTATCAAGTGTTCTTGGACCTTTAATTGGTGCTTATATTACGGATTATATTAACTGGAGATATATTTTCTATATTAATATTCCTTTTGGACTTTTAACACTTGGACTAATTAGTTATTTTTATGTCGAGTCAAAAAACCACACAAAGCAACAAATCGACTGGTGGGGTGCTACAACATTTGTTATTAGTATCATCTGTTTAATGTTTGCACTTGAGCTAGGTGGAAAAGAATATGCTTGGGATTCAGTTCAAACTTTAGGTTTATTTGCTGGATTTGCTGTTTTCCTTATTGTCTTTTTAATTATTGAACGTAAAGCAGCTGAACCGATTATTTCGTTTAGCATGTTTAAATATCGTCTTTTTGCTGCAAGTAACTTTGTTGGATTATTTTATGGAGCGGCATTCATCGCTGCAACAATTTATATTCCAATCTTTATCCAGTTTGTTCAAGGTGGAACAGCTACGAATTCTGGTTTAGTTTTATTACCAATGATGGTGAGTGTAAGTATTTCTGCCGCATTTGGTGGAGCTTTAGCAAATAAAACTAGTTATCGTAATATCATGGTTGGTTCGGTTGTACTTTTATTAGCAGGTATTATTTGTCTAGGTACTTTAACACCTGATACGTCTAAATTCCAAGTGATCGTTTATATGATCATTGTTGGATTTGGTGTAGGGGCATCGTTCTCAGTTCTTGGTATGTCTGCGATGCATCATTTTGATAATGAAAATCGTGGTTCAGCAAGTTCAACTAACGCATTCCTTCGTGCTTTAGGAATGACGGTTGGTATTACTGTTTTTGGTGTTATTCAACGAAATGTATTTACAGATAAAATTGCTGATGCATTTGCGAAAAGTGGCGCACCACAGAATTTCTCTAATATTAATCAAGCCTTTACTCCTGAAGCTGCCAAATTGATTCCTGCACCAATACTGACAAAAATTACTGACGTGTTTTCAACATCAATTGCTCATACATTCCTTTGGACATTAGTTCCTGTAGGATTAGCATTGATTTCAATTTTCTTAATGGGTAACGAGCGTTTATCAGATAAAGAAATGGCTAAGAGCAATGCGTCATAAATAGAAATAAAAAAGAAAGACCTTTGGTCTTTCTTTTTTTGAACACAATAATATAGCTCAAGTGGTAAGTAGATTGAAGATTTTGAAAGGGGATTTAGATATGACAGAATTTTGGGAATCGAGTTTTATAGATCATCAAGCGATGTGGGGATATGAACCTTCAGACTCCGCAATTTTAACAAAGGACTATTTCCTTGAAAAGAATGTTAAGGATGTATTGATTCCAGGGATTGGATATGGTAGAAACGCAAAGATTTTTACTGACAACGGAATAAACGTTACAGGTATTGAAATATCAAAAACAGCGATTGAATTGGCAAGACAAAATGGGATTAATTTTCCTATTTTTCATGGTTCAGTAACCGACATGCCTTTTGATCAAAAACTGTATGACGGTATATTTTGTTACGCACTTATTCACTTATTGAATAAACATGAGAGAGATAAGTTTATTAAAGATTGCTATAATCAGTTAAAACCGAATGGCTATATGGTATTTACTACGATTTCAAAAGATGCACCAATGTTCGGAAAGGGCAAACAGCTGGATAAAGATTACTTCGAAATAATGGAAGGGATAAAAATGTTCTTTTATGATTCTGACTCAATCAAACAAGAATTTGGAGGCTATGGACTGATCGAAGTTTCTGAAATTCTTGAGCCACATAAGAATATGGAAAATAAACCTCCGTTTAAATTTACGATGGTGAAATGTCAAAAGAAATGATTATTACATTTATTAAAAGTGAATTTAGGAAAGACGTAGGGCTTTTCTATTTTCGCTTTATTTTTTTCATCACGCTATAACATTATCTCTTAATAATTTAGATAAGGTTGTCTTTTTCTAAAAATAGTTTAGACTAGTAACTGAGGTGAATGATCTTGAAAGATAAGGTTTCTAGTACGAAATGGTTTGGACTAGCACTGCAATCTCTACTAGTTTTAGCGGAGCAAGACGGAATCTGTCCAAGCGCAGTATTAGCTCAAAAACTTGAAGCACAATCTACTTTTTTAAGAAAAATTCTTGCTAATTTAGTTAAGGCAGGCATTATTTCAGCTAAAGAAGGACGAGATGGTGGATATTATTTAGCCAGAGGTGCTAATGAAATTACTTTAAAAGATGTTTATGATGCGATGAGATCAGATCCATATTCAAAAGGCTTCTTAGATGTAAATAGTAAGGAATGTTTTACACCATCTACACGATCTGCTTTGTATGATTTAAAAGATGAGATGGAAAGCTGGCTTGTAGAAGGTCTTGCAAAGAAAACAATTTCAGACTTATTACCAAAGGATAATGGGTAAAATAAAATCGAAACTAAGTTGTTTCGATTTTATTTTTTTATAAACTGTAGTTGACTTTTATACAGTTAAAGCCATATACTGTATTTGTATAGAATACAGTTAATTAAGGAGAGATTAAAATGTCTAAAGTTAAATCTGAAAAAGAAGAGTATTTAAATAAAGTAAATGAAATTGATTTTGGTAAAGAAGCGCCAAAAGAACTTGATAGTACGGATTTCTTCACTGTAGCAAAGGAAAGAAGATCAGTTCGTCACTACGATCCAAGCTTTCAAATGTCTGATGATGAAATTAAGGAATTACTAGAAATTGCAGTTCAAGCTCCATCTTCTTCAAATTTACAACCATGGAGATTCCTTGTTATTAAGGACCAAGATACTAAACAAAAATTATTATCAATCGCGAATAATCAACAACAAGTTGTAGATGCTTCTGCCGTAATCGCTGTTTTAGGTGATACAGAAGCATACAAAAATGCCGATCGTATTTATGATGAATTAGTTGAAAAAGGTATGATGACTCAGGAAGTGAAAGACTTCTACGTAGGATCAATCGTGAAAAACTACGGTGGTTTACCAGAAGAAATTGCAACAAAAATTGCTATGGTTGATGGTGGATTAGTTTCAATGCAATTTATGCTTGCAGCAAAAGCAAAAGGTTTAGATACAGTTCCAATGGGTGGATTTGACCAAGCAAAGTTCGTGGAAGTATTCAATGTACCAGCAAACTTCAAACCAGTTATGTTAATCTCAGTTGGTAAAGGAATCAAAGCAGGCTTCGAAAAAGTTCGTTTAACTTTAGATGAAGTTGTTGCTTGGGAGCAGTACTAATTACTTAGAAGAGTATGAAGAGCAGGGATAAGGGAAACCTTGGACCTGTTCTTTTTTTGTATGAAGGAAATTTGCATCCGTTTAAAGAATAAATTTTTGGAGAGAACTAATTCTCCATCAAACTAGCTATAAATAAGTTGAACAAGTGGGATGACTGTACAACAATAAAGTGAATGAGACAATCCGAGTGGTATTATAAAAACATGTATAGTAAAATTTACTAAAATAATAGTATTGAGAAGAAAATTCTTAAGTTAATTTATATTTAAGTAAACGCAAAAAAAGTGTCTGGAAGAATTAATGTGAGGTGTTTATCGATGACAAATAGTAATATGCATCCTAAAGTTGAAGCATTTTTATTGAGAGCTAAAAAGTGGCAAGAGGAATTTTATAAGTTAAGAGAAATCGTCATTGACTGTGAACTGACTGAAGATTTTAAATGGATGCATCCTTGCTACACACTTGATAATAAAAATATCGTTTTAATTCATGGTTTTAAAGAATATTGTGCACTTCTATTTCACAAAGGTGCGTTGTTAAAAGATCCAAAAGGCATTCTGATTCAACAAACAGAAAATGTACAATCAGCACGTCAGATACGGTTCACCAATATTCAGGAAATAATTGAAATGGAAAGCGTTTTGAAGGACTATATTAAAGAAGCAATTGAAGTGGAAAAAGCAGGTTTGCAAGTAGAATTAAAAAAGACTTCAGATTATGAAGTTCCTGAAGAATTACAACTTAAATTAGATGAAAACCCGGCCTTAAAAACAGCTTTTGAAGCATTAACACCAGGACGTCAAAGAGCTTATATTTATTATTTTTCTCAACCAAAACAATCGAAAACTCGTACGTCTAGGGTTGAAAAATACATTGTTCAAATTCTCGATGGAAAAGGATTAAATGATTAGTTTTATTAAAAACAATAAAAAAAATAAAGAGCGATTAATATGGCTCTTTCAGAGTGTAGACAAGTACAAAAAACTTGATTTTCAGACTGATTGCAAGCGCTTGTCTTTCGAGGCGCGAAGCCTGAGGAGCGGAATTACCCTAGACGGTAATGAGCACCGCTCAGCAGGCGAAGCAACGAAGAAAGCGAGCGTTTGTCAACAGTCTGAATGGATCAAAAAATTAATTCTCACCAATCATGCCGACTTTTTTGTTTGTCTCTGTATCTATATAGATAACGATCTTCTCTTCAGGATGATCTCCATTAAAAGTAACAGAATATAGCTTATCTTTATGATAGTTTTTATTAAATATTGTAGCATTATTAGGTATTGATTCCACTTTTTTAACGACCCCATGTTTATCACTTAACGCTGCCTGTTCAGTTCTTGTTAGGCTAGCATATGCAATCCCTTGGATATTTTCGTCATTATTTTTTCACAACCAATTACAGAAAGAAGCATAAATGTTATCATTAATATGAAAAAAATTTTTCTCATAAAATCCACTCCCTTACTATATATAATAACATGCAATACATAAAAAAATGTTAAATCATGGTATTTTAGCTTGGTGTTCTAAATTATCGAAAGGTAAAAGTATATAGGAAGTAGAATAGAAATTAATAGAAAAAATTAAACGTGTATGCTCTAGTTATTTATGAGTTATTTAAGCTGGAATTAACTATAAAGGAGGAGGGAATCACATGGGACAAAACAAACATGCACTACATCTTCATAAGCGTTTAAACACTTTGCATACAAAACATAATGAACGAGTTGCTGAGTTTCATAAACAGCACGCGCTTCAGATTGAAAATGGTGAAAATGGAAATGGCTTATTAGCTAAATGGGAAAGATTCATTTATTTCAAAGGAAGAACTGTATTTAAGGCAATTAAGGGAATCGCCAAGTGAAAAGTATGAACATAGGGGATTGGGAAACCATTGCCCTTTTTCATATTTCTGTTCCAAATCGAATAAAAACTTGGTAAAAATCTGCTATTTATCTAAAAAGATCAATCATATCAGCTTCAAGCTAAAGCACTGTTGAGATATCCCCCACCAGCGTCAGTACATTCCCTTTTTTACAATGTAAAAAAAGGGCGCCCCATTCGTCAGTTAATCTGACTTATGAGACAGCCCCATTATTTGTTATTAGCCTTCACCATGTAATCGATAAGCCATGTGGTTTGTTGGACCAACGTATTGATTAAGTGGGAATGAATGACGAATTGCTTCAGTAATGAATTTCTTTGCAGTGTAGATTGCTTCTCTTGGTTCTGCTCCTTTAGCAAGCTCTGCACAAATCGCTGCAGAGTAAGTACAGCCTGCACCGTGTGTATATGTAGTTTCAATTCTGTCAGATTCTAGGTGCTCTATTTTTTCACCGTCGAATAATACATCTATTGCATTTTCATGCTGAATTTTGCTTCCACCTTTAACTAAAACATATTTAGCCCCTAATTCATGGATTATGCGTGCTGCTTCTTCCATTTGTTCAACAGTGCAGATTGGCGGCATTTTAGCTAATTGAGCTGCCTCAAATAAATTTGGTGTTACAACTGTTGAAAGTGGCACTAAAACTTCTCTTAATGCATCATTCGTCTCAGGATGTAGAGCCTCGTCATTTCCTTTACAAATCATAACTGGATCTACAACAACTCGATCTATATTATGTTTTTTTATTGTTTTTGCAGCTAACTCAATTATTTCAGTTGAACCAAGCATACCTGTTTTCATTGCTTGAATACCAACGCCAACAACGATTGTTTCTAATTGTGCTGCAATTGTATCTATATCAATTGGAAATACTTGATGATGCCAATGATTATGTGGATCCATCGCTACTAGAGTTGTAATTGCACTCATGCCATAAACATTACGTTCCTGAAATGTTTTAATATCAGCTTGTAATCCAGCTCCACCACTACTGTCAGATCCCGCAAGTGTCAATGCTTTATAAATTGTCATGTGAAAAATTCCTCCTTTGAATTACATAGAATTATTATACAAAAACATATGTGCTACGTACAAGACATGAGTATCCTGAAGCGAAAATAAAGAAATACATCTTTTAAGTAGAGTCTATTTTTGTCGAAAAATCTATTGACAAACTAGATTAATAGATTGTATATTGAGTTTATAAAAATTAATTTAATATGATCTTTATCTCGTCTGGATAGAGGCGCAGTTTTGATTAGTCGTTACTTTGAGGTTTATGGTACCTGTGAAAAGTAATAAAAGGTGAAACTGCCGAAGTAATAAATTTACCATTTAAATTTATTATTGGGCCTATTGCTGAATAAGCATAGGACTGTCACAAGATTTCTTGTGGAGGGCTATTGAAGAGATGTTGATGCTGTTTGACACATATAATTGAGTCTTAAACACGTGAACATTGCTTCACGTGTTTTTTTGTATTTTACCAGATTTTCCATTCTTTACATATTGACGAAAATACTGAGTAAAATAAACATCATACAACACTTTTATACCGTCCCATTTTCTCGCGTGAAGATAAGATTGCAAGAATCAAGAGGAGGCAATAAGATGGGACAAAAAAACCCTAAAAATGATAAAGTAGTATCGAATACTCACGATGGTTCTTTAAAAAGGGGCCTTAAAGCAAGACATTTAACGATGATTTCAATTGGTGGTTCAATTGGGACAGGTTTGTTTTTAGCTAGTGGAACTTCAATTAGTGAAGCTGGTCCTGGTGGATCTGTTTTAGCTTACGGACTAATTGGTATTATGGTTTATTTCTTAATGACTAGTTTAGGTGAAATGGCGACTTATTTGCCAGTTTCTGGTTCATTTAGTACTTATGGATCTCGCTATGTTGATCCAGCATTTGGTTTTGCTATGGGTTGGAATTATTGGTATAACTGGGCAATCACTTTAGCATTTGAATTATTAGCTTCAGCAATGCTGATGAAATATTGGTTCCCTCATTCTCCAGCAGTATTATGGAGCGGAATCTTTTTAGTGATTATATTAGGTTTAAATTTACTTTCAGTTAAAGGTTACGGTGAATCAGAGTTTTGGTTTTCATTAATTAAAGTTGTAACTGTAATTGTCTTTTTAGTTGTTGGTATTGCAATGATTTTTGGCATTATCAGTGGACATCATGCAGGTTTCAAAAACTTTACTGTTGGAGATGCTCCGTTTCATAATGGATTTTTAGGTGTATTATCAATCTTTATTGTTGCAGGTTTCTCATTCCAAGGTACAGAGTTAATCGGTGTTGCAGCAGGTGAGACAGAACATCCAGAAAAAAATGTTCCAAAAGCTATCCGTCAAATTTTCTGGCGTATCCTTTTATTTTATGTTTTAGCTATTATCGTAATTGGTTTATTAATTCCTTATACAGATCCTGGTCTAATAAAAAATGACGTGGCTGTTAGTCCATTTACTCTAGTATTTGAAAAATTAGGTGTTGCATTTGCAGCCTCTGTTATGAATGCAGTTATATTAACATCAGTTTTATCTGCAGGTAATAGTGGAACTTACGCTTCGACTCGTATGTTATATACTCTAGCAATAGAAGGAAAAGCTCCTAAATTCTTAACAAAAGTAAATAAAAATGGTGTTCCTACAAATGCTTTATATGTAACACTTGCAGTTGGTTCATTAGCTTGTTTATCTTCATTCTTCGGTGAAGGTCAAGTGTATACTTGGTTATTAAACTTATCAGGATTATCAGGTTTCCTTGCTTGGTTAGGTATTGCGATTTCTCACTACCGTTTCCGTAAGGCTTATGTTGCTCAAGGGAAGGATTTAAAAGATTTACCTTATCGCGCAAAATGGTTCCCACTAGGTCCAATCTTAGCATTTTTAGCTTGTTTATTTATTGTACTAGCTCAAAACTGGCAAGCTTTCACCGGGAATGCAATTGATTGGCAAAGTGTACTTGTTTCATACATTGGAATTCCTGTGTTTTTAATTGTTTGGCTAGGTTATAAATTTAAACATAAAACGAAAGTTGTTTCTTATAAAGAGATGGACTTATCTAGAAAATAAGTATAAAATATAACCCTTTCATCTTTGATGGAAGGGTTTTTTAGTTATTTTAACGATTTTTATATAAATTTGGAATTTTTGTTCACAAAAACTAATACCTTTAGTATTATAAAACTAAAGGTATTAGTTTTTATTATTAGGAGGGTATAAAATGAAGATTACGAAAAAAAATTATCTTTATGAGTTGAGCTTTTTACCCAATTTCTTTCCTGTAAATTGTTTTTTAGTTGAAGAAGAAAATGAACTTACGTTAATTGATACAGCACTATCCTTTAGTGCGACTAAAATTATTGAAACAGCTAATCATATAGGCAAAAAAATAACGAATATCGTTTTAACACATGCTCACGGCGACCACGTAGGATCGCTTGATCAATTAAAATCACTACTTCCTGATGCAGTTGTTTCCATTTCAAAACGAGATTCAAAATTATTAAAAGGAGACACTAGTTTAGAAGCTAGTGAGCCAAATACTCCTATAAAAGGTGGCGTTCCTAAAAATATCCAAACAATTCCGGATCGGTTATTACAGGAAGGAGACACTATTGGGTCTTTAATAGCAGTTGAGGTTCCCGGTCATACACCTGGTTCAATGGCATTTTTAGATCAACGTACAAATGCCATTATCGCTGGTGATGCTTTTTCATTAAGAGGTGGTTTTGCGATTTCTGGTCAATTAAGAATTTTATTTCCTTTTCCATCAATGGCAACATGGAATAAAGATACTGCTTTAAATAGTGCTAAGAAAATTAGTGAATTAAAACCTGCATTATTAGCAGTCGGTCATGGTACGATGTTAAGTCATCCACAAGAAGCAATTGACCGTGCTCTTAAAAAGCAGTAAGTGAAGGGGAATTCGTAATGTCACCAAGAATTGGATTGAATTTTAATGAATTACTGAGAACTTCAATTAAAATTGTTGATACAGAAGGGTGGGAGGCTTTAACGATTAGTTATCTTGCAAAGAAGCTAACGATTCAACCACCATCGATTTATAATCATATTAAGAATTTGGATGAACTAAAAAATAGTGTTGCATTACATGGGATTACACAACTTTATGAAAAACTTCGTGAATCAGTTGAAGGTAAGAATAATGAGAAAGCAATTTTTGCATTAGCTTTTGCTTATCTTGATTATGCTAGAATTCATCCAGGTTTATATAAAGCTACCTTATCTCCGTATCAAACACCAGGAGATGAGTATCGTTTAACTGGTAATAAAATATTGAACTTAATATACGAAGTACTGAAGCCGTATAATTTAACTGATATTGAACTTATTCATGCAGTAAGAGGTTTAAGAAGTTTGCTACATGGCTTTGTTTCGCTTGAAAAAAGTGATGGATTTGGTATAAATATTCCAATTGATGAAAGTGTACTTTTTGTATTGAAAAATTATGTAAGAAATTTGAAGCCGGATATAAAGCGATAATTAAAAGGATAGGAAGGTTTAATTACCCTCCTATCCTTATTTATAGAGAAAATACGTTTTTATTTAAAATTATGCGTTTACGCCGTCTTTAAAGTTTTTATTCCAGTTTTTATCTCCCATATGTTCAAGATCTTCAGTAGTACGTTCTAATACGTCAATTAGTAACGTCTTCATATGGTGAATATTGTTATAAAATACTTTTTCTTCTTCTAAATCTGGTTTTGCATGATGGGCTGCCTTGATTGCTGTTTCATCGCGAAATTTTTTAACTTTTAAGTCTAACTCATCAAAGACGTGTTTTACATACTTTACAATATTTCTATGGTTTAACGTATTTCTCTCATTTAATTCCTCTAATTTGTTTACCATAGTCATTTTCCTCCATGAATTAAGATTAAAAGATTAATATTGATTATACTGAATCAACGTGAAAAAACAATATAAATTATAAATTTTTAACCATTATAATCAAAACCTTATGATTTAATTTGAGGTTAAAATTGTATTGTTTTCGATCTGATCTATGCTACAATGACTTAAAAATATTTTCTATTTTGTATAGGAGGCTATTATGAAAGCAATTGTCATTCATCAATATGGAGATAGCACTGAGTTTAAAAATGTTGAACTTTCAATACCGAAGCCATCTGGTCATCAAGTTTTAGTTAAGGTTTCTGCGACTAGTATCAATCCAATTGATACAAAGATTAGAAAAGGGATTGTACCAAATGCGTTCCATCCTAATTTTCCGATGATTTTACATAGTGATTTTTCTGGTGAAGTTGTTGAAGTTGGTGAAAATGTTTCACGTTTTTCAGTTGGAGATTTTGTTTTCGGTTTAAATGTCTTTACTGGTACTCTTTCAGATTATTTTTTAATAGAAGAATCAGTAATTGCTAAAGCTCCAAAGAATTTACCAGTTCAAGAAGCAGCAAGTTTACCCTTAACAGCTATTACTGCATGGGAGGCACTTTTTGAAAGAGGTAATTTAAAACAAGGTGATCATATTTTAATTCATGGCGGGGCAGGTGGTGTTGGTCATCTAGCTATCCAGTTGGCGAAAGCTTTTGGAGCTACTGTTACGACAACAGTTTCATCGAAAGAAAAGGCTGATTTAGTTAAAAATCTAGGTGCAGACCACGTCATTAATTACAAGGAAGAGACCGTCCAAGAATATGTTAACCGCCTAACGGATGGGCAAGGCTTTGATCTTGTTTTTGATACTGTCGGCAAAGAAAACCTAGATAAATCATTTATTGCAGTTAAACCAAAAGGTACTGTTTTAGCAATCGCAGCACGTTCGACGCATGATTTAACACTTTTACATAGCAAATCATTATCTTTACATGTAATTTTTATTCTGCTTACTCAAAAAACTGAGGAAGGGCGTAAAGAACATAGTGCTATTTTAAATAAAATTGCTACTTTAGTTGAAGAAGGAAAGCTAAAACCGTTGATTAATCCAAAATCTTTTACATTTGATCAAGTGAAGGACGCTCATGATTACTTTGAAAATAATGAAGTGCAATTTGGTAAAGTATTAATTGAAAATAAGTAATGTTACCTAAATCCCTTTTGCATATGCATGGGGATTTTTTTAAAAATAATTTTTGAATGATTGCAGGTCTTAGTAATGTGACTAAGTATTTAAGTTATTTTGTTCAAATCTCAAATAGCAATTTAGATATTTTTGGATTTTGCACACAGAATCGCACCAATTAATTAAAAAAAGCCCAGATTTCTGAGCATTCTAGTTTTTAGAGCTATATTTTTATCTTTATTGTGGAGATTAGTTTTAATTATGATTTATACTTTTACGACTGTAAAATGATTTAATACAGGTACCTTTGTATATACGTCACCTACATATTCCCATGGTCCGCTACCTATAACAGCTTTTCTATATTGCTTATATTTTTTAACTTCGATATCTTTATGAATTAACAGTTTAACGGCTTGTCCCGTATATGGAGATTTTACTACAACCCCAGTTCCATTAACAGTTCCCGGAGTTACTCCAAGGGAGTAAGCACCATATGCAACTGTTATTGTAACTGTAACTTTACTTCCACCATCTGACCAATAAAAACTTCCTGGTGAATGAAATATAGTCCCCTTTGCTGGTTGACCTTCAGCATAACCAATTTTGACCTTTTTTGCTATTTGAGTTCCCGCTAGTTCATTTTTATACTCATACAAAGGAGTTCTTCCTTTACTATTTTGTTGTTTTAATTGTTGTTGTTCTTCTCTGTCAATTTCTTCTTGAGGTACAGGTATTACAAAAGCTTCTAATTTCTTGTGCATTAATTGAGGTTGAAGGTATTAAGATGCTTAAAAAGACTAGTAAACTTACTATTTTTTTCATAATCAAACTCCCTACTTTCATAATTTGTTTGGATACTTGGGTTTGCTTCAATTTGTTTAAAGTAATACGTCTTTTCATTTATCATAATATGGAAACCACTATTTTTATAAGTGACTTCTATGTTCTTAAAAATCGAACTTTTTATAATATATTGGGATTCAGATTTTCTTAAAAATGTTCCTTTATCTAATTTTCCATTACCTTGTAAATCTTCGTAATAATAATAAAATGTATAATCATTTTCTGGATCAAAGACGATTGATTCAAAAGGCAGTTCTTTGCATGCAAATGTACCTCTCAATAAAAATGTTTTATTAGAGGAATTACAACTACTAGTTAGAAACACCAATATAAATGTAATGAGTATTTTTATCGTATTAAATTTTTTCATGTACTTATTTTTCTCCTGTAATAAGATTTGTAATGTTTACTATTTACTAACTTAATAAGGGAATAAGTTACCTTTTCATTTTGCCGGCGTTAATTAAAGTGTTAACTTATTTGGACTTTTTTGGAAACAGTAGAAGTATAAACAAATAAGTTAAAGGGTAAATATTTTTTAGCAAAATTTAACAGAGCGCTCACTTAAATTTTACTAAATATTTTGAGAAATTTTACTTCAACAATTGAATAAAGTGTGAAACCTTATCACAAAAATAGAGTTCATGTGTTTTACTTTACCTTTTTATTAATGAATACGGAAAGCTGATCGTTTTAAAACAATAAACTTATGTAATGAAGGCATTTATTTTTGAAATCAATGAGTTAATCTTTTTCTTCTCATGGTATTTAGTCAATAGTGGTATATAATGGAAATATAATTCGTGGAATAAAGGATGTGAAAACGAGGTAGAAATTTTCTCCCTCTATTCAGATGAAAATAAAATTAATTATTGCTGATGATAATTCATTTATTAGAGAAGGGCTTAAAATCATATTGAGTTCTTATGAAGAGTTTGAAGTATTAGAAACCGTAAATGATGGGAATGAAGCGTTAAAATATTGTCAAAATAATGAAGTAGATGTTGCGCTTTTAGATGTTCGAATGCCAAATATGAATGGTGTAGAAGCTACGAAGCATATTTCCGAGCAAACTAAAACGAAGCCACTTATTTTAACGACTTTTGATGATGATGAGTACATTATTGATGCTGTGAAAAATGGCGCAAAGGGCTATTTATTAAAAAATAATGAACCAGAACGAATTCGAGAAGCGATCAAAAGTGTTTATCATGGAAATACAGTCATGCAAGATTTAGTACTAGATAAAATTAGAACGAATTTATCAAGCAATGTGAATACAGCAGATACGAAAATAGATACGAGTTTCTTTACCCAAAGAGAGTTAGATGTAATGGCTTTAATTGCAAAAGGGTTTTCGAATAAGGAAATTTCTAAGCAAATTTTTATTTCTGAAGGAACAGTTGCTAATTATATTACTTCAATTCTCGGAAAAACAGGGCTAGAACATCGAACACAAATTGCTATTTTCTATATTACTGGGAAAGTAGACTAACGCGAAGGAGTTACATATGGAGCGTTGGATTATTTTAAATAAGCTCTCTGTTATCTTATATATAGCTTTAATTTGTATTCAAAATGAAATTCCTAATTTCTCTTGGGTACTTTTTGCATTACTTGTTTATTTTTGTTTAAATATTAGTCTTTATTTAATAAAAAATAGATCGTTGATAAAATTTTTATTAATCTTATCAATTTGTTTAATTGTCTATTCCAATTTAAAGATTCAGCCATTATTTCTTTTACTACTGCCAGTGTCAATCTTAGAGCTCGTTTCTTTTTTTACTTCGAAAAAATGGATTGGTTGTTTTCTTGCACTACTGCCAATTTTCTACTTACCAAATTCTTTACAGCCTATTTATGGATTAATTTCATTATTTAGTTTTATCGTCTTTTCGATTGTTAATTTGTATAACACCAGATTACAGTTTAAAGAAGATCAAATTGACAAGATGAGGGGTACAATTCAAAAGCTTTCAAAAAAGATAAATAACCATAATGAGTTTATTGAGCAATCCGAATATACCTTTAAATTAGAGGAGAGAAATCGTATTTCTCAAGAAATACATGATAAAATAGGGCATTCAATGACAGGTGCGCTATATCAAATGGAAGCAGCTAAACATTTAATGAGTACTAATCAAGATAAAGCATTAGAATTGCTTCAAAATTCGATTAATATTTCAAAGGATGGAATTGAAAACATAAGACTCACTTTAAAAAATATGAAACCCCCAACTGAACAAATGGGGATTCATCATATGAAATTATTCATAGATGAATTTTCTGCTAAGCATGATTTAAAAACATTGTTTGTCTATAAAGGAAACCTCGACCTTATTACACCAATTCAATGGAAAGTAATTCAAGAAAATGTAGTAGAGGCTTTAACAAATACGATGAAATATGCAGATGCTACAGAGGTTTCCATTGAAATACATGTCATGAATAAAATGATAAAAACAAATGTAAAAGACAATGGTAAAGGGAAAGTGAAAATTAAAAAAGGTTTAGGCATCATTGGAATGGAAGAGAGAACAGCGGCTATAAACGGGAAAATAATAGTTGATGGTCATGATGGTTT
The DNA here is from genome assembly GCF_042886615.1 of Gottfriedia sp. NPDC057991. NCBI lineage: Bacteria > Bacillati > Bacillota > Bacilli > Caryophanales > Bacillaceae > Gottfriedia > Gottfriedia sp. NPDC057991. The sequence continues at coordinate 811,559 of NZ_JBHVQN010000001.1, forward strand.
TTCAGTTACAACTTTGCTTCCAATCCAATAATTTCATCATGTGATATGAATTTCTATTAAGTCCATCATGATTTTGCCTAAATAAAAACATGAATAATCTCATGTGAAAAGGGTGAACTAATACACTGATATTAGTTCACCCTTTTGCTTATAATAGCATCATACACAAAGCTTAAGAGGTGAGAGGATGAAAGTTTTAGAGATAAAAAATTTAACTAAAAAGTTTGGGGATTTTATAGCAGTAGATAATATGTCTTTATCAATTGAAGAAGGAGAAATTTTTGGATTTCTTGGAGCAAATGGAGCGGGAAAAAGTACGACAATTAATATTATTTCAGGGCTACTTCGAAGTAATCAAGGTACTGTAGAAATCCTAGGTAAAAACAGTAAGAAGAATAGTAAGTTCGCAAAAATGAATATTGGAATGGTACCTCAGGACTTAGCAATTTATGAAGATTTAACTGCCTATGAAAATGTTAGATTTTTCGCTGGACTTTATGGTTTAAGAGGTTCGGAATTAAATGAAAGAGTAGAAGAAGCATTACAATTTGTAGGATTAGAAGATAAATTTAAGGAATATCCAAAAAATTTCTCTGGTGGAATGAAGAGAAGATTAAATATTGCTTGTGCGATTGCACACCGACCTAAGCTTATTATTATGGATGAACCAACTGTTGGGATTGATCCACATTCCCGAAATTATATTCTTAATAGTGTACGTAAGCTTAATGAAATGGGCTGTACAATCATTTATACGAGCCATTATATGGAAGAAGTTGAAGAAATATGCTCACGAATTTCGATTATTGACCATGGGAAAATCATCGCTGAAGGAACGAAAGAACAGCTTAAATCGATTATTACGAATACAAAGGATATTCGAATTGAAGTTAAAACGACTGAAAACATTGATGTTACTGAGCTAAAAGCGATTAATGGCGTAGAGAATGTTCATATTTTAGATAATGTTATTACGATTACTTCAGATAATGGTGTGAATAATCTAAATAAAATCATTCAGCATTTTATAAATAATGAAATTGAAATCAGTTCATTACAGGAAAATGCTCCTAACTTAGAAACTGTTTTCCTTACATTAACTGGTCGAAATTTGCGTGATTAACTTCATGAAAAATTATTTAACAAGGAGGCAATTGACTTGAACATTTTTAATATTGCTTTCATGGAAATTAAGCGCGACTTTCGAGATGTAAGGACCTTATTTTTTATGTTAGCTTTTCCAATCATTTTAATGCTTGTTTTAGGTACTTCACTTTCAAATGCTTTTACAACATCCGTCCCGATTAAGGATGTGCATGTTTTATATAAAGATCAATCGACAACTGGTGAGTTTTCGAAGTATTTTAACGGATTAATTAAAGGTACGAAAAAGTCTGGCATTCATTTTAAAAAAGCTGCGAGTAATACAAATGGTGAGAAAGAAGTTAAACGAAATCATTATGATGGCTATATTTCTATTCAAGATAACGGAATTAAGCTTTATATAAATGAAGGAAACAGTGTTGAAGGTAGCGTTATTCAAGGAATGTTAACTTCATTTGTAGATAAATATAATGTTGGAGTTGAAGTTGCAAAAATTGACCCAACTCAAGTTAAAGAAGTCTTTTTAGCTAATTCTCATGATGATTATATTAAGGATACGTCGATTGCCTCAAATAAACAGCCAGGTTCGATGGATTATTATGCGATTGCAATGACGACTATGATTGCTCTTTATGCAGCAATGTCTGCAAGTAAGTTGATTACTGGAGAAAGAATGAGAAAAACTGCTGATCGATTAATCGTTTCTCCTATTTCTAAATTTGAGATTTTTATAGGAAAAATACTTGGAAGTTTAGTTGCTAACTTTCTGTGCATTATTGTAGTTGTCTATTTCAGTAAATTCTTTTTTAAAGCCAACTGGGGTAGCCATCTATTACTAGTTTTTATTGTTTTACTAACGGAAGTCCTTCTATCAATTAGTTTAGGATTGGTTGTAAGCTATATAACGAAATCAAATGCATCATCTAGAGCAATCATCATGATTGTTGTGCAGTTATCTTCATTCTTTGGTGGAGCTTACTTTAAATTGGACGATACTAGCGGGTTTTTAAAAATCATTACACATTTTTCCCCACTTACATGGGTTAATACTGCAATTACAAAAATTATTTATGCAAACGACTTGTCAGCTGCGATCCCTGCGCTTGTCTTTAATATAGGTTTTTCTTTGCTATTCCTATTTCTTGCATCTATTTCTCTACAAAGAAGGGAGGGACTGTAGGATGCAGACAGTTTTTTGGCTAATTTCGAATACTTTAAGAGCTACTTTTAAAAATAAGAAAAATGTTATTATGTATATTTTAGTACCTCTAATTGGTATTTTTATTTCCTTTCTAGCTTATGGTGGTTCAAATAAAACGATTGTTCACGTTGGAGTTGTCAATGAGGATCATCAATATATTGCAAATGATACGATTAAGTTTTTAGAACACTTAGATAACGTTCGTATTGAAATAATAAATACTACTGGTGCCAATGATAAGCTCGCTTCAGGATCACTTGATTGTGTTATTTCGTTCCATGATGGTTTTACAGATAGTGTACGCTCTGGTAATCCAGATCATATTCAAATATCTTCTATAAAAGGTGCTCAAATTACGAGCTTTGTAAAATCTTATTTATACAATTATATCGACAATGTTTCAGCAATTAGTAAAGTGGCAAAAACAGACCAAAATAAATTTGATCAAATGTATTCCAACTACCAAAACGCAAGCTTCAAGGTAGCAACAAAAACATTATCAGATTCATCTCAGTCTGAAAATATGACGACATATAGTTTAGGCTTTTTGATTATGATTATGTTAATGTCTGCAGGGAATCTTTCTGAAATTATTTTAAAGGAAAAAGAAAATCGAATTTACTACAGACTTTTGTCAGCACCTATTAATGCTAGAAAATATATTTTCTCAAATGTTGTAGTAAATATGATTGTAATGACTATTCAAGTAATTATTACGCTCCTCTTTATGACTAAAGTGTTTCATATCGATATTCATATTCCGTTTTGGGAAGCGGCAATTGTTATGATGCTTTTTGCTTTGATCTCAGTAGGGATCTCATTAATGATTGTGGCGTTCTCTAATAGTTCAAAATCATCTGGAGCATTGCAGAACTTAATCGTTGTTCCAACTGTCATGATCTCCGGTTGTTTCTGGCCAATTGAGATTATGCCATCATCAGTACAAAGAATTGCGGATTTTCTTCCTCAAAGATGGACGTTAGAGACATTGGCGAAGTTGCAACAAGGAAGTAGTTTAGGAAGCTTATATTTAAACATTTTAATCCTTCTAGTTTTTGCGGCTGCATTTTTCTTAATTGCTATTTATAAGTTTAGTCGTAATAGCTCTACTAGAAATTTTGTGTAATCAATAAAAAATCCATCTCTTTTTAAGAGATGGATTTTTTAGCTATTTTATTAGTCCATTGAACTACAAATTTCAATAAAATGACCATCTGGATCAGCCACATATGCTACTGTTTGACCCCATGGCTTTGTAATTGGTTCTTTGATGATGTTTACACCTTTTGTTCGTAAATCTTCTATTGTAGAATTCACATCATCAGTTACAAATCCGATTTCAAAAGTTTGAGAGGATGCCTCAGTATGTTTATAATTTAATCCAGTAAGCTCTTGAACATTGCCACGTTCAATCATAGCAAGTACAGTATTGCCAGTATCTAATTCTACATACGTACCATGATTTCCACGAATAGGAAGGCCTAAAGACTCGGTATAGAAAGTAAGAGATTTTTCAAGACTTGAAACATATAAAATTAAATACCTCATTTTCAACATTTCATTAACCTCCAGAATAGTTTAATCTCTATTTTTTTCTTTCTACATGTATATGGTTTTTACCTTCTTACATTGGTTTTGACAAGTTCTTATTCAAACTGATAAGTATAGAACGATTCCTTCGCAAAAAATGATTTTAATCGATCATCAGGTATATCCTCAAATTTTTCGATTTTTACAACGTCTTTTAGCATCGCTTCTGTTTGAGAACGATGTGCTTTCATTGTTCTTAGTTTCTGGGTTGCTACATCCATTACATCATTCACGATATCTGGTTTCCCTAAAACTTCAAAGCGTTCTTTTGTAATTGCAATACACCATACTGTTGGACGATCTTCTTCATCCATTCGTCGAACTGCTTCAACAGCTGCTCTTGCAGTTGCATCATGGTCTGGGTGGACACCATGTTCTGGATAAAAAGTAATTAATAATGTTGGCTGAATCTCGTCGATGATTTCCTTTATTGGATTAATTACATCCTCAGGGTTTTCGAATTCAATTGTTTTATCATGGAATCCTAGCATTCTTAAATCTTGGATTCCCATTTCTCTACAAGCGTCGATTAATTCGTTTTTACGTATTGTAGGAAGTGATTCTCTTGTTGCGAAAAATGGATTTCCCATATTTCGTCCCATTTCTCCTAAAGTTAAACAAGCGTATGTAACCGGAATCCCCTTATTTGTAAATTTAGAAATCGTTCCAGCAGCCCCAAAAGCTTCATCATCAGGGTGAGGGAACACAAGTAATACTTTTTCTTGTTTTTGACTCATTTTTAGTGCTCCTCTCTTAAAATGGCGTATAGCTTAAATGTATTGCGATTGCTAGCTTTCCATCCTCATTATGACCTGCTAGTAGGAGGCGACCTTGGTCATCAACTTCAAAATCCGTTAATCCTTCTGCTACAACCCAGCCTTCTTCAAGCTTTAATCCGACACGGTATGGGTATTTGCCTGTGATTGTAGCACGGCTAATGACTACTTTTGTATTTCTGATAAAGGCATTTACTGTCATTACTTTTTCATTAAAGTGATTAGCATATGCACCATTTGTAGTTTCTAAATGTAAATAGACTGTTTGATTTATATAATTTTGAAGTGCGTCTTGGGCAGCACCAATTTCTAATTTTTGCATTTTCTCGTACCTCCTTTAAAAAGTATTATAATCCAACTTTCCCTAAATTGGTAATTTGTTGGCTTGTGATTTTGAACATAAAAAGATCCCTATCTAATTGGGTGATAGGGATTGGGGGGATGTGTATAACATGATTACTAAAATTTAACTGTTTAAATATTCAGTTAATTTATATTTAATATACATGATGGGAAAATATTCGTCAACCACTTTTGTTAAAAAAATTTAAAATATTCAAAAAATAAGAAATTAAGGTAATTAATGGTATCTTTTTATTGGTAATATACTTGACGAGAACTCGACAAAAAAGACGAGTTTTTGTGTAAAATAGTCAAATTTTTACTTGTTTTACCTTTTTTTTCTTTTCTAAAAAGATATTAATTGTTAAACTAGAGTAGAATAATATTTTTAAAGGGAGGTTTTTAACGTGAAGGCAGAAGCGCGAAAATTATATAATCCACAAAGAGAAGAATTAAACAAGCCTTCTCGTAATCAATTTCCGCAAACTCAAAAAAGAAAAACAATAAGAATCCATCGAATCATTTTGACAATATTATTTTTGTCTTTCATTGTCGTGTCTGGAATATATATGTTTAGTCAAAACAAGATCGCTTCGGAAAAGCAACATGAACTTTCAACATTACATGTCGAACAAAAGAAAGTGGCTAAAACTGAAAAAGATTTAAACAGACAGATTAGACTATTAAATGATCCGGATTTCATAGCAAACTATGCTCGTGATCAATACATGTTCTCTAAAAAAGGAGAAACAATCATCATCGTGCCGAAATCGAAAGATGATATCAGCTCAAACTAACAACTAATTAAACTAAAAGATTCTCATATATGTGGGAATCTTTTTTCTAGATTCATTATAGAACTAATGTTCGTTTTATTCAAGTTTAAATTCGAACGTACGAACTTAAATAGGAAGAAGGGAATAGGGATTTTTAGTATCTTTTAAATGTTTCTCTTATAAACAGACTCATTCTCTTATCCTTTTGTTGTCTATTTAGTTCTAATTACCCATGATTTCTACAAAATTTTTACTATTCTGAAAAATGCATCTTTGATATAATTTAAATAAGCTTAAATAAGGAGGATTAACATGAAAAAGTTCATTTACGTTTTTGCTATTTTAATTGTACAAGTAATTTTGACGTTCCTTGTTAGTGTTCTCTCGGATTCATCGGCTAGTAATATTGCTATTATGGTAGGATTCGTTACGACGGTCTTCCTTTATTGGAAAACAGCTAAAAAAGTAAGTTATACTCCCCTGCAGCAGTATCAATGGTTGCGTGCTGCTGGATTAGAATTTAATGATTTACATAAAGATTTTCAAAGAAAAATTGCTATTAAAGCATCGTTAATTTATAGTTTTTCAGGTTTGGTTGTTACTTTGTATACATCACATATTTTATTATGAGGAATAGTCGAAAAAAAATGGACAAGCATGCTAATTGCTGTCCATTTTTTGTTTTTTATTCTGATTCATGTTGTAGGCGTTTAATACGTCTTCTATATGCAATTGATGAAACAAGAATACTTAATTCGTATATAACTAACAGTGGTAAGCTTGTCATCATATCAGATACAAAATCAGGCGGTGAAATTGCTGTTCCGATAATAATAAGGATAAAATATGCAAATCGTCGAGATTTTCTTAAAAATGCTGGTGATACGATTCCGATACTTGTTAAAAATAGTATTATGACTGGTAAATCAAAGAAAAACGCAAAAGGAACAACTAAGTTAAATAAGAAGCTAAAATAGCGTTCAGCTGTGAATGTAACTGTTACTAAGTCTTCTCCGATGTCCTGTAAAAATTTTAAAACGTTTGGAAAGATGAAATAATAGCCAAATGCTAATCCACAAACGAACAATATGAATAAAGCTGGTATGTAAAGCATTGTGCTTTTTCGTTCTTTTACATGCAAGGCTGGCTTTACAAACGCCCATATTTGGTAAGCTATGACAGGGATACTACACGCGATTGCGAACACTCCACCAATCATTAGATAAATCCAAAGGACATCACTTGGACCAAGCGCTAGAAGCTTTCCATGCAAATCTTGAACAAGGAAATTGAATATGGCTTTCGTATAATATAATCCAATCCCTAAAAAAATAACGAATGCAACAATAACTTTTATTATTCGATTTCGAAGCTCATCTAAATGGTCAATGACACTCATTTCTTTTTCTTGCATAATTTCCCCCAAAGCAAACTGTGAAAGTATTTTATTACACTTTAAAAAGTATAAAATGGCTAGCGATGTCGATTACCTGATGTAGTAGCCAATTCTAGGTATAAAGTGTAAGTGAAACTACGTCTTTAGTCTTCGCCTAAAAGGCTCGCAAATCGACTAGTTTTCTATAATATTGAGCTTCCTATATTTTGTCAGAAAAAAGAACAATCGTCAATGAATATAAAGACATTAATTATTCTTAAATTACCATCATTTGCTAATATATTCATATGAAAACTAACCTTATCCGACTATAATAAAAGTATGAGTATGAAGGATAAGGAAGGTATGTGTTTTGGATGGAAAAAGTCATGTAATAGTAGGATTATTTGCAACTGGTGTCACAATGTATGCAACAAAAAATGATTCTATGACCGTCCCACTTATAGTTGGTGCAATCAGTAGTTTGGCTCCTGATTTAGATCATCATAATAGTTCATTAACAAAAAAAGTTTCAATGCCGCTAAAAGTTCTTTTCAGCTTGTTATTTTTAGCAGTTACATTATTTATTGTTGTGAAAACGGGGAAGTTAATTTATTCTGGATCATGGATTTATGCAGTAGGTATTCTCATATTATTTATAGTTTGTGTTAGCTGGTTACGGAATTTAAAAACAATATTAATGTTAACAGGCATATTAATTGCGGTTATTGGTTGGTTTTTCTTTTATGGTTATTGGTCAATCTTTGCGCTTGGATTATTTGTCGCTGTTTCTTCGAGATTAAAGCATCGTGGACCAACTCATTCCCTTTACTTTTTAGCTTTTTGGTGTGGAATTTGTTATTTGCTGCAAAAAGACTTAATGATAAATGGATTATGGTTAGCTGGTACAGTCGGTTATTTTTCTCACCTATTAGCGGATCAGTTGTTTACAAAACAAAGTATTAAGTGGTTATAGACCTCTTTAATTATCACATTTTTTTATTAAAATAATCCATACTAAGAAAGATGTGATGATGAAAGAGGGGTCAATATTGAAAAAAATAAATTCTCTAATATCAATGTGGATTTTGTTTTTTATGCTTGCTTTGTCAATCCCGGTTGATGCAAGTAGTCATTCATATAGCCATCAACGTATTAAGGTGAATACTAATTCCTTTGTTTCTAGCAAACAACCATCAACGCATCTTGCAATTAGGAGATCGTATCGTTCTAATAGAAGTTATCGACCAACAGCACCTAGGTCTAGTTATCGATCTTATAGAAGTCCTGGAAGGAATTTTTTAGGGTATGCAGGTGCATTTGGGTTAGGCTCTCTTTTTGGCTCGATGCTAAACCCGTTTGGTGGCTACTATGGTGGTCAGCACTTTGGTTTTTCATTTTTTGGATTACTATTAGATTTTTTAGTAATAGTCGTGATTATTTGGTTTATTAAGAAAATCTTTCGTAGAAACCGATATTAATTTTCCCCTCGAGGTGACTTGTGAAAATCTATTTTGCTGAACAAGATGTTGCCAATGCAATTTGTGTATATGCGGCTGATTTAGAAGGAATACGCCCAGAAAGTGTGCAAATTGAGTTTCAATTTGATGAAGATGCTGGGGTAAGCTGTCAAGTTTCGGCCAATCATCGGAACGTATTGTATGATGAGCAACAAATATCAGACGCAATTGGTTTTTACTTAGAAGAGATTCATCGTTTTTCATCCTATGCAATGGAAATCATTATTGGTTTTGATGAAGAAGATGGAATTACGAGTGAAATATCATTTATCTATTCATAAAACCCGAGAGAGAACTAGACGTTCTTTCTCGGGTTTTTTCGATTGCTTAGGCATAATTCGATACGTATTCGTAAACAATATCTTGTACTAATTCATATAATTCACGATCATCATTTAATTGTTCGGTAACGATTTGATCGTACAGTTTATCTAGCATATCAGCTGTAATCCACTGTTCGTGTTCTCCTCTATATTGCATTAACGCTCGTTTAATCATCTGCTTTACAAACTGTCCATCCACTTTTAGTTTCCTCCCTTAAGCTAATTTTAGTATAGCTAAAATTTTGTATTGTTCCTAATGAAAAAATTTTATTGAAATCGAACGTATATTCGTTTAATATATGTTTATAATAAAAATAAGAACATTAGTTCTGCTATTTTTTGGAAAATCGGAGTGATATGTATGAGCATTTGTTATGAAGAGTTACCACATCATCGGATATTATGCATCGATATGAAGAGCTTTTATGCAAGTTGTTCTGCGGTCATGCTCGAATTAGATCCATTAGAATGTTATTTAGCAGTTGTTGGAGATGTGGAGAGAGAAGGAAGTATCGTACTTGCAGCTTCCCCACGATTAAAAAAGGAATTTGGGATTAAAACAGGATCAAGGGTTTTTGAAATACCAAAAGATCCGCGAATTAAAATTGTAAATCCTTCAATGTCAAAATATCTAGAAATCTCAACAAACATAGTAAAGTTATTAAATGAATTTGCACCCTTAGAGGATTTACATGTATACAGTGTTGATGAATGTTTTTTAAAGGTGGATGGAGTGAAGAGATTATGGGGTGATGCATGGGAGATTGCCGAAAAAATTCGTACTGAGATTATGGCGCGATTTCAATTACCTTGTTCGATTGGGATTGGACCGAACATGCTTTTGTCGAAGCTCTGCTTAGATTTAGAAGGAAAAAAAGATGGGATAGCGGAGTGGACATATGAGGATGTAGAAAAAAAACTATGGCAGGTGAGTCCTCTTAGTGAAATGTGGGGAATTGGTAAAAGAACCGAACGAACTTTAAATACAATGGGTATTTTTACAGTAGGACAGCTAGCCAAATATCCTCTTCATTTGCTGGAGAAGAAATTCGGAGTGATGGGAAATCAACTATATCATCATGCGTGGGGAGTAGATTTGTCTGAGCTAGGTGCGCCAATAATGAATGGACAGATTAGTTTTGGTAAAAGCCAAATATTAATGAGAGATTATACGAAAGTCGAAGAAATTAAGTTTGTTATTCGTGAAATGTGTGAAGAGGTTGCACGTCGAACTCGTAATGCTAAGAAGGCAGGACGTACGATTACATTAGGAATTGGATATAGTCGTGAAGAATTCGGCGGAGGATTTTCCCATGCTTTTACAATGGATGAACCTACAAATATTACTTCGGATTTGTATGAAATCTGTACAAAATTATTTGATCGATATTATGAAGGGAAGACAGTTCGGCAAATTCTCATTTCTCTTTCGAATATTGTAAGTGACGAAATCATGCAGTTAAATTTGTTTGACCAGAAAAAACCTCAAAAGCGTAACTTAGGATATGTGATGGACGCAGTCCGAAAAAAATACGGATCATCTTCGCTCCTCTGGGCTGTTTCTTATGCGGAAGGAGGAACAGCACTTGCCCGAAGCAAGCTAGTAGGTGGACATAAAGGGTGAACCACTCCCACCACATAGCTAACGCTTGAAGTGGGGGCTTCTCGATTCCATGACGAAAGCAACCTTTCATCTCCACGAGCGTTACTTTCCACAGTTCCTGCGGTAGATGTCCAACGAATGGAGGTTCTTTCGTTACCTTAGTTATTTTACGAGTGGAAGGGTGACGGGCTTGGTTTTCGCACTATGTCTTATTTGTCCACTCAACCTTATATAACTACTTATCAAAGAGCAATTCATAAGAAAATCATAGCATATAACCATATGTTTTTTCTGTCGAAAAAAGGCAATTCATCTCCCACCTACCGTTGGACTAAAGTCCTTCACACGCTTGAGGAAGGAGACTTCTTGCCTGATTATGTTAAAAAATTTCCTTTTGACCTTTTCCGCCCTGCAAGTGAAAGCCACTAGTTCTACCTAAGGTAAAAAGAGAAGAAAAGGAGAAGAATGCCGATGATTCGTGACCGTGGCACGATTAAATGGACGTCAATGATGTTACCAGAACATGTAAAAATGCTTCGTGATTGGAAAGTATCACAAAATTATGAACAACAAAAAGATGTAGATGAACAACTATTAGAGGAAATGAACCGTCATCTTCAACAGGCAATTCACGAAGATGAAAGTGTACAAATTACTTATTATAAAGATCACTATCACCATAATGTAAAAGGAAAAATAGGGAAAATTAATTTACACCAAAATAGGCTATCCATTTATGAAGAACAAGCTGGATATATGGAGCTGTTATTAAGTGATATTGTAGACGTGAAAATTGGATTTTGAAAATCAAAAAAAAATAATGAACCATTAACGAAAACTCCCCCTTTTTTAAGTACATATACATCGAAAGGGGGAGTTGAAAATGGCACAAATTGCTACTCAACAACTAACATTGTATGTAAATTTACATGCAGGAAAAGATGCACAAGGAAAAATCATTATCAAAAGGAAGGCATATAAAAATGTCCGAGTTGATGTTGATTTAGTGAAGCTAAGTGAAATTGGCAATGCTTTAGCATCATTGCAAGATCTACCATTAGTAGAGCTAGAAGTATTAAGCAATGGACTACTTTTAAACAGTCTATAAAAAAGGAGGAAAGCGATATGATTCAAACATTAGAACTTAAATTTTTAAATGAAAACGAAAAGGTCGTTACGCTAACAGTAGACAATCCAACCATTCCAGTTAATCCAACATTAATCAATCAAGTAATGGATAAAATTGTAGTAAACAACGTATTCACTTCTACAAGTGGAATTGTCGTAGCAAAACAAGGAGCACGCTTGGTTGGTAAAGAGATTATTGAGATAGAGTTATAGGATTTATTAAGGTTAGAAAATGAGTTTTGTAGGCAGTCAGTCCAAAGACCTTCTGAAATTGCAGAAGGTCTTTTATAGTGTGAAATATACATGAGTCAATACCGGAATACTGTGAACGCTTCTATTTATTTGATAAAAGTGTGAATTTAGCTGATGTAAAATTAATTAGCAAACTGATACAAGAGATATGAATGCGATCAAGAATCAATATAAGAAACTTGCTAAAAAATATCACCCAGATTTAAACAAAGGAACAGAAGAACTAATGACAAATATTAATGTCGCATATGAAGAGTTATGTGATCTTATGAAAGTTGCTGTTTAACAAGCAAAAAGCAAATGGCTTGAAGAATTGAAAGAAAGAAATTTATGAGGACTGCCAATATCGGCGATCCTTTTCGTTCTTTATTAAGAAAAACGATAATTTTTTAATAAAATAGATGTTAAAATAATATTAATAGATTTATAGATTGGAGAGGATGGTAATGGTAATTCTTTCACTACTTGGTATTGCGGCTCTTATTATCGCAGTTCTTGTTATAATGGGGCAAGCTGATAGGAGCGAGTTACAACAATTTAAGGTAAATAATCCAGAATTATATATTAAATACAAAGGGGCCCACGATGCTTATCCTGGTGATTATTCAGGAGTAGTCATAACAAGGGATATAGCGGAAAAAAGATTGTTACCAGATGAAAAAGTGATCCATTCTTATTTTATCGCACGAATAGATGGATACGATGCAAATCTCTATCTTGTAACAAATAAAAGAACACTTCACATAGGTAGTAAATTAACCAAAACTAAAATGAAAACAATACCACATAATAAGATAGAAAATATCGAAGTAAACTCAGGTACGCTTTCAACTGAACTTGTAATTGAATCAAAAGAAGAAAATATAAAAATTAGATTTAGTGCAGTACATAAATCTGATTTAGATGGTTTCTATGTTTACCTATCAGAGCAGCAGTTGAAAGAAAAGGCAAAGTATAATCCCCTATTAGAGGGGCTTTTTTTATGTCACCTGGTACTCCCCAAGCATAAATCTTTTTTCCATCAATTAATTACTTACTCTTTTTTGTGTTTAAATTTAATGAAGACTACAAGACTTTTTAGGATGTGTAGCCGGTGTTCGAACGAATTTTGGCTTGTAAATTGTTAAATATGAAGAATTTTAAAAACAAGTGGATATTTTAGAGATTTTTTATGTATTCTTCTTTTAATGAATAAGTTGATTGGAACGAAAGGGGGCTCGACTCCTGTGGGATTAGCGGGAAGGCTGAGACCCCGCAGGAACGGACGTGACGAGGAGGCTCAGGTCTCGCCCCACGGAAAGCGAGCATCCTGTAGTGGAAATCAACATGATATTACTTATTTTATTGACGACTTCTTTTTCTGACAGTCTCTAAAGACCTTCTGAAATGCAGAAGGTCTTTTTTTGCGTTATAATAATAAAGAATGAAATCATAAAATAGAAAATAGTTAAATTGTAATAAGAATGCTTTAATAGAATTAGTGAATAGTTAGCATTCAGATTATAAGAGAATAGTAGAAAAGGAGAGAACGACATGGCATTAATTGCAATTGATATGGATGGTACACTGGTAAATGGTAAGAATGGAATACCAATGGAAAATATTGAAAGCATCCGGGCAGCACAAAAGGAAGGAATCCATGTTGTCATTTCTACAGGTAGAATGTATGAAAGTGCAAAGGAAGTATTAGATGAAGCGGGTCTAACTTGTCCGATTGTCTGTTTAAATGGCTCTCAAATATATGACTATGAGGCAAAAATTTTGCACAATGATTCAATGGATAAAGAAATTTTTGCGAAAGCCTTAAGCATATGTGAAGCAGAAAATAAAACATTTATTATTAGTACTAGTGAAGGTTCATTTACAAAATGTCGAGATACATTATATGATGAATTTTTTACTGATAAGCAAACTGGCAAGACACACAAAGTGACAGCTACTTTAAGAAAGGTTCGAACTTACTCTTCTATTGAAGATTTTAATGATCTTGATGTATATAAAATATTATTTCTTTCCAAGAATGAAGAGGTTATTAGTCGCATTCGTCTAAAACTAATGCAAGAAGAGGGACTACTAATTACTTCGTCAGGCTCAAATAACGTTGAAATTAATGCAGCAAATGTAAGTAAAGGAGCGGCATTATTAAAGCTTGCACCAATCCTTGGAGTAGATTTAAATGAGAGCATGGCAATTGGAGATAGTTTTAATGATATCTCTATGTTTAATCGAGTAGGTTTTCCAGTAGCTATGGGAAATGCGAAAGAAGAACTAAAAGGCTACTGTACATTTGTTACAAAAACAAATGAAGAAGCAGGCGTAGCCCATGCAATCTATCATTTTTTAGATCAAAAACAAAAATTGAAGCAAAGTTAATTAAATTCAGTTTGTAGACCGGCAAAAGGGAGTCTCAAAAGTCAAAGTACTTTTGAGACTCTCTTTTTTTATGGAAAGTGTTGCTGATTTTCTAATATTTAAAATAGTTCCTTTTTGCATTCTTTCTATACTTTGTAGACACTTCTTATTCCTTTGACCTAATTTGAAGACATAAAGATTGTATAGGCTAACATAATCTAAATATAAACTATAAAGGATGTGGAGTGTTAAAATGGATGTAGCCTTAGGTATATTTCCAATCATTATTATGCTTTTTTACATTGCAATTCCTGTAGGTCTTATAGTAGTAATCTCCTACTTCTATAAATTATTTAAAATTCGAAACGAGGAATTAAAGAAGCAAAATGAACTATTAAATCGGATTGTAAATGTACTAGAGAGGTCATAGACTTTCGCAATACTATATGATTTAAAAGAACTTAGTCCGATGATGACTAAGTTTTTTTATTCTATTAAAATTGAAAAAAAATAAAAAAACTAGTGGACATGCTGTAACGAAAAGAAAAAACTTTCATATTAATAAAATATATCAACAATATAGACAAGCCTTTAATATGTTACTCCTAAGAGGATTTATGTCTAATAATAAGAAAAGGTGATAGTATGAGACATTCAAGACCGCCAAGACATCATTTTCCACCAGTGCCTCCTGGCGAAAGCTTTGCATTTGTTACAAATAGTGGTGGAACAATTTCAGTAATAAAAGAAGGTACAATTGCAACTTTTCCATCATTTCAGTTTTTAGGTGAAGGAGTTATAATTGATCGAGCAAATGATCGACTAACAGTTGAGGCACCAGGTAATTATTTTATTACTTACACTGTGAATTTAAATGCACTTTTAGCTGTATCTACAAGAATATTAATAAATGGTAGACCTATTAATGCATCAGCAATCGTAAATGAAGTGAATAGATCCATTTACGGTAGTCAAATGATCTTACCATTAGAGGCTGGAGATACAATTTCACTTCAATTGTTTGACTTTGTTGGAGATGTTAAGCTGTTACAAGGTGCTGGAGCAACAATTAATATATTCAGAGTTCATTAATATAAGATTTTATCGTTACGCTTCAAAAGATTCCCTATTCCGTTACAAGAATGCACTGCTTTTTAAAAAGTAGTGCATTTTTTTATAAGTTAAAATCATAAAGTAGTAAAGGGGAATCTAGTAATAACCACGAAAGTACATATCGTAAAGTATAAAATTAACAAGGGAGAATGATCTATGAGTAAAAAAGAGCTTCTATTAGATCAATTGGAAGTCTGTCGTAATGTTGAAAGTTGGATTCAACCTTTAAATGTAGCATTGGAAAATTTAAGTTTAGAGGATATAAGTTGGAGACAAAATGATTTTACTCATACGATCGGTGAAATCGTATACCACCTGTATTTCTATAATGAACGGTGGTTGAAAAGATTTAAAGGAGAGACACCAACTGAAGTGATCGAAAGTAATGCTTCAACTTTTCGAGAGTTGGAAAATTTAACGAGGGAAGATTGGCAGGAGCTAGTTGAACAGTTAGATGAGAATTTAGCGAATTGGCAGCAAGCTGTAAAAGAAGCAGATGAATCAAGGCTTAATGAACAAATTCCAAATTTTCCAGTAGATGCAGTCTGGTGGGGAGCATTATCTAATTTATGTACTCATAATGCTTATCATATCGGGCAAATCCTCTACATACGAAAAGCACAAGGTTCATGGGTATCAAAAGAAGAGTAGAAAGATAATACGGATATAAACAGAAAAATCATTAAATAATTTGTATTGCCGTATAAGAAAGAGTAAGCTATTTTGGAAGAAGTAGGAATAGATGGAAATAGAATTGAAAAAAAGATAAATAAGGGAAAATGGGGAACAAAAGATGATCACACAAAATGTTAGGGATTACATTTTGAAAAAGTACAATATAAGCGAAGCGGGTTTTTTAGGAAAGGGACAAGAAGCAGAAGTTTACTCATATGATCAAAAGAGAGTCTTAAAATTATATAAACCAACAGCCTATTCAAAGCTAGAAATATTAAAGCAATTTTATGAATCAATGAATTCTAGTGATGCAAATTTTGAATTACCTAAAATTCACGAGATTATAAAAGAGAAAGACGTTGTTTTAACAATTGAAAAACGAATTGAAGGCAGAAATATCCAAAAGGATTTATCAAATTATGATGAGCGAGTATTAGATTCTTTCTTTGAAAACTATCTATCTACAATATTAAGTATTCAAAGGATTGAATTAGAAAAGCAATTTAAAGGCATTAAATTATTAAGTGATTATGAAGAAGTTTCTTCAAAGGATTGGAACGATTTTTTAAAGCAATCGTTACTAAGAAAGAATATAGAAGTAGATTATTATTTGAAAAGGGATGTATCAGATTACGAAGTGAAATTAAAACGATTAATAGATGCATTTTCAGTTGGGTATGAAGGGGAATATGCATTAGTACATGGTGATTATTATCCATCAAATCTATTAGTAAATTCAGATGGACAAATTAATGGTGTAATTGATTTCGGATTAATGACGTTATATGGAGACCCGTTATTTGATGTTGCATTAAGCTGGATTTTATTTGATTTATATGATGAATTGGGTGAAATAAAGCTAGCAAAATATTTAAATAAAGTAGTTGATCGATTAGGAGAAGAGGTTAGAAGTACAATCCATTTATACGTTCTATTTTATAGTATTTATTCGGCAAATTTCTTTTCGGAAACTTGCAGTGATGGACACTACCAATGGAGTGTGCGCAATTTAAATAACGAAAAATTTTGGGCTGCACTAGAAAATTAATGAAAAATATAAAACTACTAATTAAAAAATGCTCACTATTGAATAGTAAGCATTTTTTTGTTTATTTATTTACTTCTGATTTGACTAAACCAGCTACAAGTATATAACGCTGTGGCGCATGTCCAATAAAATTAAACGGATAACAAGTGCTTACCGTTAAAGTTGGTCTTAGTTTTGGGATAATAACAGTGCGATCATCTTTATCAACGATACGAATTTTATGAACCTTGTAAGTAAATGTGCCAGCCGAAGTTTTAACAATTAACGGATCGCCCACTTTTACTTTACCGAGCCCACGAAATACAGTATCTCGATGTCCAGCAAGAACACTATTATCTCTTTCCCCTGGCATCACAGATTTAGCGTAATGACCTATTCCTTTTGCAAGCTCATCCTCATCTGTCCCGTGGAAGATTGGTAGAGTTGCTTGAAGTCGAGGAATCGTTAATGTACCCATTTCATCGCCAAATTTAGGATAAGTCTTGTAAAGCGGTTCATCTCTTTTAATTTGCTTCAATTTAGTTGCTGTTTCTGTTTTGATTTCTTTTTTGAAATCATCCTTAGACTGTTTATACAGTACATAGGTTTTAATTAAAGAATAAGCATTTGTTGTAGCAAAAAATAATCCGACAATAAAAAGGAGTGCTGAAAAAATAAGTAGAACTTTTCGTTTACGATTCATAGCTTATCGTTTAACAATTACCTTTTTACGTAAAACAACAGCAGCTAACATCATTAACATACCAACCATTGTCCATTCAGTTGTATGAGTTGCAGTAGTAGGAAGTTTACCGCCATTTTCCGTTCTTACTGTAACAGTTGGTTTTGGGTTTTTAATTGCTTTTTGAGTATCTTTAACGATATCTACTAACTGATCATCACCTAAAAGTTCATCTGGTGAAAATACAGCGTCTAATAATAGATTACCAGCATTATCATAAATCTCTAAATATACTTTTATATTTTCCATAGAATCCATAGAATCATCCATAGTAAGTAATTTAGCAAAAGTTAAAGGAGTTTTAACGCCATTTTGTTCAATTGCAACTTTAATATCAATTTTTAAAGTAGATTGAAGCTCTTTTACGATATTCATTAATTCTACTTTTAATTCAGCAGGTAATTCTTTTGGAGCAGCCTCAGAATCCATTGAGAAAATTTCAGGATAATTTTCTTCTAAAGCAGATGCACGTTCTCCTAATGCTTCTAATTTAGCTTCAACAGCAGGGTCATCATTTACAACTTTTTCTAAGTATGCAGATAGTTTATTAATCTCTGCTTCAGTAATTCCAAACTCTGAAAGAGCAGAAGAAATATCTTCCATAGAAGGGAATTCATCTTCTACACTACCTGACTCATCTTCATCTAAATAAATTAAGTTTTCGATATCAGAAGTAAAATAATACGTATCTAGTAATGATGCATTTTTGTCCATATCATCATAGTTGACTGCTAGATCGATAATTTCATCTTCAGTGTAACCGTACTCATCTAGAAGAGCGTCTAAAGTTTTTTGTGTAAGTCTTTCACCTAAAGTATCTTTTAACTCATCAACTGAATCGAAATCCGAGATCGACTCATCGTAGTAAGAATTTAAATAATCCTCTAATTGTTTTTGAGTTAGGTTGATACTAACTAAATAAGATTTTAATTCATTTGCATTTGGCGCTGCATATGCAGTTACCCCTGGTACTACTAATGCTGCAGATAAAACGACTGAAGCTAATACCTTTTTCATATTGTTTCCCCCTAAATAGTGCATTCCCTAAATATAAAATGTGATTAGATCAGTTTTATGAATGATTCAAATATAATAAAGGTATGAGGGCATAAGAAAGCCGATTATTTAGAATTGCTCAATAATCGGCGCCAGAAAAATAAAATTATTCTGATTCTTTAGGAGCTCGAACGACAGATTCGAATTTTCCTTTATGAGTACCGTCACAATATGGTAATTTACTTGACATACCGCATCGACATAATGAGAAAGCTGCTTTTTGCGGATATGTATTCCCTTCAGCATCAACTAAATCAACAGTTCCAGTGACACGTAAAGGACCATTATCTAAAACCTTAATTTGAACATCAGACATATTAAATTTCCTCCTACACATCTTAAAGTTATTATATATTAAATTTATGTTAAAATAAATGGGGTGTTTTAATAAAGTATTAATTTTTAACATGAAATTAACATGAATTTAGTATAAAATGAAAAGGTTATTTTTTTTTACTAAAAAAATGTTAAAGATAACTAAGTGAAAATTTAAGTTAAGGAGTGACAATTCATGATTCGAATAGCAAAAAAAGAAGATGCCAAACAAATTGTCCCTCTAATTGTACAAGCGATTGAAGATATTGTATTTATGTTAACAGGGACAACATCATACGAACAAGCAACCCCAATTTTAGAATATTATGTTCAATCTGAACAAAATCGACTAAGTTACCATAATTGTTTAGTTAAAGAAATTGAAGGAAAAATTGTAGGGGTGATTATAGCCTACCATTCCTTGGAATTATCAGTACTTGATCGTGAAATGCTTGAAATAATAAGTCGTAATTTAAATATCCAACATGTTAAAGTAGATAAGGAAGCAGATGATGAAGATTTTTATATTGATACATTGTCAGTGCATCCAGATTATCAAGGCAAAGGAATTGGAACTGAATTATTAGAAGGATTACTTTCTTTTGCCAAAAACAAAGGAATTGCACGTGTTTCATTAAATGTTGATCAAGACAAACCTACTGCTCGCCGATTATATGAAAAAGTGGGATTTAAATATGAGAAAGTTAGATTTATAATGAATCATTCGTACGATTATTTAGTGTTCCCAATAAATAAAAAAATATTCGAAACAAAAGTCGTTTAAGATGCATCCTTTCGATTGTTTAAGTTAAAATTAAGTTTGAACAATAGGAGGGATACATATGAATTTTTTTACATTCGCAAATCCAACAGAATTAATATTTGGTAAAGATAGTGTACAAAAGTTAAAAGAAAAAGCTGCTAGCTTTGGAAAGAATGTTTTACTTGTATACGGTGGTGGAAGTATTAAGAGAAATGGCCTATACGATCAAATAGTAGGTATTCTTAAAGAAGCCGATAAAACAGTTTATGAACTTAGCGGGGTTGAACCAAATCCGAAATTATCAACAGTTCATAAAGGTATACAGATTTGTAAAGACGAAAATATTGACTTTGTTTTAGCTGTTGGTGGTGGTTCTGTAATCGACTGTACAAAAGCTATTGCAGTTGGTGCGAAATTTGATGGTGAGATTTGGGATATTATTACACGTAAAGCATTCCCAACAGATGCATTAAAATTTGGAACAGTATTAACGCTTGCAGCAACTGGTTCAGAAATGAACGCTGGGTCAGTTATTACAAATTGGGAAACAAATGAAAAATTAGGTTGGGGAAGTAAATTTAGTTACCCAACGTTTTCAATACTAGATCCTCAAAATACATTTACAGTTCCTCGTGATCAAACAGTTTATGGATCAGTGGATATAATGTCACATGTTATTGAGTCATATTTCCACCATGGAACGAATACAAAAATTCAAGATCGTTTCTGTGAAGGGATCTTAAAAACAGTTATTGAAACTGCTCCGATCGCAGTAGAGAAATTGGATGATTATGAAGCGCGTGAAACGCTATTATATAGTGGAACGATGGCATTAAATGGAATCTTAAGTATGGGTGTCCAAGGTGATTGGGCTACACATAATATAGAGCATGCAGTTTCTGCAGTAACAGATATTCCACACGGCGGAGGATTAGCAATTATTTTCCCACATTGGATGGAATATGTAATGAGCGAAAATGTTGATCGTTTCTGTCAATTTGCAGCTAGAGTATTTGATATTAGGCAAGAATCAATGTCAAAAGAAGAATGGGCATTAGCTGGTATTAAAGCATTACGCACATTCTGGAATCAGGTAGGTGCACCAAGTCGTTTAAGTGAGTACGGTATTACAAAAGAACAACTACCTGAAATGGCTGCTAAAACGGTTAAATATGGTCCGTTTGGTAACTTTAAAAAATTAGACCAAGAAGATGCATTGAAAATTTTAGAGGCAGCTCTTTAATAGAACCAAAACTGGGCAGAGAAAAACTCTGTCCAGTTTTTATATTGAATGATGGTTAACGCCAATATTAGTTAAAAAAGAAGAAACAATTGAATAGTAATCATCTTTGTTTTCATTCAAACTCATAGCGTGGGCACCATTTTCGGCAATGAATAGTTCTCTCTTATTTTGATTTTTTGCTTCAAATAATTTAAGTGTATGTGTAAATGGAATATAAGGGTCTAGTTTACTATGAACAAATAAAACAGGATTTTTAATATTATGTGTTGCCAGTAAAGGGGAAATATCTTTAATAAAAAATCCATTCCGAAGCTTTAACCAAATGCTAGAGACTGGAAGGATTGCCCATTTAGGAAGTTTATAATCCATTTTCAAACGATATGTAAGCTGTTCCTCAAATGTAGAGAACGCGCAGTCTGAAATATAGAAAGCTGCAGAATCCTCAACAAAACCAGCATATTGTAGCATTGTACATGCTCCCATTGACTCTCCATGAATGCCAAGAACAATCTCACCTTTTAAATCTTTTAAATATTGAACAACAGATTGTAAGTCATATTTCTCATAATATCCATAGCTAGTTGTATGACCACCTGACTCCCCATGTCGCCTATGATCGTAAGTAAGTACATTAAAGCCAAGCCTTAAAAATAGCTCAGCATATTTAATTGAGTTATTCTTATTAACCGTTACACCATGGGTAATAATGACCCAATTATTTGTATCAAAGGCCTCAAACAAGTATCCCTTTAATTCATATCCATAACGAGATTGAATAGAAAAGGGTTGTTTTTGAACAGATCGATACAATCCTTCATCAAATCGGAAATTTTCCAACTCGCGCTGATAAATAAACTCAAGTGAATTTGTTTTCATAAACAAAACTTGCTGCGTAAAATAGTAGCCAACTCCAATAAAATAAATGAGAAAAAGTACAGCTACAACAAGCCAAATCATCATAATAGAACCATCACTCTCTATCCAAAAAGAATATCAAGAATTGTAGTTAACTCACCACGGGTTTTACCTTCTAAAATTGAAGGATTATAAACTTCAACAAAACCGCAATTTAAACAAGAAACAAATAAAAAATGATTATAATCAATATCTAGTAACTTACTTAAACCTGAGCCGGACATTGATACTTCTTTAGTTTTAGCGTGTGTATGTTTACATTTCGAACAAACAAATTTATCCTTTAACAATTCTTCTGCTCTAGCCATAAATAAAAACCCTCCTTTTTAGTAAAGTGTATCATAGGAAAAAGAAAATTTAATAAAGGGATTTTGACAATTAAATCAAGAATGACAAGTTTGAAAATTGAACATTGTCGCTTAATGTTCATAAATAAACCTCCTATGATATAACAAGATTCATGAGTAATGGAGTTTGATTACCCATAAGGTGTTTATGAGTAAGTAAAAAGGGTTTGTAAAGCCTCTAAGTGGAAAATGTTTGTGTATCAAATAGATTCAATTAAGTTAAAGTGTTTAAAAGTAGAGATACCAATGAATATATTTTGGTGGACAACTAGACAAGAGATTATGATTTATGATAAATTATACAAGAAAAATTCCTTTAAAAACTACATATTTTAAATCGATGAAAAGGAAAGTAGTTTTTGCTATATTCGATAGCGAGCTAGGGACGGTGGAAGCCTAGTGATGAAGCATGAATGAAGAACACCTTTGAGTTCTAACCGAAAGGGATCCCTTAAGTAGGCTTAGACGTTACCAGCACGTTATTAACTGGGATAAGCAGTGTTAGCTTTAAAGTTGGTCATATTATGACAATTTGGGTGGTACCGCGGAAGTTAGTCTTTCGTCCCTTTTATAGGGATAGAAGGCTTTTTTTATTGGGAAATTAACATAAGGAGGCTAATTATGATAAAGACTGTAGTAAAAGATTTATACAGAAATCAAGAAAATTTTAAAGACAAAACCGTTCAAATTTCAGGATGGATTCGCACTCTTCGTGATTCTAAAACAATTGGTTTTATGGAGTTAAACGACGGTACATTCTTTAAGAGTGTACAAATAGTATTTGAGGACAATCTTGATAACTTCAAAGAAATTACAAAGTTACCGATTAGCTCTACTGTTTTAATAGAAGGTGAATTTATTCCAACTCCGGAAATGAAACAACCTTTTGAAATTAAAGCGACTAAAATAGTTGTTGAAGGATTATCAGATGCAGATTTTCCATTACAAAAAAAGAGACATTCTCTTGAATATTTAAGAACAATTGCTCATTTACGTCCAAGAACGAATGCTTACTCAGCGGTTTTCAGAGTAAGATCTCTTGCATCATATGCAATTCATAAATTCTTCCAAGAAAAAGGTTTTGTCTATGTACATACACCGATTATTACGGGAAGTGATACAGAAGGCGCAGGAGAAATGTTCCGTGTTACAACAATGGATTTAAACCAACTTCCAAAAACTCAAGACGGAAAAGTTGATGAAAGTGCAGATTTCTTCGGTAAAGAATCTAACTTAACAGTAAGTGGCCAATTAAATGGAGAAGCTTATGCCCTTGCTTTCCGTAATGTGTATACATTTGGTCCAACATTTAGAGCAGAAAATTCAAATACTGCACGTCATGCCGCTGAATTCTGGATGGTCGAGCCAGAAGTTGCCTTTGCAGAATTACCGGATATCATGGACCTGGGTGAAGATATGATCAAATATGTCATTAATTACATATTTGAACAAGCACCTGAAGAAATGGACTTCTTTAATAGCTTTATTGATAAAACACTTATTGAAAGATTAAAGAATGCATTAGAATCTGACTTTGGTAGAGTTTCTTATACTGAAGCTGTTGAATTATTACAGAACTCTGGTAAAAAGTTTGATTACCCTGTTGAATGGGGAACAGATTTACAAACTGAACATGAACGTTACCTAAGTGAGGAAATTTACAAGCGTCCTGTATACGTAACTGACTATCCGAAAGAAATTAAAGCATTTTATATGAGAGCAAATGAGGATGGCAAGACAGTAGCTGCGACAGACTTACTAGTTCCTGGTATTGGCGAGTTAATCGGAGGAAGTCAACGTGAAGAAAGAGAAGACGTCCTTGTAGAGCGAATCAAAGAACTTGGTATGAATGAAGAAGATTACTGGTGGTATTTGGAGCTTAGAAAATACGGCGGTACAAAACATTCTGGTTATGGAATTGGATTTGAACGACTTGTTATGTATTTAACAGGAATGAAGAACATCCGTGATGTAATACCATTCCCACGTACACCAGGAAATGCAGATTTTTAAATATAAAAATGGACAATAGGATGCTGCGGCATCCTATTGTTTTTATGAAGCACGATCATTCAGATCAACATTTTAAAACGATAAAAGAATATAAGTTTTAGCATTTGAAAAAAATGAAATAGTAGTTTTATAATATAAGCAAAGATGAAATACTTCTCTTTCTACTATAAATAAATGATAAAATAATGGAAATGGAAGGTGATATAAAATGAAAAAAAGAAAACCACAGCAGCCTGTAAAACCGACGTACGAACAGAAAGAAAAAATATCATTAGGATCATTAATGAATGAAGAAATTCTTCAAAAATTAAAAAATACAAAAAAACAATTGCAAGAAAATGAAACGCAGCAAAAAGAGGAAGAAGAAGCACGTATTCGTGAAGAAAAGAGATTACGTGAGAAAAATAAATCATTCGAAGAGTTATTAAACGAGAGTAATATCTCTTGGAAGGACTTTAAATAAGACGCCAAATGGGGCTGTTGACAAAATGGGAAAGGAGCTAAATCTCCTTTCCCATTTTGTCTTTTTTGGACTATTTCATCATTTTCTGCCTAGTCTCATCCCGATATTTTACTTAATTTATTACAGCTTTTATATGAGTTGAATCTGTCACGATCACATCACCAGTAACGAATCCTTTTTCAATACAAAGTTTAATAATATGGTCAAAAATTTCTTGAAATACCATACTATCTTTGAATCTTCTACGTCTATTTTGGCTAAATGTTGAATGGTCTGGCACTGGATCAGATAAGTCTAAACCTAAAAACCAGCGATAAGCGATATTTAAAATGACTTCCTGTTCCAGTTCACGTTCTGATTCGATATTAAATAGGTAGCCAAGTAATAACATTTTAAATAAAAGGACAGGATCTAATGATTTTCTTCCTAATTTTGAATAGTACTTTTCCATTTTCTCGTAGATAAAAGTGAAATCTATTTTGTCTTTAATTTGACGTAAAATATGGTTATTAGGTACAAAATCATTTAAATCGATAAACTCTAATTTATTTTGACTATCTTTTTTTCGACCCATCATAAGAATTCCCCCAATAAAAAAACCTGTATAGACTAATTTCTACACAGGTTTACATATTCCTATTTAATTTGTCAACAGCCCCAAATGGTGTCTTATTTTTTTTTTCACGTGTAAAGAATTAATTTAATCATTTTTTTATAAGAGATTTCACATTATGAAATTTTTTGATTGTTCAAAATTTTATAATTTTTTATAGTGAAATTAAGTTAATTAAAAGGTAGTAGGTGGTGTAAATAATTTAAGATAGTGAAATTGATCTTTTTGAAAGCGCTTTAAAAAATTTCCGAATTCGATTTAAAAAACAAATGATAAAAAATTAAATATCGGAGTGGAGGAATTATTAAATGGGTATTCGTACAGGAGCGCAATATATTGATGGACTAAAATCTAGAAAGCCAGAGGTATGGCTAGGTGGTGAAAAGGTAGAAGATATCGTAAACCATCCAGTTTTCAAACAACCGATTCTAGAGATTGCAAAACTATATGATATGCAGTTCGATCCAGCTTATCAAGATAAAATCACACATATTTGTGAAGAAACTGGTGAGCGAATTTCAAATGCATTTTTAGTGCCTAAGTCATCTGAAGATATTAAAAAACGTGGAGATTTGTTCGAAGCATATGCAAAGTCAACATTTGGTTTAATGGGAAGAACACCAGATTTCTTGAACATTGTCTTAACTTCAATGGCAAGTAATTCATGGTTTTTAGATAAATATAATCCAGAGTGGTCAAAAAATGTCCAAAATTATTTCAAATTTGTTCGTGATAACGACATCTTCTTAACGCACGCAATTATTAATCCACAAAATGATCGTAGCAAGCCATCTTATGAACAAAAAGATCTATTTACTCATTTAGGTGCTGTTGAAGAAACGGTTGATGGATTAGTCGTTAGAGGGGCTAAAATGCTTGCAACATTAGCACCAATTACAGATGAAGTCATTATTTATTCATTCCCTGGATTCCACCAAGGCGATGAGCGATATGCTTTAGCATTTGCACTTCCGATTGATACGCCGGGATTAAAAGTTTTATGTAGAGAGCAAATGCAAGATGGTAAAAGATCATTTTTTGATCATCCATTAGCATCTAGATTCGAAGAGATGGATGCTGTCCTTGTATTTGAGGATGTGTTAATTCCTTGGAATCGTGTATTTATTCATAATAATGTTGAAGCTGCAAATAATCTATATCCAAAAACAGGTATTGCACAACAGCCTGCTCACCAGTCTGGCGTAAGAGGCTATGTAAAATTAGCTTTTGCAGTAGAGGTAGCTTGCAAATTAGCTGATTCAATTGGAGTAGATGTTTATTTAAATGTCCAAAATGACTTAGGTGAACTACTACAATCAGTTGAAACAATTCGTGCTTTACTTCGAGTTTCTGAAACAGAGTATGAGACATTACCTTCAGGCGAAGTAAGACCGGCATGGGAACCACTTGAGACAATTCGTGGCTTGCTCCCAACTATGTACCCAAGAGCAATTGAAGTGATTCAAACAATTGGTGCAGGCGGCTTATTAATGTCACCAACAGAAGCAGACTTTGAACATCCTGAGCTAAGAGATGCAATGGATAAATACTATGTTGGACGTGAAGGTGTATCCTCTTTAGAACGAGTTCAATTATTCAAACTTGCATGGGATTTATGTGGAGAAGCTTTTGGACAAAGAGCACTTCAATATGAAAGATATTATACTGGTGATCCAATTCGAAAAAGAGCAATTTATTATAACCAAATGAAACGTAAGAAAACATTTAGTATGGTGGACGATGCATTAAACGGTGCAAAAAACTTAAAAGGAGTATCGACTAATCTAGCGAATTCTAAAGTTAACTGATTAATTTTAGAAAGCAGGGGTTTTATGAAATTTTTTAGCATCAAAGAGGAGGGATCTAGTGATCTCTTCAGTTCAAAAGATTTCTAGAATATTAGATTGCTTTACAGAAGAAGAACCAGTCCTAGGAAATTTAGAAATAGCTGAAAAGTTAAATATGAATGCAAGCTCGGTCCATCATTTAGTTCGAACTCTTTGTGCTGAAGGGATTTTAATTCAGGATAGTAAGAAAAAGTATCGACTTGGTTGGAAGCTGCTTGAATGGAGTAATCACGTTATGTATCAACAAGACATATATAGTGAAGCCATTCCGTTATTAGAAAATTTACTAAAAAATTATGATAGTACCGTTCATATCGGAATGTTTGATAAAGGGGACGTCAGATTTGTCTTAAAAGTTTCCTCTAAACATTCGATACCTGTCCCGACATTTATAGGTGCTAAACGACCTGCATATTGTACGAGTACTGGTAAAATTCTACTATCATATAATCCAGCATACTTAAAAACAACGATTGAAAAAGGCTTTAAAGCTTATACAACAAATACAATTACGAATATTGATGCATTAAAAAAAGAAATGACTGCGATTAAAGAGAATGGATATAGCATTAGCAACAATGAAAATGATCTAGGATTATTCGGAATTGCAGCTCCAATTCAAACATATACTGGTCAAACTTTTGCAGCATTAAATATGGTTGGACCAGTTTCGTATATGATGAGCCAAGACATTGGTCGAATGATTCAGGATGTTGTGAAAAGTGCTAAAACAGTCTCAAATCAGCTTGGTTATATTAATGCGTAATGATAGCGCTTACTTAAGTTCAAATAAAAATGAATTAATTGGAGGAGTAGAGATGAATCTTAAAAGTCGAGTTTTTAATATTTTCAAATTGATTGAGGATAATAAAGAGCTATTAAAACCACCAGTTAATAATAAAGTTATTTGGGAAGATTCGGAGTATGCTGCAATGATCATTGGAGGACCAAATAAACGTAGAGACTTCCATATCGATCCTGCAGATGAATTTTTCTATCAAATTAAAGGCAATTGCTATGTTGAGTGTATTACGCCAGATGGTAAGCGTGAAGTTGTAACAGTTGGAGAAGGTGAAATTTTTATGCTTCCTTCCTTTGTTCCACATTCACCTCATAGAGTAAAAGATTCATATGGAATTGTGCTTGAACGAAAAAGAGCAGAAGGTGAATTAGAAAGCTTTGTTTGGTTCTGTGATGAGTGTAATGAAGAAATGCATAAAAAGACAGTTCAATTAACGGATATTGGTACGCAAGTAAAAGAAGCGATTGAACAATTCAATGCAAGCCTTGAATTAAGAACATGTAAAAACTGTGGTCATGTCATGAAAGAGGAAGCGGATGAATGGGTATGCGTATAGACTTTCATACACACATCATTCCTGAGGATTTACCGAATTTTTTTGAAAAATATGGTCATGAAAGATGGCCAATTTTACAACCGACATGTTCATGTGGTGCCAATATTATGGTTGCTGGAAAAGTATTTAGGGAAGTAACTGATCAAGTTTGGAGTCCTGAAAAGAGAATTGAGGACATGAATAATGAAGATGTAACAATGCAAGTGCTGTCGCCAATTCCAGTTACATTTTCGTATTGGGCACCAGCTCCAGCTGCATTGGAAATGGCTCAAATTCAAAATGATTTCATTGCAAATACAGTTAAAAAGAACCCTACAAAGTTTATTGGATTAGGGACAGTACCAATGCAGAACGCTGAAATAGCTATTCAAGAAATGGATCGCTGTATTCATACACTTGGATTAAGTGGACTGGAAATTGGTACAAATGTAAATGGAACAAATTTAGACAGTGATGAATTTAGTCCATTTTTTGAAATGGCTGAAAAATGGAATGTCCCATTGTTTATTCATCCGTGGGAAACATTAGCGAAGGATCGTACACCGGATCATAACTTTATGTACACGGTTGGAATGCCGAGTGAAACAGCTTTAGCTGCTGCTAGCTTAACATTTGGTGGAGTGATTGAAAAATATCCAAAATTAAAGATTTGTTTTGCACATGGCGGTGGTTCATTCCCATTTATTCTACCTAGATTAGATCAAGGATGGAAGGTATGGCCGCATTTGCGGAAAACTGCCTATCCACCAAGTCATTATGTAAGTAATTTCTATTTTGATTCTCTTCACTATGATCCTATCAATATTCAATTTTTAATTAACCGATTTGGCTATGACAAAATTGTAATGGGCTCGGATTATCCTTTCTTATTAAGAGAAACGCCACCTGGAAGAGTCATTAACCAAATGGATATTAATAAAGAAATGAAAGATGCTATTTTAGGCAAAAATGCCCTGAAATTTTTAAATATTAAGGAGGCTGATTTACTTCATGGAAAACAAAGTATTGACTCCAGAAGATAGATTAATAAGTTTAGGTTATGCACTTAAACCAATAAGACCGGCTTCAGGTAATTATGTGAAAGCTGTTCGTACTGGTAATCTACTATTTACATCTGGTCAAGGTGTAGATGAATACCATGGTAAAGTTGGACGAGAATTAACGCTCGAGGAAGGGTATGCTGCTTCTAGAGAGTCAATGTTAAATTTAATTAGTGTATTAAAGTACGAATTAGGTGAACTTTCGAAAGTAAAACGAATTGTAAAAATATTAGGCTTCGTAAATAGTACAGAAGATTTCTATGATCATCCGAAAGTGATGAATGGAGCTTCTGACCTTTTAGTAGAAGTGTTTGGTGAAAGAGGAAAACATGCTAGGTCAGCTGTTGGGATGGCACAGCTTCCACATAATACAGCGATCGAAATTGAAATGGTAGTAGAAATAGAGGATTGAAAAATTTGGTGGCACTCGTGTCACCTTTTATTCTATTAGAATGGTAGGTGCCTATTATGCAAGTTACAGAGAAGAAAAATAAAACATTACCGATCGATTGTAAGCACTTTATTGATGGACAATCTATTCCTTCTTTTAATCAAAAAACATTTTTAAATATTAATCCTGCGACTGAAGAAGTGTTAGGTTCTGTTTCTGAAGGTGGCGAGTTAGAAATTGATTTAGCAGTAAAAGCAGCAAAACGAGCGCTAAAAGGTGATTGGAAACAATTAACTAGCAATCAAAGAGCGGCAGTATTAAGAAATATCGGCGACGGAATATTAGCTCGAAAAGAAGAATTAGCGGCTTTAGAGGCAATGGATACTGGAAAGCCATATGATCTTGCTTTAGAGGTTGATATTACTAGATCGGCTCACAATTTTTATTTTTTCGCTGATTATATTACAACTTTAAGCTCTGAATCTCATATGCAAGATCAAACTGCCTTACATTATACATATCGTAGGCCAGTTGGTGTAGTCGGAATGATTAACCCATGGAATCTACCTTTATTACTATTAACATGGAAGCTTGCACCTTGTTTAGCGGCTGGCAATACAGCAGTTATGAAGCCAGCAGAATGGACACCAATGACAGCTACAGTTTTAGCTGAAATTTGTAAAGATGCAGGCGTACCTGACGGAGTTGTGAATGTTGTACACGGATTTGGAGCAAATGCAGCAGGCTCAGCATTAACAGAACACAGCGATGTTGATGCCATCACATTTACTGGTGAAACAAAAACAGGTACAGCAATTATGAAGGCAGCAGCTCCAACGTTAAAAAAATTATCGTTTGAGCTTGGAGGAAAAAATCCAAACATTATCTTTGCTGATTCTGATTTAGACGAAGTGATTGAAACAACTTTAAAATCATCTTTTATGAATCAAGGAGAAGTTTGTTTATGTGGATCTAGAATTTATGTTCAGAGATCAATCTTCGATGAATTTATTGATAAATTTGTCGCGAAAACAAAGGAATTAAAAATTGGCGATCCGTTTGAAGAAGGCACAAAAGTAGGTGCGGTAATTAGTAAAGAACATTACGAAAAAGTATTATCTTATATCGAGATTGCAAAAGAAGAAGGCGGAACTATTTTAACGGGTGGCAGTAGACCAGCATCAATTGAAAAAGGATGCTTTATCTCACCGACAATCATTACAGGATTAAACCGTGATTCTAGATGTGTAAGAGAAGAAATATTTGGTCCAGTCGTAACAGTTATGCCTTTTGATTCGGAAGAAGAAGTGATTGAATGGGCAAATGATACTCATTATGGTTTAGGAGCTACAATTTGGACAAATGATTTACGCAGAGCTCACCGTGTTGCTCATCAAATTGAGGCTGGAATTATTTGGGTAAACACTTGGTATTTAAGAGATTTACGTACACCATTTGGAGGAATGAAGCAAAGCGGTTTAGGTCGTGAAGGTGGAATTCATAGCTTTGAGTTTTATAGTGAATTATCGAATATCACGATCAAATTATAAGAATTAAAAAGGGGGCTAAAGAAAGTGAAGATTACTAGTGTAGACGAGCTTACGATTCTGCTACAAGAAGCAGAAGAGAGTGGAGTTAGTATAAAAGCTTTAACTGAGATTTTTCCTGGATTAACTGAAAAGGAAGCCTATCAAATTCAATTAACAAATGTCGAAGAAAAATTGAAAAAAGGGCAGAAAATTATCGGTAAAAAAATTGGATTAACTTCGATTGCTATGCAGGAGTTATTAGGGGTAGATGAACCAGATTACGGTCACTTACTAACAGATATGAATATTCCTAATTTCGGTGAAGTTCAAGTTGCAAATATGATTTTACCAAAAGTAGAAGCTGAAATTGCATTTGTGTTAAAAAAGGATTTAATTGGGCCAAATATTACATTTGAGGATGTAGTTAATGCAACAGATTATATTGTGCCTGCATTAGAGGTAGTTGATAGTAGAATCGAAAATTGGAAAATTCGATTAGAGGATACAGTAGCCGATAACGCTTCATCATGCTTATTTGTTCTTGGCAATGAGCGTTTCGATGTAAAGGAAATTGACTTACCGAATGTAACGATGGAATTATATCGTAACGAAGAATTGATGAATTCGGGTAAGGGAGAAGCAGTGTTAGGAAACCCAATTCATTGTGTAGCATGGTTAGCCAATAAATTAAGTGAATTTGGAATCTCGCTAAATGCAGGAGAAATTATTTTATCAGGAGCTTTATCAGCTGCAATTAATGCAAATGCTGGGGACTTATTTACTGCGAAGTTTCCATTATTAGGTGAAGTCTCGATTTCATTTAAATAAATGAGGTGGAAATTATGAATAAATTAAAAGTCGGAATCATTGGTTCGGGGAATATTGGAACAGATTTAATGATGAAATTACAGAATAATCCGTTTCTAGAATTAACAACGATGATCGGAATTGATCCAGAATCTGATGGGTTAAACCGTGCTAAGGAATTAGGAATTGAAGTAATCGATAATGGTATTCAAGGATTAATTGAACGAAAAGAACTGGCTGATTTATTGTTTGATGCGACTTCCGCAAAAGCTCATTTTCATCATGCAAAAGTACTTGGTGAATTAAAGAAGCGTGTGATTGATTTAACGCCAGCGGCAATTGGGCCATTTGTCGTACCACCTGTAAATTTAGGTTCACATATAGTCGAAAGCAATGTCAATTTAATAACATGTGGTGGGCAAGCAACGATCCCAATCGTTCATGCGGTAGGTCAAATTGTAGAAGTTGAATACGCAGAAATCGTTGCAACAATTAGCTCAAGAAGTGCCGGTCCTGGTACACGTGCTAATATCGATGAGTTTACTGTAACAACGGCTCGAGGACTTGAAGAAATTGGTGGAGCTAAAAAAGGAAAAGCGATCATTATTTTAAATCCTGCAGAACCGCCA
This sequence comes from Gottfriedia sp. NPDC057991, assembly GCF_042886615.1. Taxonomy (NCBI): domain Bacteria; kingdom Bacillati; phylum Bacillota; class Bacilli; order Caryophanales; family Bacillaceae; genus Gottfriedia; species Gottfriedia sp. NPDC057991. The sequence goes on from NZ_JBHVQN010000001.1 coordinate 844,787, forward strand.
ATTATGATGAGAGATACAGTTTATTGTAAAGTTACGAATGAAGATTTTAGCCATGAAAGCATGATTCATTCCATTAAGCAAATGGTGAAAAAGGTTCAAGCGTATGTTCCAGGATACCGATTAAGAATGGATCCAATCATAGATGGTTCAACTATAACTGTTTATTTAGAAGTTCAAGGATCAGGGGACTACTTACCTAGCTATGCAGGAAACTTAGATATTATGACTGCATCAGCAGTAAAAGTAGCAGAAGAGATTGCACAATATGAAGTTGTAAAAACTGTTTAAAAAAGTACCTAAAGAAAGTGAGGGAGTGCAATGTTCGGAAAAGAAGTCATTGTAACTGAAGTAGCACTTCGAGATGGAAGTCATGCAATTGCTCATTCTTATACAGTAGATCAAGTCGTTCGAATTGCGAAGGCTCTTGATGATGCAAAAATGCCTTTTATTGAAGTATCACATGGAGATGGTTTAGGGGGTTCTTCACTACAATATGGTTTATCAACAACAAATGAATTTGAATTGATCGAAGCAGCGGTAAATTCATGTAATCATTCAAAGATTGCTGTCTTACTATTACCTGGTATTGGAACAGTAAAAGAATTAAAAACGGCAGCAAAAATCGGAGCAAAAATGGCTAGAATAGCTACACATGTTACTGAAGCTGATGTTTCGAAACAACATATTTCTATGTCTAAAGAGCTTGGATTAGAAACTGTCGGATTTTTAATGATGTCCCATATGGCACCTGTTGAAAAATTACTAGAACAAGCTAAATTGATGGAAAGTTATGGTGCGGATGTCGTATATATGGTTGACTCTGCAGGAGCGTTTCTTCCTCATGAAGTAAAAGAACGTATTGCTGCTTTACGAGGGTCCCTTGATATTGAAGTTGGATTCCATGCACATAATAATCTTTCTCTAGCGATGGCAAATACATTAGTAGCGATTGAAGAAGGCGCTACTAGAATTGATGGCAGTGCACGTTGCTTAGGTGCTGGAGCGGGAAATACACAAACTGAAGTGTTAATTGGTGTATTAGAACGATTAGGAATCAAGACAGGAATTGATTTCTATAAAATGATGGACTTAGCAGAAGAAATCGTTGCACCAATTCTTCAAACACCACAAGAGATTACAAAAGGTAGTCTAATTTTAGGCTATGCAGGAGTGTATTCTAGTTTTCTATTACATGCAAATCGAGCAGCTAAAAAATGGAATGTTGATGCAAGAGATATCTTAATTGAATTAGGAAAACAAAAAGTAGTCGGTGGGCAAGAGGACATGATTCAAGAAGTTGCTTGTATGTTAGCAAATAAAAAATTATCTGTTTTTTGAGAGGAGACGAGTTTTATGATAACTGAAATCGCGAATAAAATATATATGCACCAAAAAAACGGCCTAGAAATGGATAAAATTACGATTGAACATCCAGAATTAAACGTTAATAATGCTTATGAAATTCAAAAATTAAGTATTGATAATGCAATTAAAAATGGTGATCCATTAATTGGCTGGAAAATGGGACTAACAAGTATTGCTAAACAAAAATCTGTTAATGTTGATGAGCCGATTTATGGACGCTTAACAAAATCGATGGAATTAGAAGAAAATGATTTAAAGATGGAAGGTTTAATCCATCCAAGGGTTGAGCCAGAAATTGCATTTATGATTAACAAGCCATTATTTGGACATGATGTAACAGCAAAAGATGTATGGGAAGCAACTGAGTATATTGTACCTGCATTAGAAGTAATTGATAGTCGATATAAAAATTTCTCATTTACGCTAACAGATGTAGTAGCAGATAATGCATCTTCATCAAAATTTATCATTGGTAAACAACAATATTCACCTACATATACTTCTTGGGATGAAATTAATGTTGAATTATATAAAAATGGCGTAAAAGTACAAAGTGGTATAAGTTCTGATGTACTAGATCATCCTGTAGAATCCGTCGTAAAGTTGGTGCAGATGCTAAGTAAAAACGGCGAACAAATTGAACCAGGGATGATTATCTTAACGGGTGGTATTACAGAAGCGATCCATGTTGAAGAGGGCGATATTGTAGAAGCACGTTTTGATGGAATCGAGACAATGGAACTACAGGTAACGAGGTAATACAATATGCCAATCATTCAAATTCAATTGATTGAAGGAAGAAGTCCAGAATTAAAAAAACAATTAATGAGAGAAATGAATGAAGTTGTTTGTCGTACATTGGATGTACAGCCAGCACAGGTAAGAATTTTAATAAACGAATTCGAAAAAGAAAATTGGTCTGTTGGTGGAGTTGCAAAGGATGAGTAATAAAAGTCCCTTTTTTAAGGGGCTTTTTTTTTGTTGAGAATAGTTTTATATTTTAGGCTCTATTAAAGTAAATGGGGCTTTATGAAATTCTCAAACATAAAAAGGATTGTGAACTTAATCACAGAAAACCCACAATTGTTTCAGTATGATGTAAGAATAATAAGGAAAGTGGGTGCTTTATTGAAATGATACTGAATTGTTTTTTCCTACCATATAACGTACTTCAGCATTGCTTGAAGCGTCATTAGCCGTATTGTGAAAAACGATATATTCAGCGTTCATCGGATACAGACACTTAATAGGATACTTGCTTTCTGGTACTAAATTCTGTCTGACTGTAATAGTTATTAGTCGCCACCCCCGATAAGAGTTTTGCATACTGGATGCTTGACCAAATTAACCATTACTAGTCAGACTGTCATTAGTAAACAACAATAACTATCAATTTTATTATTATTTATGCGCTGGATTAAGCCGTTACACAAGTCAAGAACGCGACTTGAAGGGATACAACCAAAGGGATCTGCGAAGTCTATTCCCACTAACCTCCATTTCATGAAGGAGGGCAAGTATTTATCTTCTGCGTTTATAGATACTTGTTTTAGATCGCTGAGTCCGGTTCCCTAAGACTTTAAAATTGAAGGGAAGGGAGATTCATGGGTCTCTGCTTAAAAAAAACCGTGATTATTGGAGGGTGTCAGAGCGGTCTATTGTGCTTCTTTGCTAAAGAAGTTGGCATTGAAGTGCCACACAGGTTCGAATCCTGTACCCTCCGCCACTATTCCGATCAAACTACAGAATTCCAAAAAGCGTAACTTTATTTATGATTATTTTTACTGTCCGTACCAATCACAGGAATTTTACTAGCAACGATTTAAATTAAGATCCAACAGGGCGTAACAAATTTTCTATATGTATTTAATGAAGAAAACATAGGAGAGTCAATGGATATGATTAATGGACTTATTCATGTTTTTACATTAAAAACTGTTACTCCAGAACAAGAGGTTTATCTTGATTACTTAGAGTTACTCCTTTGATTGGACACATCTTTTGATTGCTGAAGAAAGACGAATGAACAGAATAGGTTCGAACATTCAACACTGATCACAGCTTTTAATTCCATATATACTTGGAGTTGCCGCGAGTTCATTTCGTTTCATACATATCCCTTTATTTATAGGTTGGTTTTTTCTATACCTTGCAACCTATCCTTTAATTATGGTAATTAAAGGGAAACAAGTGTCATTTTATATTAATTGGGCGTTAGGTTATTTTTTTATTTCATTCGTATTTTTAACACCCGTGTTGATTGCTGAGTGGAGATTGATTTACTTCGGTTTAGCTATGATTCCATTATTTTTATTAAACATATACTTCGTTAAGAGAAAAAATGAACGAGCCTTTACGAATGACATTGTTGCGATTGGCGTTTTTTGTATAGGTGGATTGGCTAGTTTTTATATAGGGAAGGGGGGACTTACAAGCGAAGGCTGGAGTGTAGCACTCTTCGGTTTTTTGTTCTTTTTAGGTAGTACATTTTTTGTGAAATCAATGATTCGAGAAAAAAAGAATAAGAGATTCCGTTGGTATTCGTGGGGATACCATTTTATTGTTCTATTATTTATTTTTACTTTAAAAGAGTCTTGGCTTTGGATTCTCCCTTTTGCTCCTAGTTTGATAAGAGCAATTTCCTTGTACAATAAAAAACTTACTATTATGCAATTGGGAATCATTGAGATTATCAATTCTGTCATATTCTTAGTGGTAACTAGTTTTCTGTTTTAGTAGATACTGCTCATTTTTACTGCAAAGTATCAATATACAAAAGCGACTTCAGATAAGTGAAGTCGCTATTTTAGTATAGTTCAATTCCTTATAACAGCATTTAATGCGTTAAATTTCAGATTAATTGTAGTAGCTAACTCATTATAATGGTGAAACAAACTAGTATCCTCATCATAAATGGACGGAGTGTCTGAATTCTCGATCACTTCCTCAATCGGAAGTTTGGCAAGTACCTTCGTTTCTAATCGATCGGCTAACAAATCGCCTCCACCTTTTCCAAAAATGAAGTACTTTTCGTTGGTGCCTTTAGGTTGGAAGTAAGACATATTTTCAACCACACCAAGAATATCATGATTTGCTTTTATGGCCATCGTTCCTGCTCTCTGTGCAACAATTGATGCTGTTTGATGAGGGGTAGTGACAATAATTTCTTTACATTGAGGAATGGTGTGATGCATATCGAGTGCAATATCACCAGTCCCTGGTGGCATGTCTAGAATGCAATAGTCTAATTCTCCCCAAATGACATCTTTACTGAAATGCTCAACCATTTTTCCTAGCATAGGTCCTCTCCAAACAACCGGATCGTTATTTTTGATAAAAAAACCCATCGATATAATTTTTACTCCGTGTGACTCCACAGGGATGATTTTTCCGTTAAAGGTTTTTGGCATGATGTCGATTTCCATCATTTTAGGAATGCTAAATCCATAAATATCTAAGTCAATTAAAGCAACTCTTTTTCCTTGTCTTGCAAGTGAAACTGCAAGATTTGTCGCTACGGTTGACTTACCTACCCCACCTTTTCCACTTGTTATAGCGATTACATTACCTGATAACATGTTCACACCTCTTTTAAATTTTAAGTGTCATTTGTGTGATGTACTTCACAGTCTTGGAAATAGTCTTTCTGTACAATTATGACAAAGAAGAAGACTTCATCATGTACCCAATTTTATCAATTTATCAGGCACTTCGATGTTAAAAAAGTCACATGGAGGTTGAACATGAGATGAGAAAATCCTTCGAACGCTCATTTTACTCAAAAAGCAGTATGTATTCATTTTTTATTATTTTGCTTCTACTCTTTACAACGTGGGTTGGAACGGACCGGTTTTTACACTTCGATATGGCATTAATGGGTTATTTTATTTCTTCGCTCATTTTTGCAGTAGGCTTAACAATCAGGATGTCTGCGTGGCTGATCAGGCCGGCAACACACCAGGTCATAAAGCGTAGTTTGAAAAATTTAAAAGAAAATTCTAGAAAAAAACGTAATTTAGTATCGATCATCAAAACAGCACTTGAAAATATTTTTTTACAAAAATTTATCTTTAAAAGGGGTATTTACAGAGGTGTACAACATTTACTAATTTCTTGGGGATGCATTGGTTCCTTTGCAATCACTTTTGGTTTGACATTTGGCTGGATGCACTTTGAGCTTGTTGATCCCAATACTTACACGATTGTCGTTATGGGTGTAGATACCATTACAATGGCAGCACATGGTATATTCGCTGAAATGGTTTACAACGGGTTAAACATTACAGCTTGTATGGTACTTATTGGTGTAATCATGGCAATCGTAAGAAGAATTGTGAGTCAAGATGTGAAGGTGACACAACGAGCAGAATTTGATTTATTACCTTTATATTTACTACTAGCTGTAACAGTGACAGGACTTCTATTAACTGTTTCATATGTACTTTTAGACGGTTGGATGCATCATTACTTAACACTTATTCACCAATTGACAGTCGTAATTTTACTAATCTATTTTCCATTCGGAAAGTTATTTCATTTACCGATCCGTCCATTAGCAACAGCAGTTCCAATGAACTATCAACAAGAAATTAGGGTAGATACGAGGCCATGTAAAAGATGTGGGACACTATATAGTTCTGATGATCAAATTAGCGATGTAAAAGATATATTAGCTGCTCAAAGTTTTGATCTACAACTAGAAGATAGAAGTTATCTCTCAGACTATTGTTTACCGTGTCGAAGAAGAATTAGAGTCATGAAACAGCTAAATTCAGAGCCACATCTTAAGAGCAATAATCCAATATCTACTCTAAATGGAATTCAAATGTCTGGATTTAGCAAAAAGAGATCTGATGACTATTATCATTTTCCAGAGGAAGTACAAAGAGATATTAATCAATCTAACAAAGGGGATCGTGAAAAATGAGCCAATACATTGTCAAAGAAGGTGTTAAGAACCTTCATAAACCAGGAGAAAAATTAATTACTACCCATTGCTGTTACTGTGGAATGCAGTGTGGTATGCATATACGTGTGAATGAGAAGTCGGGAAAGGTAGTTGGGGTAGAGCCAAGGTATGATTGGCCAGTTACAAGAGGGAAAATGTGTCCAAAAGGAGTAACCGCCTACCAAACTGTTGAGCACGAAGAAAGAATTCTTACTCCACTTATTAAGAAAAACGGCGAATTTGTTAAAGCCACTTGGAAAGAAGCGCTAGACCTTATAGAAGAAAACTTTAAACGGATCCAAAAAGAAAATGGAAAAGACGCTTTATCTGTTTTTGGTGGCGTATCTATGACGAATGAAAAATGCTATTTAGTAGGTAAATATGCGAGAGTTGGTATTGGTACAAGGTTTATCGATTACAATGGTCGATTCTGTATGAGCTCTGCTGCTGGTGGATTCCTTAAGACACTCGGAACTGACAGAGGTTCAACCCTTCCGTGGCCTGAATTAGAACATACGGATTGTTTCTTTATCGCTGGTTCAAATACAGCGGAATGTCATCCTACGAGCATTCAATGGTTGTGGAGAGCAAAGGACAAGGGAGCTAAACTGATTGTGGCAGATCCGCGAGAGACTCCAACAGCGCGTGTTGCAGATGTACACTTGGATCTTAAGCCGGGTACAGATTCTGCATTGGCGAACGGAATGCTTCATCTACTCATTAAAAATGACTATGTAGATCAAGACTATGTAAATGAAAGATGTAATAATTTTGAAGAACTGAAGAAAACAGTTGAAAAGTTTACACCCGAATATACTTCAAAGATAACAGGCGTGTCGATTGGAAAAATCTTAAAAGCTGCTCATATTTATGGACTATCTCAAAAATCAGTTGTTATGTTTGCGAGAGGTGTAGAGCAACAGTCAAAAGGTGTAGATAACGTTTCACTTTATACATCGATGGCACTGCTTAGGGGACAAATAGGTAAATTTGCTTCTGGTGTTGCTACTTTTACGGGTCAGGGAAATGGTCAAGGAGGAAGAGAGCACGGGCAAAAAGCCGACCTTTTACCAGGATATAGAAAGCTAACAGATCCAGAAGCGGTGAAGTATGTATCAAAAGTATGGGGGATTGATCCAAGCGAAATGCCAAAGCCAGGTGTTTCTGCTTATGAAATGTTCGATGAAATTCAAAATGGTAACATTCGTGGTATGCATGTTATTTGTAGTAATCCTGCAGTCTCTGCACCGAATCTCGAACATATTTGGAACGGGTTTAGGAAGCTTGATTTCTTAGTTGTCAGTGATTTCTTCTTATCTGAAACAGCAGAGTTTGCTGATGTAGTATTACCAGCCACTACTTGGGCAGAGGATGAAGGAACAACAACAAACCTTGAAGGCCGAGTGATCCGAATCCGTAAAGTACGTGAACCTTTAGGTGAATCAAAGCCAGATTGGGAGATTGTTAGCTTAATTGCAGAACGAATGGGCAAAGGTAAATATTTTCCATATAAAAATGCTGAAGAAGTTTTTGAAGAGTTTCGCTTAGCCACAAAAGGTGGGAAGGCAGACTACTACGGAATAACATGGGATCGAATTGATAAAGAAGACGGAGTGTTTTGGCCTTGTCCTTCTGAAGACCATCCAGGAACTCCAACGATGTTTATAGACAAGTTTGGAACGCCAGATGGTAAAGCTAACCTCCCAAGTGTTGAATGGAAAGAAGCAGGTGAAACTCCAACGAAGGAATATCCTTTGTTCTTAACAACAGGAAGGGTAGTGTTTCACTATTTATCTGGAGCTCAAACAAGAAGAGTCAAGTTTCTTATGGAACAATGTCCTGAGCCATTTGCTGAGATGCATCCAGCACTTGCAAGCCAATATGGATTAGAAAATGGAGACCTTGTAAAGTTGATCACACCGCGTTCCCATATGCTTGTTAAAACGAAATTAACAAAAGCAACGAGAAGAGATACGGTGTTTGTTCCATATCATTGGGGAAAAGAATTAGCGGTCAATCAGTTAACCAATCCATGTTTAGATCCAATTTCGAGAATGCCAGAATTTAAAGTATGCTCACTGAAGATTGAGAAATATAAATAACTTTTGAAAGGGGTCGGGATCGATGAATAAAATCATGTATTTAGAATTTGAGCGATGTATTGGATGTCGTTCTTGTCAAGCAGCTTGCCGAGAATGCGGTGATCATGACGCCAAAGAAAGAAACTATGTAGAATATGTTGATTTCATGGAAAGTCGTCAAACCTATCCGATGCTTTGTATGCAATGTAAAGATCCAGCCTGTGCACGTGTTTGTCCCGCGAATGCCATTCAAATAACAGAAGAAGGTGTAGTTCTTTCAGCTATGGAAGAGAAATGTATAGGATGCAGAAATTGTACTTTTGGCTGTCCGTTCGGTATTCCTAAGTTCGATTTTGAAGAAAATAAAATGTACAAATGTGACATGTGCTACGATCGCTCAAAATACGATATTGCACCAATGTGTGCTTCTGTATGTCCTAGTGATGCGATTCGTTTTATTGACTTTGATGAAATGCAGCAGCTACGTAGAAAAAGAACTCAGATGAATCTCGTTGAAGGTAAAAAACCACAGGAAGGAAATAAGTGGGAATACGTTCCAGAATTCTTTGGAGTCTATACGTAAATAAGAACAATAAGGCGAAAGGAGACGTACATATGTCTCAAGAAAATAAAAGTAAACGAAATGTAAGAGAATCAAATGATGATATGATTAACTTAATCGATAACTTGAACAGGGATGATGATTTAAAATTAAACAGAAGATCTTTTCTAAAGTCCGTTGTAGGTGCTTCTATGGCTCTTGGATTAGCAACTGTTCCATTTTCAGCTATTGCCCTTAATAACAAGAAAGAAGATTTAAACAGACAAAAGATTATCAGTTTGAAAGACTTACCAAAAGATAGTTCAATAAACTTTCATTATCCAACAGTAGATGAACCTGCGATACTAGTATACACAAAAGATGGTAATCTAAAGGCCTATAATAATAAATGCACTCATTTACAATGCCCTGTTTTTTATGATAAGGAAGAATCCAAGCTATTGTGCCCTTGTCACCGAGGATTCTTTAGCGTGGACAATGGTCAGCCTCTAGCTGGTCCACCTCAGCGTGAATTACCACTGATTGAGTTAGAAGTAAAAAATGGAGTTGTTTATGCAGTCGGAAGGAAAGTCCGTCATGGTTCATAAAAAATATTGGATAATCATATTTATAACTTTAATTGTTAATGTAGTGATGCTTCAATGGACGATTGAGTCTTTTTATGGTGAAAATTATGAACATGTTAGGTTATTTTCTGTTATAGGAGTTCTTTCTGCTATCGTTTGCTTTCTTACTTACTTAGAATGGAGAAAGAAAGAATATCGAAAATAATCAAGGTTAACAGATCGAGTGTATGCAGGAAAGTAGTAATAAAAATCCCCCGGTTAAAAATAACTGGGGGATTATTTTTGTGGATTTTACGATATACAAAAAACAAATCAATAATAGAGTTTGGGCTTTAAAATATATTAAGTATTTTCAGTTACCACTCGTTTGTTGCTTCAATTAATAAATTGCTTCCTTTAATGGATCTCTCACCAAAATGTGTAATCAATGTACATTCTGTAATATTTGATAACTGATCAACCATCTTGTAGCTAATAAACATACCAGAGGCAATTTCTTTGTTTGTTTCATCGAATACTCGTACTTTTTTTCCTTCTAAAGTACGTAGTTTAGCCTTTTGAAGAAAGGCGACCCAATAGTCCCAATTTGTAATGATATATGCTCCTTCTCCATTTGTTAAGTAGCCTAATAAACTTTGAGAATCATTATATTCAGCTTTAAGCACTAGAATAAGATTCTTAATAATGTGGTGTACGATTGTATATTGTTTTAGATTTAATTGTGGGGAGAAATTGATATTTAAAGATCTTTTATTTGATTCTATGACTCCTTCTAATTTAATGTTACTGTTAGTGTAAAAATACGTTCCATCTTGTATTCTAAACCCTTCCATATGTAGAGTATGCTCTATAGATTTATCGGGGCTAATAGCGTGTAATTCAACAGTTAACATGATGAATATCTCCTCCTGTGACTTTATCTCTTACGTTCGATTCATTTCTTATTATAGAAGATAACGAAGAAAGCTCCTGTGACATTTATTACAGGTAAGTGGGGGATACGTATGATAAACATAGTTAATCACATAAAAAGAAAGTGGTCCCAATTACTAGGACCACCTTATGTGTTTATTATTAAAGCATCAGGTCGCACCAAACCATTAGATTCAGTCTTTTATAACGCCTACTAAATTATTTTTTTCACTTTCAGATAGAATGTTTTGAGACATAGGAAACAACACCTGTTCTTCTTTCATAAAATGTGAAGTTAAAACATGATAAGCTTCAATTACTAGATTACAAATTTCATCAAAGTTAATGTTAATACTTATGTCCTCAGTTTTAGCGAGGAACTGTCTGATTAAATATTTCGCCTGATCATGTTCCATTTCCATTACTGCAATAGGGCCATTTCCCTTCCAATATGTTTAGCTATTAGTTCAAATAAATGATTTTCTTCTTTTTGTGAGTGAAGATCTAGTTTGGCTATAAATGTCATGACTTTGGAGCGTAGTTCTTCTAGTTTTTTTAATTTATTTTCTAGCAAACTTTCATTTATCAATGCATTTGAGCTTTCAAATAAATCCAACTTCTAAACATTTAATCCAGCATGTTCATCCTTAAGTAACTGTAAGGCTTCACATAATTCTACTTGATTATTATTTCCAATCATATTATGACATTCAAACATATTTTTTTCCTCCAAATAGAGTAATTCACTAACTTAATAATATAAAATATTGACTAACAGTAATGTGATTCTACTCACATTTGAAATGGGGATGGATTTTTGGAAAACTAAATAGACGGTTTCTTTTATCTGCTTCAGTGATGTTTTTGACAAGTTATAGATATAGGATAAACTACATTTTAAGTTAGTTTATTTTACTCTTACTTGTAGATAGATCACTAAATTGACCAATATAATAAATCACTTTCCCATTATCGTTACACACTTGAGTGATCGTCAGCCATTCTAAATAAACTTCACCATTTTTACGCTTGTTCCAAATTTCACCTTGCCAATTACCTTGATCTTTGAGCTGTTTCCAAAGTTGTGAATAAAATGCTTTGTTGTGATGTCCAGATTGAAGGATACTTGGCTTTTTCCCAAAGACTTCTTCTTTTTTGTAGCCTGTTACTTTAGTGAAGAAAGGATTTACTTTTTGAATTATGCCTTGTTCATTTGTAACCATCATTGCTTGGGCTGTATTTTCTAATATTTTATATTCCGTTTTTAATTTTTCACGGAAAGTCATCCATACGACAATAACAAAACTAAGAAGCGCAAACTCAGATAATGCCATAAATCCAATCGCATAATGTCCTGTCAAGCTAAACACAGTTGTTAAAATTAATGGTGGGAAGAAGCCTCCCAAACCTCCCATAGCAGCAACTAAGCCATTTACAATTCCAGCTTGTTTTGTAAAATAAAGTGGCACTAATTTAAAGATTGTACCGTTTCCGATCCCTGCACAAACTGCTACTAATAAAACCCCAACTGTGTATAGTTTAATAGTAGGAGAAAAAGATAATAGAACGCCTGAGAATGTTAGTCCACCAAAGACAAATAATAAAATATTGAAAGGATTGAATTTATCTGAAAGAAGACCACCGATTGGTCGGAAAAATGTTGCTAGAGCAATGAATCCAGCCGTACGTATACCAGCATCAACAGGACTTAAATTAAAATTATTAACTAAGAAATTTGGTAAATAGATTGTAAATGCAACAAACGACCCGAAAGTAATGAAATAGAATAAATTAAGTGACCATAAAGTAGAATTACGATAAACCTCTTTTACCTGCTTTACAATCGGAACATTTACTTTCTTCTCATTTTTATCACCAAAGATAAAATTTAATAGGGCAAACGCAATTAGTAATACTAAATAAAATCTGACTGTTGTTTCCCAACCAAATGATTTAGCTAAAACAGGTGCGGAAAATGCAGTAATGGCTGTACCGATATTACCAGATCCGTAGATTCCATTCACAAAACCATGTTTATTTGAAGAGTAATACTTTGGTAGTGAAGTTACTCCGATTGAAAAGATTGCACCACCTATACCAACAAACAATCCTCCAATAACTAAATCTAAAAGTGAATCAGCATGACTAATGAAAAATACAGGAAATAAAAGTGCAAGAAAACAGATGGTGAAAATAGGTCTAGCTCCAAATCGATTTGTGTAATACCCGATTGGAATACGGAGGATGCTTCCTAAAATTACAGGGATAGCAGTGACTAAAGAGACTTGACCATTTGTTAATTCAATATCTTGGCGAATATTTGGCATGAGTGAAGAAATGATTACCCATACCATGAACCCTACGATGAGACTTGATGTTTGAAGAGGTAATTGGATTTTAGAACTTTTCATATAATGATGCCCCTTTCAATGGATCAATAATAAAATTTACTAACTAAATATTACCAATCAATCGAAAGAAACGTTGTGAAGTATATCACACAAATGAGGCAAGGATGAAGAAGATATTTTAAATTATTCGTTAACTCATCATATTGAAAATTTCTTCGTAAGTACTTTGAAGGTTTTTATGTAAAGAGCGCAAAATATTACGTTTTAAAACAGGCTCTTTAATAGACAAGCTTTTTATAAATAAATATGGGACTTCTAAATATGTCGAAGACTGGGTAACTTCAAGAATAATAGAATTGTTAACATGAGTATGCAGAAAAATACTAGGTAAGCAAACATCACTTGATTTTAAGTAACCAATTTTATATTGAAGGCCACTCGATTCTCTCATATGAACATTTACCTTTCCGGTTAAAATGATAATCATATTCTGTTCACTGCGAATAGGTATATTTTCATTTGTTTCTCTAAAGTATAGATGGGAAGCATCAACTATTTTTCTTAAGAGTTTATGATTGATATCTTGAAACAAACAGAGGCTTTTCAAATAAAGTAAATAATCAGATTTATACATTTTTTTCTCTCCCTATATTACAAGAACGTATATTTTCATCATTATATAAAAACGATTTGAACCAAACTGTGACTCTTTTCACACATATAGCTAAAATAATAGCAATCAGATGTTGTGAAATCAGTAAGATAGATGGGAAAGGGGGGATTTTGCGGATCAAACTATCTTAAAGAGAAATACAAGTAAATAAAAAATAAATAACCTTAACTATTTAGTGCCTAAGTTAAGGTTACTTAATATCAAGCATTTAATTATGTTATGTAAAGACAAATTTAATCAGCTTAATACTTAAATAGTCTTATAGAGAACTAATCTATGTTACATATATCTTTTGGGCAGTTATCACAGCCGATTTCATTTTTAAGAAATTGTAAGTCTTTGATGATAATTTTTCCATCAGGCGAATAACTAATAACATTTTTTTTCTTTAAATCACTTAACATCCGATTAACACTTTCTCTAGTAGCGGCACAAAACTTAGCTAATTCTTGATTGGTAAGATGAATATTAAGAAGAATTCCGTTTTCTATTAATTCCCCGTAAGAGTTCGATATACGGATGAGTGTAGAGTAAAGTGCGCCTTTTTTACCACTTAATACTAAGTCTCGAATCTTTGTTTGATTTTTTCTGAGATGAGTAGAAATCCATTTCATAAATTCAAATGTCAATGGAGCATGGTTAATTAGTTTTTCCTCCAAAATATCTTTCGGAATGACCTGCACTTCTGCTGCTTCTAATGCGTAAGCGCTAAGCATATAATTTGCATCCTCTGAAAAGAGAGTCAATTCACCAATTAAGTCATCTTTTTTACAAATGCGAAGATTTAATTCATCACCATATAGAGTCAGCTTACTTATTTGGATCATTCCTGATTTAATTAGATACAATTCTTTAGCATCTTCACCTTCTTGAAATAAGAAGGTGCCTTTTTTTACTGGACGAGTTGATCCGATTGACTGTAATAAGGAAGCCAAATCTTCAGAAACGATTGAAAGGTCACTTTTTCTATTATTATTTTTTTCCATTAAAGTATCTCCGCTCCGTTAAAGTTGAACACCATGTTTTTATGTATTTATCAAGAAAACAAGTATTTTATGTATTACATTTATTATTATAATACCATTCTATTGAATAGCATAGAACTCTAAGGAGATAGAATTTGAAAAGATTGACGTTAGTAGGTTAAATTTGCATGTGGCAAATGGATAAGTAACTCCTCCAAAAAATTATTCTGGAACATAAATACTGATTAGTTTAAACAACAAGTTTGTGACATACATCATACGGTGAAATAATTTTGTATGCTAATATAAACTAAAAATCGTACAAAAGATGAAGGGGGGCGAAAAAAATGACGAATATTCTCGATACCCGCAATCGACCATTACGTGATTTAAGAATATCCGTAACCGACCGTTGTAACTTTAGATGCAGCTACTGTATGCCTAAAGAGATATTTGGAGTTGACTATCCCTTTATGAGTAAAGATGAAATCCTTTCCTTTGAGGAAATTGTTCGATTAGCAAATTTATTTGCAAAAATAGGTGTGGAAAAAATTCGTTTAACAGGGGGGGAACCTCTTTTAAGAAAAGATCTACCAATTCTAGTTAAGCGTCTTTCAAAAATTGAAGGAATTAAATATGTGACGTTAACAACAAATGGTGTATTTTTGGCAAAAAACGCCAAAGCACTTAAAGAAGCCGGAATTTGCCGTGTAAATGTGAGCTTAGATTCACTGGATGATAAAGTTTTCATGAAGATAAATAATATGAATACGAGTGTTGCCACAGTTTTAAACGGAATTTTTGCAGCTAGGGAAGCAGGACTAGAAGTCAAAGTAAATATGGTAGTAAAGAAAGGTTTAAATGATACTGAAGTATTACCAATGGTGCGTTTTTTTAAAGAGAAAAATATTACATTACGATTTATAGAATATATGGATGTAGGATGTACAAATGGATGGAATTTTAAAGACGTTATCTCGAAGAAGCAATTATACGATATGATCCATGAACAATATAAGTTGGAGCCAGTAGGGCAGGATTTCATTGGCGAGGTAGCAAAACGCTATCGATATAAAGGAACGAATACTGAGGTCGGATTTATCTCATCAGTTACAGAAACTTTCTGCGGTTCATGTACGAGAGCCCGCCTATCTACAGATGGAAAGCTATACACCTGTTTATTCGCTTCAGAAGGGTATGACTTAAGGAAAATGTTGCGCACTGGGGATACAGATAAATACATTTCAGCAACAATTCAATCAATATGGGAAAAAAGAGATGACAGATACTCTGAGATCCGTACAGAAGAAAGTCATAAATATCGCAAAATTGAAATGTCTTATATTGGTGGATAAAAAAACAACTATTATTTTATAGTTGTTTTTTTATTGTTCGTCTCTGATTCATCCATTTATATTAGAATCCGCTAATTTTGTAAAAATTTGACGTAGATATAGTAGAGAAGGATTACTCAATTTATTTATATTAAAATTAATTGTTATGTAGATTATGTGGAAGAGGAAGAAAATTAAGGGATAATCCATTAATTGTGTATTGCGGCTCTGCCGAAACAAACATAATAAAAAACTTCTCATTTAAGAGAAGTTTTTTGTTCATTTAGGGTTTTATCCTTGTAATATTGTTCCTTGTAAAATTGTTTTCAAATCATCTTGTGCATTTGTAATTAATTTTAAGCCAAATGTATCAACTAATACATTTAATACGCCTTCATTAATAAAGTCAGGTGCTTTTGGTCCGATTCGAATATCTTGGATTCCAAGGCTAAATAATCCTAATAAAATGGCCACGGCTTTTTGCTCAAACCAAGAAAGTATAATACTGACTGGCAATTCATTGACACTACAATTAAATGCATCGGCTAATGCAGCCGCAATTTTTATTGTTGAAATTGAATTATTGCATTGCCCTAAATCTATAAATCTAGGAATGTTTGTACCAGTTACAGTACCGTAGTCTACATCATTAAAGCGAAATTTACCGCAAGATGTTGTTAAAACTACTGTATCATTTGGTAAAGAAGTTACAAGCTCACGATAATATTCTCCACCTTTTCCTGGGGCGTCACAACCTGCTACAACAAAGAAGCGTTGAATCTTACCATTTTTTACAGCTTCTACAATTTCAGGCGCAATAGACAAAACTGTTTCGTGATGGTAACCAGTAGTCATTACTTCTTCTGATTCTATATTTGCTTCTGGTAGTTCTAATGCACGTTGAATTAATGGCGAAAAATCTTCCTCTATAATCTTTGTTACTCCTTCTAATCCCGCCACTTCATATGAGAAGAAGCGATCTGCATAACTTCCCTTTATTGGCATCACACAGTTTGTGGTTGCTAAAATCGCTCCAGGGAACTTTTCAAATAAACGACGTTGGTCAAACCAAGCTTTTCCAATGTTACCCTTTAAATGTGTATATTTTTTCAATGCTGGATAACCGTGTGCCGGTAGCATTTCAGAGTGAGTGTAAATATTTATACCTATACCCTCTGTTTGCTTTAACAATTCTTCTAATGCAAATAAATTGTGTCCAGTTACAACAATGCATTTTCCTTCGATTTTATTAGAAGAAACTTGAACAGGTTCAGGAATTCCAAAATGTTTTGTATGAGCTTCATCTAATAGCTCCATTACACGAATTGCGGCTTTACCTACTTTCATAGCCATATCAATGTGTTCGTGTAAGTTAAAATTAGAATTTGTTAAAGTCATATATAGAGCTTCATGAGTTACTTGGTCAACAAATGGATCAGTATACCCTAATTGAGCTGCATGTGTTCGATAAGCTGCAATTCCTTTTAACCCATAAACCATCGTATCTTGTAAACTTGCAATTGTTTCATCTTTTCCACATACACCTACAATCTTACAACCACCAACTGGAGTTTGTTCACATTGGTTACAAAACATCATTCATCCCCCTAACAATTTGAATAAACTTATTATATGGCGGGATATAATCATTGTTTGTGACTTAAATCACATGAAATCCTTAATCTAATAAATAAATTATTTCAAATAAAAAAAAGATAAAATTAAATAAGATTCATAGAAAAACAAAGTAGAGAGTTGGGAATAAATATCACTTCTAATTAAAAAAAGGGTGTCTAAATAGACAGCCTTTTTTTTTTCAAAAATCAACATGTAGATTTAACAAAGCATATGATTGATTTTAAAAAATTTATATAGTGAGAGAATACTAGAGTAAATTTAAATTAATGACTACTTAGCAGAATAGCTTTTAGGTAACTTAAAATGATTCTGATTCATCACATCACGTAGTCGGTCAGGGTAATCTGTTATGATTCCATCAACACCATCATCAATAAGCTTTTGCATTGTTGGTTGGTCGTCAACTGTCCATGGAATAACTTTCATACCGTACTGGTGAGCTTCTTGAACCATACCTTTAGTAATATAAGGCGTGTAATTCGCATCAGTAATTTTGCCATCCTGTGGGAACCCATGGACTGGGGAAATTGCATCTACACCTAATGAATGAGCCGCAGCAACGAGATTCCCATCAAAATCATCAATATCGATTCCACCTAACCAAGGTGATTTACCAGGTTTGCCAGGTTGTAGAAATTCAGGGCCGTTCGTTAGCGCAACAAGGGGCAATCGTGGTTCAACTTCATTCATAAGCTTGAGTGAACCCCAGTCAAAACTTTGAATAGACACTTGGTTCAACATGCCAGCTTCACGTACTTGTTTGGCAACGATTTGAACAAATTCTTCGCGAGGAGCTGTTTGTTCTGGTGCTCCAGCTTCAACTTTCGTTTCGATATTCATCCATACTTTTTTAGCTTTGTATTTCTTTACAAGATCAAATACCTCAGATAACAATGGCATACGAGCACCAGGACTTAGTTGCTGGCCAGGGAATTGGGGTAGACTTTTTGAACCACAATCGAGCGTTCTTACTTGAGCTAGCGTTAAGTCTTTTATGTATTTCCCAACGTATGGGTACTCCGAATCACCAACGAATGCTGGTTTCGTGTCAGAGCATTTTGTACCTGTAATCTTACGATCGTGCGTAATTACAGCTTGATGATCCTTAGTTATTTGTACG
This sequence comes from Gottfriedia sp. NPDC057991, assembly GCF_042886615.1. Taxonomy (NCBI): domain Bacteria; kingdom Bacillati; phylum Bacillota; class Bacilli; order Caryophanales; family Bacillaceae; genus Gottfriedia; species Gottfriedia sp. NPDC057991. The sequence goes on from NZ_JBHVQN010000001.1 coordinate 863,302, forward strand.
TCAAGCTCAAGGGTACTTACACCGAGTTCAAGTGCATGAGAGAATGAAGCTATAGTTGACTCAACTGTAAGTCCCAGTCCTCCACGGTGTGCTTGAAGGTCAAATCCTTTTGGTCCAAATGACTTAAACGTATTCTGGTTCGCAGAAGTTGTTTGTGCTGAAACTTGGCTAAATCCTGAATATACCATTAGTGTTGTCATTGCTGCTAAAATTAACTTTTTCCTATTCAATTTTAATCATCTCCTCAAATAAATCTATTACTCTATAAGAATAGATGACAAATTTAAAGTTCAAATGATTAAAATAATAAATAAAAGTAAATAAATGTTGAAAAATGTAAAAATAATTAGTTTTTTAGAGAAAAAAATAAGCCAAATCCATATTAAATCGGATTTGGCTTTATTTTTATTGAGCTTTTTTCGCTCTATTTTCTTTTACTTCAAATGTTAATTTTTCTTTACCCATTAAGATAATCGCGATAAAACCTAAAGTAATCGGTATTAGTGTCCATTTGAAAGTAGTTGCAACTGAATGTGCCATTGCTTCTGAGATTTTGTGAAGTACTTCTGGTGGAATTTTAGCTCTTGCATCAGCGGATAATAGTGCACGTGAATCAACTTTTCCGCCAAATGCACCCATATTACCTAGTAAATCACTTAATTTATTTTTAAATACGTGGTTTTGAATTGTACCAAAAATCGTTACACCAATGGTCATACCTAATGTTCTAAAGAAAGTATTTGTTGATGTAGCGATGCCTCGTTTTTGAGGTTCGATTTTGTGTTGAGTTGCCATACTTAGTAAAGAGAATGAACAACCCATTCCAAGACCAGCGATAATCATGTAGAAAGTTACTGTTGAGCGAGCTGTATCAGTACCTAAAGTACTTAATAAATACATTCCAATAAAGAATAAAACAACTGAAACTAACATGATGCCTCGATAACTAAATTTACGTACTGATTGACCTGCTACTTGGCTACCTACAACTGAACCAAGCATCATCGGAATTAGAATGATACCAGAATTTGTAGCTGTACCACCAAAAACTGATTGAACAAAGAGTGGAATTAATACAGTCGTAATAATGAAAGCAGAACCGTAGAAAAATGCAACACCTTGGGTTGCCGCAAATAGTTGCTTTTTAAATAAGCTAAATGAAATAATTGGCTCTTCAACTTTTCTTTCGATTAGAATAAATGCGATAAACAATACTGCAAAGATTGCAAATAAGGAAATAATTGGAGCAGAATTCCAATCGTACTCATTTCCACCTAGTTCAAGCGCAAACATTAAACTGACAACTGAACCAACAAGTGTAATCGCACCAAACCAGTCGATTTTAAGTTTTCTAAGCTGCAGATTTTCTTTATAAAATTGTGAAATTAAATATAAAGAAATAATACCTAATGGTAAGTTGATGTAGAAAATCCAGCGCCAATCAATTTGATCAGTAATATAGGCTCCTAAAAGTGGTCCAAATACACTAGAAAGACCAAAAACTGCACCAAATAAACCTGTCATTTTTCCTCGTTTTTCTGGAGGGAAAATATCGAAAATAATTGTAAAAGCGATTGGCATTAGTGAACCTCCACCAATTCCTTGAATCGCACGATAAATACTTAATTGAACAATGCTATTTGCTGTTCCACATAATGCGGAACCAATTAAGAAAATGATAAGTCCTAATAAATAAAATCGTTTACGTCCATACATATCTGATAACTTACCAAAAATCGGCATACTTGCCATAGTAGCTACCAAATATGCAGAGGTTACCCAAATAAATTGGTCTAATCCACCTAGTTCTCCAACAATTGTCGGCATTGAAGCTGAAACAATTGTGTTATCCATAGCCGCCATTAGCATTCCTAATAATAGACCTGCTACGACAAAGCCAACCTTGCTGTCTTTTGAAACCATTAAGTTTCCCCCTTATTTAATTCTTTAGTCTCTTTTGGAATCAACTCATTAATATCATTCCAAAATTTAAATAATAGTGTTAACTCTTTGTCATCATACTGGTTAAAAATATTAGAAAGAGAGTCAGATAATGGTTTAAAAAGTTTTGCTAATTCATCTTCACGTTCATACACGGGTTGAATAATTACTCGTCTACGGTCATTAGGATCTTGAATTCGTTCAACAAGGTTAACTTTTTCAAGTCGGTCAATAACGCCTGTTATAGCACCAGTAGTAAGATGTGTTAATTGAGATAACTTTCCAGCTGTTATTGGACCAGTATGGCAAAGTAACTCTCGACATCGTAAATCGGTCGCATTTAAATGAAGGTTTGAGGCAAGACCTTCGTTAAAAAGAACGATTGAAGTGCTAAATTTTCTAAATTCCATTATTAGAGACGGAATAAATTCACTTCGAATAATTGGGTTTTCTGACATTTCATTCTCTCCTTAAAATATAGGAAGTACAAAAAAGTTAACGTAACTAAATATCTTAGTAACTAAAATAATTATAATTCAAAGAAACCAATTAAAGTAGAAATTGTGAGTATTTTAACCAAAATTTAATCTAGTATTAAATTATGATTTTTGAACATTTTTTAAGTATGACTAAGGGTAAAAGGGATTAGGTAATATAAATTGAAATAGTTTAATTATAGGGATTAGGAGATAGGTAAAAAGTCATAAGGGTATAAGATCTTTTTATGCACTTACTTCTCCAATTTATTTTTTCAATAATTAAGTGTCCTTTAACGAATGCTATAAAAGGAAGTTAATGAAAAAAGTGTAGGTGTTCTAAATGAAAAAGAATATTGATATTGTACCTTATCGTACTTCCTGGGAAGAAGATTTTCAGTCTGAAAAAAAGGCAATTGATCAATTATTACCAGAAAAAGCAGCGATTTATCATATAGGGAGTACTTCAATTCCGAATATGTTTGCGATGCCAATCATTGACTTAATGATCGTGGTAACATGCTTAAAAAAGTTTGATGAATTTAGTGATGTTCTAAAAACCTTAGGTTACGAACAATTGGGGGATCAATCTAAACAAGACAGAAGATTTTTTATAAAATGTGATGATAATTGTAGTTTCCATATTCAAGTATACGCAAAAGGAAATGCTGCTGTTGAACGAAATATTGCATTTAGGGAATATATGATCGCACATACTGATCAAGCAATGGAATATATAAAATTAAAAAAAGAACTTGCTACAAACAAATCAGAATATAAAAGAGGACGAAAAGAAGAATTTTTAGATGAAATCGATAGAAAAGCAAGTAAATGGAAGAAATAACACTCCTTCCATAGAAGGAAGGAGTGGCTTAACGATGTTCCTCATAATTCGTAAGTAGTGAAATTTCTTTTATTTGGGCGATTTGTTGTGAATTTAATGGTTTTGCAAAGTAAGCGTTAATATTTTCTAGTAATTGTTCTTTATTTCTAGCTCCAACAGCTAATGATGAAACTGCTTTATGAGAAAGAACATATTGTAAAGCTAAGCTATGTAAGGATTGTTCTTCATCGAGAAGTGGGAGAAGTTTTTGGATTGTTTCATTACATTCTTGTTCCGAATATGACATATAGCCCTTGTTAGATAGTTTCTTTTCCCATTTACTTGTTAATAGCCCTTTTGCTACGGAACCACGTGCAATGACGGAAATATTATTTTTTTCGAAAAGCGGAAAAAATTCTTCAGGTCTACGCTCTAGTACATTATATTGCATCATAACACCTTGTATAGATGAATGATTTACAAATCGATTAATAACATTCGGACGAATTGAAGAGATTCCATAATGGCGAATTAAGCCTTCATTTACTAGTTCATCAAAAGTAAAAATAGTTTCTTCATATTGATCCTCGATTGTACCGCCGTGAAGTTGATAATAATCGATATAATCTGTATTTAGTCTACGCAAACTGTCTTTTACAGCTTCTTTAATATATGTTCTAGATGGATCCCAATACCACTTATTATCATTTGAATTATTCCAACGGTTTCCGACCTTCGTTGCAATAACCACTTGATCTCTACGACCTTTTAAAGCTTTTCCAACGATTTCTTCATTTTTACCGAAATCATATAAATCAGCAGTATCAAAGTAATTAATACCAGCATCGATTGCAGCATGAATTGTAGAAAACGCCTCATTTTCTTCTGTCCCAAGAGACATACAACCTAAACCAATTTCGGATATTTCTAATAAAGTAGAACCAAGCTTACGTTTTTTCATCTAAATCCCTCCAAATTTAATTGTAGGGAAAATAGAATTATTTTACAACATAGAGAAGCTTGCCATTCGAGTTTTGAATCCATTCTTGAACGGTTTTATATTGCATACCAATAACTTCGAGGGTTTTTAAAATTTCTGTTTTAGAGCCTACAAGGACAACAGAATTTTCCGTCATACACATTTTCATCAGACTACCTCATTTCAGAAAGTATTTTAATGAAATAAATGATAAAATGTATGTGACAACCATATAAATTAGAACAAGGTGATGAAAAAAATGAAAAAATTTGAAGAAAAAACACTAGCAGAAGAAAAAATATTCACAGGAAGAGTTATCTCTCTTTATCATCAAAAAGTAGAATTACCGAATGGAAATACAAGTACGCGTGAAATCGTAAAGCATCCCGGCGCAGTAGCTGTAATTCCGATTACAAGCGAAGGCAAAATAGTATTTGTAGAGCAGTATCGAAAAGCGCTAGAAAGAAGTCTTTTAGAAATTCCAGCAGGAAAATTAGAAAAAGGCGAAGAGCCTCTTGTAACGGCTAAACGAGAGCTAGAAGAAGAGACTGGTTATGAAGCAGCCGAGTGGGAGCATATACAATCTTTTTATACTTCACCAGGGTTTGCAGACGAATACATACATATATATGTAGCAAAAGGTTTAAAGAAATTAGAAAATAGTGCTGCTTTAGACGAAGATGAATTTGTCGAAATTTTTGAGCTAACATTAGACGAGTGTCTAGAAGAGCTTAAAAAAGGTTCGATCCATGATGCGAAAACATGTTTTGCAGTCCAATATTTACAATTATTACAAAAAAATTAAAATGAAATTAAAAATTAATCTCAAATTATGGTAATAAACATGGTAAAATAAAGTGACATTTTTTGAGAGGATGAGTAGATGAGAATTTCGTCAATTAAAAAAACAGCTAAAAGTCGTCTATCTGGTAATTGGGGTAAAGCGATTTTAACACTCGTAGTTTTTGGTGTATTACAAGGACTTATTTATATGTTACTTAATGGGCCAGTCAACTATCATTATACAGGGAGTATATTTTTAGATTTGGATCAACAAGATTTAGTCCCTGGTGGAATCCAAACCGTAATCGAAATTATTACTGCAATCTTAAATACTCTACTAGGTTATGGATTACTTGTTTACTTTTTAAAGTTGATTCGTGATGAGGAAAAAAGCATATCGGACATATTTTTCTATTTTAAAAGTGGGCACCAATTTATAAGAGGAATAATCGTTGGATTTTTAGTAACTTTATTTACAGTATTATGGACTCTTTTATTAATCATTCCTGGAATTATCAAATCGATCGCTTATTCACAAGTTGGGTATATTTTAAAAGATTATCCAGAAATGAATGCTCTAGATGCAATTACTTTAAGTAGAAGAATGATGGATGGGTATAAATGGAAATTCTTTTTACTAGGGCTTTCATTCATCGGTTGGGGTCTATTAGTTGTCATCACTTTTGGGCTTGCTTTGTTTTATGTAGCACCATACTTTTATACTTCTCAGGCTCAATTTTATGCAGTAGTAAAAGAAGCTTACGAAGCAAAAAATGAAACGATTTAAAAATCTTAAGACTAAAGACGTTAATTTTTTAACGTCTTTTTTTTATGACTTACTACTGTCTATATCGAAAAACAGCATTTTTATTAAGCAAAAATTAAAGAATTAAAGATAAAATAGAAAACAGGAAAAATGAATACAATAAGAAAACTAATCAAATACAATGAAGGTGAGAATATTGTTAGTTAATGGTGAGCTTGGCACATATCACGTTCGAGTAAAAGGGGATGGCAAAGTCACAGTTCTTTTAGAATGTGGAATGATGCATACTCTTCATCAATGGAAGTATTTACAAGAAGAGTTGAGTAAATATGCCAAAGTTATAACGTACGATCGCTTAGGTTATGGAAAAAGTGGAATATGGACGACAGAACGATCAACTGAGCAACAAGCTTTTGAATGTTATGATATTTTATTAGCATTAAATATTAAAAGTCCATTAATTGCTGTCGGACATTCTCTAGGAGCATATATTGTATTCCAATTGTCTCGGCTTTTTCCAAATGCTTTCCAATCAATGATTTTACTCGATCCCACACATCCGACTCTAGAGGAACATGAGCAGAAATTATATGATAAGTTACTATATCAATTTGCGTTAATGATGAAGAAAGCGAACCAATTTCATCTTACTAAGGCAATTCCAAATAAACTAATTAATAAAATAATGAAAACTGCCCCCGATAATCAGTTCGAGATGATTAGCGCAATTAAGAGCTATAAGCATTGGAAGACAGTTGTCAGTGAGTGGAAAAACCTACATTATAGTAACTTACGTATAAAGGACGCATTGAAAATAAAAATGAATATTCCTTTACTAGTATTAACAGCTTCTAATCAAAGTGGCTTACAGCTTAACCTGAAGAAAAAAAAGGAATTACTACATAAAGTTGAAAAATATCATAATGAATATTGTGAAACAACGAATCAAGGTAACCGTCAAACATTAGAAGGCTACACACATTCTACTATTTATGGAAATAATGAAGAAAACGCTAAATCGATCGGTCAAATCATAAAAAAACAAATTGAATTATTAAATTAAAAAAAGCTGTTGAAGTCGTGCCTGACTTTAACAGCTTTTAATATTATTTCAAAATTTTTGTTGAAATAATTCAAATTGGCATTCAAATGTTCATGAATACTTTATGACTAATTTTCCAACTTTTATAAATTAATAGAATAAATTACTTGTCCATTCATAAAATGAAGAGAGAATATAGTGCAGGAGATGATATCATGACAAGAAGCTCAGTCAAATCAACGATGAAAAAACATGTTAAAGATTATTTGTCACTCTATATTTTTGTTAGTGTGATTTTACTTTTTGGTGTAGTATTTGGAGCAGTCATCGTAAATAGTATGAATGTGAGTCAAAAGCAGGATATTCTATCCTTCATTACACATTTTTTTGGACAAGTTAATAATGGGGATTATATAAGCGGAAATGAAGTGTTCCTTTCCAGCTATTCTTCTCATTTAAAGTTTTTAGCATTGATTTGGGTTTTAGGGATCTCAATCATCGGATTACCAATCATCCTTATTTTATTATTTATGAAAGGATTGGTAGTTGGATTTACAGTTGGATTTTTAGTCAATCAATTAGGTTGGCATGGTATTTTATTAGCATTTTCTTCTGTCTTTCCACAAAATGTTATCGTTCTACCATTATATATCCTATTAACAGTTTTAGCAGTTCAGCTGTCCATTCGAATGATTCGAAAGCAATTTATTAAAAATGATAATGAACCAATTATGAAACAGTTAGTCTCGTATTCTATTGTTTTTGGAATTGTTGCTATTTGCTTAAGTATGGCAAGTATTATTGAGGCATATGGTTCAACTTATTTTTTAAAAGCCATCTCAGAAATAATTGTTTCAAAAAATTAACAAATAATTTTTGACACTTTCTCTTTCTTTGTTATAATTATTATCAAGTGGCGAGGGAGTGAAAAGAATGGAAGAACGAGTTGAACGAATAAAGAAACAACTACATTTAGCAGGATACAAATTAACACCACAACGGGAATCCACTGTTCGTGTTTTATTAGAAAACGAAGAAGATCACCTAAGTGCAGAAGATGTTTACCTCCTAGTGAAAGAAAAATCGCCAGAAATTGGACTTGCTACTGTTTATCGTACGTTAGAATTACTAACTGAGTTAACAATTGTTGATAAAATAAATTTTGGTGATGGGGTTTCAAGATACGACTTAAGACATGAAGGTGCACAACATTTTCACCATCATTTAATTTGCACGGTTTGCGGAGCAGTAGATGAAATTCATGAAAATCTATTAAGTGAAGTTGAAAAAACAGTTGAAGAACGTTGGAATTTTAAAATTAAAGATCATCGATTATCATTTCATGGTGTATGTCATCGTTGCCATGATCAAAACGAAGAGTAGTAAAATGATTTTAATTTAATTAAAATCATTTTATTTTTGATTCTTAAAAGACGGAGCAGTTCAATAAAAAGAGTCTGCTCTTTTTCATGTCCTAAAAATAACACTGGTAATGATTAATGTTGATTTTTTGAAGTATGATTTGTCCTATTTTTGCATAGTATGTAGTAATGATGTCTTTACTTCTAGCAAAAGGTGGTGGTCATATGAAAAAAAGAGCAAGTATTGTTTTTAATGTAATAAAAGTTACAATTTTATTCATTACATGTACAATTTTATTTTATTTTGCTATTCAATGGATTCATTCTGAATATGAAAATATGCATCGATATGACCGACCAGAAGGCTCAATGTTAAAGGTGGACACTCATCAAAAGGATGGTGCTTTTAACCAATTGGTACGGTTTTATCAAAACGGGGAGTAATGAAATGTGACAACGACTGATAAAACACCTTTTAAAAAAGAATTTGATTTTGCAACTGAGGATTTTATCCATTTTATCCAAGTTGAAAAAGGTTTATCTAAAAATACAATTCTATCATATGGTAAGGATTTAGAAAGCTACGGAAAATATTTGGACGTTGTTGAAAATATAAATGGTCTCGCAAATATAACTAGGTTACATATTATTAGTTATTTAAAATATTTAAAAGAAAGAGATTTAACGGCACGAACAATGGCTCGTCAATTAGCAACAATTCGCTCATTTCATCAATTTTTAATTCGTGAGGTTGATGGGATGAAAGACGATCCTTCACTATTAATAGAAATTCCAAAAGCCCCAAAAGTACTTCCTAAGGTTTTATCACTACAGGAAGTAGAGGCTTTATTAGAAGTACCTGATCATTCTACATTTGGTTTAAGAGATAAGGCAATGTTAGAATTGCTATATGCTACTGGCATGCGGGTGACAGAGTTATTATCATTAAATCTATCTGACATTAATTTAACAATGGGATTTGTACGATGTTTAGGTAAAGGTAGCAAAGAAAGAATTATTCCTTTAGGTAAACTTGCGATTGAATCAATTGAAAATTATTTAAAATTAGCAAGAAACGAATTAAAGGGTAAAAAAAATAATGATGCATTTTTCTTAAATCATCATGGAAATAGAATGTCTAGACAAGGATTTTGGAAAAACTTAAAAAAACAAGCTGAAAAAGCAAATATTCAACATGAATTAACACCGCATACTTTACGTCATTCATTTGCAACGCACTTATTAGAAAATGGCGCTGATTTAAGATCAGTTCAAGAAATGCTAGGACATGCAGATATATCTACAACTCAAATTTATACGCATGTTACGAAAAATAGACTTAAGGATGTTTATAAAGAGTTTCATCCAAGAGCTTAATTTCAAACTGCCTGCCAAACGCTTGCAATGAGTCTGAATTTCAGATTTTTAGAACTTTGTCTACACACTAAAGAGCTTAAATTAAGCTCTTTTTTCTTGGGAAATTATTGTTATAATGTGAAAAGCATAATATATTAAATTAATCATATATGAACTAAGTTGACTTGAGAGGATGAAAAAAATGATTACGATTAAGACTGAACGTGAGATTAACTTAATGAATGAGGCAGGTACATTATTAGCTGCTACACATAAGGAAATTGCAAAAATGATTAAGCCAGGGATTACAACTTGGGAAATCGATCAATTTGTTGAAAAATTTTTAGCAGAAAATGGTGCGAAACCGGAGCAAAAAGGTTACCGAGGATATGAATATGCAACATGCGCATCAATTAATGATGAGATTTGCCACGGATTTCCTCGTAAAAAACCATTAAAAGATGGAGATATTGTAACGATTGATATGGTTGTAAATTTAAATGGCGCACTTGCTGATTCAGCTTGGACATACGGTGTAGGAAATATTTCAAAAGAAAATAAAGACTTATTAAAAGTAACTGAAGAATGCCTTTATAAAGGCATAGAACAGGCTGTAGTAGGAAATCGTATAGGTGATATTGGTTTTGCGATTCAATCTTATGCTGAATCATTAGGTTATTCTGTAGTACGCGATTTCACAGGTCATGGAATTGGACCAACACTTCATGAAGAACCATATGTTCCTCATTTCGGTTTGGCAGGAAAAGGATTAAGACTGCGTGAAGGTATGGTTATTACGATCGAACCGATGATTAATTTAGGGTCATGGCATTCAGCAATGGATTCAAATGGCTGGACCGCAAGAACAAGAGATCGAAAAAACTCTGCGCAATATGAACATACATTAGCAATCACAAGTAATGGACCTAAAATTTTGACGAAGCAATAATTGTGCAGTAAATTAATAACATTGATAATGAAAGTATAAAAAATAATAATTTACCTATAAAAAGATAAAGCTAATAATTAAAAACCTCTTAAAAATCTATTGACATAATGGACTAGCTAGAATACTATTATATTATTAATAAACAATCGAATACTCCAAAGGGGAGTAGCGTCAGGAGAGATCCTGAAACAAAGTCGTCATTACATGAGGAGAAATTCTCATCGGCTTTGTTGGCATACTTTTGTATGCTCAGCAAGACCTTTGCCGTAGTACTACAACTATAGGCAAAGGTCTTTTTATTTTGTAGTCACGGGTACAGGTTGTTTAATTAATCTTAGATCTAAAAGGGGGAAGAGTCATGGATTTATTAGGTGGATTAAGTATTGGCGTACTATTGAATGTAATTTTTATCGACCTGTTATTAAGTGGTGACAATGCTATTTTAATCGCATTAGCAGCGAAAAATTTACCAGCAGAACAAAAGAAAAAAGCAGTATTTTTCGGTACAATGGGTGCAATTGTACTTCGTGTCGTATTTGCAGCAGTAATCGTGTATTTATTAAAAATTCCTTTTATTTATGCAATCGGTGGTTTAATGTTATTATGGATTGCCTTTAAATTATTAGTCGATGACTCTGGACACGGCGAAGTTAAAAGTGGTGCAACATTATGGGGAGCAGTTAGAACGATCATCATTGCTGATGCGTTAATGAGCCTTGATAATGTTTTAGCTCTAGCTGGTGTATCACACGGTAACTTAATTGCAATCGTAATTGGTATTTTAATTTCAATCCCAATTATTGTTGGTGGAAGCTCATTATTAATGAAAGTTATGAACAAATTCCCAATTATTACAACAATTGGTTCAGGTATTTTAGCTTGGACGGCAGCTGGTATGATTACTCATGAAAAGATGATTCACGATGCTTTTGAAAATCAATATATTGCTTTAGCGTTCAAAATTGTCATGACTGCAATCGTAATTGGAGCTGGTACAATTGTTGCTAGAAGAAAAGCACAAAAACATCAAGTTGCAAATTCACAAAATCAAACAGCATAATACTTTAAAAGGCCCAGCTAAAAAAGCTTGGGCTTTTTCTTTTTGCATTATGTATGGAAGAGTGTGATTTTACATATCATCATTATTAGCAACTTGATAAAAAAGAATGTATTTATGAATTATTTATGTCAATTTATTATGATTCTGGGGAAATATAGTATCAATAGACACAAATTGGAAAATATATTTCTTGAAAAGAATTAGGACAATAAGTATACTTTAGTTGTCAGACATCTGACGCTATCTTAAGTTTCAGTTTGTTTCGATTGAGTTAGGAGGAAAACAAATGAATAGAAAATTTAATAGAGTGTTCCTCGTTGTTATGGATTCTGTAGGGATCGGAGAAGCTCCTGATGCAGAAAAATTTAATGATGTTGGTTCAGATACACTAGGCCATATTGCTGAAGAAATGAATGGATTACATATGCCGAACATGGCAAAACTAGGTTTAAGTAATATAAGAGAATTGAAAGGGGTTCCAAAGGCCGATAAGCCACTTGCTTATTATACAAAAATGGAAGAGTCATCAGTTGGAAAAGATACGATGACCGGACATTGGGAAATCATGGGTCTTCACATTGATAAGCCATTTAAAGTTTTTGCAGATGGATTCCCTAAAGAATTAATAAGCGAATTAGAAACCCATTTTGATCGCAAAATAATTGGAAATAAACCTGCTTCTGGAACTGAAATATTAGTTGAACTTGGTGAGCAGCATATGAAAACAGGCGATCTAATTGTTTATACGTCTGCTGATTCTGTTTTACAAATTGCAGCTCATGAAGAAGTTGTTCCTTTAGAAGATTTATATCGTTATTGTGAAATTGCACGTAAATTAACATTAGATGATCCATACATGATTGGTCGTGTAATCGCGAGACCATTTGTAGGTGAGCCTGGAAACTTTAAACGCACACCGAATCGTCATGACTATGCATTAAAACCATTTGGACGTACTGTTATGAATGAGTTAAAAGATGCGAATTTTGATGTGATTTCGATCGGTAAAATTGCTGATATCTTTGATGGTGAAGGAATTACGAAAGCACTACGTACTGTTTCTAATATGGATGGTATGGACAAATTAGTTGAAACATTAAAAATGGACTTCACAGGTATAAGCTTCCTAAATCTGGTTGATTTTGATGCTGTATACGGTCATAGAAGAGATCCACTTGGTTACGGAAAAGCATTAGAGGAATACGATGCACGATTACCTGAAGTGTTTGATTTATTAAAAGAAGACGATTTATTGATGATTACTGCCGATCATGGAAATGATCCGACTTATACAGGTACAGATCATACAAGAGAATATGTTCCGTTACTAGTTTATAGTAAACAGTTTTCAGAAGGTAAAGAATTAGAAATTCCAAAAACGTTTGCTGATATTGGAGCAACCATTGCAGAAAACTTTAAAGTTACAATGCCATCACATGGATCAAGTTTTTTTGAAAAATTGAAATAAGGTGGAGTTACATATGAATAAGGAAAATATCGATAAAGCCGCTGATTTTATTAAAAGTAAAGTTGACAGACAGCCTAAAATTGGATTGATTTTAGGATCTGGCTTAGGAATTCTTGTTGATGAAATTGAAAACCAAGAAAAAATTCCGTATCATACAATTCCTGAGTATCCAACATCAACAGTTGAAGGACATGAAGGACAGCTAGTTTTTGGAACGATTCATGGTATTGAAGTAGTAGCAATGCAAGGAAGAGTACATTACTACGAAGGTTATAGCATGGAAAAAGTGACATTCCCTGTCCGTATCATGAAAGAATTAGGTGTTGAAAAATTAATTGTAACGAATGCAGCAGGTGGAGTTAATACTTCATACGAACCTGGTGATTTAATGTTAATTACAGACCATATTAATTTTACTGGTACTAGTCCACTAATTGGACCAAATAACCCTGAGCTAGGCGTTCGTTTTGTAGATATGTCTTATCCGTATGACCGTGAATTAAGAGAACTTGCAAAAAATGCCGCTAGTGAAGTAGATGTAAAACTTCAAGAAGGAGTTTACGCTGCGCTAACAGGACCATCTTATGAAACACCAGCTGAAATTCGCATGTTTAGAACATTAGGTGCTGATGCAGTAGGGATGTCAACTGTATCTGAAGTAATTGTGGCACGTCATGCTGAAATAAGAGTACTTGGTATTTCATGTATTTCAAACATGGCAGCGGGAATTTTAGATCAACCTCTAAACCATGAAGAAGTTATTGAAACAACACAAAGAGTAAGAGCTTCCTTTTTATCTTTAGTAAAAGAGATTATTCGTAAAATCGGTTAATTCAAAACTTAACGAAAATATAAAGGACTTCTACATTATGTGGAAGTCACTTTTCATTAGAAATAATATACACAAATTAGAAAGAGGCGTTCCAAAATGAGAATGGTAGATTTAATAGAAAAAAAACGTGACGGAAAAACATTAACAACTGAAGAAGTTAATTTTGTAATCAAAGGTTTCACAGATGGTAGTGTACCTGATTATCAAATGAGTGCTTTTGCAATGGCAGTTTTCTTAAAGGGAATGACTGAGAAAGAATACAGTGATTTAACAATGGCTATGGTACACTCGGGTGATACAATTGATCTTTCAAATATTGAAGGAATCAAAGTTGATAAGCATTCAACTGGTGGAGTAGGTGATACAACTACACTTGTATTAGGTCCATTAGTAGCTTCTTTAGATATTCCAGTAGCCAAAATGAGCGGACGTGGTTTAGGTCACACTGGAGGTACAATTGATAAATTAGAAGCTGTAGAAGGTTTCCATGTTGAATTAACAGAAGAAGAATTTACTAAACAAGTAAATGATATTAAATTAGCCGTTATCGGACAAACAGGAGATTTAACACCTGCTGACAAAAAGTTATATGCACTACGTGATGTAACAGCAACTGTTAACTCAATCCCATTAATTTCAAGTTCAATTATGAGTAAAAAAATCGCCGCTGGTGCAGACGCAATTGTTTTAGATGTTAAAACTGGTGCCGGTGCATTTATGAAAAATATTGATGATGCACGCGATTTAGCTAAAGCGATGGTTAAGATTGGAAACAACGTTGGAAGACAAACAGTTGCAGTAATTTCTGATATGAGCCAGCCATTAGGTTTTGCGATTGGAAACGCATTAGAAGTGAAAGAAGCAATTGACACACTTAAAGGTGAAGGGCCAAAAGATTTAGAAGAATTATGCTTAGTATTAGGTAGCCAAATGGTTGTATTAGCTAAAAAAGCTGAAACATTAGAAGAAGCTAGAGCTAAACTTCTAGAAAATATGAAAAACGGAAAAGCTTTAGAAGTATTTAAAGCATTTTTAGTAGCTCAAGGTGGAGACGGTTCAATAGTAGATGATCCATCAAAAATGCCTCAAGCTAAATATGTAAAAGAAGTAGTTGCTGAAAAAGACGGTTATGTATCACAAATCGTTGCTGATGCTGTTGGAACGGCTGCTATGAAATTAGGCGCAGGACGTGCAACAAAAGAATCAGTTATTGACTTAGCTGTTGGATTAATGCTAAACAAAAAAGTAGGCGAAGCAGTTAAAAAAGGCGATTCTTTAGTTACTGTTTATTCAAACACAGAAGATATTAGTGAAGTTGAAAAAGACTTACTAGAAAACATTAAAATTTCTGCTGAAAAAGTAGAAGAACCTACATTAGTTTATGATTTAATTATGGAAGCTTAAATATTTTTTAAAGCTATTCTCAAGAGATGAGAATAGCTTTTTTATTTTGTTCACTTGTTGCTTTTAAAGAGGCGAGATCTGAGACTCTTCAATACAATTTATTAATTTAACTATTTGATTATCAAGATAATTAATATTTATGTCGTAATTAGAGATTTTCAGATGGCTCTGTTTGAATAAAATTCAAATGTTTCATTCGGTTTATGACAGAAAGTACTTCATTAATTCTAGGTAATTCAAGCCATCTTTCGAAACCAGGAAAAAAGGAAGAAAATACAATATCCACTCCATCTCTCTCCATTTCTTCGAGAGCTTTTTTGATTTTTTCATGAAGAAAGATGGTGCGATCCTGATTTCTTATAGCTATTTTTCGAATTAAAAAAGCAATCGCTGCAAGCTGTGCGTGTGATGTGATATTGTAAAGCCCTCTGATATCAATTTGTTCATCACCTATCATCATGTATCCCAAGTTTGAAACGATCAGCTTCTCTGTACCACTGCCCTGTGGATAGCTCGAAAAGTGATCGGTAGTTATATTTCTTTCTATCTCCCATTTTGTATGTGGGATACGCTCTCGAGGTTTTTCGAGTTCACATAAATTATTTGCTTCCTGGGTTACGTTTTTTGGTACAAAATTGTCCATCAGGATGATTTGATCGGCTACAGCTAAAAATTCACTGCTACCACCAATAACAAGAATGGAAGATACGCCAACAGTCTCATGAAGCTCCCTGACACGTTCCGTAAAAGGTGTAATGGGTTCACGCTTGATTAATGAACGCATTTTGATGTCTTGAATCATAAAATTGGTCGCACTTCTGTCTTCATCAATAAGAAGAAGCTTACACCCGTAGTTGATTGCCTCCATAATATTTGCAGCTTGAGATGTGGAACCAGAGGCGTAGTCAGTCGAAAACTGTTCGGCCGAACTATGGGGTATCCATTTTATGAAAGGCGTAATATTGATATTTTTTATGGAACGGCCTTCCTCTGCAGATATTTCCATTGCACTTTGATCTGTAATCACAAATTCTCGTCCGTCGCCTTTGATGTGATTGTAAATCCCCGAATTCAGTGCATCCAGCAATGTGCTTTTACCCGAATAACCACCGCCGGTGATGACCGTCACACCATGTTTTATTCCCATACCGCGCATACCACAAATTTCTACTTCAACATCTTTCGGGGATGTAAAAGGCAAGGCACCCTCTAGCGGGCCGCTATTGTCTTTATTTCTTGGCAAAATGCTGCCATTCCCAATAAACGCACAATAACCATTGGATTTTAGCCATTCGCGAATCATATTTTGTTTTTTTGCCAATTCAAAAGCAGCATTTAATCTGATGAGATCAAACTTGGCAATAAATTTCTCCACTTCTTTTGGAAGCATTTTGCAGAGCATCCGCATTGCTTTATTATTATCCTTGAATGGAAGTTGAACTGTGATCATTATACATAAATACCATTTTCCTGAGATGAATTCGACAAAGGATGCATTACGTTGCATCAACACATTGGTTGGTCGAAAACAATAAAAAGCACCGTTTTCTTTATCAGAACGTGACCGGTTATAAATCACTTCATTTAATGCCTCAATATGATCAACCCATTCTCTTAATGCAAAATCCGAGAGAACAATTTGATTCATATTTTCATCTAAGTCGAGACGGTCAAAAGGTATTTTTATGGTGATACATGGTTTATCCAGTGTGAGTTTATGTGTTCTTTCAATGTAGTAAGCAACATCATTATTCCAGTAGGTTGGGTCTTCATAAATCATACTGTAAGATGATTGTCCGGATTGTAATGAACGAAAAAATTGAGCGAGTCTTTTAATAAAGCATCATCCTTTCATTTTTGGAAAGCTGTGAATAAAGAAAATTAATTTTCTAGGTTGAAACGATATCTCAATTAGGTGGTCCCTTATCCTTTGGAACAAGGTAATAACTAATCGGTTCGGCTCCTAATCTCCAAATAGCCTGTTCAAACATAAACCAGCACTTTTTGAAATTTTCCGTGGAAAATGAATTCCATCCTGAGTAATTCAATAAATATCCCCCTAATAGAGTTCAGATCAATTTGTATGACAAACGATTAAATCCTAACCAATTTCAAAATAAAACCAATATTGTTACCTTGAACAACCTTTTCGCGTAAAAAAATAACAGCCACTCAGTAAGTGGCTGTCATAGAATAGATCGGCAAGAAAGCTTGAACGGTCCTTCTGCCTAAAAATATAAAAGCCCTGAGAGTGAATCCTACCCTCAGAGCTTAATTAATGTATTTATATAAAACTAACAAACTAAATAGCAATATGAGGATAAGACATATATTTTTTTGTTTTCATTGTTATCCTCACCTCATTACGATTTATTTTTACAGCAACACAATCCTAACATTAATTGAACCATTTGACAAGATGTGCATCGCATATTATTTTTTCTCTACAACCTGCCCTAAACCTTGGAATAGGCACGCGCGTTCATCTTCGATCATCGCGCCTAATTTGTGGAGAATCTTCTCGACAGAGATTCGTCGTATTTTAAAATCAAAAATACCATACACCTTAATTTAATGCTAAATGATCAACATTTCGCCATCATAGAGCTAAAATTTCTCCGCGTCGCATTCCAGTAAAAATAACTAATTGAAAAGGAATTAAATAATCTTCTAGTAATCTAACTTCTAAAAAAAATTTTACTTCTTCAACTGTCCAAGTTTGTTTTTTTGTTTTAGAAACTTTTAGTGGAGTTGATTCTTTCATCGGATTTGATCAATTAATCCTCACTTTAATAGATGTTAATTGAATGGAAGGGATCACTATTTTATTCTTTACCTTTATCATTTCTTCTGGTGCCCTGAGTTTAGAATTAAATCTACCTCGATAAAGCTGTTTACTTTACCAGTCTAAGGATCGTACCAACCTCGATTCGAAAAGACCAAGATTGCTTACTTGTTTGATAGACATTCAAGTAAATGGCAGATTAGTTTGAATAAGAATAGTTCAATTTTTGTGTCAAAAAGGCGAAATTACCCCAAATTACAGTAGTAGTTCTATATTGTATAATTATCCTTATGGGAGTAGGGAACATTCGTCATATAGTAATTATTTTGTGACGTTCGAAGTAGAAAGTGGAGATCGGTTAGAATTCAAGGTAAAGGATACTGAATACGGAATGATTGTTGAAGGTGATGATGGAGAGCTTACATTTCAAGACACAAGATATCAAGGTTTTATTAGAAGTAGATAAACTCACTTAAATAAAAAAGTGTTATGACTATCATGAAAAATTGAACTGTTAAAAAATGAAAATATATAAATCCCGATGATTGAAATATATAGGATGTTTTTTATACTTTTCAAATCGATAACAACATACCATTATATCAAAGGAATAAATAATAAAAGAAATGTTCCGAAGTTTTGATATAAAGGGAGCTAAGTTGATGGGAAAGAAAGTGTTATTCTTCGGTGATGTAGGAATTGATGATGCGATCGCTTTGGTTTATGCAAGATTTAAAGAAGACATTGATATAATTGGGATTGTGGCGGATTATGGCAATGTATCTAAAAAAGAAACGACTAGGAATGTTCGGTTTTTACTTAAAAGGTCAGGAAAAGAATATGTTAAAGTCTATGGTGGTGCTGAGAAACCAATGACGGGAGAAATCCCAACCTATTACCTTGATATACATGGTCCGTTCGGTTTAGGTCCAATCGATCCAGGTTTAAAGTTCGAGAACTTAGAAAACTTTTATGAAGTTATCAAGTTGATTGAGCAGTATAAGCATGAACTAATTATTGTGAATACTGGAAGGTTAACCTCGCTAGCCACCTTATTTATCTTATACGAAGATCTGATGAAAACGGTGAATTCTTACTATATCATGGGTGGCGCATTTCTATATCCTGGAAATGTTACACCAATTGCAGAAGCGAATTTTCATGGAGATCCGATCGCAGCTAATATCGTTATGAAGTATGTAAAAGGTGCATATATTTTTCCATTAAATGTAACGCAAAATGCCATAGTTACTCCTGCAATGGCCAATTATATTCATTCTAAAGGGAAAACTGAACTTGTAAAACCATTACTAGATTTCTATTATTTTAACTTTTATCAAAAGAAGGTACCTGGCATAAAGGGGAGTCCAGTTCATGATGCAGTAACTCTCATGGCAGTCATACGTAGCGATCTATTTAAATTCTATCAATCTGCTGTTGTAATTGATTCAACCGATGTGGCTAGAGGTCAAAGTATTGCGGATTTTCGAGTAACAGATACGCCTGAGAAATTTGATGGAAGGCCGCAACAACATATCGCAGTAGGTTTAGATTATGAAGGGTTTTATAAGGATTTTATGTCGGTTATGACTGGGGAGAAATTCTAAATCGAAAATTTAAAAGAGAATATTTATTTTTTATTTGATTCGAACTTTAGAGGTTCGACATAGGATCGTCGAAGTTCATAAACTGCATAAATGCAGTTTTTTTTAGTTTGAGGTAAATGGTAGTTTTTCATTAAGATTTTTAAATAAACAAAAGTAATTTTCATTATAAAAAAACTTATTTCTCTCTATAATTCAGCCTGAGGACGTATTAAATAAATTTTAAATGTCAGTATAATTAATTTAACGTAATTTAAATCTCGCAAAGGAGGGAAGAGAGTTGAAAAAGTTTAATACGCTCTTTTTCATTGGGATCTTAATGCTGATTTTAGGCGTAATATGGGCTTATAAGATGAATAAAATTGGTGCAATTGAATGGTTGTTATTACTCTCAGGTATCATTTTCGGTATCTTAACAGGAATCATTCAAGGGTGGGCAATCGCTCGAGAAAAACGAGGGGAAATCGGTTCTGGAAAAAGGAAGCTCTGGGTGATTGGATCAATCATTATATTAATTTCACTTAAAGTTTCTTTAAATATTTTGATTCCATCGTATTTAGCATTGAGCGAAAGTGGAATATGGTTGTCAATAATATTTGCTATTGGAGGCCTACTCTTGGGACGATCTCTTTTTACTATCTATGGTAAGTTGACTGTAACAGCTACATAATTTCAATTCCTCAGTAGGATAACAAGTAATGATGTTTGTTTTCTAGGAATGAAAAGAAAAAAATGAACCCCACCATATTATGGAAGGGGTTGTTTGATTTTGTTTATTGTAAAATTTATATCTCTTTTAAATACTTAAACTTCCAAATAACATAAGTACGAAAATGAAATATGGAAACAGGATTAAAAACCATACAAAAGGCTTTTTCCATTTATCGAGTTTGTCATAGATTGCTATAGTGATTATTAAGATAACCCCTATTGGAATGAATAGAAAGCCATACATGTCAGTGAATGAAAATCTCTGTAAAATAAAGGGTAAAAACAATAAGCCAATACAGCTAATAAGCTTAAATACTGTACTTTTATTGATTATTAATTTAGTAATAATAGATGTAATCAGTATGATGGCAATAAAATATCCTAACAAATAAATTGTAAAATAAAAGGATCCTGATAATTCCCTACCAGCCTCAGTACCATCAGCGTCAGCAGACATTCCAAATAAAAAAAACAACATTGGAAAGATGATGGGACTTGTAACTAGCAGTGTAAAACCAATTGCTGCAGACACTTTCTTAAATAGTTCTTTTAAAATAAACACTCCTAATTTAATTCTCTTGTTTTATCTTACGAAATGAAACTAAAAAAATATATAGGAGAAATTATTGAATCCTTATATGATCATTCATAATCGGTTTTCATCAAATAGAGGGTGATTGTCGAACAAAAGGAGTTAAAAAGCTTTTAGCGAATTATCACATTATCAAGAAAAATTAATAGGAGGAAAATATGTATTTCTTATCAGGAAATAGCACAATTACAGAAACAAAAGAAATTTACAATCCCTTGCTTTCTTTTGCTCCAATTGCTTTTTGGATCATACTGATTGCTATTATAGCTGCTTTAGGATTACTTTTTAAAAGAAGAATTGAAAAACAAGCTAAAGACAGACAATTACTACAAAATATTGAAATGAAATTAGACAAATTAGTTGAAGTTCTTGAAAACAAGTCTACATAAGCAAATGGAATTATCTCATAAAGTAAGTTTATTAAATAAGCAAAAAGAATGATGCTTAGGTATTATTTTTGAAATAAGAGGTGTAAAGATGAGGCAAACGACGTGGAAAGAAATAATTCTGATGTTTAGTCCGGTAATAGTAATACCTATAATTTTATTTTTTGTGTTACATTCTTCACCATCAATTGCACTTAGGACTCATGTTTTTTTTAATGGTCATCCTATTTTAGCTGTAAAGTCTGCAATTGTAGATGACCAAGAACATAATCAGGGGGACAAGGGATTCCTAAAAAAAGAACACGCAAAGTGTTTTTCTTTAAATGAAGAAAATTATATACTACGAAAAAAAGGTTTCATCTATGTAGCTGATTATTATGGAAATGCCTAATGATTATTGTTTACAATACGGGGATTTCCACTAAACTTGTTCGCATTCATTTAAGGCAGCAGGGACCCGAGCTCTTGCCCAACAACATGAGGTCCCGGCACTGTTTTCGTTCCGATCAACTGATTCATCAAAAAAAGTTTAAATAAATGAAACTCTAAAGAAAATTATTTTCTTGTTTAATTATTTGATAAAATTTAGTATAATTGTAATCGTGCCTTGTTGCATGGGTGGGAGAGGGAGACACTAAAAGAGAGGAATTTCTTTGAAAAATTTATTGAACAAACAATTTAATCTTGAAGGTAGCGGTACGACCATTAAAACGGAGTTGATTGCAGGTGCAGTTTCTTTTTTAACACTTGTCTATATTTTGTCCGTTAATAGTACAATTTTGCATGATGCAGGTATACCGTTCCAAGGTGCAATGATTGCTACAATTCTGTCAGCTTTCTTTGGAAGCGTTATGATGGGATTATGGAGTAATTCACCTTTAGTATTAGTTCCAGGAATGGGCATCAACGCATTGTTTACTTATACAATGGTTGGAGAAATGGGAATGAATTGGAAAGAAGCACTTGCTGTTGTAACTGTAAGTGGAATCTTATTATCAATTTTATCATTCACAAAATTAATTAAGAAATTAACAACTGCAATTCCATTATCACTAAAAAGTGCAATTACAGTTGGAATTGGATTTTTCTTAACATTTATCGGTCTTCAAGCTGGTGGGATTGTTGTAAAAAATGAAAGTACGTTTGTATCGATCGCAAATTTTACAAACGTTGATGTTTTAGCAACAGTTATTACACTAGGTATTGCGATTTATCTTTTTATTAAAAATGTACCTGCAAACTTTTTAATTACGGTTATTTTAGGTACAATCATTTCATTCATTTTACATGGTGGAATAGAAAAAGCACATGATACATCAAAAATTACGATGAAATCTGCTAGTGAAGTTGTCGGACAACTGACCTTTACTCATATATTGAGTTTTCCATTTTGGATTGCAGTATTTTCGTTAACGATGGTTGTATTATTTGAATCAATCGGTATTATTCATGGTCAATTAAGCATGATGAACCAAGAGCACAAGCAACAAAAGGTTATACAAGGAACTGCGTTTGGTATTATTTTATCCGGTTTACTTGGAACTAGTCCAACAGTTATTGCTGTTGAAGGTAGTGCAGGTATTAGTTCTGGTGGTAGAACAGGTCTTACTTCTGTTGTAACTGGGTTTTTATTTTTAGGATGTTTACTCTTTATGCCATTAATAGCATATATTCCAACATCTGCGATTGCACCAATTTTAATCATAATCGGTTCGTTAATGGTTAAACACATTACAGATATTCAATTGGATGATCCTACTGAGGCAATACCAGCCTTCTTAATTTTAGCATTCATCCCTTTAACATATAGTATTATTGACGGAATTGCATTCGGTTTTATTGCTTATCCATTAGTTAAAATGGCAGCAGGTAAGAAAACTGAAATCACACCATATATGGTGGCAATTTCAGCATTATTCTTTGTACGTTTTGCATTGAACTTTATCACATAAAAAAAAGCGCTGATTTCTCTACTGAGAACCAGCGCTTTTTTTTGTTGTTCTATGAAATTTAGATTTTAAAAAACATTAATCAAAAAATTTATTTAATCGTTTATAGAAGAAATAGCCAACAACGGTACCTATTATTAATCCAATCAAGTAAATAATCGTGTTATTTCCATTTGCAATTGTAGATGTTAATAAAGCGATTAATGTCGCTGCAAGATATACAAATAAGACGTTTACGAACAACCCGAATTTTTTATATACGAATAATTTGCCATTATTGACATTTGCATGTCTGTTATAACATAATAAACCAATTATTAAAAATGCAACGATATAAAGGATAATGATCGTTAAATTTCCATAGTCTACAGTTGGATAATGAACGATTTGTTCATTAAACTCCTTTGAAATTGATAGTGGGCCTGTTTGATATGGAATAGACCAACTAGTAATCATTTTTTCAAAGCTATTGTCAGGTAATTTATAGTTAAAGATCCCATTTAAGTTTGAATAAATACTAAAATAGATAATACTAGGTGAGAAAATCGTAAAAATAGTGAAAAGTGTTTGAGAAAAATAATGACCTGTAATTGTTCCAATCGATAGACCAATTGTAAAAAAAGCAATCGTAAATAAGAATATGACAGTAAAAATGGTTACAAATGATGAAGCATCAATATATTTGTGTAGATTAGTATTGTAATGGATTAATAGAGTTAAAATAATTAATCCAACAGTCGCCATAAAAATATGAGCAATTCCAAACAGCCATTTTGATAAATAAAGTTGTCTAGGTGAGTAAGGAAGCGAAAATTGGAAATCAATTCCTCCTGTATTTCGTCCAATTCCTATTAATAAAATACTTAATATTAATACAATAATCGGTGAAATAAATGCTAGCATACTAAAATCAGATATATAAAGGTACGCACTAGGGTTAGTTAGTAATGCTCGATTTAATTCATCAGTGTTATTGTAATAGCTAAATGGAAGAATAATTAGATAGACAAGATATAATAAAATAAGTGCAAGCCTAGATTGTTTAGAATTTATTAGCCACAATGCTTTACTAAACATACAAGTCCCCTCCATCGTTTATGAAAAATAAATCCTCTAATGTCAATGGAAGTTCTTCTAAAAGAAGCGGATTATCATTTTCCATTCGTTTTATATACTCGTCCTTATTTCCATTAATAATGATAATTGCTACCTTGCCGGTTTTTGAGAAGACAGAAATAGACGGGTCATCTTCAAATAGTTTAGGTAAACCATTTTCAAATGCTACTTGTAATTTATAAAATTGATTCGTACTTTCTTCCATTGTAGAGATTGAATTAATTCTCCCATCCTTAATAAATAAATATTGATCAATTATTTTTTCGAGCTCAGCAAGATGATGTGATGAAATAATAACTCCAACTGAGTTTGTGCTTGCATATTCAATTATTAATTGCAAAACAGTCCGTTTAACGACTGGGTCTAAACCGTTAGTTGGTTCGTCTAAAATGACATATTTTGCATCTGTCGAAAAGGTTAATAATAAATAGATAAGAGTTTTCATCCCTTTTGAGTATTTACGTAGAGATGTATTAGGTAATTTATATTTATTTAATGCTTCTAAAAATTTGTGTTTATTGAAGTTTGGATATGAATTTTCATAGATCGTAATCAGTTCTTTTACACTATATTGATTAATGAAATTTGTAGAATCACTCATATATGCAATTTGTCTTCTAGTAAGAGGTGACTCGTTAATCTCTTCATCGTCAATTAGTATTGAGCCTTCGTCTGGAGATAGAATGCCAACGATCGTCCTTAAAAGAGTCGTTTTACCAGCTCCATTTCTACCGATTAAGCCTGTGATTTTACCTTTTTCTATTTGAAAGTTTAGATTTTTTAAAACTTCTTGTTCATCGAGTTTTTTACTTAAATGATGGATTTTCAGCAAACTATTCAGCTCCTTTATTAGAATAAAACTCTTTAACCCAATTCATTATTTCTTCCTCTTTTACGCCATCTGTTAAACAATCAATTAATAAATTGGAAAGTTTATTTTTATATTTTAAAAGGGTATCTGTTGAAACAGTCTCTTTTGTTAAACCAATTACAAATGTTCCTTTACCCCTTATTGTTTCGATGACTCCAGTGCGCTCTAGTTCTTGATAGGCTCTACTAACAGTATTTGGATTGATTACTAATGTAGTTGCTAATTCACGTACGGACGGAAGTTTATCTCCATTTACCAATATCTTTCTTAGCATTTGTTCTTTTGTTTGTAGAACAATTTGCTCCCAAAGGGGTAAATGGCTTCTTGGGTCTAAAATAATAATCAAGAGATCACCACCTCAAATGTTTTCTTTAGTGTATGGAGTGTATTAAGTGTATGAGTATAATTAATACACTTTACTTATATCATATGTTCTCATGTATGTAAATAGTTCCATTCTTTCTAATATTTTCTTCTGTGCTTGTTTAAACTACTTATATTTGGAAAAAATATGTATGAAAAGAATGGAGGGTTATAGATGAAAAGGGTATTACTAACTCTTTTAAGTAGTGTTATGATCTTTTCTTTATCACTACCTAAAGTAAATGCAAGAGAGACACAAAATAATGATGTAAGTTTGGCAAAAAATGCATTATCTTCCGTAATTATTGAACAAGATACTGGGAAAATCTTATATGAAAAAGATGCTAGAAAAGAGCTTCCACCAGCAAGTATGACTAAGATCATGACAATGCTTATTATTATGGAAGAAATCAATAAAGGAAAACTTAGGCTAGATGATAAAGTAATGACTAGTGAACATGCTGCGTCAATGGGTGGATCACAAATCTTTTTAGAACCTGGCGAAGAGATGACAGTAAAAGAAATGCTAAAAGGGATTGCAATCGCATCGGGAAATGATGCATCAGTTGCAATGGCAGAGAAAATTGCGGGTACAGAAGAGGCATTTGTCGCTTTAATGAATAAAAAAGTAAAACAGTTAGGATTAAAAAATACACATTTTGAAAATCCAACTGGGCTACCTGCACCTGGTCATTATTCATCGGCGTATGATATGGCAATCATGGGAAGAGAGCTTTTAAAATATCCATTAATCACAAAGTTTACTGGTACTTATGAAGATTACTTGAGAAAAGATACTGAAAAACAATTTTGGTTAGTAAATACGAATAAACTAGTTCGTTTTTATCCAGGAGCGGATGGATTGAAAACTGGATTTACTGCAGAAGCAAAATATTGTTTAACAGCAACTGCTAAGAAGAACAACATGAGAGTAGTTAGCGTAATTATGGGTGCGCCTACTTCTAAAGAAAGAAATGCACAAATGACAAATATGCTTGATTATGCATTTAATCAATATCAAGTAAAGCAATTAATTAAACAAGGTGAGAATATCGAAAGACTTAGTATTAGCAAAGGTAAGTCTAAAGGTGTAAATGTTATCACAAAAAGCCCAGTTTCAGTTGTATTGAAGAAGGGTGAGGCGCTGAATAAAATTACGAAAGATATTAAGCTTAACAAAAATATTCAAGCACCAATTAAAAAAGGGGAAGTTGTCGGAGTTTTAGTCTTAAAACAAGGTAGTAAAGTTTTATCTAAAACAGACTTAGTGGCGAATAAATCGGTAAGTAAAGCTAATTGGTATGATTTATTTAAGCGTACTGTTGGTGGATTCAACTGATTTTTTCCGACTAATTTCGAGTATTCCTAAAAGATTTGGCGTTTTACCACTAGTTTTGTCATGCGTGAAGGAATTCGGTTTAGTTTTAACGAAACTTTCAGTAACCGTCAAATAAGGAGGTTATTGTAGTGAGTCTTAATATTGAACTTGAAGTGAAAAATGCAATCCTTTGTGTAAGACTTGCAGGGGAATTAGATCATCACACTGCTGAGGATTTACGTTTACAAGTAAATGAGGTATTAGAGTCACGGACTATCAAACATATTTTATTAAATCTTGAGCATTTAACATTTATGGATAGTTCTGGTTTAGGTGTCATTTTAGGTAGATATAAAGTTATTCGAAATAAAGGTGGGGAAATGGTTGTCTGTTCAATTTCTCCATCAATTAAACGGTTATTTGATATGTCTGGTTTATTTAAGATCGTTCATTTAGCTGATGATGAGTCAAATGGACTTAATGTATTGGGGGTGGCATAATGCGAAATGAGATGAACCTTCAATTTTCTGCATTAAGTCAAAATGAATCATTCGCTCGTGTAACTGTAGCTGCATTTATTACCCAGCTAGATCCTACTTTAGATGAATTAACTGAAATTAAAACTGTAGTATCTGAGGCTGTTACAAATGCGATTATTCATGGTTATGAAAATAATCCTGAAGGGATCGTATTCATTTCAGTTTTACTTGAAGATCAAACAGTAACTTTAACAATTCGAGATGAAGGGATTGGTATTGCTGATTTAGATGAAGCAATGCAACCTTTATATACTTCAAAACCAGATTTAGAAAGATCCGGCATGGGATTTACGATTATGGAGAATTTCATGGATCAATGTGAAGTTGTGTCCACTATTAATGTTGGTACAACGATCACGGTTAAAAAGTACTTATCAAATAGCAATGTTTTAAGTAATTAAGGAGAATCGCCTATGGACGTAGAAGTCAAGCAAGATCAACCCCGTGCGCAGTTAAAGGATCATGAATTAAAAGAGTTAATTAAGCGTAGTCAGGCTGGAGATCAATTGGCTAGAGACAGCATCGTCGGGCACAACATGAGACTGGTATGGTCAGTTGTTCAGCGCTTTATTAACCGTGGATATGAACCAGATGATTTATTTCAGATTGGATGTATCGGTTTATTGAAATCGGTAGATAAATTTGATCTCTCTTATGATGTACGATTTTCTACATACGCTGTTCCAATGATTATCGGAGAAATCCAACGATTTATTCGAGACGACGGAACAGTTAAAGTGAGTCGTTCATTAAAGGAAACGAATAATAAGATTCGAAAAGCAAAAGAAGAATTAAGTAAAACGCTTGGAAGAATGCCTACAATTAACGAGATTGCTACTCATATGGAAATTACACCAGAGGATGTTGTACTTGCGCAAGAAGCTAGTAGAGCTCCTTCATCAATTCATGAAACGGTGTACGAAAATGATGGTGATCCAATTACATTGTTAGATCAAATTGCTGATAACCATGAAACGAATTGGTTTGAAAAATTTGCATTAAAAGAAGCGATAAAACAACTAGATGATCGAGAGCGATTAATTGTCTATTTAAGATATTATAAAGATCAAACTCAATCAGAAGTTGCTGAACGATTAGGAATTTCTCAAGTACAAGTTTCAAGGCTAGAGAAAAAAATTCTCCAACAAATGAAAGACAAAATTAAATAAAATCATGAGCTGAAAAAGCTGAAGAATCGTAGTGAATACAAAACGATTTTTCAGCTTTTTTATTTTGTCTTTTGCTGAAAATACCGTTTCAAAATAGATGAATCATCTTCGAATTCATCTACCAGCTGCATTTTTCGATAGGGATGACGCCTAACATTTCCTATTTTTACTTACCGAACTACTTAGTTCAAGCTTCCTGGACTTATATTTTTGGGAAGTTTTCACATACTAGTTGTAATTGAATTCATAAAGCTTTGAAACTGAGGGGAAAGTATGAATAAGGTGTTATATATTAAATTACTTAATCGGATTGTTGTACAAGTAGGTAAACGTGTACATCTAGAAGAGATTGCACGATTACAAGGGAGTAATGTTGATTTAGCCCAAATTAAAAAAATCATTGTACATGAATCAAAAAAGGAGGATGGTACACATACAGTTATTGATATTCTCGATCTTTTGCCATTAATTCAAGAAATTGAACCTGATATTTCGTTTGAGCTCGTTGGAGTGACGATGTGCATAATAGAACTTAAAAATGAAGTTTCAAAGGATCGTTTCTTTCTGTTTTGTTTCGTTTGGATCTTGTTATTTACGGGTTCTTCATTAGCAATCATTTATTTCCATGAAGATGTTAGCATGCAGCAGGTTCAACAACGAATTTACTATATGATTACAGGAGAACATAATCATAAACCTTTATTACTTCAAGTACCATATTCTTTTGGACTAGGAATTGGGATGATTTTATTTTTTAATCAATGGTTTAAGACTAGATTAAACGAAGAGCCGAGTCCTCTTGAAGTAGAAATGTTTCAGTATCAACGCTCAATGGATGAATATGTGTTAGTAAACGAAAATAAAAAGCCAAACAAAAGTGTAAATACCGATGATTAGAGATTTGTTCATAGTGTTTGTAGGGTTTTCAGGAGGTATTGCTGTTGGTACGGGCTTTGTAGCATTTTTATCGGTTATTGGAATTATTCCGAGACTAACACAGTTAACAAAAACGATTAAAAAGATTCGTGCTTATGAGTTTTCAGTTATTTTAGGAGCAATTTTTGGTTGCTGGATTAGTTTGCGAAATACCGTATTTAATTTGCCAAATATATTTTCAGTTTTTATTGGGCTGTTAGCAGGTATTTTTATTGGAATGTTAGCTGCCGCACTAACCGAGGTTTTAAACGTTTTTCCAATTTTAGCAAAACGAATAGGCATTCAAAAGAAAATTGTGTACTTATTAATGGCAATCGCACTAGGTAAAGTTTTTGGGTCGTTATTTCATTGGATTTATTTTATAGAGTAAAGGATGGATGAAATGAGCGGGAAATTAAAAGCTAATTATAAAGAAAATATAAAACCATACCAACCGAAAAAGCCAGTATTAAAAAATTGTATCAAAGCATTTTTAGTTGGGGGATTTATCTGTTTTTTAGGTGAGTGTATTACAAAAATCTATATTAACTATTTTAACTTTACTGATAAAAATGTAGGTGATCCAACAGTAGCTACACTTGTTTTAATTTCTAGCTTACTTACAGGGTTAGGTATATATGACAAAATTGGACAATTTGCAGGTGCAGGATCTGCTGTTCCTGTAACAGGTTTTGCCAACTCTATGACGAGTGCTGCTATGGAACATAGAAGTGAAGGTCTAGTTCTAGGAGTTGCAACAAATATGTTTAAACTAGCTGGCTGTGTAATTGTTTATGGAGTTGTTTCGGCATACGTCGTTGGAATGATACGATACGCATTTAAAGTATTCTTATAGGAGGTGAGTATTTATGGCTTTAGTCGGTAAACAAACTTGGGAATTTCAAAATGGTGTATATGTCCAAGCATCTGGAACCGCTGTTGGACCAAGAGAAAACTTGGGACTGTTAGCTGGCAAATTTGATTATGCATATGAAGATCTTCATTGTAATGAAGATAATTGGGAATTAGCGGAAAGAGCATTAATGAGAAATGCAATTTCAGTTGTACTAAAAAAAGCAAACAAAACTGTAGAAGATATCGATGTATTTTTAGCAGGTGATTTATTAAATCAAAATGTTACTGCAAACTTTATGGCAAGAGAATTGCAACTTCCTTTTTTATGTATGTTTGGAGCGTGCTCAACTTCAATGGAAACGGCTGCACTTGGTGCACAGTTAATCGATAGTGGTTATGCAAAAATGGCATTGGCAGCAACAAGTAGCCATAATGCTACTGCTGAAAGACAATATAGATATCCTACAGAATACGGTGGACAAAAACCTGATTCTGCAACTTTTACAGTAACTGGAGCGGGAAGTGTTCTCCTTTCAAATAAAAAAAGCAGAATAAAAGTAAAATGCGCCACAATTGGTACAGTTCAGGATTTAGGTTTGACAGATCCATTTGACATGGGTTCTGCGATGGCACCAGCAGCAGCTTATACAATCGTGCAACACTTTAAAGACACAAATACGACACCTAATGATTATGATTTTATCGTAACTGGTGATCTCTCAGCTGTTGGTGCACCAATTTGTGAACAACTTGTTAGAGAAGAAGGATATGATATGGCAGGAAAATACAATGATTGTGGATTGCTAATCTATGATCGAGAAAATCAGGAAGTTTTTGCTGGTGGAAGTGGATGTGCTTGTTCAGCGGTCGTAACATACGGTCATTTATTTCAAGAGTTAAATAAAGGTACTTATAAACGAATTTTAGTAGCGGCAACCGGCGCTCTTTTAAGCCCAACAATGATTCAACAGAAAGAATCAATTCCAACTATTTCACATGCTGTCGTTTTCGAAAGCTGTTAGGAGGTGTTCAGATGGATTTTGTTAATGCTTTTATAGTAGGGGGTCTAATTTGTGTAGTTGGCCAGTTACTTTTTGATTTCACAAAATTAACACCAGGTCATGTAATGTGTATTTTTGTTGTAATTGGGTCAATTTTAGATGGGTTTGGCATTTACGATAAGCTTATAAAATTTGCTGGTGCGGGTGCAACCGTTCCAATTACTAGTTTTGGCCATTCTTTATTACACGGAGCGATGGCAGAAGCAAATGACCACGGCTTCATTGGTATTGGAATGGGGATCTTTTCACTAACTTCATCTGGAATTTCGGCAGCAATTTTATTCTCATTTATAATTGCTCTAATTTTTAAGCCAAAAGGTTAACTTATGAAAAAGAAAAGGATCATTATCGTAACCGACGGAGATGTTTATGCACATCGGAGTATTGAGTATTTGGCAAAACAATTTGGCGGATGCACAATATCACAATCGCAAGGTAATCCCACTAAGTTCTCTGGAAAGAGAATGGTTGAAATCATTATGCAAGCACAAAAAGAACCGGTATTTGTATTGTTTGATGACAGTGGCTTTATGGGAGAAGGTCCTGGAGAAAAGGCTTTAAAATATGTAGCGAGTGATAAACATATTGAAGTGATTGCTGCATTAGCAGTAGCATCAAATACACATCATCAAGAATGGACAAATGTAGATGTAAGCATTGATAACGAAGGGAATTTAACTGAATACGGTGTTGATAAGTATGGGGTACCTGATATTGAAATAGGAAGAATAAATGGAGACACCGTATATAATTTAGATCAACTAAATATCCCCTTCATATTAGGAATAGGAGATATTGGAAAAATGGGTGGAAGAGATGATATTGAGATCGGCTCACCCATTACACGAAAAGCAATTGAATATATCCTCGAGAGGAGTGAACTCCAATGACCACGAAAAAAGAGCCAACAAAACTAACAAATAAACTAGTTACAAATGCTCATACAATAAGTGAACGAATAGGTTATGGAGTAAGTTTTGATATTGGAAAACGTGTGATTTTTGTAAAAAAAGTTGAAGTTAATCTTTATTATGTTAACGGATTAACGGATACAAGTTTTATTCAAAGATTCTTAGATGACTTAATTGGACTAGAAAAAGTCGAGAAAAATAAGTCAATGTTTAAAAATATTGAAGATACGATAGTTCATCAATCTGTAGAAATCGTTTTAACATTTGAAGATGTGATAAAGAAAGTATTATCTGGTTTGATTGTAGTATTAGTTGATGGAGAAGATAAAGGACTCGCAGTCGATGTTAGGAGTTATCCTGGACGTGGTCCAACTGAACCAGATACCGAGCGAGTAGTACGTGGTTCACGAGATGGTTTTACTGAAAACATCATTAATAATACTGGCCTAATAAGAAGACGTATTCGCGATGAAAATTTAAGAAATGAAATTCTTCAAGTAGGTGAAAGTTCAAAGACAGATGTTTGTTTATCGTATATAGAAGGTTTAGCACACGCGGAACTTGTTAAAGAAATTCGCGATCGAATTACAGGTATTCACGTTGATGGTCTTACAATGACAGATAAGAAATTAGAGGAATTTATATTAAAGCAAGGGTATAATCCATTTCCTTTAGTTAGATATTCAGAAAGACCTGATGTAATTGCAAACCATATTTTAGAAGGACATGTTTGTATTATTGTCGATACATCTCCAAGTGTAATCATTACGCCTGCAACATATTATCATCATATTCAACATGCCGAAGAGTTCAGACAAACGCCTGCAATCGGAACATTTTTTCGATGGGTTCGATTTATTGGGATTTTTTTGTCAGTATTCATGCTTCCATTTTGGTTGCTCTTATGTAATTTTCCAGAGATCTTACCAAAATCTTTAAGTTATATTGGTCCAAAGGAAACAAGCAACATTCCAATTTATTTACAATTAATTATTGCTGACACGGGGATTGAATTCCTCAGAATGGCAAGTATACATACACCAAATGCCGTATCAACCTCGATGGGGATTATTGCAGCCGTATTAATTGGACAAGTCGCAATTGACGTTGGTCTATTCCAACCGGAAGTAGTATTATATACGGCTGTGTCAATGATTGGATCCTATGCTACTCCAAGTTATGAGCTAGCACTTGCAAATAAAATGGCCAAATTTTTCATATTAATATTAACAGCCATATTAGGAATTAAAGGCTTTATGATTGGATCAACATTTTTAATTCTCTTCTTAGCAAGCTTAAACACATTAAATACACCTTATTTCTGGCCATTTATTCCATTCGATGGTAGAGCCTTCTGGCACTTAGTTGTCCGAACAAAAGCTAGTGAAAGTCAACATAAAAAAGGTGGAAAAACAATCGGTGACGCTACCATTTAATCTGGTAGGTCTCATATTGCTGATGAAATAAATGAAGGGGGCTGTCCTAAGAGTCAGATTAACTGACAAATAGGCGCCCTCATTTTAATTTTAAAAAATGTACTAGCTCAAGGGAGGAATCTCAACAGCGCTTTTCATTTGTAGTTAATAGAATAGAACTTTTTTATGAAATTAACCAAATTTTTATCAAGTTTTTATTGGAAATAGAAAAGAATTAGAGCGCTCCATATATAAGGGTCTGATATTGTACAATTTTTTTCGCTCATAATACCTTTACTGGTATGGGTAACTTTTGTTTTTAATTGCGATTCTATCGAATTTAATTGCAGTTTTGTTAAATTTATTTGCGATTCTCAAATTTTAATTGCAGTTTTACCAATTTTAATTTCGATTTTCAGATTTTATTTGCACCCCACGATTTAATTGCAACATTTCATCGTTTATTTGCATAGACCGAATCCTTATTTGCAGCTTGATGCTTGACTTAATATGCGAGGGATCAGATCACACCCCATGGAAAACGAGTATACTACATGAAATCAACCAGGAATACGTTTTCTTAATTGACAACTTCCTTTTAACAGAAAGAAACCCGGTTACTTTTTTTAGTAACCGGGTTTCTTTCATAATTATTTAAAGAATGAAACAATCGCATCAAATAATGCGGAGAAGAAATCTTTAAGTTTTTGAATAAAAGATTGACCTTCTTTAGAATTTAGATATTCCGAGATTTTATTTTTAGCTTTAGTTAATTGGTTTCCTACTTGATCCCAATTAATATTTAAATCTTTCATTTTTTCAAATAAAGACATCAAACTAGCCTTTTGATCAGCAGTTAATGTAATACCAAGATCCTTTGCTAATCGATCAATTAATGATTTTAATTCATCGGTTGACATGTTTGGATTTTTAGCTAGCTCTTCTTTCACTTTAGTGACAAGTTGTACAGCTTTTTCATTACCTACTGAATCACCAAGTTCGGCAGTTTTAACCATTTCTTCATTTGCTACTTTTTTAACATCGTCAGGTATAACTTGACCTGAACTTAGCTCATATGCCTTCATAATTCCAGTTAAAGCAGCAGTACCTGATACTTCAAATGGAGCGGTAATTACAATATTTGCATCCTTTAATCCAGCCGTGATTAAAGCATTTGTATACATTGAGTTAGTAACCCATGAAATATTATTTGATTGAACGACGATGCCAGTATTTTTTTCACCGATTGTAATCATAGCAGATGAAAGAGCTCGAGTACCGATTTGAGCACTAGGTACTGTACCATCTAAATATTTATGTTCCTCTTGATTTGAAACAGTCACAATTTTAGCATCAGATGGCGCACCCATTTCAGCTAATAATGATTTCTTTTGCGTTTCAGATAAATTTTGCCCAAGAGTAACAATCGTTTCACCTGGAACAGCATCAGCAAATACCGATAAAGGCATAGCTACTAATCCCATTGATAAGGTGAACGCTAATAACTTTCGTTTTAACAAAGAGACACTCCCTTTACAATAATCCAAATTTTACATCTTACAAAACTATTATAGTACTTTTCGAAAACTTGTCATTACTTTTTGTTTTTTGTATGATAATATCAGCGTTACTAATTTATTCAGTAATGAAAAAATATAGGACAATTAAGTCTTATAAAGTTGTACATACATAAGGAGGATTTTTATTATGAAAAAAGCAAGTATTACATTTGAAAATGGCGAACAAATCTTAATCGAATTATTCCCAGAGCATGCACCAGGAACAGTTGAAAACTTTGAAAAATTAATTCGTGAAGGTTTCTACAATGGATTAACATTCCACCGTGTAATTCCTGGATTCGTATCTCAAGGTGGAGATCCAAACGGTAATGGAACAGGTGGCCCAGGATACAAAATTAAATGTGAAACTGTTGGTAACCCATTAAAACATAAAGCTGGATCTTTATCAATGGCACATGCTGGAAAAGATACTGGTGGTAGCCAATTCTTTATCGTTCACGAGCCACAACCACATTTAGATGGAGTACATACAGTATTTGGTCAAGTAATCGAAGGTATGGATACAGTTTTAAGAATGCGTAATGGCGATGTTATGCAAGAAGTTAAGGTTTGGGACGAAGAATAGTCAAACCATTAAGAGGTCATTCTAATTAGACTTCAAATGAAAAAAGCCACAAGGGAAAAATTTTTCCTTGTGGTTTTTTAACATGTTCTTGGTTAATTAAACAGTGAAATTATTTGTTAATAGTCCGGACTATTTATTTAAGGTTAAATTAGAAGATTTATTTTGTTTTTTATTGAAATATGTTTAGTTTTAATTGTTTCAGAGTCTATTCATGTTATTTCTTCTATATTCTTGATTCTCATAATCTCTTTCCACATAATTCATAGTCTTATTTGCTGCTTTATTAGTTTTTATTGCAGCTAAGACTTTTTTAATTGCAGATTTGCCAAATTTAATTGCAGTTTTGACTTTTTTAATTGCACATACTATTTCACCTTGAATCTTGCAATTAAAAACGCTGTTGATAATAATTCTGGTTGTAATAGGAATTTTGATAATAATTTTGATTCTGCTGATTTGCAAATTCAAGCTCGTTTTGAACTTGACGATTACAGTTTTTTGGTGGTCCTAAAAATATAGAAGGTTGTAAATTTGCTTTTGCATTTTTCCATTGGTTTTCATCAAGACAGTAAGTATGTGAGACAATATTTGAAGGTGTAAATTTCATTAAATCAGAGAATAATATTACGTCTGGGGAAGGTGCATTAAATATTGCTAATAAATGAGTATTGTCAACAGTTGCAATTTCATAATGCCACCAGCCTTGTGGTACGTTTGCAACTTGACCAGGAGTAATTGGGAAATTTAATAGTTGCTTTGTATAAGGATTTAAGATTGATACAACTGCCGCACCAGAAATACAATATACTAATTCTGATGAGTTTTGATGATAATGTGGCTCTACAACATTATTTATACTTAAAAAAATATCCAATAAAGACAAATTATCTAAAGTATTCAAATCATTAACACTTAATTGATTGATAAAGTTTTGACGATCCTTTACAAATGCATGATTTTTATTTATATCATAAGTAAATTGAATATTTGGCGATGTATAATCTAAATCCAACCTCATAATGATCACCCTTTTATATAACTCTAACTAAAATTTACTGTATTCAAATTTATCTAATTGGTGACAAAAGCCTATAAGGTTGGATGGGCAAGAAGAATACATGACTAGTACATTAAATCATTTTAAATTCTCACCTATATCATATATCCCGTTTTTCCATCTCCCTGGTTTTCTGACTTGACAGAAAAATGTGAGAATTATATATTTGAAATATTGATATATTTGGAACGTATTTTTATATTTATCGTACTATAGAGGGAAAATCAATCATATATTATGTATTGGTTTAGAAGCTAATTAGAGTTTTAATAATTTTTAAGAGGGGTTAACATGTTAATTAGGTATAAGAAAACATATGAGAAAATTGCAATGGGCCTGCTTTCGTTTATGCCGAATGAAAAGAATGTGAAGAGCTTAGTAAATACGATTAAAGATTATGAAACTAAAGATGATAATCATTTATTCCTTTGGAAATTAGACGATATTGTTGGGATTATTGGAATACAACTACTACCAGATAAGGTTATTATGATTAAACATTTAAGTGTAAACCCTTCATTCCGAAATCAAGGTATTGCAACTTCACTTTACGATGCTATTAGATCTCAGTATACAGACTATACAATCGTAACAACGCAAGAAGTAGCTTCATTTATTGAACATTGTCATGTTAGTTTGAAAGTATTATAGAAAAAAAGTGCTCTATTTTTGAGCACTTTTTTTTGCGTAATTGAAATATCTAGTAGCCAATATTGAGAAATAATTAAGTGAACTATATGGATAAAGTTGGATTAGATTTGGCTTTTTTTATTGGATGGTCGGTGATTTATTTGTAGTTTGGACTTTTTATTTGCACTTGCACAGATTTATTTGCAGTTTGAACTTTTATGATTTAACTTATTATGACCACATATTCTAAATTTTTAAATGTAACCTTCTTTTGATAGATATGTTGATTTGAACGGAAGGGTGCTCGACTCCTATGGGATATGTAGGAAGGCTGAGTCCCCGCAGGAACGAGGAGGCTCAGTTCATGATCCATGGAAAGCGAGCATCCTGTAGTGGAAATCAACTTACAGATACTTTTTTAGTAATGTATAACCTTAGTAAATTGAACTATAAAAAAACAGAGAAGTAACGGATTAGTTGCCAATCTCAATTTTTCAATAACATGAAAAAGGTGCCCAATTTATTGAGCACCTTTCCTCTATATTTTTCTTCGTAATTCTAATTGCTTTAATCTTTCCGAAATGACATCTGTTCGATCTCTTGTAGAATGTTTATTAATTAAATCTTCCGTAAATGACGAGTAATATTCTTTTTGATTTTGATATCTTTCAATCAATTCTTGGTCATTTAATGGGAGGTCGAAATGGTGATATTCCGTTTCATTTTGAAGTTTTAACTGTAAATCTGATATGATTTGATGAAAGCGCAAATGATCAATTCCAGCCATTTCCAATAAATTAGAATCATTTGAAAAGGTAATGACGTGTCGAAATAATTTTTTAGCACCAGTAAAGTTTCTTCTTCTATAATGATATAACACTACCGATAATCTTATTAAACCTAACCAGACCTTTTTATAATGATGATTTAATTCAAGTTTCCATTGTTCCTCAAGAATTTCATGACATTCAAAAAAATCTTGATCAAAATGGAAATGACATAAATATTTTATGTATCGCTCGTTTTTATTGTAATGGACCAAGTTTTTCACCTCTTTATTACTAAAATTTTATCAGAAATGGAATAATTTAAAAAGAAGAAAGCCTAGAGCAATGTCTAGACTTTCACGTTTTGTTTATTCACGGGGTTAAATTAACAGACGAAAGCACATCCAACGATGATTAATAAAATAAATAATACTACGATTAAAGCAAAGCCTCTGCCGTGGCCGAAACCGCCGAACTCTGGAGAAACAGCACCTTTACTCATGAAATAACCTCCTTACCCAAAAAAAAATTACTCTTGCACTGATATCTTATGAAAAATTTTAGAAAATGGTATAGGCGTAAAACTAAAAATTTAGGAACAAAGTAACTTCATCGATGAAAAATCCTTTTCTGTTATATAGTTTTATGAAATAATACTTTATACTGTTATAGAGTATATTTTTATTTTAAAGTAAGTTGGTGAGTAGTTTGTGAAGCAATATGAAGTTAAAATTGATGCATTTGAAGGGCCATTAGATTTATTACTTCATTTAATTCAACGATTTGAAATTGATATTTATGATATACCTGTATCTGAAATAACAGATCAATATGTTTCATTTATTCATACAATGAAAGAATTAGAATTGGATATTGCAAGTGAATATTTAGTGATGGCAGCTGAATTACTTGCGATGAAAAGTAAAAGTATTTTACCTAACCATGAAGAACAAGCTGATTGGGATGCAATTCTTGAAGAAGACCCTAGAGAAGAATTAATGAATCGATTAATTATATATAAGCAATTTAAGGAAGCGGCGATATTATTTCAGGAAAAAGAATCTGAACGTGCGATGATTTTTACTCGAAATCCTGTTGATTTGTCCGAATATGGACCGAGACCAGAAGATATTGTCATGCCGACTGATGTTACAATTTACGATATGTTTGGTGCACTTCAAAAGCTATTTAAACGTAAAAAGCTACAAGAACCACTTCAAACTAAAATTGTTCGTGAAGAAATATCGATCGAAAAAAGAATGGGTGAAATTATTACCTACTTAAAAAGTATAAAAAAGAGAACTAATTTTATCAGTTTATTTCCATATAGTGATAAAGAAAGTATTGTAGTTACTTTTTTAGCGATTTTGGAATTAATGAAAACAAAAGACATTGTAGTAGAACAGGAACAAAACTTTTCAGAAATTTTTCTTACATCACGGGAGGTTTTTGAAGATAAGCAAGCTGAGGTGTACTTGTAATGGAACAGGAAAAAAATTTAGTAGGAGTTCTAGAAGGACTTTTATTTGTAGCTGGCGATGAAGGAATATCAATTGTCGAGCTATCTGAGGCTTTAGAACTAAGTCAAACCGATGTTCTAGAATTAATTGAGAATCTAAAAAAAGAATATGAAAATCCTAACAGAGGCTTACAAATTAGAATTCTAGCTAACAGATATAAACTTACTTCAAAGAGGGAACATGGTGAGTTTTTCAAAAAATTAGTTGAAAGCCCATCGAACTCTTCGTTGTCACAAGCAGCATTAGAAACTTTAGCGATTGTTGCATACCAACAACCAATTACGAGGACAGAAATTGAAGATATTCGTGGAGTTAAGACTGAAAAACCAATCCAAACTCTTGTCTCGAAATATTTAATTAAAGAAGTTGGGCGGGCTGAAGGGACTGGACGTGCAATTTTATATGGTACTACTTCTGAGTTTTTAGATTATTTTGGTCTAAAAAACATTAAAGAATTACCTCCACTACCACAAGATTTAAAAATGGAAGAAGTTGAAGAAGAAGCAGATTTATTTTTTAGCAAATTTGAAAAATAAGATTAGTTAAAAAATTCTGCAAATCTGTATGTATCCTATGTTAAACTAATACTATGGAAATCTTGGAGGGTGAAAGAATTGTTAATTTATAATTGTCACGGGTATGAATTAGTAAAGGCTCAACCAAATACTTCGGAAGATTTTTTTAATCGTTCTGAAGTTGAATATGAATATAATGGTCATAAAATTGTAACTTCTGTCTTATATGTTCGTTTTTTTGAAGAACAACTTTCTGAAGTAAGTGATTTAAAAACAACTAAATTATATGAAAATGGCGATCAATCAGTAGATTTTCGTGATCTAGTGGCACTTGCGCTAATTATTAAAAATCCTGATTATCGTGGAAGAAAGCGAATATATATTAATGAATTAGATCAATTTGTAAAAGAGCTTCAAGGTGTTGATTTTGATAAATTGGTAGGATATGCGAGAAGTATTAAACAAAATTCAAATAAAATAGAAATATCGATCTAATTTAACGGAGGGAAAAAAATGTCGAATAAGATGGTAGAGCATCAATTAAAAATTGTTGGTAATCAATTAGGGATTGTTGGTCTAGAGTGTAATTTGTTTTTAAATAAGAATTCTTTACCGTCATTTCAACATGAAAACCAAGCAGTGGATACTAACTACTTAGAAAAAATACTTTCTTCATTACGTAGAATTACAGTATATTGTGAGGATGCTAAAGAAGTTTGTGAGAAAATTTTAAGTGGACAGTTCCATAAAGCAACAGCTGAAGATACTTTACATAAAATTTATCACAGATGTATCGCTGAATTCTTCTCTCCTAAAAACGATGCATGGTATGAAAATAGTCGTGCAGCATACACAGGTAATCAAGCAATTACATTCTATAAAGTTGTACCAGGTACTATCCAAGACCTATTTTCGTCATTAGAAAAAGTTTTTCAACAAATGCGAGAAGAACTTGAGTATTATGAAACAGATTATTCAACAAAACTTATGCAACAATACAAACAGTAATTAGAAAATAGTTAAATGTAAATAGTAAGGTTAAGAGAAAAAGACTAGAAAATATCTAGTCTTTTCATTTTGTACAAAACCAAAAAAAATTGGATATATCTAGTAATTTTTATCTAAGATACGTTACAATACTATAGAAATTTCTTTGTAAGAGAAGAGGATAAAAAATGAAACAAATGTATTCGATTGGACAAAGGACAATCAAAACAGCAATCGGAAGTGGTATATCCCTATTAATCGCAGAAGCTCTACATTTACAAAATTATAGTACTGCTGCTGTCGTTACGCTATTAAGTATTCAAAATA
Organism: Gottfriedia sp. NPDC057991; assembly: GCF_042886615.1. NCBI lineage: Bacteria > Bacillati > Bacillota > Bacilli > Caryophanales > Bacillaceae > Gottfriedia > Gottfriedia sp. NPDC057991. Next base: position 905,050 of record NZ_JBHVQN010000001.1, read on the forward strand.
CAAAACGCAGATCATTTATTGTTGCAATTCAAAGATTTGTTGCATCAGTTATTGCAATGTTAATTGGATGGATGATGTTTGAATTTTTAAGCTATACCCCATTAACAGTTGTCATTTACTTTCTTTTAACTATACCCTTATTAGTCACATTGAAGTTACAAGAGGGAATCATTCCAAGCTCAGTGATTGTTTTACAAATCTATGTTAGTAACAATAAATCAATATCTTTCTTATTTAATCAAGTTGAAATTTTGGCGGTTGGAATCTTAATTGCATTAATAATGAATACATATATGCCAAGTATTGAGAAGAAGATGATTGAATCTCAAAAGAAAATCGAGCAAAATTTTAAAATGCTACTTCTAGGTATTGCTTTAAAAATGAAGGGTAAGGATGAAGATTCACAAATTGATTTAATTTATGAAACAAAAATACTTTTACAAACGGCGAAAACATTAGCTTACAGGCAAGTTGAAAATAGTTTTATAAAATCAAATTTATATTATATTAATTATTTTGAAATGAGAGAACGTCAATTTGAAATCATATCGAATCAAATCATCCCTTTATTAAAAAAAGTTGCGTTAAATTATCCGCATTCAAAAATTATTGCAGAATTCTTTGAGGATACAGGTGTTTACTTAAAAGAAAAATCTACGGGGATTGAATTATTAGGGGAATTTAGTCATATGATGAATGATTTTAGAAAGATGCCATTGCCTGAATCAAGAGATGAATTTGAGACTAGAGCTAGTTTAATGATGATTGTTTACGAATTGGAAAAAGTGATCTCATTAAAAATGGAGTTTTACTCAGAAAATCAGACCGTTTTAGAGAAACTTACCTAATCATTTTATATAAGAGCATGTGGAATTAACATCTTAAATAGGTTAATTCCATTAATCGCGTGAATCAGATGAATACCGGTAATAGCTATAAATTTAATATCATACAATAGAAAGTAGATGAGAAATTTATTTTCTCTGATGGAGGTGTATGATGTTAAATCAATCTGAACTCGTCACTTACTTTCAGGAGGTAGAAATCTGGTGTGCGAATGTATTACAGTTGCTGTCTGAAAGATTTGACCATATTCAAGAAAAAGAACTATTAGAATATAAAGTTAAACTATTATTAAACAGAATGGGGACAAAAGGTCATTATGTAGATCAAAATTCCTTTTTAGATGAAATTAGTATGGATGTGGATGATATCCAAGAACGATTAATTTCAATTTTAAATGAAGAGGAATATGATGATAGCTATGCGTATCGGGTAATAGAAGTCGAAGAGAGAGTTGGGATTGGTAAACATGAGCTTCCACCTTTACCTTACCCCTATAATGCACTCGAGCCATATATATCAAAAGAAATTATGATGCTACATCATGATAAGCACCATAAAAGTTATGTAGATGGTTTAAATAAAGCTGAGATTGAATTAGAAAAGGCAAGAAAGAATAAGGCATACGATTTATTAAAACATTGGGAAAGAGAGCTTGCATTTCATGGGTCGGGTCATTATTTGCATACTATATTTTGGAATAATTTAAGTAAATCAGGTGGAGGGCAACCTCATGGGGCTCTTTTAAAACAAATTGAAGACGACTTCGGAAGTTATGAAGACTTTAAAGAGCATTTTACACAAGCTGCTAAAAAAGTGGAAGGTGTCGGTTGGGCGATCTTAGTTTGGGTTCCAAGAGCGAATCGTTTGGAGATTCTTCAAACTGAAAAACATCAATTCTTTACGCAATGGGATACAATTCCATTGCTAGTTTTGGATGTTTGGGAGCACGCTTATTATTTACAGTATAAATTTGATAAAGACGCGTATATTACAAATTTTTGGAACATAGTTAATTGGCCGGATGTAAATTATCGATATAATTATGCTAGTCAATTAAAATGGCAACCATTTTATTAATTAGCGAAAAATAGTAGGTGCTGGAATTGCTCAGGTTGTATATCTGAACAATTTCAGCACTTTTTTTCTTAAAAAAAGTCATTTTTTTATAATGTATTTCGTAAACTTGTACTAATTAGGACTAACTGTGGAGTTGATGCGAAAGATGAAAAAATGGCTAGTAATCGGAATCATTGGCTTATTTTTAATCGGAATTATTATTCCGACGAATAATGTTGAAGCATTTGGAGGAGTTAGTGCTAGAAATGCAGTTTTGATGGATCAAAAAACTGGACGAATCTTGTATGGTAAAGCAATGCATGACTCTGAAAGAATCGCCAGCATTACAAAAATAATGACTGCAATACTTGCTGTAGAATCTGGTAAAATGCAAAACACGATAACAATTAGTTCAAGAGCAGTACAAACAGAAGGGTCATCCATTTATTTAAAACCTGGACAAAAAATTAAGCTGGAAGATTTAGTTTATGGTTTAATGCTTAGGTCTGGGAATGATGCGGCTAATGCAATTGCCGAGGCAGTAGGTGGTAGCATCGAAGGTTTTGTTTATATGATGAACGAAAAAGCAAAAGAAATCGGAATGAGTAATACATATTTTAGCAATCCATCAGGACTTGATCAGCAAGGAAAAGAGCATTACTCATCTGCTTATGATATGGCGTTATTAACGAGATACGCTATGGAAAATCCTAAATATGCAAAAATTGCAGGGACAAAAGTACATCGTGCCCCCAATACGGCAGAATCTTGGGATTATGTGTGGAAGAATAAAAACAAATTGCTTACTTTCATGTACAAGTATAGTACTGGAGGTAAAACTGGATTCACTAAAAAAGCAAAAAGAACGCTTGTATCAACAGCTTCGAAAAATGGAATGGATTTAATTGTTGTAACACTAAATGATGGGCAAGATTGGCAAGATCATATGTCACTATTCGAATATGGTTTCAGTAACTATCCTTTAACGAAAGTTTTAAGTAAAGGAGGAATTAAAGAGGTCACAGATAAAAAATATAAAGGACATGTTTATATGAAAAATGACTTCTCTTATCCATTAGATAAAAAAGAGCGTGATCAAGTAAGAATCACGATTGAAATGCAAAAGCCGACCAAGAAAAAAATCGCTAATGATGCAATTGTTGGTAAAGCGATTATCGAACTAGAAGGTGAACAAATTGGATTTAGAAATATTTTTTATAGCGAAAGTAAGGTCAAAGTATTTACGAAAGAAATAATCCAAAATGGAAAACAAGTTCTATTAAACTTAATGGGAGAGCACTCTGGTGGTTAATATCATTTGGGTTGCTCTTACAATAATTGGTTTTGTTTTTGCGATGATTAATGGCACCATGGATGAAGTAAATAAAGCAGTATTTGACGGAGGAAAGCAAGCAATTACCATTATTATTGGACTAGTTAGTGTTCTTGTTTTTTGGTTAGGTTTAATGCGAATAGCAGAAGAATCTGGATTATTAAAAATTCTTTCGAAATTATTTCAACCATTCCTTTCTTTCTTATTTCCGAGAATCCCTAAAGACCATCCAGCACTTGGTTATATTATGTCAAATATGGTTGCCAATTTATTCGGTTTAGGAAATGCTGCAACACCATTAGGTATAAAGGCTATGGAACAACTAAAAGTATTAAATAGAAATAGTATTGAAGCAAGTGATGACATGATTACATTTTTAACTTTAAATACAAGTGCAATCACTTTAATTCCTACAACAGTGATAGGAGTTAGAATGTCTTATCATTCTTCCAATCCGACTGAAATAGTAGGTGTTACAATTCTTGCACAGATCGTTTCATTCATTGGGGGACTCGCGGTAAATAGTTTTTTTGCAAGTAGGCGAAATCGAAAGGGGAGAAAATAAATGGGATATATGAATACTATATCACTTTATATCATTCCATTTATTATCGCTGTCATATTAATACATGGAACTTGGAAAAAGGTGCCGACGTATGAATCATTTGTAGAAGGTGGAAAAGAGGGTGTAACAATTGCAGTGCAATTAATTCCATTTTTAGTTGGTATGCTAGTATCCATCTCGATCTTTAGAGCGTCAGGTGCACTAGAGTTTTGTGTAGAACTTATGCGACCATTATTAAGTTCGCTAGGTATACCTGCAGAAGTTTTTCCGCTGGCAATTATTCGACCTATTTCTGGTTCGGCTGCTTTAGGGATTACTTCGGATTTAATTAAAACATATGGACCTGATTCGTTTATCGGAAGGCTAGCTTCAACTATGCAAGGTAGTACAGATACAACGCTATATGTTTTAACGGTGTATTTTGGAGCGGTAGGTATTCGTAAAATGGGTGATGCATTAAAAGTAGGTTTAATTGCAGATGCAATCAGTATTATTTTTTCAATCATTTTTGTAACGATGTTCTTTTCTTAACTCAACCCATATGATTTGAATCATTGAAAAAGTACTTTTATTTTAGGATAAAAGTACTTTTTTATTGCGCATTTAAAATTAATATCTTATAATACCAATAAGAATAGTTGGTATTAAGACAACATTCAATTTTACCCATGTTGCATATAATGGATTGGAAGAAACTAACCTTTTTGTGACATAAAGGAGCTTGAAATTATGAAAGTTGTAAAATCAGTACACGAGCTGATCGGATCAACACCATTGCTTGAAATTACAACATTCCCTTTACCAAAAGGAACAAGACTATTTGCAAAATTAGAATTCTGTAACCCGGGTGGAAGTGTAAAAGATCGACTTGGAATGGAATTATTAGAAACTGCACTTAACGAAGGTAAATTAGAAAAAGGTGGAACAGTGATTGAACCAACCGCCGGAAATACAGGAATTGGTTTAGCACTAGCAGCTATAAAATATGGCGTAAATGTTCTATTTGTTGTTCCTGAAAAATTCAGTATTGAAAAACAAACATTGATGAAAGCACTTGGAGCAAAAATTGTGAACACACCTACCGAAGATGGCATGACAGGTGCAATTAAAAAAGCGAATGAGCTATCAAAAGAAATACCGAATTCATTTGTACCTTCACAATTTAGTAATGAAGCGAATCCAAGAACGTATTACAAAACATTAGGTCCAGAGTTAGTTGACCAACTCGATGGAAAAATAGATGTATTTGTTGCTGGAGCTGGTAGTGGAGGAACATTTACTGGAACAGCTCAGTATTTAAAAGATAAATTACAAAATGTAAAAACAGTGATAGTTGAACCAGAAGGATCAATATTAAATGGCGGAAAGCCAGGTTCACATGATACAGAAGGAATTGGAATGGAATTCATTCCTGCCTTTGTAGATACAAACTTATTTGATGATATTCATACAGTACTTGATTCAGACGCATTTCGTTTAGTCAAAGAGCTAGCAACGAAAGAAGGACTTTTAGTAGGGAGTTCCTCAGGAGCTGCGTTATATGCAAGTTTATTAGAAGCAAAAAAAGCAAAACCAGGGAGTACAATCGTAACGATTTTCCCAGATAGTAGTGAAAGATACTTAAGTAAAAACATATATAGTGAGGGATAAAATATGAAGAAAAAGACGGCGTTAATACACGGGGGAATTAGTAGAGATGAAACAACTGGTGCGGTTAGTGTCCCAATTTATCAAACTAGTACGTATAAACAAGATGCTGTTGGCAAACATAGGGGATTTGAATATTCCAGAACAGGCAATCCGACACGACATGCTCTTGAAGAGTTAATGAAAGATATTGAACACGGTGTTGCAGGATTTGCATTTGCATCTGGAATGGCAGCTATTCATACTGTTTTTAGTTTATTCAAGACTGGTGACCATATCGTAGTCGGCGATGATGTTTATGGTGGTACTTACAGATTACTTACAAGAGTGTTATCAAATTTAGGCATAACAACTACATTTGTTGATACAAGTAATATTACATTAGTTGAAAATGTTATTTCACCAAATACAAAAGCAATTTTTATTGAGTCACCTAGTAATCCATTATTAAAAATTACTAATATTAAAGCAATTGCAAAACTAGCAAATGAATATGACTTATTAACGATTGTTGATAATACTTTTGCTACTCCATACTGGCAACAACCTCTTACACTAGGTGCTGATATCGTCGTTCATAGTGGAACTAAATACCTTGGAGGACATAGTGACGTAGTAGCTGGAATTGTTGTAACGAATAAAGAAGAGTTAGCTGAAGATTTAGCGTTTTATCAAAACTCGATTGGTGGAGTTTTAGGACCAAACGATAGTTGGTTATTACAACGTGGTATTAAAACACTTGGGATAAGAATGGAAGAGCATGAAAGAAATACGCATGAAATTGTAACATTCTTATCGAATCATCCAAATGTAAATAAAGTTTTCTATCCTGGATTATCGACACACCCAAATCATGAATTAGCAAAACAACAAAGCAGTGGATTTGGTGGCATGTTATCTTTTGAATTAAAAGAAGGATTAGATCCAGAAGAATTTGTAGGCAAATTAAAGTGGTTCACATTAGCTGAAAGTTTAGGAGCAGTTGAAAGTCTTGTAGGGATCCCTTCAAAAATGACGCATGCTTCGATTCCAAGGGAAAAACGAATTGCATCCGGAATTTCTGATGAATTAATTCGATTATCGGTCGGTCTAGAAGATTTAGAAGATTTAATCGAAGACCTAGAACAAGCATTAATATTTCAAACATCAAAGGTGAGATAAATGGGTAGAGAGTTTTTAGACGTTTTTACTGGTTGGGCAGAAAGTTACGATTCTTTTGTTCAAGGCCATGACCCAGAATATAAAGAAGCATTTCGACGTTATGATGAAATTCTAAAAGAAATTGTTAATAGAAGTGGAAACAGCGTCCTTGAATTTGGAATTGGTACAGGGAATTTAACAAAGTTACTTCTTGATAAAGGAAAAACTGTATTTCCAATCGAGCCATCTCCTGAGATGAGAATGATTGCCTCAAAGAAATTGGGCGAGAATATTACGATTCACGACGGAGATTTAATTGATTTTCCAAAACCACAGGCCGAGATCGATACAATTGTAAGTTCATACGTTTTTCATCATTTAACTGATCAAGAAAAATATGAAGCTATTAAAATATATAGCTCATTATTGAACTCACATGGGAAAATCGTATTTGCAGATACAATGTTTTTAACAGAAAACGAATATAAGAATGAAATTACAAAAGCTGAAAATGCAAATTATATCAATCTAAGAGATGATTTAATTAGAGAATATTATCCATTAATTCCAGTTGTTCAATCACATTTTGAAAAAAATGGTTTTGATGTGAAATTCGAACAATATAATGATTTTGTATGGATCGTTGTAGCTACAAAAAAATAGAGAGAAGTAATTTAGGAGGAAATTAAATATGCCATCAGTTGAAAGTTTTGAATTAGATCACACAAAAGTTGTTGCTCCTTACGTTAGACATTGTGGTACTCATGCAGTTGGTACAGACGGAGTTGTTACAAAATATGATATTCGTTTTTGCCAACCAAATAAGCAAGCATTGAAGCCGGATACAATTCACACTTTAGAACATTTATTGGCTTTGAACGTTCGTGAAGCAGTACCTGCTGGTGATCCTTTTAAAATTATTGATTTATCACCAATGGGATGCCAAACAGGATTTTATTTAATAATCGCTGGCACACCTTCTATTTCAGAAGTAATCACATTATTACGTAAAACAGCTGAACTTGGACTGCAAGTTGAAGTAGTACCTGCTGCAAATGAGCTTCAATGCGGCCAAGCAAAACTTCACGACCTTGAAGGCGCAAAAAAATGGTTAAAATATTGGAGCGAGCAAACAGACGAAACGTTAGAAAGTGTATTTGCTTAATATTGAAAAACGTCATCTTAATGGATGACGTTTTTTATATTTTGTAGGAATATAGAAAATGGGGAACTGCAAATAAAAAGAGCAAATCTGCAATTAAATAAGTCAAAACTGCAAATAAAAAAGTCAAAACTACAATTAAAATTAAGTAAACTGCAAATAAGACCACGAATCATTCATAAATTTGAGCGAAACCCATATGAATCTCGAGGACTAATTGTAAAATGGATTGAGAATTCAACAAATCAAAATAATATCAATTAAAAAAGATAAAAAATAAATCAATCTCGCCCTAAGGAAGGTGGACATCTCGTAGTGGAAATCAAGCTCATGCAGGCTCCTAAATTGGCAAAATCGTTTTTCAACAGAATGAAAAAAACGTCATCCTAATTTTGATGGCGTTTTAAAGCAACAAAATTTAAAAAAGCTTAATTGATTACAAGAAGTAATTTCTCTTTTGGAACGGTGAATTTAATTTCTCCGATATTTTCTTCAATATCTTCAATTGTTGGAATATCATCAAAGCTTTGAATTGAAATGGCATCATCTAAGCATAATAAAATATAGGGGAAATTAGTTTCTGTAGAGTCATAGATTAATTTGTATGCTTTTGAAGGTTTATCGGAAGTGAAAAATACATCGCCTAATTTAAACGAACCAACTGAATTATATTTTACTGCTGGATTAAAAGAATAATTCATATAGTAAGCTCCTTTTTCATTTTACTTATTATATTATTGACGGGTTCTTAATAGATTAAACAGCAAACTAGTAATTTGCTTGAATTGTAATAGATAATTTGTTTTTCTGAGTTACCATCGTGACTTCACCAATCCAATCTTCAATATCTCCTAGGGTTGGCATAATATCATAATTTTGGACTAGTCTTGCATCGGTTAATGAGACAAGTACATATGGGAAATCATCTTCATTTTCTTCATAAACAAGCATATAGATTGTTTCATTCTTTTTAGAAATAAGCACACTACCTGGCGTAATAATTTTAGAACGGTCAAAGGCTGAGGAGTGTTTTAAAGTTAAATTCATATCTATTACCTCATTTCTGCAAATCTAGTAAATTATATGATAGATTTTTAAAAATATGATATTGAGAGAGGGATTAAGGGACAAGGGATTAAGTGGAAGAATGGCGATGGGCACGACTTGAAAAATGAAATTAAAGTTTAGATTTGGTGATTAACTCACTTTATTCATAAAAACCTTGTAGCTGCTACTTGTTTTCAATTGTATAAATCTGTATGATGGTTGAAGAGGTGAAATGATCGAATGGAAAGATTACAGAAAGTTATTGCTAGAGCGGGAATTGCTTCTCGTCGTAAAGCAGAAGAGTTAATTAAAGAAGGAAAAGTGAAAGTAAATGGTCAGGTTGTTACTGAGTTAGGTGTTAAAGTAAGTGGTAACGATCGTGTTGAAGTGGAAGAGATTCCGATTGATAAAGAAGAACCAGTTTACTTCCTTTTATATAAACCATCAGGTGTAATTTCAAGTGTTTCAGATGATAAAGGTAGAAAAGTTGTAACAGACTTTTTTCCAATGATTAAACAACGTATTTATCCAATTGGTAGATTGGATTTTGATACATCGGGTATTATTCTACTAACAAATGATGGCGAATTTTCAAATCAACTTCAACATCCAAAATATGAAATAGATAAAGAATATATCGCAAAAGTAAAAGGGATTCCAACTAAAGAGCAGTTACGTAAATTAGAAAGAGGAATTGTGCTTGAGGATGGGAAAACGGCTCCAGCTCAAGTTAAAATGATTTCACTTGATAAAAGCAAAAATACTGCAATTATAAGACTAATCATTCATGAAGGGAGAAACCGTCAAGTTAAGAGAATGCTTGAGGCGATTGGTACTCCAGTTGTGAAGTTAAAACGTGAACGATATGCGTTTTTAGATTTGAGTGGTTTAACTCCTGGTGATGCAAGAGAACTATCACCTCATGAAGTGAAAAAACTGAGAGCAATGGCTACAGCAAAGCCACGCTAATGATAAGTCAGACTGTTGATCACTGCTTTCTTACTTAGTTACCTAACCTATATTCAGTACTTTTTTATAATCCGGTTAACATTTTTAGAAAATGTGTTTTAATGCAGTCTGATATCCTATTTTTTCACTACGACTCGGTAAATACCGAGTTTTTTCTTTGCATTAAACATTTAATATTCCAGGATAAAAGATTGAAAATTTAGTCTTTTTTGAAACGTATCAAAATTCTATTCAAGAATAGGAAATAATGATATTCTATCATATGGGAGGAACTGCATATATGAAGAAAAATAGAACGTTAATTCGAACAATTATCCTATTAGTTTTGGTTTGTGCAATTGGTTATACTTTTTACATAAATTTCTTTAAGAAAGATGAAGTTATTACTAAAGGAAGTAAAGCGCCAAACTTTGCTATGACGGAGCTGAATACTGGTAAAAAATATACTCTTTCAGGTGAAAAGGGAAAAGGCGTAATTGTTAATTTTTGGGGTACTTGGTGTGAACCATGTAAGCGAGAAATGCCTTTTATGAATGAAATCTATTCGAAATATAAGGGAAAAGGAATCGAGTTACTTGCAATGAATGCAGATGAATCGAAATTTTCAGTAGAAAGATTTGTAAGCGATTATAAACTTAAATTTCCAGTCGGAATAGATAAAGATCAAGAGGTTTTAAATACGTATGGTGTTAACCCTTTACCAACTACGTTTTTTGTAAGTCCGGATGGAACAATAAAGAGAATCGTAACAGGTCAAATGACACCAGATTCTTTTGAAAGTTATATTAAAGAAATATTACCAAAATGATGAGTGTACATTAGTAAGGGGAAATAAAATGGAGACTTTTAAATGTGAATGTGGTCATCTTAATCATGTAGGTACTGAAATATGTGAGTCATGTGGTAAACCTCAAGATGAAAAAGCAACAGAAATACTTGATATGCGCTATGAAGGGACTGCTAGAAGATCAATCGTTAATAATCAAACTTATATAGATAAAATATGGACGTTTTTTTCATCTGTAAAAGTAGCTGTTGTAATCATTCTAATTACGCTAGTAGCAGCAGCATTAGGTACTATTTTTCCGCAAAGAGATTTACTACCGCCTACTGCGAATCCTGCAACGTTTTATCAAGATGAATATGGAATCTTTGGTAAAATATACGATGCAATCGGTTTAGATAATACGTTTAACTCTTGGTGGTTCATGTTACTTGTTTCATCGATTGGGATCTCACTAGTAATTTGTAGTTTAGATCGAATTTTACCACTCTATAAAGCTCTAAACAAACAAACTGTTACTAGACATCCAAACTTTTTAAAAAGACAAAAAATGTTCGGAATTAGTAGAGTTGATCATATTCCAGACGAAATAGAAAAAGCTAAAGTTAATTTACGTAAAAGAGGTTATAAGATTCGTGAAGAAAACGGCAATATCTTAGCAGAAAAAGGTCGTTTCTCTCGTTGGGGTCCATATGTAAACCATATAGGGTTAATTATCTTCCTTATTGGGGTAATGATGAGATATGTACCAGGAATGTATATGGATAAGGCTCTTTGGGTTCAAGAAGGCGAATTAAAACCTGTCGTTGGTACAAACCAAAACTATTATATTAAATTAAATGATTTCCATATGGAAACGTATGATAAAGATAAAGAGGGTAAAGTTTATAAAAAAGCGATTGAGCGCTTTGGAAATGATAAAATACCTAAAAACTATCAAGCCGATGTGACGTTGTATAAACGCGAAGGAAATTTAATACCAGGAGAAGATCCAAAACTTAAAAAAGTAAAAGATTATAGTATTAAAGTTAATGAACCTTTAAAGTTCCAAAACTTCGCTCTATATCAAGTAGATTACCGAATTGGTGAATTTAGTGCATTCTTATTTACATTACAAAATAAACAAACGGGTGAAAAATTAGGGCCAATCACAGTAGATTTACAAAATCCTAAAGAAGTATATGACTTGAAAAATGGATATAAAGTAGAACTAAAAAATTATTTTCCAGATTTCTATTTTAACTCTGATGGTCAACCTGATACAAAAACAAGAAAACCAAACAATCCAGCGTTTGTATTTAAAATGACTACACCAAAAACACCAAAAGGGGAAGTAGCATTTGTTGCAATTAAACAAAATATTGAACCAAATGGTGAAAACAAATATAAAATGTCATTTGCAGGGATTGAAACAAAAGATTCAACAGGTTTAACAGTACGTAAAGATTTAACTCTTTGGTTACTAGGACTTGGAGGAGCAATCTTTATGATCGGTGTAATTCAAGGTATGTATTGGTATCACCGACGCGTTTGGATACAGAATCAAGATGGGGAAGTTTGGGTTGCGGCATTTACAAATAAAAACTATTATGGTTTAAAGATGGAATTAAAGAAAGTGTTTGTAGACACAAAAATTGAATTGCCGATCGATCAACAAGCTAAAGAATAGCGTTTAACTAGGGGGAAAATATGTACGAGCTAAGTAGTAATTTTTTATTTATCGCGTTTATTTGTTATATAGTAGCTACTTTCTTTTTTGGCGGCTCGATGAAAACAAATGATAATGGTCCTAATAGATGGGGTACTATTGGTATTTCGATTACATTAATTGGATTCTTATCGCAAATTACTTATTTTATTTTAAGATGGATTGCTGCTGGACATGCACCTGTAAGTAATCTATTTGAATTTATTACTTTCTTTGGAATGATGTTAATTTTTGCGTTTATTATGATTTATTTTATGTATCGCTTAAATATAATTGGTTTATTCGCATTACCGTTGTCAATAATCATCATTGCTTATGCATCAGTATTTCCACATGAAATCAAACCATTAGTTCCATCTTTAAAAAGCTATTGGTTACATATCCATGTAACAACAGCAGCTTTAGGGGAAGCTATTTTAGCGATTAGCTTTATTACAGGACTAATTTATTTAATTAAAAATATCGATCAAAAAGTATCAACAAAGAAAACTTTTTGGCTAGAAGCAGTTTTATATTTCTTAGTAACTGTTGTTGGTTTCGTTATTATTTCTACAGCATTTAATGCATCTGGATACGAAGCAAAATATAATTGGATTAATAAAGATAAATTACAAGAAGAAATGGTCTATAATCTTCCATCAATTGTTGGTCCACATAAAGGCGAATTGACAACAAAAGATAAATTTGAAGCCCTTGCAGAAATGCCAGCAATGGTTAATGCTAAAAAATTGAACACTGTAATTTGGTCAGTTTTTGCTGGAGCAGCATTATATGCAATCATTCGTTTAATTATAAGAAAAAGAATTGGCGCATTTTTACAACCATTTGTACAAAAAGTCGATAGTGAATTATTAGACGAAATCGGATACCGTGCTGTAGCAATTGGTTTTCCGGTATTTACACTTGGTGGACTAATCTTTGCGATGATTTGGGCTCAAATTGCTTGGACAAAGTTCTGGAGCTGGGATCCAAAAGAAGATTGGGCATTAATAACATGGTTATTCTATGCAGTGTTTTTACATCTTCGTTTCAAACGAAATTGGCAAGGTGAAAATTCTGCTTGGTTAGCCGTACTAGGATTTGCAATTATTATGTTTAACTTAATTGCAGTTAACTTAATCATTGCTGGTTTACACTCATATGCGTAATTAATAATTAGCCTTGTAAAGGAATAAACCTTTACAGGGCTTTTTTTTTTCTAATTTTTATTTCTGTCCACATTTACTTAAATTTGGTTTCCTAGAAATCGGACTCTTGCTTCCTAGTTTTTTTTCACTATTTTATGGAAATAATAAATTCTAAGAATTATGTAAAAATGTTCACAAATTATACTAGAATATCCAATTTTTATTATGTAAAATTATGAAGAGGGGGTCGAAATTATGGATCAAAATATAAAAATATTAATAGCAGATGATGAAGATCGTATTAGACGATTATTAAAAATGTATTTGGAACGTGATGGTTATAGTATTGACGAAGCTGAGAATGGTGAGGATGCTTTAAATTTAGCATTGAAGAATGAATATTCCTTAATCGTACTAGATTTGATGATGCCTAAAATTGATGGAATTGAAGTTTGTAGGGAATTACGAAAAACAAAAACAACGCCAGTGATTATGTTAACGGCAAAAGGTGAAGAAACAAACCGAGTTCAAGGTTTTGAAGTAGGTACCGATGATTATATCGTTAAGCCATTTAGTCCGCGTGAAGTAGTTCTTCGAGTTAAAGCTCTATTAAGACGTTCTTCACCTGTACCAGTATTTACTTCAGACAATTCTTCAGCAAAGGATATCGTTGTGTTTCCGCATCTAACGATTGATAATGACGCTCATAAAGTAATTGTTGAAGGGGAAGAGATCAGTTTAACACCAAAAGAATACGAACTACTGTTGTTTTTAGCTAAGGCTCCTGACAAAGTATTTGATCGTGAAACATTATTAAAATCAGTTTGGCAATATGATTTTTTCGGAGATTTACGTACCGTAGACACACATGTAAAACGACTGCGTGAAAAACTAAGTAAAAGCTCTGAGGATGCTGCGAAAATGATTGTCACCGTTTGGGGTGTAGGTTATAAATTTGAAGTAGGTCAGGAGTAATGATCGTAAGAAGTTTAGTTGGAAAGCTTTGGCTGACAATTATCTTACTAGTCTCTCTTGTATTATCATTTTTGACCTTTGTCTTAATAGGTTTTTTTGAAAAATTTTACATTGACCTTCAAGTACAAAATATGAAAGATGATGCAACGAAAATTGCACAATTAATAGATAATGGTCAACCACTCTCAAATATTGAGTATTTGTCAAATAATATTGTTAGTCGATATTCAAGAGTAATCATTTCTATTGACGATCAAGAGCCATGGTATTCAAATAATACTTATGGAATACAGGATCTACCTTTTAAAGAAATAAAAAATGATGAAATCTTAAATAAAACGTTAACTGATCATAAAGAGGTCAGTAAAAGACTTGTTTATGGTGAAAATAGTGAGAGAGAAAAATTAGTAGTGGGTGTTCCATTACATACAACCACAAATAATGGAGCTGTATTTATATACCAAACATTACAACCTGTAAAAGTGATGATTCATCAAACGACTAATTTTGTTTTGCTCGCAGCATCAATCGGAATCGTATTAACAACATTTTTCTCATTCTTTCTTTCTTCTAAAATTACAGCACCTCTTAGAAAAATGAAAGAAGTTGTAAGTAGTATGACTTCAGGAAATTTTAATGTGAAAGTACCGATCCATTCAAGTGATGAAATTGGAGAGCTTGCGTATTCATTTAACAAGATGAGTAAACAATTAAATTTTAATATGAATGCATTAAAGCAAGAGAAGGAGAAAGTTTCTAACATTATTACAAGTATGGTAGATGGTGTAATTTCGATTGATAAAGAAGGTCAAATCGTGACATCAAATCCACCAGCTGAACGCTTTTTGAAAATGCTTAATGATGATCAGTATGAAGAACCCACTTCACTAGTTTTAACGAAGGAATTATTAGATTTATTTGTATTAGTAGTCGAAAGTGAGAAAAAGCAATTTATTGAATTACATTTCGATCAAGGCAATTGGCAAGTTTTAATGTCGCCCCTTTATAATCAAACAAATATAAGAGGCGTTGTAGCGGTGATTCGGGATGTTACAGAACAAAGACGTTTAGAAAAAATGCGAAAAGATTTTATAGCGCATGTTTCTCATGAACTACGTACGCCTATTTCTTTATTACAAGGTTATAGCGAAGCGATTGTTGATGGGGTAGCAGAATCCAAAGAAGAAATGCAAGAATTGTCACAAATCATTTATGATGAGTCTCTTAGAATGGGGCGTTTAGTAAATGATCTGTTAGATTTAGCAAGAATGGAGAACGGTTTTACTGAATTAAATAGAGAGTTCGTTCCTCTAGTACAATTTGTGGATCGAATTTTACGTAAGTTTAAAGGTCTAGCAAAGGATAAAAATATTAAGCTATTTGGTGAAATCGACAATGTTTCGCATTTGAATATCTACATAGATGAGGATCGAATGGAACAGGTTTTTACAAATTTAATTGATAATGCAATAAGACATACGAATGAAAATGGAAGAATAATTGTTTCAGTAAATCAAAATGAAAGATCAACTACATTTAATTTTATTGATTCAGGTGCAGGGATTTCAAATGAAGATTTACCATTTGTTTTTGAACGTTTTTATAAGGCAGATAAAGCTCGTACAAGAGGTAGAAGTGGAACCGGTTTAGGATTATCCATCGTTAAAAATATTGTTACAGCACATGGTGGATCTATCCAGGTCTATAGTGAAGTAGGACAGGGAACGACATTTAAAGTTAAAATACCGCATAATTTACGAATGAACGAAAAAGATGTAGAGTAATCTTGTTTCATATAAAACATATTTCCCATCTATTTAGAGAAGAAATTTCTACAAAACACACAAAAAACAGATAAAATGTTAGTAAAATCATAAACTTATAAATAAAATAATTGAATTCTTACCCAATTTATCTTACGATTGAATTAATGAAATATTGATGAGTTTAGTGCAAGTATTGCTTAAAAGGGAATCTGGTATAATCCAGAACTGTCCCCGCAACTGTAATGTGGACGAAACGAATAGCCACTGTTCGAAAGAATGGGAAGGTCGGAGTAGGTTGAAACAAAGTCAGTAGACCTGCTAAATTCATCCTTGTTCAATTCTTCGGGGAGTAAGGATTTGAAGCAGCAGTTGCAAGACTTCTTGTATTTATATGTTGTTTCAGCCCCGTTCAAAATGGATGGGGTTTTTTTTATGCATTTCAATTATTTAGGAGGATTTAAATGAAGAAGTTTTTATCAAGTTTTATTATTATGTTATTGTGTTTAGGATTATTTGGTTGTAATAATGATACGACACAAAAAAAATCGAATGTAAGTAAAACAGAACAAGCAACTTTTCCAATGACGGTTAAAGATGCTACGAACAAAGAAATTAGTTTTAAAGAGGCACCTAAAAGAATAGTATCACTTATTCCAAGTAATACTGAAATCTTGTTTTCTATTGGTGATGGCAAGGATGTAGTAGGGGTAACAGATTTTGACAATTATCCAAAAGAAGTAAAATCAATTGATAAAGTTGGCGGAAGTAATGCCGATATGACATATAATGTTGAAAAAATTATTTCATTGAAACCTGATTTAGTTTTAGCACATGAATCTAGTTTAGGTATTTCTGCTGACGGTTTAGAACAGATAAAACAAGCTGGGATTAATGTTTTTGTCGTAAAAAATGCTGCAACTATTAATGATGTGTATGATACAATTCAACAAGTTGGAGAAATAACTGGAAAAACCGAGCAATCGAAAAAAGTTGTAACTGGTATGAAAACAAAATTAGATGAAATTAGCAAAAAAACAGCTAAAGCAACTACAAATCCAAAGGTTTGGCTTGAAATATCAGGTCCGCCAGAAATATATACAGCAGGTAAAGGTACTTTCTTAGATGAAATGCTTTCGATTGTTAATGCTAAAAACGTAGCTGAAAGTGAAAAAGGTTGGGTAAAGTATAGTGAGGAATCAGCAATTAAAGCGAATCCTGATGTGATTTTAACAACTTATGGATATTATGTTCCAAATTTAGAAAAAACTGTAATGGCTAGGAAAAACTGGCAAACAGTAAACGCAATTAAAAATCACCGTGTATATGATGTTAATTCAGATACAACATCTAGACCTGGTCCAAGACTTGCAGAGGGAGTCGAAGCAATTGCAAAGGCGGTTTACCCAGAGCTTTATAAATAATACATATTTAATCTTTTTCATTCCAATTATCTTATTAATTTTTTTATTTATTTTAGGGGTTTCGATAGGGTCTACATCGATTCCCTTTTCTTCTATTATTTCTAGCTTTTCAGATGCTCTATTTAAAACAGATTATGTTCCAGCTGATATTCAAACAATTGTCATGAATATACGAGTGCCAAGGATTATGTTAGCTGGATTAGTCGGTGCATGCCTTTCATTGGCAGGTGTTGCGTTTCAAGGAATACTTAAAAATCCTTTAGCTGATCCTTTTACATTAGGTGTTTCTTCAGGCGCCTCTGTAGGTGCAGTGTTTGTATTGTTTTTTCAAATAAGCTTACCTTTTGTTACTTATTTTACATTACCAGTAGTTAGTATCTTATTTGGATTTGGTACACTTATTTTATTATTACTATTTGTTAGAAAACTGGATCGATCACTTAATGTAGAGACAATTATTTTAGGTGGAATTATCATAAGTTCATTTTGTTCTGCATTGTTGTCATTATTTATAACTTTTTCAAATAATGAATTACGTGCAGTAATTGGATGGTTAATGGGTAATATTGGTGGGAGAGGCATTCAGTACTCTCTAAGTTTATTACCGTTTTTAATCATTTCTTTCTTAATATTATTTAGTCAAAATAGGCAGTTAGATGCGATGACATTTGGTAGCACAAATGCAAAACATATCGGAATTGATGTGAAAAAATCTACTTATTTAATTTTGTTAACAGGAAGTATTTTATCTGGTGCAGCAGTAGCCGTTTCTGGAACAATTGGATTTGTAGGCTTAGTTGTTCCGCATTATACTAGAATACTTGTAGGGCCATTACATAAAAAATTACTTCCTTTATCGATGATCAATGGAGCAATTTTTTTAATCGGGTCTGACATATTATCGAGAGTTGTTTTAGCCCCAAGAGAGTTACCAATAGGGGTAATTACTTCACTAATTGGTGCTCCAATATTTGCTTTTATATTACTATCTTTGAAAAGAAATAGGGGAAAAGTATGATCAAATGTCAAGATATCTCATATTCTTATGATGGAATTCATACTGATTTGGATGAACTGTCTTATTCTATTAATCAAGGAGAATGGCTAGGAATTATCGGTCCAAATGGGAGTGGCAAGTCAACGTTTTTAAATATTCTTTGTGGACTTTTTAAGCCGTCTAAAGGAAATGTAATGTTGGATGGAGAATTAGTTTCTAGTATGTCAAATAAACAAATAGCAAAAAAGATTGCTGTTTTATCACAACAAAATTCCTATACATATTCTTATGAGGTAAAAGAAACAGTTAAACTTGGACGTCTTGCTCATTCGTCTTCCTTTTTTCCTAGCTGGTCCACAATCGATGAAACTGCGGTCAATAATGCAATGATGATGACTGGTACTAAGAAGATGGAAAAAAGTTTCATTAATGAAATTAGTGGTGGTGAGCGTCAAAGAGTCTTCCTTGCTCAATGCTTCGCTCAGGAAACACCATATATTTTTTTAGACGAACCAAGTAACCATTTAGATTTAATGCACACAATTAAAATTTTAGACGTTTTAAAGGAATTACAAAAAGAAGAGAATAAAACAATTGTAACTGTTTTTCATGACCTAAATTTAGCAAGTCTTTACTGTGATCGATTATTAGGATTAAAGGACGGGAAAATTTATATCGAAGGAAAAACAGACTCAGTTTTGAGTGAAAATTTATTAAAAGGTTTATATGACACATCTTTTCAAATTTTAGATAATCCCGAAACAAATAAAAAGGTCATTATTTATAAAAGTAATGTATTGTAAATTAAAATTGAAAAAAGGAGAGGTTTTTCATGAAAATTTATACAAAAACTGGGGATAAAGGTCAGACTAGTTTAGTAGGTAAACGAGTAGATAAAGATGATTTAAGAGTAGAGTCATACGGTACAATTGACGAAGTAAATACAATCGTTGGGTACGCAATGACATATTTAGATCAAGAGGATACGAGAGATATTTACAATGCACTTCAAAAGATCCAACATGAACTATTTGACTGTGGTGGAGATTTGGCAGTAGTAAAAGATAGCATCCCTTTTAAAACGACAGAGAAAATGGTTGAAGAGCTTGAAACATTAATTGATGAATATATGGAAGCAACTCCCCCATTACAGCGTTTTATTTTACCTGGTGGGTCAAAACCTGCTGCAATCATTCATCAAGCAAGAGCGGTAACGAGACGTGCAGAAAGAACGGTCGTAACATTAATGAAGCAAGAAAACATTCATCTTCCTGTATTTTTATATTTGAATCGATTATCTGATTACTTCTTTGCACTTGCAAGGGTAATCAACACACGTTTAAATATTAAGGATGTTGAATACGAACGAGGTTCAATCGTATTTCGAACTGATAAAAAATAAATAAGAAAAGTAGCGGTTGAATAGTTAAATTTTTCTATCAATCGCTATTTTTTTGTATAAATAATTTTTTTCTATCATAGAATGATTGAGCGTATGTTTTAGTAAAACTACTTCTTGGCGTTTACAATATCCATTTGCTCAATACTTCTTAAGTAATATACATAAAAAAAGAGTTAAGGATTTGAAGTGATTTAAGCGTCTCGTCTATTTTTTAATGAATTACCAGTTGTCAGTCCACGAGCCTTTGGGCTGATTAAACACTTTCCACATTTCTTTAGTAGGAGGAAAATAATGTTTGATTTTCTTAGGAGATGTTTGTTGATTGTTGTTTTTGTTTTAACGATTGGTCTTTTATTTATCGGAGGGAATCGAGAGAAATTAAAGGAAATAATATTAGATAAAAATTTTCATGAATTAAAAATAGTTTCAAATCCTTAGCCGTATATTTGGACTATTAGTTTAATAATTTGTGTCGAAAAGACCGACTGTTTTAAGAACTTCCATATTAAATGTAATTTACTTCTAAATTTGGTAAAGTACATTTATATGTGAAGTTCTATTTTTTGATTTTAAGGAGAAAGAAATGTCTAATATATGGGATCCAGCAATTGTAATGGAAGAGGGACTAGTGAAAGAAATAGTGAGGATACAATTCCCTGAAATAAATATAAACGTAATTAAAAAAATTGGTGAAGGATTTGACAATACTGTTTTTTGTTTAAATGATGAAATTTTACTAAGATTTCCGCGAAGAGAAATAGCTGTAGCAATTTTAAACGTTGAAAGAAATTTACTCCCAATTATTTACAATCATTTTGAATTAAAGACAACGGTACCAATAATTGATGGAAAACCATCTGAATTATTTCCTTGGCCATTTTTAGGATATAATTTTATTGCGGGAAAGCCTCCAATTTATTTAAATAGAACTGAGAGGATTTTAATGATTGAACCAATCGCAAATTTCTTGAAAAATTTGCATTCAATAAAATTCCATGAATTAAAGGGGATTAAATTACCGTTTGATGAGTTGAGGAGATTAGATATAAACTTCCGTAAACCTCAGGCTAAAAAATATATACAACAAGCAATACAGAAGAAACTCATTGAAGATGAACAGAAAATTAATCATTATATTGAAAGCTTAGTTGAAATTAAAAGTGAGACACCATTAGTTCTTGTTCATGGTGATTTACATTTTAAGAATATGATTGTTAATGAACAAAACAAACTTGAAGGTATTATTGATTGGGGTGATGCTCATATCGGCAATCGTGAATTAGATTTGTCTATAATTTATAGTCTAATTCCGAACGATATGAGAGGTGCATTTTTTGAGATTTATGGTAATGTATCGGAAGCGTCAAAGAAATTAGCACAATTTAAAGCAGTCTTTACAACAGTTGTGCTGTTGTTATATGCGAACGATCAAAAGGATGATTCGTTAGTAAGTTTTTGTCAAGAAAACTTAAGTAATGCTCTAAATGATTAATGGGAGATTTTTATTTACAAACTGTATTTAATTTAGTAACATTAAACTGTAATTTAATAAACGATCTATCTTCGGGGCGGGGCGAAATTCCCCACCGGCGGTAATTAAGCATTGCTTATAAGCCCGCGAGCCTGATTTTTTGGGCAGGATCTAGTGCGATTCTAGAGCCGACAGTATAGTCTGGATGGGAGAAGATGGAGGTTCGCAAGTTCAAAAAATTTTTCTTTTTGAACGCTTATTTGGCGTGCTGAAAATTCTCCCCTATTTCAAAAAATAGGGGATTTTATTTTATTTGCATAATTTTATACTATTTTTCATTTTTTAAATCGGACTTATTATAATATGTGCAAATAATATCGCTACTTAAGCGAACCTTTCATTTTTCTTGATATGATCGGGAAAAAGGAGAGAGGTATTATGCAACAACGCAACAAAGTAAATAAAATGGTAGTAGTAGCAATGCTTAGCAGTATTTCTTACGTACTGATGATGCTGTACTTTCCACTACCTGCATTTCCAGTATGGCTTACAATTGATTTTAGTGACGTACCAGCGTTAATAGGAGCGATTGTTTTTGGTCCTGTAGCAGGAGTAGGAATAGAGTTAATAAAAAACATCCTTCATTATGTTATTAATGGTAGTATGACTGGTGTACCAATTGGAGAATTTGCTAATTTTAGTGCGGGAGTATTATACATTTTACCTGCGTCGTATTTCTTTAGAAAATATCGTTCAGTAAAAGGTTTAACTCTTGGATTAATCGCTGGTACAGTAGTGATGACTGGAATATTAAGTCTTTTAAATTATTTTGTGTTATTACCTGCATATGCACATTTCATGAATTTTAACCTGCCAAATGAAGTAATTGTTGCATCAATTATGCCATTTAATGCAATTAAAGGTCTTTTAATCATGATCCTATTCTTAGTAATCTACCCTAAATTAAAGGTTTGGTTAACTCAAAGAATGAATGTCCATAACGTATAAATAAATGAAAGTGTCTACTAAATTTTGGTAGACACTTTTTTGTTTTTTTAAACTCTATTTAAATTAATTAGCAGATTAATTTCTAATGAAAAACGGCGTTAGATTTTGATCGATATATTAAAAAAGAGAACCATCTATCGAACGATAGATGGTTTATTTGTTAGATTATCAGCTGAGAAGATAGCAAAAGAAATTGTTGTTCATTCCTCTCATCTAATGCTTTGTCAATTTGACGAAGAAGAAGTGTGTGTGAAGTTTGAGCTATAAGCGACGAAAGAAACGCATCGATTTCTGCTTGCACTTCTTCGTTTGCTTCAAAATTAGTTGTCGAAAATGGATTGGTATCTAAAATCAAAGCGTACTCGATCGGCATTACATCAAATAACAACTCAAGATAAAACGTTGTTTCCTTCCCGTGTAATCGAAGTTTATGGTAAATCGATTCCGGCGACATTTCGACCTTCTTACTAAATTCGTAATACGAAACCTGAGGGTACGAGTAGTTAGAGTCGTTATCCTTTCGAAAATTAATTACAATGCCATTTGGTGTACTCTTTGCATCTTCTACAAACGAGATGTTTGTTAGTACTTCATCAACAGCAAGGAGATATTGTAAAATCAATTCGATGTCTTTTTTTACCTGATTTTTCTCTAAGAACTTGTTTAAAAATGTTTTTTTCTCGGTAATAGTCATCTGTTCCATGCTGTTCATCCTCTCTTGATGTTTTGTTTATTATAACAAGTTATTAGATTATTCTGAATATGTAAAATAAGGAAATAATTAAGAAAGGAGTATTGATTATATACGATGACCATTGTTTGAATAAAATAAAGAAGGTTAGATCCAGATTTTTGTATAGTGAGTGACTTTGAAAGGGAAGCCCAGAACAGTAAAAATAGGGATGTTTTAAAAGGGGATATCGTCAACTAAATAGAAATAGTTCATCCTTTAGCTGATTCATTCATTCGAAACAGAAGATAAAACGGGATGTTTCTATGGCTTATTTTTCTTTCTTATGAACAAATATAAGGGGAGATACGGATAGCTCGTGTTTTTAATTTGAAAAAATAAAAAAAGCGACGAAATAACTTCGCCGCAGTTTTTACTATTCGAATTTTAAAGCGTCGCCATCGAATGATTCGTCAGCAACTTTGATTGAGTCTGTAGGGCATCCTTCAAATGCATCCATCATGTCATCAACTAAAACGTCTGGAATTTCAACGATTCCTTGGTTATCATCTAGAGTAACGTATGCGATCCCTTCATCATCATAGTCATAGATATCAGGTGCAGCTGCGCCACAAGCGCCACATGCGATACAAGTGTCTTTATCAACGATTGTATATTTTGCCATTGTATTGACCTCCCAAATTATTCCCTGTTTATGTTACAGATACTATTTTTGTAATGTACCTGTAAACATTTTAAAACGGTTTCCAAAACTTTTCAATATAATTGTACAAGGTTTTGAAAAAAACGAGAAATGATGAAATCTCAAATAAAATAAATAATGATTTTTATATGTTTAAAATGGTTTGGTTATTGATACATATGATAAGCTAGAAGAAATAAAAACTATTTAGAAAAAATGCACAAATATTTTTGTACTACTAATTATTATTCGAAAAAATATTCAAATATATTAATGGAATAATTTTATTTGAGAGGTTTATGATGTCTAAACTATCAATATTGGAAGAAATCTTCCTTTTTTTACTTCATCGATATAAAGGTGAACGAACGATCCAAGGTATAATGTATTTATTAAAAGGTAAACAAAGTGCTCAAATTATTCAAGATTCTCATTTTTATCATGTCACATCATTTTTCGGACTTTTTCATTTCCTCACTCATCAGATTATGCAAGAAATTATAAATGGGTTAGAGGTTAAAGGGTATATTAGTCAAACTGAAAATAAAAATATCTATTTGTTAAATAAAAATGGTCATGCTTATCTAGCAAATCAAAAATTACAGTTTGTGGAATTTACATATATAAACGGTCTAAGATTTTCTAGTATTCAAAAGATATTTTGGAAAAGATTTTCATTGTTCTTTCAAACAGTTTCCAATCTGAATATGAATTTAAAATATTTTAGGGCAGTAATTCAAGAGCAAGATATACAAGAATGGGTAAAAAATGAGATTCTAAATTTTACTGGGAATAAAAACGAATTAGTTAATCAGTTTTACAATGAATTACATACAATTTTAGAAAATTTAAGTGACGAAGACGCATTACTATTTGTGAAAAGATTATCTGGAGCAAATGCTTATGGCATGACTTTAGAACAGATTGCATCTGAACAAAAATTGAGTGTTGAAAAAATTTATCTCAAATCGATAAATACTTTGCATCATATGATCACCATTTTAGTTGAACCTAAAAATAATTATCCTTTTTTAAGTAAATTTGTTAAAGGAGATAAAAGTACTAATATTACGAATACTTCTATTGAAACGAAGAGATTATTTACTGAAGGTAAAACAATTCAAGAAATTGCTGCGATTCGTAATTTAAAGATTAGTACAATAGAGGATCATATTGTTGAGTGTGTATTAGGTGATAATTTAATTCCGATTAATCAGTTTATTACGTCAAAACAATTTACTTTAATAAAAAATAAAATTATCGAACTAAATACAAGGAAATTAAAAATTATTAAAGAAGCTTTATTAAATGAGGTAACATATTTTCAAATTCGTATTACTCTTGCAAGAATGGGTGATTTACATGGACCTAAATAAAGTTCTATACGAAAAATTTGGTTATTCAAGTTTTCGAAATAACCAAAAAGAAATTATAAATGACTTGTTAAACTCGAAAGACGTTTTAGCAATGCTCCCTACAGGTGGGGGGAAGTCATTATTATACCAATTAACAGGGCTACTATTGCCTGGCGTTGTTGTAATTGTTTCACCATTACTTTCCCTTATGGAAGATCAGGTAGAACAAATTAAAGCATTTGGAGATAAACGAGTCATTGCACTAAATAGCTTTAGAAGTTTTGAGCAAAAAAAATATTTATTTAATAATATTAGCAGCTATAAGTTTATTTTTGTTTCGCCAGAAATGTTACAAAATCAATTTTTAATTCAAAAGCTTTCTTCGTCTAGGATTTCTTTATTTGTTGTTGATGAAGCACATTGTATATCACAGTGGGGGCATGATTTTAGGCCAGAATATAAAACTTTAGGGGAAATAAAACGGAAATTAAATAATCCAACGGTTTTAGCTTTAACCGCTACAGCTAGCAAAAATGTGCGGGAAGAAATAATCGAAACTTTACAATTAAAAAATGTTCAAAAATATATCAATTCAGTTAATAGAGAGAATATAGCAATTCAAGTTGAAAAAGTAGATTCGGAAATAGAAAAGCTCAAGTCATTAACTGACCATCTTTCTAAATTAACAGGTCCAGGCATTGTCTATTGTGGTACAAGAGCTACTTGCGAGAAAATTTCACATACCATAAGAGAAAAGTTAAATTGCAAAGTTGCTTATTATCATGGTGGAATGGAGCATGAACAAAGAATTTTAATTCAACAACAATTTATTCAAAATCAAATAGATATCATCGTTTGTACAAGTGCTTTCGGTATGGGAATTAATAAGCCAAATGTAAGGTTTGTGATTCATTATCAGTATCCGTCAAACATTGAGAATTATCTTCAAGAAATTGGACGTGCAGGACGAGATGGTGAGCCAAGTATAGCAATACTAATCATATGTGAAGAAGATCATGAGTTACCATTAAGGCTAATTGATGACGAAATCCTTTCTGTAAATCAAGTTGAGTCTTTTCTAGCGTATTTAAAAAGATTAGAAGAAAATCCGATCAAATTGACTGAAACGCTTGTGTCTAATTGGAAATCAGTATTTCAATTTAGTGAAATACAGTGGACAACGCTTCATTCTGAAATGGTCAAATTTAATGTAATCGAAAATGAACACTTGTATTTAGAAAAAATAAATTATGGCTTATTAGAATCGATTAAAGAGTTAATTTCCGAGAGAAAAAAAGTAAAATATTTAAAACTCAAAGCGATGATTGATTTTCTATCTTCATCCACTTGTTATCGCGAAAAATATCTTTTACTTTTTGATGAAATGATAGTACAGAGACCAATAAATTGCTGTAACATTTGTGGTATATCGTTTGATGAGTATTGTTCAAATGATCATGATAATTATGAAAATACTACCGTACTTTCATGGGAACAAGAATTAAGAAATAAATTGGGGCTGTGAGGAATCTATATGGAAAGCGAATTAAACCGACAAGAAATTCCTGTTAACTATTTGAAGAAAAGCGTGTATGGTACGCAGTTAATCATTTTAGTGATCGCTATTTTATGTATTGCCTTTTTTATTGGTACAGAAAAATTTATAGATGATTTATATTTATTTAAAAGTTATAAAACATATTTATATGGATTCGGTGCTGGATTTTCACTCGTCCTATTTAATATTTTATTAAATTATACGATTCCGGAGCGTTTGTTGGATGATGGCGGATTTAATAAAAGATTCTTTACGTCACTTTCAGTTCCTGAAATGACAATACTTTGTATTTTGATCGCATTATCAGAAGAATTATTTTTTAGAGGATTTCTTCAAGCTAAATTTGGACTAATTATTGCATCAGTTGTTTTCGCTTTAGTTCATTTTCGCTATGTGAAAAAACCGATTTTACTTACGATTGTATTAATTGAAAGTTTTTTCTTAGGTTACTTATATTTGAAAACAAATAATATAGTAATAGTATTTATCGCACATTTTATCTTAGATTATGTTTTAGGAATGTATATGAAATTAAGTTTGGAAAGTGAAGACAAAGAATGAAAAATGAGCTTCAGAATAATAGTATTGCCGACTTAAGTCGAAAGAAAAAAAATAAGAAATTAAAAAATAAAAAAATAAATAATCATAAAAAAGCTGTTGATCTGTTAAATTTACCACCAAGAAGTGAAACAATGAAAATAAAAGAGGATCAACGAAGACCTTGGTGGAAAATAAAATATCCTTTAATCACTGCTTTAGTCATAATTTTTATCTTGCTACCATTTGGAGTAGTTAAGTTTGTACATAGTAAATACGATAAGATTTTTACTGAAAAGGGAAGTTTAATCATTCCTTCAAATAAATTTGAAAAAGTTGAATTAGCTACTACCAATCATGTTAAAAAACAAAAAAAGAATGAAACTCAGAGAAAAGCTCCAATCAAAAAAGAGATAAAAAATGTAGTTAAACCTCCAACAGATTCAAGTGAAACTATTGGAGTGAAAGAAATTAATCACGAAGTCAAAAGAGGAGAAACATTATTTACTATTTCAATGAAATATTACGGTAATCGTGATGGCGAAGAAATTATTCAAGATGCAAATCATTTAAATGGGATCGAAGTGACGCCCGGCCAGATATTAAAAATCCCATTAAATGTCGATGTGGATAAATAAGGTTAAGAAATACATAAAAGGCAATGAAATTGAAATTCAAAATCTAGACAAATTCGCTTTGATTTGATGCTTCCTATCTATGTTATAAATAGAGGGAAGGGGAGTGTTATAGTATGTTAGCAAAGCATAGAATGCTTCAAAACCATCAAGTAATTACGATCCAATCTAGTGATACTGTAGAGTGTGCAATTAATCTCTTATTGGAAAAGCAAATTGATAGTGTACCTGTATTATCAGGAAATAAATATGTTGGAATGATTTCGCAAGCAGAGATTTTTAGAAGATGCTTTTTTAGTGAATTACAAAAAGACGAATACATTAAGAATCTAAAAGTAGGTGAAATCGCAACACATCAAACAATCTGTGTTAAATCGGAAGAGCCGTTTGAAGATACAATGAACTCGTTAAAAAAATATCCATCAATTGCGGTAGTTGATGATGAGAGAAATTTTGTTGGACTAGTTATAAGATATGACGTAATTGAGATTTTTCAAGAAGTACTTGGAAAGGACTGTCGAGGAATAAGAATTTCAATGACAAGTATGGAGAAGGAAGGGCAATTAGCAAGATTACTTGACTATCTTCACCATTTAAAGATTAATATTATTTCGCTTGTAACTTTTGATTCAAAAGATCATTTATTAAGAAGAATTGTCTTGAAAATAGATGATAATAAAAATGTCGATAAAATTTTACGTAAATTTGAAGAACTTGGTCTAAGAATCGTATCTGTTACAAATGAATAAGAAAATTCTACAGTTAAACACAAATAATATTATTTTAGTTTCGCAGTTTCTCGGAACTAAAAATTGATAAATTATAGTTTTTTACGTATACGAAAATAGACAATTAAACGATATTTCACTGAAATTAAAAACTTATGCCCATTTTGTATCAATGGATATAAGTTTTTTTGTTGTTTAAAATTTTTCAATTTCTACTAGTTTTTGTATAATAAATAAAGGCACTTTGAACTGTAACAAAAAGAACTAAATAAAGTTGATATTTTAGAATGAAGTAAAATCAGAGAAACAAGCTGACATTTACTTTGTTGATGGGTTAAGTTACAAGGGGGAAATTAAAATAAAATTATTATCATTGATCGGATTCGTATTAATAGTAGCAATTATTCTATTGCTTAATCGAAAAAGTAAACTCGAAATTATTAATAAAAAAATTAAAATTAAGCATTTAGATAATTCATTACAGTCAATTCAGCTTATATGGATTCCAAATATAGGCGATATTTCTTTTAAATTGAGTGAGATTGAAAAAATTTGCAATCATAATACATTAATTCTCTTAAGCGGTTACTCAAAAAAGAAATCAAAGAAATATAATAATGAAAACATCCACTATTTATCATCTTTGGCTCCAGTCTATTTTTTGTGGAATGATCTTGATTATAGTGGCAACTATAGAGATCTAAATGCATTATTACTAGATTGTAAAGTTACAATTTTAGAAAATAAAAGTGCTTCATTTGAGACTGAAAATGGGACTAAGTTTTCAATTGTTGGTTTAGATGATGTGAAAACAAAAAGAGATGATTTAAACTTTGCGCTTGAAGAGCGATATGAAGACGATCTTAGTATTTTAACAAGCTATACTGAAGTCATGGATAGTAAAAGTAGTAATTTTGAAAGTATTCAAGTTTATCTGTTTGAAAGAAGTCAATTAAATGTAAATCGAAATCAGAAAACGGTATATTTGGAGCTACATAACAATAAAGGAATTCGAAAACAAAACACAATAACTGTTTTAAATTTTGAAGTTATGAAATAAGTGTTTCTTGTTTACATGCAGGAGGAAAGAAAATTGGCCCAAATAGGAAAGTACAATATTAAAGCAATTTCTAACATTGTTGGGATATTACCAGGCACATTAAGAGCATGGGAAAGAAGATATAATATCATTAGTCCTGTACGAAATGATGCTGGCCATCGACTATATACAGAAGAACATGTTTATATTTTAAAATGGCTCGTTCAAAAAGTTAATGAAGGGTTTACAATTGGACAAGCAATTAATTTATATGAAGCAAAAGAGCATAAGTCGTCTAATGACAGCTCTCTTACTGAAAATTTACAATCAGATGCTCTAGTAAATCGAATTGTTTCTTCATTATTATCTTTTGAAGAAAGTGAAGCCCACAATTATGTGAATGACGCTTTTAGTCTTTTTTCTATTGATAAAGTATTATTTAAAATTATTTCTAAGGTTTTCATATTAATTGGTGATAAATGTCGTAATGGTGAAATTACAAGTGCCCATGAACATTTTGCAACATCTTTTTTGAGAACGAGATTAGGGATGATTTATCAAAATTTACCTAACAATAAACATTTGCCAAAGTTAATCGCGGTTTGTGGACCAGAAGAAAAGCACGAACTAGGTTTATTAATATTTACGATCTACTTAAGAAGAATTGGTTTTCAAGTTATTTATTTAGGCGCATCAATCGATTCAAATGATGTTGAACAAGTAATTAATGAAGTGAACCCTGCTGGATTTATCATGACTTGTACTTTAAGAGAAAATTTAAAGAAAACAATTGATCTAGCCATCATAATCAAAAAATTTAAACCTGATATCATTATTGGAATTGGTGGTCACGCAGTTTCAACTTGTGAGAGCCCAATTATGGATTCCCTTCAGGAATTTTATATAGGTAGTCAGCAATCGAACTGGGATGAATGGTTAAAGCAGAATTTTAATTATAAATGAATTTTGACTTTAGAATCACCAAAATTATATAAAAACATAAACTGTACTATGGTAAATGCAGCAAGGAGGCTAGTTCATGAGGTTGGAACGGTTGAACTACAATAAAATAAAAGTTTTTCTTACATCTGATGATTTATCTGAACGTGGTCTGACAAAAGAAGACTTATGGTACAATGCACCAAAAGTTCAACAGCTTTTTCAAGATATGATGCATGAAGCTAGCGTAGAACTAGGTTTCGAAGTAGATGGAAAAGTATCCGTTGAAGTTTTCTCTCTTCAAGCTCAAGGAATGGTTGTTATTGTAACAAAATCCGATGATATTGAAGAAGAGGAAGATGAATTTCAAGACGATTTTATCTCGATGGAAGTAATCCTAGATGAAAGTGAACATATATTGTACGAGTTTTCTACTTTAGATGATCTAATCCTACTTTCTGAAAAGTTGGTTTCATGTGATGCTTTAGGTGGGAGATTATTCTCTTTTGAAAATACGTTTTACTTAAAGTTCGAAGAGAATGAAATAGGAAGACTAGATCGTGAAACATTTTATGCGATATTAGCTGAATATGGTAATCCTTCCACAAGAACAATTTACCGTATTATTGAATATGGTAAAGAACTTATCTCGGAAAATGCTATTGAACAACTGCATTTTTATTTCGTTAAAAATAAAGCCTCTCAGTAATTTATTACGAGAGGTTTTACTTTTGTAAATTTTTATTAATATATTGTATTTCTTCATATTCTTTTCTTTTCAAATTTTGGAAATAGGAGTATAATGACCTTAGAAAACGCTTACATTAAACGGATATTATATTTTGTTTTCTATGTGTTTATAACTTTCAAAATGGGATGGAAAGTTGTATACTAATTTCAGAATGAATGAATCTTTTCATAGTTCAAATTTCTAGGGGGTTTACAATGGTTGCCGAGAAATCTACAGAGAAAAATAGCAACACAGAAGAACAGTTAGATGTACTAGCGCCTACACAAGTAGTTATTAAAGAAGCGTTAGAAAAATTAGGATATTCAAATGAAATGTATGAACTTTTAAAAGAACCAGTTCGTATGATGACTGTAAAAATTCCGGTTCGCATGGATGATGGACAAGTGAAAATTTTCACTGGTTACAGAGCTCAACATAATGATGCAGTAGGACCAACTAAAGGTGGTATCCGTTTCCATCCAAATGTAACAGAAAATGAAGTAAAAGCCCTTTCAATCTGGATGAGCTTAAAATGTGGAATTGTAGATTTACCATATGGTGGAGGTAAAGGTGGAATCGTTTGTGATCCACGTGATATGTCATTCCGTGAGTTAGAAAGACTTAGCCGCGGTTATGTTCGTGCAATTAGCCAAATCGTAGGACCAACTAAAGATATTCCAGCTCCAGACGTATTTACAAACTCACAAATTATGGCTTGGATGATGGATGAATATTCTAGAATAGATGAATTTAACTCACCTGGTTTTATTACTGGTAAACCATTAGTACTAGGTGGATCTCACGGCCGTGAAACAGCTACTGCTAAAGGTGTAACGATTGTCATTCGTGAAGCAGCAAAGCGTAGAGGTATTAACATAGAAGGTGCACGAGTTGTTATCCAAGGATTTGGTAATGCAGGTAGCTTCTTAGCGAAATTTATGCATGATGCTGGTGCTAAAGTTATTGGTATTTCAGATGCTTATGGTGCACTTCATGATCCAAACGGCTTAGACATTGATTATTTATTAGATCGTAGAGATAGCTTTGGTACAATTACTAAACTATTTAATAATACAATTTCAAATAAAGAATTATTAGAATTAGATTGTGATATCTTAGTTCCAGCAGCGATTGAAAATCAAATTACAAAAGATAATGCTCATAATATTAAAGCAAATATTGTAGTTGAAGCTGCTAACGGACCAACAACTCTTGAAGCTACTAAGATTTTAACAGAGCGCGGTATTTTATTAGTTCCAGACGTATTAGCTAGTGCAGGTGGCGTAACTGTTTCTTACTTTGAATGGGTACAGAATAACCAAGGTTACTACTGGACTGAAGAAGAAGTAGAAGATCGATTAGAAAAAGTTATGGTACGTTCATTTAATAATATTTATGAAACAAGTTTAAATAGAAAAGTAAATATGCGATTAGCTGCTTATATGGTTGGTGCGCGTAAAATGGCTGAAGCTAGCCGATTTAGAGGTTGGGTATAAGATTATATTCGGGGTTAAAAACAAGGTGGAAAATATCCATCTTGTTTTTTTTGATTAGCTATTATTAGACAAATTGAATATTTTACGTAAAATAGAAATAGTAAATAAATCTAAGACTCTAGTTTATTGGAGATGTTTCAAATGGAAAAAGTTGAAGTTCTGATCATTGGCGGAGGACCCTGTGGTATTGCAGCTTATCTAGCTTTAAAAAATAAGGGGATATCTGCATTAATAATTGAAAAAGGAAATATAGTTCATACCCTCAGTCGTTTTCCAACGCATCAAACATTTTTTAGTACAAGTGAAAAATTAGAAGTGGGAAATATTCCATTTATAATTGAAGGTAGAAAACCAAAAAAACACCAGGCTCTAGCATATTACCGTGACGTTGTTAAACGAAATAAAATTAAAATTAATGCATATGAAGAGGTAAAAACGGTTAGTAAGAAAAATGGTTTTATCATCGAATCAGTTACAATAAACGGTGAAGAAAAACGCTATGAAGCAAAAGCAGTTATTGTAGCAACTGGGTATTATGACCAACCAAACTATTTATCAACGCCTGGTGAACAGCTTAATAAAGTTTCACATTACTTTTTTGAAGGTCATAAACATTTTAATCAGAAGGTTGTCGTTATTGGTGGTAAAAACTCAAGTGTTGACGCAGCACTAGAATTAGAAAAGTGTGGAGCGGATGTAACTGTACTTTATAGAGGTAGCTCTTATTCACCAAGTATTAAACCATGGGTTCTACCAGAATTCGAGGCACTTGTCCGTTCTGAAACAATTAAAATGGAATTTAACGCAAATCTACTTGAAATAAAAGAATCATCAGTAGTATACGAAAAAGAAGGGCAAATAGCTGAGATTGAGAATGACTTTGTCTATGCCATGACAGGTTACCATCCTGATCATACACTAATTAAAAGTATGGGCGTAAAAGTTGATGATACAACAGGAAGACCGTTATTTAATCCAGAAACGATGGAAACAAATATTGAAGGCATATATATTGCTGGGGTAATTGCCGCAGGAAACAATGCAAACGAAATTTTTATAGAAAATGGTCGCTTTCACGGTGACTTAATAGTTTCCCACTTAGCTAGTAATGAATAATTTTAAATAAACTAAAAACGTAGCGATGCTACGTTTTTTTTATTAAATATTTTCAAGCCGTTTTCTGTTTACTTAAAGAATTTTAAAATGTTATAATTTCTTGTGAAATGAGGTGCTGAAAATGAAAAAAGTAGTATTAATAACAACGGGTGGAACGATTGCTAGTAAACCAAATGCAGAATCAGGTAAGTTAGATTCTGGGGCATTGTCAGGTCAAGAAATTGCAGAAATGCTCAATTTACCAAAAGATATAAATGTAATTGTTGATTCTTTTTTCCAAGTTCCAAGTATGCACATTGGCTTCGAACATTGGATGTTGTTAAAGAATAAAATTGAAGAATATTATCAAGATGAAACAATAGATGGGGTTGTCGTTACCCATGGAACTGATACGTTAGAAGAAACGGCTTATTTTTTAGATTTAACAATTGACGATGATCGTCCAGTTGTTATTACTGGCTCTCAAAGATCACCAGGTGAATTAGGTACTGATGCATTTATCAATTTAAGACATGCTATTTATACTGCATCTGACGAATCTGCTCGAAATATTGGTACAGTTGTTGTCTTTAATGAACGTATTTTTACTGCAAAATATGTTAAAAAAGAACATGCATCTAATATTCAAGGGTTTAACGTATTTGGATTCGGATACCTAGGGATTATCGATAACGATAAAGTACATATCTATCAAAAACCGGTATTAAAGGATAAATACAAAATTACAAGTGAGTTACCTCAAGTTGATATAATTAAATGTT
Organism: Gottfriedia sp. NPDC057991; assembly: GCF_042886615.1. NCBI lineage: Bacteria > Bacillati > Bacillota > Bacilli > Caryophanales > Bacillaceae > Gottfriedia > Gottfriedia sp. NPDC057991. Next base: position 939,741 of record NZ_JBHVQN010000001.1, read on the forward strand.
ATATTGAGGCAAAAGGATATTTAATTAAAGCAGCTGTAGAAAATGGTGCTAAAGGAATTGTCCTTGAAGGCGTTGGAAGAGGACAAGTTTCTCCACATATGACCGAAGAAATTGAAAAAGCTGTTATAGATGGCATTAAAGTAGTCATCACAACAAGTTCTGAAGAAGGCGAAGTATATCCGACGTATGATTATTACGGAAGTGCCTATGATTTAGTTAATAAAGGTGTTATTTTAGGTAAAGATTATGATAGTAAAAAGGCAAGAATTAAATTAACTGTAATGTTAGCATCCGAAGAGGATCATATTCTTGAGGGATTTTCTAAATAATTTTTATTTGTTTATACATTTCTCAAAAACGTGCTTAGCACGTTTTTTTTAATTTAACACTGTTAAAAGATAGATGAATTAAAAATTAAATTCAAAATTGTGTATAAAATTATTTGAATCTAATCATACTGGTAATAAAAAAGGTATGATCTTAAATGAAAAGAATCGAGCGAATTTTATTTAAATTAATTATTATTCAATTATTTTGTTTAGTCATAAGTCAATACGTCTTATCATTCCCTAGTCTTTCTGTCTATTTAACGAAAATTGAATTGTATGAAGGCGTTACGCAAAAAGCTAAGGACGTAACGAGAGAAGTATCTAATCATATTGGTAAATAGGTGAATTCGTCGGAATCATATGGTAATATTAATTAAAGCAGGCTAGCCTGCTTTATTTTTATTTGTTTTTATTTTTTTAGGACATGATAAGATTAAAGGTTGCTATTGAAGTAGCACTTTTTTTATGTAGGAGGACTTATGAGTAAAAAAATTAGTATAGCAATAGATGGACCGGCAGCTGCTGGTAAAAGTACAGTTGCAAAGATTGTTGCAAAAAAATTAGGATATGTATATATAGATACTGGTGCAATGTACCGTGCTCTAACCTTTAAAGCAATCCAAAACAATATTGATGTCAATAACGAGATGGATTTAAGTAACTTACTTTCAAATATTACGATCAAGTTAATCCCGGAAGAAGGGACTCAAAAAGTTTTCATTGATGATGTAGATGTTTCAGAGCCAATAAGAACACCAGAAGTAACTAGAAACGTATCATATGTTGCAAAACATAGTTTAGTTCGTGAAAAAATGGTCGATTTACAACGTCAATATGCCGTAAATGGTGGGGTTGTAATGGATGGAAGAGATATTGGAACTCATGTATTAGTTGGTGCAGAAGTTAAGATCTTCATGATTGCTTCTGTAGATGAACGAGCTCAAAGAAGACATATCGAAAATGTCAAAAACGGTTTTGAAAGTGATTTAGAGCAATTAAAAATAGAAATAGCAACAAGAGACAGAATTGACTCGGAAAGAGAAGTTTCACCATTGAAAAAAGCTGATGATGCAATCTCATTAGATACTACTTCAAAAAACATTGATGATGTCGTAAATGAAATATTAACGATTGTCGAAGGGAAAATAAAAAATATTTAGAAGAATTAGTCATCAGATTTCTTGACTTTTTTGCTTATTTATTAGAAGGTAAAAGAGGATAATACATAATTGGTCTATCCATTTTTAAAACATAAGGAGGAATATGACATGGTTGAAAAAGTAATGCCAGAAGTTGGGGAAATTATCTCATGTGTAGTAGAACAAATTGAAGATAAGCAAGCAATCGTAGGTTTCGGTGGAAAAACAGATGGTATTCTTCCAATAAAAGAAATTTCAAACGTACATATTGAAAATGTAAATGACGCGCTAACTGTTGGACAAGAAATTGAATTAAAGGTTATTAAAGTTGAGGAAGATGCAGTTGTTTTTTCTAAACGTGCCGTAGATTCAGTTAAAGCTTGGGAACAATTAGAAGGGAAATTAGCTAGTAAAGAAGTTTTTGAAGTGATCGTTACAGAGCAAGTAAATGGTGGACTAATTGCAGACGTAGGCGTTCGTGGATTTATTCCGGCTTCACTTGTTTCAAAAAAATTCGTTGAAGATTTAGGAAGCTTTGTTGGTCAATCGCTTGAAGTAGTGATAGAAGAACTAGATCGCGAAAAAAATCGAGTAATCTTATCTCATAAAGCAGTTGAGCAATTAAATGAAGTTGAAAATCGCCGTCAAGCATACTCTTCTATTAAAGTTGGGCAAATCGTTGAAGGTAAAGTAGAACGATTAACAAATTTCGGTGCTTTTGTAAATATTGGTGGAGTCGATGGGCTAGTCCATGTATCTCAAATGTCTCATAAACGAGTTACAAAACCTGAAGAGATTGTATCTGTGGGAGATACTGTGAAAGTTCAAGTTCTTTCAATTGACTCAGATACAAACCGTATTGCTTTATCAATGAAAGCAATACAGCCAGGACCATGGGATCAATTAAATCCAAGCATTAAAGCAGAGGCAGTTGTTGAGGGGACTGTAAAACGTCTTACAAACTTTGGTGCATTTGTAGAAGTACAAAATGGAATTGAAGGATTAGTTCATGTTTCCCAAATTGCTGATAAACATATTAAAAATCCAAACGAAGTCCTAACAGTTGGTCAAAAAGTTAAAGTTAAAGTTTTAGATATTAATCCTACTGAAAAACGCTTATCATTAAGCATTAAAGAAGCTGGTGAAGCTGAACTTCAAGAGGATATTGCTAAATACGTTCAACCAAGTGAAAGTGGTTTCCAATTAAGCGAACTTCTTGGTGATAAGTTAAATAAATTTAAAAAATAATAAAAAATCCTTCAGCCATTTGCTGAAGGATTTTTATTTAGAACACTTTAGTTATGCTGATTTTCTGCTCTTGCTTCTTCAGGCGTGTCCAAACGTGTAGCACCTTTGTAATGTATGCTTTGATCTCGATCAGATTCAACTCTTCTAGATTGTTTAAGTTTCTTTTCTTGACGATCTTTTCCCACTCGTTTCACCTCCAAAAAAATCTCATTTATAGATTCGTTTTAAATGCAACTTCTTATACACTTTCTTTTCTATTTGCTTATTTTTGCATATGAATTGTTCATACTAGTACTATTAGGAGGTTTTCGTGTGCAAGGTAGTTTATTTATCATTACTTCTTGGATTATTGTTTTATTTCTTTTGCTTAATCGGGATCGAACTAAGAAGAATTTCTTGTATTTATCTGGAGTGCTTATATTAATTAGTTGTTCAGCTTATACAATTGATCTATTTTCAATTGAAATAAATCTTTCATATATCATTATAATTTTTATCATAAGCTACTTTATTAGTTTATTAAAATTAATTGATCAAATAGTTCATTTCTTTAAAGGCTTGATTATAGGAATGACATATAGTGTAGTTACACTGCTATCGATTTATGATCCTGCAAGCTTTTTTATTGATGAGAGAATAATTAGTTCATTTTTAGTATTACTACTTACTTTCTTTTTAAGTAAATCCTATTATGACAAAATTCGTTATATAACAATTGGTCTAGTTCAGGGAGAAATTTTTAATTATATTACGTTTAAGTCAATTAATTTTAAATATATAATTGGAGATTTAAGTTGGTTTGATACTTTATTAATGTCTATTTTATTATTGTCAGCAATTCAATTCATCGCAATTTACGTATCAAAAATAAGCCTCAAAAATAGAAAATTATTAAAAAATTGATGGGTATTGGTTTTTTTTCATATTTTTTGTTAAAATAGATAAGTTATTTAAATAAATCAATTTTAAATACTAAACTAAAACACATTTAGATGATTTAAATGGTACATAGTTATGCTAGGAAGGATGAATTAAATGTCTAAACCGACAGTTGCAATAGTTGGACGACCAAATGTAGGGAAATCAACTATTTTTAATAGGATAGTGGGAGAAAGAATTTCAATTGTAGAAGATATACCAGGTGTTACTCGTGATCGTATTTACAGTTCAGGTGAGTGGTTAAATCAAGAATTTAGTTTAATCGATACAGGGGGAATTGACATCGGTGATGAGCCATTTTTAGAGCAAATTCGCCAACAAGCTGAAATCGCAATTGATGAAGCGGATGTTATTATTTTTCTAACAAATGGACGTGAAGGTGTTACAGCGGCAGATGAGGAAGTTGCTAAAATCCTTTATAAAACAAAAAAACCGGTAGTATTAGCAGTTAATAAAGTCGATAATCCTGAAATGAGAAGCGATATTTACGACTTCTATGCATTAGGATTTGGGGAAGTATTTCCAATCTCAGGTTCACATGGTTTAGGACTAGGTGATTTACTTGATGAAGTTGTAAAACATTTCCCTGAGCAAGAAGATGATAATTACGATGAAGAGACAATTAAATTTAGTTTAATTGGACGACCAAATGTAGGAAAATCATCTTTAGTAAATGCATTATTAGGTCAAGAACGTGTAATTGTAAGTAATGTTGCAGGAACTACACGTGATGCAGTCGATACACCTTACTCAAAAGATGGCCAAGACTATGTCATTATCGATACAGCTGGTATGAGAAAAAAAGGTAAAGTTTATGAAAGTACGGAAAAATACAGCGTATTACGTGCTTTACGTGCAATTGAGAGATCAGATGTCGTCTTAGTTGTATTAGATGGTGAAGAAGGTATTATCGAACAAGATAAGAAAATCGCTGGTTATGCTCACCAAGCAGGTAGATCAGTTGTTATTGTTGTAAATAAATGGGATGCAGTAGAAAAAGATGAAAAAACGATGAATGAATTCATTGAAAACATTCGAGCACATTTCCAATTCTTAGACTACGCACCGATTGTATTCCTTTCAGCTAAAACAAAGAAAAGAACGCAAACTTTATTACCAATGATTAATAAAGCGTGTGAGAGCCATAGCTTACGCGTTCCTACAAATGTCCTAAACGATGTAATTATGGATGCAATTGCGATGAATCCAACACCTACACATAATGGACAAAGATTAAGAGTGTATTATGCAACTCAAGTAGCAATTAAACCACCAACATTTGTTGTTTTTGTAAATGATCCTGAATTACTTCACTTTAGTTACGAGCGTTTCTTAGAAAATCGAATTAGAGATGCTTTTGATTTTGAGGGATCTCCAATTAGGATTATCGGTCGTGCACGAGCTTAAATTCGATGTAAAATATGGATTCTTTATGAAGGGGAGTGTTGATTTGGAAAAAATCGCTGTTTTAGGTGCAGGTAGTTGGGGAACTGCATTAGCCATGGTTTTATCAGATAATGGGCATACAGTTACTTTATGGGGAAATAAATCCGAACAAATAAATGAAATAAACGAACAACATACGAATAAAAGATACTTGCCAGAAATTAATTTACCTCAAAATTTAAAGGCATCGGTTAATTTAAAGGAATCAATCAATGGTGCTAACTATATTTTGCTTGTTGTACCGACTAAAGCAATAAGAGAAGTTTGTCAACAATTAAATAATGAATTAACGAATGAGGTTACAATAATCCATGCAAGTAAAGGGATTGAGCCAGACACATCAAAGCGTGTTTCTGAAATGATCTCTGAAGAAATTGATTCGAAATTTTTAAAATCAGTAGTTGTATTATCAGGTCCAAGTCATGCTGAAGAAGTTGCTTTAAGACATCCAACGACTGTAACATCGGCATCAAAAAATATGGAAGATGCGGAAATTGTTCAAGAATTATTCTCAAATGGTTATTTCCGTGTGTACACAAACGAAGATGTAATCGGTGTAGAAATTGGTGGAGCATTAAAGAATATTATCGCACTTGCTGCTGGTATTACTGACGGACTTGGATATGGCGACAATGCGAAAGCGGCATTAATGACACGAGGACTTGCAGAAATAATTCGTTTAGGTAAGGCTATGGGAGCTAATACTCAAACTTTTGCTGGTTTAACTGGAATGGGCGACTTAATCGTAACTTGTACGAGTGTCCATAGCCGTAACTGGAGAGCTGGTAATTTATTAGGGAAAGGCAAATCTTTAGACGAAGTACTAGATAATATGGGTATGGTCGTTGAAGGGGTTCGCACGACTAAGGCTGCATATCAATTAGCAAAACAAGTAAATGTAGAAATGCCAATTGTTAATGAATTACACGCAGTATTATTTGAAAATAAAAATCCTAAATTAGCAGTTGATGCACTTATGTCCCGTGTAAAAAAACATGAAGGCGAAAGTACTTCAAATTATATTAGCGATCTTACGGAGTAATTAATTTTATTTAAATATTTATAGTATAAAAGCATTAAAACTTTGTTTTAGTGCTTTTTCTTTTTTGGACTAAAATAGGCGTTTCACCATTTCTCTTTTTTTGCATAGCATATGTTGTATAGAAAAGAAGGAGGTTTGAATGGTGACTAATAATAATAATCCAAATGGTTTCTTCGATAAGATTGAAAAGAAAGCAAATGTAAGCAAATCAGATATTTTTAAAGTCGCTGATTCAGTAAAAGATGCAAACTTTAAAGATGAAGCAACTGTTAGAAAACTAGTTCGTCAAATTGCATTGATGACAGGTCGTCAAGTTTCTAAGGAAAAAGAAGACAAAATCGTTCAAGCAATTGTTACAAATAATATGCCATTAGATTTTCAATCTTTAACAAATATGTTTAAACAAAAATAATTGGGCTTATTCTTCAGCGATGTATTTAGTGCATAATCATACATTTTCGCATAATATAGAATGACTTATACCGGATGTATTCTGGTGGGTGTTAGTCGAAGAAGATTACGAAGCAATTGCCCCAGTTTGCTTCGAAGAAAGAAGGAGTATATTTTACTTTTTCTTTCTTTTTATTTTGCACTTTTAAATATGTGAATGGTCCCGGGGCCTCCTTGGGTGGTTTTTAACAAGGAGGTATTTTGATGGTGTTTGTTAGATTGTAGCTAGTGAATTAGTTCTAATGGATTTTTAATGAAACAGGAAATAAATTAATAATAGACAAGTATACTTAAGCATTAAATAAGTCGATAATGTCTTAATAGGATTAAAAAGATTTTAATTCAAATCATGCGATTATTTTGATACTATAATAATGGTAGAAAATACATAGGGGGAACATAATGAACGCGGCACATATTAATGAAATTATTTCTTTTGTAGGAATCGGATTAATGCTTTTATCATTATTTTTAATTTTCTTGAGTAGAAACAAAATAAAAATAAAATTTTTAAAAATGATTACAGCCTTCATTGCATATATGTCTTTAATTATTTCAGGGATTTTAATTACATATATCGTATTAAGCTGGCCTAGTTAATGAGAATAAAGGGGACTAACATGAAAAAGCTATTTCTTTCCATTCTAATGTGCTTTGTAATAAGTTTATTAAGTGGCTGTTTATATCCACAAGATAAACTTGCACAAAATCAAATACCATATGATGATCAATTACAATCTGTTCAAACTGCAATTAATAAATTTAAGGAAAACAATTCAGGTATGTTACCTATAAAAAACAAGGATATGAATACACCAATTTATATTAAATATCCAATTGATTTTACAAAACTAACACCTGGCTATTTAAGTGATGCACCTGGTAATTCTTATGAAAATGGTGGTATCTTTCAGTACGTATTAGTAGATGCAGAAAAGAATCCGACTGTTAAATTAGTCGATCTTAGAATTGCAGAAAAACTAAGAGATGTATCATTAAGAGTACAAGTATATAAAGATAAACATACTTACCCACCTATCAAGAAAACATTGGCTAATGGTGTTTTTCTATTAAACTATAAAAAGATGGGTTTCAAAGAAGAACCGTTCGTAGTCAGTCCTTATAGCAATAAGAACTTACCAATCATAATGGGGAATGATGGGGAGTTCTATGTTGACTATTCAACTGATTTATATGCAAAAATTAAAGAAGCGAAAAATTATAAGTTCGGTGAAGATATTCGTTCTATCTTAGTAAAAGACTCACCAATCGTGCCTGCATACTCACTTCCATATACGATTAAAGATGGACAACCGGTGTTTTTAGAACAAAAAAAATTAATATAAATCATAATCCTTTGATAAAAGAATACATTTTATCGAAGGATTTTTTTATTTGATCCCAAGTGAGTAAAAAGAAAAAATAAAAAATCTTGTCATAACTCACTAGGACAACATCATAGAATGATATTGTCATAGGTATACTACTTCAAGTCAATTATTCCCATGTAATGATAAATCGGGAGGGGAACACATGGAAAAGATAGATATTTTTAAAGACATTGCAGAGCGCACAGGAGGAGATATCTACTTAGGTGTTGTAGGTGCTGTGCGTACTGGTAAATCAACATTTATCAAACGCTTTATGGAAGCAGTTGTAATCCCTAATATTCAAAATGAAGCGGATCGTGCTAGAGCACATGATGAATTACCTCAAAGCGCTGCAGGTAAAACAATAATGACTACTGAACCAAAATTCGTTCCGAATCAAGGCGTTAAAATTCATGTAGCGGATGGGTTAGATGTAAATATTCGATTAGTAGATTGCGTTGGTTATAGTGTGCCAGGGGCTAAAGGCTATGAGGATGAAAATGGTCCTAGAATGATTAGCACTCCTTGGTATGAAGAACCGATTCCATTTAATGAAGCGGCTGAAATCGGTACAAGAAAAGTTATTCAAGAGCATTCAACAATTGGAGTTGTTGTAACAACTGATGGCACAATTGGAGAAATAGCTAGATATGATTATATCGAAGCAGAGGAACGAGTAGTTGCTGAATTAAAAGAAGTTGGAAAGCCTTTCATTATGGTAATCAACTCTTCTCAGCCATATCATCCTAATACAGAGGCACTTAGACAAGAACTATCTGAAAAGTATGATATCCCTGTCATCGCATTAAGTGTTGAAGCAATGCGCGAAGGAGATGTAATGAACGTACTTCGCGAAGCTTTATATGAATTCCCAGTCCTTGAAGTGAACGTAAACTTACCTAGCTGGGTATTAGTGCTAAAAGAAAATCACTGGCTACGTCAAAGCTACCAAGAAGCAATTCAAGAAACAGTTAAAGATATTAAGCGATTAAGAGATGTAGACTATGTAGTTGGCCAATTTAGTGATTATGAATTTATTGAACATGCACAACTTGCTGGAATAGATATGGGGCAAGGGGTTGCAGAAATTGATTTATCTGCACCAGATGAGTTATATGATCAAGTCTTAAAAGAAGTTGTAGGAGTAGAAATTCGCGGAAAAGATCATTTATTAGAATTAATGCAAGATTTCGCTCATGCAAAACAAGAATATGATCAAGTAGCTGATGCTTTAAGAATGGTTAAACAAACCGGCTATGGAGTTGCTGCACCTTCGCTTTTAGATATGAGCTTAGATGAGCCAGAAATTATACGCCATGGTTCAAGGTTTGGGGTGAAATTAAAAGCAGTAGCACCTTCTATTCATATGATTAAAGTTGATGTCGAGTCAACGTTTGAACCGATCATCGGAACTGAAAAACAAAGTGAAGAACTTGTTAAATACTTAATGCAAGATTTTGAAGATAATCCATTATCAATTTGGAACTCAGATATATTTGGACGTTCATTAAGTTCAATCGTGCGTGAAGGCATCCAAGCGAAACTTTCTCTAATGCCTGAAAATGCAAGATATAAATTGAAGGAAACTTTAGAAAGAATTATTAACGAAGGAAGTGGCGGTTTAATTGCAATTATCCTTTAATCATTATTGATCAGGTGGTAAAAACCATCTGATTTTTTTTGTGTTTGCTAATAATAAGGATTAATTTTCAAAAAATCTACTAGTCATTTTTTATATAAGGAAATGAAATTTGAAGAAAATTCATAGAAAATTAGTAAGGTAAAATAAATGTTATTCGACAAAATCCAACAAAATTAAATTTATTAAAAATCATCAAAAAAATTAAAAAAATGCCGATTAATACAGTAATCATCGCACTTTCACGAGTCTTTATAACAAAATTGAAGAAGAAAAATGAATTTTTCAGATAAATCACCACTTGTTTTCGAGTAATTCCAACATTTTCTTATAAAACATATTGAAAAAAGCCGTAGAATCGTATAATATAAGGCATGACAAAGAAATTAATTGGAATTTGTTGTATAAAATTTAAAATTTTGGTCACAAATGAAATTAAGAAACATTTCTAAAATTTTGGGAGGAGGTGAAAGACATGAACAAAACAGATTTAATCAATGCAGTTGCTGAAGCTGGTGAATTAACTAAAAAACAAGCTACTTTAGCAGTAGACGCTGTATTCGAATCAATTCTTGGTGCATTACAAAACGGGGATAAAGTACAATTAATCGGATTTGGTAACTTTGAAGTTCGTGAGCGTGCAGCTCGTAAAGGACGTAATCCACAAACTGGCGAGGAAATCGAAATCGCAGCTAGTAAAGTTCCAGCTTTCAAACCTGGTAAAGCGCTTAAGGATGCAGTAAAATAATTACATAATTTAAGCGAAAAAGAAGGATGCTAATAAAAGCATCCTTCTTTTTTTGCTAAAAAAGTCCAAAAAGTTCCGTGGTTTTGGGACCGAAAATTAATTTTGGACATAGAAAGCGTTGTTTTTAGGTGATCTAAAAGAAAGTATCCTTCTTTTTTTTGCCTATAAAAAAAGAATTATGTTAAAATAAAACGAATCTGATAGTGAATATTAGAATTTTTTTTAGCATGGGGGATCAATTAATGAATGAAGTTAATTTAGAAAAAATTGAACAAGCGGTTCGTCTAATTCTCGAAGCTATCGGTGATGATCCAAATAGAGAAGGAATTTACGAAACGCCAAAGCGAGTTGCGAAAATGTATGCTGAAGTATTCTCTGGTATGCGCCAAGATGAAAAAGCTCATTTACATAAAGTATTTGGTGAAGATCATGAAGAATTAGTTCTTGTAAAAGATATTCCATTCCATTCAATGTGCGAACATCATCTATTACCTTTTTACGGAGTTGCACATGTAGCGTACATTCCTAGAAATGGAAGAGTAACTGGTTTAAGTAAATTAGCACGTACTGTAGAAACAGTAGCTAAAAGACCTCAGTTACAAGAGCGTATTACTGCCTCAGTAGTTGATGCTATTATGGAAGTACTACAACCACACGGAGCAATGGTAGTTGTAGAAGCAGAACATATGTGTATGTCTATGCGAGGAGTAAGAAAACCAGGCTCAAAAACTGTTACGATGGCAGTTCGTGGCTCACTTAAAGAAGATGTGCAAGGAAGAAATGAAATTCTTGCAATGATTCATTCAACTAAATAGAATCAAATAATCAAAAAAGCAGGGCCTTTGACAGGCAGTCTAAAAAGCCGGAAGTCCTGCTTTTTTTAAAATATTCATTATAATTAATGCAAGTTGATTGAGCAATCCTTATACCATCTAAAATACTTATGGTATAATGAAAAAATCAGTTATAAATGGAATGGATGGAAATAATGAATAGTATTCACGAGTTAAAAAATGAAGTAATCACTCAAATCTTACATACGATTAAACACCCATATTTAAATCAACAACTTCCAACACCTACAATTGATGATGTAAAGGTTACTTTATTAATAAATTTATTAAATGATCACAATTTTACGAGTGATAAAATTGTACATTACTGTAAAGCCTTGATGATTCATCAAATTGCATTAGATACACATGAAAAGGTATCCACATATGAAGGTACTCCAATGGATCGTGAAAAGAAACAATTAACCGTTTTAGAAGGAGACTTATATAGTGGACTATATTACGATGCTCTATCTAAAACTGGGGAAATTGGTTTAATTCGAGAACTTTCATATGCTGTTAAAGAAATGAATGAAGAGAAGATCAATCTAGTTCACGAACAATATAGTTCTTTAGAAGATCTTTTTAACTGTATAACTGTAATCGAATCAACTATACTTGTACATTTTGCAAAATTTATATCAGCAGATGAATCAATAAAGCATATTGAGCAAGAGTGTTTAATGGCAAGACTGAAAAAAGAATTCGAACGATCATCTGTTGAAAACTGCTCTGATTTTATTTCACAATTTCAAAGAATAATGGGGATTGTTGATTTAGTTAAAACAAAAGAAGAATTATCAAAAATAATACAATTACAAAATTAATCTACATAGAAGTAATCGTAATTAGTTTAGTGGGGGTTTATATGACTCAATCAAAAGAAGAACGCGTACATGACGTGTTTGAAAAGATTTACAATAAATATGATACAATGAATGGTATTATTAGTTTTAGACGACATATTGCTTGGCGCAAACAAACTATGAAAATTATGAATGTTCAAAAAGGTATGAAAGCGCTTGATGTATGCTGTGGTACTGGTGAATGGACAATTGCACTTGCAAATACAGTTGGAAAAGACGGAGAAGTAGTAGGTTTAGACTTTAGTAAAAATATGCTATCAATCGGTGAAGAAAAAGTTAAAAATATGCATTTAGACCAAGTAAAATTAATCCATGGAAATGCTATGGAGTTACCGTTTGAGGACAACTATTTTGATGTCGTTACAATTGGATTTGGTTTAAGAAATGTTCCAGATTATTATCAAGTGTTAAAGGAAATGACAAGAGTGGTAAAGCCTGGAGGTATTGTTGTATGTTTAGAAACATCACAACCGACTGCATTTGGTGTTAGACATGTGTATAAAGCGTATTTTAAATACATCATGCCGATTTTTGGGAAAATATTTGCTAAAAGCTTTAAAGAATATTCTTGGTTACAAGAAAGTGCAAGCACGTTTCCAGGAATGAATGAACTTGCAAATCTTTTCAAAAAAGCAGGATTAGAAAAAATAAAAATTAAACCTTATACTTTTGGTGTAGCAGCAATGCATTTAGGTGTTAAACCAAAAAGCTAGTTACAAAAAAGCGAGAAAATGGGATGAATAGTAAGGTGAACGGAATGAAGGTTAAATGGAAATATTCTTATTTAAAAAAGGACATTAATGAGATTGAAAGCACGCTTCATAAAGTAGTCAATTCTTCACAGCCAATTTTGAAAAATGCATCTGTACAGTTGCTTGAATCTGGTGGTAAAAGAATTAGACCAGTTTTTGTATTGCTTAGTGCTAAATTTGGACAATATAACCTTCAATCGATTAAAAATGTAGCAGCTACTTTGGAAATCATACATATGGCATCATTAGTTCATGATGATGTAATTGATGAAGCTAGTTTACGAAGAGGTAAACCGACAATTAATTCAACATACAATGATCGTGTCGCTATGTATGCAGGGGATTTTTTATTTGCAAAAGCATTGGAATGTATGTCAGATATCGAAATCCCATTGGCCCATCAAAAATTATCTGAGACTATTTTAGAGATTTGTTTAGGTGAGATTGAACAAATAAAAGATAAATATAATTTTGACCAAAATTTAAAATGTTATTTAAGAAGGATTAAACGAAAAACTGCACTTTTAATTTCAGCAAGTTGTGAAATTGGTGCAATTGCATCAGGAGCCTCTCCAGCTTTTCAAAAGTGTTTAAAAGATTACGGATACTATTTAGGTATGTCCTTTCAAATTATGGACGATATTCTTGATTTTACGGCTTCTGAGAAAGAATTAGGAAAACCATCAGGCAGCGACTTAATTCAAGGGAATATTACATTACCTGTCTTGTTTGCGATGAATGATTTAGCTCTTAAAGAGAAAATTGAATCCGTTTATGAAGGAATCAATCCGGAATCTGTAAAACCTCTTATCAATCAAATTCGTAAAAGTACATATATTAAAGCAGCAAGAAAAGTCAGTGAAGCATATTTACAAAAATCTTTAAACAGTATCAATAGCCTTCCTGATAGTGAAGCAAAGGAAATGTTAATATTAATTGCTAAAAATATTGGAAATCGAAAAAACTAGAGGCGGAGAAAATGCTAGTGCATTTACAACTGCCTCTTTTGGCTTTTTAGATTTGTATAGAACTCCTGTAAATCAGTTAGATTGATAAAAGTTAATCAATAATCTGGAAGCGATTTCAATTTTTATAATATAACAAGATTTTAAACTATTGATAATTTTATAAATTGATGTTACTATTCTAACTGTGTTGTTTATACATAATTGAAATCAAGTGAGGTAGAGCATAATGGAAAGAACTTATTTAATGGTAAAACCTGATGGTGTACAACGTAACTTAATTGGTGAAATCGTTTCACGTTTCGAAAAAAAGGGTTTCAATTTAGTTGGAGCTAAATTAATGCAAGTGAGTAAAGAACAAGCTGAAACTCACTATGCTGAGCACAAAGAACGTCCTTTCTTTGGTGAATTAGTAGACTTCATCACTTCAAGCCCAGTATTCGCTATGGTTTGGGAAGGCGAAAATGTAATCGCTACCGCTCGTCAAATGATGGGAGCAACAAACCCAAAAGATTCAGCACCAGGAACAATCCGTGGTGAGTATGCTGCAACTGTAGGTAAAAACATTATTCATGGTTCAGATTCACCTGCTAGTGCAGAACGTGAAATCGGTATTTTCTTCAATCAAAATGAATTAGTTGAATACTCTAAGCTTATTAAAGAGTGGGTATACTAATATTTAATAGTATTTGAAAAAAGTCAGCATAATTGCTGGCTTTTTGTTTTATTTGAAATAATGATCATGTGCCTAAGTATTAACAAAGTATCTGCGCAAAAAATTACTTTTTTCGTATGAGATATTTCATTTTTTGCAAAAAATCAAAAAAAGGGCCAAATTATGGTTCTTTTTTTATGTTAATTTCAGATTAGGTTATGGTATAGTAGTAACTAAATAATTTTAAACTTACATAAAGAGAAGGTGTTGAAATGCGTTATTTAACAGCTGGTGAATCACATGGTCCACAATTAACTACAATTATTGAAGGCGTTCCAGCAGGCTTACCAATTTTAGCAGAAGAAATAAATGTTGAACTTCGTAGACGTCAAGGTGGATATGGAAGAGGGCGAAGAATGCAGATTGAAAAGGATACTGCTCAAATTACTAGCGGTGTTCGACATGGTTATACTTTAGGCTCTCCTATCGCATTGGTTGTTGAAAATAACGACTTTAAACATTGGACTAATATTATGGGTGCTGAACCTTTAGAAGATCTAGAATACGAAGGAAAAAGAAGCATTACAAAACCAAGACCAGGGCATGCCGATTTAAATGGAGCTATAAAATATGGTTTTAGAGATGTACGAAATGTTTTAGAGCGATCTTCAGCTCGTGAAACAACTGTACGTGTTGCAGCTGGAGCGGTGGCAAAAAAATTGTTGAGTGAGCTAGGAATCACAATTGCAAGCCATGTTATTGAAATTGGTGGAGTTAAAGCAAAAAATTTAGACTATAAAAATGTAGAAGAGTTACATAATAGAGCTGAAAACTCAGAAGTAAGATGTATAGACGCAGAAGCTACAGAAAATATGAAATCATTAATTGATGATGCAAAACAAAATGGCGATTCAGTTGGTGGGATTGTAGAAGTTGTCGTTGAAGGTATGCCAGCTGGTGTTGGTAGCTACGTTCATTATGACAGAAAGCTTGATTCAAAAATTGCAGGTGCAATTGTTAGCATTAATGCCTTTAAAGGTGTAGAATTCGGAATCGGATTTCAAGCTGGGTCCTTACCAGGTAGTGAAGTTCATGATGAGATTGCATATTCAGAAGAACAGGGCTACTACCGATTATCGAACCGTGCAGGCGGTTTTGAGGGCGGTATGACAACAGGTATGCCAATTGTCGTTCGAGCAGTAATGAAGCCTATCCCGACGCTATACAAGCCGTTACAGAGCGTTGATATTGAAACAAAGGAAGTTTATGAAGCAAGTATTGAACGTTCTGATAGCTGTGCTGTTCCTGCAGCAAGTGTAGTAGCAGAGCATATTGTTGCTTGGGAAGTTGCAAAAGCAATTATTGAACAATTTGAATCAGATCAACTTGAGCGTTTAAAGCGTAATATTGATGATTTTCGTGAGTATGCGAGGAATTTTTAATGAATGCGATAACTGTAAAAACAAGCTCTAAACAATATGATGTTTGTATAGGGTTTGGAGTATTGAGTCAACTACAGTCAAAGTTGGATAGCTTAGTACCTAAAGTTTCAAAAATATTAATCATTACAGATGATCAAGTTGCTCCGCTTTATCTAGAGCAAGTACTACTAAATTGTAGTAAAGCAAATAAAGTTGAACACTTTATCATTCCACATGGTGAAAAAAGTAAGAGTTTTGCTATATACGAAAATTGTTTAACCTATTGTTTTGATGTGCAATTAGATCGTAATAGTTTAATAATTGCTTTAGGCGGGGGCGTAGTTGGTGATTTAGCAGGGTTTGTTGCAGCTTCTTATATGCGTGGTATTCGTTTTATCCAATTACCCACTACTTTACTAGCCCACGATAGTGCTATAGGTGGAAAAGTCGCTATAAATCTTCCAAAAGCTAAAAATATAGTTGGCGCATTTTATCAGCCGGAACTAGTATTGTATGAATTAAGCTTTTTATCTACTTTGCCAATAGAGGAATGGAGATCAGGTTTTGCTGAAATTAGTAAGGAAGCTATGATTTCTACAATCGACAAGTTGAATTGGTTAATGGATAATATTCTTTCACTTGAAAATTTAGATGATGAGTTTGTTGAAAAATGTGTGACAATGGGAATAAGTGTGAAAAATGAAATTGTATCCAAAGACGAAAGAGAAACTGGTGAAAGAGCATTTTTAAACTTAGGCCATACTCTAGGGCATGCAATTGAAGCTTATTTAGGTTATGCAAAAACAACTCATGGTGAGGCAATTGCATTTGGAACCTTATTTTCAATCTATTTGAGTGAACAGTTCTTTGAGGTTGACTTAAAATTTAATGAGATTTTAAATTGGTATAATCGATTGAATTATCCTGTTTATTCAAACTTAGAATTAGTGCCAATTGTAAATCTAATGAAACAAGATAAGAAAAATATAGATTTGAAAATAAAATATATATTATTAAAAAGTTTTGGAAATCCAGTGATTTGTGAATTAGAGGAAGACTTTATAAAAGAAAATTTAGATTGTTTTTTAAAACAAATAATTTCATAATACTTACCTGAAAATGGTGTTTTGATCAAATGTTAAATCAAAATATCATTTTCTTTTTCTAAATTAGACTATTTGATCATTGAAAATGAAAAACATAGGACAATTCGTCGAATAGAATTTCAGAGAAAAAAAAGGTTTGATTTAATAAAAAATGGAATGTAAATACATATAGAAAGGTTAGATAAGGTGACTATGATGAGAAATACCCAGTTAGAAAAAATCCGTTTAGTTGGTGATGTTACAATTCCAGGAGATAAATCAATATCTCATAGAGCAATTATGTTTGGATCATTAGCGAAAGGGACTACAAAAATTACTAACTTTCTATTAGGTGAAGATTGTTTAAGTACGATTGCGTGTTTTAGAAAATTAGGTGTACAAATCGAAGTATCAGAAGATGAAGTAGTCGTTTATGGTAAAGGAATTGAAGAACTTAAAGAGGCACATGAAGTACTTGATGTAGGTAATTCGGGAACAACAGCAAGATTAATGATGGGAATATTAAGTGGTTTACCTTTCCATTCAGTTATTATTGGTGATGAATCTATTGGTAAAAGACCAATGAAACGTGTTACAAAACCTTTAAAAATGATGGGAACTTCTATAGATGGACGTGAAGACGCTACATATACACCTATTTCTATTAGAGGAGGTTCACTGAATAGTATTTCTTATGCTTCTCCTGTTTCCAGTGCACAAGTTAAATCTTCAATTTTATTAGCAGGTTTATTCGCAAAAGGTACTACAACTGTGACTGAACCAGAAAAGTCTCGTGACCATACTGAAAGAATGCTAAAGGCATTTGGTTGTGAGATAGAAGTTGATGGGAACAAAGTCTCAATTAATGGAAACCAAGAATTAACTGCAACAGATGTTATTGTTCCAGGGGACATTTCATCAGCAGCATTTTTCTTAGTAGCAGGGTCGGTTGTTCCTAATAGCGAAATCTTGTTAAAAAATGTAGGGGTGAACCCTACTAGAACAGGGATATTAACTGTTTTAGAAAGAATGGGCGCTAATATAACATTAGAGGATGAAACAGTTGTAAACGGAGAACCAATTGCGAATATTCGAGTGAAATCATCGGATTTAAAATCAACTGTAATCGGTGGGGCTGAAATTCCTACATGTATCGATGAGTTACCAATCTTGGCCTTAGCAGCAGCTTTAGCAGATGGAGAGACCATTATTAAAGATGCTGAAGAGTTAAGAGTAAAGGAAACGGATCGTATCCAGACTGTTGTAACAGAACTTACAAATCTTGGTGTAAGCATTGAAGCAACAAAAGATGGTATGATTATACAAGGAAATAGTTCTTTAATCGGTGCGAATGTAAATTCACATGGAGATCATCGAATGGGAATGATGCTTTCAATTGCTGCATTACTTGCTAAAGGTGATACAATTATTGAAAATACAGAATGTATAGCTGTATCTTTTCCGAACTTTAAAGAGCAATTAAATGATTTAATTAAGTAGTCATATGAGGTGTAAGAATGAGTTTATACGAAGCTGTTCAGTTAATAGAGAACGGTCATACCGAAAAGGGATTGGATTTATTAAGAAAGAATTTAAAAGCTGCAAACGATGAAGAAAAATACGAAGCAGCACTTCTTTTTCAATCATTAGGATTTGTGGAAGATGCGAAAAATATCATTGAAGATTTAGTTTACTTATACGATGACGACGATGATCTTAAAATAATGTATGCAGAAATATTGTTGGATCTAGATTTAGAAGACGAAGCTTTAGAAATTTTACTTGCAATAAAAGAAGATAGTGAGAGTCGAGTTCAAGCACTTTTATTAATGGCTGATTTATATCAAGTTCAAGGTCTTGATGAAGTAGCTGAACAAAAATTATTTGAAGCAAAAAGAATTTTACCTAATGAACCTGTAGTAGATTTTGCATTAGGGGAGTATTATTTTAGTAAATATGATTATAAAAAAGCAATTCCATTTTACGAAAAACTCAACTATCAAGAAATTGAAGTAAGTGGGGTAAATAAAGATTTAAGACTTGCTGAATGTTTAAGTGCTGAAGGTGAATGGGAAGATGCAATTTCCTATTATGAAAAAGGAATTCAGAAAACAAAAGACTTCCATACGCTATTAGGATATGGCATTACGCTATTTCAAGCTGAACGCTATGCAGCCTCTATTCCAGTATTCGAAGAAGCAATCTTCTTTGATCCAGAATATTTGGTAGCACATTTATGGCTAAGTAAAGCACATGACCTTGAAGGCCAAATTCAAGAAGGTTATGATATATTACAAAAAGCATTACTTGTTGATGAAACGAATGTAGAATGCCTTTTATCAGCAGCAAAATTAGCTCGTAAAATGAAGAATTTAGATGCAAGTAAAAAACATTTACAGGAAGCACTAGTTTATGATCCTTCGCTAATTGAAGCAGTTCAGTTATTAGTCGGAATTCTTTTCGAAGAAGAAGATTTCGATGATATTATTAGTATAATTGAACTAGCAATCGAGCATGGAGCTTCAGATCCTCATTTTAATTGGGACTTAGGCAAAGCATATTATGGAAATGAAAATTATGAATTGGCATTAAAACAATATCGTCTAGCATATAATGACTTTAACCAGGAAATTTCCTTCTTAAAGGAATACGGAGACCTATTGTTTGAAGAAGGCTTAGTACAAGAAGCAAAAGAGGTTTACAGTAAACTTGTAGACGATGAGTATCTACAGGAAGAAGTAAGAGAGCGTCTTGAAAGAATAAATGAAATTCTGTAGTTTTCTTTATTCAGAAAAGGGGACAAATTTTATGGACAGAGGAGGGATTTAATAATGGCAACCCCTGTATCTGTGAACGAGAAGAAAGATTTTGTTAAGTGGTTTCTAAGTAATTTTCAGTTAAAGCAAAGAGAATGTGTTTGGATTTTAAATTACCTAATGAGCCATGATTATTTAATGAAAAAGGTTCATTTCGTAGAACAGTCTAATTATTGTCCACGTGGATTAGTGATGTCGACAAACTGTGTTAAGGAAGTCCCATTTCATTTTTATAAACAAAATGTTATGACGACGGATGCAGAGAAATCATTTCACGATATTCGACTAAATCGGGATGAGGATATTTATATCCAGCTCAACTTTAAATCTTCTTTTCAATATCCGATGTTTGTTTCAGTTTTAGAAGAGAACCCACATATACCAAAAAACTTAAATAGTAACGAAAAAGACCGTGTAATTGCTGAAAAGCTATTGTCAGATTCAATTATTAATTTCCAAAAAGACAGATTGCTGAAAATGATTGATGAAGCATTAGATCATCAAGACAAAAAGCTTTTCCAAGAATTAACTAAGCAACTCAATTCATTAACTTAATGAAAACCTGAAAAAAGTCCTCATTTATGGGGGCTTTTTTACTGTTGAAGAGTTATTTGCTAATTGAACACAATTAATTTTTATTGTTAAATAAGATATGTGAGGTTATTTCCATTTTTAGGGACCTAGCTTTTAAGTGTGGCAAGATTCATGGTCCTAATCGACATATGCGTTTTATTTTAGGTCTTGAGCCTTCTGGTATATCCCATAGGGGTCGAACGTTTTATCAACTTATACTAGATAAAAAAGACAGTATGTAAGCTTAAGGTTAGCTAATTACTCATAAAAAAATACACTTATAAAAAAAATTAGTAAAAAAGTCACTAAATAGAAAGATTCTTGGGTTCTTTATTGATCTCATAGAAATATTTGCATCGAAATGGAGAGTAGTTCAACTAAATTCACAACTTTTTAATATTAATCAGTAAACTGTTAATGGGGGTTTTGAATTCAATAGCAAGACGCCTTTAAACTTATTGAAAAATCCAATATTCGCGGGCTTTTTTTCTTTCTTAAAATAGTAATGTATGGTTAAATGGAAAATAGAAATTTGTTCACAAAAATTTCACAATTATAAATAAATTATTTTAATAGAAAGAGGTAATTTTGATGAAATGGACAACTAATGAATTAAATCAAGTTATTGAAAATCTGGAGTACATCGATACGATCATTATTCCACTTTGTCCTGTTTCTTTGAAAAAAGAAAATATTGGTCTAGCCGAGCAAAGAGAGGACTTAACAATACTTACTTCGGAACTTGAACGTACATATAAAGGCAGAGTTGTAATTGCTCCTGAATTTACTTATTTACCTGAAGAATCTAATAAAATAAACCGATTAAAGGCTTGGTATGAAGAGTTTAAAACTAGTGGGATTAAGCATGTATTTTATTTAACATGTGATTTTGATTGGAGACAGTCAGAATCTGAAATGGATGAATCATTAATTTGGTTACCTAATTTAAATATCGATAGCTTAGATGAATCATCACAACGAGTAATAGTAGATAAACAATTATCTCACATAAATGCATTATTTTCTAAAATATGGGGATAAAAATAAAAACAACATTATTACTATGATTATTATTAGGATATTATTGACCTTCTAAATTTGTTATTATATTATGAAAGTGTCCTAGTTTTATTATTATAGCTGTTGTCCGTACAGGAGTACTTGTGATAGAGGGGGGAATTTTCATGAGTGAAAAGGTTTCAAGACGCCAGTTTTTAAACTACACTTTAACAGGTGTAGGCGGCTTTATGGCGGCAGGAATGCTAATGCCATTGGCTCGTTTTGCCATTGACCCAGTTTTACAAAAAGAAGAAGCTGGAGCAATGGTGCAAGTTGGACTAGTTAAAGATTTAACGACTGACCCAAAACGCTTTGACTTTAAAGTTAAGCAGGTTGATGGTTGGGTTAAATCTGATGCGTCACACATTGCATGGGTGTACAAGAATTCAAATGGAGACATCGTTGCGTTATCACCTACTTGTAAGCATTTAGGCTGTACAGTTGGTTGGAACGACAATAAAGATTTTCCAAATCAATTCTTCTGTCCATGTCATGGCGGTCGTTACCATAAGGATGGTAAAAACATTAAAGGTACACCACCGCTTGGTCCACTAGACAACTATGCGTTAAAAGTGAAAGGTGATTCTTTCTATCTTGGTAAACTAGAACCAAATACAGGAGGTAAATAATCGTGCTTAACAAAATTTACGACTGGGTAGATGAGCGATTAGAAATTACGCCTCTTTGGAGAGATATCGCTGATCATGAAGTACCAGAACACGTTAATCCAGCACACCATTTTTCAGCATTCGTATATTGCTTCGGTGGATTAACATTTTTCGTTACAGTAATTCAAATTTTATCTGGAATGTTTTTAACAATGTACTATGTTCCAGATATCAAAAATGCATGGGAATCAGTTTATTACTTACAAAACAACGTTGCATACGGACAAATCGTTCGTGGTATGCATCACTGGGGTGCAAGTTTAGTAATTGTTATGATGTTTTTACATACTTTACGTGTATTCTTCCAAGGCGCATATAAAAAGCCTCGTGAGCTTAACTGGGTTGTAGGGGTTTTAATCTTCTTCGTAATGCTTGGATTAGGCTTTACAGGATATTTATTACCTTGGGATATGAAAGCGTTATTTGCGACTAAAGTAGGTCTGCAAATTGCTGAACAAACACCATTTATTGGTAAGCAAGTGAAAACGTTAATTGCAGGTAATCCGGAAATCATCGGTGCACAAACATTAACTCGTTTCTTCGCAATCCATGTATTCTTCTTACCTGGTGCTTTACTTGCTCTTATGGGTGCCCATTTCTTAATTATTCGTAAGCAAGGTATTTCAGGTCCACTATAAGATTTAGTGCATGGGGCTTTAGTAAAAAATGACTAAAGTGTGTCGAAATAAAGGAGGGAGAACATGCATCGCGGTAAAGGAATGAAATTTGTAGGTGACTCACGTGTACCTGCAATGGCAGGACGTAAACCTAATGTACCAAAGGATTATTCAGAATATCCTGGTAAAACTGAAGCATTCTGGCCAAACTTCTTATTAAAAGAATGGATGGTAGGAGCAGTTTTCTTAATTGGATACTTAACATTAACAATTGCACATCCATCTCCACTTGAGAGGGTTGCAGACCCAACTGATACTGGCTATACGCCATTACCAGACTGGTATTTCTTATTCTTATATCAATTCTTAAAATATAGCTATGCTTCTGGTGACTATAACGTAATTGGTGCTTTCGTAATTCCTGGATTAGCATTTGGTGGCTTATTATTAGCGCCATTCTTAGATCGTAGTCCACATAGAAAACCAATTAAACGTCCATTAGCTACAGGCTTTATGTTATTAGCTTTATCTGGTGTAATTTATTTAACATGGGAAGCTGCGGCTCACCATGACTGGAAAAAACAAAAAGAACAAGGTAAAATCCGTACTTTTGTTGAATTAAATAAAGCAGATCCAGCATATAAACTATTGCAAAAAAATACTTGTGTATCTTGCCATGGCGATAATCTTGAAGGTGGCGCAGCAGCTCCAAGTCTTCAAAATAATGGTTTAAAACCAGAAGAAATCGCTCATATCGCAAGAAACGGTCGAAAAGCGATGCCATCTGGTGTATTTAAAGGTACTGACGCAGAACTTAAAGTTCTAGCTGAATTCGTTTCAAAAGCAGGTAAAACAGAGTAATTAAAAGAGAGTCGAATTTTCGACTCTTTTTTTATGTTGTATTGTATATTGAAATAATAACATGTAAAAAATGTGATGATACATATAAATTGTGAACTTTGTGTTATAAATTTATAAAATCTCCTAAGTGAAAGTGAGATGAAGTGAAATAGTGAACATACTCTACAGTATGCTACGGCTTAAACCTAACTTAATTGCTTTATTTATAATAAATGTACTAGGAACAATC
Organism: Gottfriedia sp. NPDC057991; assembly: GCF_042886615.1. NCBI lineage: Bacteria > Bacillati > Bacillota > Bacilli > Caryophanales > Bacillaceae > Gottfriedia > Gottfriedia sp. NPDC057991. The sequence goes on from NZ_JBHVQN010000001.1 coordinate 963,491, forward strand.
TATGGATACTATTGGTATCAATCTCAACTTGATTTTACTCCTGGTTGGTTAAAAATATTTGTACCTGATAGTCCAACTGCATCATTATTTTTTTGTATTGTTTTGCTACTTTTCATTTTAAATAAACGGAATGGATTAATAGAAGCATTAGCATATGTAAGCTTGTTGAAATATGGAATATGGGCGGTTTTAATGAATGGAATGGTTCTTTATTTATCAGGTGGACTTGATGCGATTGCATACTTATTAATTTTTTCGCATGGAGCTATGGCAATCCAGGCTGTTTTGTATGCACCGACATTTAAAGTTAAAAAATGGCACTTGGCTGTTGCAAGTATTTGGATCTTACAAGATCTTATTTTAGACTATGTTTTTGGAACAATGCCAGAATACTATATGCTTTCTGATTATCGAATTTGGATTGCTTTACTTACATTTTGGTTAACTATATTTGTTATTTTAATTGCTTATTACCAGTTGATTTTTAAAAATAGAGCTCGTGTTTGAACAAGTTCTAATCTTGTCCTTTCTCTCATAATTATTAGTAGTTATGAGGGAGGGTTTTGATGAAAAAATTAATTGCGGGGATAAGCGTTTTTTTTATTTTCTTTTCATTTAATACCGTAAAAGGGTACGCTAAAATAGATCAAGAAACTTCATTAATTGAAAAATCACTCTCTTTAGTACAAGATGGTGATTATGTACATGGCGCCAATTTGATTGAACAGTTGGAGTCAAAGTATATGGCGTCTGTGAAAAAGAATAAGAACTTTACACCAAAAGATCTAGAAACGATTTCCGTTACTTTTCAAAATGCGCTCGTATCTTTAAAGAATGATGCAATTGACCCACAAGAAAAAGTTGCTGATGTTCTTGGTTTAAGATTATTGATTGATGCTGGAGAAACGACAATGCAGCCGATGTGGAAGGAAATGAAAAAGTCGGTTATGACTCCACTACAGAATATGGAGTCAGCATATAAACGAGGTAATTCTGAAGCATATGAAACGCAATTAAATCAATTCTTACACCAATTTGAGATTATTTATCCAAGTCTTATCATGGATCTTCCGTATGATGAAGTTAAAAAATTAAATTCACTTGTTTCGTTTTTAGATGATTATCGAATTAACCAAGAATCTATACCTGCTTTTCAACAAAAGTTGGATGAGACAAAAAGTGAATTATTATTCATTTTTGATCAAGGTAACTCAATTATTCCGCCTGTTTCCATTTGGACAATTTTTACAACAGGGATCATTATTGTCGGTACATTAAGTTATGTTGGTTGGAGAAAATATATAGGTGATCGAAATAAGAACAAAAAAAGAAGAGAACATAATGATTGACAAATTTCTCTAAAAGTTATTACAATATCGTAAAATCACACTCCTTGGAGGAATTACAATGAGTTATTTAATTTACTTTTTAATTTTGTTGATTGTACCTATATATGCACAAATGAGGGTTAAATCAACTTTTAGAAAGTATTCTCAAGTTGGTTCTACATCACATTTAACGGGTGCAGAAGTAGCGAGAAAAATTTTAAATGAAAATGGATTATACAATGTGGCAGTAGAGGAAACTCGAGGATATTTATCTGACCATTATGATCCACGTGCAAAAGTTGTAAGATTATCAACTGAAAATTATCATGGATATTCAGTTGCGGGTACTGCAGTTGCTGCTCATGAAGTAGGACATGCAATTCAAGATGCAAATGACTATAGCTTTTTAAGATTCCGTCATTCATTAGTACCTGTTGCAAATTTCAGTTCCAATTTTTCTTATATATTTATATTAATTGGCATGTTTTCTCGTCTATCAGGTGCTTTATTAATAGGAATAGTTTTATTAGCACTAGGTGTTTTGTTCCAAGTTGTTACACTTCCTGTTGAATTTAATGCCTCAAGTAGAGCCTTAAAACAGATTACAACTTTGGGCATTATCAATTCGAATGAGCATGTTTATGCAAAACGTGTTTTAAATGCAGCTGCATTGACATATGTTGCAGCGGCAGCGGTAGCCGTCGCAGAATTATTAAGATTAATTTTAATTTATACTGGTATGACACGTAGTGATGATTAATATCAATATAAAATTAAAAGAGGTTCTGGCAATCAATGCCAAGAACCTCTTTTTGTTTCTGTTAAAAATTAAGGGTGAAGTGGGACTTTATTTTCATCTAATGTGAAGCCTTCACCAAGTACATCATGCACTTCTGTAACGGCTACAAAAGCGTGTGGATCGATATCCTGAATGATGTTTTTTAAATGAACTAATTCGTTTTTAGGTACAACACAAAATAAAACGTCTTTACTTTCTCCAGTAAATGTTCCAGTTGCTTTTAAATAAGTTGCACCACGTTCCATTTCTTTCATAATTCGAGCTGCAATTAAATCATTTTTCTCAGAAATAATATTTGCTCCACGTGCAGCATATGCACCTTCTTGCATAAAATCAATTATTCTTGCTCCGACAAAAACTGCGACTAGAGTATACATTGCTTCATATGCTTTTAAATAAGTTAAAAGTGAAAGCGTAATGACAACAAAGTCAAAAATAAACATCGTTTTACCCATATTCATACCTTTGTATTTATAAGCTAAACGAGCAATGATATCGACACCACCAGTAGTTCCACCAAATCTAAAAATAATTCCTAATCCTACACCAATAAATACACCCGCAAATAATGAAGCTAACATTAAATCGCCATGAACATCTATATTGAATGTAAATTTCTCAAATAATTTTAAGAAAAAAGAGACTGCAACAGTTCCAATGATTGTATAAAGCATTGTTACTGTACCAAGTAATCTCCAGCCAATAAAAAATAAAGGGATGTTTAAGGCTAAGTTTGAGATCCAAACTGGAATATTTAATTCAGCTAAAAGAATTAAGTTAATTCCCGTAAAGCCACCTTCAGCTAAATTGTTTGGAATATTTATATTCATAATTCCAAAAGAAAAAATTGCAGAACCTAAAATAATAAATAAGATATTGCGTAACTTCAATTTAAAAATCATATACTTCCTCCATACTATAAAAATTACCCTAAACTCTTATTTTTATCTTATCTTGTATTTTTTTCAAGTAAAATAATATATAATTTGTCAAAAAGTGGTCAATTCGATAAGATTTAATTGAGGAGTTGATATTAGTATGCACGAAAAAACGATGAAAGAAATGCAAAAAGAAGTCGATACATATATAGGTCAATTTAAAGAAGGGTATTTTAGTCCTTTAGCAATGATGGCTAGGTTAACTGAAGAAATGGGTGAGTTAGCTAGAGAAATCAATCATACATATGGTGAAAAGCCTAAGAAAAGCACTGAAAAAGAAAAGCTAATTGAAGAAGAACTGGGCGATGTATTATTTGTTATGATTTGTTTAGCAAATAGCCTAAATATAGACTTACAAGAAGCACATGATATGGTGATGAAGAAGTTTAATACTCGAGATAAAGATCGTTGGACAAGGAAGGAAGTTTAAAATGGAAAAAGTAATTAGAGTAGTATTAGCGGGACCAAGAGGTAAAATGGGAATTGAAGCTTTACAATTAATTGATCGAACTGAGCATTTTCACCTTGTGGCTGCAGTAGATTATAAATTAGGCGGAGAACAAATCCAAAAGGTTAACCCAGGATTTAAAGGTGAAGCAAAAATATATGAAACATTAGAGCAATGTATTGAAAATGAAAGCTTTGATGTACTTGTTGATTTAACAACACCTGAAATTGGAAAAAAACATGCATTTTTAGCTTTGAAAAATGGAATTCGACCTGTTATTGGTACAACTGGTTTTACAAAAGAGGAGCTTAATGATTTAAAAGAGTTAGCTTCAAATAATGAGCTAGGTTGTATTATTGCGCCAAATTTTGCAATTGGTGCTATATTAATGATGAAGTTCTCTGCAATGGCAGCGAAATATTTTAAAGATATCGAAATTATTGAGCTACATCATGACCAAAAATTAGATGCGCCTTCAGGTACAGCTCTTAAAACAGTTCAAATGATTGAGGAAGTTCGTGAATCTAAAGTACAAGGACATCCAAATGAAGTTGAGACTGAAGCTGGTGCTAGAGGTGCTGATCTAAATGGAATGAGAGTTCATAGCGTGAGATTGCCTGGTTTAGTTGCGCATCAACAAGTTTTATTCGGTGGTGATGGTCAACTATTAACAATTCGACATGATTCAATGAATCGAGCTTCTTTTATGTCTGGAGTTAAAGTAGCCGTTGAGGAAGTAATGAAACTTTCAGAGCTAGTCTACGGTTTAGAAAATATAATGGACTAAAGGTGGTGTAGGTAGTGAAAATAGCTCTAATTGCTCACGATAAGAGAAAAGACGCATTAGTAACTTTTGTTCAAGAAAATGAATCTTTTTTTCAGCAACATGAACTATTTTCAACAGGTACTACAGGACTACGGATAATGGAAAATACAACTTTAAAAGTTTATCGCTTTCAATCTGGTCCACTCGGAGGAGATCAAGAAATAGGTGCATTAATAGCTAAAGGGAAAATGGACGCGATTTTCTTTTTTAGGGATCCTTTAACAGTTCAACCGCATGAACCAGATGTAAATGCTTTATTAAGGCTATGCGATGTTTTTCATGTCCCGGTGGCAACGAATATTCAAACCGCTAAGGCAGTTGTGAAATTTTTTAGTTAGTTTGAAAGAGAGTGAGATAAGTGGAATATTTTGATGTACTAGCATTTGGAGCGCATCCAGATGATGTTGAGATTGGTATGGCAGGCACGATTGCTAAATTTACTAAGTTAGGCTATAAGGTTGCTATTTGTGATTTAACTGAAGCGGAGCTCTCATCAAATGGGGATACTTTTATTAGAAGAAAAGAAGCTGAAGAAGCAGATAAGATTTTAGGGGTTTCAAAGCGTTTTAATTTATCTCTACCAGATAGGGGGCTATACTTATCTGAGGAAGCGATTAAACAAGTAGCTGCTTTAATTCGAATGACGAAGCCTAGTATTATTTTCTCACCATATGAAGTGGATCGTCATCCTGATCATGGTAATTGTACAAAAATAGTAGAAGAAGCAGTATTTTCATCAGGGATTAGAAAATTTAATGTAAATACAAATCATGATGCTCACAAGGTTAAACATGTATTTCAATATATGATTAATGGGTTTCATCGACCAAATTTTATTGTTGATGTTACAGAAACGATTGAAGTTAAAAGGTCAGCATTAGAAGCATATGAAAGTCAATTTACTCCGGGTCCAGATGGTGTAGTTACGCCTTTAACAAACGATTATGTAAATAGCGTAATTGCAAGAGAGAAAATTTTTGGTAAAGAAGCTGGAGTTCCATATGGGGAAGGGTTTATGACAAAGAGACCACTCCTATTAAATGCAGATTGGTTAGTTTAAGAAGAAATGAAGAAGTTTAGGAGAGATAAAATGAAATTAAAAATTGGGATTACATGTTATCCTTCAGTAGGCGGTTCTGGTGTGATTGCGACTGAGCTAGGTAAGTTATTAGCAGAACTAGGACATGAAATTCATTTTATTTCATCAAGTATGCCGTTTCGTTTAAATAAAGTATATCCTAATATTTATTATCATGCAGTTGAAGTAAATCAATATTCAGTTTTTCAATATCCACCATATGATTTAGCATTGGCGAGTAAGATGGCTGAAATTGCAAACCGTGAAAAATTAGATATTTTACATGTGCATTATGCGATTCCGCATGCAATATGTGCTGTTCTAGCAAAACAAATGATACATCATGATATTAAAATTGTAACGACATTACATGGTACAGATATAACAGTACTTGGATATGACTCATCTTTAACAGAGTTAATTAAATTCGGGATTGAAAAATCAGATGTTGTAACTGCAGTCTCAAATGATTTAATAAGTCAAACAGAGGAATTAGTTAACCCTGATAAAGAAATACAAACTGTGTATAATTTTATTGATGAAAGAGTGTATTACAAAAGAAATTGTCGGGCATTAAAAGAAGAGTACGGGATCCAAGAGCATGAAAAAGTCATTATACATATTTCTAATTTCCGTCAAGTTAAGCGAACAAAAGATGTAGTAGATGTATTTAACTTAGTAAGAAAAGAAATTCCATCCAAGCTACTATTAGTTGGTGATGGTCCGGAAGTCTCAAGTTTATGTAAATTAGTAAGAGAGCTTGGAATTGAGAAAGATGTATTATTTTTAGGAAAGCAAGAGAATGTTGAAGAGTTACTTTCAATGAGCGATATAAAATTACTTCTTTCGTCAAAAGAGAGCTTTGGTTTAGTATTGCTTGAGGCGATGGCTTGTGGAGTTCCATGTATCGGTACAAGAGTTGGTGGGATTCCAGAAGTAATCGAGCATGGGGAAAACGGATATATTTGTGAACTAGGAGATATTGAACAAATTGCTTATTATACGCTTAACTTATTACAAGATGAAGAACTATATAAACGAATTTCAGGTCGAGCGATTGAAATCGTTAAAGAAAGATTTCAATCAAATAAAATCGTTTCACAATATTTATCCATTTATAATGAGTTATTAGGAATGAAATAATATGGGAATTTTTGATAAAGCAAAGCCGATTTTAGATAAATTAATAAAAAATGGTTACGAAGCCTATTTTGTCGGTGGTTGTGTAAGAGATAAATTATTAAATAGAACAATTGGAGATATTGATATTGCAACTTCAGCTTTACCTGAAGAAGTCATGTCAATATTTCCAAAAACCGTTCCTACTGGGTTACAGCATGGAACGGTTTTAGTAATCCAAAATAGTGAGCCATATGAGATTACAACATTCCGAACAGAGTCAACCTATCATGATTATCGTAGACCATCGGAGGTTACATTCGTAAAATCGATCGAAGAAGATTTAAAACGAAGAGATTTTACTATGAATGCCATTGCAATGACGACAAAAAATGAAATAATAGATCCTTTTAATGGTACAATAGATCTTTTTGATGGGTTAATTAGATGTGTCGGTGAAGCTAAGGAAAGATTTCAAGAAGATGCCCTTAGAATGCTAAGAGGTATACGGTTTGTAAGCCAATTAGATTTTCGTTTGCATGATGAAACGTTTAACGCAATTAAATCAAATAAACATTTAATTGAAAATATAGCAATTGAACGCATTTCGGTTGAAATAGAAAAAATGTTAATAGGAAATTCACCTAAAAAAGGCATAGAACTATTAATACAAACAAATTTAGTAAATCATCTTCCAAGCTTAAAAAAATATACAAAACAGTTTAATGAACTATTAGAACTTCCCCTTCAATCCTTAAAAACAATTGAAGAGATTTGGGCGCTAATATTATATAAATGTAATTTTGACAGCCCAGAACAGGTTTTAAGAAAATGGAAGATGTCGAATAATCACATGAAACAAATATTGAAGGTTTATAATTTGTTAAATGAAACGAAAATTAAATGGAGCAATACAAAGTTATATCAAGTTGGATTACCGGATGCAATAAAATATGAGCGTTTACAATGTGTCATTGACAAGATCGATGCAAATGAATTGAATGAGGATTTTTTAAAGGCTTTATATAATCAATTACCGATTTATTCAACGTCAGATATATGTATTACAGGTAATGATTTATTAGAATGGTCACAATTAAAAGGTGGTCCATGGTTAAAAGAAGTATTAAGTGAAATAGAGTTTCAATTAGTAGAGAACCAGCTTGAGAATAACAAACTTGCTGTTAAGGAGTGGTTCATAAATTGGCTTCAAAAGTAAAAGAAAGAATTATACAATTATTTACGGAAAATAGTAATGAATATTTATCAGGTCAATTTTTGAGTGATGAATTAGGAATTTCACGTACTGCAATATGGAAATACATGAAAGAATTGCAAGATGAGGGAATTGAGGTTGAAGCAGTTAGGAAGGTTGGGTATAAAATAACAGGTAAATCAGATCGTTTAACTCCAACTGATATTCAACTTGGTTTAGAAACGAAAAAATTTGGAAGAAATGTCGTATACAAAGAAGAAACGAATTCAACCCAAACAATTGCTAATGAATTAGTGCTAAATGATGCTCCTGAAGGTACAATCGTTTTGGCAGAGCGTCAATTAATAGGTCGAGGCAGATTACAAAGAAACTGGTTAACTTCAGATGGAAAAGCAATCGCTATGAGTGTGATCCTTAGACCGGCTATTTCACCAAGAGTAGCTCCTCAGCTAACATTATTAACAGCCGTAGTCGTTGCTTCAGCAATTGAAAAAGTGACCGGCTTACAACCCAATATAAAATGGCCAAATGATATATTAATCAATAATAAAAAAGTTTGTGGAATCTTAACTGAAATGCAAGGAGACGCTGATTGCATTAAAAGTGTCGTCATAGGTATTGGAATCAATGTAAATCAAGTTGAAGAAGATTACCCATTAGAATTGGCAGATATCGCTACATCATTACGTATTGAAAAAGGACAATCCTTTATGAGAGCTAATTTAATTCAAGCTATATTAGCCGAATTTGAAAAGTTCTATGAAATATTTTTAGAAAAAGGATTTAAACCGATAAAAATTCTATGGGAAAGCTATGCAATTTCGTTAGGGAAACAAATAAAAGCCACGACTTTAACCGAAGAAATTGTCGGTAATGCCATTGGAATTACTGATGAAGGTCAATTATTGATAGAAGATCACTTAGGTAATGTTCATACAATTTATTCAGCGGACATTTCGATAAATAAATAAGGTAAAACGAAATAAAACAACTCTCTTTTTATATTTGAAAGGGAGTTATTTTATTTGCTGTATTATTGTCACGTATATTTGTAAATTATACCAAGTTTTTTCTTTACTTAATTGCTATTCTTACTATAAACTGTAGTGGAAGGGTCGCGACTTTCGCTGATGCTTCAAGGGTGGTATCTGAATAGGGTCAATCAAACTTTAGTATCCTAAGAAGAACTACACCAGGTTTAAAAAAATCAATTCTAAAAATGTGTCTGCCTTGATCCTATAGGGACTGGGACAGAGGAATGAGACGGTTTACAATTTTCCTTTGTTCTCTTTTGAGCAAAGTTTTTTTATTGTAGCCCCCATTTCCTCTCATTTAAAAGGAGGAAAAAAGATGAAAACAACAAAAGATTTTTTAAACATGAAACAAAACAATGACCCAATCGTCATGATTACTGCTTATGATTATCCTTCAGCACTATTAGCAGAAGCAAGTGAAGTAGATATGATTTTAGTTGGTGACTCACTTGGGAATGTTGTCCTAGGATATGATTCTACAATTAAAGTTACTGTAGATGACATGCTTCATCACTCAAAAGCTGTTAAACGCGGGGCAAAGAATACGTTTATTGTAACAGATATGCCATTCATGTCTTACCATTTTTCAAAAGAAGAGGCTTTACGTAGTGCATGTCGCATTATGCAAGAGGGTGATGCGCACGCTGTTAAGGTTGAAGGCGCAGATGACAATGTTTTAGAAGTAATTAAAGCATTAACAATCGCGGGAGTACCAGTTGTAGCTCATCTAGGATTGACTCCTCAATCAGTAGGTGTATTAGGTGGGTATAAAGTTCAAGCACGTGACTCTGAAAGTGCGATGAAATTGTTTAACGATGCAAAAAAATGTGAAGAAGCAGGAGCTTTTGCAATCGTACTTGAATGTGTACCAAAGCAAATTGCAAAGGATATTACAAAGGATCTTTCAATTCCGACAATAGGAATAGGTGCAGGTGTTGATACAGATGGTCAAGTTCTTGTTTACCATGATTTAATAACTTATGGTGTTGGTCGAGTAGCTAAGTTTGTTAAACAGTATGCAAATGTATCTACAACAATTGAAAATGCAATTGCTTCATATGTGCAAGAAGTTAAAACTAGACAATTTCCTGATATTAAACATTCGTTTACGATGAAAGAAGAACAGTTAAAGGCATTATACGGGGGAAGTTCGCAATGAAAGTGTTTCACACAATAAAGGATTTAAGAAATGAATTAAAAATTCACAGAAACAATGAAAAATCTATTGGATTTGTTCCAACGATGGGTTTTTTACATGAAGGTCATGCATCATTATTAGAAGAAGCTAGAAAAAAGAATGATATCGTCGTATTAAGTATTTTTGTAAATCCGACTCAATTTGGCCCTAATGAAGATTTTGATCGATATCCAAGGGACTTTGACAGAGATGAAAAAGTTGCACTAAATGCTGGTGTAGATTGCCTCTTTTATCCAACAGTTGAAGAAATGTATCCAAATGAATTAAAATCAACAATGAAAGTAACAAAACGAGTAGATGTCCTTTGTGGTGAAAAAAGACCTGGACATTTTGATGGTGTCGCATTAGTTGTAACAAAATTATTTAATATTGTTCAACCAGATCAGGCTTATTTTGGCTTAAAGGATGCTCAGCAAGTAGCTGTAATTGAAGGGTTAGTTGAAGACTTCAACATTCCTGTAAAAATTAATCCAGTTCCAACTATTAGAGAAGAAGATGGCTTAGCTAAAAGTTCTAGAAATGTCTATTTATCAGACAAAGAAAGACAAGAAGCACCAGTTCTTTATAAAAGTTTACAAACAGCAGTTGAAGAGATAAATAATGGGAATCTAAATCCAGATCAACTTAAGCAAAATATTATATCTACAATACAAAGCGAAACATCTGGAACAGTAGATTACGTAAGTATTTATTCATATCCAGATTTAGAGCCTTTAAATAAAATAAATGGAAAAGTAATTATTGCATTAGCAGTAAAATTTACTAATGCTCGCCTAATCGATAATATTATTATTTCTATTTAAGGATTGAACAACTAGGGGGAAATAACATGATTCGCACAATGATGAGAGCAAAACTTCATAGAGCTACAGTTACAGAAGCTAATTTAAATTATGTAGGAAGTATTACAATTGATCAAGATTTAATGGATGCAGTTGATGTACTTGAAAACGAAAAAGTTCAAATTGTAAATAATAATAACGGTGCACGACTTGAGACATATGTTATTCCAGGAAAACGTGGAAGTGGTGTAATTTGTCTTAATGGTGCAGCGGCTAGATTAGTTCAAGAAGGTGACAAAGTAATTATTATTGCTTATGGTCAAGTAGAGGAAGAAAAACTGGATCAACATGAACCAAAGATTGCTATATTAAACGATGCAAATGAAATTGTCGAAATGATTGGCAAAGAAATTGCAGGTACAGTAAAGTAATAAAAATGGACATTAGGCTGACTGTAAAATTTTGATAGTTGACAGACTAGTGAAACAACGAAGAGAACGAGTGTTTGAGGGCAATTTGAAATCCCCTTCTTTAGGGGATTTTTTTGTTGGTTGTATTGTTTAATATGTTTATGCAAAATAATATCTATATAGAGAATTTGGAGGTGGCAAAATATGAATAAATTTGTGGTCGTTGACTTAGAAACAACCGGAAATAATAATAGAGGTCAAGATCGAATTATTCAAATTGCAGCCTTTTTATTGGAAAGTGGAGAAGTTATTGAACAGTTTTCAAGTTTTATTAATCCAAACATGAATATTCCAACATTTATTTCCGAACTAACTGGGATATCAGATGAAATGGTTCAATACGCTCCTCAATTTGAACAAATAGTTGAAGAATTATACCCGATGTTTAATGACGCCTATTTTGTTGCACACAATGTGCATTTTGACTTAACATTTTTGCAAAAAGAATTTGAGCGGATTGGTTTACCAAAAATTTCACCGTTAGCTATTGATACAGTGGAGCTAACAAGAATTTTATATCCAACTTTAACTAGTTATAAATTATCTGATTTAGCAAAAGTATTTAATATACAACATGAAAACCCTCATCAAGCTGATAGTGATGCTGAAGTAACTGCCGAATTATTAACAATTTTATTAAAAAAACTTGAAAGCTTGCCATATGCATCATTAAAAATATTAGAAAAACTTAGCACTAGTTTTAAAAGTGACATCACATACTATATTTCGGAAATACTTCAAAAGCAATCTGAATCATTTTCAAATGAAACTGTTTATTATGAAGAATTTAGACGAATCGCCCTTAAAAAAAGAAGCTTTAGTTTACCACAAGAGGAAGAAGATTTCGTAGAATTCGATGAGCATCTTAAGCGTGAACTCGTAGATCAGATGGCTGTGGAAATTCCAAATTTTATAAAAAGAGAGGAACAATTTGCATATATGCATGATGTGTTCGATGCATTTAGGCAGAATAATATTCTCTTAGCTGAGGCTGGAACAGGTGTAGGCAAAACATTTGGGTATTTAATTCCATCAGCATTTTTCTCAAAACAATTTGGCAAACAGGTTGTCATTAGTACAAGTACCATCTCATTACAAAAACAATTGCTTAAAAAACATATAAAAACGATTGAAAAAATTGTACCATTTCAGTTAAAAATAGCTTCTATACAAAGTAAAAGAAATTATCTATGTCTCCAAAAATTTGAATATATTGTTGGCGAACAATTTGATGATAATTACGATAGTATTTTATCTAAAGCTATGATAACGGTTTGGTTAACTGAAACTGAAAATGGAGAATTAGATGAATTATCACTACCTTCAGGTGGCTTACATTTATGGGACCGTGTTTGTTGTAACGAAGAAAGTGAAAATAAAAGAACAAATCCTTGGTTTCATAAATGTTTTTATCAAAGGGCTAAAAATCAATTAATGTTAGCCGATATAATTATTACAAACCATGCTTATTTATTATCGACTTTAAAAAATAAGGATCACTTAATTAATTCTGTCAAAACGATTGTAATTGATGAGGCACATGCTCTTGAAGAGACTGCATCAAAAACTTTTGGAATCACTTTTTCATGCTTAAAATATTATCAATATTTAAGTAGATTGAGTACTACTGATAGTAATGAACTTGTTCACCGATTATATAAATTTGATGAAGGAATACCGAATCGTGAAAAATGGTGGAAAAAAGTTGATCATTTAGTAAAAGAAATAAAGTATGAATCAGAAGAGTTATTTAGATTATTACGTGATTTTATTTTAAGTAAACAAAATGAGCTTGATAAAGAAAACATTAGACAGTCAATTACATTAAGTGATAAAAATACTGCTAGCCAAAATTGGAAGGTTATTCAAGAATGTGCAAATAGATTAATGCATGTGAATAATACTTTATTCACGGGTTGCGAGCAATATTTGAATTTAATTGAAGAGAACAAGGTATCAGCGTTTCATCGTTCAATCGTTTCGGAATTTAAAATGATTATTGAACAATTAAAAAGCATGAAAAATGGTCTTTATGAAATAGTATTCGATAAAAATGAACATTATATTTGCTGGATGGAAACTGAGGCAAAAGGCTCATTTCATACAACGATGCTTTATTGTGAGAAAGTTGAAAATGCAGATTTAATACAAAATTATTTAATTAGTGGCAGAAATTCAATCGTACTAACGTCAGCTACGATGTCGATTGATTCATCCTTCTCATTTATAAAGTCATCATTAGGCATTAGTGAAAATAACAATGTCATTGAAAAAATATACCCCGTCCCAAATGATTTTGCCCAAGGGATGAGAGTGTATATTCCATCAGATTTAATGGGAATAAAAGAGATCACACAAGAAGAATATGCATTACAAACTTCGAATACAATTCGCAAAATTGTTACCGAAATAAAAGGTAGAACATTAGTTTTATTTACAGCTTTTGATTTATTAAAACAGACTTATGATCAATTAATACAAGATTTAGATTCACTGAATTCATCTGTATTAGCTCAAGGTGTTTCTCCTGGAGGAAAACAAAAGTTAATAAAACAGTTTTTACAATCTAAACAAACAATTTTATTAGGTACGAACACTTTTTGGGAAGGAATTGACCTACCTAATGAAGAATTAGATTGTTTAATCATTGTACGCTTACCGTTTACAAACCCTGAAAAGCCTATGTTTATTGCTAAATCAAATTTATTAAAAAAAGCGGGCGAAAATTCTTTCTCAAGTTTGGCTTTACCATTAGCAGTATTTAAGTTTAGACAAGGTTATGGTCGTCTAATTCGAAATGAAAGAGATCAAGGTTCATTATTTGTTTTAGATAATCGCATAATAAATACTAGCTATGGTACAGAATTTTTAAAGTTAATCCCAAAAAATAAAATAAAAATAAATACAATTGATGAATTATTAAAAGATTTTTAGTAGTTTTTCAAAATTTAGCATGAGAATAGTAGGGGATTTAGGGCTAGACGTGTGGTATAATGACATAAATTGTAATGTATTTATAATACATTTTTAGGAGGAGCAACATGAATTCAAATATTGAAGTATTATCAACAACAAAAATTGAATATACTAGAGATTTATACAAAATTGTTGATAGTTTAAATCGTACTTTAAAAGAAAAAGATTTAATGTTTGGACTTGCACTGGATAAAGAAGATCAAGAATATGCGGTATTTACAATTTATCGAACATAAATGAGGTATATATGAAAAAATGGTTAGTCATCCTTGGATTAAGCATCATTTTTCTTTCATTATTTTTAATCGCCACATATCAATCATCAATTTCAAAGCTAAATGATGATAAAAAACATGCCGAAGAGCTTGTTTTAAATCAAGGGTATTTAAAATCTGTGGAAGCTTCTGATTATTTCCATGGAAAAGAACAAGCGATCGTTGTAAGTGGTAAAGATGATGCAAATAATGAAATGATCGCGTGGGTACAGGATGGAGAAGTTATTACACGAAAGAAAAGTGAAGGATTGACCCAAAAACAAATCATTGACAAAGTAGTCAGTGAGAGAAACCCAAAAAAAATACATAAAGTAAAGTTAGGAATAGAGAACAAAATACCACTTTGGGAAGTAGTATATATAGACCAAGACGGCCGATATAATTTTTACTACGCTGCTTTCGAAAATGGAGAGCTTTTAAAACGTTATAGTATTTAGGGGGAAATTAACAAGATGAAACTAGCAAAAAGAGTAAGTGCACTAACACCATCTACAACACTAGCTATTACAGCAAAAGCAAAAGAGATGAAAGATCAAGGAATTGATGTAATAGGATTAGGAGCAGGTGAACCTGATTTTAATACACCAATTGAAATTATTGAAGAAGCTTATTCAGCAATGCTTAAAGGCCAAACAAAATATACTCCTTCAAATGGTTTACCAGCTTTAAGAAAAACGATTTGTGATAAGTTATTGAAAGATCAAGGATTAACTTATTCGCCAGGAGAGGTTGTTGTAACAAATGGTGCAAAACATGCACTTTACACTCTTTTCCAAGCTATTTTAGATCCTGGTCACGAAGTAATTATTCCGACACCTTACTGGGTAAGCTATCCTGAGCAAGTTATATTAGCAGAAGGTGTGCCAGTATTTATTGAAGGATATGAACATCAACAATTTAAAGTAACACCTGAGCAAATCGAAGCAGCAATTACAGAGAATACAAAAGCGATCATTATAAATTCACCAAGTAATCCAACTGGTATGATTTATGATGAGCAAGAATTAAAAGCAATCGGAGAGATTTGTTTAAAACATGATCTATTAATCGTTTCTGACGAAATATATGAGAAATTAGTATATGATGGTGCAAAGCATGTTTCAATTGCTTCATTAAGCCCAGAGCTTAAAGAACAAACGATTATTATCAATGGTGTATCAAAATCTCATTCAATGACAGGATGGAGAATTGGTTATGCTGTTGGTAATAAGGAAATAATCAATGCAATGACAAATCTTGCTAGTCACTCTACTTCAAATCCTACTACAATGGCCCAAATAGCTACGATTAAAGCATATGAGTTAGGCGATGGTCCTATTGAAGAGATGAGAGTAGCGTTTGAAGATCGTTTAAATAAAACTTATGAGCGCTTGATTTCAATTCCAGGATTTAGCTGTGTTAAACCGAATGGTGCATTTTATCTATTCCCAAATGTGACTGAGGCAGCTAAAATGGCTGGATATCAAAATGTAGATGAATTCTCTACTGAATTACTTGAAAAAGCTAATGTTGCGGTAATACCTGGTTCAGGATTTGGTTCACCTGACAATATTCGTTTATCATATGCAACGTCTCAAGTACAGTTAGATAAAGCTTTAGAACGCATTGAGCAATTTATGAAAGCAAGTATCTTAAGTTAATTTCAATCAATTGGAACTCATACTTTGAACAATGAAGCTAAGCATATGCTTAGCTTTTTCATTAGACTTTTTTTGTATGAATTATTAAGCACAATGAAGCAAGAGCATTCCCATTATATTAAGCAGTCTATATCCATAATTAAATAATTTATTAGTTGGTTTTTTAAATCTTAAATAGATATACTAAAATAGAGGTGTGATTTCCATGCCTCTATTTATTTTTATTTCACGAGTTTCTTTTACTGTATATTTTATGTAATCATGCTATACTATGCTAGAGGTGTTCGAAGTGAATAATAATAGCATTCTAAACTGGATTCAATTTGGGAATATTAGCATTCCAAATATACTTCTCAGTCATTATTCTTCTTTAAACATAAATGAAGAAGAACTAGTCATGATTCTACAGCTTTACTCTTTTCAACAACAAGGTCAAACGTTTCCAACACCTACTCAATTAGCAAAAATTATGTCAATAAATGAACAAAAATGTATGGAAGTTATTCGAGAACTTATTAAAAAAGGTTTATTAGAAATTACAGAAGAAATTGACCATCATAATTTACGATGTGAGGCATATTCACTTTCTCCATTATGGTTAAAATTAGTTGATTTTACCCAGAATGGTCAACAATCAAATGAGACACATACGATTCCTTCAATTATTGAACAAGATGAGGAATCAATTTACTTAGTATTTGAAAAAGAATTTGGTAGATTATTGTCCCCTTTTGAAATTGAAACTTTAACAATGTGGATGGACCAAGATGATCATAATGAAAAACTAATTAAAACTGCACTTAAAGAAGCAGTTATAAGTGGGAAATTAAATTTTCGTTATATAGATCGTATTCTTTTTGAGTGGAAGAAAAACGGAATTAAGCAAGTAGACCAAGCAATGAATTATAGTAAGCATTTTAGAAAAAAAGAAACAAGAGAACCACAAAACGAAACAAAGTATACAGGATCTATTCCTTTTTATAATTGGCTTGAAAAATAAAGCGAGGACATGCTCCTCGCTTTATTGTGTAAACATTGTACAAAAATTTGATTTTCAGACTGAATGAAAGCGCTTGTCTTTCGAGGCGAGAAGTTACTCTAAACGGTAATGAGCACCGCTCAACAGGCGAAGGAACGAAGAAAGCGAGCGCTTGTCAATAGTCTGAAGCGAGGACATGCTCCTCGCTTTTGTTTAGTAAGGAGTGTTTTGAAATGTTAAATAAGCAACAAATAAATGAAGTATTAAAAATAATTGGAGATATGTTCCCGGATGCACATTGTGAGTTAAACCATAAGAATCCGTTTGAATTAGTAGTAGCGGTAGCTTTATCCGCTCAGTGTACAGATGTTTTAGTAAATAAAGTGACAAAAAATCTATTTGAAAAATATAAGGAACCTAAAGATTATTTAAATGTTTCTTTAGAGGAATTACAAAATGATATTCGCTCTATTGGACTTTTCAGGAACAAAGCAAAAAATATCCAGAAATTAAGTGAAATGATTATTAAAGATTTTAATGGAGAAGTTCCACGTACTAGAGAAGAGCTAGTAAAATTGCCTGGAGTTGGTAGAAAGACAGCTAATGTGGTAATGTCTGTCGCATTTAATATTCCAGCTATCGCTGTAGATACACATGTAGAGAGGGTTTCAAAAAGATTAGCTATATGCCGTTGGAAAGATTCTGTTTTAGAAGTAGAAGAGACATTAATGAAAAAAGTTCCAATCGAAGACTGGGGAGTGACTCATCATCGTCTAATATTTTTTGGTAGATACCATTGCAAAGCTCAAAGGCCGAGTTGTGAGGTATGTCCTTTACTTGAAATGTGTAGAGAAGGAAAAAAACGAATGAAAGTGAAGAAAGTAAATGACAAATAGTATTTATAAGGATTTTATCGTTACGCCATTTTATAAAGACAATTCTAATGAACAAATAATGAATGAAGAAATTAATATTAAAAATAAACCGTTTTTTTATGAAAGCAATCAGATTCTAGTTAATCAGAGCTCAAACATACCGAATGAAAGTGAAGAGATTATTAAACAAATGATCCATGAGTGGAAAGAGGAATCTGAACACATTTCTAACTACTTTAAACAACGGAATCGAAAACTTGCGTGTGAGCCAATGATAAGAGGGTTAGCTAATTTTATATCAATTCTAACATGGATAAATGGCCAAATGCTGCTTAATTTAAATAATTTATTATTTGAGTTAGATAAATTAAAGATTAAGCCAATCAATTTAGACGAGCGAATTAGTTTTGTATTAAATCAACCAGATCACTATCACTCATTTATTCAACTTTCTGGCTTATATATGGAGTTAGAAAAGATTTATTATAAGCAAAAAATAACCTCCTCAAGATGAGGAGGTTATTTTTAGACATAGAGAAAATTGGCTTTTCCATAACTATAACTTAAGTAAAGCAAATGGGATTCATTCAGATTTTTAATTACATAGTAAAACCTCCTCAAAAATGAGGAGGTTTTTAATTTATGCAATAATATTACGTTCCAACTTATTAAATCGATTATTAGAATTTGAATCGGAGTTATACGAAGTTGGATTCGTATTAGTTGGTTTCGATGGTTTACCTGGATCTGGTTTACCTGGATCTGGTGTAGTAGGTGGTGTAGTAGGTGGTGTAGTAGGATTTGTATTTCCATCTCCAGTACCGTCACCATTGCCAGTACCGTCGCCATTGCCAGTACCGTCACCATTGCCAGTACCGTCACCATTGCCATTGCCGTTACCATTACCATTACCATTACCATTGCCATTGCCATTGCCATTGCCATTGCCGTTGCCGTTGCCGTTGCCATTGCCATTGCCATTGCCATTGCCGTTACCATTGCCGTTACCATTACCATTGCCGTTACCATTGCCGTTACCATTACCATTGCCGTTACCATTACCGTTGCCATTGCCGTTATCGCTGCCATTATTATCAGCTGGTGGGGTAGTAGGCTCTTCTGTAGTAGTTAAATCGACTGTAACAGTAACCGCAGCACTCTTAGTATCGCCATTAGTTGCCACGATCGTAATTTTTACTTTGTTTCCAGCTACAATACCGTTAATTTTTGCTGATGTTCCATTTACTTTTTGAGTTTGGCCTTTAACACCGTTTATATCATAGTTTACTTCAAAAGTAGTAGAAGCAAGTAACTCAGCAGGATACTGCCAATTTAACGAAACACTGCTCGTTTTTTCATCATATTTCGCTGTAACACTTTTAGCTGGATCTAATGTATCTGGTGTAGGAAGATCATCCATTTTTTCACCTTTAATATATAATTCGTCTTGAACATTTACAACTGAACTTGGTTTATGAAACTCAGATGAACGATCAGCTGTTGCTGCTAACATATCTCTAGCGATATATTTAGCTAAATTTGTTGATGTTTTACTTAAATAATGACCTTCTTTATTTTTCTCATATCCAGTCCATACCGAAACAGTAACGTCTGGAGTATAACCAACAAACCAACTATCTCGAGTTGCGTTTGAAGGGAAGCCATATTTGTCTTTTACTTCTTGAGGGTAGTTTGTAGTACCAGTTTTACCTGCCATATCAAGACCAGGTACATTAGCTCTACCACCCGTACCACCTGGAGCCTTAACAACATCACGTAGCATATCTGTAATCATATATGCAGTGTAATCACTCATTGCTTGTTTTGGTTCAGGAGATAATACTTTTTCAGTTTTATCTTGATAGATTATTTTCGTAACAGCATGTGGTTTTATATAAACACCGCCATTACCGAAGGCTGCATATGCACCTGCCATTTCCATTGCAGATACACCTGTAAATCCACCGATTGCATGAGACTCGTAAAAACTGTTCTTTTGGAAGTTAAATCCAAGTCCGTTACCAAATTCACGTGATTTATCTAATCCAACTTGCTGCATTGTTTTTAAAGCCGGAATATTTCTTGAACCGATTAACGCCTTACGAATCGATAATTTACCTTTATATGATTTATCAGCGTTTCGAATAGGTGTCCCATCAGAATATTGATATGGCTCATCAACAAGTTGATGATTAGTAGACCATTTTAAATATTGAATCGCAGGACCATAATCTAGGATTGGTTTAATAGTTGAACCAGGTTGTCTTTTAATATCTGTTGCAAAATTTAGACCGCCACTTGTTGTGTTTCTTCCAGCACCTACAGCTTTAATTTCACCTGTTTTAGTGTCTGTTAATACAAAACCAGTTTGGAAATCATCACTTGGATAAAATTCAGATCCTCGATTAATAATTTCGTCTGCTTTATCTTGTGCTTTTGGATCTAAAGTTGTTTCAATTGTTAATCCATCTGTATTTATATCTGCATCACCGTATTTTTTAACCTCATCCATAACTACATCAATGAATGCTTGATACTTTGTTTGGCCACTTTCATGAACTTTAACTAATGTTTTCTCTGGAATGGCTTTTGCTTTAGCATATTGTTCATTAGTTATAAAGCCATATTTTTTCATCTGGCTTAATACAACATTTCTTCTAGCTTCTGATTCAGCTGGATGTTTTGCTGGATTGTAGTTATTTGGACTTTGTACCATACCAGCAAGTGTAGCTGCTTCAGGTAATGTAATTTTCGATAAATCTTTACTAAAATATGTTTCACTTGCTTTTGCTACACCATAAACTCCTCGGCCTTTTAAACCATTTGAGAAGTAAACTTTATTTAAATACATTTCTAAAATTTGTTGTTTAGAATATTTTTGTTCAAGCTGGAATGATAAATACCATTCTTGTACTTTACGTTTAATTGTTTTTTGTGGAGACAAGAATGAGTTTTTGACAACTTGTTGAGTAATCGTACTACCACCTTGTGATCCAAATCCACCAGTAATATTAGCTAAAACTGCACCAAGCACACGGCGGATATCAACACCTTTATGCTTATAAAAACGTACGTCCTCAGTAGCAATAAATGCATCTTCTACTACTTTAGGAATCTCGTTATATGAAACTTTCGTTCTTTGTTCAGTTCCTAGCTCCGCAATAACATTCCCATTTTTATCTAAAATCGTAGACGATAAAGGTACTTTTAACTTTGATTCATCAAGTTTAGGAGCATCACTAACTAAATAATAGAAAGTTCCAACTCCCCCAAGAATACAAAGTACCGCTAAAGTCAATATTGTTAATGTAATCTTTTTCCATAAACCTTCACGTTTTTTTGGTTTTACATTTGAAGGCTTTTCCGTTTCCATTTGTTTTCGTTCTTGTCGTGAACTATACTCTTTTGCCATTTTTTTGTTTCTCCTGCCTTTCAAATGAACTTAATGAAATTATTAAAATATTAAATTACAAAAAGTTCATCGATACATTTTAAGTAAGGAACAATGATTGGATAACTTGGTTTAAGTAACGTTCCATACTCTTTGCATTCTTCTCTAGAAATTGATTTTCTTCCACCATCTGTTTGCCTTTTCCAAAAGGTAAGAATATCAGTTGCTTTCATAAAATAAATTTCATTATATAATGAAAATTTTAATATGACAAACGAAATTCCACCGTGATTCAGTACATTTTCCATATGCTCTATTTGGTGTAAATGGAAATTTTGTAAAGGAAAACTAGTCTTATTATTTGTTTCCTTAGCTTCAAAATCAATATACTTCCCCTTATAGATGCCATTATAGTCGGTTGTTGAAGGTTGTTTAAAATAGGCCTCCCTAATAACTGCAGCGCTTCTTTTTGGATAGTCTACTTTTACGATTTGTACAGGTGTTGGTTTTTTATGTATGTTTGCGATGTTATTTGATAAATAATACGTATTAGTAGCATTTAAATCATCTTCAAGTGACATTCCACGATTACTATAAGTATTATTTGATTTTACTTGTATTTCGTTATTTTTTTGACTTTTTGGAACTACATTATTTCTTCTATTTGGATAACTTATTGTCATAAAACCAACTCCACCTTAATTTACATACAACTCGTATTATAGCACTAAAACAGATGTTCGTGTAAAAAAATACCAGATTGCTTGGGGTGAGTCAATGAATGCAAACCATGAAAGCTGGAAGGGTTTCATAAATAAACGAAGAGAAGATCACAATTTATCACAGGAAGAAGCAAAACTTGTTGATTTAATAAAGAAAGAAACCGTTAAATATAATGCTGATAATATTTCTAGAACGATTGCATACCAAGAATATTTTTTAAGACACAGTGAAATAGAGTGGTCTTTTCTTGCAAGTATGGTATCACGTAATGCAGGCTATAACATGACTGATTTGGAAAACCAAATATTCGTTAATGGACTAAGTGTAAAACAAAGAAAACAACTTTTTATGACGTATGAACGTGCAAATTGGATTATTTTTTTAGATGCATTTCCACAGTTACTTCTTTTTGAATATTCAAAAGTAAAAAATAAGCCATTATTTTATTTATTGAAATATTTTTCAGTATCTAGTTTTATGGAAATTGAATGGGAGAAATATTGGACGGATCGAGATAAGAAAAGACTAGTCTATTCATTGATCATTAACGAACAAAATATGATTGAAAGACCTGTCATTCAAAATAAATTTTTTAAAAGTGAAGTTTTTAATTCTTTAGCATTTAAACTTCAGGAACAATTAAAACTTAGTTATGTTATATTTCCATCAAGTAGTGGGGAACTCTATGGACTTGTTGTTTTCCAATTTGAAGATTTATCGAAAAGGATTCAAATTGGGAAACAATTATATTCTATTTTATTTCATGTAGATTTACACAATGAGTTTATCGATTTTGCTACGCAAACTATTCACACAGGCAGTAGAAGTGATTACGAAGGGTTAGTTGGAATTACAAGCTCAAATAATCCGAAATTAAGAGATGTCTATCCAATAATTCCTCACACACGAACTGTTGAGGATGATTGGTACACAAATAGTAAAATTTTAAATGAATGGTATGAAAATGAAGTAGTTACGAATGGAGATAGTTTTAAGCAATCTTTTTTAATTAAGCAGGAGTTGCTTGGTTCGTTGTTAAAATTGAAATCGATCTTTCAATGAAAATGCTAGCTGTTTTACGTTGCTAAAAAGGTCAATCATTTCCAAATTTAACATGTTAAAGAACCTTCACGAGAGGTTGATTTCCACTAAAGGATGCTTATTTTCGAATGGGGCCATGAATTTAAGCTGAAAAAAGCTAGCACATAAATGCTAGCTTTTTTCATTTAAATCGATTTTTTTATAGAAAGAATATCAATCAAATCGATTGTGCCCCAACATTTATGTAGCAGGGAAATTAGGACCATCTAATTTTGGATTTCCAGTTTGTTGACTTTTACTTTTTTCTTGCTTTTTCTTTTTTTCATTTTTGTTTTTTGCCATTTGAAACACCTCCATGTAATATACCTTTCCCAATTCTGTTCCACGTTACAAGTTTTTTTGTCGAAATTATAGATGAAAATACCTTTATTCACTTTGTTTAGCGAAATAGTTCTAGTTTTGTCAATGGAGAAGGAGGTAGATGAACTATTGTTGAATTTACTTTGTAAAGAAAGTTTAGAAAATTAGGAAGAGGAGTTGAACTGTATGGAGTTAATTCAAAGAGAAGATTTTTTTCGAGCAATTGATGAATTTTTAAATGAGGTTGAATTTATTGAGCACTCCTTAGCTTTAAGAATTGATCAAAAATGTGATGAAGAAAAGAATTTACTTTTAAATAAGATCCAGTCAACAACAGTGCATCTTCATCATTTTGAAAAGAAAGTAAGTCAAGCAAAAGAGGGCGGTAGTTGGATCTCAACACCATTTTTAGGAAGACAATTAGCATTTAACATTTAATCATTATATATAAAGTAGAAGATGTTTGATTTGAATGAAGGGATAGGGAAATAAAAGGAATTAAATAAAGCGATACACTTTTACAATCTAGTAAATGTGTATCGCTTTATTTCTTATAATATTAATATTCCCGTTTACTAAATTGGCTTACAAGCGCCAAAAAGTTCAAGTTCTTTAACTAATTCTCTGTAATGTTGAATAGTAACCTCACCATTTAGGTAATTTTGTTGTAAAAAGTCCATTAATTGATTAAAGTCAGTTGGTTCGAAACTTTTTGATGAAATAAACTTGCTCTTTAATTCTTGTAAAGTCATTATTACCCCTCCAACATTAAAATTTAATTAACAACTTGTATAACTATATAAAATGTATCATAAATATTTAAAATTTAAATTTTTTTAAAAATTTAAACTTCCGACATATTATGACAAATAGCGCATAAGATAATAGAAGTAACAGAATAGGCATTTGTAACATATTTATAAATGAGAAAACTTATAATGGATGTGAGAATATGGGATCTCAAATGTTTCCTCCAAATCATTCAGATAACAGCTTTGAGTGGTTTAGAAAGCAAAATCAAATGATTGATGAGAATTTTAATTATCCAGAAATGAATCAATTACCTAATGAAAATCAGCGTTACTATGGAAATACAATTCAACCTTTTTCCCAAAACCCTACTATTAATACACAACAACCGCCAGTTCAATCGCAACAGACACAAAATACACAGTCAACTCAACTAACACAATCACCTCAACCACCTCAACAATCACAGATGATTGAGCCATCTCCTTATGGGGGACCATCAATACAAACTGGTAGTTATGGTCAATTAAATCCAGTCCAGTATGCAGCACCACAACACTTTTCAATGCAACATCCTACGGTTTCGTATAACCAAGGATATCAATACGATCCTAATTATTACGGGATGATGCAAAATCAATATCCATATATGCCAATGAATCCTTCACAATATGGTAATCAAACGAACTATTTAACAAGCCCTCAAAATCACCAATATTCCATGCAACCTCAACATGCCCAAATGTTACAACAAGGTCCATTTACAACTCCACCAATGTTTGCGCCTAGTACACCTTATCCAACTCAACCCAAAAAATTAAATCAGCAAAATAATAATGGTCAATCTTTTCAGTTTTCATCAATATTAAATCAATTTAAAAATGGTTCAGGTTCATACGATGTCCCCAAAATGATGTCTACTGCGGGGCAAATGATGAATACCATGAATCAAGTAGGTGGACTATTTAAACAAATTGGGGTTTTCTTTAAATAAAAAAGCCAGGAATCCCTGGCTTTTTTTAAGTTCTATAACACTTTTATTTCTATACTATTAATCATTTCTAGATAAAGAATGTACAAGCTTGTAGCGGTCCGCTCTGTAGACAGTCAATTCGTATTCTAAAACTTTGCCACTTCTTAAATATGTTGTACGATAAATTTCTAATACGGGACAATTCGGCGGAATTTCTAATAATTGAGCTTCTTCTTCAGAAGGCATTCTAGCTTGAATCGATTGATCTGCATATTGAATAGGATCCGGGATATTGGCATTTACATAATCAAAGAATGATTTTTCTAGAACACTTTGATTTAGGTTTGGAGCTATATCACATGCAACGTGGATACTTTCAATCGACATAGGAATTGAGTCTGCTAAACGGACCCGCTTAATAAAATAAATTGGATCGTTTTCTTTTATCTTTAGTATATTGGATAATGCTTTATCAGAATTTAAGATATCAAATTGAACTAATCTACTACTTGGTTTTAAACCTCTCTCAATCATTTCTTCTGTGTAACTATTTAATCTACTAATTTTTTTTTCAACTTTTTGACGACTAACAAATGTACCTTTACCTTTTTGCCTATAAACAATTCCTTCTTGAACTAAATTATTTAATGCTTGTCGAACGGTCATACGAGATATTTGGAATTTCTCTGAAAACTCTCTTTCTGATGGAATTAATTCATCAGCGGGGTATTCACCTGATGTGATTTTACATTTTATGTATTCTAATAATTGGTGATAAATTGGTATTGGGGAATTTTTGTTAATCATTTTTTACTCCTTGTATTGCATTTATCTATATTTTATCTATATTTAAAACGATTTCATAACTCATTTTAAAGGAATAAAATGCTTTCGGCAATCATTGTATATACTCGCAAAAATCAGAATATTTAAACTTTTAATCATTATTAATTTTATTGTTGTGAAATATGTTCAAACCTAATAAAATTAAAAAGTTGACATTAAAGTATATTTAGGATATTGGAGAGGATAATTTTGAACAAAATACTTTTTTTATTTTTTTTCACAATTACATTAACATTAATTATTTTTACGAGTTTTAAACAAGCCTTATATGTAATTTTATCATAAGTAAAATTTATACGAAAAAATTTTAACAATAATATTCCTAACATAATAACTAATCTAAAAGGGAACAAAATATCCTCTATGAGCAGCAATCAAATATTGAAATATTGATCTTAAATTGTCTTAATAGTTGATTTCCACTAAGCTAATGACTACTATAGTAAAGTTAAATATTAGATTCCCTCAATATAAATTTCTACATTTGAATATTATTTAAATTAATGATTTTTGCGAGATAAATTTATACTTACAATATTTATTTGTTACTAAATATTTGAAATAAAGTAGAGTATTTAATAAAATAAACTTTTAATTTAATTTGTGGGAGAACTTTTAGTTCTTCCTAATTTATTATTGTGAGGTAATATGAAGATACTACTTATATCTGGTTATAAATCATTTGAATTAGGAATTTTTTCGAATAAACATGATGCAGTTAAATACATAAAAAAAGCAATAAAAAATAAAATACTTTTATTTATAGATGAATTAGAATGGATTATTATTTCAGGGCAAATGGGTACTGAATTATGGGCCGCAGAAGTAGTATTCGAACTTCAGCTTGAGTATCCTGAGTTAAAGTTAGGTATTTTTACACCCTACGAAGATCAAGAGAAAAATTGGAATGAAGCAAATAAAGAATATTATAATGAAATCTTAATTGGGGCAGATCACGTCGACTCAATTTCAAGAAAACCATACGAATCTCCATTACAGTTAAAAGCGAAAAATGAATTTTTAGTTAGTAAAAGTGATGGATGTATTTTATTTTACGATAATGAAAAAGAAGGAAGTCCTAGATATTTATATGATTTAGCATACAAAAAAAATGAACTATTTAATTATCCTGTAGAAATCATCACATTTGACGATTTACAAGTGATTGCAGAAGAGTCATTTGAGAATGATGACAATAAATATAGGGAAATATAGAATAGATAATTGACAATTTATGAAGACTTTGAAAAAATAGAAGGTAAATATTTCTAAATGTTTTGGGGTGACACACATGGAATCAACAAAAATAAAACTAAGTATAAAAGATATCCTAAATAAAGAGTTTAAAGTTTCAATGCGAGGATATAATCAAGAGGAAGTGGATCAATACTTAGACAGTATCATTAAAGATTATGAATCGTTTCAAAATCAAATAGTAGCCCTACAACAAGAAAATGCAAAATATAAAAAATTGTTGGAGGATCAAAAGAACACAGCTACACCTCCACCATCACCTTTTAATAATACGAATACTGATGTTCTAAAAAGATTATCAAATTTAGAGAAGCATGTTTTTGGAAGTAAATTATTCGAATAATTTTAACTAAATTTTTATTTTAAGAAAGCATTGCAAACTTGAGTATAATTTACTATACTAATAAATGTTCGTTTCAATATGTTCGGGTAATCGCTGCAACGCTTGACGTTGTTGAGGAAAGTCCATGCTCGCACAGTCCTGCGATGGCTGTAGTGTTCGTGCTTATCGAAATCATAAGATAGGGTAGCTGAGTAATCAGCTAACGGCAGGGAACGGACCTAAGTCCTTTACGGATATGGTTCTACTACCTTTAAAGTGCCACAGTGACGTAGTCCTCGAAGAAATGAGAGGAGTGGAACGCGGTAAACCCCACGAGCGAGAAACCCAAATTATGGTAGGGGAATCCTTTCAAAGGAATTGAACTGAGAAAGGGACAGATTATTCTGTAGATAGATGATTACCACCTTGTAGTACGAGGCGAGAGCCGCTTGCAGTACGAATGGTACAGAACATGGCTTACAGAACATTTGAAATGATGAAACTGTTTAAAAACTCTTCATTATATGGAGAGTTTTTTGTAATTTCGACGTAAATTGTTCATAATGAAAATAGGAATCAAAATGAAAATATGAAAAGAAAAGTTCATTCTTAATTTGAATGAGATAGGTGGTAAAATTGGCGAAATATACATTAATTGCTACTGCTGCAATGGGTATCGAAGCTCTAGTCGCTAGAGAAATAAAAAGCCTAGGTTTTGAAGATGTAGTAGTTGAAAATGGTCGAGTATTATTTAAAGCAGACGAAGATGGGATTGTGAAAGCGAATTTGTGGCTTCGAACAGCTGACCGAGTGAAACTTCGTGTTGGTGAATTTAAGGCAACCTCATTTGATGAATTATTTGAAAAAACAAAAGCCTTACCTTGGCATATGTTTATACCAAGAAACGGTCAATTTCCTGTGTCAGGAAAATCTCATAAATCAAAATTATTTTCAGTATCAGATTGCCAAGCAATCGTCAAAAAAGCAATTGTTGATAAATTAAAAACAATCCAAAATATTCAAGGTATGTTAATTGAAGATGGTCCATTATTTCGAGTGGAAGTCTCTATTTTAAAAGATATTGTAACGTTAACGATTGATACTACTGGTCGTGAAGGCTTACATAAAAGAGGATATCGTATAGATCAAGGTGAAGCACCATTAAAAGAAACACTTGCGGCATCATTAGTATTACTAACGAATTGGAATGCTGATTTACCTTTTGTTGATCCATTTTGTGGATCTGGTACGATTCCAATTGAAGCTGCATTAATTGGACATAATATCGCTCCAGGATCGTTTAGAAGCTTTGCGTCTGAAGATTGGCACTGGATTGGCAAAAAAAGATGGAATGAAGCAAGACAAGAAGCAGAAGACTTAGCAAATTATGATCAAAAACTTGAAATAATCGGATCAGATATTGATCATCGAATGATTAATGTTTCAAAAGCGAATGCTGATGAAGTTGGATTATCAGATTCAATTGCTTTTAAACAAATGCAAGTAAGTGACTTTACTACTAAATCTGAGTATGGTTATGTTGTGACCAACCCACCATATGGTGAGCGATTAAACGATCGACCTTACGTTGAAAAGTTATATTCAGATATGGGGAATGTTTTTACAAAACTAGATACATGGTCAGTGTATTTACTAACTAGTCATGAGGGATTTGAACAATTTTACGGTAAACCTGCAACAAAAAAACGTAAATTATTTAATGGTTTCATTAAAACTGACTACTATCAATACTTTGGAAAAAGACCTCCAAGAAGAATCGAAGAGTAAAAAATTAAAAGGGTGTTCCCAATTATCCATTAGACGATTGGGGCACCTTTTTATTTATAATAACTTATTTCTTTAAAGATTTTACGAACAAAATTTGAACAAAATTGTTTTAGTTTTATTAACATCATAAATTTATTGAAGGTACAATTCTAAATCCGTGATTTTTTTCGAGTAAGTGTGCAACATGCCAATTCGTTTCTGCAGTACTTTTATATTGAGTGACTAGATCATGGAATTCATGACTAGTGAAACTCTTTTCATGCTGAAGCAAATAAAGGTCCCTTACAACACTTATATCATCATTCGTATCAAAATTAGTCTGAATTAAAGAATATAAGTACAAATAAACACCTCCAAACTACCTTTTTTATCACCATTTTATAGATTTCCCGATAATTTGAATGTTATTGCATTAGATAATTTAGAAATATAATCATTTTTTTATTAAGAAGAATGATAATTTGTTACAATAAATCTAGAAAAATAACCCAATCTAAAGGACTGATCAAAATGAAAAAACCACGCATCGGGATGGTAGGATTAGGCAATATTGCACAAAAAGCATATTTACCAATTCTTACAAAAGAAGAAAACTGGGATTTTATCGGTGCATTTACA
Organism: Gottfriedia sp. NPDC057991; assembly: GCF_042886615.1. Lineage (NCBI taxonomy): Bacteria > Bacillati > Bacillota > Bacilli > Caryophanales > Bacillaceae > Gottfriedia > Gottfriedia sp. NPDC057991. Next base: position 993,538 of record NZ_JBHVQN010000001.1, read on the forward strand.
CCAAATAAAGAAAGACGCAAGAAAATATGTTCACAATATCGAATTCATGATTTTGAAAGTTTGGATTTACTTGCAGAACAAAGTGATGCAGTATTTGTACATAGTTCAACTAGTTCACATTTTGAGGTAGTATCGTATTTATTAAATAAAGGTAAAGATGTATATGTTGATAAACCACTAGCAGCTACATTGCCAGAGTCAGAAAAATTAACTGAATTAAGTGTTAAACTAAATCGAAAACTTATGGTTGGATTCAATCGCCGATTCTGTCCAATGTATGTGCAGGCAAAAGAACAGGCAAAGAATATAGCATTAATTCGATTTGAAAAACATCGAGAGAATAAAATTGGGTCTAATTCATTCGAGTTTACGATGCTCGATGATTATTTACATTTAGTTGATACCATTAGATGGTTTGCGGATGGAGAAGTTAATTTGATTAATGGAAGAGTTCAACTTACTCATACTAATCAATTAGAGTATGCTACTCACCATTATGAATCGTTAGAAGGAACTACTATTAATACAGTAATGCACCGAAAGTCAGGAACAAATCTTGAGCGCTTAGAATTAATTACTGAAGGTTCAATTATAAGGGTAAAAAATATGAACAACTTTGAAATAGAAAAAAATAACTCAATAAATAATTCGTTTTCTTCATCATGGGACACAACATTAAAACAAAGAGGTTTTGAGGATTGTATAAACCATTTTATCAATTGCATTTACTCTGATGAAAATCCATCGATCAATGGAGAAGAAGCATTAAAATCTCAAATGATTGTTGAAGAAATGATAAAACAAGCAAAAGGTTGGTAAAAATAACTAAGGGAGATAAAGGAGCATTAAGCATTTAAAGCAATGCACACATTTAATTCGTTCCTAATTCACAGATCCCTTTAAGTGACCATGCCTTATTTCCCTTGCCTTTCCCTCACATTTTTTGTATGATAGCGGGTAGAGACAATTTTTAAATAATATAATGGATCGAATAAATTTGCAAAATTAAAGTTCTCACGAGAGGACTTTTTCTTTTTAATTTACATTTTGGGGGTAGCAATGAGTCATTCAACTAAATTACCTTTTGAGGTAGGAAAGCAAGACCAATTCATTGAAAAGCTAGGGGAGTGGATTGGTGACGTTTTTTACGATTTATTACCAGATGCAGGCTATGAATTAAGAGATGAGCAAATCTTTATGGCTTATCAGGTTGAAAGAGCGTTTAAAGAAAAGAAAGTTATTTTTGCTGAAGCAGGTGTTGGTACAGGTAAAACGTTTGTCTATTTGCTATATTGTTTATGCTATGCTAGATATACTGGTAAGCCAGCTATTATCGCATGTGCTGATGAAACTTTAATCGAACAGCTAGTAAAGAAAAATGGGGACATTGAAAAATTATCGAATGCTTTAAATTTGTCAATTGATGTTAGATTAGCTAAATCAACTACAAATTATTTATGTCTAAAAAAATTAGATTTACAGCGTTCAGAAATTGATGTATCGGATGCCGTTTTAGGGGTTTATGAAAATTTACCAAGCTTTGTAAATGATTATGGAACACTGCAAAAATTTACTCCATATGGAGACCGTACTGAATATAAGGATTTAACAGATGAAGAGTGGGATACAATTTCATATGATTATTTCCAGGATTGTTCTACTTGTGAACAAAGACATAGATGTGGACAAACTCTATCAAGAGAACATTATCGTAAAGCAACTGACTTAATTGTATGCTCACAAGAATTTTATATGGAGCATATTTGGACGGTAGAATCTAGAAAACGTGAAGGTCAATTGCCATTACTACCTAATCCAAGCTGTGTAGTATTTGATGAAGGACATTTACTTGAATTTGCAAGTCAAAAATCGTTAACTTATCGACTGCAACAAGAAACATTAAATACATTTTTATCATTTTTAATGCAATCAGGTACGCGTGAAAGCTTCCAACAATTACTAGAAGATACATTAGAAACGTACGATCAATTCTTTTTTGAATTAGATAACAATACCGAAGAAGTTGAAGGATCTAGACGTTATAAACTGAATATGAATGAAAGATTAATTAAGTTAGCAAGGAGATTAAAGTCTCAAATTAGTAGTATTGGTGATGAATTAGTCTTTGAAAGTGAAATGTATACGATTGATGAATATCAGTTAAATATTGTGGATGAACATTTAGATGATGTTGAGCGTTGCTTAAATTTATTTATTAATGAAATTACAGCAATTCAATGGATTGAATATAATCAAAATGAATTAACACTAGTCATCATGCCAAAGGCTGTAAATGAGCTTTTACAAGAAAAAGTATTTAATCAGAATATGCCGATTGTATTTTCATCTGCAACCCTTTCTCAAAATAGTTCTTTTGATTATATCGCAGGTAGTTTAGGGATAAAAGATTACTTATCATTTTCAGTCAATTCTCCGTTTGACTATGATGAACAAATGAAAATAGAGTTAAATCAAGTTGACCCAACCAAAATTGAAGAAAAAAATGAAAAGATTATAGAGAAGTTAAAGGATAATAACGGAAGTACATTAATTCTCTTCAATTCAACTCAAGAAATGAAAAAGTTTAAACTGCAAGTTGAAAAAGAAAAATTAGACTTCAATTTATACTTTGAAGGTGAAGAAGAAATTAGTTCAATTGTACAAAAATTCCAAGAAGATATTAGCGCGTCTTTATGTGCTGTTCATTTATGGGAAGGATTAGATATTCAAGGAATGTCACTAAGTCAAGTGATTATTCACGCGCTACCATTCCCGCCAAATGATCCAGTATTCCAATCAAAACGTCAAAATGCACAAAACCCTTACTTCGAAATCGATGAACCGTATATGTTATTAAGATTACGCCAAGGAATTGGACGACTAATCCGTAGTCATGAAGATAAAGGAAAAATCGTTTTATTTATCGAGAATGATCTAAACAATGAAACGAAAGAAAAAATCTTAAATAGTTTACCTGTTAATCCATCTTAAAAAGCTAGCATTCGCTAGCTTTTTTAATTACAAATTCCAACTCTAGATTTACTAAAATTGCATTCGAAAAATTCTTTAAATGCGAAAAAAGCTGTATCTCCAGTCGTAATACGATGGCCATCAATCGGTAAATAATTCTTTTCAGCACGAATATCTTTCGTTATTGGACCATCTGGTAAGTAAGTAGGGCAAACAATCGTCCAATTTAACTGACTATGGTTTAATAAGTTAAAAGCTTTTTCATGATCTGTTGCTGCAGTTGTTGATTTTCGTTTTGATTCAGAGCTTAAATAACGAAGAATTTTTGGATCAACTCTTGATTGTAATATACCCGCAGTTCCAATTGTAACGATTCTACCTATTTTTTTCATTTCAAGAAGAGGGATTAGTAGTCCCATTGTTTTAGATAAAATATTTTCACCTTCAGTATTTAAAGCAGAAATTACTCCATATACGTTTTCTAAAGCTAAATTTAAATCTTTTTCATTTAGCGTATTTCCTTTTAAAACTGTAAGAGCTTCATGTTTAATTGTTATTTTTCGTTCATCTCTTACTAAAGCAATTACTTCACATTTAGCTTCTAATAATAAATCCACTAAAAAAGAACCAACTCTTCCAGTTGCTCCTAATAATAATATTTTCATAACATCACCTTGCTGTATTGTACAATACTTTTGTTAAATATGTCTTTTATATAAACTTAATCATTTGAATTCTGTTAATGAATGTGCTTTTTATGCTTAATATTAATTCAATAGAAAAGTTATGATAGAATGAAATTAACAATATTTAGAAATGAGTGATAAATATGGCAATTAATAAGATACAAGAAGAATTTATTGACTATTTAAAGAAGATCGAAAATTATAATGAAGCAATTAATGTTATGTATTGGGACCTAAGAACTGGAGCCCCTAAAAATGGAGCTGAACAAAGATCAAATGTCATCAGTCAACTTTCTGCAGAAGTATTTGAAATGACAACATCAAGTACAATGGAAAACTATTTAAATTTATTAGAAAAAGAAATAGGCACAGCAAACTTAAATGAAGTTATTGAAAAATCTGTTAAGGAATGTAGAAAAAATTATGACTTAAATTGTAAAATCCCTAAAAATGAATATGCAGAATATGTAAAGCTTTGTTCATTAAGTGAAAATGCTTGGGAAGATGCTAAAAATGAAGGTGACTTTAGTAAGTTTCAACCATATTTAGAAAAAATTGTTGCGATGAAAAAACAATTCATTGAATATTGGGGCTATAAAGAAAAGAAATATGATACCTTATTAAGCTTTTATGAGCCTGGTATGACAACCGGGAAACTTGATGAAGTTTTTGGTAAAGTAAGAGAAAGTCTTGTACCACTAGTAGCAAAAATTTCAAAAACGCAAACTAAACTTATTCGCGAAGAATTGTCACAACCGATCTCAATTGAAATTCAAAAAGAAGTAAGTGAAGATATACTTGAAAAATTAGGTTATAATTTCGATTCTGGTCGGTTAGATGAAACAGTTCACCCATTTCAGATTACGTTAAATCCTGGTGATGTTCGTGTAACAACGAAATATATAGAAGACAACTTTATGAGTGCGCTTTTTGGAACCATTCACGAATGTGGCCATGCACTTTATGAGCAAAATTTATCATCGAATTTAATTGGGACACCATTATGTGAAGGTGCATCGATGGGAATTCACGAGTCTCAATCACTATTCTTTGAAAATATGATTGGAAGAAGTAAAGAATTTTGGGAAACACATTATGAAAATATAATTACGAAAACTGGCGATTATTTTAAAAATTTATCGTTAGAAGAATTTTATAAATCAATAAACCATAGTGAGCCTTCATTAATTCGAATTGAAGCGGACGAATGTACATACCCATTGCATATAATGGTTCGATATGAAATTGAAAAAGAACTGTTTGATGGCGATTTACAAGTAAAGGATTTGCCAAAAGTATGGAATGATAAAATGGAAGAATACTTAGGAGTTGTTCCATCAAACGATCGAGAAGGCGTTTTACAAGATGTTCACTGGGCAGGTGGAGATTTTGGTTATTTTCCTTCTTATGCTTTAGGTGCAATGTATGCAGCGCAGTTTAAGAATAAAATGAAACAGGATTTAAGTGATTATGAATCGATTTTAAAAAGCGGCGAGATTCATCAAATTGTAAATTGGCTAACACTTAATATTCACCAATATGGAAAACTAAAAGAACCGAAAGAAATTTTAGTAGATGTTACAGGTGAAGAATTAAATGTTAAATACTTTATTGAATACTTAGAAGATAAATACTCTAAATTATATAATTTAGCATAATCTAATTCGTATGGGGAGGTTGTTAGAAACCTCCCCATACACATCATTAAAGTAGGCTTAAATAAATGATTAATTCAAACTAATTATTTTTTTATGTTTTTTTAATAAGTTCAAAGAATAGACATATTTAGATATTTATTAAATTACTTTTTTATAGTATAGTAGATAAAAATGAAAGCGTGTTCACGATTGCTTATTAAGAAGAGTTGAATTTAATAAGGGGAAATATTGAAGATTTAAAGGAACCCTAATTAAGTTCAAAAAATAGTCACATTTAGAGAGTCTTAAGATATTTTTTTATAGTATTATAGATAAAAATGAAAGCGTGTTCATACTTTTTTTGAAAAGGAGGTAATTTGAATGTTTTTTAGAACAGCCAGATCTTTAGAACGAAATATTGAAGAAAAACGAATCAAGTTGCAAGAAGCTCAAAATCAAAATAATGACAATCATCATGAAGTAGTAAAGATTCGTCATCAGTTGGACACTGATTTAAGAGAACTACAGAAATTGTTGAAAACGGTTGCAGGTAAACAATCAAAAATTAATATTAAACCAATATGATAAAATAGTACATAGACCACAAAATATTTTTTGTGGTCTTATTTTTTTGCTCTATTCTCATAGTTTATTGCTTTCTTAAACAAAAAATAAACCTTGGATTAACAAGGTCTTTCTTCGTTAAATGCGCAATTTAGTCTAACTACTCAATAATTACTTTCACATTTTTCTAAATAAAAAGCAAACCAAAAAATAGATCCTATAAAAAATCCTAATGCATGACCGTACTGTTCATTTTGATTTACCGAAATGTGAACGAACTTTTGTGGTTTACGGGGAGGTGTGAAAATGTAACATTACATTCCTAATAAAACCTCTTGCTACGTAAAATGCATACTTTTATTTCACATTTTTGAAAATGATAAAGGCTAAGATAAAACTGAAAAAAGTGATTAAGCCAGCAACTATACCAGCAATATAGCGATTACTATAATCCATATAACTTTCTAATACAGTAATTGCAATTGAAGAAAAGGCACATGCAAATAATGCTTGAGTAATACTCATTTTTCCTTTCATAATTTTCTTCATAAAATAGCTCCTTTGAAAATTTTTATTTAATTTTAATATTTCTATTTAAATAGTAATTAGTCCTTTTTGAATTTAGTATCTTAATAAGAAGAGGAGGGACTTGTCACATATCAATAGTCAAAATTTTCATCTCTTCGTTATAAGTAAAACAATATCTAAAAATTGATAAAAACTGCTTATTTCTTTTCGTATGTAAAGTTTTGTGACGATTTAATAAGACGAGAAGTTTATAGTTAGTTTATCAACTGAACTTAAAAAAATTATCATGTAGTGAAAAAAGCAAACTATGCAGCTTGTATAAAAAAATTAATTCAAATAGTTAAAAATCACTAATCAAAAACAAAACTTCCTAAGTATAATAGAGTATATCGATTAATATCCATTTTTTTATAAAATGTGGAATGAGGTTCTAGATGGATTTCGAACAGGCAAGTCGCTTTAGAAGATTGTTTGCAGCTTGGATCGATGGCTCATTAAATCTTTTATTTTCTAAACTGGGGTTACTAATACTTGGGTTAGAAAGTAAAGATATTTTAGATTTATTTATGTTTAGTAGTAAGCAACTGTTTCTATATTCAATTTGGTCGCTATTATTTATTTTCCTATTTTATGTAATAGTACCGACTTATTTTTGGAACGGACAAACAATAGGAAAAAGATTATTAAGTATTATGGTTGTGAAGGATACAGAAGACTTAGTTGATTTCAAAACAATGACATTACGCTCGATATTTGCTTTTGGTTGTCAGCTAAATTTGCCAATATTTATAATAGTAATTGGAATTTTGTATCTTGTTGATCTATTTTTTATCTTCCGAGAAGATCGGAAAACATTGCATGATTTAATCGCTAAAACGAAAGTTGTTTATTATTAAAAAGCACTTGAAAAATACCCTTTAAAGCTATTTACAAGCTTTAAAGGGTATTTATGCATTTATCTTATAATGAAGTTTTAGCTAAATATTCATCTAGTTGGTCAAAAGTACCAGTAAAGCCTTGTTGCATAGAATCTTTATTTGCAATAAATGCTGCAACTTCTTCATCAGTAGCATTTATTGGAAAACCTTTTAATGTAATAGTTGTTTTACCATCATTTTCTTCTAAAGTTAAAGTATTTTGAATTTCCAATGGCCAAACTTCAAAGAATGGAGCGCGGACCATATTACCTTCTTGATCAGAGAATGAATTAACAAATACAATTTTCTCAGGTTTAATAATTTCACCAAAAACAAATAATCCCCACATTACGAATCCTTCTGGTGATTCCATTTTATAGTGGAATTTACCTCCTGGTCTAAATTCTAACGTAGCTACATCCATTGCAAAGCCTGTTGGACCCCACCAGTTTTTAAGATGTTCTGCTTCTGACCAAACCTTGAATACTAATTCACGAGGTGCATCAACAACCCTTGTTAAAACTAATCCTTGTTCATCTACATTAAACGTATTTTTACTCATTATTAATTCCTCCATTTACAATTTTTCGGTCATCAAGATGTAACTCTATATTTACTAAATTAGACATTGTTTCCTCTTCAAAAAAGAACTAGATACTTCTCCTTTCAAAAATAGTTAATACTAATCAAATTGTGTGCATTGAATAAGCTAAAATTATTTGCCTTGTAATTTTTTTAAATAATCGTCCAATTGATCGAATCTCTGTTCCCAGACGTGTCGGAATGACTTAATCCACGAATCCATTTCTTTTAGCGGCTGGGGTCTTAGTTTATAAATTCTTTTATTGGCGATTGGTTGAACTTCGACAAGCCCAGCTTCGCTTAGAACGCGAAGGTGCTTTGAAACCTGTGGTTGTTTAAGTCCTAAGCTTTCAGCAATTTCACCGACTGATAAAGGACCGTCACGTAAGAGTTCGACAATCTGTAACCGGTTCGGCTCTGCAAGAGCAATTAAAGTCGAATTCATAAATTGAATATACCTCATAAGGAATATTCCTGTCAAGGAATATTCGGAATGCAAATTTGGGTTGAACTAAAAAAAGATTCAAAGACTTGAGTAGTATGTACGAAGTGATTTGATAATATCCGTTTTGTCGAGAAATATTATTCAAAAAGTGAGATAATTCTTCTTAATCCGTATATTTTTTATGTTACTATTTAGCTGACTCAAAAATTTGATATTAAAAGGTGGGTGTTTTGATGAGCTTAAAAGATTATGAGGCTTCGTTTTTAGAGTATGTAAGAAAAATGTTAAACATTGAAGAAGCAATTGGTGTTTTGTATTGGGATCTTCGAACAGGTGCACCTAAAAATGCTGTTAGTCAGCGTTCAAATGTAATTAGTCAATTATCAGCCGATGTTTTTAAAATGAGTACTTCCAAAGATATGGCTCACTATTTAATTACAATGGAAGAAGCCATTAGTGCAGGTAAATGTTCGTTAGAAGTTGAAAAAACTGTAAAATACTTAAGAAAGCAATACGATCAAAATACGAAAATACCAGTTGATGAGTTTGAAGCCTTTGTTAAATGCCAAGCAATTTCTGAGAGTGTTTGGGCAGAAGCGAAGGAAGAAAATAATTTTGCTAAATTTGAACCCTATTTAACTGAAATAATTGGGTATAAACGTAAATTCGTTGAATATTTAGGATATAAGGACTGTAAATATGATACATATTTAGATCAATATGAACCTGGAATGACTGTAAATAAACTGGACGAAGTATTTTCAGAAGTAAGAAATAAATTAGTACCGATTGTTAAAGCTGTATCGACTAGTGGGAAAAACTTTGAAAAAGAAGAGATGAAAGCATTCGTTTCGACGCAAAAACAAAAAGAAATATGTGAACAACTATTAGCTTCTCTTGGTTATAATTTTGATGCCGGAAGATTAGACCCTACTCCACATCCTTTTGCTACTTCTCTTAATTTAGGTGATGTTCGAGTAACAACGAAATATCATGAAAATAATTTTGAAAAAGCCATTTTTAGCACAATTCATGAATGTGGTCATGCACTATATGAGCAAAACATATCCAAAGATTTGGAAGATTTACCGATCGCCCATGGAGCGTCTTTAGGTATTCATGAATCTCAGTCCCTTTTATATGAAAAGATTATTGGACAAAGTTATGAATTCTGGAAATCAAATTATCCAAAGTTAAAAGAGCAACTTAATGGAGTGTTAGATCATGTTACTTTAGATGAATTTTATAAAGTAATAAATAATAGTAAGCCTTCATTTATTCGTATTGAAGCTGATGAATTAACTTATCCTTTACACGTAATGATTCGTTATGAAATTGAAAAGGATTTATTAGATGGGAAAATTCAAGTTTCTGATCTTCCTTCAATTTGGAATCAAAAAATGGAGGAGTATCTAGGAATAATTCCTGAAACTGATCGAGAAGGTGTTTTACAGGACGTACATTGGTCAATGGGGCATTTTGGATACTTTCCAACGTATGCTTTAGGGGCAATGTATGCTGCTCAAATTAAATCAACAATGGAAAAAGATTTACCAAATTTTAATGAATTAGTTGAAACGAATGATTTTCAAACAATTCTTGATTGGTTAAAAGTAAATATTCATCAATATGGTGCAATGAAGGAACCGCAACAAATTTTGAAGGATGTTACTGGTGAAGAATTGAATGTTAAATATTTTGTAGATTATTTAGAATCAAAGTACACAAAATTGTATGAGTTGGAAGAAGTAAATAAATCATAATAGTGACTTAGAAGCGTTGTGGGGTTATTTCAGAATTGTTTTAATGGAAATAATTGCGAATGTAGATTTGAGTCAAATGAGATATACTAAAATTGCACAACAGAAAGAAAACTCCTTTGAAACGCTTAGGCAATTCTTATTATTTGTTCATGGTCCATGAATGAATAGTGAATTGTCTTTTTTTTTGTATTTATAAAAGAATAATTTTCCAGTTATATACAAAAGGTAATGACTACAAGGAGTGGAAAATTATGCCTTTAATTTTATCTGTTGGAAAAGCTGTACCTAAATATAAAATCGATCAGGAAAATGTAGTACCTTTTATACGAGAGCTTTTTTTGAAAAGATACCCTTCAATCGATCGCTTATTATCTGTATTTCAAAATGGTGAGATTCAAAGTCGATATATTTCTAAGGAGCTTTCTTGGTATAGCGAAGAGCATAGCTTTGAGCAAAAAAATCAAGCTTACACTGAAATCTCGATTGAATTATCAATAGAAGCGATTAAAAATTGTGTGACAAGTAATGAATTTTTATCTTCAGAAGTTCAATATGAAGAAATTGATGGAATTATTTTTGTTTCTTCAACTGGTATTTCTACACCCACAATTGATGCTCATATCGCAAATATCCTGCCATTTAATTCTTCAATTAAAAGAATACCAATATGGGGGCTAGGGTGTGCAGGTGGTGCTAGTGGTATTTCCAGAGCATTTGATTATTGTAAAGCCCATCCAAAGTCAAATATTTTACTAGTTGCAGTTGAATTATGTAGTTTAACATTTCAAAAAGAAGATCTGTCCAAGAGTAATATAATAGGAACTTCATTATTTGCTGATGGAGCAGCAGCGGTTCTTGTTATTGGCGATGAAAGTGATTTGAAAAATCGAACGATACATAATTCTTTACCGTCAATTGAACAAACTAATTCAACTCTAATGCCAAATTCATTAGACGTAATGGGATGGGATGTTCGGAATGATGGTCTATTTGTCATTTTTTCTAGGGATATTCCATCGATCGTTAAAAATTGGTTACAACCAGTTGTGACAACTTTTTTAACGGAAAATGAACTAACAATAAGAGATATAACTCACTTCATTGCTCATCCTGGTGGAAAAAAAGTATTGGATGCCTATATCGAATCTTTAGATCTTTCCGAAGCGAATCTCGAAATTTCCTTAAATATTTTAAAAGCATATGGTAATATGTCATCTTGTACTGTTTTATTTGTGTTAAGTGAGTTTATGAAGTTAGGAAAAACGAATGAGTACGGTCTTCTTTGTGCTTTAGGACCAGGATTTAGTTCAGAGTTATCTTTGTTAAAGTGGGTAGAATGCTGATGTTAAAGATTATTTTTTTATTCATCATCATACAAAGAGTGATTGAGTTAGGTATAGCAAAGAATAATGAAAAAAAATTAAAAATGCGGGGTGCAACTGAATTTGGCCAAGAGCATTATATATTTTTTATCATCTTACATAGCATGTTTTTTATATCAATTCTAATTGAGAATTATTTCATTCAATATATAGAAATTGGATTTTTTACATTTCTCCTAATCGTATTTATCATTTTACAATTAGCAAGGGTATGGGTTATTTCAACGTTAGGGGAAAGATGGAATACAAAAATCATTATTTTACCTAATGAAAAATTAGTAAAACGTGGGCTTTATAAATATATTAAGCATCCAAATTACATAATCGTTACAATTGAATTATTAGTAATACCAATTATGTTTCATGCGTATATTACAACTGTAATCTTTTCTGTTTGTAATTTAATTTTATTAAAAGTAAGAATCCGAGAAGAAAATAAAGCGCTTTTACAATCAATCGAATAGTTATTGACAAAAGGAAAATAACTGATTATGATTAATGTAGAATGAAAATCATTATCAACTTCGAAAGGTTGTGCGTCAAATGGTTCTTGGATTTGTGTCAGCTACAATTCTTTTATACTTTTTATTAACTAAATATGTACTTAAACAAGTTCAAAACTAGGTGATGTAACCTAGTTTTTTTTATTTTATATGCATATACCTATACATTCTTCTTCCAAATTAATATATATGGGGATAAAATAATGCTAGGGAAATTATTTGAGTATGAAATGAAATGGGGAAATCACGTTGCAAAACACTAAGATTAACAGAGGGGAATTACTGAATAAGGTTTCTTCAGGTATCAATTTACTTTCTGAACAAGGAAATTCGAAGGAATTATTTCAATTAAAAAAATTAGCATACAAAATACAAAATAAGGAAAGTTATTACGTATTTTGTGGGCATTTTTCTGCTGGTAAGTCATCTTTACTAAACGATCTTTTACAAGTAGAAAAACTACCTACAAGCCCAATTCCTACTAGTGCAAACGTTGTAAAATTAAAAAATGGCGAAAGTAAAATGTTAATTACTCTTAAAGATGGTGAAATGTATCAGATTCAAGAGGATATTCAAGTAGACGAACTAAAAAAGTTAGCTTCTGATAGTGGTTCAATTATTGAGCTCGAGTGGGCACAAGAACTATTTAAAATTCCAACTGGATCTGTTTTAATTGATACCCCAGGAATTGATTCAACAGATATGGATCATTTAGAGGCAACAAATTCAGTCATTCATCTAGCGGATAGTATTTTTTATTTAATGGATTATCAACATGTTCATTCGAAAACAAATATCGATTTTATTCATAATTTAGTTGAAAAAAATAATAAAGTTTGTTTAGTCATTACATGTATTGATAAACACGATGAAACAGAATTGACGTTCGAACAGTTTCAACATGGTGTAATTGGAAACTTGAAAAAACAAGGATTAGGCAACTTACAAGTTTTTTATATTTCTACAAGAGATAAAACTGTAAATAATAATGAATATAACCAGTTTATAAATTATTTAAATGATTTATACAGTCATCAAGATGTCGTTCAAATTGAAAATGACTATGCAAGCTTTTTAACAATTATGAACGAACAAATACAACAACTTGAGAACGATTACATTGATCTCGATCAAAATGCTGATGAGATTAAATCAGTTTATAATGATTTAAATAATGAAATTGAAGTTATTGAACAATCAGTTTCTTCATTTGAGGAAAATTGTTTGCAATCTACACAACAAGTTCTTACTAATTCAAACATTACACCATTTGAGATGAGAGAATTAGCATCAAAATATTTAGAATCAGAAAAAACATTGCAAAATAAAGGATTATTTCAATCGAGAAAAAAACTTGAAAATGCTTTACATGAATCTAAAAGTCAATTTATTCACAAAGTACAAGAATTAACTAATAAACAAATAGAGTATTTTGTAAAAGAAGCAGCAATACGAACTGTAAAACAAATTGAAAATAATAAAATTGATAGCAGTGACTTTGATAAAATCTTAGAGCCTAATTTGAGTGAAGAGGTAATTTGTCCAAAGCCATCTCATTTGATTGATACAGGTGGAAATTATTTATTACAGTATACGAAAGAAGTAAGTGAAGGGATTAAGGCGGTATATCGTAAAAGTATTTCCGAATTTATTTACACACTTTCAAAAGAACTTAAAGTACAAAATGAATCAACTATTCTAAAGTTAAAAAATCAAAAGAATGAATTACAATCAAAAATAGATGGATTTGATGAATTAGAGTTTAATAATCAAAAAATTTCTCATATGGTTTCAGAAATAACGACGATTTTAAATAATCATCAAGAATTTAATCTAGACCTGCCGGAAATTAAGCCTACTTTAATATCGGTAAGCGAATTAATTAATCATAAAATTTTATCTGTTCAAGAGCCGGAAATAAAAGAAGAACTTATTAGTGACATCGAACAAACTAATTCAAAAAAATATTCAAACGAAGAAATACAAGCTAAATATGAAGTCGCTGATTTTATATTAGACGAATTAACTTCAAATAAATTTATCCAGAGTAAAATCGGTATTCTAAAAGAAAAAAGAGAGCAAATAAAATCAAACGAATACACAATTGCATTATTCGGAGCGTTTAGTTCTGGAAAAACATCGTATATAAATACTCTACTTGGCGATCGTGTACTACCTGTTTCTCCACACCCAACAACAGCGGCAATTTGTAAGATTAAACGATCAACAGTTGAATCTGGTAATAAAAAAGCTGATGTGAGTTATAAATCAGAGGAATCTTTAAAAGAAGAGTTTCTTGATTTCTTCAAAAAATGGGGCGTGGAAGCAAATGAAAAAGAGTGGTTTAGTACCATTCAAAATTTAATTAAGAAACAAAAGGATAAAATCCCTACTGATGCTTTCGTTTATGCAGAAAGCGTATGTCAAAATTATGAAGAAATGAGAAGTTTACTAGGGACAACTAAGCGATATGACTTAGGTGAGTATGTAAGTGTAATAAGTGAAGAAAATAGAGCATGTTTTGTAAAAGAAAGTACAGTTTATTTTGATTGTGAGATCACGTTAAGTGGAATTGTATTAGTGGATACGCCAGGAGGTAACAGTATCCATTCAAGACATACTGAACTAGCATTCGACTATTTGAAAAAAGCTGATTTAATTTTATATGTTGCACATTATCAGCATGCTTTTACACGTCAAGATGAGTCTTTCTTAATGCAAATCGGACGTATGAGGGAAAGTTTTGATAGTGATAAAGTTTACTTTGTGTTAAATGCTTCGGATTTAGCGAAGGATCAAAACGAAATCGAAATCGTGCAAAATTTCTTTGTAAACCAATTAACGAAACTAGGAGTTCGTTTCCCATCTGTTTTTGCTATTTCAAGTATGCTTCAGATGAAGGGATATGGTGAATCAGAGTTAAATTTAGAAATCCAGAATAATTATAAGAAATTAAATACGAAAATCCAAAATTTCTTCCAATTTGAAATTGCGAATGAAGTCTTTAAAACATTTATTAATGACCTATTAACAATTGAAAAAATCTTACACGATACGATTAATCGTTTCGAAAGAATAAAACGTGAAAAAGATCAATTCTTCAACGAACTTGAGCATATTCAGAAAAAAGTTAAAGAAGCGATTAAAAATGCAGAACCTACTAATTTACCAAGAGCATTTATGAAAGAAAACGAGCAATTGATTTTCTTTATCGAAAAGCGTATCGAATTAAGGATGCGAGATTTATTCCCTTATTTCTTTAATCCAAGTATATTCAATAATACAACGAAAAATATTAAACAATTATTTGTAACTAAAATTCGTGAATTTATTTATGAAGTATTGGAAGAGATTTTAAAGGAATTAAGAGTAACTGGATTTAGATTAGAGAAGTTTTTAACGAATGAAATTTCCATGTCGCAAGATCGAGTAATAGATGAAATACATTCTATTCAATCTGAATTTATCGTTCAAAAAAGCGAAATTAATGAGATCTTACCTGTTTCGATAAAAAATCCTGATCAATTTATTAATGTAGATCGTTTTGAAGGTTTAAAGAATTACTTTAAAAATCCAAAAAGCTTTTTCGTTGAAAATATGAAAGAAACGATGATTGATGAATGCATTAATGAGTTGAGAACACCATTAAAAGACTATTTAGCAAATATGAATAGCTTATTTGCAGAGCATTATCACATTCAATATGTTGACGCATTAAATTCTGTGTTGCACAACTGTAGCAATCAAATCGAAAATGATGTTCAACAAACAATTAAAGCAACTGAAAACTTAAATGAAGTAGTAGTAGATGAAAAAGTATTAAACTTATTTAAAAAATTAATTTAATATAAGGGTGAACAATTAAAATTGAAAAATATTATTGATGTAAACATTGCAAATAAATTGCGCTTAAATAAAAATGTTGTATTTTTAGATTGTCGATTTCAATTGTCAAATCCTGAATATGGTTTAAGTGAGTATCAGAAAAATCATATTCCGCTTTCTCGCTATGTTGATTTAAATAATGACTTATCTAGTCCTGTACAAAAGCATGGAGGCAGACATCCGTTTCCAAATTTAAATGATTTTGGAAATCTTTTAGGGGAACTAGGGATCGATCATGATACGATTGTTCTTTGTTATGATGATGGTACGAATGATAATGCTGCAAGATGTTGGTTTTTATGTAATTTAGTAGGGCATCAGTTTACTTTTGTTTTAAATGGTGGTTATAGAAAATGGTTGGAAAACGATTTTGAAGTAACTACTCAAATTGAGGAAGTAATACCTAAAAAATTCGAGATTAACGTACAACAGTATATGATTAGTACGATGAATGAAGTTAAGAAGAATAGTAAAAATGAGGATTTCAATTTAATTGATTCTAGAGAATCTATTCGATATATTGGCGAATTTGAACCAATTGACCGAATTGCTGGCCACATACCTGGAGCCAAAAATTCATTTTGGAAAGATGTTTTAAATGAAACGGGAGAATTTAAAACAAAAGAAGAATTACAAACGCTCTTTAAGCCATTTAAAAATGACAATGAAACTGTTGTTTATTGTGGTTCAGGTGTCACTGGCTGTGTTAATTATTTAGGATTAGTTGAAGCTGGATATACGAATGTAAAACTCTATCCGGGAAGTTTTAGTGACTGGATTTCTTATGAAGAAAATGTTGTGAACAAGAAAAAATAATTAGTTGCAAAATAGTTTTAATTGGTATAGAATGAGAATACAAATTAAACAAAACCTGCTGTGTGCGTTGTCAGTTTATGTCTTAAACCAATGATTTGTATACCGGAAGACCGATATTTAAGTAACAACATCGTGCCTACATATAGGAGGATGAGCGTTACTTGTGAGGACATCCACCTTGGAGTTCGGTTTACTTAGACATAAAAGGAACAACGGCATTTGCGGGAAAAAAAACCATTCACATTTTGTGAATGGTTTTTTCTTCTTTATATAATTGCTTTTTACTTTTGTTCTTTCTAATTTGAGTTACGATTGTAGAAACTAAAATCAAGCTGCAACCGAATAAACCAATTTCTTGTAACCTTTCTCCCCCATAATAATATCCAGTAATCGCTGCGAAAACTGGCTCAGTAGCGAGAATAATCCCTACTTCTGTGGCACTTATTGTACGTTGGGCAAACATTTGGATAAAGAAAGCTGCAGCGGTACAAAAAATTGCAGTAAATAGAATTGAAAAAATAAAAAATTTATTAGTCCATAATGTATGATTGAAAATGACTTGCCAATCTTCAAAAATTAAAGCAAATGTCCAAGAGGCTAAACCTACAAAAGTTACTTGTACAGTTGCCAGTTGTAGTGAATTATAACTAGGTGAGTAGATCGTTGAGTAAATAATATGAAGAGCAAACGCAATCGCACTGAAAAAGGAAATAATATCACCAGAATTAAACTTGGAATTTGTTGATAGAGTTAATAAAAATAATCCGATGAATGCAATAATTGCACATAAATTTTCCCGTAAAGTTGGCTTTTTCTTATATTTAAAGAATAAAAGAAAAGGAACAATCGCTACACTAATACCTATTATAAAACCCGATTTGGATATAGAAGTGTAATGTAATCCAAATGTTTGAAAAACAAAACCTAGAAATAAGAATAATCCTATAACGATTCCAGGGAAAATAAATCCAGCTTTTCCTCGATATCTTTTATTATTTTTTCGATTTAATAAAGTTTGAACGGTAAATAATACAATTGCTGCTACAATAAATCGTAATGCATTAAATGTAAATGGTTGGACAAACTTAAGTGTTTCTTTAACAATGAAAAGCGAAGAACCCCAAATGAAGGACACAAAGACTAAAGAAGAAAAAGCGATTAATTTATTTTTCATAGCGTCCATTCCTTTTTTATTTTATGGCTTTTCGAGCAAGTTCATCAGCAACTTTATTTGCGCTTGATGGAATCCATTTAATAAAGAAAAGATCAAGTTGATTGATCAACTTAAGTGATTTCTCTAATAAAGGAATAAACAAATCGTTTTTCGAATATTTCTTATCAATACTTTCTTCAACGATTTTTGAATCTGTACGGAATGAAACAATTGTTAAATTATTTTTGACACAATAATCTAGTGCAAGTAGCAAGGCATGAAACTCAGCTTCATGATTAGACATCGAATCTAATGGAATACTTAAAAAAACAGGTTCTTTAATTCCTTTTATGAAAATACCTGCACCTGAAGGCCCGGGATTTCCTTTGGAAGCTCCGTCAATATAAACTTCAATCATAGTAAACCTCCAACACTTATATATGTACCATTTTAGTATATATTCAAAAAAATGAAAACTTAAAATATGAAAGAAGTATTTTTATATTCAACCATAGTCTAGTCTAAAATAAACAATAGAAGAGGTGTGTCGGATGAAACTAAAAATCAGTTGGAAGTATCAAACCAAAAAGAAATATCAAATTACACTTGAAACTGAATGGTTAGAAATAAAAGAAGCTCTACTTTTAGCGGATGATTTTGAAAGTACAGGTAGAACAAAAGAAATCATCTTTTTAGATCAATTCGACACAGAGTGGACCAAAAAACAAGTAATTAAGTATTTAAAAGAACTTGAAGAAGAACCACATAATATTTCAATTTTTTTTGACGGTGGCTTTGATCAAACAACATCTATATCAGGAATAGGTGTATGCTTATACTTTAGTCAAAATGGAAAAAACTATCGAAAAAGGTTTAATGAAAAATTAGATGGGTTATTGACAAATAATGAAGCAGAATTTGCTGCTATTGAAAATGCAATTCTACTATTAGAAGAAATGAATATTAGAGGACAAACGATAGTCATTAAAGGAGATTCACAAGTTGTCATTAATCAATTAAATGGAGATTGGCCATGTTATGAAGAACAACATGAACGATTCATAAATCGAATTGAAAGAAATTGTAAAAACTTAAAATTAACCTTACAATTAGAACTTATTAAACGTAATGATAATAAAGAAGCTCATAATCTAGCAACGCAAGCACTTAAAGGAAATAAGATAATAAGTACGATTGAAGTTACATGAAGAGGTGAAATGATGTATGGAACGTAAAGAAATCTTGGATGAAATAGATACTTTAATAAAGACTTATTGCGATGGCTGTTTTGTCTATAAACATTTTAGAAAAGACCATAGCCAAAAATTTGCTCAATCCTTTTGCATTAATAAATGTACGGTAGGAGAAAAAATAAAAACGATCGGTAAGCAATTAACTTCTGACTGTTAACTAGCCATTAACTTAATTTAAACACGAAAAAGAAGGTACTAATTAAAGTACCTTCTTTTTCATTAAATCTGAGCTTCTCTTATTTGTTGCTCAACTTGCATTAAGTCTTCTTCTTGTTTCTTTAAAAACTCATCATCTAAATTAGTAGCAAGGCCCTTCATTTTTTCAAGCTGTTCTCTTGCTTGAGTAATTGCAGTTGTTGCATCTGTTAACTGCTGTGCGTCCATGCTCATTGTTGCATAGCCTACAAGCTTTTGAGCAGCTTTAACTTTCATTTCTACATCCTCAAAATTATTAAAATTTGACATAAACACCCTCCTTATTTCACTTCGTAGTATTCCCAAATAATATAGGAATCATGAAAAGAGACAGGATTTTTTTGTATAAGTATACTGAATAATTTTTATGATAATCACTAAATAAAAAATAAAAAAGGACTGATAAATCAGTCCTTTATGTAGTCAAGTTTATATTATATCTTTACTACGTTAGCAGCTTGAGGTCCACGGTTACCTTCAACAATGTCAAAAGAAACTTCAGCACCTTCTTCTAAAGATTTGAATCCGTCAGTTTGGATTGCTGAGAAATGTACGAATACATCGTCTCCACCTTCAACTTCGATGAATCCGAAACCTTTTTCATTGTTGAACCATTTTACTTTTCCTTGCATTTTTCTTTTCCTCCTAAAACATTGCACATGAAGCGCGAAAGAATTTCCATTTATTAATTTTTTTAATAAATGTTGAAATTAATATACAACTATTAAGAATATAAGTCAAGTAAGCGCTTAATATCAAAATATACATTCAATTGACTTAAATATTTCACAAATAAAATAAAAAGTTAAGATCTGTTTGTGAAATTATTCACAAGTGGAAAAGTACATGATATACTACAACCATAGTAAGGGATTTAAATTACTATTAAGAATCAATCTTGATTTCACTATATAAAGAGATGGAGAGATGAAAATGATTCATTGTGAATGGATTGAATTTAAAATTGAAAATGATTTAGTGACAGAGGAAAAATTTGAAGAAATGATGAATGATACATTTCAAGCAATGATGGTTGACGAAAATAACTTTCCTAAATATATATGGACAGCTAACTTTGTTGTCATTGTAACAAAAAGAATTAAAATATTAGAAGAAGTAGAATTTATTCAAATACCACGTAATCCAGCGTGTAGTTAAAAGCGTCTAAACAAGAAGAGAAGAAAAGGCAGTTCAAGAGAATGAATTCTTTTGGCGCTGCCTTTTTTTCGTGTCTTCCTGCTTTCCCTACCATTACATAAGTTATATAATAACTATATCTAACAAAGAAAGTGATACAAAAATTAGTTTAAATTGTGAGGAAGAAAATGAAATTAATTATTGCCGAAAAGCCTGATCAAGGTTTAAAGCTTGCAGCCCCTTTTAAGTTCCAAAAGAAAAAAGGGTTCTTAGTCATTCAACCTAACGAGTTTTTTCCAAAAGGTGCTTATTTAACTTGGGCTATCGGGCATTTATGTGAGTTATTATCACCTGAAGAATACGATGAAAAATGGAAAAAGTGGTCATTAAATACTTTACCAATTATACCTAATCGCTTTGGGCATAAAGTATCAAAAGGAAAGTGGGATCAATTTTCAATCATAAAGAATTTAGTCCACTTAGATGAGGTTACTGAAATAATTCTTGCAGGTGACTGTGAGCGTGAAGGAGAACATATCGTTCGCCTTATTTTAAATTTAGCTGGAAATAAAAAGCCAATGAGAAGGCTTTGGATTTCGTCATTAACAGAAAATGCCGTTAAAAAAGGTTTTAGTCAATTATTGGATGAAAGTGAAACAAAGAGTTTATTCTTTGAGGCGTATAGCAGAGCATGTGCAGATTGGTTAGTTGGGATGAATGCATCAAGAGTATATTCCTTACATCTACAGAAAAAAGGAATTCAGGATGTATTTTCGTTAGGAAGAGTTCAAACACCAACACTTGCTCTCATTGTCAAAAGAGAACTTGAGATTGAAAGGTTTAATTCCGAACCTTATTGGGAAGTTTTTGCTACATTTCAGTTTGATAAGCAAAAGTTTTTTGGAAAATGGCATAACGAATCCGAATCTAAAATTATGACAAAGGAATTAGCTGAAAAAATTGCTGGCTTTTGTGAAAATAAAAACGTAAAAATTACTGATATTGAGCAAGAAAGAAAAGAGTTTCAACCACCTTTTCTTTATAATTTATCGGCACTTCAAGCTGATGCAAACAGTAAATATAAATTTTCACCACAAAAAACACTCGAGATTGCGCAAAAACTTTATGTCAAAGGGAATATTTCATATCCACGTTCAGACTCAAGTTTTATTACGAAAGAAGAAGCAATGATGCTCCCAGATATATTGAAGAAACTTGAAAATATTGAGCAATTTTCAAAATTCTTCCCTCTGCCAAATCAATCGATCTTAAATAATAGTCGCTACGTTAATGAGAAAAAGGTCACTGATCACTATGCAATTATACCTACTGAGCAAGTACCTAATATCCTTAAAATGAATGATGAGGAATTGAAAATATATGAACTAATTGTAAATCGTTTAATTAGTGCACATTATCCTAATTCAATTTTTGACTACACAACAATTCATACGCTAGTAGACGGGCGAGCGACCTTTATTTCAAAAGGGAAAATAATGGTTCAAGAAGGTTGGCGTAAAGTCATTTTCGAAAAATCTAAAGAAAAAAATACTGAAGAACAAAATTTACCTCTTGTTGAAACAGGGCAAGAAGGTATTGTTAAAAAAGTAGAGGCAAAAGAAAAGAAAACTCAAGCACCTAAAAGATATACAGAAGGACAATTAATAACATTAATGAAGTCTGCCGGAAAACATATTGATAATCCGGAATTAACGAAAATACTAAATAAAACTGAAGGGCTAGGTACTGAGGCAACTAGGGCTGGTATTATAGGTACTTTAAAAAATAGAAAATATATTGATGTTAAGAAAAATCAAGTTTTCGCGACGGATAAGGGGAAGCTTATCATTTATGCTTTAGGGGAAAATATTTTAACTTCACCTGAAATGACTGCAAAATGGGAGCAGAGATTAAGTGAAATTGGAGAAGGAAAAGCAAGTAGTCTTGAGTTTATGGAACAAACCAAAAAATTAACTGAAAAAATAATTCTTGATGCATATGAAAACGAGAAGATATGGAATTTTTCAGAGTTTAAAATTGAAGAGATGCAAAATTCGAAGTTTGGTCCGAAGAAAAAATCAACTAGTGTTGGAAAATGTATTAAATGCGATGGTAAAATGATCGATAAAGGCTCATTCTATGGGTGTGATCAATTCCAAAAAACAAAATGTGAAGTTACAATTTCAAAGAAAATATTAGGAAAAACAATTACAAAAGCGTTAATGAAGCAATTATTAAACGGTGAGACAACAGAAGTTATAAAAGGATTTTCAAAGGATGGCAAAGAATTTGAAGCTTCTTTAAAATTTAATGAATCAGGAAAGATTATGTTTATCCAAAATTCCATTAAATAAAGTGACGCATGATGTAATTTAACTAGTCAATTCTATTTTTTATTGCATATACTTATATACAATGATAATAGGAGGATTAGAGTGAAGGAATTCTATAGCAATGAACAAGTTTTTTTAACTGGTGGAATTGTTCCTTCCGTTTATTCATTATGTATAGATTGTAATCGGAAAATTGTACATGTTCTTGACTTGGATCGAGTGGGTACCAGGCCTGTATATGTATCATTTTCGAACAGCTTTGCAGAAAATATTTTTGAACAAATAAGCTTATCAACGTTAGGTAGTTACTTAGAATACCAATACTTAATCTATACTACAGAAGGTATTGTAACAAAATGGAAAAATAACGAATTGGTAGCGTTAACTAATTTAGATGAATGTAAACCGGAATTCATTACTTTAATGAAAGAAAGAAGAAATACATGGTCTAAATATAAAGCTTTATACAATCGAAAATAAAAGAAGGATTACTCTTTTAATTAAGAGTAATCCTCTTTCAATTTCAGAACAAATTTCAGCCTAACAAGATCTTTTGAACCGGCATATTCCTGTCTTTTCCTGTCTTTATTTGATAAACTAACAACATATCATAAATTAGAAGGTGACAAAATGATTTGTTTTTTAGAAAATACCTTTCAAATAAAATTAGAAAAAAATGATAAAGGTGATTATCCGATTATTGTGACTGACGAAGGAATCTTTAGCGAGATGAGTCTGAAAGATAAACCGAGCACGTATGTTAAGTTTATTATTAATGAATACGATGAGTTAACGATTGATTGGTATATCGAAAATGAAAATCGCTTCTCAGTAAAAAGCCTACAAGTTCATCAAATGATATTAATAAACGATCCTGATGAAAATTCAATTCAATTTGTATTAGAACGTTGGCAAAGTAGGATGTTTAAGATTCAATGGAAACCAAAGTTACACATTGAATTTGGTTTATATTATGAAGTTTGCGATGATTGCGATTAAGATGATTTTTTAGGTTTTAGTAAGGTTAGGATTACAAGGAAACTAATCCAACCGATAAGTGGATAAAGGAATGTTAATAATGGTCCATAGCCAATAATGCTAATAAACAGGCAGCATATTAATAACAAGATAACGACTACATTTGTATTTAATCGGATATATGAATTTATTTGCCTAGACATCCCATAGATGTTTCCAACTAATGTGGTGAAAATTTCAGCTAAAATAACCATTAGGAAAAAGTAATAGAAAATTGGATGGATTTTTTTGATTACTTCTACCATGGGAATTTCATATTGTTGAAAATTGGTTACACCTGATACATTCAAGTGAATTAGCAATAAAATAGTCCCTAATATTAGACCGCCTAATACCCCGCCTTGAATAATTGAAGATTTTTCTTTGCACTCAAAACCAATAGGTACTAAAACAGCCTGGGCTAATGCCATATTTAAACAAACATAGGTAATTGGTTTTGTAAACACTGTAAAGTTAAGCGTATTAATAGAAGGTAAAATATGATCTAGTGTTATTTCATGCATTGTAAATGGTAAATGTGAGTTAATGAAAACTGCGACGATAAAAGCACACATAATTGGGACTACTGTATTATTTAGACTGAATAAACCACTTGTCCCTTTTCTTAAAATGATAAAAGTCAAAATGATAAAAAATATTGAACCGATAAAAGAATCAAAATGTAAGTAATTTTTAAAAACAGCTCCAGCACCCGATAACATGACACTTGTAACGCCAATTAAAACAAAGAATAATACCCCATTAATAATATTTCCTCCGAGTTCTCCAAACAATAGTACATTAAATTGCTGAGCAGAATTTAATTTATATGTATGAGCAATTGTCATAATTTTAGTTCCGAACCAACAAAATAATACAGTGGCAAACAGGATCCCCATTGCACCATATACCCCGTTAATTGAAAAGAACTCTACAATTTCCTTACCCGTAGCAAAACCTGCTCCAATAACAGTTCCGACATATGTAAAGGCTATATTTCGAGCTTCTTTACTAAAGTTGAATTTCATAGGAAGTCCTCCTAAATGTAGTACTAAATTGTATGATACATTTTAGGAAAATAGACATGCTCCCTTAGTAAAAGTTTCTAAACAGATCAATTAAATGCATTTATTGATATAGATTTCTTAGAAGAAGGAAGTACCAATTAAAATTCAATTTACGCATTTTTTTAATTATGTTAAAGTGATAAGGTTAGGGGGACGGACATCATGAATATACTTAAATGGAATTTTAATATGAAGATCAGGCTTGTTGCTGAGTTTTTCTTTGGATTATTTTTTTGGATGTATTTACCATTTTTAGCGATTTATTTTGCTGAAGAATTGGGTAAAGTAACAGCGGGAATCTTACTTATGTGCTCTCAAGCTGTTGGGGTATTTGCAAATTTAATCGGTGGATATTTGGCTGATACGTATGGCAGAAAAAGAATGATGGTTATTTCAGCTTTTATTCAAGCTGGAGGAATGATTTTGCTAACAATTGCAAATTCACCAATTTTAAATTCTCCATGGCTAACTTTTTTGGGTTTTGCAATTATTAGTGTCACAGGAATGCTATATAATCCAGCAAGTTCGGCTATGGTGGCAGATACGGTAGAAGACAAAGATGAAAGAAACTTAGTCTTCGCTGTATTTTATACGATGATAAATATTAATGTTGTGATCGGACCAATTATAGGTGGGATTTTATTTTTCAAAGCAAGATTTTTATTATTTGCTACATCTTCATTTATCTTTTTAATTGTCGCATTTATGATTCTACTATTAATAAAGGAGTCATTACCAGACTCTGTACGACAAGAAAAAGAAGCTTCTATTTCAAAAGTTTTAGTTAAACAAGTAAAGAATTATCGTATTATTTTTACTGATAAGGTTTTTTTCTTATTTGTTGCAGCTGGTATATTAATCTCTCAAACTTTTACTCAACTAGATTTATTACTAGCGGTTTATATTAAAGAAAGTATACCCGTTCAAACATTATTTAATTTTGGCGATTTTACTTTAAAGACAAATAGTGAAACGTTATTTAGCTGGGTCATAGCCGAAAACGGTTTAATCGTAGCATTATTTACAGTTTTAATAACGAAATTTGCAAATAAGTTTAATGAACGATTTTTATTTTTTGCATCATCTGTTTGTTATGCTTTATCAATGTTATTGTTTGGATTCACGCTATCAGCCTATGTAATATTTATTGCAATGGCACTCTTTACTTTGGGTGAGATATTAGTTGTAGGAAATCAGAACTCATTTATTGCAAAAATTGCACCTGAAAATCAACGTGGACAGTATTTTGCAGCAGCAGGTTTAAGATGGTCACTTGGACGAACTATTGCACCATTAACAATTCCATTAGCTGGGCTGATTGGATATAAATGGACATTTAGCATAATTTCGATATTAGCCTTGATCGGAGCATATTTATTTGAAGTGATGTTTAAAGAGATCAAGAGTAAATCAGAACCAACTTCTAATAATTTGAAGGTAGGATAAATAGAAGCAGAAAAGGACCCAACAAATTGGGTCCTCTTTTTAACGGTTATTTAATGTTTTATCTAACGTATCTATATTTTCTTGCATTAAGTCGAAATAATCTTTATGATTCTTTAAATCGTCTTCTGAAATAGTTGCTAGGTGGTTAAGTCTTAATATTTCAGCATGAGTTTCATTTTTTACAACCGTTGCTACTTTAGGTGTAGCAAACGTTTCAAACAAAATATATTTGACATGATGTTCTTTAACAAAATCAACAACTTTCTTTAAATCCTTCTGTGATGGCTCTTGAGAAGGGGAAAGTCCTGTGATTGGAATTTGTTCAATTCCATAATGTTGTTCCAAATATCCATAAGCTGCATGTGAAACGACAATATCCTTACGCGCAGAATGTAAAACTAAATTTCTCAATTCATTATCAAGTTCATCAAATTGATTTACAATTTTATCATAATTTGCTTCGAAGTACTGTTTGTTTTTTGGCATTAATTTTACTAATTCATCCTTAATATTTTGTGCTTCAATTTTTGCTCGAGATGGATCTAACCAAACATGTGGATCAACGTCATGATGGTCTTCATCTTCCCCAATTTCTTCTTCGTTAGACTTTATTAATTCAATATTTTTGGTTGCCTCTAAGATCGCAACATTATTATTTTTAAGTGTATCTTTTATTTTATCTGCAAAAGGTTCCATACCTGCACCATTGTATACAAATAAATCTGAGTTTGCGATTTTTACAATTTGTTTAGAAGTTGGTTCAAAATCATGAGTATCAACACCAGTAGGGTATATGGAATGTACATCAACGTATTTACCACCAATTTTTTCAGCAAAATCTTGTAAAGGATAAATGGTTGTATAAATCGTCAGTTTATTTTTATTTTTATTTTTAGTACTTTGCTGTTGCGTGTCTTTATTGCATGCTGACAGAACTGCACTTGTTAATAGCAAAGTCGTAATTGCTAATTTTTTAAATTTCATTTTTTTCTCTCCCTAAAAAAATTAATCATTTTAGTATTTTATAATGAGGTTATTAATAAACGAAAAAGGTTAAAATATTTTAATTTAATTCGTAATCATTCCTTTTTAAGTTTTAAAAAAAATGTAAGATAATTTTTATCAAACAATTAGGTACATAAATTTAATTAAAATATTCAAAATCGTAATAAATACGATTTAATCCTTAGTCATTATAGAACAGTAATGATTAATGTGCAAGAAAAATGCGATTTAAAAGGATTAATATATAAAAAAAGTATGCTTTGATGAAAAACAATGCATCAAAACATACTTTTTATTAAGACTTTCTTTTTAAACGGAATTTACGTGGTTTCTTATTTTCATTTTTTGATTGCTTCTTTTTACTTTTGAAAAATTGAAAGAAAATAAAGAAAATGTAAAGCGGAATTGCTATATAAATGAAGAATGGCCACTGTACTTTTTTAGCATGCCATACTAGATATAATGCGTATCCTAAAAAAATCGTAATAATTGTACCATATTTAGGGATCGGAATATCTTTAAAGCTTGGAATTTTAATTCTACTAACCATTAAGAATGCTAATGCAACAAAAACTGTAATAATGACTATTTGCGGTATTCGACTTCCAAATAATGTTAAAAAGGCAACAAGACCACCAGCTGCTGTAATTGGGACCCCAGTAAAATATTTTAATGATGTTGAAATCGGCGTTACATTAAATCGTGCTAATCTATATGCGCCAAACAGTGGGAATAAACCAGCAATTCCTAGACCAAAGATACCTTCAGTTGAAAATTGTGTACAAAATACCAAATAGGAAGGTGCAACTCCAAAAGTAACTATATCAGCTAAAGAGTCTAGTTCTTTTCCTAATTGTGATTGGACTCCTAAAACCCTAGCAACTCGACCGTCCATACTATCGAGCATCATTCCTATTAAAATAAGAATTGCGGCATTTCTAAATTCTCCTTTAGCTGCAAAGCCGATCGATAGAAACCCACAATATAAATTCCCTAGAGTAAATAGGTTTGGGATACTTTTTCTTATCATACATTCACTTCCTAAAATTGATATAAAAAATAGATATGTTCAAATTCAATAAGATATATTATAACCCATAATTTAGTAAGAATGGAAACTAATAATGAAGTTCATAAAATGTTTCTAGAATCGACATAAAGTCTTTTAAATATTGTAGTATTTTGCACCGATAAAATATGTGAATAGTATTACAATCATATTGCACTACACTAAAACTAATAAAAAATATGATATTTGAACTAGGAATTTGGGGGAATTTAATAAAAAATAAATTAAATATTAAAAAAATACTTTTTTTTCTGAAAAGTTTGTAGTATATTGAAAAAGTAATAAGTGATTTTTCAGAAAAATAAGTAAATTATAAAATGAAAAAATCACTAATATATGGAGGTGCTCTAATGAAGCGTAGATTAGCAACAACTGTTTCAAGTTTATTGGTACTAAGTACAGTACTAGCAGCTTGTGGCAAAGACACAGAAAAGACAGCAACTAATTCACAGAAGGACAAAAAGCAAACGTTAAGGTTAACTACAACTACTGAGATTCCTTCAATGGATTCAGCAAAAACTACTGATTCAATGTCATTTGAAGTTTTAGACAATGTAAATGAAGGTTTACTTCGTTTAGGAGAGAGTGACGAAGTAGTAGACGGAGTTGCTAAGAAAGATGCGATCGAAGTTAGTAAAGATGGTTTAACATATACATTCCATTTACGTGATACACAATGGTCAAATGGTGAGCCAGTAACTGCTAAAGATTTCGTATACGGATGGCAACGTGCTGTAAATCCAAAAACTGCATCTGAATATTCATTCATTCTTTACTATGTGAAAAATGCTGAGGCAATTTTCAATGGTAAAATGCCATTAGATCAATTAGGTGTTAAAGCACTTGACGATAAAACTTTACAAGTTACATTAGAGCAACCAACACCTTATTTCTTACAATTAACAACTTTTGGAACATATTTACCAGAAAACCAAAAGTGGGTTGAGTCTAAAGGTGATCAATACGGTTTAGAAGCAAATACTCAATTATATAATGGTCCGTTTACTTTAAGTGACTGGAAGCATGAGCAAAGCTTTACATTGAAGAAGAATCCAAAATATTGGGACAAGGATACAGTTAAGTTAGATGAAATTAAATATAATGTAGTTAAAGATACTTCTTCTGCAGTTAACTTATATGAAAACGGCGATATTGATAAAGTAATGTTAGATTCTGAGTACGTTGATAAATATAAAAATAACCCAGAATACAAAACTCAATTAGATGCTCGTTTAGTATTCTTCCGTTTCAATGAAAAACTACCAATCTTTAAAAATGCTAAAGCTCGTAAAGCATTTGACTTAGCATACGATAAATCTGCTATTACATCTACAATCTTAAATGATGGTTCTAAACCTGCATACTGGTTAGTTCCTTCTGAGTGGGTAAAAGGACCAGATTCAAAAGATTTCCGTGATCATAATGGTGACTTTAACAAATATAATGTCGAAGAAGCTAAAAAATTATGGGCAGAAGCTAAAAAAGAACTTGGTAAAGATAAATTTGAACTGAAAATGCTTTCTTATGATGATACAACTCGCAAAAAAGCTGCTGAGTATATCGCTGGTGAGCTTGAGAAGAACTTACCTGGTTTAAATATTACTGTAGCTCCACAACCGTTTGAAATTAAACTTGATAACGAGAAAAAATTAGATTACGACTTCTCATTCTCAGGTTGGGGTCCAGACTATCCAGATCCAATGACATTTATTGATATGTTCTTATCTAACAGTCCATTCAATGAAATGGCATACAACAATCCACAATATGATGGGCTTGTAAATGCTGCAAAGAAAGAAGCAGACCCACAAAAACGTTGGGATGATATGGTAGAAGCTGAAAAAGTAATTATGGATGAAGCTGGTATTTCACCAATTTACCAACGCGGCCGTGCATATTTACAAAAAGATTCAGTTAAAGGTATTATTGCGCACAAATTTGGCGGAGATTTCTCTTACAAATGGGCTTCTAACAAAAAATAATAGTATCAAACAAAAAGAGAAGGGATTACCCTTCTCTTTTTTAGGAAGTTTTAGGTAATAAACTAAAGGGTCTATTTTCTATTTTAGTGCATAAGAAAAAGCTTAAAAGTAAATGTTAAATGTTGTCCAGATGATTACTTTTTTTTAGCTGGATCTTATTTTATTTTGTGCTTGCAGAAAAAAATAAATTTAAAACTGATTTTTTTTGAAACTTTTAAAAAAATATACATATTTGTCCAACTTTAAACATTTATTGAAATTGGGGCAATTATTAATAGTTTTGATTTAAATATGCAAAAAAGTACTTCAAAATGTAACTTTTAATTACAAAAAAGTAAAGATTTATTTAAATTTATTAATTTTTTTGAAAAAAATGTCGATTTTTTGTTGATATTTTCTAAAAAGTATGTAAAATAAAAAGTAAGTTAAAGGTTATTAACTATTCGCACAATATAAATTGTTTGAATATTTTAATAGTTTTTAAGTCTAATTGTTTAATTTTGGGGAGGCAATCTAATGAAAAAGAAGGTATCGTATTTTCTATCTTTATCTGTTGCTGTGAGCATGCTTTTAACTGCATGTAACTCAGACAAATCAAATGAAGGTAAAAAAGAAACAGCAAAAGCAAAACCACAAGTATTAAACTTACTAGGCGGAGCTGAACTACCAAGTTTAGATTCAAGTACTAGTACAGATGCTGAATCTTTCAATGTTTTAGGTAACATTATGGAAGGTCTAAACGTATTAGGTAAAGATGATGCAGTACAACCTGGTATCGCAGAATCTTTTGATAAATCAGCTGATGGTTTAACTTATACATTCCACTTACGTGATGCTAAATGGTCTAATGGTGACCCAGTAACTGCAGGAGACTTCGTTTACGGTTGGAAACGTGCTGCAGATCCTAAAAATGCATCTGAGTATGCATTCATGTTGAATGTATTACAAAACGGTGAAGATGTTACTACTGGTAAAAAACCAGTTGATCAATTAGGAGTTAAAGCTGTTGATGATAAAACTTTAGAAGTTACATTAGCAAAAGCTATTCCTTATTTTGATTCTTTAGTAACTTTCCCAACATTCTTACCATTAAATCAAAAATATGTTGAATCTCAAGGCAAAAACTATGGTTTAGAAGCATCTAATTTAATCTTCAATGGTCCATTCGAATTATCAGAGTGGAAACATGATGAAAGCTACAAGTTAGTTAAAAACGCTGATTACTATGATGCTAAAGACGTAAGCTTAAAAGAAATCAACTTTAAAATCGTAAAAGATCCACAAACTGCTGTAAACTTATATGAGTCTGGTGAAGTTGACCGTGCTGGTTTAACTGCAGAGTTTGTTGACAAATATAAATCTAGCCCTGACTACGGAACAACTAAAGAGCCAACTGTATTCTTCTTACGTGTAAACGAATCGAAAAATCCAGCTCTTAAAAACGTTAACATCCGTAAAGCTTTAAACGAATCGTTTGATCGTGAAGCAATCACTAGCGTAATCTTAAATAACGGTTCAGTACCTTTATACGGATTAGCTCCAAGTAACTTCTTAGATGCTAACGGTAAAGACTTCCGTGATGCTTCTGGACAACTTGTAAAATACGATCCAGCTGATGCTAAAACATTATGGGAACAAGGCTTAAAAGAAATCGGTAAGAAAGATGTTTCAATCGAATTATTAGGTTCAGATACTGAAACTAACAAAAAAATCAGTGAGTACCTACAAGGTGAATTCACTAAAAACTTACCAGGTTTAAAAATTAACATTAAATCAGTTCCATTTGCACAACAATTAGATTTAAACTCTAAGAAAGATTATGACATCTCATTCGGCGGATGGGGTCCAGACTACAAAGACCCAATGACATACTTCGATATGTGGACTAGTAAGAGCCCATTCAACCAAATGGGATTTGCTAACGCAGACTATGATAAGTTAATCTCTCAAGCAGGTTCAGAGTTCTTATTAGATCCAACTAAGCGTTCTGATGCATTCTTACAAGCAGAGAAAATCTTAGTTCAAGACAATGCAGCAATTCTTCCAATTTACCAACGTGCGATTGCATACGTTATGAAGCCAAAAGTAACTGGATTAATTGAGCATGCATTTGGACCAGATTACACTTACAAAAACGTTGTAATTAAATAATTAAGAAATGATAAAAGGCTGTTCTAATGTCAGGTCACTGACTTGGACAGCCTTTTTTTATATGAAATAAGTTACTTTCTCTGGAGGATTTCTTTATTTTGACATATTTTATCTTCCTATGTATTATCATTGTAGTACAAGTTGTTTTTGAGAGGGGGGATCCTATTGACAAATATCATACATCAAATATTAGAATTTTTTGCGTCATTAGGATATTTAGGGGTAGCATTAGGATTAATGATAGAGGTTATTCCGAGCGAGATTGTTTTAGCATATGCTGGTTATCTTGTAGCCGGAGGGCATATAAATTTTGTAGGTGCTTTAGTAGCAGGAGTAATAGGGGGAACTATTGCACAATTATTTTTATATTGGCTAGGTTATTTCGGTGGTCGCCCAATTATTGAAAAATATGGTAAATATATTCTAATTAATAAGCATCACCTTGATTTAGCAGAAAAATGGTTTTCAAAATATGGCGTGGGAGTAGTGTTTACGGCTCGCTTTATTCCAGTTGTTAGACATGCCATTTCGATTCCAGCTGGATTAGCTAAGATGCCAGTAAGTAAATTTACACTTTATACAGTTCTTGCAATCATTCCTTGGTCTATATTATTTATCAAAATAGGTGAGAAATTAGGTAAAAACTGGGAAACTGCTAAAGAGGTTTTAGCTCCATATACCCCGATGTTAATCATTATTGCGATCGCCCTATTTGTTGTATATTTTTTAATAAAAAAATTAGTGGCAAAAGGTAGAAAATAAAAAAAATATGATTTGTTTTACATTATATTACATATAATATGATAAATTTCAATTGGAAGGATGAATTTTATGTATTCTATGTCGTATGATGCATTAAAATCTGATTTATCAAATACTCTTTCAAATGTTCAGAATCAATTGAATACGGAAGATTATTCATTACATACAAAAGAGCAATTACAAAGTCAGTTAGAAGTTTATCAATACATTGATGAATTAAGTGATATGCATTATTTCTATAAAAGCGGATACTAAAAAATAGGTCACTATAAGTGGCCTTTTTCTTTATTTGTGAATAGTATAAATGCTCACTAAAATAGCCACACGAAAGCGCTTGATTATTAGAAAATAGACTTTCTTTTTAATAAAGGTTGAAACATATAAAAATGTTTCGTATGCTATTATTGTGTAGTTTTTGTTTTAGAATTAGAGGTGAATTAAGATGCTAAATTTTTATCTTTCAGATGCACAAGGGAAACTAAATCAGGTCGATGTTATTGAGAAAGGTTGTTGGATCAATGCGATCAATCCAACAGAACAAGAAATTCAATATCTAGTTCAAAAATTAGACTTAGATTTAGATTTTATCAAAGACCCACTTGATGATGAAGAACGTTCAAGGATAGAGGTTGAAGGGGAACACACTCTAATTATTGTTGATATTCCAATTGTTGCTCATGATGATAATGGGCACACAATTTTTGATACAATACCAATCGGGATGATTATTTCATCTAGCACTTTTGTCACAATCTGTTTAAGTGAAAATCCAATCTTTGAACGATTTATTTACCAAAAAGTAAAAGGATTTTTTACTTTTAAAAAGACTAGATTTGCACTTCAACTATTGCATACGACATCATCATATTATTTACGTTATCTTAAACAAATTAATCGCAAAACAAATGAAATTGAAGCTGAATTACATCAATCCACGAGAAATCAAGAGTTATTTACAATGCTGAACCTTGAAAAAAGTCTTGTTTATTTTACTACTTCACTTAAATCAAATAAAATCGTCATGCAAAAAATTCTTAAAGGGAATATTTTAAAAATGTATGAAGATGATGAAGATTTATTAGAAGATGTAATTATCGAAAATAAACAGGCAATAGAGATGGCAGAAGTTTATAGTAATATCTTAAGTGGAATGATGAATACATTTGCTTCAGTTATCTCAAATAATTTAAATATTGTAATGAAATTTTTAACTTCTATTACAATTATTTTATCAATCCCAACAATGGTTTCTAGTTTTTATGGGATGAACGTTGATCATATTCCATTAGCAAATATACCACATGCGTTTCCAATTGTAATTGGTATATCTGCAATATTATCAACAACAATTGCACTAATATTTTGGAAAAAAAGGTACTTTTAACTCACAAAGCCGCCGGTTATTCGGAGGTTTTGTGAGTTTTCATTTTTAAAAGTACATGGGAGAGAGATTATGAGTACGAATTTTTATCATTCGTTTTTACAAATGAATACGATCTTTATTTCGATAGTAGTTGAAGCACTGCCATTTATTTTAATTGGTGTTTTTATATCGGGGATCATTCAAATATTTATTACTGAGGAAATGTTATCTAAGTTAATACCAAAGAATAGATATCTAGCAGTATTAGTAGCTATTTTATTGGGATTTATTTTCCCAGGTTGTGAGTGTGGAATTGTACCAATTGTAAGTAGGTTGATAAAAAAAGGTGTGCCACACTATGTAGCGGTCGCGTTCATGTTAACAGGGCCGATCATTAACCCAATTGTACTGTTTGCAACATTTATTGCATTTGGTAATAATATTGAAATGGTTATTTATCGTGCTGGAGCTGCTATGATCATTGCTTATATTATTGGTATCGTATTATCCTATTTAAAAATTGAGAATCCATTAAAACACGATTTAGTTACAATTCCGGTTGATCATTCAATTCCTGCTAGGAAAAAATTATGGAGTGTTTGTGTACATGCTATAGAAGAATTTTTCTCTATGGGTAAGTTTTTAATTTTAGGCGCATTTATTGCAGCATTCGTACAAACATTTATTCCAACTTCAACGTTAATGCATATAGGTAATGGACAAGTTGCTAGTATTCTAGTAATGATGGCATTAGCCTTTATTTTATCTCTTTGTTCTGAGGCTGATGCATTCGTAGCATCTTCATTTCAAAGTACGTTTTCTTTAAACTCAATCGTTGCGTTTATGGTTATTGGTCCAATGATCGATATAAAAAATACATTAATGTTATTCCAACATTTCAAAAGTCGATATGTATTCATTATTATTGGGTTAGTTATTGTATTAACGTTTTTCACAACATTACTCATTTAAGGGAGAATCAATATGGCAAGAGCATATGTACTATTAGGATTTACCTTCTTTTTAATGCAATTGCATATTAAAGGTACGATCTCAAAATATATTAATATGAAATACTCTTATTTATCTCTGACAGCTGGGATATTATTTGCATTTCTAACTTTAATTCAAGTAATTCATACTTTAAGAACGAGTCATGATGAAGATGAAGAGCATAGCCACGATCATGACCACGACCATAGCCACCATCATGATCATAATTGTAATCATACTTGTGTTCATGGACATGTTCATAAAGAAGCTAAGGGCTTTAAAAAGTTTTTAAATGGCTTAGTTTTCATCTTTCCATTGTTTACCGGTATATTTTTACCAGTTGCAACTTTGGACTCTACGATTGTACAAGCAAAAGGGTTTCATTTCCCTGTTTCAGAACCGGGTAATAATGATCCTTTTATGCAAAGGCAATATTTAAAGCCTGATTTAAGTATTTACTATGGGCAAGAAGGATATCAAAAATTAATTAAACAAGAATCAAAAGAATATATAAATAAAAAAAGCATCGTCCTAAATGATTATGACTTTCTTAAAGGAATGGAAGTTTTATATGATGAGCCTGGAAAATATTTAGGAAAGCAATTAACTTATAAAGGCTTTATTTA
This sequence comes from Gottfriedia sp. NPDC057991, assembly GCF_042886615.1. Classification (NCBI taxonomy): domain Bacteria; kingdom Bacillati; phylum Bacillota; class Bacilli; order Caryophanales; family Bacillaceae; genus Gottfriedia; species Gottfriedia sp. NPDC057991. The sequence goes on from NZ_JBHVQN010000001.1 coordinate 1,029,768, forward strand.
TCATGAAAAAGGATTAAAGAAAAATCAGGTTTTCTTATTTAGATTTGGAATTATTCACTGTGTTGCCGATTCCGGTGTGTATGGAGTGCTAATTGATTTACCTGATGGACAAACGTTTAAAAATGATCAATGGATTGAAGCTACTGGTAATATACAACAAATGTACTATCAACCATTTAAAGTAAATATTCCTTATTTAGACGTCACTAATATTAAGGAAATACAACCACCAAAAGATGAATATGTATACCGTAACAAGTAAAATGAGCCTAATTGGCTCATTTTTTTTAACTTTTTAGGATAAACAACTAACAAATTCTTATAAAAAAGACTACTTTTGAAATTTCATTTACCGTAATAAAATTAAAAATAGAAAAATAATATAAAAAACTTGTTCATATCTAGACATGTACACATTCAATTTTAAAATTTCTACGTATGTTATAAATGTACAATAAATAATTATAGAGGTGTTCTTAAATGTGGGGATTTTGTGGTTGCAATCGTAGAAGAGAAGAAAGAGAAGAAGTATCTCCAGTAAGAGATATGAGAGAGTTTGTTGAAGTTCGTAGACCATGTAATGACTGTGATTGTCATAGAGATCATGACAATGATAGAGTAATGAATGAAAATATGAATAATAGCCATAACAGAAACAGAAATATGAACGAAAACAGAAATATGAACGAAAACAGAAATATGAACGAAAACAGAAACATGAACGAAAATAGAAACATGAATGAAAACAGAAACATGAACGAAAACAGAAACAGAAACGAAAACAGAAATATGAGTAATAATAGACGAAGTGGATGTAGAAGAAATAGAAATATGAATAATAGTATGGTATCGCCAGCAACTAGCTCATTTTGTGATACTCAATTAGAAGCTGCAAGAAATAGTTGTGTTGCAAATCCGTTTACAGTATTCAATCGTTGCAACAATAATAATAATATGTAATTTATTAAAAAAAGAGCTTTTACACTAATTGATTGCGAATTTTTTTATGAGGTGTCTTTTAGGGCATCTCTTTTTTTACGAATCAAAATTCTAATAAAATTCGTAAATGAGAGTGGAGTTCGAACAATTTAATATTTTAATCACATTCTTTTATAGTAGTAGAGTAATTAATAGGATTTAATAATTTTTTCATTCTATTTTATAGAGCTTGTACATACGATTTATTAGAGGTGATTTAATGAGACAATCAATATATATAAAATCTATTAATCTTAAACGTGTAACGGCAAGTGTCTTTGTGGGCATTGTCTTATTATTTTTGTTAGCGAGTTTATTTGTGACATCAATGAAAAATACTAAATCATATTATGTGCATCAATGGTTTGAAAAAATGAGCTATGAAGGATTTATTAAAGCGTTTGAATATGAAAATGGTCATTTTAAGGTAGGTGACGATTCTACTAAAAGTGGACAACCTATCGGTAATATACTTTTTTCATTTATTACAAATATTAGACTGTACGATCCAAAAAGTTTATTAGTGCATGAAATATCTAGTATGACAAAATTTGAAAATAATATATTAGTTGCTGGAGAAGGTATTGATTTTACGAATCTCCCAATAGAATCAAGCTTAACACTCGATGAAATTAACCAAGATCCAACTGTTAAAGATCCAGTGAATGAACCAATTAAAAATCCAGCAAATCCTCCTTCAAAAACTACAAATGGAAAAGATGTCTTTTTTATTTACCACACACATAGCTGGGAATCATTTTTACCTTTAATCCCAGGTGCAAAGTCGCCAAATCAAGCTTCTTCTCCAAAAGTAAATGTAAGTTTATTAGGTGAACGATTGAAAAAGAATTTAGAAGCAAATGGAATTGGTGCGATTGACGATAAAACAAATATTGGAGCTGAATTAACGAAAAGAAATTGGAATTGGGGAAGTTCATATAAAATGTCTAGATTGGTTGTACAAGATGCGCTTTCTCAAGATCAAGATTTAAATTATCTTATTGACATACATCGTGATGATCAAAGAAAAAATGTGACAACTACTGAGATTAATGGTCAAAAATACGCAAAGCTATACTTTATAGTTGGAGTTGAAAACAAAAATTATAGAAAGAACTTAGCGTTAGCTAAAGATTTAAATAGTGAAATTATGAAATTTAACAAAGGTTTAACAAGGGGAATATTTAGTAAAAACTATAAACAAGGAAATGGAATTTATAACCAAGATTTATCGCCACACTCAATATTAATCGAAGTAGGAGGAGTCGATAATACATTACCTGAACTTTATAGAACAATTGACTTGCTCTCAGATATATTGAGCAAATACTATTGGGATCATCAATAGTGTAATTAACTGATAAGAAGACCGTGAAAAGAAAGTACTTTTCATGGTCTTTTTTTCCTTATTCTTTTAATTCCTATTGCCTGTTCAATTAAACTCTCTTTCATAACCATCAGTAAATTGTAAAGAATAGATACTAAATAATTTGATAAAACCTTAAGATGGAGGATTAGAAATGAAAAGAGGATTTATTACCATACTATTAATGTGCTTAATTGCGACATCAAAACCGGCAAATGCATTTGCGGTACAAAATGAAGTATTAGAAGATGCAGTGTTATCAATTCTTTTTCCTAGTATAAATAACCGTTTATATAAAATGTTCGGTCCAGGAGAACAATATAATTGTGCGACAATCACAAATATAAAAAAGAAATATAATGGTACATACGTATTCGGAGCAACAATTCAATTAATTGCATATAAACAAGATCAACAACCACCCTACACTCTTGTTAAATTTAATTTTTCAAATGATGACGGTGAATGGAGTATTCGCTCTGTTACGAAAGAACCAATTCAAACAAAAACTACATCTTTATGTAGGCCTCCTGTATAACATTATTTTTGAGGTAGAGCATAAGGTGTTTTGGTAAATAATGTAAGAAAAAATTAGGTAAAAAGAATTAAATTAATCATTTTTGATGATAAATTTAGTATAAAGTATGATATGATAAAGAAAAAAATTAAAGGTGGCAATATCGTTGGCGGGAATTGATTCAATAAAGGAGATTATCTATATTTATGGTGATAACCATAATCATTGCTTTATAACTTCAGGCATAAATTATAAAGAGTTTGTTCAAGGACTTCCTTTTCCTCTTCAAAACATTCTTTTGCTAAAACACGATATTCAATGGTCCGAATTTAATTTAAATTCCTCTTTTTATTATGTTGAAAGAGAAGATATTAATAAATTTATATTAGAACATAGTGAACATGACGACCTTTGTTGGATCGATTTTGAAGAATTAGCAGATTTAGATGAGCTAGAGCCTAAAGAAATTGCAGAATTACTGTATCTTGCTCACAAAAAAGAACCATTACAAAAACCTTTTATACCGAGATTAAACAATTCTTTTGCATACATGAACATAAGTGATGGAATGTATCAAAAGGTTTATTATAAACGAACTAATGACTTTATTTTTATGCTTTGTAATGTCATATCATATAAAATTACACAACTTCAGAGAAGAAGTTTAAATATATTTAATCGTTCTAAACAAATTAATCCAATCAATATTAAATTAATGTTGACATTATATCCTTTAATGGAAGATGGATTAATAATTGATCTAAGTGAGAGAGTTGAAAATAGAAAAGTAATCGAAATCCCCATTTTCCGAGTTGATTTTTATTCTGGTGTAGATGAAATTTTAGAAAATGTTGAGGAGTATCGTGAACTCACAAATCATATTGCAAATTTAACTTATTCAAAGAAAGATGACGAATGGTCTGTAGTTCAAGTTTAAAGAAATTAATTGTCTTTCGATTTGTGATGTTATCTTATATTGAAAATTCCAATAAGAAGATGATGAACAATGGAGTAAGTGACGTTTGTAAAAGAATTTAAATGGACCTTTAAGGTCCTTTCAGTGTGTAGATGAAGTACAGAAAGTTTCTATTCTGAAAGGACCTAAAAGGTCTTTTTTTGCTTATTTATAATCTATTCTTAAAGAATTGCACTTAAGACAATTAATAAATTATAGAAAATAGTTACAATTACCGAAAATAATCCAAATCCAATTGCTGTATATCCTAAAGTGGAATGACCTTTAGTTACAGAGTATATTCCAAGTGCAATTCCAACAATCCCAAATATAACAGGCATTAAAAATAACGAAAATAGTGAAAAAAATAGAGCTACGTATCCAATTACAATTCCAGAGGCATGAGATTTATCTGAAGTTGTTTCCGAATAAAACACATTCCTTGTGGGATAAAACTCTGCACTATATTCTTCATTTTGATCCTTTGGTAAATTGTGATTACGTTTATGTTCATTATGCTTTTTATGACGATACATAAAATTACACTCCTTTCTTTTAATGCCTTATCTTTAGTATGTAACTTTGAATTCCATTGATAAGTAGAAAGTATTAGTAATTTTAAATGATATGATTAAAGAATTTTGAATTTTTAAAAATGAATTTTTTGTAAAATTGTGCTATAATTTTGATTATAATGAAGTGCAATTGGAGATGATTGAATGAGTCAAATTAAGTCAGATTTAGAAATTGCTTTTGAATCAGAAATGAAAAAAATAACTGAAATTGCAGATAATTTAAATCTTTTTGATGAAGAAGTTGAAAACTATGGTCATTATAAAGCTAAATTGTCATTATCAATTTTAGACCGATTAAAAGAAAATGAAGATGGTAAATTAATCTTAATTACTTCAATAAATCCAACTCCTGCTGGTGAAGGTAAATCAACGGTCACTGTTGGACTTGCACAGGCTTTCCACAAAATTGGCAAAAATGCAATCGTTGCATTGCGTGAACCTTCTTTAGGGCCAACAATGGGAGTAAAAGGCGGTGCAACTGGAGGAGGCTATTCTCAAGTTTTACCAATGGACGATATTAATTTACATTTTAACGGTGATATCCATGCCATTACTACGACGAATAATGCTTTAGCAGCATTTATTGATAATCATATCCATCAAGGAAATGAACTTGAAATTGATGTGCGTAGAATTACTTGGAAGAGAGTAGTCGATTTAAATGATCGCGCTTTAAGAAATGTGATTGTAGGTTTAGGTGGTCCATCTGGTGGAGTTCCAAGAGAAGATGGCTTTGATATAACGGTTGCTTCTGAAATTATGGCAGTTCTTTGTTTAGCGACATCAATTCAAGACTTAAAAGAAAGACTTAAACGAATTGTTGTAGCCTATACTATACTTAAAACGCCAGTAACTGTTGGAGATTTAAAAGTAGAAGGTGCGCTTGCATTATTACTTAAAGACGCAATTAAACCAAATCTTGTTCAAACGATTGAACACACTCCAGCAATTATTCATGGTGGTCCATTTGCTAATATTGCTCATGGTTGTAACAGTGTAATTGCAACTAAAATGGCAATGAAATTAGGGGAATATGTTGTAACGGAAGCAGGTTTTGGTGCAGATTTAGGAGCAGAAAAATTCTTAAATATTAAAACTAGAGCTTTAGGAGTTACACCTGATGCAGTTGTGATTGTTGCAACAATTAGAGCATTAAAAATGCATGGTGGAGTCAACAAAAATGAATTGTCTAATGAAAACGCTTTAGCAGTTAAAGATGGAATTCAAAACCTTGAAAAGCACGTAGAAACAGTTCTCAAATTCAATGTACCTGTTGTTGTAGCTATTAATAAATTTATTTCTGACACAGAAGAAGAAATTAGCGTATTAAAACAATGGGGACAAGACAACGGCATTAAGATCGTCTTAACTGAAGTATGGGAACATGGTGGTAAAGGTGGCGTAGAGCTAGCTGAATCTCTTGTAAATATGTTAAAAAATCCTAAAGAAAAATTTAATTATTTATATGAATTATCTGATTCAATTGAAAATAAAATAGAAAAAATTGCAAAAGAAGTATATGGTGCAGATGGAGTGAATATTTCTCCTAAAGCAAAAAAACAAATTTTGGAATTTAATGAAAATGGTTGGGGCAACCTACCAATTTGTATGGCAAAATCTCAATATTCTTTATCAGACCAACCAAGTTTAGTTGGAAGACCTTCTGGTTTTAAAGTAGAAATAAGAGAACTTAAAGCATCAATTGGTGCAGGTTTTATTGTTGCACTAACAGGAAACGTAATGACAATGCCAGGTTTACCGAAAAAACCAGCAGCATTAAATATGGACGTAGATGAACTAGGACGTCCAAAAGGATTGTTTTAATTAACTTAATAATTCTAACTGAAAAATATACTCGCATTTGATGCGAGTTTTTTCAGTATGAGTTAGTGTTAAGGAAACAAAATACATCTTAATAGGGGAGATGCTCATTTGATCAAGTTAGCTAAGTATTTAAAAGCATTTAGTACAAGCGTAATTTTAGCTATTTTATTCTTATTTGGTCAGGCCATGTGTGATTTGAACTTACCTAACTATATGTCCGAAATCGTAAACAATGGTATTCAGCAAAATGGTATATTGCATGTTGCACCAGATGCAATTAGTCAAAAAGGTATGAAATTAATGACTACTTTTATGACAGATAAAGAAAAAGAAATTGTAATGAATAATTATGATTTGAAATCTACAACTGATAAAAACTCAAAAGGAAAAACATACATAAGTATTTACAAAAAGGCAGATCAGAACATATACGTAAAGAAAAAATTAAATAAGAATGTAGAAAAACAACTTGATCAATCATTTGGTACTTCTACTTGGACGTTATTTAATATAATCCAAGAAGAATCTGCTCGAAAAGTCAGTCATGCACAAACTAGCAGTACGCCGCGTTCAAATAAGATTAATTTAACAAAACTATATGAGTTGCAACCAATGTTTGATAAACTTTCCAAAAATGCGATAATTAATGCTCATAATAAAGCTGTTTCATCGGATAAAACCTTACTAACTCAAAGTGGTATTATGATGACGAAAGCATTTTATACTGAATTAGGCGTTAATTTGAACAAAATAGGAAATTTATATATCGTTAAAATTGGATTGATTATGATTGCGATTGCTTTACTTGGCGGAATAGCAACAGTTTTAGTCAGCTTCTTGTCCTCAAGAATTGCCTCTGGTGTTGCTAGGAATTTACGTAAAGATGTTTTCCAAAAAATTGAAAGTTTTTCAAACAATGAATTTGATAAATTTTCAACGGCATCTCTGATTACAAGATGTACGAATGATGTAATGCAAATTCAAACTCTTTTAATGATGGGGATACGAATGCTCTGTTATGCACCAATTATGGGAATTGGCGGTATCATAATGGCAATTAATAAATCTGCTTCAATGAGCTGGATTATTGCATTAGCTGTTATCGTTCTACTTTCTTTAATTATGGTAATTATGACAGTTGCAATTCCAAAGTTTAAACTAATTCAAAAACTAATAGATAAATTAAATCTAGTTTCAAGAGAAAATTTAACGGGATTGATGGTGATTAGAGCTTTTGGAAATGCTTTACATGAAAAAAATCGATTCCAAGAGGTAAACAGCGAATTAACGAAAACGAATTTATTTGTCAATCGAATCATGACAATAATGATGCCTTCAATGATGTTGATTATGAATGGCTCATCACTATTAATTATCTGGGTTGGTGCACATCAAATTGCTAAATCTAATATGCAAGTTGGCGATATGATCGCATTTATGCAATATGCAATGCAAATCATCACAGCATTTTTAATGATTTCGATCATGTTTATCCTTGTTCCTAGAGCAGCTGTTTCTGGTGCACGTATTTCAGAAGTATTGTCTACTGACGTATCAATTATCGATCCAGAGTTTCATAAAAACTTTGAAGCAGATAAAAAAGGATTTGTTGAATTTAAAAATGTTTGTTTCCGATATGAAGGTGCTGAAAATGATGTACTAAATAATATTTCATTTGTTGCAAAGCCAGGACAAACAACTGCCATTATTGGTCCAACTGGTTCGGGGAAATCAACAATTGCAAATTTAATATTACGTTTTTATGATGTTTCCAAAGGTGAAGTCTTAGTTGATGGTGTAGATCTAAGAGAAGTAAAGCAAAAGGATTTACGCACTAAAATAGGGTATGTACCTCAAAAAGGTCTATTACTAACAGGGACAATTGCTTCTAATCTAAAATACGGAAATAAAAATATTTCTGATGAAGAAATGGAAATGGTAGCCCAAATCGCTCAGGCTAGTGAATTTATCTCTCAAAAAGAAGGGGAATTTAATGCTGAAATTTCTCAAGGAGGAGATAATGTTTCAGGTGGTCAAAAACAAAGAATTTCAATCGCTCGGGCTTTAGCAAGGAAACCCGAAATTCTTATTTTTGACGATAGTTTCTCTGCGCTTGATTTTAAGACGGATTTTGCTCTAAGAAAAGCGTTAAATGAAGAGATAGAATGGGCAACGATGATCATCATTGCCCAACGTGTAAATACGATCATGAATGCTGAGCATATTGTTGTTTTAGATAATGGTAGGATTGTAGGCCAAGGTACTCATAAAGAACTTCTGAAAAGTTGCCCAGAATACTTAGAAATTGCTTCATCGCAGTTATCCAAGGAGGAATTAGCATGAGCAATTCTAATAAAAATACTTTTCAAAATCAGGGCGGTGGTCGCGGACCCGGTCAAATGTTTGGTAGAAATATTCCAATGGCGCCAGGTCAAAAAGCGAAAGATTTTAAAGGTTCGATGGCAAAATTGATGGGTTATTTAGGAGCGCACAAAAAGACAATCATTTTTGTTTTTTTACTAGCAATTATTTCAACTGTTTTTACAATACTAGGGCCAAAAATTCTTGGTAAAGCGACAGATGAAATTTTTTCTGGTGTGATGAAACAAATTAGCGGTAGTGGAAAAATTAACTTTGGGAAAATAAGTGTAATTGGTTTATGGTTAATCGGTTTATATTTATTAAGCTCACTTTTTGCATATTTTCAAGGCTATGTAATGAGTGGTGTTACGATGAAGGTAACGTATAAGCTTCGAAGTGATATAAATGATAAAATTCATAAATTACCTTTAAGTTATTTTGATCAAACTAGTCACGGTGAAGTTCTTTCTAGAATAACAAATGATGTTGATACGATTAACCAAACATTAAACCAAAGTTTAACACAAATAATTACATCGATTACTTCGATTATTGGTATAACAATTATGATGATTTCGATCAGCTGGCAACTCACTTTAGTTGCACTATGCATATTACCTCTTTCAATGGTATTTGTCATGATGATCGTTAAAAAATCTCAAAAACATTTTATTAACCAGCAAAGATATTTAGGAAAAGTAAATGGACATGTTGAAGAAATGTTAGGAAATCATGTTTTAGTAAAAGCATTTAGTGGTGAAGAAGCATCTACAAAAGCTTTTAGTGAGTATAATGATGAGTTATATAAATCGGCATGGAGAGCGAATTTTCTATCAGGACTTATGATTCCAATCACAGCTTTTATTGGAAACATTGGCTACGTTGCTATTTGTATATTAGGTGGATATTTTACTGCAAATGGATCAATGACAGTTGGAGGAATTCAAGCTTTCATTCAGTATGTTCGTTCATTTACGCAGCCAATTTCACAAATTGCTAATATTTCAAATATACTTCAACAAACTGCAGCTGCTGCAGAAAGAGTATTTGAATTTTTAGAAGAGAAAGAAGAAGTACCTGAAGTAACAAATGCCCTATCAATTAAGCATAATGACGTTATTAGTGATGTTCGCTTTCATCATGTTGCTTTTGGTTATACACATGAAAAAATGATTATTCATGATTTTAATTTAGTCGTTAAACCTGGCCAAAAAATTGCAATAGTTGGGCCAACTGGAGCTGGTAAATCAACAATTGTAAATTTAATAATGCGGTTTTATGATGTGAATAGCGGGGAAATCACAATTGGTGGACATAACATAAAGAATTTTAAACGGGATGAACTTAGATCATTATTTGGAATGGTTCTGCAGGATACTTGGCTATTTAATGGTACTATAGCAGAGAATATCCGTTTTGGAAGACTTAATGCAACGGATGAAGAAGTTAAAAACGCCTCTATTTCTGCTCAATCTGATCACTTTATTAGAGCCTTGCCTGATGGATACAATATGATCCTTAACGAAGAAGTGAATAATATATCCCAAGGTCAAAAACAGCTGATCACGATTGCTCGAGCAATTTTGGCAGATCCTGAAATATTAATTTTAGATGAAGCAACAAGTAGTGTTGATACGAGAACTGAAGCGCTCATTCAAAAAGCAATGGATAATTTAATGGTAGGAAGAACAAGTTTTGTGATTGCACATCGCCTTTCGACTATTCGAAATGCAGATTTGATTCTTTGTATGAAGGATGGCGATATTATTGAACAAGGTACGCATGATGAATTAATGGAAAAAGAAGGTTTCTACGCAAATCTTTATAATAGCCAATTTGAGATAGTTAAATAAAAATTGATCCGATAAAATTTGAATCAAGATGATTTTATCGGATTATTTTTTGTGTTGTTCGTTTATTATGATACATAATAGAAAATAAACGAATTAAAGGAATCTATAGATTAAAGGAGTTTAGAAAATGTTTGATCCGACCGCTTTTGATAATATGAAGGTTGTAATAGAAGGGCTTATATATGACAAAGATCTAGACGGAGAATATGAAATCATCGATCGAAATGACTTTGTTAATCTTTCCAAGATGGATCGATTATTCTCAATTAAATTTAGAAAGTTAAACAAGTTGATTAAGACAACAAGTTGCAAATTTTCAATGAGTACAACAGCTAGTGATTTATATAATGAATTAATTAATGGAAATACTGAAGTAGGTTGTTATATTGAAATTGAATTTTCCTTTCCTAAACCATTAGAAATCGAAATCATTCAAAGAAGTCTACTTTTATTTCAAAATAAGACAAATGAACAATTCACTCCATTTTATAACATTAAACACTCAATTTTAGATAAAAATATCATTGAATCGTCAGTAAACATAAAATTTCAAAATAAAATGACCGAAGATGACTTCGATCTAATAGAAGAATTGGTACATAATACAGAAATAATGTTACAATGGTACGATGAGCAAATATTAAAGGAGATTTAAATGGAACATTTTCAATTAGCAGAACAAACAATCTTAAAAATAAAAGCAAATAATATTACGAAATGGACACCAGTTCAAGAGGAAGCAATCCCCGCGATTTTAGATGGGAACGATGTTATAGCGCAATCTCCAACAGGTACTGGTAAGACTCTTGCATATGTTTTACCATTGATTAATAAGGTTGATGAAAAGGAAGAAAATCCTCAAATTATTATCATGGCTCCAACTCGTGAACTTGTAATGCAGATTTTTCAGGTTGTCCAAGACTATACACAAAATACAAATATAAAGGCTGCTTCAATTGTTGGTGGAGCTGATATAAAACGCCAGATTGAAAAATTAAAACAGAAGCCTAAAATTATCGTTGGTTCACCGGGTCGAATCTCACAATTAATTAAACAGAAAAAATTAAAAATGCATTGTGTTAAGACAATTGTTTTTGATGAAGTAGATGAATTATTAAAAACAGATGATCAAAAAGATTTACCGCAAATTGTCAAAGCAACAATGAAAGATCGCCAACTATTATTCTTATCTGCAACAATAACACCGGGAGCAATGCAGTTTGCAAAAGAAACAAGTTCAAATCTAAAAGAAATTTCGATTGAGCAAAGCTTGGAAGGAAATATAGTCCATGGGTTTATTCCTTGTGAAGAAAGAGAGAAGCTAGAATTACTTAGAAGAATTGGTTCTGTTCAAAATATGAAAGCAATCGTATTTAGTAATGATCCATTTAAACTTGAAGGATTCGCTTCTAAATTAAATTTTAGAGGAATTAAAACAGCGGTACTGCATTCAAAACTAGGGAAAATGGAAAGAAGCCGAGTTTTAAAAGATCTTCAAATTGGTAAAACTACTTTACTATTTTCTACTGACGTAGCAGCACGAGGAATTGATTTACAAGAGTTACCATACGTTATAACACTTGATGTACCAGAAAAAGTTGAACAATATACTCATCGAAGTGGCCGTGTAGGAAGAATGGGTAAACAAGGTACTGTTATAAACTTGGTAACACCTCGAGAGAAAAAGAACTTATTTAGCTTAAGAGGAACGCAAAAATTGTTTTTTGAACATTTAACGGTTTCACACGGTGAAATACAAAAAATCGAAATGAAAGAAAAACAATTGAATGATGATCAATCAAATGAAAATCAATCAAATGAAAAAAGAACCAAACCAGTTTCGAATCAAAACAAAAAACCTGTTTCGAGCAAAAATAAACCAATAAAAAAGATTAAAAAATAATAAAAACTTCAGCCAAATGGCTGAAGTTTTTTATTTTGTTATTTTTGATCCATAGCCAGTACTAATCCCATAGCGGAAACTTCCAAATCTAATTTAATAATCTGGAAAACCGGGTTACTCTCATCAACATTTTTATTTTTAAGATTCTGCTTTGCTTCATTGTATAATGCTGCTGACAGAATCCTACTTTTCTCATAAAAAGGTTTTTCTTTATTTTCTTCAATCGAGGTAGCAGTTAGTTTTATAAAACGATCTAAATATAGTTTTAAAGCCTCATATACGAAATTTGTATCTCTAGTTAATCCATAATGACCGAAGCAAATAGCATCCGGATTATACTCTTGAATTTTTCTTGATGAACTTAGAGTTGCTTCGTATGAAAATTGATTAGGTGATGTCGATGGTAAAATAAATGTTCCTATTTCCTTTTGTAGCTGTGGATAATAAATACCTAATGTATCTCCTGTATACATAAATTTACTCGAAGAATCGAAAATTGAAATATGATGATTAGCATGCCCTGGAGTATGTAAAAATGTTAGTTTACGATTTTTACCAATGACAAGCTCTTCACCATCGGCTACCTGATAAATTTTAGTAGAGTCAATTGGAAGGATTGGGTTAAATAAACGATCAAAATCATCACCATAAACTTGTTTTGCACTCGCAATTAATTTTGTCGGATTTTCTAAATGCCTAGCTCCTTTAGGATGTACAAAAAGAGTTGCATTTGGACATTTTTCCATTAGTAAGCCAGCGCCACCTGAATGATCTAAATGAATATGTGTTACGATAACATTTTTAATTTTGTCAAATGAAATTTGTAACTCTTTTAAACCTTTTAATAAATACTCGTGGGAAGGGCTTGCACTTGTTTCAATGATTGTAATCTCTTCATCTAATATAATATAGCTACCCGTTCGTTCCTGAAACGATAAATCATATAAATCAATTAAATATGTATTAAAACCTAAATCTTGCATACACTTACCTCCATTCTTTAGTTAAAAGGTGAAGAAATTAGTTTAATTAAACTATAATTTAAATACTAATAGGTTTGAAGGTTTTTTTCAAAATATAATAATTAGAATAGACTTTTTGATGGAAAATAATTACTATTAACATTATAAGGAAGTAGGAGGAATGTGAAATGAGTATTTATGATTTTGAAGTAAAAGATAGCAAGGGCGAAGATGTATCTCTTTCAAATTATAAAGATAAAGTTGTGATTGTTGTAAATACTGCAAGTGCATGTGGATATACACCTCAATATAAAGATTTACAAGCATTATATGAAGAATATAAAGAAGATGGATTAGAAATACTTGGTTTTCCATGTAATCAATTTATGAATCAGGAACCAGGTTCAAATGAAGAAATTCAAAGTTTTTGTGAATTGAATTTTGGTGTAACTTTCCCTGTTTTTGCGAAAATTGATGTAAATGGTGACAAAGCAGATCCACTATTTAAATATTTAAGCTCAAAAGCTCCTGGTATAATGGGGTTAAAATCAATAAAATGGAATTTTACTAAATTTATTATTGATAAAAATGGTGAAGTCATTGAACGATTTGCTCCTCAAACAAATCCTCAAGAGATGAGAGCGACAATTGAGAAATTATTGAAAGCTTAAGAACCTTCTTTCATGTTGAATGGTTTTCGACCATATAAAAACGCTTGTGTTTATCGCACATCTGCAAGATTTGCTGCACGAAAAGACAAGCGTTTGATTGGTCAATATTTCAATTTTTTCGAACTTTGTTAAAAGCCATTAAGTACGAGTTTCATTCAGTTAATCACAACAAACAAGATGAAAGATGCAAGATTGGAAATCACCTGCTCGTTTTGCAATTTTTTTATTGGCACCATTAAATTCGAGTGGTAAGGGGACTCCATTTTCCATTAATTCGCTTCCATGAAAAGAGAGATTCGTATTGTTTAGTAAATATTTCGTATTTGGATTTAAACCTGTCAGTTTTAAAGTCTGGTTCTTCGGTGGATTTGGACTTACTAATATTTTGTACCAACCTATAATGGCTTCATTTTTGTTTTTACATACTACCATCCAAGCTACTTCGTTTTCCTTAAAAGGATCAAGTAACCGATAAAAATCTCCTTTCATCATTAATGATCGGTGCTGTTTGTAAAATTGTATTTGCGATTTAATTTCTATTTTTTCTTGTTCTGTAAGGATCGAAGGATTTAATTCATAACCAAATGTTCCAAAGAATGCGACATTGGCTCTAATTGATAATGGGGTATAACGAAATGTTTGATGATTAGGTGATGCTGATACATGTGATCCGATGCTAGAAATTGGGTATGGTAGTGAGGTACCGTATTGAATTTTTAATCGTTCAATTGGATCTGTATTATCACTAGCCCATGCTTGTGGTGCATAAAACAATAAACCAGGATCAAATCGACCACCACCGCCAGCGCATGATTCAAATAACACATTTGGAAAATCACTTACTAGTCGTTCATATAACTCATACACACCTAAAATATACCGATGAAAAAATTCATCTTGCTGATCATTAGCTAACTTCTTAGAATAAGCCTCAGTAATATTTCGATTCATATCCCATTTTATATAGTCCAAATTTGTATTTTTTATAACTTGTGCCATTTTTTTATAAATATGATCGACAACTTCCTTTCTCGAGAAATCTAATACTAGTTGATGCCTTCCTAAAGAAACTTGTCGATTAGGTGTACGAATAATCCAATCAGGATGATTTTTAAATAAATTACTATTATGACTAACCATTTCAGGCTCAAACCAAAGACCAAATTTTAAACCTAACTCTTTAATTTTATTTGCAAAACTATTTATTCCTTTAGGGAATTTTTCCGTATTTGAATACCAATCGCCTAGAGAGCTAGTAGCATTATTTCTTTTACCAAACCATCCATCATCTAATACAAATAATTCAATCCCAAGCTGCTTTGCTTCTCTTGCGATTTGAAGTAAGGATTTTTCATTAAAATTGAAATAAGTGGCTTCCCAATTGTTTATTAAGATAGGTCGTTCATTATTTTTCCACTTTCCACGAATTAGGTTGTTTCGATATAAATCATGAAAAGCTTGACTCATTCCGTTCATTCCTTGATCAGAATACACCATCACTACTTCAGGGGATTGAAAGTGTTCGTTTTCAGATAATTTCCAAGTGAAACGAAACGGATGTATTCCCATCGTGATTCGAGTCATATCATAATGATCAACTTCAGCTTGAGCAATAAAATTTGAGCTATAAACTAAATTAAAACCAAATACTTCACCATGATTTTCTGTAGTCTCTTTTCTTCTAAAGGCAAGAAATGGGTTATGTTGATGTGAACTTGAACCTCGTAAACTCGAGATGCCTTGTGTACCAATCTCTAGCTGACGTTCCTTTATATGTCTCTCTCTAGACCATGCACCACTTAGCTGAATCATAATGTAATCATGGTCAGGGAAATCAATCGACGCACTCATGAATCGCTCTAAATAAAATGGTTCATTTCCTTGGTTACAAATATATGCACTTCTAGTAATAACAGATAAATCTTTAAATATTGTATAGGTAATGACAAGCACAGCTTTAAGAGTTGAGTCTTCTAGAACAATTTGAATTGTTTCAGCCTCTTCTTCATTTTCTGTATAAGTGGCAGGTAAACCTTGTAAAATTGGTTTTCCTTTTGTAATTGTATAATATTTATAGATAAAGTTAGTAATATGGCTACCGTTTAACTGACGAATACTTAATGCTGGTTCACGATAGTCGGAAGTGCCATATACGGGATATTCCTGTCTAATCGTTTCAAGACTAATAGATCGATCAGCATAATAATAAGAAGTATATGTTGTAGAAGAATTGTCATTTTGGATATGAGTAAAATTAGAATGAATGTCAATTGCTTTTCCAAAATACAAAGACCCCAGGTGACCATTTTTCATGACATAAAATACATAACTAATTCTTCCATTTGTTAGATGAAACTTTTTTTGTTCGTCATCCACAAAAATCAGCATGATTACACCTCAAGTACATGATTTAATGAATTCTAAAAACTTTTTATACTATTAAAGAAATTAACCTAATCAAATTTTTATGCACATTATAAAATGAATATTTTTTACTTATTGAAAATAATAGGGAAATTTAAATGAAATTTTAGTCAAATTTTCATCTGATTTTCAGAAAAGAATTTTAATATTAATAGATGTGAGAAAGAGCTAGGAATTAAAACTAAAAAGATAAAGGGAGGGAAATATTAATCAGTAACCCAAAAACAATATTTAAACAAAGTGGTGTAATAAATATGAAACTATTTAAGGAACTAAGTCAGGAAAATAAACATTTATTGATTGCAACAATTTTAATGATCATTTATGTTTCTCCACTTTTCATATTAGGAGAAAATGCTCATATTAGAGTACATGATAATTTAGATTCAAATATTGCATGGTATAAAACACTTAGAAATTCAGGGCAATTATTTGGTAAATTAAATTCCACAATCCCACAGATTATTAATGGATTGCCAAGAAATGCTTATGGAACGGAATTTAGTGGTATACAGCTGCTAAATAATCTCTTTTCGCCAATGCTAGCTTATTCCATAGGACAGACAATTACTAGATTTTTTGCGTTTTTTGGGATGTATATCTTGTTAAAAAAGCATTTTATAACATCAAAGGAAAATTACCTTATTAGAGTATGGGTCTCACTTGCATTTGCACTAACACCATTTTGGCCGTCTGGAATGCTAAGTACATTGGGGATGCCACTAGCACTTTGGGCGTTTCTAAATATAAGAATTGGGAAATATTCCTGGAAAGACTGGATTACCCTTATTTTATTACCCTTTTATTCTAGTTTTGTATTAGGATTCTTTTTCTTTT
The DNA here is from genome assembly GCF_042886615.1 of Gottfriedia sp. NPDC057991. Lineage (NCBI taxonomy): Bacteria > Bacillati > Bacillota > Bacilli > Caryophanales > Bacillaceae > Gottfriedia > Gottfriedia sp. NPDC057991. The sequence continues at coordinate 1,046,994 of NZ_JBHVQN010000001.1, forward strand.
TAGTATTTATGGGATTGCTATGGTTAAGAGATGTATTTGTAAAAAAGAAAATCAATCTAGTCTTCTTTTTAAGTATTTTATTAATGACTTTAATGTATTTAGCAGTAGAATATCGACTTGTATTCTCACTAGTCATTCCATCTGAACCAACAAGTAGAAATGAGTTTTTAAGCTCTACATTGGGTTTTTGGCATACGATTCGATTAGTGTTTAAGAATTATTTTTTAGGCCATACCCATGTTCTAACACTTCACACTCTAGTCATTGTACCTTTATCTTTTATTGTATTCTGGACTTTAAGAAATAAAAAAAGAGGAATTATTGAAAAAAGGTTTCTATACTTATTTATTCTTAATTTTTTATTATCCGTTTGGTACGCCTTTTGGTTTTATAAAGGATGGAAGCCAGTAAAAGAACAATTTCAGCTTTTAAATACGTTTAATTTTGCGAGATTTCATTTTTTAAGACCTTTAATTATCTATTTAATGTTTGCTGTTGGGGCCTGTCTTCTTTGGTTAAAGGGAAAAGGTTGGCAAAAGTTTGTGAAAATTTGTTTAGTAGTTCAAGTAATCGTGATGTTTTGTGCTAATGACGAGATTGTCTATCGGGTTGTGGGGAAACCATCTTTTAAACAATTTTATGCAGTTAATCAATTTAGTGAAATCTCAAAATATATTGGTAAACCTAAAAATAGTTATCGGGTTGCAAGTATTGGCATTCACCCTGCGATTGCTCAGTACAACGGTTTTTACACACTCGATACATATAATAATTTTTATTCGTTAAAATATAAACACGAATTTAGAAAAATAATTGCACCTGAACTTGAAAAAAGCCCATTACTTGAAAATTATTTTGACCATTGGGGTGGAAGATGCTATTTATTTGTAGCTGAACTAGGTAAAAATTATGAATTTAAAAAGAACTCGAACGTAAAAATCCATCATTTACAACTAAATATTAACGAATTTAAAAAGTTGGGTGGGGAATATATTTTTGCGGCTGTCCCAATTGAAAATGCTAATAGTAATGGACTTAGATTGATGAAGACTTTTAATGATGATCATTCAGCATGGCGCATCTATCTATACGAAGTAAAATAACCACTTTATAAGGACGTGATTATACATGATACCTTTATTAACAATTGTTGTACCTTGTTACAATGAACAGGAAGTTTTTGAAGAAACAGCCTATCAACTCACTTACTTAATTGAAGAATTAATTTATGATTCTCTTATTTCAGATGATAGCAAAATTCTATTTGTAGATGATGGAAGTAAGGATCGTACATGGGAATTAATAGAAAAAGAAAGTAACGATAATCTATTTGTTAAAGGATTAAAGCTTGCTAAAAATGTAGGGCATCAAAACGCACTAATTGCTGGGCTTGAAATTGCTAATAAGCAATCCGATTGTGTAGTTTCAATCGATGCGGATTTACAAGATGATATTAATGTAATACGTAATTTTGTAGAAAAGTATATAGAAGGTTTTGATATTGTCTATGGCGTAAGAGACAGTAGAGAAACAGATACTTTTTTTAAGCGTTCAACAGCGCTTGGATTCTATCGATTCATGGGTAAAATAGGGATTAATCTAGTTCCTAATCATGCGGATTTCCGATTAATGAGTAAAAGGGCATTAGATGAATTATTCAAATATAAAGAGACTAATTTATTCTTAAGGGGCTTAGTACCTCTTGTAGGGTTTCCATCAACTAATGTCTATTACGATCGAAAAGAACGGTTTGCAGGTGAATCAAAATATCCATTAAAAAAGATGCTATCTTTTGCGTTCGACGGGATCACATCATTTAGTATAGCTCCGATTAGATTTGTATCACTGCTTGGGTTTTTATCCATCATATTTAGTTTGATCGCAGGTGGCTATGCAATAGTTCAACATTTATTAGGAAATACGGTTAGTGGATGGCCATCATTAATGGTCTCAATTTGGTTTGTAGGTGGAGTTCAATTAATTGGAATCGGAATGATCGGTGAGTATATTGGAAAGATTTATCACGAAGTAAAAAATCGACCTAGATATGCTATTGAAACAGATTTATATACAATGAGCGATACTGTACTAGTAAATAAGGGGCAAAGATGAATAAGACATTTATCCGTTTTATTGCAGTAGGAATTGCAAATACAATTGTAGGATTATCATTCATTTATTTACTACTTCATTTATTTGGTTTGTCTTATTGGATTTCAACATTTATTGGAAATTCTATAGGAGCTTGTGTAAGTTATATTTTAAATCGAAATTTTACATTTAAAAGTCAAGGCTCTGTAAAAAAAAGTATTCCATTGTTTATCATAGTCATACTAACCTGTTATTTTATAGCATTTAATCTCGGAGCTAAAATAATTGATTACATTTTAAATTTACAAGATTTCATATCTCTTAATTATAAAAATGACTTAGCTGTTTTAATTAGTTCTGGGTTATATACGGTTTTAAATTACTTTGGTCAAAAATTGCTTGTTTTTAAAAATAAAAATATGACCAAAAAACAACTTAAAAACGAAAGAATGTGATCAAAATGAATATTTTAGTACTTGGCGGAGCTGGTTATATAGGATCACACGCAGTATACATGCTGATTGAAAATGGCGTAAATGTGATAATTGTTGATAATTTGCAGACAGGAAACAAAGGAGCGATTCATTCAGAAGCCATTTTTTATAATGGAGATATTCGAGATAAGGAATTTTTAAGATCAGTATTCCAAAGTGAAAAGATTGATGGTGTATTACATTTTGCAGCAAATAGTCTAGTTGGTGAATCAATGGAAAAACCGTTGGAGTATTTTAGCAATAATGTATTTGGCACACATGTTCTATTAGAAGTAATGAATGAATTTAATGTTAAAAATATCGTCTTTTCATCTTCGGCTGCTGTATATGGTGAGCCTAAAATAGTACCGATCTCAGAAGACTTCATTCCAGATCCAACGAACACCTATGGTGAAACAAAATTAATGATGGAAAAGATGATGAAATGGAGTAGTTTAGCATATGGTATAAATTATGTTTCACTAAGATACTTTAATGTTGCTGGAGCAAAAAGTTCATCCGAAATTGGAGAAGACCATTCTCCTGAGACTCATTTAATTCCATTGATTTTACAAGTTGCTTTAAATCAAAGGAAAGAGATTTCTATTTTTGGAGATGATTACAATACTCCAGACGGTACGTGTATTAGAGACTATATTCATGTTGAAGATTTAGTTAATGCTCATTTACTAGCTCTTAATTACCTTTTTAATGGTGGGAAAAGTGATATTTTTAACCTTGGAAATAATAAGGGGTATTCAGTATTACAAATTGTTGAAGCAGTACGTCGAATAACTAAGCACCCAATACCATATAAAATCAGTTCTAGAAGAGAAGGTGACCCAAGTATTCTAGTTGCTTCTTCAGTGAAAGCTAAAAAAGTTTTAGGATGGACAGTAAAGTATGAAGACATCGATTTGATCATTAGAGATGCTTGGAAATGGCATAAATCTAATCCTAATGGATTTAAAAACAAATTTACTACTCAATATCATTGATTTTTATTTATATATAAAATCATAATTTGTAGAATTGGACTACACGCTAAAAACCTTCACTATAAGTGAAGGTTTTTTCAGATTGTTGAAATATGTTGTAGTCAATATTGAAAAATACAAACATTAAATGAATTTCTATAAAAAAATAGTCTATTTATTATAGTTTTATCTGTCATCTGATTGATAAATGAGTATTTTTGGTTGATATATAAAAGTTTCAACTAACTTGAAATAATTAAAATATCTCTCTTTTGACGAGCAATATTTGGAAAGATGTGTAAGTCGTCATCATAAGTTACAATTTGAATAATTAAGGGTAATTCATTCGTTCAATTGACTCTTCTTTTGTTATTAAGATTATTATTTCTTATAAAGAGCTTGATTGGAACGGAAGGGTGCTCGACTCCTATGGGATTAGCGGGAAGGCTGAGACCCCACAGGCGGCGCCGAGGAGGCTCAGGTCTCGCCCCATGGAAAGCGAGCACACTGTAGTGGAAATCAATAGGTACAACTTACTTATCAATGAGCAATCCATTAATTAATTGACAAATTCTTTTTTCGTAAATTTAATTCTCACTTAACCTATTAATGTTTTACGGTGAAAGAAAAATGATATAATATCACTAGTCGATTTATGGAGGTACGAGTATGAATCAACAGGAAATCATATTACAATTAGAAAATTATGTTCGAAATCTTCATCAAGGTGATAGTTCTGGACATGACTGGCATCATATTGACCGGGTTAGAAACTTAGCTGTACATATTGCTCAAAAAGAAAATGCAAATCAATTCATCGTAGAATGTGCAGCATTAGTACACGATGTAATAGATGATAAATTACATGATGATCTTGAAGCTCAGAAAACTCAATTAGAATTAGTTCTAAATGAATTATTAAATAGTAATAAAGAAGTAAACGAAATCATGTACATAATAGAAAATATCTCCTATAAAGGAGGGAATGGGGTTATTCCAACCTCTTTAGAAGGTAAAATTGTACAAGATGCTGATCGCTTGGATGCAATTGGAGCAATCGGTGTTGCTAGAACGTTTGCGTACGGAGGTAAAAAAGGTCGTAGTATGTTTAACCCAGAGTTTATAATAAGAGAAAACATGACGATCGAGGAATATAGAAGTGACAAAAGTTCTTCGTTACATCACTTCTATGAAAAAATATTAAAACTAAAAGACTTAATGAATACGAATACAGCATTAGGATTGGCAGAGGAAAGACATCTATTTGTAGAAAAATTCATCGATGAATTTATGAAAGAGTGGAATTTTAAAATATGAAGATTTTAAGTGTAGAGAATTTAATTAAAACTTATGGGGAAAAAACTTTATTCGATAAAATTTCATTTACCGTAAGCGAAGGACAGAAAATTGGATTATTAGGTATAAATGGAACTGGTAAATCGAGTTTATTAAAAATTATTGCTGGTATCGAGTCAGCTGATGAAGGAAAAATTACTACTCCAAAGGATTATGTAGTAAGTTATTTGCCTCAACATGAAGACTTTGATAAAAAGCAAACGATTCTTGAAGCAGTATTTGAGAGTGATGATAAAGTAATGGTTTTAGTAAAATCATATGAAAAAACTTTACAAGCACTTGGTGAAGATCCATCTAATCAAGGTTTACAAAATGAATTACTAAAATTACAAGCTGAAATGGATTCATTAAATGGTTGGGATTTAGAAGCAAATGCAAAGACAATTTTATCGAAATTAGGTTTATCAAATTTAAATTTAGATGTTTCATTACTTTCAGGTGGTCAGAAGAAAAGAGTAGCCTTAGCAAAAGCATTAATACATCCATGTGATTTATTAATTTTAGATGAGCCTACGAACCATTTGGACTATGAATGTATCGTATTTTTACAAGAATACATAAAAAGACTGCAAAACGCGGTATTATTTGTAACTCATGATCGCTATTTTTTAGATGAAGTTACTACAGCATTATTAGAGCTATCAAATAGTAATATTTATCGTTATGAAGGTAACTATCAGTATTATATTGAACAAAGAGCTGCTCGAGAAGAACAAGAGGCAGCGACTAATGAAAAAAGAAACAATTTATTTAGAAGAGAATTAGCTTGGATGCGTAGAGGGGCAAAAGCTAGAACGACTAAGCAAAAAGCTCGTATTCAACGATTTGATGACCTTTCGGGTAAACTAAACAATCAAGAAAAAGTGGAATTAGAGATGAGCTTCCAACAAACTCGTTTAGGTAAAAAAGTTGTTGAGTTTATAAATGTTAATAAGTCTTTTAACGAGAAAAAGATTTTAGATAATTTTAACTTGCTTTTACTTCAAACTGATCGAATTGGAATAATTGGTGAAAACGGTGCGGGTAAGACAACTTTATTGAAAATGCTTGTTGGAGAAGAACAAGTTGATTCTGGTGAAATTGAAATTGGACAAACAGTTAAGGTAGCATACTATACTCAAATACAAGAAAATGTGAATCCAACAATGAGAATGATTGATTATATTAAGGATGAAGCAGAAGTCATTCATACACCAGATGGAAAAACAATTTCAGCTTCACAAATGCTTGAAACATTCTTATTTCCTACTCAATCGCACGGAGTACAATTGGGAAAACTTTCAGGTGGCGAAAAAAGAAGACTATATTTATTAAGACTCTTAATGACTGCTCCAAATTTATTATTACTTGATGAGCCAACAAACGATTTAGATATTGATACTTTAACGGTTTTAGAAGACTATATTGAGAATTTTAGTGGAGTAGTAGTTACCGTATCACATGATCGTTACTTCTTAGATAAAGTTACAAATAAATTATTAATTTTCGAAGGTGAAGGGGAAATTTCATCTACATTAGAAAGTTATACGGATTATTTAGATCGACAATCGAACGAAAAACGTGAAGTCGAAGTTGTAAAAGAGACAATTGAAAAACCAGTTTATCAAAAAGAGCAAAAGAAAAAGCGATTAACTTATCAAGAACAAAAAGAATGGGACGGTATTGAATCAGACATCGAAAAGCTGGAGAATGAGATTGAGCAACTAAATGAAAAATTACAAGGTGTAGGCTCTAATTTTGATGAAGCTTATAAACTTTCTAAAGATATTGAAGAGAAAGAAGCTCAGTTAGAACAGAAAATGGAGCGTTGGTCAGTTTTAAGTGATTTAGTTGAAAGTTTAAAGTAGATTATTAATTTTGAGTTTTGGATTATGATGTTATTTTACTACTTAAGTTTTTTTATCTCATAATGAATTTTTAAAAATAAATGTTTATTTAAAATACTATTTTCCTTTTTTTACGAACTTACAATAATATTGTATTGTAGAAAAAAATAAAGGAGATGGTAATAATGATAAACAATGTTGTATTAGTAGGAAGATTAACGAAAGAGCCCATTTTACAAACTACACCGAATGGAAGGAAAACAACTTTTATTAATATTGCTACGAATGTTTATTCAGATTATCTAAAAAAAACGAGAACGAATTATGTTTCAGTAAAATTATGGGGTCCCATTGCTGAATATGCTACTAAAAAAGCAAAAAAAGGGATGGAAGTTTCTATTGAAGGAGTTATAAAAACTTCAAGTTATGTAAAGGAATCTGAAAAACCTATTTATGTGACGGAAATAATAGTAGAGAAATTTCACCTTTTTACTCGTCGATCTGAAGAGTTAACTCACAACGCAGTCGAATCAAGTACAAATGACTTTGAAGAATTCGTTAAGGCGTTACAATAGTGAGATTTTCCTCTTTTTGATAGAATGGACTAAATAACAAGAAGAGGAGATTAAGATGAAAATTAAGTCAATTGAACCAACACCGAGTCCTAATACAATGAAAGTGTTATTAGATGAGGAATTGCCATCAGGAAGTAGAAATCATTATTCTATTGATAATATTGACAAGGCACCATTAATAATTCAAGAAATATTAGGAATTGAAGGAATCAAAAGTGTCTATCATGTAGCTGATTTTATTGCCATTGATCGTAAGTCAAATGCAAATTGGCAAACCATTTTGCTTCAAGTCAGAAATGTATTTGGTGAAGAAGTAAATGATGAAGCTACTAATGAAACGATAATTGATAATCATTTTGGAGAGGTACAAGTATTTGTTCAAATGTATCATAATATACCAATGCAGTTGAAATTAATTGTAAATGGTGAAGAACAAAGAGCAGCTTTACCTCCATTCTATAAAGAAGCAATCATGAAACTAACAACATCTGCATCAAATGTTGTATATGAAAGACAATGGATTGATTATGGAATTCGTTATGGTGAATTATCAACAATTGAGAAAGAAATTATTGATGAATTAACGGCTACTCACACTGAAAACGATATAAAGAATATCGTGAACGAAGTGATGACGAATGATGCTTCTAATGTTGAGAAAAAAGAAGTTCCTAAATTTGAACCATTTACTGCAGATATTTTTGAAGAAAAAGATTGGAAAAAAAGGTATGCGAGATTTGTAAAAATCAATCCTACACTTGAAGATTTACCTTTACTAGAGATTGCATTAAAAGATGAACATGTTTCAATAAGAAGATTAGCTACAGCTTATTTAGGTATGTTAAAATCAGAATTAGTGTTACCTTATTTATATGAGGCTTTAAAGGATAAGGCAGTGGGTGTAAGACGAATTGCTGGAGATTGTCTATCAGACCTAGGATTTGAAGAAGCAATGCCAGCTATGGTTGAAGCATTAAAAGATCCTAGTAAATTAGTTAGATGGCGTGCAGCAATGTTTCTTTTTGAACTAGGTGATGAAAGTGCAATTCCTGCATTAAAAGCTGCATTAGAAGACCCAGAATTCGAAGTGAAATTACAAGTTCAGCTTGCTTTACATCGAATTGAGAATGGTGAGGAAGCACTAGGTTCAGTTTGGAAACAAATGACTGAACGTAATAAAATAGAAAATGACAAAGGAGAAACAAACTAATGAATGCATATGATGAGTACATGAAAGGGATTGTAAAACCAATGAGAGAGGAATTAACTTCAAATGGTTTTACAGAATTAACTACTGGGGAAGAAGTCGAGTCATTTATGAATGAATTAAATGATACTGCTTTTTTTGTAATCAATTCAGTTTGTGGTTGTGCTGCTGGACTTGCTAGACCTTCTGCAGTTCAAGCTGTTATTGAATCAGAGAAAAAGCCTGCAAATGTTATGACAGTGTTTGCTGGACAAGATAAGGAAGCTACTGCAACGTTAAGAGAATATTTAGCTGACTTCCCACCATCTTCACCATCAATGGCTGTATTTAAAGGTAAAGAAGTAGTTGGATTTATTCCTCGTGAACAAATCGAAGGTTCAACTCCTGAAGATATTAAAGCAAGAATTCAATCGATATTTTCACAAATGTAAAAAGAGGATTTTTCCTCTTTTCAGTGTATAGACAAAATCCAAAAATTTGACTTTCAGACTGATTGCTAGCGCTTGTCTTTCGAGGCGTGAAGCCTGGTGAGGAGCGGAGTTACCTTAAAGGGTAATGAGCACCGCAGATAGGCGAAGCAACGAAGAAAGCGAGCGGTTGTCAACAGTCTGAAAAGAGGATTTTTCCTCTTTTTTTCTTAATTAAGGAGACATATGATTATTACAACTTGCTTAAGACCAGATGTTTATTTAGAAAAGGAAGCTGAAAAAATTGCTTCAGACTTAAATGGACAGTTAATTGGCCGAAAAGAATTTAGCATTGAAGAAATCTATGGTAAATTTAAAAAACCTATACTTATATTAGGTAAAAATAGATTAGAATGGTATGAGGATGACCGAGCAATTCCATATTTTTTTCACCCAAACTCCTCAGTTTTTAGAATTAGACGATTGATGAAGGGTGAACATGATCCATTTTGTGAAGCTTCTTTATTAACAAAAGGTGATTCACTACTAGATTGTACACTTGGAATGGCTTCAGATAGTATTGTTGCAAGCTATGTTGTAGGTGACCAAGGTAAAGTTTTAGGCTTAGAGAAAAACCAAATTATCGCTTACCTAACTAAGAAAGGCTTAGAAACAAATAAACAGAATATTATAGATTGGTCGAATATCATTAACAAAATTGAAGTGAAAAATATAGATTATAAAACTTATTTGAAGACACTTCCAGAACAATCTTTTGATATCGTTTATTTTGATCCGATGTTTGAAAAAAATATTGAAGCCTCTTCGGGCATTGCAGCATTGAAAAATTTAGCATCATATGACGACCTAACATATGAAGTAATCAACGAAGCAAAGCGTGTTGCAAAAAAAAGAGTAGTGTTAAAAGACCATTTTAGAAGTGAAAGATTTAAAAAATATGGATTTAATCAATTAATTCGCAAATCATCAGAATTTCATTTTGGTTATATTGAAATTAGTGAAGAAGATCATTAAGAATTAACAATACATAATTAGGAGGTCAATATGAAGCAATACTTAGATTTATGTAAACACGTATTAGACAATGGCATGACAAAAACAGACCGTACTGGAACAGGAACAATTAGTACTTTCGGTTATCAAATGCGATTTAATCTTCAAGATGGCTTTCCTTTAGTAACAACAAAGAAAGTTCATTTAAAATCAATTATTCATGAATTATTATGGTTTTTAAAAGGCGACACTAATATTCAATATTTAAAAGAAAATGGTGTTCGTATTTGGAATGAGTGGGCAGATGAAAATGGTAATTTGGGCCCTGTATATGGTGAACAATGGAGATCATGGAAAGCTGCTGACGGCTCAACAATTGATCAAATTACTGAAGTAATTAATCAAATAAAAACAAATCCAGATTCTCGAAGAATGATTGTTTCTGCGTGGAATGTTGGAGAACTTGATAAGATGGCATTAGCACCATGTCATTGTTTTTTCCAATTTTATGTGAATGATGGAAAACTTTCTTGTCAGCTTTATCAGCGTTAAATCTGAGCGCCTTTACAGAGTGATCTGTACCGAAAACCTTGCTAAACGGGGAAACTCTTATATTAAGACAATCCCGTGCTAAATTTATTCTTTGTAGGTGGTTTTATGAAATATAAATCTGGAGTTTATAAAATTATTAATAAAATCACCGGTAAATATTATATTGGACAATCTATAGAAATTGAGAAACGATTTTGGCGACATAAATATGAATTATCGCGAAATATTCATCATTGTTTATATCTTCAAAGATCTTGGAATAAATATGGAGAAGAATCTTTTATATTTCAGATATTTAAAGAGTGTGAAAAAGAAGAAGCGGCAGCCATTGAACAAAAATTCTTAGATAATGAAAAAGTAAATCTATATAATACAAGCGATCAAGTATCTGGCGGTGATTTAATTTCTAGTCATCCTAATCGGGAAAATATCATAAAAAAAATAACAACTACAAATAAGAAACGTTATGCTAAAATGACCGAGAAGGAAAGAAAAGAGAAATATGGCAGAAAAGGAAAAGAAAATGGTATGTATGGCCGTACTCATACAAAAGAAGTTAAAGAGAGAATATCACAACTTAACAAAGGTCAATCTCGAAACAAAGGAATTAAAAGGTCAATTGAACAAAGAAAAAGGCTTTCAGAGATTGCTACTTTAAGAACTGGTGAAAACAATCCTTTTTTTGGCCGAAAGCATTCCGATGAAGTAAAAAGAAAGCTTTCTGAACAAAAGAAAGGATATAAACCTCTTAACTCTAGAATAGTCATTATTGATGGCGTTGAGTACGAAAGTATAACTGAAGCTTCCAGACAATTAAATGTAGTTCCAGCTACAATAATTTATAGAATTAAGTCCAAAAATAATAAATTTAATAACTACAAATACAAAGAATAATAAATGCCTAACGACTATCCAAATATGGAGTAGGGTGCAAGTGATTGGCACCCGAAATGCAAGGGACCTTATATGAGGTCGTGATATAGTCTCATCTGCATGGTGACATGCAGCAGTTCTTTTAAAGAACGGGCCAAGCGTAACGAACTTGGTTGAAGATTTTGTCAGCTGACATTTTCCTAGGAGTTCCATTTAATATCGCATCTTATGCACTATTAACAATGATGATTGCTCAAGTATGTGATTTAGAATTAGGTGATTTTGTACATACATTTGGAGATGCACATATTTATACAAATCATCTTGATCAAATTAATTTACAACTTTCAAGAGAGCCTCATAAATTACCAAAAATGAAGATAAATACTGAAATTAAAAACATTTTTGAATTTAAATATGAGGATTTTACATTAGAAGATTATGAATGCCATCCTGCGATCAAAGGGGTAGTAAGTGTATGATTGCTGCATTAGTTGCGATGTCAGAAAACAATGTAATCGGCTTAAATAATAAAATGCCTTGGCATCTTCCACAAGAGCTTGCTTACTTTAAGAAAGTAACTACTGGTTATACAATGATTATGGGAAGAAAAACCTTTGATTCAATTGGTAGACCACTTCCAAACCGAGAAAATATCGTTGTGACAAGACAAAAGGATTTTCATGCTGAAGGTGTTACAGTCATTAATGATGTTATAAGTTTTGTTGAAGAAAATAAAAATAAAGATTTATTTATTATTGGTGGGGCGGAAATTTTTAACTTAACTTTCCCGTATTTAGATACACTTTATATTACTGAAATTGAACATAACTTTGAAGGTGACACTTTCTTCCCAAATTTTTCAAAGGAAGAATGGAATGTAAAATCTGTGTCTGATGTACAAGTCGATGAAAAATCAAAAATTAAATTTAGATATTTTGTTTATGAAAAAAAAGTGTTGACATCTTGAATTAGAGATATTATTATGAGGTTAAGGGATTTGGTTATCCCTTAATTTTTGATAATAAATCTCGAATTAAAGATAAACGAAACTGAGAGGAAGATGTTTAAGATGAAAAAATTACTTTATATTACTGCGAATCCAAATGCAATTGAAAATTCATTTGGTCTATCTGTAGGGGAAGCATTTATTAATGAATACAAAAAAGCAAATCCTGAAAATGAAGTTGTTCATTTTGATTTATTTAAAGAAAATGTTCCTATGTTAGATGGAAATGTATTTGATGCGTGGGGCAAATTAGGAAACGGTACTGCTTTTGAAGAATTAAGTGCTGATCAACAAGCTACTTTAGCTGCTATGAATCGTAACTTAGAAATTTTCACTCAAGCTGATGAGTATGTATTTGTTACACCATTCTGGAACTTTAGTTTCCCATCAGTTGTAAAAAACTTTATTGATAATATCTCAATTGCTGGTAAAACATTTAAATATACTGAAAATGGTCCAGTTGGTTTACTTGAGAATAAAAAAGCATTACACATTCAAGCAAGTGGTGGCGTTTATTCAGAAGGTCCTGCAACTGGAATTAACTTCTCTAGCCCATACTTAACAAGTATTTTAAACTTTGTAGGAGTTACTGATGTAACTACATTATTCGTAGAAGGTATGGCTGCAATGCCAGATAAAGCACAAGAAATTAAAGCAAATGCAATTGAAAAAGCTAAAGTTCTTGCTGCAGAATTCAGTGGTGCAAAAGTTTCGAACTAAAGATTCACTATATTAAGGAATCGGCAAATACAAGCCGATTCTTTTTTTGTGATTCTCGTTATATTAAATAAACAGGATGGATAATACTTTTCAAGTGGTTGGGCATTTTGTATAATAATAAACATACTCAATTATCGGAGGATTAATATGTTTCGCACAATATTTGCTGCAACACGCATTGTCATTGGTGTAATTGAAGCAAAGCTAAAATTATCATCAGTAAAAAAAATACCAAAAGAGTTACCTGTACATGAGAAAGACCGTATGATGCACCAATTTCCTGATTATTTTGGGAAAATGATGATTGGTTGTACTGGTAGTAAAGTAAAGGTTGAAGGAATCGAAAATATTCCTAGAGACCAAGGAGTCCTAATTGTAAGTAATCATCAAAGTAATTTTGATATTCCACTATTATTAGGATATTTAGATAAGCCTATTGGATTCATTGCAAAAATCGAATTAAAAAAACTGCCGATTGTACCAGACTGGATGGAACAAATGCATAGTGTATTTATGGACAGAAAAGATCGTAGACAATCACTTAAAGCTATAAAAGAAGGCGTTGATAAGCTTAAAAATGGCCATTCATTAGTTGTTTTTCCAGAAGGTACTAGAAGTAAGGGGAGTCAAATGGGGGAATTTAAATCAGGGAGCCTTCATTTAGCAACGAAGTCAGGGGTTCCAGTTATTCCTGTAAGAATTGAAGGGACCTATAATATTTTAGAAGCTAATGGTAATCGAATTAAACCAGCAAATGTGACTCTTAAAGTATTTCCACCAATTTATCCTGAACAAATTGGAATGACTGATGCCAAAGAATTAACTAACTATATTAAAGAGATTATTGAATAATAAAACTAAAAGCGCTCATTTAAAATGAAGCGCTTTTTTTAAACAACAAATTTAAATATACAAAAATACATAGATGCACTACCTAATAATACAAATAAATGCCATATTGCATGACTATATGGCCAGCGTTTGACTAGAAAAAAAATTGTACCAATCGAATAAAATAGCCCTCCTAATAATAAGTAGAAAAATCCTATTCCAGATAGTCCTGCATAAATAGGTTTAATTGCGAACATCATTAACCAGCCCATAATTAAATATACAATGGTTGAAAATAATTCAAACCGATTAACATAGATAAATTTAAAGATTACACCTGAAACTGCCAAACCCCAAACAATGGTAAATAAGGACCAGCCAATCTTTCCTCTTAATGTTACGAGTAAAAATGGAGTATAAGTTCCAGCGATTAATAAATAAATTGCAGAGTGATCTAAAATTGTAAATAGCCTAATTAGCTTTGGGTCTCTGACACTATGAAGTAATGTTGAGCAAATATAAAGCATCAACATAGACAAACCAAAGACTGTAAAGGAAATTAAGTGCCAAGGTGTCCCTTTATAAATAGCCTTACTAATTAAATAATATAGTGCTGGGATACTCAATATTGCACCAATCCCATGAGTAATAGCATTTGCTAATTCTTCTTTCATTGCTCTACTCATAAAAATGCCTCCTATTTTAATTGAATCATTTTTAACTATGAGAGTATTATGAACAAATCTAGAGATTTAATGATTTCAATATTTTATAGCTATACGTATATTTTGAAAGATCATTTTTAACAGTTACTAAAAAGCAAGAATGAAAACAGACAGATATGGTAATCTGAATTTAAACAAAATTATCCAATCGGAGGTATATATGTTACTCATAAAAAATGGTGAAATATTTACGCCAAAGTCAATTGGTAAAAATGATATTTTAATATCGAATGAAAAAATTGAGTATGTTCATGAAGAAATAGACATTACCTCATCTTCGGTACTTATACAAATATTGGATGCATCTGCCTACTATATTGTGCCTGGCTTCATTGATGCACATGTTCATCTTATTGGTGGTGGAGGAGAAGGTGGCTTTAAAACAAGAACACCAGAGTTATTGTTGTCTGATTGTATTAAAGGAGGAATTACCACCGTAGTAGGAGTAATTGGTACAGATGGAACAACAAGAACTATGACTAGCCTCCTAGCAAAATGTAGAGCATTGGAAGAAGAGGGCATAACTTCATTTGTCTATACGGGCTCGTACCAAACACCTGTCAAAACGTTATTTTCTAAAATTGAAGAAGACATCATCCTCATTGATAAGATTATCGGTGTAGGAGAAATAGCAATTTCGGACCATCGATCATCTCAACCGACAAAGGAAGAATTTGCAAGAATAGCTGCTCAAGCTCGAAATGGGGGCTTACTTTCAGGAAAGTCCGGCGTTGTAAATGTACATATAGGAGATAGTAAAAAAATGTTATCAATGATCGAGGAGATTGTTGAAGAAACCGAATTACCGATTACGCAATTTTACCCAACACATATTAACCGCAATAGCTATTTATTTGAAGCAGGAATTAACTTTGCTAAAAAAGGAGGGTTTGTTGACTTTACAACTAGCTCAATCCCACACTTTTTAAATAATGGTGAAGTGAAATGTAGCGTAGGGTTGAAAAGAATGCTCAATTCAGGTGTTAGCATTGAACAAATCACGTTTACATCTGATGGACAAGGTAGTCTACCCGATTTTGATGAAAACGGAATACTCCGAGGCATGAAGGTTGGAAGAGTAAGCAGTTTATTTAACGAAGTAAAAGATGCAATTTTAAATGAAGGCATCAAGATTGAAGATGCAATTAGCGTAATCACTAAAAACCCAGCAAATATACTGAAATTACAAAAAGGCCAAATCAAAAATGGATTCGATGCAGATTTAGTCTTCCTAAATAAATCCACACTAGAAATTGAAGCAGTTATTTCAAAAGGAAAAATTATGATGCAAGATAAAGAAGTTTTAGTAAAAGGAACATTTGAATAAATAAAGTTTAAGAGCAGGAAGTAAAATTACTACCTGCTTTAAGAGTGTTGAAATATAAAATTTCAAACGTTTAGTAAGTGAACCTATATTGATAATTAATTCATTTTTAGATGACTTAATAATGATTTTAAATGTAAATATGTTTAAGCAGTTTTATAATATCAACAAACTCTAGTAATTGTTTAATTCCAGAGAAGTTAAAAATATTTAAGAGCGAAATTTTTAGAAAAAAAATTAAAATGATTATTCTAATACGTTGATGTTTTATCTTAATTGACCGATTAACAAGCTGTTATGCTACTCTAAGTAAAGTATATTAAATTGGTTTTTTAGTGCAACCTTTTTTTGATAAATAAGTTAATTGGAGAAAAAAGGGGTGCTCGACTCCTATGGGATATGCGGGAAGGCTGAGACCCCGCAGGAACTAGGAGGCTCAAGAATCTCGCCCCATGGAAAGCGAGCATCCTATAGTGGAAATCAACATGATTCTACATACTATACTGAAAATAAATCATCTTAATTAAAAGACCAGCGTGAAAGCAGGTAGCACAATGTACTTCCTGCTTTTAAAAATTTTTAGGTAAAAAACCCTCAATTTCCTAATCCCTCTACTTTTCAACGAATAAAACAATAATCGAAAATTCATACTAGAAATAATTGTATTCGAATGAGGTGAATGATTTGTATATAAAAAAGGCTGCATTAATCTTAATTTCGATCATTGCAGTCGTCATTTCGGCTTGCAGTAATAATCAAGATTCTAGTAATACGTTCAAAATAGGCATCGTCTCAAATTCAAATGGAAAAAATAACAGTTATTTAAACTCAAGTGCAATGAAAGGTATTTCTAAATTTGCAAAAGAGGAAAATTTAAAAAAAGATAAGAATTATAAATACATTACAACAAGTAGTACAAAAAGTTTTGAAAAGAAAATTACTAAAATGGCTGATTCAAATTATGATTTGATTATTGGAATAGGTAATAATTTATCAACTGTATTAAATAAGGTTGCAGAAAACAATAAGAGTACGAAATTTGGTGTAATTGATTCAAGGGTTGACCAACCAAATGTAATTAGTATTAATTTTACTGAACAAGACGGAAGTTTTTTAGCAGGTGTAATAGCAGCAATGAAAACAAAAACCAAAAAAATTGGATTTATCGGTGGGGACGACAATGAAATTATTAACAGGTATAAGTATGGGTTTATTTCTGGAGTTAAATCAATAAATAAAGAAATTGAAGTTCTAACAGCGTATTCAAATACCTTTAATGACCCTAAAATAGGTTCAAGAATAGCAAATGACTTTTTTAGTAAAGACGTTGATATTATTTTTCCTGTAGCGGGTTTAACAAGTAAAGGCGTATTTACAACTGCAAAAAAGATTAGGAGATCAAATCAAAGAGAAGTATGGGTAATAGGAGCTGACCGCAATGAGTATAGACACGGTTTACCTGAAAACGTAACTCTCTTTTCACTTGTGAAAAAAATTGATCAGGCAGTATATGATTTAGCTAAACAAACAAAATCAAATGAATTTCATGGTGGTAAAACGTTAATTTATGGTTTAAATGAAGATGGTATAAAATTAATACTGGCAGATAATAATGTTGAGGACCCAATATTAGTAAAGGTTAATGAATATAAGGATAAAATTCAAAGCGGTACTTTAGTAGTACCTAGTAATAAAGAAGAGTATTTTCAGTTTAGAGATAAATTAATTTAAATTAAAAACAATAAAAAGAATAGATAATATTATTATGTAAACTAAAACTAAATAAGTTATTAAATTTTATTAAAATTCCTTGAAATTATTTGACGAATGAACAAATTTTTGACAATATTACTATATAAGGAAAGTTTGGTACTTACTTATTAATAGTGGATGGAAGTTGGGGGAAAATAATGGCTAACATAGGCTTTCCAGGTTTAATTTTAATTTTAATTTTAGCTTTAATTATATTTGGACCAAAAAAATTACCTGAAATCGGAAGAGCATTTGGAGATACACTTAGAGAATTTAAGCGTTCTACTCAAGGTTTAACAAATGAACTTTTAGAAGACAAAGACAAAGACGAAAAGAACGGCAAATAAATCAGTAAAAGACTCGGTAATCGTACCGAGTTTTTTATTTTGGAAAATTCTAGATCTACTCATTATTTATTCAATAACCTCATCCTTCTTCTAAATTAAAACTCACCTACTTGTCAATATGATTTTCAAAGAAATATTGAAATTTTAATGGAACTTTAATATTTACTGTTAACTGATAGTAAAAATGATATAATGAATTTACTTTGCAAAATTTGTAGAATTTTAGAGAAGAAAGATGTGAATTGATTGGCAAACATTAAGATTGTAACTGACTCAACGGCCGACTTATTAAAAGAAGAAATTGAAAATTTAAATATAACAGTCATTCCTTTAACAATTCAAATAAATGGTGGAACATATTTAGATGGAGTTAATATATCTCCAAAGCAATTTATTGATGAAATGCAACAATCAGTTGAATTGCCAAAGACATCTCAACCAGCTGTAGGAAAATTTGTAGAAACATTTGAAAAATTGACAGCCGATGGAAGTAAAGTCATTTCAATTCACTTATCTAGCGGTTTAAGTGGGACTTATTCAACTGCATGTGCAGCTGCAGGGATGGTTGAAGGTGATGTAACAGTAATCGATTCAGCTTTTATTACAAGAGCAATGGCTTTTCAAGTCATCGAGGCAGCACAAATGGCTGATGACGGATCCACTGTTGAAGACATTGTTAACCGTCTTACGGAAATTAAAAATAGTACGTATTTATATATTATGGTAGATACACTTGAAAATTTAGTTAAAGGTGGAAGAATTGGAAAAGGTAAAGCCTTTATTGGGTCATTACTAAATATTAAACCGATTGCATCACTTGAAGGGGGAGTTTATTCTCCAGTTGGTAAAGTGCGTAGCCATCAGCAAGTAGTAAAAACTTTAACTAAATATTTTGAACAAGACACACTTGGAAAAACCATAAAAGGTGTAGGAATTGCTCATGCAGATGCTACTGAGCTTGCAGAGACCCTTAGAAATTCAATTCAACAACTAACGAACCTTGAATTAAATGAAACCGATTATACAACTCCAGTAATTAGTACACATACAGGAAAAGGTGCTATAGGGTTCGTTTTTTATGCTGAATAGTTTTTATATTCAACATTTTATATTTAACATAGGAAAAAGAAGAAGCTTAATAAATAATGGCTTCTTCTTTTTTATTTCTAACGATTGAGTGGTAAATTGTTTCACCTAGTAAAGAAATTTTAAGCTTTTCAGGTTTTATTTTTTTCCTTTTCCATTCAGAACATAATCGCTCTAGAGCCTCTAAAGGAGTATCGTCTGCAAGTTTAAATGTTCCGTAATGCATTGGGATAAATAACTTTGCGTTTAAATCTAAAAACGCTTGAACAGCTTCTTCAGGTGACATATGGTTGTGTTTCATAAACCATTCAGGTTCATATGCTCCGATTGGAATAATTGCTGTATCAATTTGAAATCTTTTACCGATTTCTTTGAAGCCTGAAAAATAAGCACTATCACCAACGTGATATATACATTCATTGGACGTTTTGAAAACAAATCCACCCCAATGTGACTTATTCCTGTCAAATAATGTTCTCTTCGTCCAATGTTGAGAAGGTACAAATGAAATATTAATCCCTAAAAAGTCTTTTGTCTCCCACCATTTCATTTCATGGACATTTTTATAGCCTTTACTAACAAATTTTTGTTTTAAGCCGATCGGTAAAATAAACTGGGTTTTTTTAGGGAAATGTCGCAATGTATTAAAATCTAGATGATCATAGTGACCATGAGAAATACAAATTAAGTCAATTGGAGGTAATTCTGATATAAGTATTCCTGGTTTTGACAATCGTTTTTTTAAAGCCATTTGATTAGCATAAACAGGATCAGTTAATATATTGACTCCATTTATTTGTATTAAAAAAGTAGAGTGTCCAATCCAAGTAATTGTTGTTTCATTACGATTTTCCTTTAAATAGGTGATTTTTTTATGACTACATTGTTGAATTACACTACTATAATCCTTTTTTGTCTTACTTCTTTCTATTCCGCATTTGATCAAATCTTTAAAAGTTTTACGATAATTCGTGTCTAAATTTTCATATTTTTTATTTGCCATTATCAGTCATCCTTTCAAGATTCTTTATCAATATGTTTAGTTTAACTTTACTTTGTAAAAGTATCATTTGAAAAATTTTAAATATATATGTCAATTAGTTTAAATTATTAGAAAGAAACGATCTGTTTTTGATACAATGGACAAGTACAATGCTAGCGTAGGGGGATAAGTATGAAGAGAAATACGGTATTTGTGACATTTATAATGATTTTATGTCTGGCTTTATTAAGTGGCTGTGGAAATAAAATTGAAAATCCTTTAAATTGGGATTTAGAAAAATTTACATACACTAACCAGGACGGTAAGACTTTTGGGACAAAAGATTTAAAAGGAAAAGTCTGGCTAACAGATTTTATATTTACAAGTTGTGAAACAGTTTGTCCGCCAATGACAGCAAATATGGCAAAACTTCAACAAAAGGCTGCAGAGAAGAAGTTAAATGTAGACTTCATCTCATTTAGTATTGATCCTGAAGTTGATACGCCACAATTATTAACTACATTCGCAAATAAATTTAATGCTGATTTTAGTAATTGGAATTTCTTAACGGGATATTCTCAAAAACACATTGAAAAATTTGCATCTGAAAATTTTAAAACGATTGTTAAAAAACCTGAAAACAATTCACAAGTTATCCATGGTACTAAATTTTATTTAATTGATCAAAACGGAAAAATCGTTAAAGATTATAGTGGTGTAAGTAATGTGCCATTTGATGAGATTTTATCAGATATCGAAACATTGACAGGGAAATAAAGCTGCAAAAGATCATTTATCTATTTAATAAAAAACTGAGTTTCTAAAAGATACTCAGTTTTTTTGATTAATTTGAATTTAGTTATTTGTGTTAATAGAATTCGTTTAGGTTGTCGGTAATATACAAACAGTATTACGTTTTAGTCTAAAAAGATTTGTTTTTGGTATTCAGGTAATTTTGTACCTTTTATGACAAGCATACCGTTTTCGTATGTTGCTGTTGCAGTTGTTGCATTAATTGGGTAAGGTAATTTTACGACTCTTTGGGATTGGCTATAAGAATACTTTTTATAGGAGTAATTTGATTGATCATTTTGTACTTCAGTAATCGTATCAGATTTCAAGCCAATTGTTAAGATTGTACCTTCAAGGTCCATATAAATTTGTTCTTTACTTACACCTGGCATACTTGCCTGAATGATTAATTCCTCACCGTTTTCAATGATTTCTACACCGATTGAGGAAAAAACTCCATGTTTATGAAAGAATTTATCAATTTCATCAAATAGACCTCGAATTGGCGACTGATCTATTAGATCATCCACCTTTTTTAAATAATGTTGAAGATCAATAGATGAATGACTTTGTTTTTCATCTTGAGCGTTGTTTTTTTCTTTTTCACTCATATTCATACCTCCTATCATTCCGACTAACGCAGTATATGTAAGGAGCCTAAACACTGTGCTTGTTTAGATGTAAGGATTTTTTATGAATACGAATGTTGAAATTCAATTTTTGTAATGTACAATGAATGAAAAGATAAAACGTGAGAAGAGGAAGTAGAATGGAAAAACTTTTTGCGACAAAAGAAGATGTACTCGAAATTGTAACAATTTATAATGATGCAATCCTAAATACTACAGCAACATTTGATATGAAAATAAAAACGGAAGAAGAAATGCAAAAATGGTTTTCAAACCATACAGAGCTTTACCCAGTAATTGTTTCGAAAGAAAATGGTCAAGTAACCGGGTATTGTTCACTAACACAGTTTAAGGAAAAAGATGCATATAAACAGACGGTTGAACTATCTGTATATATTCATCCTGATCATCGTCGTAAAGGGCTAGCGAAGGCATTAATGATTGAAATGATTGAAACTGCTAAAAAATTAGGTCACTTTACAATTATTTCTTGTATTACTAGCGGAAATGAAGTAAGTGAAAGATTACATGAGAAGTTAGGATTTAAAAAGGTAGGTCATTTTTATAAAGTAGGCCAGAAATTTAATCAATGGCTAGATATCGTATATTACCAATTAATGCTATAGGACAATCGTGGAATCTAAATGGGATATAGTTTAATAGTAAAATTTAAGATTTTGTCCACACACTGAAACACTCAGGTTTACCTGGGTGTTTTTATTTGTAAAAAGGCCGTATTATTCATAATTTCTATACTATGAACGTAAAATGTAGGAGAAATGTCGGAAAGTGGGGGAAATGACTTTGAAATTAAAACGCGCATTGACCCAGAAAGTAGTGAAAAAAATTCACAACTTTTTATTCCTTGGAAAAATTGTGACAGAAAGAGTAGTAGACCAAGAGAAGCAGAGCTTACTTTATTATGAAGACGAAGATCATATTCGTTTTTATGTAGAGTGCTTATCTCCAATTCCATCAAAGTTAAAAGCGAGTTTTTCAACTCAAGATGTTTTGTTTGTAGGGACAACTGCAAATAAAAATAATGAAAGTAAAATAAAACCACTCATTAAAAGTAAGAAAAAAGATGACATAATTGAAGGATTAAAAAAGATTTTTGATACTAAATTAGTCATGTTTCGTCTTGAATATGCCAATGAGGTAGTCACAGCAGATCTAGTAGAGTTTTTTGATGGGAAAAGGGACACTTCCTATCATCTACTGCCTGTCATTGAACTTAGGGGAGAGGGAAAGCGTGAAGAGGTCGAAAATCGACTAATAAAAGGTTCTTTGCCAATTCATCTGCCAAAATATTTTAATGACTTTGATCAACCAGAATTTGTCTTTTATGAAAATAGACTATACGGCAATTTGTTTTTAAAATCGATGATGAATGATATTAGTTACTTAGAAAAACAAAATGAAGTTACATTTCAAGATTATGATGAAGATGAACTTAAAAAGTCATTTATTCATTTAAATCATTTAATTTATTTTATTCCCGAAAAACAGTGGGAAGAGTTGAATAAAAACTTTAAAAAAGAATGTAAAGAGCTTATTTATACGCAAGAATTTACCGAGAAACAAGCCTTTCCCAATGAATGGAGTAATGATACTGAAAATGCTTTTATTGAACGATTTTACCAAAATTGTTTGCAGCAAGGCTTATTATACGAAAAAAAAGATATTATTAATTTTCATATATGTTGTAAATTTCAGGCGCTAACAATTTTAGGTGGTGTAAGTGGTACTGGGAAATCACAATTAGCACGTATTTATGGAGAAACCTTAGGACTTGAATTTGGAAAAGAGTTATTATTTGTTCCAATTTCTCCGTCTTATCGAGAACATTATGATTTATTAGGTTATTTAAATCCGACTACTGGGATTTATATTGATTCTGAGACGGGATTAACGAAATTACTTATAGAGGCTGAACAATTTCCACACAGGATGTATATGGTGATATTTGATGAAATGAATCTTTCTCAAATTGAACATTGGTTTAGTAAATTTTTATCAATATTAGAAATGCCTCAGGATAAGAGAGTCATTACCCTATTCCATGATCATAACGTAGTCATTAATCAATATTATAAGCCTAAAGTAAGAATAGGTAATAATATTATTTTTGTTGGTACAGTTAACTTTGATGAAACTTCAAGTGAGTTTTCTTTAAGATTATTAGATCGTGTAAATATAATTTCACTTAGATCAACGTCATTCGTAAATTATGCAGAAAAGATGAATAACGAAAATATTTATGAAACTGTACCACAAATTTATATTAATGCAGAAAACTTTAGTAATTGGACAAAGAAAACTTTAAGTACATCTGAGCTTACAAGTGATGAATTAAAGTTTTTTGATGAGTTTAATAAAATAGTTGAACATTCATTAAGTGAACGAATAATCTCTCCGCGAATGATTAAAGATCTATCAAATTATTTAGCTAACATACCTACTCTTCCTTCCCATATTCAATTCGAACGCAAAGAAGCGATCGATCTCTTTGTTAAGCAACGCGTATTAACTAAAGTTAGGGGGTTATTTGCTAATTTAGAAGAATTAATTGGTACAGGTGAAGGGAACGAGCAGGAAGGGCTACTAAATATGGTCATGAAATCTAATTTAGGTAGATCAATTTCTGACTTTGAGTATTCGATTAAAGAATTGAAAAAGAAAAGAAAGCAGCTGGAGATTGATGGATATGTCAACTAATAATAGTCCAGAAATTTTTGAGCCACTTTATCTACCATTTACGATTGCAATTCTTGTCGGAACTAGGGGGAAAGAGGAGAAAATATCTCTTGATGCACTGACAATGAACCCAAAAGAGGCTTACTTATTTGCTTATGAAATACAAGAATTAAAAAGATTTTTATTTCAAGTCGATGGTGAGTTTGACGGTAAAATTACGTTCGTTTGGAATAATCTTTATCATTTTCAACAAGAAAACCTGGATGATCAGCAGTTTATTTTTACATCTGAAAAAAGAAAAATATTAATATATGAACATGGTAAAACCGAGAATGCATATCCTTGGAGATGCGGATATTATGAATTTTGTATTATATATCAAGAACAACACTTTTACGGAATGATTAAAATAGTACCGAAAAATTTAGATTATGATCAATTAGAGTGGATGCATTCAACATTAAATCAACAAATAAATGGAATAATGAATGACTCACAATACTTTAAAAAATCTTCCGCTTCATTTACTCAAAATGGAACAATGTATTTTTGGCCAATTATACGTTTTATCGAGTCAAATGAAGAGAGGCTACTAGTTGCAATTCAGCAATTTATTAGTAAATTAAAGCGGAAACAAAAAAAGGATTATGAATTAAAAAGGCAGGTAAAAAAATTAGATTTTAATACAATTAGATGGACCTTAATGCATCCTGCCATTTCAAATGCAACAAATTTAACAATGCAACCGGTTGTTCAAGAAGAAAATTATATAGATGAGATTAAATATGCTAAAAATAAAGTTCGTAAATTTCTACTTACAATTGAAACATTATTAACCTTTGTAAAATATGAATTAGTTAAAGACAAAAATAAAATGGATCAAATCGATTTTCAAGTGAAGGATATAGAAAAAATGATGCAGAATGTAGTTGGGAATGGCTCAATTACTGATCGAGAAAAAGCTAAATATAGGCAGTCAAAAATGTTAAAAGAGTTAGAATTAGAAAAGTTAACTAAAAGTGTTACAGAAAAAGAACGCATTACGAATTCATTGGAAAAACTTTATGAAGTCTATTTTAGAGAATATACAATCGGAATCTTTCGTATAGCGACGGATACAGATACTTCAAAATATCCAACTAGTCCATCGAAAGTATTTTTAAATTTTATTCATTCCTTAAGCTTGTTTGATAAAAAGGTAAAGGAATACGGAAAAAAACAAATGCTTTTACCCGTCTATAAGCCAACTTTTTTACTATATGAATACTTTGTCTTTTTCTCATTATGCGATATTTTCTTAAAGCTAAAATTTAAAAATGATTCTGAACCATTAGCTGAACAGATTTTAATGCATATAAAAGATGATGAGTTAATGGATGGGGCATTTGTGTCACTAGAAAATAAAAGTTGGATCATTAATTTAGTTTATAACGAAATTATTGAGGGAAGTCCGCAAGTATCACTGTTAAAAGGAACAAATTTTTTTAGTGGTGAAGAATCGAAAAAACCGGATATTAGATTAGATTTTTATCGAAAAAAAAATAAAGAATACGTTGCTTCGATCATTTTTGAAATTAAATATAGTCCAATGTTTAATATTTATCAACCAGTAGGGAATACAAAGGCAATGGAACAAATGTATAAATACTGGGGACTAAAGTATGTTGAACGTGTTAATGGAAAAATGACATATGTGCGAAAACCGATCAATGAAGTAATTTGTTTATATCCAGGTAGTAATGTTCATCGTAAAGTTCTTGAAGCGGGTTGTGGTACTTATATTCAGTTTTATCCTAGGAAAAAGGGCGAGGATTTTTTTGAACTAGTTGGTGAAAGAGAGCTAGTAGATATAATAAACAGAACACTTGAAGAACTTAAATAACTCGAAATTGAAACTGAATTTAGAAAGTCAACCAATCAATCTTTATGTGCCCTTTACCATTCGACGGCATAGGGCATATTTCTTTAATTCGAAGATGTTCTTTGACATTTTGATACATTGTTTATATTATAAAATACGAAATAATATTTCTGTAAAAAATTTACATTTTAGTATTAATTTATACTACAAAACTAATTATGAGATAATTTTGATTTCACAAATTATACATAATTAGTTATGTAAGCGTTGCCAAAAGCTAAATTTTACCATACAATAGAGCCATATATAAACAGGCCAATAAAATACTTTTTTAACAAAATAACTAAATAGAATTAAAGAGACAATATTAAAATTTGGTATAAACGTTGTTTAATAGACGTAAGATAAGAATATTTATATAGGAATTTTAGGGGTGAGTGAGAGTGTTTCGTGTTATTCATACAAAAGAAGAGAATAATTTATTTAACGAGCTTTGGGGAGATTTTTGTGAAGAAAACGAAATACCTTTCTTAGTAAGAAGTAATGAAGTTACTCGTTATGGAATTTGTAATTCGGATAAAAAGTTAATTGGTACCCTCGAGTTTAGTAAATATAATATTGAAAATGAGGATAAAAATAAATATTATTATGATTTTTCCGAAAACAAATACATTAAATATATTCAAAATGAAGAAATCTATGAAATTGGTAAATTATTAATTACAAGGGAAAATAGAGGTAAAGGATTTTTTAAACAAATTTTACTAGCATGCTATGATCATGCCAATCATACTAACGCTGATTGGTATATTGGTACAATAAATAAAAGACTTTATATGTTTGCAAGAAGTGCAGGATTTAAAATTTTACCGATTGATGAATACTTTGAAATAAGTGATGATATAATTGCTGTACCATTTTTATTGGATATTAAGCATGCTATTAAACTATTGAAATATTCAAATGAATTTAAAGAAATATTAATGTATTATGATAAGTAAATGAGAAAAACTCAGGGATAAACCTGAGTTTTTTTATTTGCATACTATTCTTGTTCAAGAATACCTGCTGCCTGGTTCGTTTGATTATAAGCTGTTTGGCAAGCTTGAAGCGCTTGTTCGATTCTTTCATGGTTTTGTGGTTTTTCAACGGTTTCTAATGCAGATTGAAGACATTCAATTGCGTGTTTAAGTTCAGTAGTTGCATCCTGAGTATATTGACGCGCATTTTTTTGCATGGAAATTCCTCCTTTCATCCAATTTTATTTTTGACCAACATACATTTTAGTATGTAAAAAAACGTAGAAGAAAATTCTTCTACGTTTTTAACTTTCCATCAAACGAATGCATTCTTCATTAATTAATTAATTGCTTGCCTTTGCCCAGAGTTCATTACCTTTAAACTTGACTCAGATTTTTTAAACTCCAAATATTGATAAAATGGCAAAACGTTTTTTCGGTTTAAATGTTATGATCTTTTTCTGATCCTCTAAATCCGCTTTTAATAAGGTCACTTGTTCATTTAATTGTTCTACTTGATTTTCAAGTTTAACAACTACTTTCTTTAAATCTTCAATTTCACATCGATGTTCCAAAATTTGTACTGAAACGACTTCATTTGCTTTTGTTTCAACTTTTTCTTCGAGTTTTATTAATTTTTGAGTTAATTCTTTTATTATGTCAATGTTTTCAGTGTCATTTTGTTTTGTTTCGATCGTTTGCATAGAAGCTTCATAAATTTCTTTAATTTGTTCGATTTGTTCCTCTGTAAATAAATATCCATTATGAGTTTTCTCTACATTTAAATTTCCTTTTTTTAAATAAAATAAAACTTTTTTATTTGTTAATTGCAGTTGTTCTGCCACTTGAGAAGTTGTATACATACGCTATTCCTCCTCCAAATAATTTATATATTAAAAATTCTTTATTAATCTGCACATTCCTTTGAGGTTGACAAAACTAGTGTTGACTCGGCAAAAGTTCTTAAAATCCATCGAATAAATAGGTTCTAAACAATCAAAATAGCTGAATATGTAAACTTGATTACTTTTGTATTGATTTTTATCGAAATTCGGTTTTTTACGGTGTTATTAACAAAACATTTTACAAATTTTAGAATATAAAGTTGATATATAGCATATAATGCAAGACACTATCGGAGAAGGAAAATAGAAATAAGGTAAAGAATGGTAAGTAAGAGAGAAGGTAAAACAAGAAATGCAGAACCTTTTTCTAAAATTTTTCTATTCCTGTTTTAAAAATGCCAAAAAAAATTTGATAACAAATTATTTAACTGAATATACTAAGATAAGCCTAATTTAAAAATATTAATTATGAAGATGGCCTTCACTTCCAATTGGAGGGATGACTCAATTGTTTGGAATTGGTACTAAGTTATTATTAGTTGTTGTATTAATTGCATTTACTGCCTTTTTTGTTGCTTCAGAATTTGCAATCGTAAAAATTAGAAGTTCTAGAATTGATCAATTAATTGGCGAGGGGAATAAAAAAGCAAGAGCTGTTAAACGAGTAATAACACATCTCGATGAATATCTTTCAGCTTGTCAACTTGGTATTACAGTTACGAGTTTAGGTTTAGGTTGGTTAGGTGAACCGGCTGTAGATGGATTATTGCATCCATTACTTGACGACTTGAATTTACCTACTGCAGTAAGCGGCACGATCTCTTTTTTACTTGCTTTTGGAATTATTACATTTATTCATGTTGTAGTTGGTGAATTAGCACCTAAAACAATCGCTATTCAAAAGGCTGAACAAATTACCTTAAAGTTTTCACCAGCATTGATTCTTTTTTACAAAATTACCTATCCGTTCATTTGGTTGTTTAATAATTCAGCAAGGATGGTCTTAAAACTATTTGGACTTCCTCCTGCTTCAGAACATGAAGTTGCACATTCAGAAGAGGAATTAAGAATTCTCCTTTCTGAAAGCTATAAGAGTGGCGAAATAAATCAATCTGAATTTAAGTATGTGAACAATATATTTGATTTCAATATGCGAGTAGCAAAAGAAATAATGGTTCCTAGAACGGAAATGGTTGCAATTGATTTGCGTGAACCTTTTCATGAGAATATTCACTTTATGAGTACAGAAAAATATACTCGTTTCCCTGTTGTAGATGGAGATAAGGACCATGTCGTTGGTTTAATAAATTTTAAAGATGTTTTTACTGATTTTGTTCTTCATAAAGGGGATGCAGAGGTAAAAACACTTGAACAATATATTAGACCGATCATTCAAGTTATTGAATCAATATCCGTTCATGATTTACTTGTTAAAATGCAAAGAGAACATATACATATGTCAATATTAGTTGATGAATACGGAGGTACGTCTGGCTTAGTAACAGTTGAAGATATTTTAGAAGAAATTGTTGGGGAAATTCGAGATGAGTTTGATGTTGATGAGAAAGAGGATATAAGTAAAGTAAACGAAAATAAATTCATCATTGCAGGTAAGGTTTTAATTAGTGAAATTAATGATGTTTTTAGCTTAGATATTGATGATACTGATGTTGATACAATTGGTGGATGGATTTTAACTGAAAATTTTGATGTGCAAGAAGGAGATTCAATTAAATATCATAACTGCACATTTAAAGTCCTTAAGTTAGACGGTCATTATATAAAATCGATTGAATTAACACGGGAACCGATCAAAAAACCTGAAAGCCAAGAAGAAAGCGCAACTTAAATTGTAAAACAATTTAGCTGCGCTTTTGTCCATATTTTATGAAATTTCACATACCGAATTAATTAAAAATTAGTTGATTTATAAAGTTCATCTTTAATAAATATTTCATTCTTATCAACCGCGTCATTATGCGTCACGACAAGTCCAATCGGTGTAGGTACGGGTAAATTATTGACTAATGAAAAGGGTATATTTTTTTTCTTTGCCATTAAAATATATTTCGAAATTGTATTATAGGATAGTGTACCATTTAATAATAAAGTAACATTTTTCATACTGATTGATTTTTCAACGATTGGATAGATTGAATTTGCCATCACTTGACTTGTAGTTAACGCAATTTCAATTCTTTCACGAATTGTACCTAAAAAAATATTTCGTTCTTCAATTTTTATTTGCTTTTCACCATAGATACCTTTAATTAAATAATCTTCAACATTATTTCCAGCCATTGAAATACCTACCTTCAGTTTAATAAGTTAATTGTATCTAACTTTATTCTATTCTACTCACCATATTATTGACATTTTTGCGTAATTTTAGTTTTATAATAACTAGGACTAAGTGACAATCGTAAAAGTTTAGTTGCTGAATGAAATGAATGAAATATACATAAATTTAATTTACGATTTAATCAGATTATTGTAAAAAATATTACTTTGTCGTAATAAATTCGACAAATTTTTATTTTTTTACTTAACGAATATTTAAAAATTTGTTACTATTTAATTAATAGATTTTTTTATTGGAGGTGTTCCTTATTGATAAGTCAATAGAGAGTAGGTATAGCACTTTCATACAGGAAAGTATGCCTACATTAACAAAGAATTGGGTCGCTCAAGCGGTAATAAGCGATGATGATCCATTTAAATCCGAGATTATCATTAATGGAACTAAATTGATTGATTTTACGTTATTATTTATTGAGGGCAAAATAAATGAGGATCAAGTCAAAGATTTGGCACATAAAATAGCCCTTGAACGAGCTAAAGCAAGTGCTAACATCGGAGATTTTGTGTATAACTCAAATATAGGTAGAAGTGAACTATTTAAACATTTATCAGAATTTGAAGAAAGTATTAGTCTACTTCAGCCACTCATTAATAAAATTAATTACGTTTTTGACCAG
This sequence comes from Gottfriedia sp. NPDC057991, assembly GCF_042886615.1. Lineage (NCBI taxonomy): Bacteria > Bacillati > Bacillota > Bacilli > Caryophanales > Bacillaceae > Gottfriedia > Gottfriedia sp. NPDC057991. The sequence continues at coordinate 1,077,942 of NZ_JBHVQN010000001.1, forward strand.
TTTATTTATTTTACTGTAAAGCAATATTCATATCTCATTACACAAGATATAGAAGAGAAAAAGCAGTTTATTGACGAGACTCATAAAGAGAGACTTACGATCTTAGGACAAATGTCTGCTAGTTTCGTTCACGAATTTAGAAATCCACTTACTTCAATTATTGGATTTGTAAAATTACTTAAAGGAGATCATCCACAATTAAAATATTTAGACATCATAGATCATGAATTGCATCAATTAAATTTTAGAATTGATCAATTTCTTCATGTCTCGAAAAAGGATCATGATCAGATAGTGGAATCCTTTTTAATTAATGATTTATTTAAAGAAATAACTGAATTCTTATATCCGAGTATTGTAAATTCGAATGTCATTTTACAAGAAGGAATATCTCAACAAATATACATACCAGGTTTCAGAAATGAACTTCGCCAAGTTTTACTTAATATATTAATGAATTCGATCGATGCCTTGGCTGAAAACGATGGACAAAAAACGATTCATTATCAAGTTTCAGATTTAGAGGATATGATTGAAATTCAAATAAGAAATAATGGACCTAAAATTAGTGAAGAAAGCATACGGACAATTTTTGAACCATTTGTTACGACAAAAAATCATGGTACTGGAATTGGCTTATTTGTATGTAAACAAATCATTGAAAAACATGATGGCAATATTAAATGTCTTTCTGATGATGAATGGACAGCATTTTACATAACGTTGCCAAAAGAGGCATAAAAAAACTCGGATAATTAGTCCGAGTTTTTTTATTTTTATAATGTAGTTGTATATTGTTAGCTTGTTTAACGAGGATAATTTGAAATTCTATGGAAAAAGGTGAAATTCCCCCAAATTACAGAAGTCGATATGACCTGTATAATTAACTTAAAATATTGCTGAACCTGATAATGGTTAAGGTGAACAAGGGAAGCATAATTCGAACATAAAATAGTAAAGAAACGCTAGGTAATTATCTTTAAAGGATCTTCGAAAAAGAAGGTCCTTTTCTTCAACCACTACTCATGATGTTTAAGACTGTATTCTGAAAAATTTTAAAATAATAAATCAACGCATTTATTTACAAAAAAATTCATATAGTGTAATATTACACTAAAAGTAAGTCAGGGTAACTTTTTGAACTAAAACACATCATCGCTTTGAATCTTTTCATTAGGAAGTGATTTATATGGATAAAGATAAACTAATCGAACTCATCTCAAAAAATGTAAGATTGATTCGCCTAGAAAAAGGGTATTCGCAAGAAAAAATGGCAACTGTTCTTGGAATTTCAAAAAAAACGCTCGTTCAAATTGAAAAAGAACGAACATCATTAGGATGGACAAATACAGTTGCTGTCTGTGCTTTGTTCAAGGATAGTATGATTTTAAAGAATTTTTTTGGTGATGAACCGTTTGAGGTAATTGAAACACTAGCACACGATGAAATGTATACTCCAAAATTTAAAACACTCGGAGGGAAACTTTTTTGGCATGAAGTTGAGAAAAAAGGCATCTATCGTGTTCAACAAAATGTAATTAGTCAACATTATCGTATTTTAGATGATTCAGACTATCGATGGTATAGTTCGTTTGATCAGGAAGATGTAATGAATCGCCTTTTTGAATTAGCAAACAGTCAATTGTGACCTTAGGAAGATGTTGATTGAACAAAGAAACAATTATCCACAGTTGTTATCACAATTATTTTAGTTTTAACAGTATTTAAGTGTTATCACACTCCTAAAAGTGAAATAGTATATACGGGTAGTGTTATATAAAAAGTAATATTTTGTTTTCTTTTTATAATTTATATCATCTTCGAAAACAAGGAGGAGGAAATGATGGATGAGTTTAAAGATAGGTTAATATTCTTGAAAGATAGTCAGAACGAGTTGATGAAGGAGTATCTGACCTTAATTGAGCAGTATGAGTCAAATGATTTGATTCATGAAAATCAAACTTTACGGAAGTATTACGAGGAGTATAAGCTTCAATTGTCTCAATTACAGGAAAAGTATGATCAAAAATCAGAAGAGAATGTTAAATTACGAAATTCATTGATGGAGCAAATCCTTGATGAGAAGCTCAATATTATTAAAGTATCTCGGAAGAAATTAGAAACTTATTTTGAAGGAAGAACAAAAGAACATAATAACCGCTTAGATGGCTTTGAATTTGATGCAAAACAAAAAATCAGGCGTCTATTTGAAAGGGCTTCCATTGAGTTAGAAGTAGAAAAAGATGAGTTTAGAGCGAAGCTTAAGCAAATTTCCTCAGAATTAGATCAAAAAATTATTTTGCATCGTGAGCAAATCGCAGAAGAAGAGAAAACGCTAATCGGTAATGTCAAAAATGGTTTAGACCAATTTTCTTCAGAAGAAGTAAATGAAGAAATTATTCAGAAACGAATAAAACAAAATCAAATCGAAATGAAAATCGGTTTGAATTGGATCAATAAACTTGGAATTCTCCTAATTATATTAGGTGTTGGGGCTGCATTTAAATATTCATATTCCACTTGGTTTAACGGCTATATGAAAGGGAGTATATTTTTCCTGCTTGGGGCAGTAATGCTGTCAGGTGGTGAAGTGTTTTTCCGAAAGCAAAAACAGACGTTTGCCTTAGGACTTTTAGGAGGCGGAATTTCGGTCTTGTATGGATCGATTTTTTATAGTTATTTTTTATTACATATAATAGACATTTATGTTGGATTGTCTTTATCTATTTTAGTTTCTTTAACCGCAGTACTGTTATCATTAAGATATCATTCAAGAACTATTTGTTCACTCGGACTTGTAGGAGGTTATCTTCCATTATTTTCATATATGTGGGCTTTCGGCCTCCACGGAAATGCTGTTTACACAGCGATGGGTTATCTTTTCCTATTAAATCTTTGCATATTGTTAGTTTCATTTCGAAAACGTTGGACGATTGTAAATTACATTAGCTTTTTATTTAACACACCTTCTTTAGCTGCATTAATCTGGTTAGCTGATAATGAATCAATTAGCATATTGTACTCAATCATTACATTCTTAATGTACCTTGGTATCACTTTATTGTATCCATTTAAATACAAATCAAAGCTTACTAGACTTGACGTTGTATTATTGTCTTTAAACACTGTGACTAGTTGCGGTTTATTATACTTCCTATTTGAGGAAGCGGGATTAAAGGACTTAAGAGGCTTATTAGCACTTATTTTTAGTCTTGTGTATATTGGTTTGGGAAAATTCATCGAGAAAGTCATGAAGAAAGAAAAGCAAACGATGTTGTTATTTTATGCGACATCACTAACATTTGCGATCTTAATGATTCCGTTCCAGTTTGGAATCCAATGGTTATCTATAGGATGGCTTATTGAGGGGATTCTGTTAAGCCTTTATGGAAGCATTTATAAATTCAAGCAACTAACTAGAGCTGGTTGGGGCATATTCCTTCTATGTATTGGATCATTTTTTGTTATTGATATCGGAATAAATGTGTTACTAGATATTAACAATGATTATTTTGATTTTAAATATAGTGCGATTATTATTGGTATGTCGATTCTTACTTTATTTTATGCGATACGACAAAATCGAAGTGATGTACCACTTTTCTCTCGACCAATAGAGTTAAAAGTAATTACTTGGTTTAAATATTTTACTCTAGTTAATATATGGTTTTATTTAATGTATGAGATTGACAATGTATATAGCAATAATGTATCTGATCAATTTACACATTATTCTTTTTATCAAGGGTTACTACTAGCATTTATTACGATTGTATTTGCATATATTCTTACTAAAATGAAAGTCCTTTATGACAGTATTGTGAAGTATTATTGTTTATTCCTATATATGATCGGGTATTTAATTTGTATTTATGTAACGATTCAATTCCCGGCATTGAAGGAAGATTTTTCAAAAAATACATTTGTCGAATATCTTGCCTTAGGTATATTGATTGGTGTTAATATTTTCGTGTTTTTCAGCAGTCGGGACTTCTTAATTGCATATATTCGTAGACAATTTAAAAGTAGTGAATTGTATCCTTTAATTTTAGGAATCTACTTAATAGGAATCCTTACAGTATTCATAAATATACAGCTTCAATTAAATAAGGTAGGATTAGCAATCAGTTTATTATATTTATTGCTAGCAATTTCTTATATTTTATATGGCTTCCGTAAGCGATATATGTATATTAGAAGATTAGGTCTAGGACTAACTCTTGTATCAACAGGAAAGTTAATCTTTTTTGATTTATCTTTTCTATCTTCGGGAAGTAAGATAATCGCATATTTCAGTTTCGGGTTTGTGCTTATTGGCGTGTCATTTATTTATCAAAGAGTTTCATCAAGACTGGGGGAGCAACATGGTCAAGTTGATTCGAAAAATTAGTTTAATTGCTAGTATTTCTTCCTTGGTTTATATGTTACCGGTCTTTACAGTTATCGAAGCAAAGGATAAAAGTAAGGATTGGCATTTTTCCAAGTCAATTGATATACCAGCTAATAATAAATACCAATCATTTTTTTTGGATGAAGAAGTATATGCCGGAGCAGATGAGAATTTAAATGACCTTCGAATCGTAAACAGCAAGGGGCAGTTTGTTCCATTTTATATAGAAAATGGCTATAAAGAATCGCAGGAGCAAAACATAGTCTATTCTTCAACCTTAGTGAATACGGCAAAGAAAGATCAAAATACGATCTTGGATTTTCGTATCACACCAATAAAAGAAAATGAGGATATTCAAGGAGATACACTACTGATCGATTTGCCGAATATAGATTTTTTAAAGCATGTAGAAGTCTATGGTAGTTATGATGGTAATCTGTGGGAGTATATAAAGAAAAATGACCTATACCGGACTGATCGATTAGAAAATAAAATGATTAATCTTGGCACTGTCCATAAATATAGTTTTTATCGAGTAAAAGTGCTAGATAATGTTGAAAATCTGATTTTTAAACAGCTACATTTAGTTCATAAAACTTACGATTTTAAATGGAATGATTATAAGAAAACTAGTAATCCCACTTTTAAAATTAAAGAGGGTTCTAAGTTGACGGATATTGCAATCCAGAATAAAAATAGACTTAAAATCAAGACAATAATGCTGGACGTTGATAATAATTTTACTCGAGCTTATTCTGTATTCGACCCGAAGGATAATGAAATTCAAGTTGATGGTAAAAACGAGATATATCATATTAATTTTAAAAACGTTCAAATTAACGGTACTACGATCACAGCAGTAACCCCAATTACGCAGCCATATTTTACAATAAAAATTAATAACGAAGACAATCCACCATTGGATATAAAGGGAATAAAGGTCGAATATTTTTTGGATAAGATTATATTTGAGGACCCGGGTACTGGGCCATACAAGTTGCTTTATGGGAACGATCATGTAGAAGCACCAAAGTATGATATTGAGAACTTCAAACAGTATATTCAAAAAGAAAATTTGGCGTTAGGGAAATTAAAAGAACAAATGATTGTCTCGCCTATGGTAGACTCTCAAAAACCTAGGTGGTTTCAAACGAAAATTTGGTTTAATGCTATTATTATTGCGGTGTCACTAGTGCTTATTGTTTTTCTTACAATAAAAATGAGCAGACCAAAAAAATAAAATGATATTAAAAGAAACAACTTTAGAACGACTACTATAGGTCGTTCTTTTTTATTAGCTACATATAACTGGAATAAATTTACAGACCATACAATGTTAATTTCGCAATTACTTCTAATGAGTATGCTCATTAGAAGTGGAATTGATAAATTGTTGGGTGAGGACAAAAAAATGAAATTAATGGGAGCAAAGTACTTTGTAGCTCCGATTTTTAATGCGTATATTGTCTATACAAAATATAACTAAAAGGACTCTAACCTATATCATCTAAAGCATGAATAGTTAAACAGGATTGTCTAATTTTGACAATCCTGTTTTTTTATCAACAATTTAAAATAAAAGGGCTACCGATTTCCTGCCGTTAATTCCTTATCGGTAATAATAATTCTAAAATAATTTAATTACTTCAAATCTTGGATCCTCTTCAACACACCCTACTGAAATTAAATCATATACTATATTTTCTTTAAACTTTGATTTATAGAGAGGAAATATGATCACTTTCGTACCTGTTAATCGTATTTCCAAATTAACTGTCATAGGTGATATAGGCAGATATTCTGAGGCTTTTCGGTATGGGACATTTGGGAAAACAACATCTCCTTCACCAGCTTTTACTGCAAAATCAAGATTTGGTGAATTAGGAGATAAATTAATAAAGCGGATTTTAGCTTCTCCTTGAGGCAGGGAATTTTGGTCCGTATATGAAAACAGCGAGATTTGGTCTAAGTTATGACCAATAGCAATCGTATAATTTTGCTCAGCAAGTAAATTTATTTGTTCAGAATGAATTGGTTTTGAATGATCATTAGTTTTAAAAACCTCAACGAAGTGTACCCCTGAAGGTAAAGTTAAATAGTGAGTTGATTCTTTATAATTTAAATTGGAAATAAATTTAGTACGATTAATATAAATGTCTAAGCTTATTTTTTTAGGTAAAACATTAATGAGTCTTATAAAAGCTAAATTTTGCTTTATTATATTGTCCTTTTTATAACTTATTGGTGAATTATTTTTTATTAGCCTTTGGAACGAATCAAATCGATTATCATTTACTTGGAACAAATTGTCCTCTTTTTTTGAATAGGATGAAAAATGATTAAAAATATTCGGGTTTATTCGTTTTTTTTCTACCACTTTGTTCAAACTACATACCTCCTATGATTACCATCCTACGATCCCATTTAAAATAGTATTCATTAACGAGAAAATTATGAATTATTTTATATTTAAAACTCTTAAAATAGTTATTGCTTTTTAGAGTCAAAATTTAATAGAATACTATCAATATAGTTTTTTACAATTAAATATTAGCTAATTAAGTTTATTCACTTTAAATAAAATGATTCAGTAACCTAAAACTTGTTTTTTTGTCTGGGTCACTAAAAAATAAAGTGATTCTTAATACGCTCGTATAATTTTGGAAATAACCGGTCCAAAAGTTTCTACCAAGCTGCCGATATAGTTTGACTACGAGAGATATGACATAGCATATTCTCTCCTAAATATTTAGGAGGAAACAAACATGAACTTACATGAAATGAAAACGTCAACAAAAGCTGAAAAGGCTGATTTTTTAATAATAAATGGGAAAATAGTAAATGTTTTTACGAAAGAAATAATAGAAGATTCGATTGCAATTACAAATGGAATAATAGTTGGAATAGGTGATTATGAAGCTAATGTAGTAATAGATGCAGAAGGTAAATATATATCACCAGGCTTTATTGATTCCCATGTTCATATCGAATCATCGATGGTTTTACCTAGTGAATATGCGAGAACTGTGCTACCACATGGTGTAACCACTGTTATTACCGATCCTCATGAAATCGCAAATGTTGCTGGAGTTGATGGAATAAAAATGATGTTAGACGCATCAGAAAATATTCCATTAGACGTTAGAATTATGTTACCGTCCTGTGTACCTGCAACCTCATTAGAGCGTGGGGGAGCCATCCTTTATGCAGAACATTTAGAGCCTTTTATGACACATCCGAGGGTACTTGGCTTAGCTGAAGTAATGGATTATCCTGCAGTTATGTCGATGGAAAAACAAATGATCGATAAATTAAATTTGGCACACGCTTATCAAAAACCGATCGATGGTCATTTAGCTGGACTAACTAAAAATGAAATAAACACATATTCCTATGCAGGTATTTCAACTGATCATGAATGTACGAATGTCCAGGAAGTAATGGAAAGACTTAGAGCAGGGTTATATGTTGCATTTAGAGAAGGGTCCGCTGCAAGAAATCTAAAGGATTTATTACCCGCAGTAAATGATCGAAATGCACAGCGAATTATGTATTGCACTGATGATAAACATTTAGACGATATCATGAAAGAGGGTTCGATTGATTTTTGTATTCGTACAGCAATCAAATATGGAATACACCCAGTGACTGCCTATTCAATGGCAACATTAAATCCAGCAACATGCTATGGTTTAAAACAAAAAGGTGCAATTGCTCCTGGATATGAAGCAAGCTTAGTATTTTTAAACGACTTAGAATCAGTAGAAGTTACGGACGTATGGTGTAAAAATGAGTTTATCGTTAAAAACAACCAAATTAGTAAACTAATCAATAATGAAGAGTCAAATTTGATTGATTCAAAAGTAAGTTTAGGGAATCTAAAGATTGAAGATCTTGAATTAAAAACAGACTCCAAAACGCTAGCAAATATAATTGAAATTAATCCAAATAGTATCGTAACAAATCATTTAATTGAAAAATTATCAAATGAATATACTTATTTTGTTCCAAATATCGCGGAAAACTTATGTAAAATAGTAGTAATAGATCGCTACCATTCTGAAAAAGAGATTGGTCTTGGAATTGTTAAAGGTTTAAATTTAATTGAGGGAGCAATCGCTACAACCATAGCTCATGATTCACACCAATTAATCGTTGCCGGTATGAATGATGCTGATATGTATCTTGCAATTAAAACAATTGAAGAAATGAACGGTGGAGTAGTAGTCGTATCCTCTGGAAAAGTAATTGCCAAATTATCATTACCAATTGGCGGTTTAATGAGTAATAAATCTGCAGAAGAAGTAGAAGCAGGTTTACACCAAATTGAAAAATCATTACTTCAAATTAGACCAAACAATACATTTAACGCTTTTTTGACATTATCATTTCTAGCACTGCCTGTTATACCAAGTATAAAAATTACGACCAAAGGTTTATTTAATGTAAATGAATTTAAATTTATTCCAGTTTTTTTAAATAAATGAACAAAATGAAGACTCTTATTTAAGGAGTCTTTTTTTATTAATTATATAAAGGCTATAGGTAAATACTTGTATTTGATATACAAAAAAGATTTTATGGGAGTATTAGGAATTTTTTATAGAGGAGTATTTTGAATGTCAGATGTGATTTTTAATCATTTTAAAAAAGTGCCACTTTTTAAAGATCTTTCGGATGAAGAGCTTCAATCTATAGTGGATATTTCTCATATGAGATTATATAAAGCGAAATCATTTGTCTTTTTGCAAGGTGAGAAACTTGATCGCGTGTTTTTTATACACTCTGGAAAAATAAAAATACAGATAACTGATCTGTCGGGTAAAGAACAAATTGTTTCAATACCACGAACTGGTGAGATGTTTCCACATGTTGGTATATTTCGAAAAGGAACCTTCCCAGCACATGCTGAAGTACTTAAAACAGCAGAGTTAATTATTACACCAGTCGCTGACTTTGAACAAATTCTGATTAAATATCCTGAACTATGTATTAAGTTTTTTAAGTTTCTTGGAGAAAAAATTATTGATCTACAAGCTAGATTAGTTGAACAAACATTACATAATACATATGATCAAGTAATTATGTTATTACTACGACTTTGTAAATCGAATGGGGTATCTTTAGATAAAAATCAATATAAAATAACAACTCATTTTACGAATCGCGAACTTGCAAATATGATTGGTTCATCCAGAGAGACAGTAAATCGTACTATAAATCAATTAAGGAAAAAGGAATTAGTTGAAATTGATTCAGAAGGTTTTTTTGTAATTAATATAGAAGAATTGCAAGCGGAAGTTAACTAAAAATGGAGCATGAGTTGTCATGCTCCTTTATAGATAAACTAGACCTATTTAATTCATAGCAATTGCTCGTTTAAACAATATATTATTTTCTAAATGGATATGTTGGAAAGTATCAGCCTCTAGAGCTTCAAGTCTTTGATAAACAAGGCGGTAAGTACCACATGCTTCCATTGGTGGAGTATAGTCATTCGTAATTTCACGTAATTCTTTTAAAAGATCCCCTGCAGAACTATGTTCACTTTCTAAATCATCAACGACTTTACTTAATTTCTTGTAATTTTCTTCAGTTGGATTTTTTTCATATTCTAAAATTAATTTAAAATCCACTGTCTCTTCTTTCCAAGTATGTTGCTCTAATTCTGTTTTTAAATCAAAAAACAGCTTGTGTAATCTTACTAAATGAGGTTGATTTTCTCCGTGAACTCGCATTACTTTCGTTACATATGGGCTTAATTGAGGTAATTCCTCATTTAAAAAACGATGATGCTTACTTATAATATGATCGATTAAATCACTACTAGATGCTTCTTTAAAATCAATAACTACTTCGTTTGATAATTTTGTTTCTTGATAAAGTGTATTTAGTTTTGTTAAAATTTCATCTTTTGATAAATTTTTTTCTTCAATCGCTTCAATTAGAGGTCTATTTCCACCGCAGCAAAAATCAATTCGATATGTTTTAAATAGATCACTTGCCTTTGGAAATTCAGTAACAATCTCACTAATTTTAGATAACTCATTAAATGGTTGATTCATTTTAGTACCCCCTAAAGATTTTTGTTGCTTTTGTCTTTCTAAAAATAGATTACCAAAAACATTGATATGAATTTGTGATATAAATCACAAATTGAGTTTTTTTTTATGATTAAGAATAATTTATTTTGTTAAATAGAAGAGAGGTATTAAAAAGTGAAAGTAACGTAAATGTATTAAAAATTGAAAATAAAATTAATAAAACATAAACAAATAAAAAATAATACTATTAATACAATTATTTTAGTAAGCAAAGGCAAAAATAAAATGACTCAAGAAAAAATACTTGAGTCATTTTTACTCTTTTAAATTCATTTTTTCAACTTGTAATGAAGAAGGTATCTTATATTGAAGTATTTTTGAAGATAAATTTGTATTAAGGGCAGTATATAAAAGTATTTTTGACTTTAAATTCTAAAAGGTAAGGAGAGATTGAAATGGAAGATAAAATTGATTTTTCTGAAAAAATACATATAGGTGAATTAATTGCTGTTTCTAATGTTTACGGTTTAACTCCATATACGCTTCTTTTAGAACTTGAAAAAGGTAATATTGAAGTATTCCTATCTATTGATGAATTTAACGCAAAATACAGTGACACAACAGATTTGGACTGGTGTCAATTAAACAATGGTAAAGTTTTTTCTAAGAAGATTGAAGAGTAAACGGTAAATATTTGGGATCATTGATGAATTAAATACAGAAATAGATTTACATTCAAATTAAAAGGATATTACTTTTCGCATTATCTTAAAGGTAATACTAATTCTATGGGTTATGTTCTACAATCGATCTTAAGTGATTAAAGTTATTAGAGGTAAAAGAGAAGTAATTTGCAAAACATAATTTGAGTTCATTGCTTGAGAGACTTATCAATTTTTCATTTGATAGAATTTTACGTCATACTTAATATTGTCTTTAACTTCTTTTATTCAATACGATTTCTCCGAACATGGCCAATTGATCATTATTTAAATTATCTCTATCTATATTTGGTAGAACAACTGATATTAGAAAATTAACTTCGCTGTTTAACCGAGTTATCTCTTCTAATAAATGAATTTGGATTCCTTTCATTTCGTTGATTACCTCTAGATACAAATCTTCTTTAGTACAATTTAATTCTTTATTTTTACTGCTCATATCAAACACCTCCAAAGAAAATTATTCGTTGCAAATGGTTCAATATCCTTTATGTATACTGCTTTTTTAGTATCAAAAAAATTAAATTTTAGAGTTAATGATTTTCTAAGCGTTTTACAAATGCAATAAAATAAAAAAACTCAGCCAATATTTTGGCATGAGTAGGTTATTTATTACATAAAACTAATTCATTCTCCAATATTATCTTCAAACCACTCTTGAAGCTCTTTAATGATGTAAAAGAGAAGATTTCTTCTCCGTTTTGACCGTTATCAATACCAGTGTTTCCCCTTAAAGTAATTTGTCCTTCTTCACCAGAAATTAAAATCGCATAAGGATGGTTTATATTTATATACCTTGCATCTAAATCATTATCAATCCAATTTTTACTATTCAAAAATGCTTCAAAATGATCCATTTAGATTCCTCCTGTCGGACATATTATTCCAATTATTAACAAAAATAGACCTAAAAAGGATTATGGAAGAAATTGGATTAAGTCATCTATTCCTTTTATGAGTGTTCAAGATTATCTGCAAAAATTCCAATAATTTCCGTATATTTAGTAAAGATTAGAAAATTATAGTAAAAGGAATACGTTTACATAATGGGGGAGACTTAATTGATTCGTAATAAGTATAAATTGCTTCAAAGGTTCAAGTCAAAAATCAATGACGAAAAAATCGACCAGCATGATCCCCTTACTGATAGTTACGGTCAAAATGTTGAAACACTTCATTTAATTTATGAGAATTGCTCTGACGTAATTTTTCGGCCATTCTTACTATTTGGAAATACAAAAGCTATGGTTATTTATATCGAAGGTTTATCAGATAAAGAAGGAATCGAAAATTTTGTTTTAATACCACTTATGGAAAAAACATCAAGCGGAAATCGAGCGATAAATGATTTTTTTGAGGAAAACATACCAGTTTCTAAAGTGAAAAAAGTACATTCATTTCAGGAGTGTATTGAGTCGATTTCATCGGGAAACCCTATTCTTCTATTTGAAGGGGGAAGTGTAGGTTTTTCTTTAGGTCTTGCTAAGTGGGAAAAACGATCAATTGAAGAACCAACAGCAGAGGTAGGAATTAAAGGTCCAAGGGAGGGATTTAATGAATCTTTAGAAATTAGTAAATCTCAACTACGACGCATTATTAAAAGTCCTTCTCTTAAAATGAAATCGATGAAAATTGGGAGATATACGAATACGACAATAATAATTGCCTATATTGAAGGGATTGCAAATCAAACGCTAATCGATGAGATCAGCAATCGATTAAGTGGCATTGAAGTGGATGGAATTCTGGAAAGTGAATATATAGAAGAAATGATTGAAGATAACCCTTTTTCTCCTTTTCCGCAGATTCTGTCTACAGAGCGTCCTGACGTAGTTTGCTCTAATTTACTTGAGGGAAGGGTAGCCATTTTAGTTGAAGGAACGCCATTTTGTTTAATAGCTCCTATTTCATTTTTTTCGCTGATTCAATCTCATGAGGATTATTATCAACGGTTTATTGTTAGTTCCGCTATTCGTTGGTTACGTTATTTATTTCTTGGAATTTCACTTTTGCTTCCTTCATTTTATGTTGCGATTATGACTTTCCATCAAGAAATGGTACCAACTAATTTGTTACTTAGTATGGCTGCCTCTAGAGAACCAATCCCTTTTCCATCCATCGTTGAGGTTCTGATCATGGAAGTTTCGTTTGAAGCACTTCGAGAAGCAGGGGTTCGATTGCCTAAACAGATAGGAGCAGCTGTAAGTATCGTGGGTGCACTAGTTATTGGTCAAGCCGCTGTCCAGGCAGGATTAGTTTCATCACCCATGGTCATTGTAGTGGCGATTACTGGAATCGCTTCATTTATGTTGCCTCGTTACATTGCAGGGATTGCAATTCGTTTACTTCGCTTTCCTATGATACTGCTCGCTGGTTCATTAGGGCTAGTTGGAATTGTGTTGGGAATCATCGTGATTGTAATTCATTTATGTAGCTTACGTTCATTTGGGGTTCCATATTTATCTCCACTTGCACCTTTAAAAGCCAAAGAAATTAAGGATGTTTTATGGAGAGCACCATTTTGGATGATGGATACTCGTCCTCAACTGACAGGTAAGGCCAATTTATATCGTCAATCTGAAGGACAATCACCAAATTTAGACAAAGGAAAAGAAAAAGAGTGAAAAATTCTAAGGTAAGACGAAAGAAAAAACATACAATGAAACGTTTGCTCTATTTGATACCCTTATGTGGAATGATTCTAATGTTAAGTGGTTGCTGGGATCGATTAGAAATTAATGATTTAGCGATCGTCACTGCCGCTGCAATTGATCAAATAGATGAGAATACAATTGAACTTTCAATTCAAGTAATTATACCGAAAGATTTAAGCTCTGGTAATGGACAAGCAGGAGGTGGTCAGCAAGGAGCGCTTACATTTGTTAGATCTCAAAAAGGAAAAAATATTGCCGATGCAATCTCAAAACTCCAATCTAAATTACCGCGAAAAATATTTTGGGGGCAATGCGAAGTATATATTTTTAGTGAACAATTAGCAAAAATAGGGGTTGAAGAGCAGATGGATTTTTTACTCCGGCATCCTCAGCCAAGGGAAAGAGCCTATTTATTTGTAAGTAAAGGAGATCCAAAGAAAATACTCGAGGTGTCAACTCCTTTAGAGCGATATTCAGCAAAAACGATATTGGGACTTTCCGAATTCCGTTTTTCTATGCCTATTACTTTGCAGTCTTTTGAAGAGATGTCAACAGGAATAGCAAAGACAGCTGCAATTCCGTTGCTTGATTTGATAACAATGCCCCAGGATGATGAAAAAAAACAATCAAATAAACTACCAGTCATTATTGGCACCACAGTTTTTAAAAAGGATAAAATGATTGGTCAGCTTACAGAAAGAGAAACAAGAGGAGTATTATTGCTAAGGAATGAACAGAAAGAATTTACTGTCACTTTAGAATCTATTAATATGAATGGAAATGTGTCATTATATCCAGTTTTACTTCATACGAAACTAATTCCAGAAATTAAACACAATGAATGGAAAATGATCGTAAAGGTAAAAGCAGAAGGAGCAATCGCGCAAAACGGAACGAATTTAGATTATTCAAATGCATTATTTAAAAAGAAACTTGAAAAAGTTTTTCAAGATAAAATCAAAGAAGGGATCGGAAAATCTCTTCAGAAAACACAACATAATTTGAAGGCAGATATTATAGGTTTTGCAGATGAATATCATAGAAAGTATCCGAACGAGTGGAAAAAAGTCGAAAATCACTGGGATGAAAAATTTCCAACAGTAAAAGTGAAAATTGACGTCGATGCCAACATTCGCAGACAAGGTTATATAAATAAACCAGGAGTAATACCTGAGAAAGAGGTTAGAAAAGAATGAAGTGGGGTGCTTTTATTGGTACAGCTGTAGTTGTATCTCTAATTTTCTTTTTTGAATGGACAAGAATGAAACAATCTCCTAAAAAAGACAAGATTGGTTTTATTTTGTTACTTTTTATAGGATGGATTTTTTCTTTGTTTAATCTACAACAAATGGATGGACCAATCACTTGGGTTGAAGCCATTTTTAAACCTTTAGAAAAATATATGTAACTGTAAAGATACTTTTTTAAAGCTATAAGAAAATACATAACATCATTGGAAGGAGATCGACAATGGAGAATGGCAAAATTTCATCTCTGCAATTGGCATTCATGATCTATCCAACAATTATAGCTACAGCTATTCTCATGTTACCAAGCTTTACAGCTCATTACGCTAAACAGGATTTATGGTTATCACCTATTTGGTCTAGTTCAATCGGATTTTTAACAGTTTTTATAGCATATCAACTATCAAAACGATATCCAAATCAAACCGTAATCCAATTTAGCCAACAAATCTTAGGACGGTACATTGGAAAACTAATAGGATTACTATTTTTATTTTTTTATATTCCTACAACAGGTTTAATTACAAGAAGCTATGGAGAGTTTGTGGTGGACTCTTTTCTTCCTCATACACCAGTCATTGTCATCACAGGATCTATGATTCTTGTCTGTGCATTTGCTATCCGAGGAGGTATTGAATTAGTAGGAAGAGTCGCCGAATTATTTTTGCCTATATTTCTCATTACACTTATTTTATTATTGATATTATTAATTCCAGATTTCAACTACAAAAATATATTCCCTATTATGGAAGATGGATTTATGCCTTCTATAAAAGGAGCAGTAGTTCTCCAAGGCTGGTATACGGAATTTTTTTTAATCATTTTTCTTCTTCCATTTTTAAGAGATTCCAAAAAAGGACTAAAATCGGGGATGTTAACTGTATTTGCGGTAATGATCACTTTAGTAATTGTAAATATATCGACATATGCAGTACTTGGAACATCGACTGACTATAAGGTATATCCATTGATGAATGTTGCTAGATACATAAGTATTGCTAATTTTTTTGAACATTTAGAGGCTATATTTATGGCTGTTTGGATATTAGGGACATTTGTGAAAATTTCAATATTTTATTATGCTTCAGTACTAGCAACTGCTCAGTTATTGAATCTATCCGATTACCGTCCAGTAGTATGGCCAGTAGGGATTCTAATTGTTGAATTTTGTTTTTGGTCATTACCTAGCACGGTCGAAATTAGCCACTATGAAATCGTAGCATTTCCTTTTTATGCATTTCTTGTTCAATTCATAATTCCACTTTTTCTTTTACTAATTAGCATTCTTCAAGGGAATTTCAAAAATTAAAATAATAAAAAAATAAAAAATGGTTGAATGTATAGGACAATCTTGGTTCCGGGAAGGCTTAAAAGTAAGGAGGCGGTTTCTATTATTACTTTCGAAGTTTTATCACTGATGATTAGCTTTGGTATGTTTGTGATCGCCATTTTAGAGTTTAAAGAAAAGGATAAGAATAAAAATTCTTGAACACGCTAATTAAGGCGTGTTTTTTTTTTTTTCTATAAATAATTTCTATCAAATAAAATTTGTGGATTTCACTTAAGGATAGTAACTATTGTACAATTAGAATAAGTGAAAAAATCAAGAAGGTGAAAAAAGATGTATGATATTACAATTATCGGATCAGGTGTAAGTAGCATTTTTTTAGCATATACATTATTACAATCAAATCAAAAAGTATTAATACTTGAAAAAGGAAAGTCTTTAGAGGAAAGGGCCTGTGCTATAGACAAAGGCGGAATATGTAATTGCGACGTTTGTGGTAAATATTATGGCTTTGCAGGACTTGGTAAATCAGAAGGGAAATTTAACTATTCATGTGATTTTGGGGGAGAATTAGCTCAAAAGGTAGGTAGAGTTAATCTTGAACAATTAATGAAAGAGGTTGACGATCTATTATGCCTTTATGGTGGAAGTTCTGTAGAAAAATATTCGACTGTAAATGAAAATTTGGCTAAAAAAGCTGAGGATTACAAGTTACATATGTTAACTACTGAAGTTAGGCATCTCGGTACGCGTCTTTCAACAGAAATATTCAACAGACTATATAACGAATTATCTAGTAGGATAGATATTCGCTTTGAAGTTGATATTCTAGATATTAAAAAGGAGAATAATCTATTCTATTTGGATACTAACTTAGGAAAATTCGAATCTAAAAACATCGTATTTGCAACAGGTAGATCCGGAACAGAATGGTTAAATAATCAGTGTACTTCACTTGGAGTTAAACAAGGTAGAACTCGTTTAGATTTAGGGATTAGAGTCGAAATGAAAGAACAACAGCTTCGTTCAATTTTACAAGATACATTTGAAACGAAACTTGCTTTTGAATATGATGAATTGATTTCAACTACATATTGTATGAATCCAAAAGGTAGAATCGTTCGAAAGTTTCAAGAAGGATTAGTGATGCCTGATGGACAAAATTTTAGGGAAAAAGGATCAGGAACAACTAATTTAAATTTTACTTTATTCACTCCTAAATATTTTCCATCACTAAAAGAAGCAAATCTTTACGCTAATAAAATTATTGGAAAAATAAATAATGGTACAGATCGCATCGTCGTTCAACGATTAGGTGATTTACTTAGCGGTCAGCCTACAACTATTGCGAAAATGGAAAAAAACAGTATAAAACCAACATTAGATGCTGATTACGGCGACCTTAAAAATGAAGTTCCTAATTTATATTTGAATATTTTACAAGGATTTTTGAAACAGTTGGAAGAATTTATTGGAGAGACAATTGATGAGGATACACTTCTTTACGGTATGGATGGAAAGTTTTACTCACCGATTATCGAAACAAATTCAAACTTCCAAACGAGTTTAGATGGATTATTTGTAATTGGAGATTGCTCTGGAGTTACCCACTCATTATCTCAAGCAGCGGCTAGTGGGATTTATTTAGGTAAGGTTTTGGCAAATAAGGATCAATATTTAACTAGAATTTAAAATTCGCATTGTGGGTGATTAGATGAAAAATAGAATTCATTTATATTTAATTAGACATGGTGAAACTTATTTAAATCGTTATAAAAGAATGCAAGGATGGGCCGACAGTCCATTAACAGAAGAAGGAAAACTAGTTGCGGTTGAATGTGGAAATAGATTATCAGAT
Organism: Gottfriedia sp. NPDC057991; assembly: GCF_042886615.1. Lineage (NCBI taxonomy): Bacteria > Bacillati > Bacillota > Bacilli > Caryophanales > Bacillaceae > Gottfriedia > Gottfriedia sp. NPDC057991. Next base: position 1,096,145 of record NZ_JBHVQN010000001.1, read on the forward strand.
ATCCTGTTTGACCGGGTATATACTAGCGATTCTGGTAGAACCGTTGAAACCGCAGAACTAATTTTACAGCAGAACAGTTTCGAAATTCCTGTAATTAGAAAAACAAAAGCCTTCCGAGAGTCCTTTTTTGGGAGCTTTGAAGGAGAATTCTCAGCAGTAGCCTTAGGTAAAGTTGCAACTGATCACGGTTATTCTTCTTTTAGAGAACTATTAAGAAATCGGTCCCTAGAAGATATTACAAATTTTATCAAAGAGTCTGATCCATACCATCATGCCGAGAGTTACTCCGAGCTATGGAATCGAATTGAAAAAGGGCTAAATGAATTAATTATCGAAAATAATAAAACCGATGAGAATGTATTAATTGTCACTCATGGAAATACGATTCGCAATATTGTAAAAAAGTTTTCAGAGGAATTTAATATCGAATTAGAAATAAAAAACGCTAGTATTACAATCTTAGAATATTCATCTGATACATATAAAGTCATTTCTTTTAATCAATAATTCACTAATAAAAAATAAACAAAAAAGAGAAGGATTTCAGCCTTCTCTTTTTTTTGAAGTTCAATACATCATTTATTTTTCAACTTTTTATTACTATTTTTACTATTTATCACTGGCGCAGGAGCTTTAAAAAATTGCTTTATTGTTTGTCTGTTCTTAGAAAAATTTAATTTTAGTACTGCTCCTGAATGTTCAACCGTTTCATTTGTAAAACCAGCATCTACAGGAATACTTAAGCGATCAATTTTTTCAATTGGTTGAGAAAATGCAAAAGAAGCAAGCGAAAGTATTTCATCTAATTTTAAGTCAGTTGAAACATATTTTGTTGTTTCGTCTAATAAAAGAGGTACCCTAGCGATTCCTCCAAAAGTATTTAACTTTTCTTTAACGGCACTTAGGACTTTTAACAATACTTCTTGCTGGCGTTGAACTCTTCCAAAATCATTATCTTGATCATGTCTAAAACGTACATATTTTAAGAGCTGTTCACCGTGTAGCTTATTATTTCCAGGTTTCATTTTTAAGTTCATATCATTAATGATTGCTTGACTAACATTAACTGTTATCCCTTCTGGAACAAGTGTATCTACAATCCCAACAAAACCTTTAAAATCAATTATAACCGTATGGTCAATTGGAATACCGAGATTATTATAAATTGTTTCTTTTAATAGTTTTTCTCCACCTAAATAATAAGCCTGATTAATTTTTCCATAACCATACTTATAACCTTTAATTTTAACATATGAATCCCTTAGTATTGAGGCAACTTTTAAAGTGCGGTCCTCAACATTATATTGAACTACTGCAATACTATCTGATCGTGAGTTTTTTTCGCCCCGAGAATCAACTCCTATAACGAGAAAAAATAATGAGTTTTTTAAAAGTTTATTTTTAAAGCTCATTTTTTGTTCACTTAGTGGATTTGATTGGCTTTGGTCGTGATTTGATGGTCTAATTTGACAACTGGTTAGAAAGAAAACAAGAAAAGAAAGAAGGCATATTCGCAAGAACTTCGACATGACTCTATTACTCCTTCTATATGATTGATGGTCTATTTATGTAATTTAGTTTATATTTCCCCTCTAATATTTTGAAAATACATAACAAATAAGGAAAATGGAAATATACCGTATTTTCCCATAAATAGAAATAATTGTTCATTGTTAAGAAATAATACATAGTATAAAATTTACTTTGTTAATTTCTTCACAAATAAAAACGAATAAATTATGTATAAAGATTTATTTTTTTACCTATATATGTGAATTGTTTCACAATAAATTAGGCGTTTGAAATAAATATTAATTATTTAATAAGGCTATATTAATAATAATGAAGTTTGTGAAGTAATTTAACAAAATAATTAGGTTGGATGCTAGATTTTATAGGTTAAATCTAAGAACCTAAACAAAGGGAGTCAACCAAATGTTAGTAGATAGTTTTAATCCATTTGATAATCTCGCAATTTCAGCACTAGTTGCGGCTGTACCCATTCTTTTATTTCTTTTATGCTTAACAGTATTAAAAATGAAAGGTATTTATGCTGCTTTATTAAACCTAGGAATTACGTTTATAATCGTACTTTCAATCTTTAAATTACCAATTGGTGAATCGATTGGAAGTGTTATCCAAGGTACTATTCAAGGGTTATGGCCAATTGGTTATATCATTGTAATGGCTGTGTGGTTATACAAAATAACAGTAGAATCTGGGAAGTTTGATATTTTACGTAGTAGTATTGTTGGTATTTCGAGTGATCAGCGGATCCAGTTTTTATTGATTGGATTTTGTTTTAACGCATTTCTTGAAGGGGCAGCAGGTTTTGGCGTACCGATTGCTATTTGTGCGGTGTTATTAGTTTCAGTCGGTTTTAAACCATTACAAGCAGCTATGCTTTGCTTAATTGCAAATGGTGCATCTGGTGCGTTTGGAGCAATTGGAATACCTGTGGGAATTATTGATACATTTGGATTACATGGTGTAACTTCAATGAAAGTTTCAATCATGACAGCACTAACTTTACCGATTATTAATTTTACGATTCCATTTCTATTAATTTGGTTAATCGATGGATTTAAAGGAATTAAAGAAATTTTACCAGCAATTTTAGTAACGTCTATTACGTATACAGTTTCTCAAGCAATCATGACAATCTTTTTAGGTCCAGAGTTAGCAGATATTATTCCTTCATTATTAACAATGGGTGTTTTAGCATTATTTCTTAAAAAATGGCAACCTAAAAATATTTTCTTACTAAATGGGAAAGAGTTTAAAATTGAATCTTATTCAATGGCTGATGTGATTAAAGCTTGGTCCCCATTCTATTTACTAACAATTTTCGTATTAATTTGGAGCTTAAAATCATTTAAAGGTTTATTCGCTGTTGGAGGAGCTCTAGCTTCTACTGTAATAAAATTCGTTGTTCCAGGTTCAACGATAAATGTCAGCATTGATCTAATCGGAGCAACAGGTACTGCAATATTATTAGCAGGATTAGTTACAATTTTCTCTTCTAAATCAATTAATGTTAGTAAAGGTTTATCACTACTTATAAAAACAATCTCAGAATTTTGGATACCGATTATTATGATTTGTGCAATTATTAGTATCGCAAAATTAATGACTTATGGAGGATTAACAAATGCTTTAAGTCAAGCAGTTGCCCATACTGGAGGCGCATTTCCGTTTTTATCTCCAATTTTAGGATGGATCGGGGTATTTATGACTGGTTCTGTCGTTAATAACAATACTTTATTTGCACCAATTCAAGTTTCAGCTGGTAATATTTTAGGTACAAATCCTTCGTTATTAGTATCATCAAATACTGCAGGTGGGGTAATAGCAAAACTAGTTTCACCTCAGTCAATTGCAATCGCAACAGCTGCAGTAGGTGAAACAGGTAATGAATCGACATTAACAAAGATGACTTTAAAATATAGTTTTGGATTGTTAGCATTTGTTTGTATTTGGACATTTATATTATCACTAATGTATTAAGTTAAAGAGTCTTGAGAGAAGTTTTCTCAAGACTTTTTTTTTTTCTTAAAGTTGAATTTCGCAAATTGTTTATTCATTCATACGCCCTTATGTTTAGCTCTATAAGATAAAGTTTATATCCAAAAATCTATTTAATTTCACCTAAAATATAGACAGATGCCTATGTAACAAGGATTGTGAACCTAACATATACTTTATTGTGATTTCAAATAAGTAAGTGAAGGAGGCAATCTATATGGGAGGATATTCACCATACTACGGCGGAGGCCACGGTTGTGGCGGGGGATGCGGCGGAGGATTTGCGTTAATCGTTGTATTGTTTATTTTATTAATTATCATCGGTGCAACTTTTGTAACTGTCTAAAAACTATTGAGCGTCAGCCACAGAAACCGACTAACATTAAGTTAGTCGGTTTATTTCATTTTTACAAGGTATTAATACCGTTTTAAATTCTTAGTCTTTTCACCAACTTTTTAATTTTTGCATATAAAGAAGTAGGTATATAACTAGAAATTTTTACTTAATTTAGTAAATTAAATTGTCCTATTAAACAAGGAGGACCATAAATGAAAAATCAGCTTTATAAACCTCAAAGACATTGGAAAGATATTCCTCTATGGAAAGATGTTACGGATGAACAATGGAACGATTGGCTATGGCAATTAACAAATACAGTCAGAACATTGGATGACTTGAAACAAGTGATCGATTTAACGAAGGATGAAGAAGAAGGGGTAAGGATATCAACTAAAACAATTCCATTAAATATTACTCCATACTATGCTTCCTTAATGAATCCAACCGATTCACGCTGTCCTATTAGAATGCAATCTGTACCAATTAGTAAAGAATTAAATAAAACAAAATATGATTCGGAAGATCCACTAGGAGAGGATGATGATAGTCCAGTTCCTGGATTAACTCATCGATATCCAGATCGAGTGCTTTTTTTAGTCACAAATCAATGCTCAATGTATTGTCGCTACTGTACAAGACGTCGATTTTCAGGGCAAATTGGTATGGGAGTACCGAAAAAACAATTAGATGAAGCAATTGCATATATACGTGAAAATGAAGAAGTAAGAGACGTACTGATTTCAGGTGGAGACGGATTATTAATTAATGACAATATTTTGGAATATATTTTAAAAAATTTAAGAGCAATCGATCATGTGGAAATTATTAGAATTGGCACGAGAGCCCCTGTAGTATTCCCTCAAAGAATTACTGAAAACTTATGTGAAATATTAAAAAAATATCATCCAGTTTGGTTAAATACACATTTTAATACGAGTATTGAAGTAACAGAAGAAGCAAAAAAAGCATGCGAAATGCTTGCAAATGCTGGCGTTCCAGTTGGGAACCAGTCAGTTATTTTAACAGGGATTAATGACAGCGTACCGATTATGAAAAAGTTAATGCATGACTTAGTAAAAATAAGAGTCAGACCATATTATATTTATCAATGTGATTTATCAGAAGGAATTGGTCATTTTAGGGCACCAGTTGCAAAAGGATTGGAGATTATTGAAGGGTTACGTGGGCATACATCAGGTTATGCAGTACCTACATTTGTAGTTGATGCACCAGGCGGAGGAGGCAAAATCTCACTTCAACCAAACTATATCGTCTCACAAAGTAGTAAAAAAACAGTACTAAGGAATTTTGAGGGTGTCATCACATCTTATCCAGAGCCTGAAAATTATAAAGAGGATACGGCTGAAGATTATTTTTCACTAGTTTACCCTGATTATTTAAATAAGGCAGCTAAGGTTGGTATTGCTAGTATCATAAGTGATCAGGTGCAAAGTCTTATTCCTTCAGATTTAGAAAGAATGAAAAAGAGAGAACTATATCAAACTGATCCAACACATAGTTCATTAAAAAATAAACGCGAAAAACGGGATGAACTAAAGGAGAAAAAGTTTCAATCACAAATTCAAAAAATGGATGGAAGTGTAAAGAAAGATGAATAATACATTAAAATGTGATTGGTGCGGTGAGGAGAACGTACAGGAAACAAAAGCAGTTGTACATTGGGAATTACCGGATGGCTCCCGAGCAATCACAATTACAGGAGTACCATCATTTCATTGTGATCAGTGTAAATTTACCTATCAAAAGGAAGATATGGTCAAATCGATAGAAGATCAGTTATTTCTCATTTCAACAAAATTACTGCCGGTTTCAGTCACATTTGATGAATTAATGAAGCAACCGAGATTATTAAAAAGAAATTATTTTGACTTCTCGTCATAGAACGAGTATTTTTAAAATATAAAATAACTCTGTTATTGTATAAAGCATATTCAAAAAGTAATAATATTTTTAGAAAAAGAGACAAAATAAATAATAAAACTGAGGGAGAATCATGAGAAAGTCATTTTACCATTATATGATGAAACATAGAAACTATAAAATTCCTAACGAAATTGGAATATTGGCAGATCATCTTTTTAATGATCACTCATTTCCAAAACATTCTTCAAGCTATGACGAAATTAGCTCGTATTTAGAGTTTGATGGAACATTTCATCAATCGATGAGCGTTTTTGACGAAGCATGGAATTTATATTTAGAAGATCAATAAGATGTGACTTAGGTTAACTAAGTTGCATCTTTTTTTTATTGAAACCTCCTTTAATAATATCCTCTTTATTTATTGATACTACCATTTTTGAAACTAGCTATTAAGATCTCACCTATAAAATAGGCTAATCCCTTTTTTTATTTACTCTGAAAATGACAGACAATTATCTATTGGTTGCATAGAATACAGTAAAAACGAATTAGTCACGACGTATGGAGAAGGAGGTAAGTAGTATGACGAAGAAAAAACAACCCAAATATAACGTAGATGATATTGTCGTGATAACGTTATATGGTACTGTCGGTAAGATAACAAATATAAACTTTCTATTTTTATTGGGGATTCATCACTTAAGTAAAATGCATATTACTAAGGTGATTTTATGTTAGCAGCTATTTATCTTAGGCTATCAAGAAACGAAGAACAAAAAGAAGTCGAAGAAGTTTTACTTAATCATAAAAATGCTTTGATCAAGCTTGCCAATCAACATAGTTTAAAATATATCATTTATCAGGAAATTTCGAGCGGTGTCAATACAGAGCGAGAACAATTAAATTTATTGCTTAAGAAAATACATGAATTTGATTATTTAATTATTATGGATATAGATCGTCTTTCACGTGATAATGCTCATGCGGAACAAATCAAGCAAGTATTAATCTTAAATGATATTAAAATACTAACCCCACAAGGTAAAATAGATTTATCCCAGGAAACGAATGAAATGTTATTTTCATTCCAGGCAGTATTGGCTAATTTTGAATATAAACAGATAAAGAAGCGGTTATCAAGAGGTAGATTAGCAGCAGCGGAGCAAGGAAAATGGGTAATGAGTAACAAGACCCCACTTGGATATCGTAAAAATTCGGAAAAAAAATTAGAAATAATTGAAGACGAAGCGAAAATCATTCGACTAATATTTGATAAATCGTTAGAACGAGTTTCCGTTAATGAAATAGCACGGCAATTAAATAGGTTAAATTGGAGGAGTAGGCAAGGTAAAATACTTACTACATCACATATTAGCCAAATACGTACGAATCCTGTATATTATGGAGTCATACAGGCTAGAAGACGTATTCATCATAAAATTATTGATGAAGTTTTTATTGAAAATGCGCATGAGGCAATCATAACAAAGGAGCAATTTTTCGCCGTTCAAGCCATATTAGAAAATAATAAAAATGTTTATTTTCAAAACCGAAAAGCAATTCGTAGGTTACAAAATTTAATATACTGTAATTGCTGTGGGCGGAAGCGATATATTCAAAAAGATCGTTCAAATATTGATTTTATAAAATCATGTTCATATAAAATATCAAACAATCAATGTAAAGATCGTGGCTATAAATATCAATTAATTGAAGAATTTGTTATAAAGAGCATTAAAGAAAAAAAATCAGAGCTAGAGCACGGGTTAAAGATGCTAGATTCTCAGAAAACAATCGAACTAGAAGAAAGATTTACGACTGAACTCGTTTCGTTAATCAAACAGAAGGATAAAATTAAAAAAAGACAAAATAACGTTAGAGAAATGAGAATGGATGATGAAATTACTAAAAAAGAATATGAGGAATTAAAAAATGAACTAATCGTTCAAATGAATCAGATGAACGAGCAAATTGAACTCTATCAGACTCAAATAGAGAATTTAAGAAATAAAAACGATGATCGTCAAAAAATAGAGAAGATAATTGACACTCTGGACGATTTAGAAAGAATAGATCCTGAAATATGTAATCAATTTTTAAAGGTATTTATTAATAAAATATGGTTTAGTAGTAATATGGATTCAAGTTATGATACTACTCGAAGTAAGGAAATTGCCACTATTAAAATAGAATGGATCTAATGCATCAATTATCATTCTATGAAACGATTCCCTCTAGAAATCTGCCACATTAGGTTATTACTTTTTGAGAATCTCAAAGTTAAAATAAAAAGTTCAGTTTACCATCTTCGAAAAGATCGAACTGAACTTTTTTTTAGGCAATTTTAAAAATTTATCTGTTATTGATCAAGCTAACTAATTCATTAAAATATTTTTCAGCTTCCCTGGTACTTCTTGCACATTTTAACCTTTTCATTAAAATATTATAATGAAAATCAACTTCTTCATTTGAAGCATCATTCGTGCTGTCAACTTCATTATTTTGTTCTATTCCATCGACAACACTAGTATCTGTTTGATACATATTTCCTTTGTTGTTCGAGGGGGCACTTGTCTTTTTGTTCTCATTTTTCTCTTTCTCCATTTCTTCAAGCGTTGAACTAAAATCAATGATTTTGTTATTAACGTTTTTATCAACCAATCTTTCTAAATAAGCGCCGCCGCTAACTCCACAAATAAAAGCATAAATGATAATAGATACAGGAGTTTGATCATCTGTCGTAAGAACAGCAATAAGGTACGATATACAACCTGCCATAGCTCCAAGAATTATTTCTCGTTTAGAACCTAGTGAATATCTTTCTCTACCATCAGAATCTTTAAATCGATAACTTCTAATGTAGCCCTCATTTGCTAATAATATATTGGCATAACCACCTATTGCACCAATTAATATTGATAGAAAGGTCAGAAATAAATCATTAGATGATAATGTATCCAGCCAATTTTCGTACATATTGGTAGCCTCCCGTTTTTGTTAAACTATATGGAGGCTTTTTTTAGAATAGTACAATTAGATGCAATACGTATAAAGGTTATTTTTTAGGTGTTTATAAAAACTTTATCAGCTAAAAGAAAGCTGAAATAGGTTGATCTAATTTGTTAGAAATTAATTTTAAATCTTAACAGGTACTTGTTTATTTAAAAAAGAACGAATGGTTTGATTAAATTTTTCTGCAGCTTCCATTTTGGATACATGGCCAGTATTTTTGAAAATAATTAATTTTGAATTAGGAATACTATTATGCATTATTAATTGAAGCCATACTGGAGTAATCGGATCATACTGACCACCAATAATTAGTGTTGGTACCTTTATATTAGGTAACAATTCTCTATTATCGACCTTAAAACAGGCTCTCATTGACCTGTCATAACCTTCTGGATTTGGGCGGTAATATTGTTTAAATTGTTGTAATGACTCTTTTTCCCATGAAAAAAGGCACGTTCTTGCTGTCATCTCTTTTAACTGTTGTGAAGTGAAAATTTTTGAACGAAGCTCTTTATATTGAATAAACCATAATCCTAGTAATCTTGGAGCAAAATGAAATGTACTAACTAGAATTAAAGAGCGACATCTTGCAGGTGCTTGGCGGTACATCTCTTGTGCAACAATCCCACCCATCGATAAGCCTAATATATGCGCACTTTCAATTCCTAACTCATCCATTAAATCAAGTACATCTTTTGCGAAATTCTTAATTGATATCCCTTCAGTTAAATCATTTTCTCCATGGCCTCGCAAATCAGGAATAATTAAATCGAATTCATTCGCTAGTTCATATTGTTTAAACCAACTTTCTTTAACTTCTCCAAGACCATGAATTAGTACGAGAGGTACCCCAGTACCTAACCGGTCATAATACAGTTTGATACTTTCCGTTTTTATAACGTACAACTTTATCACTCCTTTGTAACTTTTTTTATTAAAATATTTAACGAATAAGCGCTATGTTTGAAGTTTTTTGAAAATTTATAATAAATTATATTGACTGTATTGACGCTATATTCATATATGTGTAAAATACACCTATAGATTTTTTATTGAGGTGTTACCAATGAACAATGATAAAGATAAAAATATTACTCCATCAAAAAATTTTATTATGCCTTTTATTCTTCTACTCCTTAGTCGGATGACACTCCATGGATATGATCTAATTCAAAAGCTCCACGCATTCGGGTTTCAAACACTTGACCAAGGAAATTTATATCGATTATTAAGACAACTAGAGAAAGAAAATCTTGTACAATCGGAATGGGATACGAAAGGAAGCGGACCTGCAAAGCGCTGCTATTCAATTACTGAAGCTGGGAAGGCATACTTAACAGGTAACGCAAGACAACTCGAACTTTATCAATCAATGCTTGATCAATTTTTCAAAATGTACACTAGTTTTCTAGAGCTCTACATTCCTCCATTACAAAGAGAGGATAAAATAGAGAAAAAATCGAAACCAAAAGAGGAGGAAGAAGTTTGACGATACAGAAAGCTTCAAAATCAAAGGTGGAAGTTCAAAAAATTGAAGATGAGAAAGTAGAAAATTATTTTATGGATCCTTTTTTTAATACACTTTGGGATCAATATGAAAGTAATTTGATTCACCTAAGAGACAGTAGGGAACAAAGGTTAAATTCGTTTGTTAAAGTGTTAAAAGAAACAAGGAAATTTAATGAGGAATATCGTAATGCAGTAAATGGTTTATTTGGAGAAGTAAAGTCCTTTAACACTCATATAAATGCAAGTACATCAAGAATTACAATTGCAAAATCAGATGAATCCTCAGAAGTTAAATCAAGTGTGAATTTATTTGATGAAACGTTAAATAAATTTGGCGAGTTATTATTTACACCATACAAAGCATCAGTCGAGTTAATGGAAAAGCTAGAAGAGCAATATGAACAAACTGGAAAATACTACATAGAGAATTTAAAGGAAAGAGATCGAGTATGGTCATCATTAAATGAACATTACATGGAATATTTAAGAACAGCGCATACGAACTTTAACCATCGTATCGAGGATAGCTTTAAACTGTTTACATCTTTTAGTAAATAAGTAAATTTTAACCCTTTGTATTCGCACTGAAACAATTCATTAAATTCAGAAGAGTTGTTTTTTTATGCCTTATATGTTTTTCTTATAGGCAGTTTTATCGATTACAATACCTACCTCAGTGAACTATGGACTAGACCTTTGAATAGTCTATAGAGGGGTGTTTCTTCATGGATCAGTTTAAATATGAAGAAATTGGAGCGTTGAATGCAAAACTTGCTGCAGAAGCATTACTAAAATTAACTTTAAAAATAAAAAATGACGATAAAAAAATAGAGACATTCGATAAGCCACTCATTTAAAACTTGAGTGGTATTTTTTTCTCATTAGCCAATAAAAATAGAAAGTTAACAAATATTAAACTGATGGATGGCGTTTTTGTTTATGAAGTCAATAATCATGACGGACTTTATGTTGAGAATACTCTTCAGCTTCTCAACGAATATGATGGGAAAAAACTTGAAAAAGAATGGATAGAAGTAAATTATTCATTTTCTTTCGGGGATCTTGTTCAAGTAAATGGATATGAAAAAGAAATTTTTCGAATTGTTGGGTACCGTACAGAGGTTTGGCGATATAAAAATGACGCGTGGGAAGATACAATTTACGAACTAGCGCGTATTACTGATGGAGAATGGTTAGAAGCCGATGAAACAGATTTAACGCTAATTGCATCAGCGCAAACTGCAAATGCAATTCTAAAAAAACTAAGAAACGATAAAAATGGCATTACGAAATTAGACTTAGAAAAACTTCGCTCAATGAATGATTTTAATAAAAATAGAAATAAAACAACAAAACAAGAAATTATTGACGGATTATTAGATATATATAATGATTACGCTGTTTTATATTCAATCTTCCAAGACGAAGAATATAAAATTGTGATGGATCTAGTGCTTAAAAATTTAAATAAATTCTCAGAGAAGAAAACAAATTGAGAGAGAGGATATTCTACAATAATTGTAGAATTATATGAATCATAAAAGGTATGCCTATCCCTATTAAAATAAAAAATGCAATTGTCGTCAGTTTTTCAACTGCTTCCTCAAACATTTCATCATTAACCATAATTTCTTTTAAATTAGCTAGCTTGTCCATTTTTATCATTGGAATCTCGCTCCTTTAACATGTTTTAATTGAATATATGCTTGTCAATGTTGTATTATGCTAAAGGTTACATATTAATATTTTTTTGTGCTTAGTAAGGTTTTTTTCATATTTTCTCATTTTTCACATATTAACTAGTAAGGGGTGATGCTAGTGAAAGAAATTGAGGTAGTTATCGATACGGAAGAAATAGCTGAATTTTTCTATCAACAGCTCATTCAGCGAGGATATGTTCCTGAGGAAGAGGAAATTGAAGAACTAGCGGATATTACTTTTGAGTACTTACTGGAAAAATGTATGATTGATGAAATTGATGAGGAAGAAGAATAGTCATGAAAGTGGCGACGGGAGCTCTCGTCGTTTTTCTTTTGTGTATCAAAAGTACAAGCATTAAACCGTATTAACTGGAATTAATATTGGAGGATATATGAAAAAAAATAATTGGATCCTAATTTTTACTTCTATTTTTCTATTTGTTATTTTAGGACTTATTTATGATTCGAACATGATTCGGAGTTTGGACAATTCAGCGTTTAAATTCTTTGAATTCATTCGAACAGATGCACTAGATTCATTTTGTTATTTTTTAAGAGATTTTGGTTCTTCAAAAATGTATCTAACATTTGCAGTCATTTTTTTAGTTTATTCAATTATACGTAAGAATATTTGGACTGGTATATCATTAATTATTACCTTATTGACAGCTAGAGTGGTTGTTTCATTTTTAAAAGATCTATATGAAAGACCACGACCAAGTTCAATGTATTATGTGGAAAGTGGATTTAGTTTTCCGAGTGGACATGCAGTTATGGCAACATCCTTCTTTCTAACATTAGGCTTTATTTTAATCGTCATTCAACCTGCAATGATGAAACACAAAAAATTGATTCAATTTATCGTACTTTTAATGATATTTTTAATATCAATGAGCAGAATTTACCTCCATGTACATCATTTCTCAGATATTATTGCTGGATGGTTAGTAGGATATGCATGGTACAGTATTTGTAAAAATGTATTTATTAATTTACATGAAAGAAAACAGCTTTAATTTAATATGAAAAAGAAACACCTATAATTGAGAGATATAGGTGTTTCTTTTTTATAATATCTGTAACTAGAGCATTTTATGGCCAATACACTTCTTGCACCAGTTATTGCTTTTATGAAAACGAACAACATCTACAATGAAATTAAGCACAGTAAACCACCTCATGAGATGTATAGGATATAAATCAAGTCCAAATTGCCTATAATTGTTAAAGTCATATAGGCCAGGAAAAAAGGTTAGGTGCAAAAGAGTTATAAGCATACGAAGAACCACAAGGATTAATTACCTTGTGGTTTAATTTATTTTATTTAGATAGTAGTCTTCCTAGTCACATCAAGATTTAACTAAGTTTATATTATTCAAAAGTTGATAAAAATTCTTCAACTGATTCTGGCGTTTTTGCGTTTGCGCTATGTAAGTGGCCAATTTTTTCGCCATCTTTAAATACAAGCAAACTCGGAATTCCCATTACTTGTTGTTCACTAGCGATTTCTGGAAATTCATCGCGATCCATTGTGTACCAATTAAAAGATGGGTGCTCTTCAATAACGTCACCGATAAAAGCATCTAAACGTGTACAATCAGGACACCAAGTTGCATAAAATTTCACCACGATTGGCTTTTCACTTTTAATAATTTCCTCATATTTTTTTACATCTTCTATTCTTTCCATAATTACCTCCTAAAGCTTTGATAGGTTTATTTTGAATCATATTTATTAGTATTTCAATTATTTTAACTTAATAATGCATTTTTAGAATTAATGTGATTAAAAAGCATACAAACGTTCGTATGTTGATGTAAAATATAAGATAGAAAAGTTGTACTAAAAATTAGTAACAATGAAAGTAAATAAAATGATGAGGTGTATTTAATGAAGTTTATTCATACAGCAGATTGGCACCTTGGTAAAATTGTACATGGTGTACATATGACAGAAGATCAGCGATTTATATTATTAGATGAATTCATTTCAATAATTAAAGAAGAGAAGCCAGATGCAGTTGTTATAGCAGGCGATTTATATGATAAAAGCATATCGCCAACTGAGGCGATTGAACTATTAAATGAAGTATTCCATAAAATAGTAATTGAATGTAATACGCCTATTCTTGCGATTGCTGGAAATCATGATAGCGCTGAACGCATTGAATTTGGTAGCCGTTTTATGGAAAAAGAAGGCTTATATTTAGTAGGGAAATTTCAAACTCCATTTAAGAAAGTTATTTTAAATGATGAAGAGGGTGAAGTTCATTTTTATTTAATTCCGTACGCCGAACCAAGTATTGTACGTTATATCTTACAAAACGATGATATTCATTCACATGATGACGCAATGAAAGCAATCATCAATAAAATAAGAGATGAAGAATTAGACCCAACAGTACGAAATGTATTTGTTGGACATGCATTCGTAACAAATAATGGTGAGCCATCAGATGAAGAGACAGAGGGAGAACGAACACTCTCTATTGGTGGAGCTGAATACGTATCACATCATAATTTTATACATTTTAACTATACAGCCCTAGGACATTTACATCGGGCACATTTTGTAGGAAATCAATCAATTCGATATTCTGGATCACCATTAAAGTACTCACTTTCTGAAGAAAACCATAAAAAAGGTTGCTTAATTGTTGAATTAAAAGCTGACGGTGAGCTATCAGTAGTTAAAAAAGATTTTCATCCAAATCGAGATTTAAGATCGATTGAAGGTACGATTGAGGAAATCAGACAGCATTCTGTGAATCATGATTATGTATTTGTTAAATTAACTGATGAGCATATGGTCGTACATCCGATGGAGCAAATTAGAACAGTTTATCCAAATGCAATGCATGTTAGTCGAAAGCGAACGACATTACAAACAGATAAAACAAATCAACTGAGTTTAGTGGAAAAACAATCAAAAAATCAACTTGAATTGTTCCAATCTTTTTATAAAGAAATGAAAAATGAAGATTTGAAAATTGAAGATGAACAATATATGAAAGAGATTATTCACGAAATCTTTGTAAGGGAGGAATAGATTTGAAGCCATTAAAAGTAGTACTTCATGCATTTGGACCTTATAAGGATAAGGTACATGTTGACTTTAGTCGACTAAATGAAAAAGGATTATTTGCAATTACTGGTCCAACTGGTGCAGGTAAAACAACAATATTTGATGGAATTTGTTTTGCTCTTTTTGGTGAAGCGAGCGGTGAAAATAGGAATGACCAAACATTGCTTCGAAGTCATTTTGCAGATGATGATCTATATACTAGTGTTGAATTGACATTTGAATTAAAAGGAAACCATTATAATATTTTTAGACAAAAAGGTCATCAAAAGAAACAAAATAAAAGTATTACGGGCGATAAAATCGAGTTTTATAAAATTGAGAATGAGGAAAAAGTACCTTATTGTCAGGAATTTAATAAAACTTCGATCGTCAATAAAAAAGTAGAAGAATTATTAGGGATCAATGCAGATCAATTTAAACAAATCGTATTACTTCCTCAAGGTGAATTTAGGAAATTATTAGTTTCGGATACAAAAGAAAAGGAAGAAATTTTGCGGAAAATTTTCAGAACTGAACTATTTGAAAAAGTAACTGAAACTCTGAATTTAGCTAGAAAATACATGGAAAGTAAATTTACTAATTTAAAGCAGAAAATCGTTATTAAATTAGAAGTGATTGAAAAATTGTTAAGCGAAAAAGGAATTCAAATTTCCGACGATTCTCAAATTAACCTTCATATTGTTAATGAGATTTTGACTGAACATATATTAAGTATAATAGAAGATTTAAAAAGACTTGAAGAAAATGAGAAAATACAAAAATCACAATTAGAAGCTAGCCAGCAAAAGCTATTTTCAGCAGAAGCTCATAATAAAAATATTGATCGATTACATGAAGTAATTGAATTATTAACAATGTTAAAGGGCCAAGAGTTAGAAATAGAAGATAAAAAAGTAAAAATAAAATTAGCCACAAATGCTGAAAAAGTATTGCCTATTAAAACTGAACTTGAAAAACTAAAAAGTTCACTTCAAGTAACGAACGATAAATTATTATTCGAAATAGAGAGGTTAAAAGAAACACTCATTAAAATTGAAAAAATCTCAGCGGAAGTAGCTACATTACCTGAAGAGCAAAAAAAATTAGGTAGCTTAGAAAGCCAATTGAGTAATTTATTAGCTTTAAAAGAAGATGTAGAACAATTTCAAAATCATAAGGTAGCGTTTCGTAATAAGTCGAAACAGATTCTATTATATGAAAATGAAGAAAAGACATTACAAGATGGTTTAAAGAAAGAGAACGAAGAATTAATTCAATTAAAACAGCAACTAACTGACTTAGAAGGTATTCATGATCAATGGGCAAAACTTTCCTTATTAAACAAGGAAATCTCATTAAAAGGTGGGTTTGCTAAACGAATCTTTTTTGCAAAAAAAGAATTAGAGCAAAAAATAAATGAATATCGAATAAAAAATTTAGATCATATAAAATTAAAAAATGAATTGGACAGAATTGAAAGTGAAATGCATCAACAAAAAGCCGCTTTTTTAGCGAAAGATTTAAAGGATCAAGAGCAATGTCCAGTTTGTGGAAGTACCCATCATCCATCAATTGCTAAATTTAATGGGACTGTCAATGAAGAAGAAGCAGAAAAATTGAAAATGCAAGTAAATCAATTTCAGACTGAACTAGCAACAATTCAGGGGGAAATTAAAAGTAAAGAAAATTCATTAAAAATCGATGAAGAATCATTTTTTGATGAGCATGGTCAATTTGATTTTACAAATGAAGGTCTTAAAGCTCTTGCTAATGAGTTTAAAGAGAACGAATTAAACTTAACTAATCTAACTAAGAAAAAGGCTGCTTTCGAAAAGATTAATAATTTAATAAAAACAAAAGAACAATTAATTAGAGACTTAACTTTAAAAGTTACTGAGAAGACCGAGGCAATGAATAAGTTTACGAATGAACTTAATGAATTAAAACTTCACATTGTACAAATTGAGTCAAAATTACCTGAATCTTTAAGAACCCTTGAGAAATGGCAATTGGAAAAAAATGAAATTGAAAAAAATATGGCAATATTAAAAGCTAAAATTTCAAAAATTGAAGAAGAATATAGAAGACTAACTGAACAGAAGACGATTAAAGAGACTACTCGCACTCATCTTGAGAATGAAGTTATAAAATTAAATGAAGAGATTCGAAAAACAACGATTCTTTATCATGATAAATTATCTGAGTACGAGTTTAATGGAGAATCTGAGTTTATCAGTGCAATTGATTATATACGAATGATTGATCAATATCGAAATGATTTATCAATGTTCGAAGAGAGTCTTCAAAGATTAAGTACTGAAAAAGAGTTGCTTGAAAAACAAGTTCAATCGATGGAAAAAATTGATGTAAGTGAACTTAAAATGAAGGTACATGAAATTACTCAGCATTTAGACGCTACCGTTAACGAGATGATTCGTATTCAAGAATTAAATAAGCGTTTAAGTCAATTGAAAATTGACTTGCAAATCTATCAAGAGGATTTTGTAAAAGCTGAACAAAAATTAGCAGGCTTAACGGATTTATATAAAGTTACAAAAGGCGATAATGATAAAATGATTTCGTTTGAGCGATATGTCTTATTGGATTATTTTGAACAAATTATTGAATCGGCAAATATTCGACTTGATCATTTATCTAATGGTCAATTTCAATTACAACGAAAAGATGCAGTTGAAAAAGGAAGGAAACAAAGTGGTTTAGGATTGGAAGTTTATGATTCCTATACGGGTCTTGCTAGGGATGTAAAAACATTATCTGGTGGAGAACAGTTTAATGCATCACTTTGTTTAGCACTAGGTATGGCAGATATTATTCAAGCACATAAAGGTGGCGTATCAATTGATACGTTGTTTATAGATGAGGGATTTGGATCGCTAGATGATGAATTATTATCAAAAGCAATTGATACCCTTATTCAGCTTCAAAAATCAGGCCGATTAATTGGCGTTATTTCTCATGTGCAAGATGTAAAGGATGCAATGCCTGCAGTAATTGAAGTTCATAAAACGAACAAGGGATATTCGGAGTTATCAATTTTAATTAAATAAGATCAAATTATTGCCAAACCGGAAACATATTATTGTTTCCGGTTTTTTATATTTATTAAAAAGACTCTGTTATTTAAAATTTATTTACTACTTCTTTCATGCGAAAAATGACAGCAAAATTGAAGGGTTACACCTTGGGAATTCTATATATTCTACATTAAATTAAATACATCGTAATTAAATGCTGCTACATTCCAATTTGATATTTTTACTACCATTATAGTTGTATTCCAGGTTCAAATGATATCGATTGATCTACCCCATACATTGTGACAGGTACTCCGAGGGGTACTCCGTAATTTGGTGAACAATGTCCAATTGGAAATCCACTTAGAACGGGCAATCCTAGTGAGACGATATGATCATGCACTATTTCTGGGATAGAAAGGGAGGCTTTGCGTTTTTGCGGTCCGCATTCGTTAAAATCTCCTAAGATAATCCCTTTACAATCCTCAAGCTTTTTTGCTAATCGTAATTGATTGATCATTCGATCGATACGGTAGGGTTCTTCTTGAATGTCTTCAATAAATAAAATCTTACCTTTTGTATCCACTTCATAAGGTGTACCGATCGTGCTTGTTATAACGGTTAGATTCCCGCCGGTTATAGGGGCAGTAACAGAATATGGAAATGTAGGGTATGTGTCTGCTTCCGATGCGGTAAAGGTGATACTTAGCGGTTCTAATAATTGCTTGAAAGAACCTATTGTCTCTGCTGGCACATTATCTGCGCCACACTCTTGCATCATGGGCCCATGAAACGTCACCAGGTTTGCTTTTTGCTGCAAAGCAATATGTAAAGCTGTAATGTCACTGTATCCCCAAAAGATTTTTGGATTGTTTTTGATGTGCTCAAAGTCAATGTCTTGGAGCAATCTTCCGCTTCCATATCCTCCGGTTGCGCACAACACAGCCTTTACTTCAGGATCAGAGAAGGCTTTATGTAAGTCTGACACTCTATTTTCATCACTTCCTGCTAGATAGCCCCGCTTTTCTGTTACGCCATTCCCGATAAGGACGTTCAGTCCTGCTTGTTCTAATGTTAATTTCATCTTCATCACATTTTCAATATTCGGCGGACTTGATGGCGCAATAATCATTACTGTATCCCCTAATTTCAATGCATTCGGTTTTCGCATATATTTCCTCCTATTTGTGTGCCACATTATATATATTCTATTACTAGCAGCAATTTCCTCATC
Source organism: Gottfriedia sp. NPDC057991 (assembly GCF_042886615.1). Lineage (NCBI taxonomy): Bacteria > Bacillati > Bacillota > Bacilli > Caryophanales > Bacillaceae > Gottfriedia > Gottfriedia sp. NPDC057991. The sequence continues at coordinate 1,115,447 of NZ_JBHVQN010000001.1, forward strand.
TCAGGCTGTTTTTTTCAATGTATTTTTTACATTAGAAGGGGATTATCTGTATGAAAGAGAAATTAACAGTTGAATAATGACAAGGGAGATGTTTAAGTGAAATCCTTAGAAAATGTAGAATTTAAAGCAGAAATTTCAAAAGAAAAGCTAGTACAGTGGAGAAGACATCTTCACAAATATCCAGAGCTTTCATTTCAAGAGGAAAAAACCTCTCAATTTGTCTTTGATACATTGCGGTCATTCGGAAATCTGGAACTTTCACGTCCGACCGCATATAGCGTGATGGCTAGACTAGTTGGTGGAAAGCCTGGTAAAACGCTGGCGATCCGCGCCGATATGGATGCCCTGCCAATTGTTGAAGAAAACAGCTTTGAGTTTGCCTCAACAGTCCCTGGAGTGATGCATGCCTGTGGCCATGACGGGCATACAGCTATTTTACTTGGAACGGCTGAAATATTAGCAAAGCATATAAATGAAATAAGTGGAGAAATCCGTTTCCTGTTCCAGCATGCCGAGGAACAATATCCTGGTGGAGGGGAAGAAATGGTGCAAGCGGGCGTAATGGAAGGTGTTGATTACGTAATCGGCTTACATCTCATGTCCGGTTTGGAAGTTGGCAAAATCGGAATCGTTTATGGAGCGATGATGGCAGCTCCTGATACGTTTCATATCTCAATCCGCGGTAAAGGCGGACATGCCGCTCATCCGGAAGAAACTGTAGACAGCATCGCAATCGGAGCACAAATTATAACAAATTTGCAGCATATTGTTTCGCGGACAACCGATGCATTTGCGCAAAGAGTCTTATCTGTTACCCAATTTCACTCAGGAACTGCTGATAATATCATTCCTGATACTGCTGAAATTGTTGGTACAGTGCGCTGTTTTGATGAAAAATTGCGAAACGACGCTGAGGTACGAATTGAACAAATTGTAAAAGGGATTTGCGAGGCACATGGAGCAAGCTATTCCTGTCACTACCGATATGGATACAGACCAGTTATCAATCATGATGCTGTCACAAAAGTGCTGGAACAAACGGCTATTGAAGTATATGGCAATGCATCTGTTGTGTATATCACACCATCTATGGGTGGGGAAGACTTTTCAGCATTTTTACAAAAAGCGGATGGTTGCTTCTTTAAAATTGGTTCAGGAGCGAAAGAAAGCGAAAGTACGTATCCACATCATCATCCAAGGTTTACAATCGATGAAGATTCTCTTGTTATTGGTGTTAACATGTTCCTGCATGCAGCATGTAATCTTTTGAGTAAGGAATAGAGCGCATTTTTCGTTCGATAAATTGAATTTAAAAGAGGTGATGTGTTGAATATACAGAATATTGTAATTATTAAACAAGGAAATAAAATTTGGATATGAGGAGGAAGATTTCATTGAATCAACAAACCAAACGATTAACCGCTTTACTGCTTACTTTGGGTATTGCACTTCCTGGATGTGCAACCCAAAAAGAAAAGGCAACAACAGTCGAGGGCTTGGGCAAGCCACATGCAAAACAAGTACTGCGTTTAGTTGAAACATCTGAACTTTCATCAATGGATTCCTCTCTAGTGGAAGATTCTACAACTCTCAGTGTGTTAAACAATGTTATGGAGGGACTATATAGACAAGGAAAAGACAGCCAGCCAGTAGCAGGAATTGCGAAATCTTATACAGTGAGCAAAGATAAAAAGACATATCTATTTAAACTGCGTGATGCAAAATGGTCTAACGGCAATCCAGTGACTGCCCATGATTTTGAATATAGTTGGAAACGCACATTGGATCCAGCCACAGCTTCAGAATATGCCTACATCATGTATGATGTTAAAAACGCAAAAAAGATAAATGAAAAGCAACTCCCTGTAGATCAATTGGGAGTAAAGGCTATTGATGATCATACGCTAGAAGTACAGCTCGATAACCCAGTGCCGTATTTTCTAAGCTTGACCACACTTGCCCCGTTTATGCCGCAGAATGAAAAGGTTGTAAAAGAGCAGGGTAAGAAATACGGGCTAGAAGCGAACTCAGTTGTTTATGACGGCCCATTCAAAATGAGTGAATGGAAGCACGAACAAAGTTTTAAACTTGAGAAAAACCCGAAATATTGGGATAAAAATACTGTGAAGCTGGATGAAATCAAATTTAATATTGCAAAGGATAATTCCACGGCTATTAATCTATATCAGACGGGAGCAATTGACAGGGTAAGTCTAACAGCCGAATATGTAGACAAGTATAAAAACGATAAAGAATTCAAAACAACACAAGAAGGAAGGCTTATTTATTTAAAGCTAAATAACCAAAATCCTATCTTGAAAAATGTGAATGTTCGTAAAGCAATCGATATGGGCTACAACAAAAAAGGGATTACAGATGTATTATTAAATAACGGGTCAACACCAGCTTACGACTTTGTCGCTAGAAACTTGGCATATGGTCCAGATGGGAAAGATTTCCACGATACTACAGGGGACTTTAATAAAACGAATATTGAAAAAGCAAAGGAATATTGGGGAAAAGCCAAGCAGGAGCTTGGAAAACAAAGCGCTACTTTAGATCTTCTGATTGCAGAAGACGATAATAATAAGAAAATTTCCCAATATTTGAAGTATGAACTTGAAAAAAATCTACCTGGTTTAACAGTGAACATCAAGATGCAACCTGCACAGATTAAGTTTGGGCTAGAAGATAAGCTTCAGTACGATATCTCTTTAGCAGGATGGGGACCGGACTATCCGGATCCGATGACATTCTTGGATAAATGGGTAACGAATAATAATATAGGATACTCGAATCTGAAGTATGATGAAATGATCACAAAAGCAAAAACAACTCTCCTACAAGATCCGCCAGCACGCTGGAAGACTTTAGCAGAAGCTGAAGAGCTATTGCTTGAAAAGGATGCAGCCATTTCACCTATATATCAGAATGGTGTGGCATATTTGGAAAAATCTTATGTGAAAAATATCTACAATCACCCGTATGGAGTGAAAAATTCCTACAAATGGGCGTACATAAAAAAATAAAAGGTGCACAGGTAACTTCTTTTTGGGGAATATTGGATTAAATTAGATGTAAAAGATCATAAAAGGGATGTCTAAATTGACAGCCCTTTTTTTATATATAAAATATCATCCTTCTACTTCACTGGAGCAATTAATATAATATTTTCGATTAGAATTTTTTAGTGTGAAATGTATTTAGATAGTAGTAAACTCGTAATGCAATATCAATATGTCAGTCTTACTTTACTTTCTTATACAATGGAAGAAGTTAACAATAATTGACATAGTATTGCATATTTAAACAAGAATAGATATAATAATTAAAAATCTAAATATATTAAATTTTCAATATATTCAATCTAATCAGAAATTTATTCACATAAAATAAAATAAATAATTGGGGGGATTTAAATGAAAAAGGTTAAAAAACTATCGTTTGCATTTGCTGTGACGACAGCTCTAATTTTATCGGGTTGTGGTAAGGATGCGAAAACAAGCGGATCAGCAGACAAACCATTAAGAGTTGTTACTGATGCTGCCTATGCACCATTTGAATATCTTGATAACGGAAAAATAGTAGGATTCGATGTTGATTTTACAAATGCAGTTGCGAAAGAAGCTGGGGTAAAAATCAAAATTGTGAATACTGGCTGGGACCCATTATTTGCTGAAATTGGTGGCAAAACTGCTGATATTGGTATGTCTTCAATTTCAATCAATGCAGATCGTGAGAAAACATATGATTTTACAACACCTTATTTTCTTTCAATTAATAAAATTCTAGTTCCAAAAGGTAGCAGTATTAAATCAGCCGCAGATTTGAAGGGGAAAGTTGTAGCTGTGCAAAATGGTACAACAGGTCAAGAAGCTGTTGAAAAAATGTTTGGTAAAAACAATAAAAATCTAAAAAAATTCGAAAATAACAATTTAGCAATTTTAGAGCTTCTTAGTGGAGGAGCGGATGCAGTAGTTGCGGACAATGGTGTTCTTGAAGCGTATGCAAAAAATAATCCAGATAAAAAGCTAGTTGTTATTGATGATAAAGATAGCTTTGAACCTGAATATTACGGTCTATTACTTCAAGATGGTAGTAAATTAAAAGGTAAACTTGATAAAGCAATTAAAGAAGTAGTAAACAATGGTTCTTATGAAAAAATTTATAAAGAGCATTTTGGATCAGAGCCAGATCTTGAAACATTAAAAGCAGAAGAAAATAAATAGGAAATGAAAAATTGCGTAACAGGTACTTGTGTTACGCAATTTTATCTAAATGGGGGAAAAGAAATGGGATTTGATTTTGGCATTGTAAAAGAATACATACCGTTTTTCCTTAAAGGAACTGGATTAACAATTGGCTTATCTTTTGCAGGAATATTCTTAGGGACAATAATCGGATTATTTATTGGACTAGGTAAAATGCAATCTAATAAATGGTTAGCACTACCTTTTGTTTGGTACATCAATTTCTTTAGAGGAACGCCGTTATTTGTACAAATTTTATTAATTCACTTTGGGGTAGTTCCGTATTTTATAGGAGAAACAAATGCAATAGCGGCCGCAATCATTGCATTATCATTAAATGCAGCAGCATATATTGCTGAAATCTTTCGTGCTGGAATTCAATCAATTGATAAGGGGCAAATGGAGGCTTCTCGCTCATTAGGAATGACGCATGTACAAGCTATGAAACATGTTATTTTACCTCAAGCTATAAAACGTATGATCCCTCCACTTGGAAATGAATTTATCGTCTTAATTAAGGAATCTTCAATTGCAGCTATTATTGCTGCACCTGAACTGATGTATTGGAGTAGAGCAATGCAAGGGCAATATTATAAAGTGTGGGAGCCTTATATATCTGCTGCAGTAATCTATTTAGTCCTAACATTAACATTAAGCTTTGTTTTAAATCGCATCGAAAGAAGGTTGACTACGGGATGATTAAAGTAGAAAAACTAAAAAAATCATTTGGTTCACTAGAAGTATTAAAAGATATCAACATTACAATTCAACCACGTGAAGTATGCGTTGTGATTGGTCCTTCTGGTTCAGGTAAATCAACCTTACTTCGATGTTTAAATATGTTAGAAACAATAACAGCTGGTAAAGTTTTTATTGAAGATGTTGATCTTACAGATAAAAAAACAAATTTAAATAAAATTCGTACTGAAGTAGGCATGGTATTCCAACATTTTAATCTATTTCCACATTTAACAGTTTTAGAAAATATTACTCTAGCACCTAAAAAAGTCAGAAATCGACCGAATGACTTTGCTAAAACGAATGCACTTGAACTATTAAAAAAAGTCGGGCTTTCCGATAAAGCAAACGTATATCCTGACTCGCTATCTGGTGGCCAAAAACAACGTGTTGCGATTGCAAGAGCACTTGCAATGGAACCAAAAATTATGTTATTCGACGAACCTACTTCCGCTCTAGATCCTGAAATGGTCGGGGAAGTTTTAGAAGTTATGAAGCAACTAGCTAAAGAAGGAATGACAATGGTCATTGTTACACATGAAATGGGCTTTGCTCGTGAAGTTGGTGATCGCGTAATTTTTATGGATCAAGGATTCATAGTAGAAGAAAACAGTCCAGTACAAATATTTGATTTCCCAAAACACGAGCGCACGAAAAGCTTCTTAAGTAAAGTATTATAAGGAAGAGATTAAACAGATGAGGGTGTCCCAATTTTTTTAGGGAACCTCTTTTTTTTGTGATAAATAAGATTTGAAATTAAACAAAAATGAATCTAGTGAAATTCAGTCTGAGCTGCAATTAATTCTAAGCGAATTGCAAATAAGGAGTTCAACAGTACAAATAAAAGATGAAAAGTTGCAAAATAAGGACTAACTGCAAATAAATTTGGAGAATCGCAAATAAAAATGACAAAACAGCAATTAAAAATGACAAAACAGCAATTAAAATCAGCAAAACTGCAATTAAATCCTTTAGAATCGCAAATAAGACTAAAAATTACTCATACCAGTTAGGGTATTATGACGTGATTAATGTACAATTGGAGATTATTTTAAATGGAAATCTAGCAAATATGCTCTTATTCTTTCTATATTCCTCAAACAGTTGATAAAAATCAACTAATTACCGAATGAAAAGATCCAATAGGACATCTAAAAAAACAAAGTGCTGTATAGATACCCCTAATAGATTGGCATGAAAGAGTCTTGGCTGCTATTTTATACTCGAAGTGTTTTCTTTTCATTCTTTTCGAAATATTATGCTAAAATTTATTTAAGACAAAAAAAGGAGTGTAGGACAATGGAAATTCAAAGAGTTTTAGTAACTAGCCGAATTCATCATAAGCTGAAAGATCTAATTGAATCACATAATCTATCAAAAGAGTTTCGTTTTTTACCTGAAGATGAAGTAACAAAAGAGGATTATGAGTGGGCTGATACATATGTTGGTTTTCGTCCAACACCAAATTTTGAATTTGGAAACATAAAGTGGGTTCATTCATTAGCAGCGGGCGTAGATAGTTTCATGAAAATTAAGTGGAAGAGTGACGTACTATTAACGCGAACGATCGATGTTTTTGGTCCAAAAATGAGTCAATATTGTTTAAGTTATATTCTCCAGGATTCACAATTACATGAACAATTTTCAAATTTACAGAATGAAAATAAGTGGGAGTTTCATATCCCAAAATCTTTAGAAGACCAAAAAGTAGTCATTTATGGTACAGGTGAAATTGGAGGCTATATCGGAAAAATTTTATCAAGCTTAGGAATGAAAGTATATGGAGTTTCTATGAGTGGTAGTCAAAAACCATATTTTGAAAAAATAGTTCCGTTCCAAGAAGCATCTACAATTTTAGATCATGCAGATTGGATTATTAGTGTTCTTCCTTCAACAAATGAAACGAAAAATATATTAGATATGAATACATTTAAACATTTAAATAATGTAGGTTTTATAAATGTTGGTAGAGGAGCAACTGTGTGTGAGGACTCTTTAAAAGAAGCTTTGAATAATGGGTATATTAGAAAAGCTATTTTAGATGTTTTTGCTGTTGAACCACTTCCTGCTGATTCAGAATTATGGCAAATGCCTAACGTAAAAATAACACCACATATTTCGGCTGTTACTTTACCAAATGATGGTGTAAAATGTTTTGTCAATACACTTTCAACATTAGAAAATAACGAGAAGCTAAGAAATGTAGTGAAGATTGAAAAGGGATATTAATTTTATGATGTAAAATGCTATTATAGTCTAAGTCTTCCAGGAGATGAATGATCGTTAAATTTTTCATTTATATCACAAACATGTTAGGATATACAAGTAACAAATTGATAAAAAGGAGAATACGAAAAATGGCAATTATTGACGTTTCAATCGTACCAATTGGCACTGAAACACCTAGCGTAAGTGCGTATGTAGCAAATATACATAAAGTTTTAGAAAAGTATAATGGTGAAGTAAAATTCCAGCTTACACCAATGAATACAATTATTGAAGGCGAATTACCGTTATTATTAAAAGTTGTACAAGAAATGCATGAGGTACCATTCGAAAATGGAATTTCAAGAGTTGCAACGACTATTCGAATTGATGATCGTCGCGACAAGAAAAGTACAATGGAAGGTAAGTTAGCTTCTGTTCAAGCGAAACTTGAACAAAACTAATTTGGACTTCATAAAGTGACTAGATAAGTTTAACGACTTTTTAGTCACTTTTTTTTATGAGATAAAAAATAATCGTGTGATTATTTAGAATATTCGCTTGAAATTCCAAAATTTAGTTGATAAACTAAACTAATCAGTCAGTTTAAATATATTTAATGAGTAAAGGAATGTGTTCAATGCCAAAAGTCTCAGATGATTACAAAGAGCGCAAAAGGGAGAGTCTGCTTGAAAGTGCTTTAAAATGTTTTGGAGAAAAAGGATATCATACGACAACAATGGATGATATTGTTGCGTATTCCAAAACGAGTAAAGGGCTAATTTATAATTATTTTAAAAGTAAGGAAGAGCTTTATTTAACTTTAATGCAAGAAAGAACAGTTCAAACATTTGAAAAAATTAATCAACGATTTCAAAAATTTAGTTCATCAAAAGATAAGTTAAAAGAGCTATTTCAAATGTACAGTGAAATTTCTTTAACAGAATTATGGCGAAATATGATTAGAGTGCATATGGAGTTTTGGATTAATTCAGCAAGACATGAAAATCTACAAGCCATAATGATTGAAAGGTATAAAAATCAATATCGATTATTTTTAAGTGAAATTATTCAACAAGGAATTGAATCTGGTGAATTTAAGAAAACAATCGATCCAGACATTATTTCTAGTTTGTTTTGGGCTAATATTGATGGCATATGCTTACATTATTCAGTAGTAGAAGAGGATGAAATTTATAAGGCACAATTTAAAGTTGCTGAAGAAATGATTATGTCTTATATCGTAATTAATAATTAATTTTTGGGTAGTGAAGGCCAGTCCTTTCCTACCTGAAAAAATATCTGAAAATTTTTTATGTTAAAAATAAAGCAAACAACATACACTATTCATAGAATAAAATAAACTTAATAGTCAGTTTTAATTGGAAAGGAGGAATTACGATGATTTCAGTCCAAATTAGAATTATTTGTTTGTCTATGTATTAATAGTTTTGTAGTTTTTAATTTTGGTAGAATGAAGGGATTATAATGGGAAAGAAAGTCTATTTTTTATATACAAAGGCGTTCTCAGATATAGGTAGTATGATGGAATTGGTTATTATGAATGCGGTGATTTACTCGATGACGAAAAGTACATCATGGCTGGCAGCGGTTTTAGCCCTTCGTGTTTGTGGAGGGATTTTAACAAGTTTATTTTCTGGTGTAATTGCAGATCGGTATAATCGAAGAAAGCTAATGATATTCAGCGATATTACTAGAGGGATGAGTATATTAGTTTTATGTATTTTCCCTTCACCTTTAATGTTTGCGATTGTAGCTTTTATCATTGGCGCATTAGGAAGCTTTTTTTCAGTCAGCTTTAGTGCGGATTTACCTCAAATATTTGGTGAAGAAAATATTTTAAAAATAAATGCCTTTATTTCGCGCCTTGCTGCCATTAGTATGGTTATTGGATTTTTAGGTTCAGCATTCTTATCAACCATTGTAGATTATCGTGTAATCATCGGAATAGATGCCCTTTCCTATTTCTTATCTGCATTTGTTCTAATCTTTTATAAATGGGAAAATACAGTTAAAAAAGGTGATAACAATCAATGGAAACAATTATTTAATGATTTGAAAGAAGTAAAAACATATGTGCTAATCAAACCCCTATTAGTATTTGTATTCATTGTATTTCTATTTCAAACATTTTCAGCAAGCTCTCATAATGTCGGAGTACCAATATTAGCAGAAAAAATTAGCTCGGAACATGCAACATTTTATCAAGGACTCATATGGGGAACTTGGGGGATCGGAGGAATCCTTTCGACTTGGTTAATTCCGAAGGTCTCTTGGTTAAAACAACATTATCTATTTATGTATTACGGAACTTCAGTTTTAACCTCAATCGGTTTCATTTTATTTTTATCGAATCACATTTTATGGGTAGTATTCTTCTTCGCATTTTTTACAGGCTTTTTTGATAATGCAGCAGGTACTTATTTTTCAACAATGATTCAAAAAACCGATAATTCCATAAGAGGTAGAATCTTCGGAGTCGCAAATTTGTTAAATAGGGTTGGTTTTACGATTGGTTTTGTAGCTGCATCACCATTATTATCATTTTTATCAATGCCACATCTTGTTTGGTTGTTTCATGGTAGTCTAATCATTATGATTTTATGTGTAACCAGTTACTTACTATTTAAGAAAAAATTTGATTTTAACTATGATCAAATTCAACAAAATGAAAATGAACTCATCATTTCTAAATAAAAAAGGACGTGAATTTATGGAATCAAAATTGAAAAAAAGTATAGAACTTGAAAAAATAAATTATTTCAGATGTAGCGAAGTAGACGTTGAATTAGCTTTTCAAGCATTTTCAATCGGTTTTTCAGATTATATCGTTAAATTCAATTATTCTAAAGAGCAGTTTGTAAATTTGTTTTTTGGTCCAGAAGGTAACAAACCTGAGCACTCTTTCGTAGCAATTTATGAAGATGAAGCGGTAGGTGTGATTTTAGGCGGTATTAAAATGTATGAAACGATTAAAACAATGCGATGTGGAACTTTGGCTATTAGTCCAGATTATAGGGGATTAGGTGTAAGCCAAAAATTATTTGAACTGCACAAAGAAGAAGCAGAGAAAAACGGATGTAAACAACTATTCCTAGAAGTAATTGTTGGAAATGATCGAGCAATTAATTTTTATAAGAAACTAGGATATGAAAAGATTTATGATCTTTCTTATTTTTCTAAATCAGATTTAACAAGTTTACAACAATTACAATTAGAATCTAGTACAGAAATAAATAAAGTTGAATTTAATACTTTCAAAGAAACAGTTACGAATTGGGATTATCATATCAACTGGCAAAATGACATTGATTATTTAGAAAAACTAACTAATTTTAGCTACTTTCAAGCTAGAGTTAACGATGAAAATGTAGCAGCGTTAGCAATCAATGAAAACGGGCGAATTAGCCTTCTAATGATTGATAAAGTTTACCGTAATCGAAAAATAGCAACTAATTTATTACAGACTGCAGCTACTGAACTAAATCTAAAAGCGTTTTCAACATCAATACCAAATAACAATAGCTTAGAAGGTTTCTTTAATAAACTAGAATTTAAGAAAGAAACGATTGCTCAATATGAAATGTACAAAATGTTATAAGTAGTAAGGAAAAATCGAATCGGTTTTGAACAATAAGCTTGCATTTCATTGTAAATAGGTTTTTACCTTGAAAACTGCTTTTCACATACCTATCCTTCTTTATTTTGTACTTTTGACTATATACATGACATTGCTCCTAAATGAGCTAATCTCCGTACATTGGATTGTATGGAGGTGATTTATAATGTATGATTATCGTCAACAAATTGAGCAGCCATATTATCCATATTCCGGAGTACCGCAACAAGAGGATGAAAGATTTTTCCCATTCGTCTTTCCATTTTTATTTGGTGCAGCGGCGTTTGGCCCATGGGGCTGGGGTAGACCATGGGGTTGGGGCCGTCCTTGGGGATTTTATCGTCCATGGGGATGGCATGGCGGATGTTGTGGAAGACCTTGGTAAATTTAAAAAATATTAAATTAGGTGTCTCATTAGTTATCCTACTTTTTGAGACACTTTTTTGTTTTGAGATATACTGTGATCTGTGAAAATCAAAAAATATCCCACAAGGAAAATATATACCTTGTGGGAAGTTTTATTTTAGGATTAATTTTATGAAAAATGGAATAAGAATCGAGGCAAATATCGCACTAAGTGTCATTGCAATTGAACTTATTGCTTGTTCGATTTTACCATATTCTGCTGCTTTAGCTGTTCCTACCCCATGTGATGATATTCCATACGAAGCGCCAATCGCAACAGGGTGGTCTATTTTAAGTTTTGATAGAATAAAAGGACCAAACATCGATCCTGAAATACCAGCAATCATTACAAATACAACAGTTAAAGACGGAATTCCACCTATCATTGAAGTGATCCCCATGGCTAAAGGGGTTGTAACTGATTTTGCTGCCAAAGAAAGCAGGATGACTTTTTTTAATCCGAGCCATAGTGATAAGTATACACCTGAAAGTAGACCGACAATTGTTCCTGCAATTACACTAACTAATATTGAAAGACAATGTTTCTTTAATGTTGACCGATGCTCGTATAATGGATAGGCAAAAGAAACAACAGCAGGACCTAAAAGTAAATTAATCCATTTTCCTCCAAGCATATATGATTCATAAGTAATATGAAGATTTACAAGAATGATGATAATAACTGTAGTAGAGGTAACAATCGGAATCATTAACGAGTAAGTGAATTTAGCGTACATTTTTTTTGCAAGAATATAACATAAAATGGTTAAGAAGATAAATAGCAAACTTTTAATGTCCTTCATTCGTATCCCTCCCAATTAATAAATCATTTGTTTGTTTTTTATGGGCTCTCGAAGTTAAATACGAACTAATGCTTGCAGTAATACTAAATACAACTGCTGTACTAACTAATACTATTATTATAGAAATTAAACCGTGAAAATTTAATATGGAAGAATAATTCATTATTCCTACAGTAGCTGGAATAAACAAAAGTGTTAAGTGCTTACTTAAAAAATTACTACCGTTTCGAATCCATTTTTCCTTAAAAAATGGTATAAATAGTAAACAAAATAATAACAACATACCAATTATACTTCCCGGAATAATCAGGTGAAATTGTTGCTGAATTATATTTCCAATAAAAAATAATAGGTAAAGAAAGCTTATTTGAACAATCAATTTTACAAAATTCATTTTCAACATCCTTTGATTCTTACTAACTAAATGACTATTAATCTTAATATTGTACAATAAATTATGGCGAAAATGTGAATTTTTTTCGTTATGATAAAAATGCATCTTTTTATAAAAAAGCTTATAATAGTCTTATCATTTAAATAGAGGAAGTTAGATAATATGAAATCATTTGTAGCGTTCGATTTTGAAACGGCAAATTATAATCGACATAGCATTTGTGCTGCCGGTTTTGTATTTGTTGAAGAAGGAGTAATTGTTGACCAAGTTTACTCTTTAATTAATCCTGAAGAAGAATTTTATTCGATGAATATTTCTGTGCATGGAATTAGACCAAGAGACGTACAAGATGCACCTCTTTTCCCAGAATTTTATGAAACGATTAAAGATAAAATTGAGGGTAAAACATTAGTAGCACATAATCTAGCATTTGATGGTTATGCATTAAAAGATAATTTATCAAGATATGGTATACCTTCAGCTTTAAATAATTTACTATGTTCACTGCAGCTTGCTAAGAAGGTATTACCAAAACAATCACGTTATTCATTAGATACTTTATCAAGGCAATTCGGTATTTTATTAGAGCATCATCACCATGCATTAGCGGATGCTGAGGCTTGCGCGAAAATATTTCTTCATTTAACGAACGAATATGAAATGTCATCATTTGAAGAGTTATATGAGAAAACTTCAATTTACCATGGACAAATTCATCAGTTTGATTATCGTTCATCATTAGTAAAACCGAAACCTAAACGTAAATTGGAGAAAAAAGTATGAAATTAATATCTTGGAATGTAAACGGAATAAGAGCATGTGTACAAAAGGGATTTTTAGATTATTTTAATGAACAAAAAGCGGATCTATTTTGTATACAAGAAACGAAGTGCCAAGAAGATCAAATAACGCTGGAATTAGACGGTTATTATCAATTTTGGCATTCTGCAGTAAGAAAGGGTTATTCAGGTACTGCAATTTTTACGAAACATAAACCTTTAAATGTAACTTTTGGATTTAACGGCAAAGAAGAAGATCTAGAAGGAAGGGTATTAACCTTAGAATTCGAGAAATTTTATATGGTAAATGTTTATACGCCTAATTCTCAACGAGATTTAGCCAGATTACCAATAAGATTAAAATGGGAAGATGATTTTAAAAACTACTTAAATAAGCTCGATGAACAAAAACCTGTCATTTTATGTGGGGACTTAAATGTCGCACATAATGAAATTGATTTGGCAAATCCAAAATCAAATCGTACGAATTCTGGCTTTACGGAAGAAGAACGTGGTAAAATGACAGCATTATTAGAAAGTGGCTTTACTGACAGCTTTCGATTTTTAAATCCAACTAAAGAAGGTTCGTATAGTTGGTGGTCTTATATGGCAAAAGTCCGTGAACGAAATATTGGTTGGCGTATTGATTATTTCATTATTTCAAATAGACTTCAAAATGAGTTAATAAATTCAGAAATTCACTCCCAAATTATGGGAAGTGACCATTGTCCCGTTGTTTTAACAATGGAAGATTCGATCATTTAATTTTAGAAAAAAGCTCTAAGTTTTAGAGCTTTCTTTTTTTATATGGGCATTCAGTGAGTCAACGAAAAGGAATTTTGCGTAAACTAACGTTAGGACAAAGTATAGATTATTAATAAGACTACCTATTAGTAGAAAAGGAAGTGGATTCCTATGAGTATAAAATGGCTAGAATGGGCACAGAGAATCCAAGCAATTTCTCAAGCAGGATTAACCTTTACGAAAGATGTTTTTGATAAAGAAAGGTATGAAGAACTAAGACACATAAGTGCTGATATTTTAAATCATTATTCAGAATTACAAATTGAAGAAATCGAGGGATTGTTTCGTAATGAACGGGGGTATCCAACACCAAAGCTTGATGTTAGAGGTGTCGTTTTTAAAAATGGAAAAATATTATTAGTAAAAGAAAAGCTAGAAAATAAATGGTCTTTACCAGGTGGTTTTTGTGATGTGGGATTATCAGCTTCAGAAAATGTAGTAAAAGAAATTTATGAAGAATCAGGCTATGAAGTTAAAGTGAAGAAACTACTAGCAGTTTTAGACATGACAAAGCATGACCATCCACCTCATTCATATCACTACTACAAATTATTTATACAATGTGAAATTGTTGGTGGTAATCCATCAACTGGAACTGAAACAAGTGATATTGATTTCTTTGATCAAGAGCATTTACCAGACCTTTCCCTCAATCGAAATACTGCTGCTCAATTAGAATTAATGTTTGAATATTATCAAAATCCTAAAAAAGAAACTTGTTTTGATTAAAGATCATTTAAAAAGAAAATATAAAAGATGTTAAATAAATCATTTTAGAGTTGCGATTGCAGCTCGATTTTGTTTTTTAGGGTACAAAGTTTATAAAAATGTTTTGAAATAATGTAAAATATACATATTTAGAATTAATGATTAAAATAGACAGAACTTATTAAATCAACTTGAAAGGAGAAATGTTTTGAAAACAAATTCTATGAACTATGTAAAATTCGAAAATGAATTAAAAAAAGAACGCATTTCTACTTGCCTTATTTATCAAAATGGAGAAGTTAAATATAATTTTTATAAAAATTCAAAAAGCGAAACAAAACTATTCAAAATTAATTCCGTTACGAAAAGTGTTTTATCGATGTTGATAGGAATTGCAATTGATCAAGGATTTATAGAAAGTGTTGATGTACCAATTTCTAAATACTTTCCAAATATTGAAACGAAAAAACGAGAAATTACGATCGAACATTTGCTCACAATGACACCTGGATATGATTGGCAAGAGTGGGGCGAATGGGGTGGACGTCCATTTCCAATGATTAATAGTAAAGACTGGATACAATATGTACTTGAAAAAGAAATGGTTAATAATCCAGGTGAAAAAATGATTTATGATTCTGGAGCATCACAAGTACTAAGTGGAATTATTCAGATGGTAACGAATGAAAAACTTTCTACTTTCGCAAATCGAATGTTATTTGATCCGTTAGGAATAAAAGAGTTTATTTGGCACGAAGATTCAAAAGGAATTAATATTGGTGGATTTGGCTTAAGTTTAATGACAGATGAACTACTGAAGCTTGGGATTTTAATGATGCAAAAAGGAAAATGGAATAATAGACAGATTATTTCAAGTGAGTGGATTGAAAAATCAACAAAAGCAAAGTACCATACATATCCGCATGTTGGATCATATGCTTACCATTGGTGGGTGCTTGAAAATAAAGAGTTAATGGAACTTGATTCAACGATTTATTTTGCCATGGGTTATGGAGGCCAATTTATCATTATTTCACCAAAAAATCAATTAGTAGCAGTTTTTACAAGTGCAAAATATATTGATACTTTTACCCCATTAAAAATCATTCAAAAATATCTTCCTTTAATATTAACAAATGAATTTGACTGAAAAGATTAAACCTTTCTCCTATAATTTCTATTTCTGCCTCTAAATTTTGTGTGATTTTTTTATTTGAGAATAGGAATTTACAGAAAAATGTCGAATTAAGTAATTAGAAAATATAAATAACAACTTGATAATAGCTCCAAGAAGGGATGAAGATTGATGTTTTTGGTGACAGAAGACTTCAAAACGTTTATTAGGAAATATCCAATCACAACTATTATGGTTGGTTTATGTACTATATTAGCGATCATTACGACATTTTTAGGTGGATATACGATCGAAAATATTATCAATTTAGGTGGATATGAGCACGAATTAGTACAACAAGGTGAAATATGGAGACTTTTTACTTATGCATTTATGCACGGAAGCTACGCTCATTTTTTTATGAATATGACCTTTATGATTATTTTAGGTAGACCATTAGAAAGAGCGCTAGGTTCAGTTAAGTTTTTACTATTTTATTTATTATCGGTTATTCTTACAGGACTTATTATTAATTTTAACTATTCACCTAATACAGTTGAGACAGGTGCATCCGGTGTTGGCTATGCTTTTTTAGGAATGTATTTATTTATTACCTTATTTAGAAAAAAGATGCTCTTTTCAGATGATCGTAAGTTTGTCATAACATTTTTAGGAATTGGATTACTATCTTCATTAATTATCCCGTCGACAAGTCTGACTGGTCACTTGGCAGGTATGATTATCGGTTTTATGATAACTCCTCTTTTATTAAAAAAAGGTGCAAGGTTTCAAAACTCCGTTAATGTTTAGAGTACATATATGAGAAAAGGAATTATGTTTTAATAATATAATTTTTGAAAACAAACCTAGTTCAAATTGGACTAGGTTTGTTTTGTTTATCTTTCGGTTAAGAGTGAACGTTAGTTATACTTAATTTTTAGTGGTTTGTATTTTTACTCTTTATTAATTAAAAAAAGTAAAGTAGTTACTTCAGTAGAAGACCGTTATCGAATGTTTGTCGAAAATTCGTCTGATATTATTGTCGTAGTAGATTTGTCTGGTAAGATCGAATATACTTCACCTTCTGTTCAACCATTATTAAGTTATGAACAATCTGAATACGTAGTAAAAACAATTTTTGAATTTTTTAGATGAAGATGCAGATCCATCAAATATGAAGCAAGAGTTTATTAATCGTCAGGAATTTAAAAATAGCTCTCAGTTTAAAGTAAATATTGAACATAAACTTGGATATAAGGTTGTATTAGAATGTAAATGTGTACCGATCATCGATGAAAATGGTAAGGTTCAAAAATTAATGTATTTTGCACAGGATATCACCCAACAAACGCAAACTGAACGAAAATTTTTGGAAAGTGAAGAGCGATATCAAAAATTAGTGAAATCTTCACCTGAAACTACGTTGATTTATGGGTTGGATGGAAAAATACTATATAGTAACAATGCAGGATTACAGTTAATTGGTGCTACTAATATTAACCAAATAATCGGAAAATATGTAATTGAGTTTTTAACAAAAGAATCAATTGAAATTGCACAAAAAGATATAAAGAAAGTAGTATCTGGAGAAATTATTACGAATGAATATACTCTCACAAGACCAGATGGAGCAACTATTTTTACAGAAGCTTTAAGCTACTTAACAATTTTCCAAGGTATGGATGCTATACAAGTAGTTGCACGAAATATTACAGAACGTAAAAAAACCGCCGAAAAGCTTGAATACCTTGCTTATTACGATACGCTCACTGAATTAGGAATTCAAAATGCGTTATACAAACAAATTGAAATCGCTTTGTTGGAAAGTACAAGATTAAATCAAACGATGTCTATTTTGTTTATGGACCTTGACCGTTTTAAAAATATTAATGATACATTTGGTCACAGCTTTGGAGATAAGATGCTTCAAAAAGTTACTGAAAGATTAAAACTAAGCATGTGTAAAAATTGTGAAGTGTTTCGTCTCGATGGGGATAGTTTTGTAATTTTAATAAAAAATTCTGATTCAATACAGGCTGAAGAATTGGCTAAAAAGATTTTACAATCTTTCTCAAAACCATTAAAAATCGAAGAACGGAATATACATGTTTCATTTAGTATCGGCATTAGTATTTATCCTGAACATGCAGGAAATGTAGAGTCACTATTTCAAAATGCCGATACAGCGATGAATACTGTTAAAGAATCCGGGAAGAATGGCTATAATTTTCATACAAAACAAATCAAAGAAGTAAATGACCGAAAAATGGAAGCAATTTTTAGCGCGATTATTGATTTAGGCAATAAACTTGGATATGACATGGTACCAGAAGGAGTTGAAAATAAAGCACAAGTTGAATTTTTACAAATTCAAAATTGTAAATACGCACATGGTTATTTTTATAGTAAGCCATTACCTGTAGAGGATTTAGAAAATAAGTTTCATGACAAGCTGAAAAATTCCGGGTTTAATGGGAGTCGACCTTTATGAAACGTATACGATTATTGTTGGTCATTTTAGTATCAATCATTTTTGTAGGAAGTTCACTTTATTATTTTAATAAAACTGAAACAACTAAGTTCGAAAAAAGCTTTGATATTGATTATCGTAACATACAACATTATTCAAAAACAGGCACTGATTTCACTGAAGTTTTAAGGATCTATTCAAATGAATTTTTAAACAAAGATGAAAGTAATACTACTATGAAAGACACGATTTACATTCATTATGATCCGATAAAAAAAGAGTTCAATAGTGATTCGATCAAAGATACACTGTACGAAAATAAAAAAGGTAGTATTACGGGAATAGGAAAGCCAAATGATAATCCATTGAAATTTAAAGAGATTTTGTTGGCGGATCGATTGAATAACTATTTTTCAGAAATATACAGCTCGTATCCGGATATTACTTGGATTTACTATACAAGCATCTCTGGTTTTAATAATTTATATCCTTTTGTTCCGTCGAATGAATTTAAGTTTTCGAAAGATTTATTAAAAGAAGAAAGTACGACATTAGGAACAATCGAAACAAATCCATATCGCAAACCTTATTGGAGCCGTCCTTATTTGGACAAGGCAGGAAAAGGGATGATGGTAACAGTATCTTCACCTGTTGATTATAAACAACGATATGTTGGATCAATTTCAATTGATATTACCTTTGAAAATTTAAGTAGAGAATTAAATAAAGATTATACTGCGATTTTATCGGACAATGAGGGAAATATCATAGCTTCTTCAAATAAAGAATTTTTAACATCTGATAAAATCATAAATATGACTAAATTAGATAAAAAGTTTTCTAGAGGATCTTTAGCAAAAATAAATACAATGCAGAATGAAACACTCACTACTATTAACGGAATGAAAGTGCTTAAATGTGATTTTCCAGGTACGGACTGGACATTTTATTATATTTTAACAATCTCAGCTATGCTAAAAATAATTGGCATTAAGATTCTTCCAATTGTATTTATCACGATTCTTTTATTATGGATTACATGGATAGCAGAAAAAAGAATGGATGCTGAAAAAAAGTTAAAGGAACTTGTAAGTGATTTAGAATGCAAGAAAACGGAATTAGAAGATCTTTCATTAAAGGATCCTTTAACTGGAGTACTAAATCGAAGAGGGCTCCATGAATTGATCCTATCTGATTTAGAAAAAACAACTGAAACTGAATTAAACTGTTCATTTCTGATTTTTGATATAGATAATTTTAAAAAAATTAATGATCACTATGGGCATACAATTGGTGATTTTGTACTGAGTGAAAGCGCGAAGTTAATTAAAGAATTGATTCGTTCTAATGATTATTTAAGTCGATGGGGGGGAGAAGAATTTCTAATCGTATTACCTAATACTCCGTTTAATCAATCGAAAGAAATAGCAGAAAGGCTTAGATCTGCGATTGAGGAATATGAATATCATTATGAAAAACTAAACATACACATAACAATGACGTTTGGATTGGCGAGATTTAATCCTAAAAAAGGTGTAGTTGAGAGTATTAATCGTGCTGATAAGGCTATGTATGCAGGAAAACAAAACGGGAAAAATTGTGTTATTTGTTACGAAGATTTGAACGGTGAGAAACCTTCTAGTATATAGAAGGTTTTTCTTTTGTTAGAGTGCTCATTTTTAAAAATCATATAGATCTACAATTCGGTCAGCTGTTTGACGGTTTCTACATAATTTGTAAATATCATTAAAAAATCGTTCAACGTCAATAGTAGTTTTTGGAATTGGTATTTCTACTTGAAGTGAACCAAATACTTGTTTAAAATAAGCTTTTCGTTCTGCGTTTTTACCGTCCCGTTTTAATGGATTATATTTCCAAACTAAAGAAAATTGTCCATCTTGCTCACGAATTTCTCTTATTTCTGCAGCGGTTGTTGATTTATTTTCAACATATATGACTAAATAAAAATTTTCATTGCGATGCCAGTCGATTAATAGTAAATAATAGCTTTCTTCTTCGACTTTACTTAAATGAAAGGCAGAAACAATAGGTTTACCGTTTGTCCATTGTTGAAAATTTTGTAACGTATTGAAAGCTGTTGGTATTTCTTCAATCTTAAATAAAGAATTATTCGAAACCATCCAATTTTTAATCTGATTTGAAATACTGATTGCAAATTCTTTTTTCATCTTATACCTCTAACTTAATTAAGTCCTTTTCATCATCATATCATCAAAATCAGCCTAATAAAATTCTTCCTTGTAATAATCTACCATCTATAAGTTAAAGTTGAAATACTCATATTATTAATGATGATTTAACGAAGGAGGTTTTTATATTGGCAAGAGGTAAAAGCTTTAATCATAAGAAAAAAGGTCATGAACCAACTCATCCAAAAGGATCACTAGTCGCTCCTGAAGACCGTAAACATGAAGATCGAGAAGAAGACTATATAGTGACAGAAGAAGCATTTAAAAATCGCATTCAATAGAATCAATAAAAATGGACTCAGATTGTATATACCTGTGTCCATTTTTATTTTTACTACCTTATCTATTAGCCTTCGTTGAAGCTTAATAAGTTAATTAGTTGATTCTTATTCACTGCTTGAAACAACAATGGAATAGGCGGTCCACTTGTTCTATTTAAAACGAGTTGATAGATCATTGTGAAAAAAGATTTTTGGTTTGCTTTCATAACTTTTTTATCGTCATGATAACAAATCGAATATAATTCTTTCATTAATTCAGTTTGATCTTGGTACTCCTTATTTAATAAATAGTCACATAAATTTTTTAACCAATAGTGCTGTTCTTCAGTTAAAGAATGATAAAACTCAATAGCTTGTTTATCGTTTACAATGATATTTTTTTGTGGATTGTATTTTTTAATCCAATATTCAGCCATCTGACAAATTTTCTCTAATTCTCTGGCTGAGTAGGTTTCTCCATTATTAACAAATATTTCTTGTAATAGATCTACATTGTAGTTAACTAGGGGGAGAATGCTAGCGACATGATTATACTTTGGATATTTTTTATTAATTTTGGCGAGATGTGCAAATTCGACCGATTGACAAATATCTAGATCTTGTAAAGTTTGATCAATATAATTTGATTGATACCGTTCAAATTCTGAATAATTTTTAATCACATCTTCATCTAGACCAATATTAAATGCTGCTGTTGGTTTATATTTAGCAAACATAAAGAGAATAACTTCTGGTAAATAGATTTGCAATAACTCAGCTAAGGTTATTAAATTTCCAGAGGAGCTAGACATTTTTTGATTTTGACCTTTTATTCCAATAAACTCATATGGTGTATAATGAGGTGCATCATAGTCAAATATAGCTTTAGCAATTTCTTTTGAAACATTGTAACTACCAGTTTCAGATGAATGATCTCTTCCACCAGGTTCAAATACAACGTCTTCCTTCATCCATCTCATAGCCCAATCAATTTTCCAGTTTAATTTAATATTGTTTGCAACTTCTACAGATAATTGGTTTGAAAATCCACAATTACATTTATAATCTACTATTTTTCGTTCCTCATTGTAGCGAGTAATAGTAGTATCATCTTTTTCGCAGTTTTCACAATATAGAGTGATCGGGTAAAAATCATTACGTTCTCGTTCATTTGGAACACTTGTTTTGAACTTCATTAAAATATCATAAATTTCTTTTCTTTTTTCAATAGCGTGTATAATGTCAACATTGTATCTACCAGATTTGTATTCTTTGCTTTGGTAGATAAACTCAACTTCAATTCCTAGTTCAGATAAGGAATTTTCAAATTCCTTTTCAAAGTGTTCAGCGAATGTTGAGTGACAGCCAAATGGGTCAGGGATATTTGAATAGGCTTTACCTATAAAATGATGAAAAGTTGGATCAATATTATTCGGGACCTTCCTAAAACGATCAAAATCATCCCAAGAAAAGATAAATCTTGTTTTCTTACCTAAATTATTTAAAGCTTTCACAACAAAATAAGTTGTAATAATCTCACGAAAATTTCCAATATGAACCGACCCGGATGGGCTTATGCCAGATGCACATACATAAGTTTCTTTATTTGGATATTTTTCAATTAATTCATTTGCGATTTTAGTTGCCCAATGCATGTTTTCACCTCGAAATTATTTTATTTAACTTTCTAATTCCAATAAAAAAACTCCCACCCCCAAGATTTATCATCTTGAGGACGAGAGTTGTTAACTTCGTGGTACCACCTCAGTTTATTGATATGTTACCATACCAACCTTAATTAGGTACGGCACGAATGCTTATACCCTATCTCTATAACGGGAGAACCCGTCGTACCATCCCTAAAGTGAACTTTAGTTCCATACGAAGCTCCAAGTCTTTTTTCATAAAGTTCATTATTACTCCTTTTCAGCACTCCGGAGCTCTCTGTAAATAATTTTAGCTTTACTACTTTTCTCTTCATAGCTTTTAAGTTTCGAAATATTAATTGTTATTATATTAATCAAAACAATATTAATTGTCAATTAAATTTAAAGTTGAATAAACTGATTAATATGCTTCAATAGGTGGTGCCAAAATGAACGATTCTGGTGGGGATTTAGTATTAATAGGTGGATATTTTTTAATACTTGGAACATTAACTTCAGCTGTTGGTGTTTCAAGTAAAAAAATTATTAGTGAAGATTTTGGAAGAGATTTATTTGCTAAAGGTAATGCAATTGAAGCGTTTGGGAACTCCATTCAAGCAATCGGCAGAGAAAAATTGTATAAAAAGGAAAAACATGAATATGAATTAACAATCATGCTTGGTTCATGGATTCAAGCATCTGGTAACATTACAAATACAATTGCCACAACATTAGAACGTGAAGGCTTTGAGGAAGAAGGACATAAATTAAATGGCATTGGAAGTGTTATTCAAGCAATTGGTGCCCAAATTGAAACAACTGGAACATTAGATGAGGGGACTCAACTAGCAAAAATTGAAGCTTATGGTAATGAATTAATCGCTTTAGGGGCATTAATTGATGGAGTTGGTAATGCAGCATTGTTGAATGATAAAATTATTTTAGGAGAACATCTACTACTTGTTGGTAGTTGGGTTCAAGTTTTTGGAGCGATTTTAATTGTGTATGCTCTAATCAATATAAGAAGAGAAGAAGAAGAAAAAAATCATTCAGAATATCGGTATGGTTATTATCCGAATAAACAATTTGAATGGTAAATTGATATTTTGTTGTGAACAATACGAAAAAAAGAAGGTAAATGGTTTTAAATAGCTAATATTATTATTAAAATTAAATTAGAACATTTTATTTTTCTGTAAAAACATTTTGTGAGAAAATAGAATAAACCAATTTTTTGAAACAGAGGTATAATTAGATGAGTTTAAAAATAATAACGGATAGTGCGGCTGATTTGTCAAAGGAGATCATTGAACAATACAATATTGATGTCATTCCACTACGAGTATATTCAGAAGATGAAAAAGAATATTTTGATGGTTTAACATTGGATTCAAAGACTTTATTTAATGAAATGCGTAGTGGAAAAGTATTTAAAACGTCTCTTCCTTCGTATGAGTATATTTATAATACTTTCGTTAAATATGCAAAGGAAAATACATCATGTATTTATATTGCTTTTTCTTCTGAACTTTCAGGTACATATCAATCAGCAGTAATGGTAAAAAATGAGTTTGATGAGGAATTTCCTGATTTTGATCTAGAGATATTTGATACAAAAAGTGCATCAATCGGACAAGGGCTAATAGCTGTTAATGCTGCAAAGCTTGCGATGAATGGAGCTACAAAAGAAGAGGTTGTTAATAATATAAAACATAGCATTCAACATATTGAACATATCTTTACAGTAGATGACCTTCAATATTTGGTGCGTGGAGGTCGCTTGAGTAAAGTGGCTGGTTTTGTAGGCAATTTATTAAATATTAAACCTATATTACACGTTGAAGATGGAAAGTTAATTCCACTTGAAAAAATAAGAGGTTCTAAAAAATTGATAAAAAGAATTCTTGAAATTATGGAATCTCGTGGGACAAATTTATCAACTCAATTAATTGGTATTTCTCACGGTGACGATCTAGATAAAGCAATTGAAATTAAAAATGCTTTGGCGGAGACATTTGGATGTAAGGAATTTGTCATTAATTCAATCGGGTCTGCTATAGGTGCTCATGCAGGGCCTGGTACTTTAGCAATATTTTTTATGAACGAAAATAAAAACTAAAATGAATAAAAAAGCTAATTTCAGAAAATGAAATTAGCTTTTTGTTTTAATTTTCTGACAATATTACCCGGATAATAATTCATACATAATTACCTCATAAAAGGTAAATAGTATTTATGTAATCTTCAACAACTAATTTTATGAGGTGAAAACGATGTCAATTTTAGATAACTGGGATCAATGGAAAGATTTTTTAGGTGATCGTTTAGATGCAACAGGTGACAAAGGTGTTGGTGAAGGCGCTATTTCTGAAATGGCATATCGCTTAGGAAATTATTTAGCAAATGAAGTTGAACCAAAAAATGCTGAAGAACAAATTTTAAAAGACCTTTGGGAAGTTGCAGATGAACAAGAGCAACATACAATTGCTCATTTAATGATGAAGTATGTTAAAAATAAATAATTAAAATAAAGTGATTAAAAAATAGCCTTAGTGAATAGAATCATAAGGGCTATTTTTTATTTGTTTAATTGAAAGTTATTTGTAAACTTTCTGGTTGAAGAAGCTAAGTAGGTTTAGAAAAAATTAACAAAAATAATTAAAAATTAAACTTGAAATGGACATATAATTCACATATACTGTACTTATTGTAAGTACTGTTTTTAGGATAAGGACAATTACTATTTACATTTTATTTGTTTTTTTGTATGATAGACTTTCTATTCAAATTTCGCTTTTATCATAATATGGATTCTTGCACTAATAAATAGAATTGAAAATTTGAACGAATTTCAATACAGTTTTTCAAAATATATAGAAGAATGGGGATAATATATGAATAATCAGCAAAATTCGGCTGAAACGCCGTTTAGCGTAAAAACGATTATTGGTCCAATGATGGCCGTTATCGTAGGTATGATCATGGTTATTTTAGATAGTACGGTAGTAAACGTAGCGTTACCTGGGATTACCCACTACTTTAAATCTGATTTAACAAAAATGCAGTGGACGATTACAGGATATACATTGGCATTATCAGCTGTCATTCCACTTGCAGGCTGGATGTCTGATCGTTTTGGAGCTAAGAAAATTTTCTTATTAACGATTTTGTTTTTTACAATTGGTTCAGTTCTTTGTTCTTTAGCACAAACACCTGAACAGTTAATTTTATTCCGAGTAATACAAGGAGTAGGTGGAGGAATGGTTGCTCCAATCGGTATGGCAATTATCTTTAGATTAGCTCCTCCAGAAAAAATCGGATCAATTATGGGGATGCTTGGAATTCCAATGTTACTTGCACCTGCATTAGGTCCAGTTATCTCAGGATGGTTCGTAGAGTATTCTACTTGGCATTGGATTTTCCTAATTAATTTACCAATTGGTATTATTGCCATGATAATTGGTGCTAAATTTTTACCTAATTTTGAATCTAAATCAGTACCTGCTTTAGACGGATTAGGAATTATAATTGCTCCAATCGCTTTTTCAATGTTAGCTTACGGAGTTAGTCAAAGTTCAACAAGTTGGACTTCAAAAGGAACATTAACAGGTTTAATTGTTGGTGGAGTTGCATTATTACTTTTCATCTTTGTTGAGCTTCGCCTAAAACAACCTTTACTTGAGTTACGTGTATTTAAATCGTCTGATTTTGTTAGAAGTATTTTAATTACATGGATTATGCAAATTGCTTTATTCGGATCTTTCCTAATTGTTCCATTATTTTTACAAACAGTTAAACAATATGGGGCATTTGAAACGGGCTTAATTATGTTACCTCAAGCATTAGCATCGGCTTTAATGATGCCAATTGGTGGTAAAATGTATGATAAAGTTGGTGCTAGACCGATGGCGTTAGTTGGTTTAACAATTATCACATCTGCATTATTCATTTTCTCTAAAATTTCAGTAGACTCATCAAATACATTTATTATGTTAACACTTGCTATGATGGGTGCTGGAATGGGATTATCAATGATGCCGATTAATACACATGTATTACAATCTGCACCAAGACATTTAGTAAGTCGTGTAACTCCTTTAACTGCAGCTGCACAGCAAGTAATGGTATCATTTGCAGTAGCAGGTATGGCTGGATTTTTAACTTCTAGTACAAAGGATTATATGGCAAAAACAACGAATCCATTAAATGCTATGATTTCAGCGTTTGGTGATACTTTCTTACTTGCAGCAGGGATCGCATTAGTAGGAGCGTTGTTAGCAATTATCTTACGTAAACCAAAAGTGCAAGATGCAGATGCGTCAAAAGCAGATCTTGACGAGTCAAAATCTTCAATGATGGTAGGACACTAATAAATAAAAAAGAAGCCAAATTTAAAATTGGCTTCTTTTTTTGTCATTATTGATTATAATTTAAATAGTATCTAAAAAATTTTAATAATTTCTAAAATTTTAAGAAAAATGTTATAAAACTAATTGAATTGTAATGAAAATGTCCTTATTATGTAAGGTTAGTTATGTATAATAAAGGCTCGAATATAGTTTTACTTTACAATGGAGCTGATTTAATGATTAAAAGTATTTGCAAAACGACTTTAGCACTATCAATTTTAACTGGAGGTTTATTCTATGGAAATACTACTCCGGGTTCAATTAAGACTGTGGAAGCTGCGACGATAAGTGGTACAGTAACTGCATCAGTTTTAAATGTAAGAAGCGGTCCTAGTACTAGTTATACAGTAGTTGGGACACTTAAAAAGGGTGCGAAAGTTACGATAACAAGCACAAGTGGAACTTGGTATAAAATAAATAGTGGAACAAAAACTGGATGGGTTTCAAGTAAATATATTAAAAAATCCCCAACTACAGTTTCTGCCACGACCGTAAATAAAATGAAAACTTTAGGTACTTCAAAGCAATTAATCGTTGTGTCAGCAGAAAATGAAAGTACAAGAAATGTTTTAATTGAAACATTTGAAAAAAGCGGTACTAGTTGGAAAAAATTACATACATATTCAGGTGTGATCGGTAAAAACGGCATGATTAGTAGTAAGCATGAGGGGGATTATGAAACACCTGAAGGGAAATATACAATTACAACAGCATTCGGTAGATATACAAATCCAGGAACGAAAATGACATACCGTAAAATTACTTCAAATGATGTTTTTGTAGATGATTCAAATAGTAAATTATATAATACTTGGCAATTGGCATCAGAAAATAACGGTAGATGGAAAACTGCTGAAAAAATGAATATTACTCAATATGAATATGGATTTGTTATTAACTATAATACTGTGAGAACCCCAGGAAAAGGTAGTGCAATATTTTTTCACGTAGCTGGAACTTCAGGATATACTGCAGGCTGCACAGCTACATCTAAAACAAATGTAGTATCCATTTTAAAATGGTTAGATCCTGCAAAAAAACCACTAATTATTCAAACACCATTGAATAAATTAACCCAATATTAATATGATTTGAAACTGGTCAATGATTTGATCAGTTTTTTTATGTTTTAAACATAACTCGCAGGATTCATGATGATTAATTTTAAAGATGAACGTCTTGTTTATCGTTCGAGGAAGAGGTGTCTTATCAAAAAGGCTTTGTTAATTTTAAATGTTAAGATTTTTGAGCTAAAAAAAGGCTGTCTAAATAGACAACCTTTAGGAACTTTTATTACTTCTGTTTTATAAGTTTTATTTTACGCTATTAACAAGTTGCCTCATTGAGTTTAACTGTGAAGATAGCTCATTAAACCAATCCTCATCTCCCGTTGAGAGTGCCAAGTCAATTAGAAAGTGAATCTGTTCTTTGTTTGTCACTTTCGCATCAGGCATTTTTTTTACGTTTCTATTTAGCATTTGAATGGTCTTTCCAACAGTCGTTTTATTATCTGAAGTTATTACATTTACCTTTACTATTTCATCAAGAATAGTAAGTGATTCAACATAACCTATTACTAATTCTCCTTTCAGTGATATACCTTTAACCCAGTCACCTGTTTTTAAAATAGAATTATTATTTAAGTTCATTTTTTTCCACCTTCTTATTTAGAGTTACTTAGTTAAAAAACTTGTGATCATTACAGTACTTAGATTGAACTGTAATTTTTTTCATTACATTTCAGATAAAAGAAGGCTTAGCCTTCACTTTTTTAGCTGCTCACTTCTCACATTTGATATGATCGACAATGTCCTTAATAGTATATTGCTTTAAATATCCCCCAAGATGTTTTTCTGCACCTAAAAAAATATTAAAAAGAACATTTTGCATATTTGCCCCAACAACACACTTTTCATTTGATTCAGGGCACTTAGGTTGCAATGCCCCCTCAGAGGTGATCATATAAATGTCCCATAGATTTACTTCATTTAAATCTATGGCAAAAATAAATCCACCACCAGTGCCTTCCTTCGATTTTATAAATCCATGCTTTCTTAACAAACTAAGCACTTTACGAATACGAACTGGATGGACACAGGCACTCCCTGAAATTGCATCACTTGTTGACATCCGATCCGGCTGCAGCGCAAGATAAGTTAAACTATGAATGGCAAGAGTGAAATCACTATTCATGGTCTGCCTCCTAAAAATCGTTAATTTCTTTATATATTTCGTGATTTTATTTAGTACTGAAATACTATATGTTAAAAATTGAAATTTTTTATTATTAATTAGCTACTTTTTGTGACTTAATGTATGAAAATGTTCGTAGTTTACGAGGAAGAAAACTACGAATTTCTTCTTCATTATAACCAACTTGTAATCTTTTTTCGTCTAGGATTATAGGCAGGCGCAACATTTTGGGATTATTTATGATTAATTTATATAATTCATTAAGTGGGAGCGAATCTATATTAATATTTAATTCCTGAAACGTTTTTGATTTTTTCGATATAATCTCTTCAGTACCAGTTTCTGTCATGCGAAGAATCGATTTAATTTCCTCTAGTGTAAGTGATTCATTCATAATATTTTTCACACTATAATCTATATCATGTTCCTCTAGCCAAGCTTTTGCTTTACGACAAGATGTACAACTTGATGTTACATATAGATTCACCATTCTTTTACACACTCCTTATATTTAAAATGTAATAAAAAAAATTACAGTTGAGATAAAAAACGAGTAAAAATATATTATCTAATTAAACAAATTAGGTTGACTACCATACTCAATTTAAATGAGTATACTGTAATTTTATTATTTACAGTTAAAAGTGTCAACTATATTTTTTAGAGTTTAAATTATGGGGTGTGTTTTATACTTGTACGAAATACAAAAAAGAAATCTACAATAAGCAGAAGTTTTATTCAAATAAAAAAGAATCCTGCAATGAATTTCTAAGAAAGTTCGGATTAAAATACCAAAGTGCAAAAAATTATGTTTATTTTGAAATTTCTAAGTATAATAGAATGTACAATTATGATAAAAAGTGAATTTTTAGAGGTGGAATATGAGCAAACTAGAATTTTTTGAAATAGAGACTAGTCGATTAAAACTTCGAAGGTTTAAAGATGAAGATGTTAGCAACTTTTATAAATATCGTTCAAATCCAGATGTGGCGATTTATCAAGGTTGGGAGAATTATACATACGAACAAGCGATAAATTTTATAGAAAAACAAAAAACAGCTGAAATGAATATTCCTGATTCATGGGTTCAAGTAGCGATTGAACATAAAACGGATGGCCAACTAATAGGGGATATTGGCGTACATACTTTATTAGATCCTGCAAATCAAGTTGAAGTCGGCTTTACATTGGAGCCATTGTATCAAAATAAGGGATTTGCTTTTGAAGCATTACATGGAATATTAGATTATTTATTCAATGAATTAAACAAAGAAAAAATAAACGCAATCGCTGATGAGCAAAATTCATCCTCAATTCAATTATTAAGGAAGTTAGGATTTCAACAGATTAAAATAATAGAAAATTCTTATTTTAAAACCAATATGTAACCGAAATTATGTTTGAACTTTCGAAAAATGATTGGAATAAAAAGTAGGGGATGAGTTTTAAATGAATTTCTTTAAAGGAGCATTGTTTTTATCATTGGCCGCTAGTATTTGGGGGATGACCTATGTTGTTAGTAAAGTAGTATTAGATAGCATTTCTCCATGGTTATTACTTGAAATGAGATTTCTTTTAGCATTACTAACTTTAGGGATCATCAGTTTCTTCCAAAAAAGCTGGAAAATTAGTAAGAAAGATTTATTTCCAATCGCGCTAATTGCTTTAGTAGGCTATACTGGCTCCATTGGTTTTCAATTTATAGGTACGAAGCTTTCAGGAGCAGCAATGGGTTCATTAATTACTTCAGCTTCTCCGGCGTTAATTTCATTATTTGCATTTTTAATTTTAAAAGAAAAGATTAATAGCCGTAAGATTGTATCGTTAATTTTAGCTACAATTGGAGTAATTGTTGTAATTGGATTACCAAAAGGTGGTACAAATTTAGGAGCGTATTTCGGAAATCTCATTTTAGTAGGTGCTGCAATAACTTGGGCATTGTATACAGTCCTAAGTAAAGTTCAGACTAATAAATACTCATCATTAACCGTAACAACTTGGGCAACAGTATTTGGTGTAATTTTTACATTACCATTTACGATAATAGAACAAAGTAATCACATAACTGACTTACCATCAAATAGTTGGATTTGGATGGGAGTTATATTTTTAGGCACGATTTCTACAGCAGGAGCGTTTTATCTTTGGAACAAAGGGTTTGAATATATCGATACTTCCACAGGATCATTATTTTTCTTTTTACAACCATTAATAGGTACGATTTTTGGGTATTTTTTATTAAATGAAGAAATTAGTCCTTCATTTTTCATAGGAAGTATTCTTATTGTTGTAGCTGTGTATTTATCGATTAAAGAACCGAAGCAAAAGACGACGTACCAATATAACTCAAAAAAAGCATAATTCACATAAAAGTGGTTGAATAATCAACTGCTTTTTTTTATTGGATATCTTTCTTAAATAGTTGAATTTTAACAATTGGAGTAACTAATTTTAAGGGAATTAGCATTTATATTTATTTAAATTGACAAATGCGGTTAAGACAAATAATATAAATCTTGTGCGATACATCGTATAAGATGTATCGTGCAGGAAGTATTGTGTGTTGGAGGGATTAAATGGTAGAACGAGCTGAATTTATAAGTGAATCAATCGATTTTTTACAACGATTTTTAATGAAAAGTCTTCAAAAGCATTCAGAAGAACATGGCGTAACAATTCCACAAGCAAGAGTTATTGGTGAAGTGTATGCACATAAAACAATGAGCATAAAACAACTTTCTAAAAATTTAAAAATGACGCAAAGTACTGTATCAGATATCGTTGAACGTCTTACTACAAAGGGGCTTTTGTTGAAAACACCTAACCCTAAAGATAAACGATTCGTGGAAATTTCCTTACCAGATAATATTTCGGATGAAATAAATGGTAGTATTACTGAAATTGCAAATAAATCATTAAATAGTGCGTTAACTTTTTTGGATTCACATGAACAGGAGATTGTAGAACAAGGAATGAGATTATTAGTTACAGCTGTAAAAAAGAAGATGGAAACAGATGGAATGGATAATTATGAATTCTTTGATGTATTGTATTTTCTTGGTGAAGACAAAGGAAAAAAAGAGAAATAAATTAACGAGGAGGGGATTAAGTGAACAAAATCATTAAAGGTCGTTGGATTATATTTTCAATTTGGCTAATTGCAACAGTATTGTTAACAGTTCTTCAGCCTGACATAAATGCAATTCTGCGGAACAAGGGACAGGAAGGAGCGAATAGCGATTCACCTTCAGTAATGGCAGATCAAATCCTCAAAAAAATGGATACTGCTAAAGGAACGAATAATCTGATTGTTTTTTATGATAAAAATAAAATTTCAAATGATGAAATGGACAAAATTAGTGATGCTGTTAAAGGAATACGTGATAGCAGTAAAGAACTTAGGATTTCGGAAATCATTGATCCGTTTAGTATTCCAAATGCAAAAAGTTCACTAGTATCAAAAGATGGCACAACACTAATGGTGAGCTATAAGTTAGATAAGAACGGAAGAGAAATAGATGATATTAAAAAACAAATTGATAATAAGCTAAGTAAAGTACCAGTTGAATATTATCTAAGTGGTGAAGATTTTATCAATAACGATTATTTAAAGGCTTCGCAAGCGGGAGTCGAAAAAAGTGCTGCGCTGACAGTTATTTTTATTTTAGTCGTGCTTATTATTGCGTTTAGGTCAATCGTTACACCATTTGTATCATTGTTTGCGGTTGCATTTTCTTATCTCTGTTCTATGGGAATAGCTGCTCAATTAATCGATAAAGCTGGATTTCCAATTACTAGTCTTACTCAAATGCTACTAATACTTATTCTTTTTGGGATTGGTACAGATTATAACATACTCCTTTTTAATCGTTTTAAAGAGGAACTTTCACTTGGACATTCAGTTGATGAATCAATTGTAAACACTTATAAAACGGCTGGTAAAACAATTGCCTATAGTATTTTAACTGTGTTTATTGCGTTCCTTGCACTTGTATTTGCAGAATCTCCAATTTATAAATCGGGTGTTGTAGTTGTTATTGGCGTATGTATATTATTACTAGAAATATTAACGTTAACACCGTTTATTATGAAAGTTTTAGGGAAAAAGCTTTTCTGGCCATCTAAAAATGTTGGTGGACACAAAGAAAACAAGTTTTTTGGTAATTCATCTGCATTTGCAATAAAGAAACCGATCATCACAATTGTCGCAATACTTTTGATCTTATCTCCGATGGTTTATTTCCATCAAGAAAAGCTAAACTTTGATACAATTGGTGAACTTGGAAATAAATATCCTTCATCAAAAGGATTCAATATCGTTTCAGATCATTTTGGTAAAGGTCAGGCAATGCCTGCAACAGTCGTTATTGAAAATAACAAAGCGCTTGATAATAATCAATCACTTGGAGTAATTGATAATGTTACTGAAAGACTTAAGAAGATAAAGGGTGTTAAGCAAGTATCTTCGGTAACACAACCTGAAAGCAAACAAATTGATAGTTTTTATGTTGATAGCCAAATGGGTACAGTAACTGATGGTATTTCAAAAACACAAGATGGTGTTAACGAAATACATGACGGATTAAGTTTAGCCCAAGATAAACTAGGATCAGCGGATTTTTCAAAAGTTAGCCAAATGGTTGACGGAACAACAGAACTACAAAATGGTGTAACAGCGTTAAGTGGTGGTTTAAAACAAATTCAAGCAGGGATTGGTAATGGTTCTAGTAATTCTCAAACGATCTCTAGTGGTATAGCAACTATCGAATTGAATCTAAGAAAAATGAGTAGTGGTGTATCTTTATTAGCAAAAAATTATGAGAAAATGCAATCTGGTTATAAAGAATTAGGAACTCATTACCAAGAATCAGCACAAGCACTGCTTGGTCTTAAAGGCGCAATTTCTCAAATGCAATCGATGGTGACAGCACTAGGCAGTAGTTATTCGAATTCAAAAGATGATGTAAATTACCAATCATTAAAGCAAACAATTGATCAAACAGTTGCTTCTTTAAATCAAATTACTCCAGAAGGAATCAAGACTTTAAATGCTAATTATAATGCTGTAACTGCAGGTTTTGCTACTGCAAACAGTAATCTTTCTAGTATGAGTAATGGCTTAGATCAAATGGCTGATGGTTTGAAAAAACTTGAAAGTGGCTTAAACCAAGCATCATCAGGAATTGGAAAAATTGTAACAAATATGAATAAAGTATCAGATGGACTTGGTCAAATGAAAACGGGTCAGCAACAGCTAGTAGCTGGCATCAATGGATTTAGTACTTTTGGAGAAAAGCTTTCTGATGTAAACGGTGGTTTAGAGAAAATTTCTGACGGATTAGGAAAGACAAATGATTTCTTAACTCAGTTTAATTCTAATAAAACTTTCTTTATCCCAAAAGAAGCGTTAGCTGATGAGAACTTTAAAAAATCAATAGACATGTTTATGTCAAAAGATAAAAAGATTACAAAACTAACAATTGTTTTGGCGAATGATCCATATTCAAAAGAATCTTTAAATACGATCAACAAAATAAATTCAGCTGTTAAAAATGGGCTAAAAGGCACAGAACTTTCAAATGCAAAGTCAGGTGTTTCAGGTCCAAGTGCTACAACAAATGATATGAACAATATTTTGAGTAGTGACTTAAATAAAACAACAACAATCGTAATAATAGGGGTATTACTTGTATTATTCCTAGTGATAAAATCATTCTGGACACCAGTATTTATCACTGCATCACTTTTAGGAGCATACTATACAGCAATGTTTATGATTAACTATATTTTCATAGATTTGCTAGGGTATGAAGGAATTTCTTCTTTTGTTCCATTCTTCTCTTTCATCATTATAGTAGCTTTAGGAGTGGATTATAGTATTTTCCTAATGATGAGATTTAAGGAATATACTCATTTATCACCTAAAGAGGCGATCGTATTAGCATCTAAGCATACTGGTGGAGTAATTATTTCAGCGGTAATCATACTTGGAGGTACATTTGCTACACTAATGCCATCTGGAATCCTTTTATTGTTTGAATTAGCAATAGCGGTAATAACTGGCCTAGTAGTACTTTGCTTTATATTATTACCGATCTTTTTACCAGCAATGATTGCGTTGCCAGAAGCATTGGCTAATTTATTTTCAAGAAATAAGGGAGCTAATGTTGATACAGAAAAACATGTAATATAATAGAATAATAGATTTAATTGAAAAATGCCGACTTGCTATCCAAATAATAGTAGGTTCGGCATTTTTTTAGGCTGTTTTCGTATTAATTGTTTCTCTTTTGGAAAAAAATGTATAATAGATAAATAGAATCTGTTCGAAGGAGCTGTTTACATGAATGACATCTTAAGAGATATTGCGAAATTATCTATAAAAGAACAAGAAATACTACTTTACTCTTTAAAAGGTAAACTTTATCCTGATTCGTCAAGCCCACTTAAATCTACCTATGAAGCTATCCGTAAATCACCTTTTAAAGATGGTTTAGGTTGTATGGTTGTGTGATTAATGAGCAAACAAATTAGTAGAAAATTTTACTTCCCTTTTTTAATCATATTTTCGATCATAATTGGCTTTGCAGGTTGGTATGAAATATATCAATATTTTTTTAGCGAACAGGGGATTGTTCGACTAAATTGGCATGTTGATATTGAGCAACCTACGCATTCAAAATTAATCTTAGATGAAACAGCTCCTTTGAGTGTTGATGGTTCAGTATATACCAAATATACATACGATAGAAAAACAATACAAAAACTAAAAAAGAAAGAGTATTGGATTAAAGTATCAAACAATAATATTAAAAATCTCAATCAAAGAGTAACTGAATATAATAATGCAATTTTGAAATATCCAGTACATTCAATGAAAAGTAGACAAAACCTATTGGAAAATCCTGTTGTATTTAACGAAAATTGTTATTACTACGTAAAACGAGATAAAGAAAAACAATATCAATATGCAATTTTTATTCTAAATCCAAGTGAGAAAAAACTTTACTTACTTGAATATTATTTTTAAAAAGTAAAGAGAACAGCCTTTTATTATAAAGGCTTTAAGTTTTTGATACTTGGGGGAATGATGAGGTTAATTTGATTAAGATGAAACGATAAAACCGATTTTATATAGAATTCTGCTTGAAAACAGTTAAACATGCTCCCAAAAAATA
Source organism: Gottfriedia sp. NPDC057991 (assembly GCF_042886615.1). Taxonomy (NCBI): domain Bacteria; kingdom Bacillati; phylum Bacillota; class Bacilli; order Caryophanales; family Bacillaceae; genus Gottfriedia; species Gottfriedia sp. NPDC057991. The sequence goes on from NZ_JBHVQN010000001.1 coordinate 1,151,653, forward strand.
AATTACCTTTAATTGCGCAAAAAAAGTGGATGCTAAAACATCCACTTTTTTATTAATCAACTTGTATTTCATTATTCACATCAAGGGCTTCAACTAATTCTAGTTCCTCATGACGTTCTTTAAAACGGTTGAAAGTAAATTCGTTTGCAAATAAGAATAGCGGACGTTCGAAACGGTCATACACTAGCATGTTACGCATATCTTGATATTTCTTAAGTCCTTTTACGTCATCTGTTTTAACCCATCGAGCAATATTGTAATCAACATGGTCTTTACGGATATCAGAACCATATTCATTTTTTAAGCGGTATTCAAATACTTCGAATTGAAGTTGACCTACAGCTCCTAAAATGACTTCATTAAATTCATTTTTATAAACCTGAATTGCACCTTCTTGAGCTAATTGCTCAACACCTTTATGGAAATGCTTAGATTTTAATGAGTTAACTGGGCTAACTCGTAAGAATAACTCAGGTGGGAACGTTGGTAATGGCTCAAAGAATAATTTTTGTTTGCTAGATGTAATTGTATCTCCGATTTGATAAGTACCTGAATCGTAAATACCAATTACATCACCAGCATATGCTCGGTCAATCGTTTCACGGTCATTGGCCATCAATTGTGTCGATTGACTTAATTTAATTTGTTTACCTGTACGAGAAAGCATTACGTTCATTCCTCGTTCAAATACGCCAGAACAAATTCGCAAGAATGCGATACGGTCACGGTGAGCAGGATTCATATTAGCTTGAATCTTAAATATAAAACCACTAAATACTTCATCAGTAGGAGTAACTTCACCATTAATTGTTTTACGAGGTCCTGGTGCAGGTGACATATCTAAGAAATGATTTAAAAATGGTGTTACACCAAAATCGACTAATGCTGTTCCGAAGAAAACAGGAGTAAGTTCACCAGCTAGAACTAAATCTAAATTGAATTCATTTCCTGCACCTTCTAAAAGATCAACTTCATCACGTAAATTTTCTAAATTTGAAGGCTCTAAATGTGCTTCTAATTCAGGACCGTGTACGCCATCTTGACTAAGTTTAATGACTTCATCTTTACGGAAAAGATGAACTTCATTTTCTAATCGATCATAAACACCTTCAAATTGCATCCCACTACCAATTGGCCAAGTAACTGCAACAGAAGGCATACCAAGTACTTCTTCTAATTCTTCCATTAATTCTAATGGATCTTTAGCTTGGCGGTCTAATTTATTCATAAAGGTAAAAATAGGGATACCACGTAAACGACAAACTTGGAAAAGTTTCTTAGTTTGTGCTTCAATACCTTTTGCAGCATCAATTACCATGACTGCAGAGTCAACAGAGGTTAATACACGATATGTATCTTCACCAAAATCATTATGACCAGGAGTATCCATAATTGATACCATTTTTTCATCGTATTCAAACTGCATAACAGAAGAAGTTACAGAAATTCCACGTTGCTTCTCAATTTCCATCCAGTCAGATTTAGCATATTTTGAATTTTTTTGAGCTTTTACAGTACCAGCTTCACGAATAGCTCCACCATGAAGTAGTAATTTTTCAGTTAAAGTTGTTTTACCAGCATCCGGGTGAGAGATAATCCCAAAAATACGGCGTTTAGCAACCTGATTAATTAATTCTTTATTTGCCATCTATTATAAAGTCCTTTCTAAATCAAAGATCATAAACAAATTTTTACATCTTATCTATTATACTAGAATTCAGCGATTGATGAAACATTTAGTAACTAAGTTATATACAAAGTATTTCCAAGTTGCGAAATAAGAATTTTCTTTTTTATCGTTTATTTTGTAATTTTACATAAATCAATCACTAATTTTTCAATATGAAATATTTATCAAGTATTGAAAATCAATATTTTAAAAGCGAATCTATCACTCAGTTATGGGAGATAGATTCTTTAATTTATGACAAATGTACAAGCATATACAAGATACTTTGATTACTATATGTAGAAAATGATTCATTTTCTTTTAAAGAAAGGAAGTAACCATAAATGTCATCATGTAATTGTTCAACATCAGCATTAACTTGTTGTCCTGAAAAAATTTTTGTTCAGGATCAGGTTTGTACACCATGGCAAGCAGTGGGAGATACAACAACTATTACAATTCCACTTTTTCAAAATAATTTTAACCAAAATATTATAGGAACTGGTTTTGTTAAGTATGAAGTAGGTTCTTCTGTCTTACCAATACAAATTGTATTTTTAAACTCTGCTGGAGGCACGATTAATTCTGAATCCGTAACATTAGGTTCTAGTTTAGCATTTACAATTAGAAGGTTTGATGTAATACAAGCTGTTATTCCTATTGGAGCAGGTATATTATTTCAAGGTGAGTTTTGTATTACGACACGTTATTCTGTTTAATTGAAGAAAATGAGGGGAAAAGCAAATGAATAATGGTTTAAGTTGTTGTTCAACAAAAAATATTTTTCAAGATAAAGTTTGTACAACCTGGCAAGTGAATACACCTGGTATTATCACAATCTTTACTAATAATATCGCTCCTATTATTTCCGCAACAGGCTATGTTAAAAATGATACTGGAACAGATAATATCGTTGTTAATTTTTTAAGAGGAGGAAATGTAATTGATACACTAACTGTCCCACCTCAAAGTAGTGTCGCTTTCTCAGAAAAGTTATTCGATGAAATTCAAATTGATACTACTGGATTAACTGGGGTAGTAGAAGGTGAGTTTTGTCTAACTGTCAGATATTCAATGTAATAGATCATTTTATCTAAATAGAATTGTTCTGAATATTTTTTGAACAGCCCTATGTAATGAAATGAGGAACGATCATGTATTCCTTTATGAATAATAAAGATGAGAATGGGAAAACAATTCCTTACGTAAAAGGGATCGATTCCAATTCGAATAAATGTAGTTGTTGTAATAGTTTTTCTTGTAATGGGATTAAAAAATTTGGCCCTACAGGGATAACGGGAGCGACAGGAGAAACAGGGCCCACTGGAGCGACGGGAGCCACTGGTCAAACAGGCTCGACTGGATTCAATGGAGTAACTGGAATAACAGGCACGACAGGAGAAGCAGGCTTAACTGGTGCAACGGGAATTACTGGAGCAACCGGTACAACAGGAATAACGGGAGCAACAGGAATAACAGGTCCAACCGGATCAACGGGACCAACTGGAGCAACTGGCCCAACCGGTTTAACTGGGGTAACGGGACCGACTGGACCGACTGGAATAACCGGAGCAACGGGCCCAACCGGAGAAACGGGCTCAACCGGCCCAACCGGAATAACGGGCCCAACCGGAGTAACTGGAATAACGGGATCAACCGGAGCAACTGGAATAACGGGATCAACCGGAGCAACTGGAATAACGGGATCAACCGGAGCAACTGGAACGACAGGAGCAACCGGAATAACAGGCTTAACGGGAATAACGGGAGTAACTGGATCAACAGGAATAACGGGAGTAACTGGATCAACCGGAGTAACAGGCTTAACCGGAATAACAGGAGTAACCGGCCCAACCGGGGTAACTGGAACGACAGGAGTAACCGGTGCAACTGGGTCAACTGGGTCAACTGGATCAACCGGCCCAACCGGAATAACAGGCCCAACCGGAGTAACCGGAGCAACAGGAATAACGGGAACGACAGGCCCAACCGGAGAAACGGGATCAACCGGAGTAACTGGAATAACGGGATCAACCGGAGTAACTGGAATAACGGGATCAACCGGAGCAACTGGAATAACGGGATCAACCGGATCAACTGGAACGACAGGATCAACAGGAGCAACTGGAATAACGGGAGCAACAGGATCAACTGGAACGACAGGATCAACCGGATCAACAGGAGCAACTGGAATAACTGGAATAACGGGATCAACCGGAGCAACAGGAATAACGGGATCAACAGGAATAACGGGAGCAACAGGATCAACTGGAACGACAGGAGCAACCGGAGTAACTGGAATAACGGGATCAACCGGGGTAACTGGAATAACGGGAGCAACCGGAGTAACTGGAATAACGGGATCAACAGGAGCAACTGGAATAACGGGAGCAACCGGATCAACTGGAACGACAGGATCAACAGGATCAACAGGAATAACTGGATCAACAGGAATAACAGGAATAACAGGCTTAACGGGAATAACGGGAGTAACTGGATCAACAGGAATAACAGGCCCAACCGGAGTAACTGGAATAACGGGATCAACCGGAGTAACTGGAATAACGGGATCAACAGGAGCAACAGGAATAACGGGATCAACAGGAATAACTGGAGCAACAGGATCAACTGGAACGACAGGATCAACCGGAGCAACAGGAATAACTGGATCAACTGGAACGACAGGAGCAACCGGAACAACTGGAGTAATGGGTCCAATTGGCTCAACCGGATCAACAGGATCAACTGGAATAACAGGCTTAACGGGAATAACAGGCCCAACAGGAGTAACAGGCTTAACCGGAATAACAGGAGTAACCGGCCCAAAAGGAGCAACTGGGTCAACTGGATCAACAGGATCAACAGGAATAACAGGATCAACAGGAGTAACGGGTCCAACTGGTTCAACCGGTTCAACCGGCATAACAGGTCTCACGGGCCCAACAGGGCAAACTGGATCAACAGGAATAACAGGAACGACCGGATCAACAGGGTCATCAGGCCCAACCGGAGCAACAGGCTCAACCGGAGCAAGTTTTAATACATCTGGCTCGGCAGCAAATACTTCTGGCGCAACAATTGCGATTACACTTTTAGGTCCTTCACCTATATCGTTTCCGAACGCGCAAAATTTATCAGCAGATATAACAGTAAACAACCCAACAGCCACCATTTTTACGGTTAATACAAGTGGTAGATATTTAATAACTTATCAAGTGTATCCTACATTATCTTTATTAACGACTTTTCAGTTATTTCGTAATGGGGCTGGTGTTGCAGGTACAAATATTTCTGCAGCAATTGGATTAAGTTTAGTCAGTAACCAAGTGATTATTAATATAAATGCAGGTGACACGATTCAAGTAATGGTGTCTGCTACTTTAGCGGCTACAGTAACGTTAGCAGCTGGTACTACCGCTGCTACAATTTCCATAGTTAGAGTAGGTTAATTTATAATATTTTAAATTAACAAGTGACTACAAGTTATATGAGCAAGTTTAATTGTGGTCACTTTTCTTTTTGAGATTTATATACTAAAAATATGGCTTTTCAGTATTTTAAAGTACATAGGCTATTAACTATAATTAGTGAGGGATAAAAATTGAAAAAAAAAAGACCAGATATATCAAACTTACCTAGTATTACATTACCGGTTTCCTCCCCAACTCCTTTACCACCCATACCTCCGCCAACACCACCTACCCAACCAACACCAATACCAAGTCCAACAAAATGCGATCCATGCATTCCAATTGATCTATGCGGTAATATTTTGATTCAAGATAATCTTGAAAAACCATTGGAACTGTGGAGCTTAGGTGGAAATTTAACTGCTATAGCAACAATTTCAGTCTATAATAGCGAAAGCAGTACTGGAGCTATAACAATTGAAGTAAATAGCAATATTTGTCATATAATTACCGTTTTGCCAGGTAATACAAGTAGTTATACTAGTCAACATATTAAATCTGTGACCATACTACAATCAAGTCAAAATCCAATCTATTTAGAAGGTAAATATTGTATTGCTGGTAAAATTATTGATAAATAATAAACACATATTATAAAAAAATGAGCTTAGTGCATAATCGCATTAAGCTTTTTTATTTCATAATAAAAATAGGCGTACTTAAATAAAACACTTTACATATGATTTAAAGAGTAGTATGGTTAGTTACATGAGTAACCAACTAAATGACCAACCAAGTAAATAACTAAGCATGAAAGGAAGGTGCTAATGAAACCGACATTAGATGAATCACAGCCAATATTTCAACAAATTGCGGTTATGATTATGGACGAAATTATAGATGGAAGAATTAAAGAGGGTGAGCAAGTGCCTTCAACAAATGAATTATCTCGCTTTTTTAATATTAATCCTGCAACTGCAAGGAAAGGTCTACAAGCATTAGTTGATAAGGAAATAATTTTTAAACAAAGAGGTGTAGGTATGTTTGTTTCAACAGGTGCAAAAGAAAAGTTGCTTTTAGAGCGAAAACAGCAGTTTTATGAAGATTATGTTGCACCTTTACTTAATGAAGCAAAGAGAATTCATTTAAATGAAGAAATGGTAATTGAATTAATAAAGAGAAAAAACGACTCTAATTAGGAGGGGTACAAATTGATCGAAATTAAAAATTTAACATATGGCTATAAACATACACCAGTTTTAACGGATTTCAATTTAATTGAAACAGAACCGAGTATTATTGCATTATGGGGAAGAAATGGTGCAGGAAAAACAACTTTGATGAGTTTAGTTGCGGGCCATTATAAACCAAACGAAGGTTCAATCAAAGTCTTAGGAGAAGAACCTTATAATAATTTAAATGTACTAGAGAATATTTGTTATATCCAAGAAAATCATCCATTTGGTCATAATTGGAGAATAGATGATTTGTTAAAATACGGAAGGTACTTTCATCCTAATTGGGATCAACAATTTGCAGAACATTTAGTTCAAGTTTTTGAATTACCAAAGAATAAAAAAATCACTAAGTTTTCAAAAGGAATGAAAACGGCAGTGCAAATTATTTTAGGATTAGCTAGCAACGCAAAAATAACAATTCTCGATGAGCCAACTAATGGGTTAGATGCAGTTAAAAGAAAACAGTTTTACGATGCATTAATGGAAAGTTATGAAGAAAATCCGAGACTCATTTTACTTTCAACACATCATATCGAAGAAATTCAACCATTATGTGAAACGATCGTTGTCGTAAATGATGGAAAGGTACTATTTCATGAACAAATGGAAGTAATGCGAGAGAAAGGAATTATTCTTTCTGGAAATATAGATTCAATAGAACATGTAACTAAAAATATTCCCATACTTGAATCCTCCAAAATCAGTTCGACAAAAAAAGTAATGATCGATGAATTATTTACAAATAAATGGAAAAAAATCGCTGAAGATCACCATCTTACAATTGAAAAAGCAACTTTACAAGACTATTTAATAAATAAAACAAAAAATAAAGAGGTGAAAAGATGAACTCGATAAGAGGCACTTATCAACTAGTTTTTGATGAATTGAAATGGTATTTCAAAATATTTTCTTTAATTACTTTGTTGTTATCAGTTGTTTATGTATTCGTTAGTATAATTTTTAAAATCCCTTTACAAAGTAGTGCAGCTTTGTTTGGACCGATTTATGGGGGGATTAGTACATTCGCGGTTGCAGGATTGGTCATTCCATTCCAAGTTGCAATTGGATTAGGTAGTACAAGAAGACAGTTTTTAAAATCTTATATTGTGATGTCAGACTTAATGGTTATAACAAGTATAACTTTCTTAAATATACTTTATTACATTATGAATATATTATTAGACAAAGGAATAAATAGTTTTCACTTTTACCATCCTGCTGAATTAGTCTCATCAGAATATCATTTCTTTACGTATTATTGGGTCGACCTAATGGTTGGTTTTATGATACTCGGACTTTCTTCTTTTATTGCGGTATTAATTAGAAGATTGGGAATCCTCTATTTTTTAATTGCACTAGTTCTACTAAGTATTTTAGTAACTTTTTTATCCATAAATGGAATTAGTTCAGACCTTTTTACTTGGATTATAAATATTAAAGCAATCAATTTCTTTACTTTTATTGGATTGTTAGGAATAGTACTTCAATTATTAACATTTCCAATGATGATCAATGCACCATTAAAAATGAAAGCTAGAAATTAAAAATGATTCATGAAAAAGTATGTGGATATATTGCATACTTTTTTTAAAATTATAAAAGCTAACAAAAAATTCTGTATAATATAGACAAAATACAATAAGGTAGGAGATTAAATGATGCCATATACAATTAATCCGATTGCTTTTGTTAAAAATTCAAGAAAAGAAATTGAAGACGATCACTGGGGTTCAATTATCTCTGAAATCGAGTTAGTAGAGGAGTTTAATGAAGAAGCATTAAGTGGCATAAGTGATTTTTCACATTTAGAGATTATTTTTTATTTCGATAAAGTGACTGATGATATGATTCAATGCAATGCTAGACATCCTAGAAATAATATTCATTATCCAAAGGTTGGAATTTTTGCTCAAAGGGGTAAAAACCGGCCCAATAAATTAGGTTTAACAACAGTAGAACTTTTAAATCACAGTGGCCGTAGTCTTACAGTTAAAGGGTTAGATGCAGTCGATGGCACACCAATCATTGATATCAAACCAATTATGAAAGAATTTCTTCCTAAAGGGGAGATCAAACAAGCAGAATGGTCAAATGCTTTGATGGAAAAATATTGGTGATAAAGGTTTAATAATGATGAAAGAGTTGTCTCAAATGTTTTATTTGGGAAACTCTTTTTTTATATTATTAACAGCTAAATCGAATTTTGGTTATTTCCGTATTAAAGCAATTGTTGAGATACCACTCACTTCGCCCATGCCCTGTTCCCGCTTATATTCTACAAATAATTAAAAATTTTAAATTAAAAATTTAGTTAGAACAATTATATAAGGCAAAGATAGTGAAATTCCCCCAAATTATTTTTGGGAATTTTACATCAAATTACATAAATCTATATTTGTATAAATAAAATCCCCTAACTTTTTACTCGGTTTTACTTAAACCGACATTTAATTTGTTTTATAAAGTTCCCATTTATTGAATATTCCCCCAATACTTTTAAAGAAAAACTCTCGCTATAATCTAAGTTAAGTGATTTTTCTGAAAAATTACATATTTGTCTTATTTTGCATTCTTTCATTTTAGAAAAAGTTGGAGGTTATTTAATGAAGGGGTTAAGTAGTAAATTTTTTCAAACCACATCTGTACTTGTTTTAGCTAGCAGTACAATTTTGGGATCGACTATGATGATTAAAAAGCCGGCTTATGCGAACTCAAATGAAGTAGAAAGCATTCTTCAATCACTTACACCGGAACAAAGGGAAGCTTTGAATCAATTAGATCTTGCTGAATCAAAAACAGGTTTGCAATTATCAGATGACATCGATTTATCAAGTGAAAAAGATGTTTCTGTAATTGTTGAATTTAAAGAGCTCCCAGCTAAAGTAGCACAGTTAGAGAAGGCTGTAGAAGGGGAGTCAATTTCATTAGAAAAGGCGAAAGAAAATGTAACTAAGTCTCATGCTCACTTTAAACAAGAATTAGAAGAAAAATTAGGAAATAAAGAGAAATCAAGTAATGAAGAAGTTCAAATTAAATATACATACCAGAATGCGTTTAACGGGGTTTCATTGACACTTCCAGCAAATCAAATTAAAGATTTGTTAGATTTGGATACAGTTAAAGCGGTGTATAGTGATTCAACAATACAAATTAAGCCACCTGTTGAACCAGTAGAAAAGGAACAAACAAAGGTTGATAGTTTACCATTTTTAAAGATTGATAAATTGCATGAGGAAGGTTTTACAGGTAAAAATATTAAGATTGGCGTAATCGATACGGGTATTGATTATAACCATCCCGATTTGAAAAATGCATACAAAGGTGGCTATGATTTCGTAGATAATGATAATGATCCGATGGAAACTACATACGATCAATGGAAAGCCTCTAAAAAAGCTGAATTTGTTAATGGAAGCGCATATTATACTGAACACGGGACGCATGTTTCTGGAACGATTGCTGGTCGGGGAAAAAATAATTCTGAGTATAAAGTAACTGGAGTAGCGCCTGATTCAGATTTATATGTATACCGCGTATTGGGTCCTTATGGTTCGGGTTCGAATTCTGCAGTAATTGCAGGTATTGACCGTTCGGTTGCCGATGGAATGAATGTAATTAATCTTTCGCTAGGAGCCTCAATAAACGATCCGTTAGAAGCAACAAGCTTAGCGATTGATAATGCCGTTTTAAATGGTGTTACAGCTGTCGTTGCAGCAGGAAACTCTGGAGATAGTATGTACACATTAGGCTCTCCAGGTGCAGCAGCACTTGCTTTAACAGTTGGTGCGAGCTCTGTTCCTACTAAAGTTACTACTTTCGGAAGTAAATTTTTAGTAAACGGTCAAAGTACGGATAGTACTTTACAATTGATGACTAAAAAATGGACAGATGATTTTACTAATTTGTCTGGAAAAACTTTTGAGATTGTAAATGTTGGAGAAGGTGGATCAGCAGATTATTCAGGAAAAAATGTTCAAGGTAAAATTGCATTCGTTGCACGTGGTACGTATGCACTTGTTGATAAAATGAACTATGCAAAACAAAATGGAGCTATTGGGATAATTATTTACAACAATAATGCAACAGAAGGACAAATTCCGTATTATTTGGGAGAAAGTAATGATAATATACCAGTATTTTCAATGACGAATAAAGACGCCTTGGCGGTAAAGGATTTATTTAGCAAGGGAACTCCTTCAGTAACACTAGGGAAAACTGGTGTGTCTGAAATTCCTGGTGATGATTTAGCTAGCTTTAGCTCTAGAGGTCCATCGGGAACGCTATATGATATTAAACCTGAAGTTACAGCTCCGGGTGTAGATGTTTTATCAACTGTTCCTGCATATATCAATAATAAAAATAACGCAACAGATTATTCATCCGCATATTTACGTATGTCTGGTACGTCAATGGCAACACCACATGTAACTGGGATTGCTGCATTACTTTTACAAGCTCATCCTGATTATACTCCTGCAGATATAAAAACTGTATTAATGAATACAGCTGATCCTTTAAGAAGCAAATACAGTGTGTTTGAAGTTGGAGCAGGAAGAGTAGATCCTTATGAAGCGATTTATTCACGCATCGAACTAGGAGTTCAGGATACAACGCCGTTTATTAAAAATAATGAAAAAGTAAATATTGATGAGCAAACTGGTGGACTTAGCTATGGTTTTATACCAGTTGACAATAATGGTATTTCGAAAACTACAAATATATTAATCACAAATCATACTGATAAAATGCAAAAATATAATATTTCTGTAGAGTATAATGTCGGCACTCGTGGTTCTTTGGATGCTAAAGCAAACGGTGTTAAAATAACAGTACCTAATGACTTAAAAATGAAAAAGAATAGCCAGGAGATGATTCCTGCAACACTTACTATACCAACAACTGCTAGTAAAGGAACATATGAAGGTTATATTCATGTTGTGAATGAAAAAGATCCAGATGATCATTATCAAATTCCATTTGGCTTCCGTTTAGTAGAAGAAGGCTTTGAATATTTCAAAGTTCATTCTCCGAGCATCTCTACAACACGTGAAAATGCACCTTATAGTGTTAAGGCGTCTGATTTAGATTTTAAATTAAATTCACCTATGAAAACATTAGATTTTATTTTAGTAGATTCAAAAACAAATAAAGATTTAGGATTAATCGGTACGATTAATGTTTCAAGTGCAGGAGTTGATAAGGATCTCTATATTCAAAAAGCCTTTACAGGTAGGTATTTTCCATTTACTGGTAATGCGAAGAAACCGGTTGGCTACACATCGATCCTAGCAAGAACAGGATTATACAAAATGAAAGTTATTGGTACAAATTTAGACGGTAAACAGTATACAAAGACAGACCAAGTATATATCGATAATAGCCGTCCAACATTCACACTAGATGACACAAACGCAATACCTAAAGGGGATCTGCCATTTGTTGAATTAGCACCTGGACAAAAAACAGTTACCTTATCTGGTAGTATTGTAGATGATGAAGCAAAGGAAATGGAAAATAGCGGGATGATTGTAACTCAAGCAAATAATAATGCCTGGTATGGTCCTAACTCTCCGGCCATTGGTATTGCTGCTGATGCAAATGGCAAGTTTACGAAAGAAATATCTGTTGATTCATCAAATCCAGTCAATATGCTCCAATTTGTAGCGTCGGACAGAGCTGGTAATTCAACGATGGCAAAAGTCGTGTACTATATGAAACCAGGGGCACAATATATTTATGCCAAACCAAATAAAGAATCCTTTACAATGGGTGATCAATTAACTTATACGTTCTATGCTCACGGTTTGCAAAATGCAAAGGATCTTACACTTAAATTTGATTACACATCAAGATTTTTTAATTCAGTCGTAATTAATAAAAATAAAGCTTTATCCGATGATACTCAATTTACCGCTACAGCAACAGGAACTACTAGCAAATCAAATACAATTAATATTAAAGCACCAGGAGATGGTTTAAGAGGGGATCTACCTTTATTTGATATACAAGTAGAAACGAACGTAAATGAATTTGTTAATCCTAATACTACATTTTTCTATATCAATTCATCCAGTTATAAAGATCTTAATGGTAAAACTGTAAACCCATATACTCAGGTCGGTTATTTACCGAGCTATCCAGCCTTTTCAACTGCAACAGCAAAAATCAACGCTGCTGGATTGTTAAATGCAAATGGTAGTTTTAATTTTGCGATCGACTACACAACAATAGGTGCACAAGCAAAAGCGAAAGACTCCAAAGGTCAAATTTATAATGGTGAAATTCAAAAAAGTGGAAACATCGTATTCAATAAACTTCCAATTACAGAACAATTATATACTGTCATCATAGATGTTCCAGGTCATTTTACCACATACACACCAATGGAAATTGGCCGAAATAATCGAGATGTTTTTATAGGTGAAAATATTACTTATCCAACTGTAAGAGAAAATGCTGGAGATCTTAATAAAGATAATGTAATTGATATTTATGATGTAATACTTCTTGAACAAAATTGGGGAACAAATAACCGCAATGCTGATATTAATTTTGATGGTAAAGTAGACTCGTTGGATTTCAAATTACTAGAAGCTAATTATTTAAAAGAGAATGATTATTTATTAGATACTCCTACTGCTGTTAAAGAGTATAATGGAAAAACAATTGATTCCATTAAGATGTCTTTAGGCATAAATTAAAATTTTGAACCTATCCAATTGGATAGGTTTTTTTGATTGTTGCTATTCTTGATGAACTAAATAGCATTATTGTTACATAAGGAATGATATAATAAATTGTTTAATTCGATGTAGTAGATCGTTTCATTAGTAAGGAGTGAAATCAATGAAATTCAAATTTTATAATGATACAGGTAGAGAAGTAAGCATTCATCCTGCTACTGAACTTAATGGCATAAAATGTGATATAAGTGTAATAAAACCTCTAGAAGAGCGTTCTTTCTTTTTACCAGAAAAAACTTATCCTTGGGTAAAAATGTGGGACTATGGAGAAAAAAGAGGACTAAGCATTTTGGTTTCAGCACAATCTGATAATGAATAAATATTCCTAAAATAATAGTTTCAATTTAGAAGATGAAATTAAAAGTATGGAAAATCAATTGACGAAGAATTTTTCTTTTTAAATAAATAAGTATTTACAATCTTTAGCAACAGTTGCAATGCTTTAGTTTAAGATCACAACCTGCTTAATTGCAGTTTTTTTATTAAAGTAAATGGCAGGATAATTTTGTACAAGGACTTTCTAAATATAAAAAGGTGAAATTCCCCCAAATCAAAAATACTTACTGTCTTGTTATAAATAAAGAAAGTAGTAAACACCGATTAGGAGGAAGAGTTTTGATATCAAGAAAAACATTAGCATATATTAATCTATTACTCGCAATAGTTGTATTGGTGATGTACATAATTAACCTAATAACTAACACTAAAAATCCAATTTTTTTTCCAATGATGTCACTGACTCTTATTCTTGGAGGAATTAATACTATAGCGGTTGTAATACCAAGAATCATAGGTTATCTTTCATTATTCATAGGTATCATCTTATTGATTTTGTCAATGAACCCTTTGTTATGATCCTTACAATAATTGATTGGATGGAGGATTAAATATGCCTTTTTTGCAACTACTGGCGATTTTTAAAGTATCGGGTATGGGGGTTTATTTTTATGTAAATTTTTTATCCAAAAAAGTCATGAGAGGGAGATTAATGTTAAATTAAGTGATCGTTTTTTTAAGAATAGAGTAAAGCCTATCGCAATTACTCAGACAATACTGGGAATTCCATACATAGTATTTTTTATATTTTCATTAAAATCATATTCAGTTAATTTTTTCTATTCGGGACTTATAGGAATAACTCTTGCGGCAACAATGTTTTTATCGGGGATCGAGCAATTTATTTTAAAAAAGAAAAGTTGGTCAATTGTATTCTTTGTCTTATCGGTAATTATTATTTTAGTTGCAGCACAAAGCTTTTCCTTAGCACAACTTCATAAATAACTCTTATTAAGCTAACGCAATGTATTATTTGTAGTACATGCAAATATAATTTGCAGGAGAAATAATTAGTGAAATAGTACTTATATTCAGGGTGTATAAGGGAGAAGGATAAAGTGAGATGTCTATTGTTGTTTATAAGCACAGTTATACTACTTACAGGTTGTTCGTTTAATACTTTGAATGAAGCGGTCCAATCAAAACATAAAAATAACGATACAGTTAAAATCGGATATGTAGAAAACAAGAAACAAACTTTGATTTTTACAGAAGGTATAAAGGATAAGCAGTATGTATTTAGTACTTTTCAGAAAAAAAATGGTAAGTTCAACTATTCAACAAAATACGAAGATGGAGTTACTTTTGATTCGGAAGCAGGGATTCCATTCTTAATTCGGTCAATTAATATTGAAAATATAGGAAATGTAATATGGGGAGCTTTAAAAACAGATAAAAAAATAGCAAAAGTAACAGTAATATACAAAAATATTAAATACCCTAATGAAAAGATTGAAGTGGATATACCAGTAAAAAATAATATGTTCATTGGATATCCGGATAAGTCATTCTTTGAGAATGAAACGACAGTGTATCAAGATTGGGAAATGTCTGGAACAGCGTATGATGAAAAAGGAAATGTAATTGCTAAATATTAAACGTCAAAAGGATAAAACTCTAAATGTTAATTAAAAAAGTAAAGAGTAGGCGAATTTGAATCATTCTACTCTTTTTTTAAATTGGCAATTAATAGTATTATTATTCAATCAGAACATTCCTTAGTAAATGAAGTACAAGTAACAATTTGTAAAAACAAGTTTAAATGTGAGGTGTAGTATGGATATTAGATATAGAATTGCCTCAACAACTGATAGTTCAGAAATTGCTAGATTATCAGGTCAATTGGGTTACAATGTCGAAAAAAATCAAGTCATTGAAAGATTAAATAAAATAGTAAATCAGAAAGATCATGTTGTATTTGTAGCAGAAATTGAAGGTAAACTTATTGGATGGATTCATGCCCACGGACGATATTTGGTTGAGTCTCCACCCTATGTTGAAATTGGTGGGTTGATTGTTGACAGTACATATAGGGGGCAAAAAATTGGTAAGTTTCTAGTGGAAAGATGCGAAGAATGGTCAGAATTATTGGGATTTAAAGAAATAAGAGTACGAACAAATGAAACTAGATTAGAGACACTTATTTTTTATAAAAAGATTGGTTTCGAAAACACAAAAGCACAAAAAGTATTTAAGAAAGAATTAATTGTAAACTAAAAGAATAATATTTACTGCTTATGACAACGTATGCGGTAAGTTCACTTTCCATTTAGCTTGTAGACAATTGGAGTTTCCTCCATGTTTACAAGCTTTTTTTGTATAATAAAAAAATTTAAAAGGTAAATTTAAAGTAGGATGTAAGACACGATTAGAATCATCTGACGCCTTTTATTCGTAATAGGTTTATGGGAATATGATAAAAAAAAATTAAACATTATAACGTTATATTGACTAATGAGAAATTAGATGTTATTCTACATTGGAATAATAAACAAGAAGATGTAAACGAATACATTAATCAATTTAGATGATTTACTGAAAAGGATGAGGGGAAATGAAGGATCATTTCGTACTACAGAATGTAAAAATGATAGACGGAAGTTCTGTTGATATCATAGTAGAAAATAAAAAGATTATAGACATTGTAGTTGCTGGAACTGGTAATGGTGAGCAAAAAGTAGATTACAAGCACAATGTATTTGTTTCTAGTGGTTGGATTGATCTGCATGTCCATGCATATGCAGAATTTGAGCCATATGGTGATGAAGTCGACGAGATTGGTTATAAAACAGGTGTTACTACAATTGTTGATGCAGGTAGCACTGGCGCTGATAATATGTCCAAATTGGTAAGTAGCTGTAAAAAGTCAAAAACAAATGTTTTCGCATTTTTAAATATTTCACGAATTGGCTTAAAACGAATTGACGAGTTATCTGATTTGTCTTGGTTAGACGAGGATCAACTCAAAAATACAATTGCAGAACATAAAGATTTTATCATCGGACTGAAGGCAAGGATTAGTAAAAGTGTAGTAGGTGAAAATGGTGTAGAACCTCTAGAAATAGCTCGTAAGTTTTCAAACGAAACCGGCTTACCACTTATGGTTCATATTGGTTCAGGACCGCCAGATATTAATGATGTTCTAGACTTACTTGAAAATAAAGATATAATTACGCATTACTTAAATGGTAAAGCAAATAACTTATTTGATGAGATGGGAAGACCTCTTCCAAAATTTCTAGAGGCAATTAATCGAGGTGTTCATTTAGATGTTGGGCACGGAAATGCAAGTTTTTCGTTCAAAACGGCTTTTCAAGCTAAAGAACATGGAATTAAATTCAATACGATTAGTACTGATATTTATCGAAAAAATCGATTGAATGGCCCAGTTTATAGTATGTCTCATGTTTTATCAAAATTTTTATACTTAGGTTATTCACTAGAAGAGATTATTGATGCTGTTACTGTTAATGCGGCTAAGTGGCTTAATAAACCAGAACTTGGAAGAATTTCGGTAGGAGATCTTGCGAACCTCACTTTATTTACTGTTGAAGATGAAGTGACATCCTTACTAGATTCTGAAGGAGACGAGCGTAAAGCTGAACAAAAAATCGTAGTAAAAGGAGTGGTTATCAATGGAGAACACATTGAATGCTAAATATGGATTGAAAAGAGTTATTAATGCAAGCGGTAGGATGAGTATATTAGGTGTTTCTGCCCCAACGGACACTGTCATGGAAGCGATGAAAATTGGTGGTCAAAGTTACGTTGAAATTTCGGACTTAGTTGATAAGGCTGGAAATCATATTGCGGGTCTACTTCAATCAGAGGCGGCTGTAGTTGTTAACTCAGCTTCAAGTGGAATTGCCCTTTCAGTAGCGGCAATTGTGACTGAAGGAAACAGACGTAAAAGCGAAAGATTACACCAAGAACCAATTCAAAAAAATGAAATCATTATGCTAAAGGGTCATAACGTTCAGTATGGCGCTCCAGTAGAAACAATGATTTTCCTTGGTGGAGGTAAATTAGTAGAAGTTGGTTATGCAAATGAGGGGAAAGTTGAGCATATTGCAGATGCGATTAATGAAAAAACAGCTGCAATTTTATATGTGAAATCTCATCATGCTGTTCAAAAAAATATGATATCAGTTGAAGAAGCTTGGGAAATAGCTCAAGCAAATAATGTACCATTAATTATTGATGCTGCCGCTGAAGAAGATTTACAAAAATATGTCAAAGTCTCAGATTTAGCAATATATAGCGGTTCGAAAGCGATTGAAGGACCTACTTCAGGTATTGTTGCCGGCAGAAAAAAATATATCGAATGGTTAAAAGTACAATTACATTGTATCGGTAGAAGTATGAAAGTTGGTAAAGAAACCACTTTTGGCCTGTTGCAAGCTTTGGATGAATATTTTGTCAAGAAAGACAATAGTGAAAATGAAAAAGCTAGTTTAGAAGTTTTGAAATCACTAGAGTCAATCGATGGTATAAAAGTAACGATTGTACAAGATGAAGCGGGACGAGCTATTTTTAGAGCTCGAATCCAAATTGATCCTGTTGTAACGAAAACGACAGCGAAGGTTGTAAATGATCAATTAAAGAATGGTAATATTGCGATCTATACTCGTGATTACGGAGTTCGTCAAGGCTTTTTCGATATTGATCCACGACCACTACAATCAGATGATATTTACGTAATTGAAGCTCAAGTTAGAGCAATATTAGGAGGAACTGAACAATGACAAATATTGAAAAACGTTTTTATAACAACCGCGTAGCATTAAATGTTTTAGCAAATAGTATTGAAAATGCAGTTGAAGTTTTTGAAGCTGCAGAAGGTCATGTATTAGTAGGAGTTCTTTCAAAAGATTACCCAACTGTAGAGGCTGCTGTTACAGCAATGAAAGAATACGGTGCAGCTATTGATGAAGCAGTATCGATTGGTCTTGGTGCTGGTGATAACAAACAAGCGGCAGTTGTAGCAGAAATCGCTAAACATTATCCAGGAAGTCATATCAATCAAGTATTTCCTGCAGTAGGTGCAACACGCGCTAACTTAGGTGAAAAAGATAGTTGGATCAATTCTCTAGTATCTCCAACTGGAAAAGTAGGCTATGTAAATATTTCTACTGGACCTGTAAGTGCTGCTAGCGAAACAGCGATTGTACCAATCAAATCTGCAATTGCGTTAGTTCGTGACATGGGTGGAAATGCATTAAAATACTTCCCAATGAAAGGATTAAAACACGTTGAAGAGTTTCGTGCTGTAGCAAAAGCATGTGGTGAAGAAGGTTTTGCTTTAGAGCCTACTGGTGGTATTGATTTAGAGAATTTTGAAGAGATTTTAGAAATTGCATTGGAAGAAAAAGTACCTAAAATTATCCCACACGTATATTCTTCAATTATTAATGAAGAAACTGGAAAAACTAATCCTGAAGATGTAAGAAGATTATTAGCAATCACTAAAAGTTTGGTTGAAAAATATGCGTAAACAAATTGTTGCTTTCGGAGAAGTAATGATGCGTTTGCAAGTGCCAGGGTATGAACTACTGGCACAAGCAAACGCATTACAATATTCTTTCTCAGGAACTGGTGTAAACGTTGCGTCCGCGATGACTAAGCTTGGTCATGATGGCTATCTAGTTACAAAATTGCCGAACAATCCATTAGGAGATGCTGCGATTGCTTTCTTGCAACGATTAGGAATTAATCGAAATTATATTACTAGAGGCGGAAAATATCTTGGACTGTATTTTTTAGAAAATGGTTTTGGACAGCGCTCTAGTCGTGTGACATATACTAATCGTTTAGAAAGTAGCTTTAATACGGCATCTTATATGGATTATGATCTTGATCTAATTGCAAAACAAGCAGATGTTATCCACTTTTGTGGGATTACACTAGCGATGACAGATGATACAAAAGAAACAATGAAAATTCTTGCGAAAAAAGTAAAAGAAAATGGTGGATTAGTTTGTTTCGATTGTAATTACCGACCTTCTTTATGGGAGGAAGGATATAGTAAAGCAAAACCTCATTATGAAGATATGCTAGCATTAGCTGATATCGTCATGATGAATGAGAAAGATGCGATGTATGTTTTAGGAATGGAGACAGAAGGAACTTCTAGGGAAGCACAACTGAAAGACCTGATTCCTAAAGTTGCAAAACAATATAACATACAAACTGTTGCAGGAACACACAGAGCAATTAATAGTGACAATTCACATTCATTACGTGGATATCTATTTACTAATGGTGAATTTCACTTTTCGGAAAATACTTCTTTTTCCGTATACGATCGAATTGGTGCTGGAGATGCTTATACTAGCGGTATACTACATGGTGTGTTAACTGAGTTTTCACCAGAAAAAACCGTTCATTTTGCACAAACAGCAGGTATGTTAGCATGTACGATCGTTGGAGATACTCCGATGTCAACTGAGGCAGAAATTTTATCAGCTTTGGCTGGAACAATTGATGATATTAAGCGCTAAAAAAGGAGAGGTAAGGGAATGAGTGTGAATCGTAAAAAAGGACCGTTGTATTTACAAATTAAAGAGATGATAAAGGATCGAATTTTACATGGAGTTTATCCAATTCACACAAATATTCCCTCTGAACCTCAATTAGAAGAAGAGTTTAGTGTTAGTAAAATTACGATTAGAAATGCCATAAAAGAACTTGTTCAAGAAGGATACTTAGAAAAGAAAAGTGGTAAAGGAACAAAGGTTATTGCGAATGTAACGAGCGCAAAACTTTCAAAAGGGAAACGATTTACAGAAATTTTAGTTGAGGAAGGACATCATATTACTAAAAAAGTACTGAGTATAAAAAAGCCGGAAATAATAGCGGATTCTATCCCTTATTCTGTATTTGGTGATAAATATGTCCAAATTGAGCGAATTTATTTACTAGAAAATGAACCGTATATTCACTTTACACACTTTATTTCAATTGAAGTAGCCGAAGAAGAAATAGAAGATATACAGATCAGTTCCCTATACCGTTTCTTAGAAGAAAATAATATTCGATTAGAATCTTTCCGAGATGAATTTGCAGTAGCGATTGCTCCGGATCATGTTTGTGAGATTTTAAATTTAGAAAAAGGCACAACCACATTAAAAAGAATACGTCGTTCTAGTGATGAAGATGGAAATGTTTTAGAAATCAGCGAAGGTTACTATAATACGGCCAAACAAAATTACGTTGTAACCTACAATGATTCAGCGCAGTAATGAATCTTCATTTTATAAAATGTAAGCGATTACTAAGGGAGAGAGTGCATAATGGATTTATATTTGATTGGAATTACATTAGTAGCAATCGTTATCGTTATTTTAGGAGTTTCGTGGTGGAAATGGCATGCATTTATTAGTTTATCTGTAGCTGGCCTTTTCCTAGCCGTTTTTTCTGGCGTATCAATGGATAAAATTGTAACTGCTTATGAAACAGGGGTAGGCGCCGTTCTCGGTCATCTTGTTGGGATTTTAGCTTTAGGAACGATTTTAGGAAAAATGATGTCAGATTCTGGAGCAGGTATGCAAGTAGCTGATTTCTTTATAAAAAAATTCGGCGTGAAAAACCTACCATGGGCAATGTTGCTTTCAGGTTTTATTATTGGAATTCCAGTATTTTTCGAGGTCGGTCTAGTAATCTTGTTACCTCTTGTTATATCAATTCGTAAATCTACCAATTCAAATATTCTATTAATTGGTATCCCAGTACTTGCTGGTTTATCGATTGTACATGGTTTAGTGCCACCACATCCTGGTGCGATGACAGCGATTGGTATTTATAATGCAAACCTAGGACGAGTACTACTTTATTCATTAATTATTGCTTTTCCAACTGCAATCATTGCAGGTCCGATCTTTTCAAAATGGATTCACAAACGTGTAACACCAATTGGTGAACCAGAATTAATTCGAGTTGAAACGAAGTCAAATGCTTTACCAAGTACAGGTGTATCATTTTTCATCATCTTACTACCAGTTTTACTAATGGTGTTAACGGTAATTACACCATACTTATCTCTACCAAGTGCAATTGCAAAATTCTTAATTTTAATCGGTAGCCCTGTAATTGCTCTATTAATCTCTTGTTTTGCAGCTTATTATTTATTAGGGTATCGCCAAGGAATGGACAAAACGTTAATAAAAAAATTAACTGATGAATGTTTAACACCTTTAGCTTCAATTATTTTAATCATTGGTGCAGGTGGAGCATTTAAGCAAATTCTAATTGAAAGCGGTGTAGGTACTGCCATTGCAACAATGGCTGAACAAATGTCACTATCACCGATCGTGCTTGCATTCTTGGTAGCAGGGTTAATAAGAATAGCTACTGGTTCAGCTACGGTTGCTTTAACAACAGCAGCTGGAATTGTTTCTCCAGTAGTGGCACATATGACTGGTGTAAACTTAGAATTACTTGTTATTGCGACTGGCGCAGGTTCACTAATGTTTTCACATGTAAATGATGCAGGGTTCTGGTTAGTAAAAGAATACCTAGGATTAACAGTCAAAGAAACATTCAAAACATGGACAGTAATGGAAACGCTTCTATCGTTTGTAGCGTTTGGACTTACATTAATTTTAGATATCTTTATTTAAGAATAAACGAAGGGGCTGTCTCAAAAGTCAAGTTAACTGACACAAAAGGCGCCTCTTTTTTCAATAGGTTTTAAATAGAATATGCGAACACTTTGGGAACATAATATATCTTTACTTGAGTTATGTTGATCTAAGTAGTGGGGGTATCTCAATAGTACTTTTCATCTGTAGTTAAAAAAACGGTTCTTTATTTATGATGATTAGAAGTTTTTTGTACGATTTAGTATGTGTTAGACAATATTAGTAGTTTTCTATTTAAAAGTCTCTGCTATTGGACAATTATTAGCCCTGAATACTCTTACTGGTATAGGTAATTATTAATTTTATTTGCGATACACTTGGATTTAATTGCAGTTTTCAATTTTAAATTGCAGATTTGCGTACTTTATTTGCGATTTCCGGATTTTATTTGCAGTTCATCCGTATTTGCCGTAAAAAAAGAGAGTTCCCATAGTGTAATACTTTTTTCGAAACCCTCTAACTTCTTAATTTTCATTAAAGTCTAATGGACGTAAACTTGCTTCGATTTCAGCACGTTTAGGCTCAAGAAATGGAGGCAATGCTAAACGTTCACCTAATGTATCAATATTTTCATCAACATCAAATCCAGGGGTATCAGTTGATAATTCGAATAAAATATGATTTGGTTCTCTAAAATAGAGCGCTTTAAAATAATAGCGTTCTATTTTTCCTGAATTCGTAATCCCAAGTGAATTTAATTTGTCGGCCCATTTATTATATTCTTCGATGTTCGGTACTCTAAAAGCAACATGATGTACACTTCCACGCCCAGGTCTAGCTCTCGGTAAGTCTGGTCTTACTTCCAAGTGAACTTCTGCTCCAGCACCACCTAATCCGGTTTCGTAAACTGCTATACTTGCAAAATTCCCTTCTGTAGAAGGGTAAGTGCCAACAAGTCTAAAACCTAAAACATCCGTTAAAGTTTTACTAGTAGGAATCGAATCTTTTACAGTAAGTGTCACTGGACCTAAGCCAAGAATTCCATGTTCGGTTGGGATATCTGATTTATTCCAAGGAGTACCCGGTGAAACACCTCTTTCACCATTATCAGCTACTAAAATTAATCTTGTACCTTCATAATCTTGAAATGCGAGTGTATCTCGATTTGCTCTTTTAATTATTTCATCATGTGAAATATTAAGTTCTTTAAAGCGATTTTTCCAATAATGTAGTGAGTCAGTTGTGGCTACTCTTAAGGAAGTTGAAGATATGATCGAGTGACCAGGATATGTATTTCCTAGATTAGGGATATCGAAAAATGTTATTTCTGTCCCAGGATTTGCTTTTGCATCACCATAAAACAAGTGATAACTGGAAGTGTTATCTTGATTTACAGTTTTCTTAACAAGTCTCATTCCTAAAACCTTTGTGTAAAACTCGTAATTTTTTTCAGCCTTTGTAGTAAGTAGTGAAACATGATGAATTCCCAATAATTCCACTTTCATCACTCCCTTAAAATTATTATTGAATCAATATGACTTTCATAATTTTTATGTACACATTGTAAATGGTTAGAGATTGAGGTAGAGTTTTATGTTAAACTGTTATCTAATAATTATAATATTCTGACAAGTGAAATAGAAAGGGGGAAAATGTTTTGTATTTCGGTTATTTATTAATTTTAATATCTGCAATAGCCTTTGGATTAATGCCTATTTTTGCGCTTTATGCTTATGGTCAAAATGTAAGTGTTAATACATTATTATTTTTAAGGTTTACATTTGCGACAATTATGTTCTTTAGTTACTTAGTAGTTAGTAAAAAATTAGTTAAAATTACGAAAAAACAATTAGTATTATTTGTTTTACTAGGTGGAGTATTGTATATGCTTCAATCAAGTTTTTATTTCAGCTCAGTAAAATACATTCCTGCTTCATTAGCAGCATTAATTCTCTATTTATACCCCATTTTTGTAGCAATTCTATCATTTTTAGTAAACAAAGAGCAATTAACAAAAAATATAACGATATCAATTTTATTATCGTTGGTCGGAATTGTACTAGTGTTGGGGGCTCCTGCAGAACATATAAATCCATTCGGAATCATATTAGCATTAGCAGCAGCAATCGTTTACTCAATATACATAATTGTTGGTGGCAGGGTTTCGATGCATGTCCCTCCATTAGTAACAAGTGCATATATTTCTTTATTTGCAAGCATTTCATTTTTACTAGTTGGCGTATCGACAAGCACGATTCACATTCATTTTAAATTGATTGGTTGGATTTCAATTTTAGGTATTTCAATTATTTCAAGTGTTATATCAATGGGTGCATTTTTTGCTGGTGTAAAACGAATAGGACCAACAAAAGGGGCAGTATTAAGTATGGTTGAGCCAGTAGTGACAATCACATTTTCAACCATTCTATTTCATGAAAATATGAGTTTACTTCAAGTGGTAGGTGGGACTATTGTTCTAGGTGGGGCGCTTTTAGTTGTTCTTACTAGTGTGAAAAGAAAGATTGTCGAGAATAAAATGGATTTTTAAATGTTATATGATAAAATGTAAATAGAATATTAGTTTAATAATATTTAAATGTTAAAATAGCTGCTTATGCAGCTATTTCAGTGTGTAGACAAAGTACAAAAAACTTGGATTTCAGACTGATTGCAAGCGCTTGTCTTTCGAAGCGCGAAGTCTGGTGAGGAGCGGAGTTACCTTAGACGGTAATGAGCACCGCAGACAGGCGAAGCAACGAAGAAAGCGAGCGTTTGTCAACAGTCTGAAATGGCTGCTTATGTAGCTATTTTTAATTTGTAGAGGAGTCGTAAAATGTTCGAATTAAAATTAAAAAATAGAGAAATAGTAAAAGTTCGTCAAGCAACAGGAACTGATGCTAAATCAATTATAGATTTTTATAACATCGTAGGTGGAGAAACGAACTTTTTATCATTTGGAGGCAATGAGTTTAAAAGAAATGAAGCAGAATATCAGACATTTTTAGAAGATACCTTCAATGAAAAAAATTCAATTATATTATTAGGTACAATCAATGATCAAATAATAAGTATCGGTTCGATCAATTCCAGTCAAAAGGAACGTACAAAGCATGTTGGTACGCTAGGCATTGTAATAAAAAAAGAATATTGGGGATTAAGTTTAGGGAAGTTATTGATGCAATCATTAATTGATTGGGCTAAACAAAATGATCTAACTAGAAAAATTCAATTAGTTACGAATGAAGATAATCTTAAAGCCATTCAATTGTATAAAAATTTAGGATTTGAAATTGAAGGGGTAATGAAAGAAGATACTTATATAGATGGAAAATACTGTAATACTTTAATGATGGGCTTATTTATTAAATAGAACTGAAAATAACAATTTTAAAGGCTCTATTTATACACGTACTAGTAGTAGAATTGTAAATTTAAAAGCAGACGCACCACAATCCAATTGAAATGTAATAGTAGATTTAAAGATTCCGAATGAAAATTCATTAATTTCCCCATCTGTAAGTGTTAGTATTGGGTTGGTAAATATAGTGCCAAATGATTCAATTGACATAGTAAATGGCATAATTTTTGCCGACAAAGCTCTGTACATGGCAAAAGTGAATGGTAGAAATCAAGTAAACGTATATTCTAGTAATTTGGAAATGTCTTACGTTAAAAAAGCCTTGTGATATGTAATCACAAGGCTTTTTGTTAAAGTAGCTATAGTTTTTAGAAGCACGTAAACGATCTAATTCGATGGGTATCGATTCCAAAAAATATCCATCTCCAGCCAATCCATCTCCAACCTGCAACTGAGGTTCTTCCGACGAAGGTTGGAAAGTACCAAAATTGTTCTCCATTATTCAACCATACATAAGTATTTCTAAATCGACAACCAGCGATTGCACCTGGATCTACTGCAAATGCTGTAGCTTGAGACATTTGTGGTGTGAATGAAGGTGGTGGTGCAGTCGGTTGACCTTGAGATTGACCTTGACCTCCGCCACCCGGTTGTCCCGGAAATCCTGGAAATCCACCTGGTTGCCCTGGAAACCCGCCCGGTTGTCCTGGAAAGCCTGGAAATGTCCTAAATTGAGGGAAAAAGTTCATTTTATCAACTCCTTTTTAGTTTAATCATTATTAAAGTATGAAATTTAATGTTTTTTGTTTGGGCTGATAGTTAAATATCCATATCAACAAGGGAAGTTTGCCATATGGAAAGAAGATCATTATTATGTTGGTTTTGAGCATGACAATTTTATTAAGAAACACATCAAAGAGAAGATTGATCCCCTTCTCTTTTTTTAATGTTCATAGATAGGAAATTCTACTAAACCTAATCATCCCAAAAAAACCAGTTAATTTTCGAAAACAAAAACATTTTTAGTGGAAAATACCTATTTTTACTTTATGGAGTAAAAAAATTACTTTTAAAAGTAAAGAAATACTTGCGTAATTCTGTAAATTCGAATAAATTGAATGTAAAGGAGGAGAAAAATGGAAAATTTACGCTTGAATGTCGCATTATTACGTCGTAGAGTACCGAACTTGACTACTTCTGCGAAAACTGTTGGACTTCGACCAGCAACTGTTTCAAACTTATGTACTGGAAAAATTCCAATTGGTCGCTCAGAAGTAAGAACACTAGTCGCATTAGCTGCATTAGCAGAATGTACATTGGATGAACTGATCATTAGAGGGGAGAAGATTGAGATGATTGAAACGGGTATAAAAACGCTTGATTTATTTGCTCCATTAGTAAAAGGTGGTACGGTCGGGTTGGTTGCAAGACCAGGCATGGGTCAACTAGTTGTATTAGCAGAAATTTTATATAAATTAAAGAAT
Organism: Gottfriedia sp. NPDC057991; assembly: GCF_042886615.1. Taxonomy (NCBI): domain Bacteria; kingdom Bacillati; phylum Bacillota; class Bacilli; order Caryophanales; family Bacillaceae; genus Gottfriedia; species Gottfriedia sp. NPDC057991. The sequence goes on from NZ_JBHVQN010000001.1 coordinate 1,178,470, forward strand.
GATTCATATTTTACGATTTTGTTAAAACCAGAAGGTGAGCATCCAGAAATCAATGATATTTTAGATGATGTAAATTTAGTCTGTCATTCAATTGATGAAGTATATGAAGCAATCGCAAAAGCGGGAAAAAACGTAGAGTTTGCTTTTGCAGCGGATCGTTCAAACGTCATTACCGGTGATATTAACCGTCTACAACAAAAATTAGCAGATATCGGTATTGAAGATGTAACTACTTTTTTAGTTGATTTAAAAGGGGAAGCAGTGGACGAAGATTTCCCATACGGACCATTAGAAACATTATGGCAATTTGATGCAGACTTAGCGTTCAGACATAAATACCCTGCAATTAATCCTATTCATTCAACATCTACAGTTTTAGAAGATAATCAACCAGACCAAACCCACAACCAAGTACAAAAAGCAGCTCAAAAATTACTACGTAGATATCGAGAGTTAAGATCACTAGTAGCAGTACATGGAATTGATTCACTACCTGAAAATGAAAAATTGACATTTAAACGTGGTGAATTATTAGAAGCATATTTAACTCAACCATTTTTCGTAGCAGAAGAATTCACGGGTACAAAAGGGGCATCTGTTAATTTACAAAATACTTTACAAGATGTTCGAAAACTAATCGATGGTGCTTTCGATTCGATGGAAGTAGATAAAATGAATTTTATTGGTAGCCTGTAGAAAAGTAACATATCATTATTTTAATGTGGAGTGTGGCGCTTGTATGTGTCACACTTGTTTTTTTACCTAAATATAGTTTTCTTCGAAGATGGAAGTATAAAATTTAAGAATTATTTAAGAATTTAATAATAGGTAATTAATATTTCTGAATTATACTTTGCCACAAACAAATAATTAAAATGTAAAAAAGTAATAATTCATCATTCGCCTGAAAGTTGGAGTATATTTTGTCGATTCGAAAACGGTTAATCTTATCTAATATTGCTATGATTGTTATTCCAATTATTTCCTTTATCCTCATTGAGATTATGCTCGGTGTGTTTTACTATAAAGTTTTTGAACCTAAATTTAATGGTCATCCTCCACATTCGTTTTATTTTTTCCGTTTCGGAATCATTGTACCTATTTTTGCAATTACAAATGGAGTGCTATCATATTTTGTTTCAAGAAGTATACTAAGACCAGTAAAAAATCTTACAAATGCTGCTAAACAAATCAGTGAAGGAAATTTAAATTTTGAAGTTAAACCAATAAACAAAGATGAACTTGGTCAATTAGCAATTAGCTTTGAATTAATGAGGAGAAATTTAAAAGAGTCAGCTGAAATACAGAAAAAATACGAAGAAAATCGTAAGGAATTAATTGCGAATATTTCACATGATCTGAAGACACCAATTACGTCAATAAAGGGCTATATTGAAGGAATTAAAGATGGCGTGGCGAATACACCAGAAAAAATGGGTCGGTATATTGAAACAATTTATCTGAAAACCTTGGATATGGATCAATTGATTAATGAACTATTCCTTTATTCGAAATTAGATTTAAAACGAGTACCATTTCATTTTGAAGAAGTAAATATTCATGATTATTTAGTCGATCGAATCGATGAGTTAAAATTTGATTTAGAACCAATAAACGTAAGTATTACTTATAGTGAGGATGTGGATCGAGAAAATAGTATCGTTCTGATAGACCGGGAACAATTCAAACGTGTAATGACAAATATCATTCAAAATAGTTTGAAGTACATGGATAAAGATGAAAAACGAATTAGCATAAAATTAATAGATGGCAAAGAAAAAATAACGATAAAATTTCATGATAACGGTAAGGGAATTTCGAAAGAGGCGCTTCCGTTTATTTTTGATCGTTTTTACCGAGCCGATCCATCAAGAAATCTATCAACAGGTGGGACTGGATTAGGGCTGGCTATTGCAAAAAGAATCATAGAAGAGCACGGTGGAGAAGTATGGGCAGAAAGTCAAATTGGTGAATATACAAACATTTTTCTTTCATTAAATAAGAATTCAATATCAAAGGTGACAAAATGAAAAAGGTTTTTATTATTGAAGATGATCAAAGTATCGCATTATTACAAAGAGATTATTTAGAAATAAATGATTTTGAAGTTGAGATAGAATCTAATGGAAAAAGCGGACTTCAAAAAGCTTTATCAAAGGAATATGACTTAATCATACTCGACTTAATGTTGCCAGAATTAAATGGATTTGAAATATGTAAAAAAATTCGAGAGAGTAAAGACATCCCAATCTTAATTGTTTCAGCTAAAACAGAAGATATTGATAAAATTAGGGGATTTGGTCTAGGGGCAGATGATTTTATCGTAAAACCATTTAGTCCAAGTGAATTAATAGCCAGAGTCAAAGCTCATCTTTCAAGGTATCAACGTTTAGCAAATAAAGGTCAAATTAATGAAGAAGAACTCCAAGTAAGGGGACTTACGATTCAAAAGGATTCTAGAAAGGTTCTTGTTAATGGAGAAGAAAAAATATTCACTACGAAGGAGTTTAACTTACTTACCTTTCTTGCTTCAAATCCAAATAAAGTATTTAGTAAAGAATTATTATTTGATCGAATTTGGGGATTTGAAACTGTCGGAGATATTTCGACTGTAACTGTTCATATCCGTAAAATCCGTGAAAAAATAGAAGTTGACCCATCCAACCCAAATTATATTGAGACGATATGGGGAGCGGGATATCGATTTAAAGATTAAACTTAATCATTAATCTAATTAAGGGTGATCCGGTAAGTTAGTTGTGCTGACTTAAGGGATGGCTCTTTTTTATTAACCTACTTTGGTGATCTTTACAAAATAAATTTGTGAGTGTTTGATGAGGCTTTTTAAAGCAATTTGACAAAATGCAATAAACCATAAAATTAGATGGTTTATCACGGTCTATAATTGAAGTTTGTTGCATTATTTTAATTTGCTTCGAACTTCCATTAAAACTTTCCCAAGTAGATTTAGCCCTTTCCACTTTTTAGGATTTTCTGCACGTTTATCGTTTTCGCTATACCAATTCCCCAAATCTTATCAAAAGGACTAGCTTCAACTAAAATTTTATTACCCGTTGCTAGTATTTTAGATTTTAGTATGGTGTTAGAAAATTTATCAAATAAAACATCCCCATAAATTATTTCACGATTTGCTATCCAAACTTTTTCATCGAACGGTATTTCATTGCTTCTCCCTAAATCTTTACATTGCTTAGGTGTCTGGGCTTTTAGTATTCGATCAGCAATATTATTAGCACCAAATAAATTTGCTTTTCGATACATAATTGCTTGCTCTGACCATTTGAAATCTATACCTTGATGTTTGAATGGGTAATAATAAAAGTTTGAGTAAATATCATCGTTTCCCCAAAAAAACACAAATTTGTCAGTTATCCTCATATTCATACAAGTCCTTTTCTTATCTTGTTATTTCTGTTAATTAATGTATAAATTGTATCATCTTTAAAAAGAATAGGTAATTTTCATTTGAACAAAAAAGTTAAGAAAAAATCCTAGTCGTAAATCAATAGGCAATTTCGTAGCAAAGATGATTTAAGAATTATTTAAGAAATTGATAATAGTAGTTTTATATCTAGCCACTATGATGAAAAGTATAAAATTTATAAAAACGGAGGGAATAGAATAGTGGCTAAAAAGAAAATAAATTTAACGAAAAAAAATATATTAGTTAGTGTACATGTTTTAGCGGTATGTGCTTGGTTTGGAGGTACATTAAGTTTAATAATATTAGGATTATATTTGAAAAATGCGCAAAACTCAGAGCAACTTTTTTATACATTATCGAGTATGCATATCATTGATGAAAATTTACTAAAATATCCTGCACTTGCAACTTTAGTTACAGGGATTTTACTTTCAATTTGGACTCAGTGGGGATTAGTAAAGTATTATTGGGTAGTTATAAAACTCGTACTAACTGTTTTAATTATTCTGATTGGAATCTTTTTGATTAATGATTGGTTCGCGTATTTAGTAAAAACCGCAGAAAGACTAGGGGTAAATGCACTTAATGAAAATAAATTTGAGTCAACTTGGCTCTCAATTATTATAACTGGAATATTTAACTTAAGTTGCTTAGCATTCATGACATTTATTACGTATTTTAAACCTTTTGGTAAAATAAAAAGAATAAAAAAGTGGCAACACCATAAAAATCATTTAAATTATGGAGTTCTAACTGATAAAAAGTAATACTATTTGAGTATTACTTTTTTTTTATGAAAAAACTATCATATTTACCAAGAAATTAAACATTCTAATAAATGTGTTTTTATAAATTCGATATTGAAAGTAAACGTTTTATTTAATATGACATTTGTCATCTTTTTCATATGACGCTTGCTACTACCACTGGGGAAATTAACTTATATAATTAGGATAATATAATAATGAAAAGTTACAACATTAGGAAGGAACTTCTAAATGTCAAAAGAAAATCAAAAGAGTTTACGAAAGCAAATTATTCCTTATGAAAAATCAAATTTAAAAGCAAGTATTTGGCAATTGATCAATACTTTTATTCCATTTATCTTTTTGTGGTATTTAGCCTATAAAAGTATTTCTATTTCAGTAGTATTAACGATCTTTATTGATATTGCTGCAGCACTATTCTTAATAAGGATATTTATCATCTTCCATGATTGTTGTCATCAATCATTTTTTAAGAATAAAACAGCAAATAAAGTTCTTGGCACAATTACTGGCGTTGTTACTTTATTTCCTTTCAGCCAGTGGAAGCACAGTCATTCAATCCACCATGCGACAAGTGGTAACTTAGATAAGCGCGGGATTGGAGATATGTGGGTTTTAACAGTTGAAGAATACGTGGAAGCGTCGTTCTGGACAAAAGTACAATATCGCCTATACCGTAATCCATTAATCATGTTTGGTTTAGGTCCAATTTATATCGTGTTAATTACAAATCGATTCAATACGAAAAATGCAAAATTAAAAGAAAGATTAAATACCTATTTAACTAATATTTTAATTGTTGGGGTTTCAGCATTATTTTGCGTTACAATTGGTTGGGAAAATTATTTATTAGTGGAAGGTCCGATCTTTTTCATTTCGGCAGTATTAGGAATTTGGCTTTTCTATGTACAGCATCAATTTGAAGACACTTATTTTGAAGAAGATTCGAATTGGGAATATGTAAAAGCAGCGGTTGAAGGAAGTTCTTTTTATAAACTTCCAAAATTATTGCAATGGATTACTGGTAATATTGGTTATCACCATGTTCATCATTTAAGTCCACGAGTACCAAATTATAATTTAGAGTCTGTTCATAATAATACGCTACCATTACAAAATGTACCGACGATTACACTAAAAACAAGTTTTACATCTTTAAAATTCAAATTATGGAATGAAGATACAAAGCAATTTGTAGGATTTAAAGATATCAAATCAATCTATAAAGTAAATCGCGAAAGTTCAGACTCTGTCTGAACTTTTGATGTATTTAATTTACATTTTTATAAAGATTAACTTTACTTAAATATGATAAGATTGTTAAAGAACGTCACAAAATGTTTGAATAATGAGGTAAATTTATGTTTAAAAGATATTTAGGCTTCCTAAAAAGTACAGGAATCTCACCATATATTTGGACAGTTTTAGGTATTTCGCCATTTTATTTTATTTTTCTTTCTGCACATTCCACTTTAAGAATCATAATAGGAATTTTACTAACAATATCATTTTTTATAATCTATCGATTGGCATACATATCAAAAGGATGGTCAATTTTTTTATGGTCATCAATCTTAATCATCATTTCCACTTCAATGAATATACTTTTTAGTTATGTATATTTTGCTTTTTTTATAGCCTATATGATTGGAAAGAGAAAAAATAGAGTTACATTTTTAACTTTATATATCCTTCATTTAGTTATTACTACAATTTCAATCAACATCACGATTATCCTTCAAGAAGAATTAATCATTAAGCAGCTTCCATTTATTATCATTACTTGGATTAGCGTTATTTTGTTACCATTTAGTCTTTACAGTCGAAATGAAAGAGGTCAATTGGAAGAAAAGCTAGTAGATGCTAATAAACGTATTTCCGATCTTGTAAAACTAGAAGAACGTCAACGAATTGCACGTGATTTACATGATACGCTCGGTCAAAAGCTTTCATTGATTGGCTTAAAAAGTGATTTAGCTAGAAAGTTAATCACAAAGGATCCAGATTTAGCTCAAAATGAATTAAGGGATGTACAACAAACGGCCAGAACAGCTTTAAATGAGGTACGAAAAATAGTTTCTCAAATGAGAGGGATTCGAATTAAAGATGAACTAATAAGGATCAAGCAAATTCTACATGCCGCTGAAATTACAGTTGAATGTAACGATAACTTTCAACTTACAAATGTATCCTTACTGACAGAAAATATTGTGAGTATGTGCTTAAAGGAAGCTGTAACTAATGTTGTAAAACATAGTAAAGCCACAATATGTAGAATAACAATTAATCAAATGAAAAATGAAATAATTTTTTCGGTTATAGATAATGGAGTTGGTTGTAATTCGGAAAAATTTACAACCGGTTATGGGTTAATTGGAATGAAGGAACGACTCGAATTTGTGAATGGAACGTTAGAGGTAAACTGTGAAAACGGAATGACTTTAATTATGAAAGTTCCAATCGATGTAAAACAAATTGAAGTGGAGGAACTAGAATGATTAGGATCGTAATTGCTGAAGACCAACGAATGCTATTAGGTGCTCTTGGTTCTTTACTTAATCTTGAAGATGATATGGAAGTTGTTGGTCAAGCATCAAACGGAGAAGAAGCAGTTAAACTAGTCAAGCAATTACAACCTGACATTTGTATAATGGATATTGAAATGCCTGGTAAAACTGGACTTGAGGCTGCAGAAGAATTAAAGGCTTTCGATTGTAAAGTTATTATATTAACAACTTTCGCTAGATCTGGTTATTTTCAAAGAGCATTAAAAGCAGGTGTAAAAGGTTATTTATTAAAGGATAGTCCAAGTGAAGAATTAGCAAGCTCAATAAGAAGTATTATTGCCGGGAAGAGAATCTATGCTCCGGAACTTATGGATGATGTATACGCCGAGGAAAATCCGTTAACAGACCGAGAAAAAGAAGTTTTAGAGCTAGTAGCCGATGGTAAAAACACACAAGAAATTGCGGATGAATTGAGTCTAAAAACAGGAACAGTGAGAAATTATATATCTATGATTTTAGACAAATTAGAAGTTAAAAATAGAATCGAAGCTATAAAACAATCAAAAGAAAAAGGTTGGTTTAAGTGAAGTTAATGGCAGGAAGCATGAAAACAAGAAAAGCAGGTAGGGCAAGAATTGAAAACAAAATTTTTCAATCCTTTAACGCCTAAATCCTGCATTCCTTGTTCATCATTTAGTTTCCTGCTTTTCTTTTTTCTTTTTTTCTAGATTTTGTTTTTCCTTTTCCAGATTTTTGTACTTCTTTAAAAAATTCGTCTAGCTCTTGATTGAACTTATCTGTTTCTTCCAAAAACAAAAGATGACTACTATTATAAAATGGAACAAATTTCGATCCTTTTATATTTTTTTGAATAAACTCACCAGCAGCTAATGGAAAAAATCCATGACTACCAAAACAAATTAATGTTGGAATATCGACATTACAAAGAGTATCTCGATAATCTACAGCAGTTTGATTAAATACGATTGTACTTGCAATCGCTGCAGGTAATTTATTCATTTCTTTTAATATCCATTTATGTTCTTTTGGATCAGGTTGATCCATATACATACCGTAAATAAAATCGCTATTAAATTTGTTCTGATCTTCTTGGATAGACTGCATTACATTTTTTAAAATCGTAAAATCAAATGCTCCAAACTCCCAATCTGGCCATATATAATCGGATGCAGATTGATCAACAACTGTTAGCGCCTTAATATTTTTACTCCCAAATTGATTAACATAGTCCCACAATACAAAAGCTCCCATTGACCAGCCTACTAAAATTACATCCTTTAAATCTAGTTTTTCTATAAAGCATTTTAAATCACGAGCGTACTGTGCTACTGTATGCCCATATTGAACTTTTGAAGACTTCCCATGTGCTCGTAAATCTAAAGTAATGACGCGATAATTTTTACTAAAATACGGTACTTGTTTATGAAAAAACTTACTACTCATCATAACTCCATGAACAAAAACAACTGTTTGACCTTCTCCGTAATCTTCATAATAGAGCTTTGTATGAGAATCAAGTTCTACATATGCCAATTTAATCGCCCCCATTGGCTTTTATATGTCTTACTTTCTTATATTATTTCATCTCATAATAATTCATGACTATTCGCAACTTCTTTGATGAAGGCTGTTTAAGTAAAAATACCTGACTTATTTTAAAATGAAGATTGGAGTTGGAGATTAAATTAACTAGATTATTACGATTATGGAATGAATTCATAATGTTTTTTATTTAAAATGAAAATGTGGTAAAATTCAGATAAATATAGAAATTATCTAAGCATACATAATAAATAAAGAATACCGATCGTTTATTTTTTATATGAAGGATCGCTAAATAAAATTTCCATAATACATAAAACTGACTAGGGTGTGAATTAATGGAATATGCTGGATTCTATTGGGTAGGGTTAATCTTTTGGTTGTTAATTAGTTCTGGATTCATTCTTTTAGCTTGGGGTCTATGGAAAAAATCCTGGAAAACATTAATACTGAGCGGAGTTGCATTAATACTACCAACACTATATTTTGGTGGCGCTTAAGAGTTGGATTAAGTTGGTTGCATTTCTTCCAATGATTCCTTTAGTACTTGCTTATATCATCAAAAAAACCAATGTTTGAGATGGATGGTTATTTTTCCTAATTAATATACTGTTATTGAATGAAAAGGAGAGAAATAAATGAATGTGATTGAGGGTTTTATTGAAGTAACAGGCGGTAAGGTGTGGTATCAAGTTCATAATAAGAATTCATCTAAAATCCCTGTTGTTGTTTTACATGGAGGACCTGGTTCCTCTCATTATTCCATGCAAGGTTTACAAGTATTAGCGGAAGATCGTCCAGTTATTTTTTATGATCAGTTAGGCTGTGGAAAGTCAGACCGTCCAACAGATACAACTTTGTGGAATATTGATAGATTTGTTGAGGAATTAGCGCAAATCAAAAAGGCGCTTTCGCTTGATGAGTTTCACATACTCGGTCATTCGTGGGGAACAACACTTGCTGCAGCTTATTATTTATCGAGACCAGTTGGAGTGAAGAGTATAGTCTTTTCAAGTCCTTGTTTAAGCGCTCCGTTATGGGCTGAGGATCAGGATCGAAATCGAAAACTACTCCCGCTTGATGTACAAGAAACATTATTAAAGTGCGAGGAAAATGGAACAACAGACTCAGAGGAATACAAAAATGCTAACGCTGTATTTAACAACCATTTTGTTTGCAGATTAGACCCATATCCAGAATTCCTAAAAAAAGGAAAACATTACAGAAATCCAGAAGTTTACAATATTATGTGGGGGCCATCCGAGTTTCATGTAACAGGAAACTTAAAGGATTTTGACTGCACTTCAAAATTAAAAGACATCAAAGTCCCTACATTGTATACTTGCGGTCGATATGATGAAGCAACACCTAAATCAACAGAATATTTCAGCGAGCTAACGCCTAATGGAAAATTCCACGTATTTGAGCAAAGTGCACATATGCCGTACATAGAAGAGCCAAAAGAGTATATACGAGTGGTTGCAAGCTTTTTGAAGGAAGTTGAATAAACTATTAAATTGTGAAACGCAAGATTGTTACCTTGCGTTTTTTTTGATGGTGGATTTCGTTGAGGGTTTATGAGTCAGGGAATTAGGGAAAATATGATTTTTAGTAACTTATGGGGTGTTCATGAGTAAGGTAAAAAAGGAAAAAATAGGGGTTTAGTACCTCATAGAGTGTTCATGAGGAAGTAAAAAAGGAAAAAGCAAAACACCTTACATAAAATAGGACCAAATATTATTAGAATTATCTGAAATATACGGTCCTAAATATGCAAAATATTATATTAAATAATCTATTTATTTCGTTTAATATTATCGAATACGTTGTCGTCTCATCCACTGAGTGGCAACCCATTTTTCTCCGCTAATAACTGGGCTACCTGCATGAATGGTTAGTTCATTGATGGCTTCGTCCTGATAAAAATATTCAAAGTATAAACCAGTGCCTTTTTTGGCTGCAACAGAATAATTAAGTGTAGGAAAAATCGTTTCGCCGCCTTCTTCCACATCATTTAAATAGAGAATGAGTGTACTTATCCTATTATTATTTGTCCGGTGATTGGAAAAGTAATCGAAATGCGGTTTATACTGCTGTCCCGGCTCGTAATGAAGAACTTGTAATGGTTCTGCATGTTCGATTGGAATATTCATGATCGTTTCGAATCGTTTTTCAATACGTTTGATAAGTTCCGTTTCACTTTCCTCAAAAAACATACCACTACTTGTTCGCATCTCATTTTCCTCACGAGATAAACCTATTTTTGATCGTTTCATGCGCAATTTTGCATGGTTAATTAGCTCATCACATTCTTCATCACTTAATACATTATCAAGTAAGACAACTAATGGTTCCTCTTTCCGAGTTAGAATCTCAATCTCTCGATCAATTGTTTTGATAAACGGACCAGTATGATTAAAAATGGTTTGTTCGGTTTTCTTTAAATTTCCTTCTTCTAACATTTTGTCACATCTCCTTGTATATTTCATAAATACAAATCCTAGGAAAAATTGGTGAGCTCATTGATTTAACAAATTTCGCAAATCATTTTTGTATAAAAGAAAAACCTGAAATTTAGATTTTTTGAATCAAGGCTACAATACCCGTAGACAAAAAATTTGTTTTTAGAATAAATTCCTCATTGTGTTGTCATTTTCCTGCTTAAATCAAAGCTATTAGACCAAGGTTTAAAGAAAATTTTGAAAATTAATTTTAGAGCATGTTAATTGTAGTAATTCGGGAATTTTGTCGATTTTCATGTGTTGAAAACCTTAGTATTGATAATAAGGTGGAGATGGTTGAGTTAATTAAAACAAGAAATGATATAATTTTATAATATGAAAATATTATCCTATTAAACTTATCTCATGGAGCATGAAATGAAAAAAATACTATTAATTGGTCTAACGTCACTATTAATACCATTTGGTTGTGAAAATGAAAAAAATACATTGCTAGATACTTCAAAATTAAAAAAGTTTGAACAACCAGAACTTACAAAAGAACAACGAAAAATATTACCTGTTACTTATGAATCCTCTTCGATCGAAGAAGGATTAAAGGCACTTCCTTTTAAATTGAAGATTCCTAAAAATTTACCACTTAAATTCAATCCTATTGAAACATTATCAATATTAGATATCAATCATAAAGGAAAGAAATTAGATGTACAATATAGTCTTTCTCATATTGACAAGTCAACCCTATATATAATCATCGTTACTGTTCATAATTATAAACCTGAACTTGAAGTAGAAGAAAATGAATCGAATGAAATTGTTGAATTGAAGGGTGGGGTACGTGGAACTTATACAGGAAATTCTACTTTAGGTGTTTCTTATAAACTTGATAACAATAAAGAAGATGTCGATCCAGAAGAAAATACGCTTGTTTTTAATAAAACAGGTATTTATTATGAACTTACTTATGTTTCAACTATTGGAAACACTGAAAAGAATAAACAATATGTCATAAATATCGCAAATCAAATGTTATAGATTTAGTAAAGTTAACTAAAATCGGATATTCAGTTTTGATGACTTAAACTTGCATAAATACAAACAGGAAAAAGCTAATTAAACATACTATACGAGGGAAATAAATGAATACAATAACAGAGGTGTTTTATTCTCCATTTGAAGTTTTTCAAGCACTAGGTGGACTTCAAGATGAATATAACTGGCTAATAACTGATACAGATTTTTATTTTGAAGAATTTAGTGAAACTATTGGGAACTATCGAATAAAAAATAGTGACGATGACATTTTAGAAATATATTGGATACCACATAAAAACATTTCAAAGTTTACTGAACATGAATATTTTGGTTTATCTTGGGGTGTATTTTCAGCTTTCCCTAAAAATGAAAAGATTGAACTAAGTAATTTAGAAATCATTCCATTTGCAGATGGTAACCCAAGTTTTTGGGTACCGAATCCGAAAACTCAACATCCTAAGGCTTTATTTGAAATAGTATTTTGGGACTCATCCTATAATTTACTAATTAGTAAAGATGAAAATATATCGAGCATATTTAGAAATGCATTTGAAGGGTGGAAGGATTTAAACCTTTATAATGAAGAAATTTAACTTGAATATTGCTAATAACTTACAGAATATATTCAAGGGATGCTAATTAGATGGCCATTTCTTTCAAATCAACTTATAAAATAAAAAGGTCAGATAAGTAAAACTAACTCATCTAACCTTAGAAGCTATCTATTTCATTGGTTGTAAAATCTTATATCGATCGACTGCTTTTTCATCAGCAGTTTTTGACATTTTGTAATGATAGATCGCATCTTCCCAATCTCCATACATCGGATTTGGTAATTGGATATACTTTATACCTAGATCCTTTGCAATTTTATCGACATGATCTTTTCGAGTTTTCAAATCAGCTTTATAAAAAATATCTGATAAATCGTTTGAATTATCGCCTATTAACATAACAATTTCATGAGTTTTTGCAATCTCTGCTTGTCTTGGCCCTTTTTGAGCTGTATCTGTTTTAAAATATAAATGTTTTGAATCAACATTCGGTAATCCATGTAATTTCATATTTTTAATTGTATCTTCTTTTGTTTTTTCAGGACGATTTGTAAGATAAAAAACATCAACATTCATTTTTTTCGCTGCTAACAAGAAATCTTTTGCACCAGGGATTAATTCAGCTTTAGCCATATGAATCCATTCATCCCAACCTTGTGGGTAGGAAGTATTATTTTTAATAGACCAAGCTGTATCTGGGGAATTATCTAGAATTGTTTCATCAATGTCTAAAACAACTGCGGCTGGTTTTGCTTTATTATTTAATTTATCACTTGCTTTCTTTTTTACCATTGTTTCTGCAAGTTCTTCTTTTGCCTGATTATAAATTTGAATTTGCAAAGCCTTGTTTTCCGCAGAGGATTGAAACCAATTAGTAGACATAACATTATGTTCTTGTGTGCTTCTTGCAAATTCAGCTTTACTAAAACCAATTCCTGCTAAGGAACCAAAAGCAAATGCAAATAAGATAGAGAGAATAATAACAATTTTTTTCATAATATTTTCCTTTCATATTTGTTAAATTTACTAGCTAAAAAAATTAGTTAGTTAATATGAAAAATTGCTTTTCAAGGTTGTTATTACCTAAAGACTAAAAAATATTCGCTTTTGATTAAAAATTTCATTTACCGTAATGTCGGAAATTTCTGAATTTAGTAAAGAAAGTGATAAGATATAAGAGATTAAAATTTAAGGTTAAAGGGAGGCTAACGATGACTATTCATTTAGAAATCGTAACAAGAGAAAATTGGGAAGAAGCTTTAAAACTTGAAGTAGATAGAGAACAATTGAATTTTGTTCCTTCGGTTGCAGTATCCATTGCAAAAGTATATATAAAACCAGATGGCGAAAATGTGGAATATATCCCATTTGCAATTTATGATGATCAGAAAATGGTTGGATTTATTATGCATGCTTATGAAGAACATACAACAAATAGTTATTGGATAAATGGGTTTTTAATTGATAAACAGTTTCAGGGTAAAGGTTACGGTAAATTAGCATTTGCTGAAATGATAAAATGGATTGTAAATAAATTTCAGCAATGCAATGAGATTCGATTAACAGTTCATAAAGATAATAAATTAGCTATGAATTTATACAAGCAATCCGGATTTAATCCGACTGGTAACTACTTTGGAGAAGAAGAAGTTTGGTATTACATTGTTCAGAGATAACTGAATTTTAAGTCTTAATAAATTATGAATAATAAGTGAACAATTTTTAAAATGATGGGAATTAGTATCTATTTTCAAGAAATTGTAGGGTATGTCAAAAAGTAGGGGTTTTTACGCTATGGAGAAATGGGAACGAAGACTGATTAATACGAAACGAGGTATATTTGAAGTATTTAGTAAAGGTGAAGGAGATCCATTATGTGTTACACATAATTACTCTGAATTTAATGATACAGGAGATTATTTTGCAAATTCATTTACTAAATTATTTAAAGTATATTTAATAAACTTAAGAGAAACGGGTAATTCTGAAAAAGCACATTTTCCTTATGAATTAAGTATGTTAGAAACAATTTTTGATTTAGAAGAAATTAGGAAGACATTAGGTTATTCATCCTGGAATTTTGCTGGTCATTCTACCGGTGGAATGCTTGGAATCGTTTATGGGATCTATTTTTCAAATTCTTTAAATCATAATATTATAGTTGGGGCTGCTGCAAGAGATTATGCAACATTTTCAAAAAACTGTATTTATAACAGAACTCATCCTCAATATAATAACATGCAAGAATTAATTGAAAAACTAAAAGGTACTGCATTGTCTAAAGAAGAAAGAGAAGCCCTATCAATTGAACGGACAAAGTTATCTTTACATAAGCCTGAGCGATATCATGACTATTTTAATTTACCAATCTCTAAAAAAATGTCTGCAATTCGACTAAATTATTTTAACAGTGAATATCAAATTTACGATGTAACAAAAAAGTTAGCATTAATAAGCTGTTCAACTTTAATCATTTGTGGCAAACATGATGTACAATGTCCAATCGAATATTCAGAAGAAATGGCTGAAGGAATTAATAATTCAAAATTAGTCATTTTAAAAGAAAGTAATCATTATCCATTTTTAGAAGAGAAGGAACTGTTTTTAAAGGAAGTAAAACAATTTACAAAAAAGCGCTTGTCTAAATTCACTTTATGGAGTGGGAAATAAAAATGATCTATAGAAAGAAGTCTTATAAAATAAATCCAGATAAATTAAAACAATTTAATGATTTTTTTCATCTTTATTTATACCCGAATCAAATTAAGCATGGCGCTATATTAATTGGCAGGTGGGTAAACGAATCGAATGATAAAATTGAAGCGATTTGGCAATATGAAAGTCTCGAACAGTATGAGCAGATTGAAATTATGATCAGGGAATCTGAGCTTCATCTGAAAGCAAAAGAAAATAGGGAACAATTAGGAGAATTATTTGTGGAAAGTCATCAAGAATTTCTTACTTCAACTTCACCAATTGGAACATATGAAAACCCTAAACATATTGTTTTAAGTGAATAGGTTTATTAAAAATGACAACAGAGTCATCAAAACGAGAATCGTTCAGATACAATGGAAATGTCTAGGAGCAAGAAGAATTGATTAATCGATTTGAAGCAAAACAAGAAATTTAGTATTAATCAATAAAAAATCATTACAAAGCGATTCAAATGAACGTTTTTTTTATTTTTTTGAATTGTAAAAAAATTGTTAATTTATGGTAAAATATTTTTTATATAAATTAGTAATATTTGTATATAAAAATTATTAACTTTCTATTTAAGGAGAATACAAAATGAATTTACCAATCCTTTTCGTTATTATTGCGTTATTTCTATCATTAGTTTGTGGTTCTGGGTTTAGCCCATTGTTAATAACAAATGTTTTACTTGCCTTAATCGCAGGTATATTATATGAACGAAGAGAAGAAAAACAAGTTAAGGAATAATTTATGAGAGCTGGAGGACTGAAGTTGTTAACAATTTATTTAACAAGACACGGTGAAACGGTGTGGAATATCGAAAATCGATTACAAGGCTCAAAAGATTCCGAACTTACTGCTAGTGGAATTAGTGATGCTAAATTATTAAGTAAAAAATTAGCAAAAGTGAGTTTTAGTAAAATATATACTAGTTCGAGTAAACGTGCAGTAACAACTGCAAATATTTTAAAAAATAATTCCTCCATTCCAATTATTAAAGAAGATGATTTAAAAGAGATTAATTTTGGGGATTGGGAAGGTAAAACGAAAAAAGAAATTAATGAGTGCTTTGAAAATGAATTCGAGTCGCTTTTTAAAACACCTCATTTATACGACCATATTCCACATCAAGGTGAGAGTTTACTAGACTTAAGAGAAAGAGTAGGCAATGTAATCCAAAATATTTTAAATTCAAATGAAGAAGGAAATATATTAATCGTTACACATGCAGTTGTATTGGCAACTATTGTAGCTCATTTAAAGCAATCACCAAATGAAAAATTATGGGATCTACCTTATGTCCACGGAACAAGTTTAACGATTATTAATTTTGGTGAAGATAAAGAGTTGGAATTTAAAGTACTTTGCGATATAACTCATTTAGATCGTATTTAATGTTTTTACTAAAATATGATAGCCTACCTAATTTAAAATAGGTAGGCCATTTTAATGATCAAATTGATTGAAAAGATTTTTCAGTTTTATTGAATTTGCTGACTTCTTGATCAATCACTTTAATTAATAGGATTGTAACTAATACAAAAACAACGTCTATAAAATAGATTAATATGTTTAAATAAGTTTCCTGTAGCATAATGCCAAGCATTGCTCCCATCATTCCACCCATAATTCCCGCAGTTATACCTTCTAATACAGCCATTAATGATAAAGGTTTACCTGTTAAGTATCCTATTAATATGCCTGCAGTCATTGAAAAAATTGTAGGGATCGTTAAATCAGTATTCCGAAAAAAAATACCAAAGATTGTACCCACGGTGACACTTGTCATCATTGAATTTGTCATACTGATCATTTTTCCGACTGTACAAGAAAGTTTTTCTTTTTTTCTATTTGCGATTAGGATGACATATGATGAAAGTAGAACAGTTAATACAATGCTAGCCCATTCTAAAAACATTAAGTTAAACTCCTCCCTATGTTGGAACCATTGATGTTGAGTTATAACGTTCAATTATATGTTTAATAAGCTTAAATGTATGAATGAGATAAGAATAAATTTATTTTAATTTATGCTTTTACATTTTTATCACAAATTTAATTTAACCTTTTTAAGTAAAGTATGGGTGAGGATTTTATCTGAAAAGGAGTGATGTTAATGAAGAAATTACTATACATATTCATAACCATGTTATGTATTTTACTAGTATGTTCTGGCTGTGGAAAGAAGGCTGAAATTAAATCGAGCCCTTTTTTAAATCAAATTCAATTATCAATTAACGAAAAAAAATTAACAAATAAAGACCAAATACATGTGTATCAAGTTAATTTAGTAAATTCAGATGGAAAAGAAGTCGATGTGGATTCGGTTAATTTTAAAATGGAAATGAAAAGTATGAATCATCATGTTGAAGCGAGTATGAAGAAAATAAATAAAGGTATATATGAAGTGAGCTTAGAACTCCCAATGGAAGGTACTTGGAGTAAACAAATTACTTTGAAAAAAGGTAAAAATGAACGTAAAGTATCAATTAGATAAAGATGAATAAGAAAAAAGATAGTAAATTTAGCAAATTAGACTATTTTTACTATCTTTTTTCATGCCAACCAATTAATTGGTTGTCCATTTAGGACAGTTTTGTTTCCCTACTTCTACTATTAAATAATTAATCTACAACAATATAACCAATCATTGGTGCTCCGTCATGTGAATGAGTATCACAAATTAATCGGTATGTACCTTCTTTTTTAAAGAATAAAGGTACTTCAGTAGTTTTACCTTTGGCCACTACACCCGTGATATTCGTTCCTTCGATATGAAAATTATGTTCTTTTCCGTTTATTCCATGAATTTTTAAATTAACTTTTTGGTTTTTTTCAATAACGATCGTACCTGGATCCCATCTATAGGCTTCAATTTCCGTTCCATCATCTAGCTTTGTACTAAATTCGGCTGTAATCATATCGATATCTATTGTTTTTACGTGCTGCTGTTCTACTGCAGTTTGAACTGAATTTGGTGTTAAGTAATACCAACCACTTAATCCAATGACAACAAGGAGAAAGCAAATTAATAACCATTTTTTCTTAATAAAAATAAAGTGCATAAGACACCTCCAAAATTTAATTTCATATTTTAAAATATGCTTATCCTATTAATAACTTGTCTACTAATTTTACTTTACTAGTAATATAATTATTTCTTTTATTCATAATGTAATAGAATGGGAATAAATACTGAATTAGGATTATTCAAGACTGGTAATCTACTATATAATGGAAATGTAGTAATTTTTTGGAGGGGATCTGATGTTTAAAAAAGTACTAGCTAGACTAGGAATTGGAGCAGCTACGGTAAATACAATTATTCATACAAGAGATTTATATCCAGGAAAAAATGTTGAAGGTGTAGTTGAAATTAAGGGTGGTTCAGTTGCACAAGAAATTAATCATATTGGGCTTAAGTTAAAATCTTATGCTAAAAAGAAAAGTGGAGACGATGAGGTAAACGTTAAAATCCAATTACATGAAGAACGTGTATCCGGCAAAATGAAAATTGATGCGCATGAACAACAAGTTATTCCTTTTTCGTTCCAACTGCCATTTTACACACCGATTACAATAAGACATGGCCAAGTTTGGATTGAGACTGATTTAGATATAGATTTAAGTATAGACCCTACAGATACTGATTTTTTAAAGGTTCATGCACATGAAGAGTTAGCAAACTTTGTAGAAGCATTTACAATTCTTGGCTTCCGTTTACGCCAGGTTGAGGTAGAAGCTCAAAATGGTCGATTCTATCAAGAGTGGGAGTTTGTTCCAAGCTCTAAAAGAGAATGGCGATTTGATGAAATTGAATGTATGATTGAACCGAATAAAGATGGTCTGTTTATGATGGTAGCAGTGGATAAAGCTGGTTCCCATCGTGGTTTAGCAGGTTTACTACAAGAATCATTAGGATTAGATGAAAAGAAAACATCACTTAGCTTTAAAAATGAGCAACTTAAAGATGCGCAATCAATTGCAAAATCGGTTAGCGCATTTTTGCAACAATATAACTAATTAAAAAGTAAGAGACAGTTTTTGTCTCTTACTTTTTAATTTTACACAGTTGGAAATTCTCATTCTTTAGACTGAATTTAAATGGAATTTATAATAAAAACTATCCGTATAAGAATTTATAGAATACAATAGTATTTATTAGAAAAAATTAACATTTATATGTTTGAAAAGGAGATTTTATGAAATCTAACGTTAAAAATATGAAATGGATTTCGGGTGGTTTTGAAGCATTACTAGGTATACCTGTTTTAGGTGGTTCGATCGTTATTGGCTTTGGTTATACGCCATTATTTATAGCTTTAATCCTCCATATTATTACGCTCGTGTTAGCAAAAAAAGCTGGTGTCTCTGCTAGTGGAAATATTTTTGGAATTGTAACTTCTTGTCTTGCATGGATTCCAATATTAGGTATGATTATGCATATTCTATCAGCCATCTTTATTTTAATTGGTGCAGCGACTCAACGTTCAAAATAGACAGATTTTTAAGTTTATGTTTGTGACTAAGCACAAGACTAACTTTAGGTTAGTCTTTCATTATTTTTAAGAAAGAGTGATAAAGTTGGTCTTTTTCTTAATCAGCGGTTTTTTTATTCTTCTTATCCTAGGAATCGTTTTAATTGTAAAAGGTTTTTTAGTAAAAGGGCTAATATTGATTAGTGCAAGTATCGTTTTTGGAATTATTATGATTATTTACTATGAGCGGAGAAGAACGAAAAGAAGGGCAATCGATTGGTGTGATTGCGGTGATTTTGGTTTCATACCAGATTGTGACATCCCTGATTGTCATCATCACATTCCTGATTGCACACCGGATTGTGCACCTGATTGTGATTGTAGCCCAGATTGTCCAAGCTAATAGGGGGATTAATTTTGATTTTAAATTGGATTCCATGTCATCGTAAGCAAGAAAGGTCATTTCATATAGGCTCTTATACTTTTCCACTTTGTGCAAGATGTACTGCCATACTTGTGGGTTATTTGTTTCTTCCATTTCTATTTATGATCTCATCATTTCTATTTTGGTGGTACATCCCGATTTTAATGACTCCGTTATTAATTGACGGGTATACACAAAAATGGAAATGGAGAGAAAGTAATAATTTTTTACGTTTCATAACAGGATTCCTATTTGGGATTGCTCAAACAATATTGATTATAAGGTCTGTTCTAGATTTGACAAGAATTCTTATGTAATTTCGAGGGATATTTTTTTATGAATTTTTTCCTACCTAATTGGTTAAAGTAACACTTAGATTCTTTACTAAGGAGGTATCTAAATGGAAGATACACATGAGTTTGTCGAAAAATTACATGAAAGACAAAGAAAAGACCAAAAAAATAAAGAACATCAAGGTAATGGAACACCAAACGAAAAATTACCTACTAAACAACATGGTACAAATAAATAATGAGTGTTTTACTAGCCGTGGCAATTGTCGTGGCTAGTTTTTAATTTGTTAAAAGAAAGGAAGACATCTAAATGTCTTCCTGCTCCTTAATTATCCTTTTTTACCATCTATGTGCCTTTGCATTGCTTTTTAAAATGATCGTGTTTTGAGACTCCATAGTATGTCCATTGACTTGTGATTTAGCATGTTTAGGTCTAGTCCAATTGTGGTAAAATTTTTGAGAATGAGGATCTAAATGATTTTTTATTGTCATATTTGATTCACCTCTAAGATAATTTAGGATATCTTTGATATTCAACTGAATATCGTATTTAGTATTTGAAATTAATTAAAAAAGATACTATTTTAAAACACTAAATTTAATTTGATCTTATTTAAGATGAGATTTTGGTTTATAAGAATATAATAATTAACTTCAAGTATTTTTGGGTAAAAATAGAATTTCATTTATGTGAATTGTTAAATCTAAAAATTGAATGGATATTTATGAGCGTTTTAATTGATAATCAATCGTATCGTTTATTATTATTTTAATTAATAGAAAATACATATTGCTGAAGTTGATGAAATTGGTTGAAATGTGACAGCAAATTTTCAAGATTTAAAAAATCACATTTTCTAATTTGGATTTAAATGTACTAACTAAAAAATGATTGTATTTTCAAAGAGGAGATTAGATAGGCATAATAATTTAGAAGTATTGTTTTTTCAATTTATTTAAAGGGGAAACCGTGATGGATATTCAAAATGAGGTCTTACAATTTAAAATGGATATTGGCGTTAAAAAACCTGATAGTATTAAAAATAAAGAAGTTAAATGTCCATTCTGCGATCGAGAAAATTTAACTGATATTTTCGATACATCAGGCTCGATTATTTATTTGAAAAATAAATTTCCAACATTAGAAGATACTTTTCAAACTGTTATTATTGAAAGTGATGATTGTGAAGGAGATCCTTCAAAATATTCTTTAACACATCTGAGTGAATTATTAGCTTTTGCAATTGATAAATGGGATGAAATGGAATCGACAGGAGAATTCAAATCTGTTATTTTATATAAAAATCATGGCCCATTATCAGGGGGAACACTCAGTCATCCACATATGCAAATTGTTGGATTAAAAAATATTGATTACAATAAAAAGGTAATAGATGTGTATTTCGAGGGGATTACCATTTCGTCGGGTCATGGATATGAATTAAATATATCTATTCATCCAATTATGGGATTTAGAGAATTCAATATTCTAATTGATGACCAGAAATTTATTCCACAAATGTCCGTCTACTTACAAAATGTTACGCATTATTTACTTAACCATTTCTATAAGGGACTTCAAAGCTATAATTTATTCTTTTATAAATGGAAGGGGAAAATTATTTGTAAAATAATTCCAAGGTTTGTTGTATCTCCATTATTTATCGGCTATTCGATTTCTCAAGTGTCAAATCAGTTAGAAGTACATAAAGATCAAATACTAAGTCTTTATAAAAAGGAATTAGAGACAATTTCTTCTATATAAAAAAGAGCTTACGCGTTGTAAGCTCTTTTTTATATTGTTGAGAGATATTAAGTAATACCATTATAGATTTTAACAAAAAACAATATAATCAAAAAACAATTTGTACAAAATAAAAGGAAATCGAATGCCTATAATCAATTTCAAAGTATCTATAATCTGTTTATTTAATTAATAATTCGTTTTTTAATTCTCTAATTTGTTCAATATGACGTTTTTCATGTATACCAATAAAAGGGATCCACTGATTTAAATTGATTTGCCCGAATAATGGATGTGGCATGCCTTTTTCTTCTAAATTTTGCCCTTTTGTTAGTTCAACAAAATGAAATAAAGATTTTCTAGATTGATTCAATTTTTCAGTCATTTCCATTTTTGTAATGAATTGATCAGTTGGCTCAAAATGAGGTGGAGAGGTTACTTTTTTAGTACGATCAGTTGCTAGATGAATTGGCTTATCTTGTATAACTTCACTAGGTGCTTCATTAAATGTACATGTCATCAGCTTTACTAATTTAGATTCCATTAAGTATAAATGTTCAAGAACTTGCATAATGGACCATTTTTCATTATTTACCTTCTTATTTAACTGTTCATCTGTTAAAGAATCAATAACTTCCATAAGTTCTTCACGAATTTGGATATTCTCTTTCAAAAGATATTCCCCATTTCAAATTTAATAATTATAAACCAAAACTCATTTACCAACTCTATGAATCTAAAAATTGAGTACAACTTATTTAGATAAATATTATGAGTAAGCATAAGAAATACTATAAAAAACAAATGTAAATTCTTATTTTTAGTTTAATGTACGGTGTAAATTTTTACAAATTTGAATGGTTTTGACCGGTTTCGAATGATATAGGATGTTTTTGAACGTTTTTGGAAGAAAATGATTGATTTTTTATTTTTCGTGTCTTATACTTGGTTTAATGAAAGGATGAATTCTATGTTAACTCCGGAAAGACAACAATTCATTATAGATATGATCAAAAGAATGGGTATTGTGAAATTAAGGGATATCGTAGAGGCTACAAATACTTCTGAGTCGACAATCCGTCGTGATTTAGTAGAGCTTGAGTCACTTAATCTATTAAAAAGAGTTCATGGTGGAGCAGCTTCAATCAATAGCAAAGCCACTGAATTAAGTATGACTGAAAAAACATCCAAAAACGTTCAAAGTAAAAAGTTAATCGCCGGTCTTGCAGTAACTCAAATAAATGAAGGCGATTGTATATATTTAGATGCTGGTAGTACTACATTCGAAATGATTCCGTTATTAAAGGGATTAGATGTAACAGTCGTTACGAATGGATTAATGCATGTTGAAGCTCTTTTCGAAAATGAAGTGTCCGCATATCTTATAGGTGGAAAAATGAAAGGGCATACAAAAGCGTTGATTGGAAGTATGGCTTCTGAGAGTTTAAAGAATTATCGGTTTGATAAATGTTTTATTGGAGCGAACGGAATCCATCCTCAATTTGGCTATACTACGCCAGATCCTGAAGAGGCGTTTGTAAAGAAAACAGCCATCTCTATTTCAGAGAAAGTATTTATAATAGCTGATTATAGTAAATTTGGCGAAACAAGTTTTGCAAAGATTGGTGAAATTGAAGATGCGATTATATTAACGGACGAAATAGATGATGTACTAGCCAAACAATTTGAGGAAAAAACATCTTTGATAAAGGTAGTGAAATCATGATTTATACAGTAACACTTAATCCTTCAATCGATTACATCGTTGAAGTAGACGATATAGGGTTAGGAAAAATTAATCGAATGAAAAGGGAAAATAAATTTCCTGGCGGTAAAGGAATTAATGTTTCTAGAGTTTTAAAAAGATTGGATGTTGAAAGCATAGCACTTGGTTTTGTCGGAGGGTTTACTGGAGATTTTATTAAAAATGTCTTGGAAAATGAAAGAGTTACATCTGACTTTGTTCAAGTGGAAGGCGATTCTAGAATTAACATAAAATTAAAATCTCAATTGGAAACTGAAATTAACGGTCAAGGCCCTGCAATTTCTGAGGAAAAACTAGATCAATTTTTTTATAAACTAAAACAAATTAAAAAAGGTGATTATGTTGTATTAGCTGGGAATATCCCTAATACATTACCATCTGATTTATATGAACAATTGACATTGTGGGGACAAGAAAATGGGATTCATATCATTGTAGATGCAAGTGGAAAAGTACTATTAGATGTGGTTAAACATCGCCCATTTTTTATCAAGCCAAATCATCATGAATTAGGTGACTTATTTGATGTCAAAATTACGTCAATTGAACAAGCAATCCCGTACGGTAAAAAGTTAGTTGAAATGGGTGCTCAAAATGTAGGAATATCGTTTGCAGGTGATGGAGCGATTCTAATTAATGAGTCTTCCGTTTATGTTTCAAATGTTCCAAAGGGAGAAGTAATTAATTCAGTCGGTGCAGGGGATTCACTTGTGGCTGGTTTTGTAGGTACTTATGTTAAAACAAATAATATTGAAACAGCATTTAAAGTAGGTGTAGCATCAGGTAGTGCTACCGCTTTTTCAGAGGATTTAACAAAAAGAGAGAAAATTGAAGAATTACTTAATCAAGTAAAGATTGTAAAGGATTAAGGGGGGCGAATTATGAGAATCACAGAATTATTAAAAATAGATACAGTTCTCATTGATTTGAATTCATCATCAAAAATGTCAGTAATTGATGAATTAATACAAGTTTTAAATCATGCAGGGAAATTAAATGATAAACAACAGTTCAAAGAAGCGATTTTAACACGTGAAGGTCAAAGTACAACAGGAATTGGGGAAGGGATTGCAATTCCACATGCTAAGACAGCAGCGGTTAAGACTCCTGCAATTGCATTTGGTCGATCAAAAGATGGGATTGATTATGAATCACTTGATGGTCAACCGGCTCATTTATTTTTTATGATTGCAGCTAGTGAGGGAGCAAATAATGCGCATTTAGAAACATTATCTAGATTATCTTCATTATTAATGGATGAAGAATTTCGTGGCTCTTTATTAAGTGCAAAAGACGCAAATGAAATTATTCAATTAATCGATCAAAAAGAAAAATCGTTAAATGATGAAAATGAAGAAACAGTTATAGAAGATTCTTCACGTTCACTAGTCCTTGCAGTAACTGCATGTCCAACAGGTATCGCTCATACTTATATGGCGGCAGATGCTTTAAAAGCAAAAGCAAAAGAATTAAATATTGATTTAAAAGTTGAAACAAATGGTTCAACAGGGATAAAAAATGAATTAACAAAAGACGAGATTAGTAGAGCAGCAGCTATTATCGTAGCAGCGGATAAACAAGTAGAAGTAAATCGTTTTGATGGAAAACATGTCATCCAAGTACCAGTAGCAGATGGAATTCGTAAGTCAAAAGAATTACTTGAAAGAGCTGTTAAACAAGACGCACCAATTTTTCATGCTAATAATAATGGTGGAGGAAGTTCTTCAACTAATCAAGGATCTGGTATATACAAGCACTTAATGAATGGTGTTAGTAATATGTTACCTTTTGTAGTAGGTGGAGGAATTTTAATTGCGTTAGCATTTGCTTTCGGAGGAATTCATACAAAAGGCCCAGTGGCTGAATTACTAATGAAAATTGGAGGAACTGGTGCTTTTAGTTATTTAGTTCCGATATTAGCCGGTTTTATTGCAAGTTCGATTGCAGATCGACCTGGATTTGTACCAGGGGTAGTTGGTGGATTTTTAGCTTCAAGTGCTGGCGCGGGATTCTTAGGTGGTTTAATTGCCGGTTTCTTAGCTGGTTATGTTGTACTTGGACTAAAGAAAGTATTTTCTAAGTTACCTAATTCATTAGAAGGTATTAAGCCGGTTCTATTATATCCTGTATTTGGATTATTAATTACTGGTATTTTAATGGAAGTAGTCGTAAATCCTCCTGTAACTTATTTAAATTCAGCTTTAACACATTGGTTAAGTAGTTTAAGTGGTGGAAACGCTATATTATTAGGAATCATTCTTGGTGGAATGATGGCAGTAGATATGGGTGGACCTATAAATAAAGCTGCATTCACATTTGGTATAGCAGCAATTGCAGCAAATAATTTTGCGCCACATGCTGCGGTAATGGCAGGTGGTATGGTACCTCCATTAGGTATTGCTTTAGCTACTACACTTTTCAAATCAAAGTTTACTGAAATGGAACGTAAATCAGGTATTACAAACTATGTTATGGGGATTTCTTTTATAACAGAAGGAGCGATACCATTTGCTGCTGCAGACCCAGTAAGGGTAATTGTAAGTTCTGTTGTAGGTTCTTCAATCGCAGGTGGACTTGCAATGGCATTTGGTATTACATTACCTGCACCGCATGGTGGAATATTTGTTATTCCGTTAGTAAATAAACCGATATTGTATTTACTAGCAATATTAATTGGCTCAATCATTACAGCGATCATGCTTGGAATTTGGAAAAAAAGAGTAAATGAATAATTGGATACAATAAAAAGGCGACCTATAAGTCAACATGTTGACTTATAGGTTCGCCTTTTTTTATTCAAATGTTAACAGTTTTACAAATACTGGAATTACGAAATGAATAATAACCCTAATTTAACACAAAATAAATCTAATTTATTGTATGAGTTTGGAAATTAGGTGAAATGCATAATGCGTTCAAATAAACATACCCAAAGTAATCAGAATTCAAAAATTGAAATTAGTGGTGATTTGGATCGTAATGTAGAGTACGTAAAGAAATCATTAATTAATACGAGTGACTTAACGGTTAGACATTTAATGTTTCAAAATAAAAAGATTGTTGTTGTCTATATTAGTACAATTGTAGGTAGAGAAGCACTTGAAGTCCAAATCATTCAACAAATTATTAATAATCCAAAGGATACGATTCCAAATACAGTATCAATTAATGATGTTAAAAATTCGGATTCATTTGATGAATGTATTCTCAGTATTGTAAAAGGCTACACGCTCATTTTCACAGAATTTGAAAAAAATGTATTTATTTTAGAAACTACTTCTTTTCAAAATAGATCAATTCAACAGCCTAGTAGTGAACAAACAATCAGGGGCTCCCACGACGGATTAGTAGAATGTATACTGACAAATATTAATCAAATAAGACGAAGAATCAGTAGTCCTAATCTTGTTGTTAAAACTTTATCAATAGGTGTAGAATCTGACACACGATTAGCAGTCTTATATATTGATACAATTGCAAGTGAGGAGTTAGTTAAGGAAGTTCATAGAAGACTTTCTTATATAAATGTTGATTATGTATATTCACCAGGGAATCTTGAGGAATTTATAGAAGATGACCCATTTTCACCATTTCCGCAAGTATTAACAACTGAGAGATCTGACCGAATAGCTGGTAATTTAATGGAAGGAAAGGTTGCCATCTTAACAGATGGTAGCCCATCAGCCCTTGTATTACCAATTACTTTTTTCTCATTTTATCAATCACCTGATGACTATAATAGCCGATGGATGGTCGCATCGTTTGCACGTATTTTAAGATTGGTTAGTTTTTTAATTTCTATTTCATTACCAGCATTATATATTGCATTAGTTTCTTTTCACTTTGAAATTATTCCAATTGACTTAGTATTTAATGTAAAAAGCTCATTAGAAAACGTTCCATACCCACCATTAATTGAAGCCCTTGGGATGCAAATAACATTAGAATTACTTAGAGAATCAGCAATAAGATTACCGAATCCAATTGCACAAACACTTGGTGTTGTAGGTGGTTTAGTAATCGGAACTGCAGTCGTACAGGCAAATTTAGTGTCAAATACGATGATTGTTGTTATTTCCCTTACAGCAATTGCATCATTTGTTGTACCAGATAATGAAATCGGTACCTCTGTCCGATTGCTTGGATTTCCACTAATGTTTGCAGCATCTTTGATAGGATTAATAGGAATTGTTTTTGGACTTAGTATTATCCTAATCCATCTATGTAAACTTGAATCATTCGGATCACCTTATTTCGCGCCATTTGCTCCATTAAGAAAATCAGATTTAAAAGATACTGTTGTTCGAGTGCCATCATGGAAAATGAAAAAAAGACCATTTGCACCCTTGCCAAAGAAATTTAAACGAGAAAATAATTCTAGAGGATGGGAAAATGATGAAAAATGAAAAGATGCTTTCAATATCTCAATTTACATTCGTCATCATTCAATCTCAAATTGGTGTAGGGTTACTTTCACTACCTTATGTAGTCCATAAACATGCAGATCATGATGGTTGGATTTCTGTAATAGTTGCTGGTATCGGGGTGTTTTTACTCTTACTCATTATGTGGTTACTTGGTAAGAGATTTCCTAAAGATACGATTTACGAATATTCATCGAAAATTGTAGGGAAATATATAGGGATTTTTATTTCATATCTTTATATTTTATTTTTCTTTATTGTCTCGATTTATGTCGTAGTGCTTACAATATCAACTCTTAAAAAATGGATTTTAACATTTACGCCACCTTATGTATTAATTATTTTTATCGTTGGTACAGGAATTTATTTAGCGAAAGAAAATTTGAAAGTTATTGGACGATTTTTTACTTTCGTTTGTATTTTAATTTTATTTTTGATTTTTTTTGAATTTTGTTCTTACAATAATGTAAATTATCGATATTTATTTCCAGTCGGACAAGCGGGTGTTAAAAACATCATTCTTGGAGCTCACGATGCGCTAATCTCAATGATGGGATTTGAGTTTATGTTAGTATTATTTCCGTATGTAAAAGCAAAGCCAAACAAAATATTAAAAGCTGGAACGATTTCAATTAGTTTTGTAACGCTCTTGTATACATTTTTTTTAATTACAAGTTATATGAGTTTTAGCAAAGCTGAAATTGCAATTGTACCTGAGCCAATTTTATATTTACTAAAATCATTATCATATGAAGTGATTGAAAGATTAGATCTTGTCTTTCTTTCTATTTGGGTAGTACCAATCTTAACTTCATTTGTGACCTACTTGTATTTAACAAGTTTCGGAATCAGCAAACTATTAAAATTTAAAAATCATAGTAAAACAACTATTATTACAGGACTTGCTATCGCAATCATCTGTATTTTTGTACCACAAAGTGAAGAATTTATAATGAAATTTGGGACATTGCTTTCTTTTATAAGTTATTTTTTTATTTTTGTATTACCTTTAATTTTATTAATTGTTTCGTTTATTAGAAAAAAGAAAGAACTTGGTAATTTGTATGAAGTATAAAATAGTACTTATCTCGTTAATATGTCTTTTACCTTTAACAAGTTGTTGGGATCAAAGATTACTTAAGGAGTCTAAGCTAGTTTATAGTGCGGGATATGATTTAACAGAGGATAATAATTTAAAAGTAACTGCAGTTATTAAAACAAATAGCCAAGGTGGAAGTGATCCGACTCAAGTTAAAACAACAAATGTCATTATTACTGCCACCGGAAAAACATCAAGTGATGCAAGATTAAAAATTACTCGAAAAGTTGCAGGTGATTATGCTACAAATAAAACAAGAGTTTTATTACTTGGAGATGAATTGTCTAAACAGGATATTTATCCTTTATTCGATATTGTATATAGAGACCCAAGAAGTTCATTAGGGGCTAAAGTTATTATTACTAAGGGCCGAGCGGAAGAAATTTTAGAACTAAGCAAAGTGGAGCAAACTCTTGTAAGTGAAGAACTTTTAGATTTAGTAACTAACGCAGAAAGCCATACGATGGTTCCGATTGAAAACGTTCAAACAATCTGTACAATTATGTTCGACCCAGGTGAAGATATTGTTTTGCCGCTAATTAAAAAAGATGATGATAAATTGATCGATATGTCTGGGGTAGCATTATTTAACGATCACAAATATACAGGGTATAATCTTTTAGGTGATGAACCTACTATGTTACTTTTATTTAAAGATCAAATGAAGAAGTACGCAAGATTTAATGTAGAAGTTAGACCGAAAGAAAAAGATATTAGGGAACGGTATATAACGGTTCAAGTGAAAAAAAATAAGCCAAAAATGACAATTAAAATTTCAAAAGAAAATAAAATAACCGTAAATTTAAATCTAAAACTGGACGTTGATACACTTGAGTACCCCCATGATAAATTAGATTCCCAAAAAGAAATTAATATGTTAAACAAAAAAATTTCAAAGCAATTAACAAAAAAAGCTGAAAAAATCATTAAAACAGTACAAGAATCAAATTGTGATGCTTTCGGAATTGGCAGACAGTTAATTTCATTTCATCCGGACGTGTGGAAAAAACTGGATTGGAACAAAGACTATGCTAAAATTACAATTAAACCAAAAGTTGAAGTGAATATTGTCGGAACAGGTATCTTAAAATAATAAAAAACCATCCATTAAGGATGGTTTTTTGTTTTGTTAGATTACAAAGTAATAGACGCAGAAGAAATGACAAAGTGTTCCAAGCATAATAAAAATATGAAAAATTTCATGGAACCCCCAATTTTTAAAAGATAAGAATTTAGGTTTAACGGCATAAATCACGCCACCAACTGTATAGAATATTCCACCTAAAATCAGTGCGAACATTCCTTTCATACTAATCGCATCAGATAAAGGTGCAGAAGCAAGTATAATGACCCATCCTAAAGCTATATAAAGGGTCGTAGATAACCATCTTGGACAACTAAACCAAATCAATTTGAACAATACACCACTAAATGCAATGAAAGAAACAATCGAAAAGATGATCCATCCCAATGTACCTTTTAGACTAATGATACAAAAAGGAGTATATGTACCTGCGATTAAGACAAATATCATTGAATGATCCATCCGTCTTAAAAAAGCGATTATTTTATCACTGGCTTTTGCCATATGATATGTTGTTGAAGCTGAATAGAGAAGAATCATACTTATACCGAATGCAATAACCGCAGATGTTTGTAAAACACTTCCACCAGAAAAAGTAGACTTAAAAACCATCGCTATTAACCCAAATAGTGACAATACAGCTCCAACTAAATGTGTCATGGAATTAATAGGCTCACGCATAAAGTTCCCCATGTTTATCTCCTCCAACTATGTTATGTAGTATTGATAACTACATATAAAGTTATCATCAACGACATTATATAGTCAAGTGTTTTAAGAACAATTTTTTTATGATAAAATTAAACTGTAAATTACATATAAAGAGGAAGAAAAATGAAAAAGATAAATGAATTAATTGAACAATTAGATTTAGATAAAAAAATAATATTAGATGATATTCCTAATCTTGATCTATATATGGATCAAGTAATCCAACTATTTGATAATAAATTTGCAAAACCGAATTCGAATGAAAAAGTTATGACAAAAACAATGATTAATAATTACGCTAAAGCTAAACTGCTTTTCCCAATCAAAAATAAGAAATACACAAAAAATCATATCATTTTAATCAGTTTAATTTATCATTTAAAAGGTGCACTTTCGATTAATGATATAAAAGAAACATTAAATGGATTAAATCAAAGAATCCTTGATAACAATGAAATAAATATTGATGATATTTATTCAAGTTTTTTACATTTAAATGAACTAAACCTCGAAAAGTTTAAAACTGAACTTCAACAATCTGGTGAAAAAGTAAACAAAGAAATTGAGCATATTGATGATGAAAGTAAAGAATATATTGAGCAATTGCTCTTAATTACTTCTTTTGTTAATATGAGTAATTTATATAAAAATGCAGCTGAAAAATTAGTAATGGATATGATTGAGAAGCAGAAATAAAATTCATTTTTGGAACTTTGTCGATGGGTGAGGGGCTGTTTCATTTGTGAGGTCAAATGACATAAAGAGGCCCCGCCTGTTGTTTAATAGAATGTATGAGTCATTAGGGCATTATTGATGGACTTGATTTATTCTTTACAAGTAATTAGCTGATTTTATCAATTTTTTATTCATTCTAGAAAGATTTAGAGCTTATTTACTAGTTTTTCACTTGAAAGTTCTAACGATCGTACAATCTATATGCCGTAATACCCTAACTGGTATGGGTAATTTTTCATTTTAATTGCGATTCTCTAGAAATTAATTGCGGTTTTGCTAGTTTTATTTGCTATTCTCTAATTTTAATTGCAGTTTAGCTATTTTTAATTGCGATTTTCAGATTTTATTTGCACAGATAGACTCCCTATTAGCAGTTCATTCTAAAATAATTTCAAATTCTTGCTCTTTCATTCTAATAACAGTCCATTTTTCTTAATTAAGTCTATAATAGAATTTAAATAAGACTATGACGAAATTAGTAGCAAAGGATGATTTAAATTGCATTCAACTGAAAAATTATATTGGACTTTAATCGAACATAAAGACTGGAAGATTCATATTGCTGCAACAATAAAAGGGCTATGTTTTGTAGGCTCACATTGTGGAACCATTCAAGAATTACTTTTATTTAAGGATATATACTTTCCTAGAATTGAAATGGAAGAAGATGAGCCAATATTAGAAGCTTATAAAAAAGAGATTATTGAATTTTTAGAGGGCGAGAGGACTAATTTTAATAGTAGACTTGATTTTCGTGGTACTGATTTTCAAAATTCAGTCTGGAGTGCACTATGCTCGATTGATTATGGAGAAACTAAAACTTATTCCGACATTGCGATTCACCTAAATAAGCCAAAATCTGTTCGAGCAGTCGCGAGAGCAATCGGTTCAAATCCAATATTGATCATAATTCCTTGTCATCGAGTAATTGGAAAGGATGGATCATTAACTGGTTATCGTGGTGGTTTAGATATGAAGAAAAGTCTTTTAAAAATTGAATCTAGAATCTAAAGATGAAGTTATCAATTAGGAGGTGTTTGGATGAAAAGTGAAATATTTTATAAAAATCCAAAAACCATTCTTAATAAAGGTACTGGTTTTCTATCTGGATATACTCACTCTTTAAATCCATATACTGGTTGCGCATTTGCCTGTTCATATTGCTATGTAAGACAAATGCCTGTTTCACTTTTTCGGAAAAAAGAATGGGGTAGTTGGGTTGATATTAAACAAAGTGCACCTACTATACTTGAGAAAGAATTGAAAAGGGCTAAAAGTAAAGATAAAGTGACCATTTTTATGTCATCAAGCACAGATCCATATCAACCGATTGAATTTAAAGAAAGATTGACTAGAAGATTATTAGAAGTTATGGTTCATAATCAGCCTGACTTTTTATTTGTACAAACGCGGAGTCCACTAGTAAAAAGAGATATCGATCTTTTAAAGTTATTTAAAGAGAAAGTTCGTGTAAGTATGACTATTGAAACTGACTTGGATGAAATAAGAAAGTCTTTCTCACCAATTGCTCCTCCTATTAATGCTCGACTTAAAACGTTAAAAGAACTTGTAGAAGCAGGTATTCCAGCCCAAGCTACAATTGCTCCTATTCTGCCTAGTAGTGAGTATTTCCCAAAAAGGTTATCGGAAATTGTCCATAGGATCTGTATCGATGATTATTTCATGGGTGATGGAAGTGGAGGGAAACGAACAGGACGTCTTGGTATTGAAAAAAAATATACCGATCTAGGTTTAGAAGAATGGTATGGCCCAGAAGCATATCAATTAGTTTATCAACGGTTTAAAAAATATTTTTCAGATGACCAGCTTTTCATTAGTCAAAAAGGTTTCGAACCATAAACTAAAAATTAAAAAACATCAATTCATAAAAAAACGATAGAAAATTATGGTATTTTTATAGTAGAACTTTTTTTGTGAATGGAGAGATAAAGATGGCAGAAGTAAAAACAATGGAAAGTAATTCAGATATTTTGAAAACGTTTCAAACAGTAAGTCAATTACGCCCTCATTTAAGAGAAGATGAATTTGTTAACACGATTAACAGATTAATCAACACAAATAATTATCACCTTGTGGCCGTAATCGAAAATGAAGAAGTAACAGCGGTTGCTGGTTATCGTATGACAGAATCATTAGCATGGGGAAAATATTTTTATGTTGACGATTTAATAACAAGTGAAAATCATCGACAAAAAGGCTATGCTCAA
The DNA here is from genome assembly GCF_042886615.1 of Gottfriedia sp. NPDC057991. Lineage (NCBI taxonomy): Bacteria > Bacillati > Bacillota > Bacilli > Caryophanales > Bacillaceae > Gottfriedia > Gottfriedia sp. NPDC057991. The sequence continues at coordinate 1,212,488 of NZ_JBHVQN010000001.1, forward strand.
CTATTGTGGGATTGGTTAATCCAGGAAGCAAAACAAAATAATTGTGAACAATTCCATTTAGATTCAGGGGTACAACGTTACGATGCTCATAGATTTTATCTTAAAAATAGGTTAAATATTACTTGTCACCATTTTCAATTGAATTTTTAACTTAGTGTGAACACAAACGGCTTCAAAATTAGGTAGCAGATATATACTCTATAAATTGAGGCTGTGAAAACAGTCTTTTTTTTTGTATGTAAGTTTAAAAACAATACAAATTTGAAATAAATCACTTACGGACAAAATCTTTTATTTTTTTATTAAAATTGATTTTAGAAAATAGATTAAAGGAATGATATACTATTTTCAAATAGATACAGGAGGCTTTTAGTAAATGAAAGAAAAGAATTCAAAACGGCTTGCCAATATTTCACTAATAGTGGCAACTTGTGGGTTCGCTGCAACAATGCCGTTTCAATCTAAATTATTTCAAATCCTTTCTGGTGGATTTGAGGCAGCTTTAGTAGGTGGTCTTGCGGATTGGTTTGCTGTAACTGCAATGTTTCGTCATCCTCTTGGCATACCGATCCCACATACAGCTTTATTGCCTAAAAATAGAAAGAAGATTACTGAGGGGATATTAAGCACACTTAATAATCAATGGCTAAGTAAGGAAAGTTTAATTGAAAAGGTAGAAGAACGTGATTGGATTAATCAAGGCATAAATGCTTTTGAAAACATGCTTGAAAATGAAGAATCAAGAAATAAAATGGTTCATTCAATCAAGCAGTTTGGTGCATCTATTCAGGATGACACAATCAAAAAATATTTATTAAATACTTTTAAACCGACAATTGATTCCATTTCATCTCATAACTTATTAAGTAAAGCTGTCGATACTGTTATTGAAAAAGAATGGGATGCAAAGACATATGAATTTTTAATTAATAAAATCGAAGAAACTGTTAGCTTACCACATATTAAGGAATTAATCGGCAAAGAGGTTATTCAGTTTATCGAGCGAAAGTTTTTTATGATTAAAGCTTTTCTACCTATGATTGGAGAAGAGAAAATAACAGAATTTATACATAGCGGATTAATCGATTTACTATCGGAATTAAAACACCCGAATAGTGACAGGAGGAATTTCATTTTATCGTTTATTCGATTGGAAGCTGAAAAAAATAAATCGAATGAAAATATTATTCGCCAATTAGATGAATGGAAAAATAAAGGCTATGAATATATTGTAGATCAAGCAATTAAAATGTTTAGAACTAAAATTAATGATGAAGAGTTTATTTTTAATGCGATCCAAAAAATAATCAGCTTCATTAAAGATTCTAATTGGATTGATAATGTTGAGCAAAGTTTTAAGAAACTATTAACGAATACAGTTGAAAAATATCATCACAAAATTAGTGATTTAGTAAGATACAATATTGAAAAATTATCTACTGATGAAATAACTGATTTACTAGAAAATAAAATTGGTAATGATATTACTTGGATTCGTGTAAATGGAGCTGTTTGTGGATTTATTATTGGCTTAGTACTGACAACGCTAAGATTGATTTTTACATAATATTCAAATATTCCTTCCTACAAAAGCCTTAATTAACGTAAAAAGTTAATTAAGGTTTTTTCACATTAAGAAAGTATAAATTGGCAGCTAAGAGAAGGAAAATCAACGTATTTGCCAATTTTTGGAATTAAGTATAAGTGCAACTACTCCTCTGTCTTCGCCTGAAGTCTCGCCAATAGAAAAAAAAATCCAATAAATAGAAACATAAGCATTTTATTGGAAAGAAAATTTTTTTTCATGTATTATAGGTTTGGGTAAAAAATATTTTCCGAATGAATAATTGGAATGAATTATTTGAACTAACTATAGCTCTAAATAAAAATTAAGGATCGTTTGAAAATATATTTTTTATTAACAACTATTTAAAAAGTTCGACTAAGAGGAGGTTAAGTTAATGGATTCTATGTCATTTGTTTTGTTCGGAGCTACAGGCGATTTAGCAAAACGAAAAATTTTTCCTGCATTATATAATTTATTTATTGATCAAAAGATGCCTGAGTCTTTTTCAATCATTGGAATTGGTAGGAAAGATTTTTCACATGACGAATTTCAGAATCAAGTAATGCAATCACTAATTACTTTTTCAAGACGTTCTTTAGAAGATCAAAAAATGGTCCAAGAATTTCTAGATTCAATTCGTTATCAAAAGCTAGATATCACGAATAAAGAAGGATTCGTTGATTTATTAGATTTAGTTAAAGAAAGAGAACAAGAATTACAGATTCCTGAAAACAGATTATTTTATTTATCAGTAGCACCAGAATTTTTTGAAGTTATTGCATCAAATATTAAGGAAAGTGGACTAGGTAAGACAAAAGGTTGGAAGCGTCTAATTATTGAAAAACCTTTTGGACGTGACTTAAAAACTGCTAGAGATTTAAATGAAAAATTAAGTAAGTCTTTTAAAGAAGATGAGATCTTCCGAATTGATCATTACTTAGGTAAACCAATGGTTCAAAACTTAGAAGCTTTAGAGTTTGCTAATCCAGTATTACAAGCATTATGGAACAATCAATATATCGCAAATGTTCAAATTACGGCAAGTGAAACAGTCGGCGTTGAAGAACGAGCGGGTTATTACGATAAATCTGGAGCAATTCGAGATATGTTCCAAAATCATATGTTACAAATGTTAATGATGTCTGCTATGCATTTAACTAACCAAAATTCTGCAAGTGATGTTAGAGCTGAGAAGAAAAAAGTTCTTGAATCTCTTCGAGCACTAACAAAAGAAGAAGTAGTTTCTCATGTAGTTCGAGGCCAATATGGTTCTGGTGAACAAAATGGTAAGAAAGTAGTTGCATATAGACAAGAACCTGGAATTGAGTTTTCATCACAAAATGATACTTATGTAGCAGCTAGAGTTTTAATCGAAAATGATTTTTGGAAGGGAATCCCATTCTATATCCGTACAGGTAAAAGAATGAAAGAAAAATCTACACGAATCGTTTTTGAATTTAAAAGCCCGATTCAAAACCTTTCCAAAACGAACAAAACAAATAATGGACCAAATTTATTGGTTATTGAAATTAATCCAAATGAAAGAGTTTCTTTCTATTTAAATAGCAAAAACGTAGATGGCAATATTGAACCTGTACAAGCTGAGTATTTTGCGAATAAAGAGGATCATCCAGAAGCGTATGAGTTATTAGTTTACGATGCTTTACGAGGCGATTCCAAATTTTTTGCTCATTGGAATGAAGTAGAATTGTCATGGCAATGGGTTCAACCAATTTTAGAAGCATTTGACGAAAATTTAGTACCACTTCATACTTATAAATCCGGTTCATTTGGTCCAGAAGCTGCTGATCAATTATTAGCAGAAGATGGTTTCAAATGGTGGTTAGATACAGATTTTGTACAAGAAAATGAAAACAACAAAACAGATCTAAAAAGGAGTATTTAAATTATGAGTTCGATTTCTACATTATCAATTAATACAATCCGTACACTTTCTATTGATGCTATTAATATGGCTAATTCTGGTCATCCTGGTTTACCAATGGGTGCAGCGCCAATGGCATATGCATTATGGGCAGATCATTTAAAGCATAATCCAAAAAGTTCAAAATGGTTTGACCGTGACCGTTTTGTTTTATCAGCTGGTCATGGTTCAAGTATGTTATATAGTTTACTACACCTTGCAGGCTACGATGTTTCAATCGAAGACCTTAAAGATTTCCGTAAACTAAATAGTAAAACACCTGGACATCCTGAATTTGGTCACACTGATGGTGTTGAAGCTACGACTGGTCCATTAGGACAAGGTATTGCTACTGCTGTTGGTATGGCAATGGCTGAAGCTCATTTAGCAGGTAAGTTTAACAAAGATAGCCTTTCTATTATTGATCACTTTACTTATGCATTAGTAGGTGATGGCGATTTAATGGAAGGTGTTGCATACGAAGCTATGTCACTTGCTGGCCATATGAAACTTGGAAAGTTAGTTGTATTATACGATTCAAACGATATTTCATTAGATGGAACATTAAATCTTTCTTATTCAGAAGATATGAAAAAGAGAGCTGAATCATTTAACTGGCAATATTTAAGAGTTGAAGATGGAAACGATCATGTAGAAATTTCTAAAGCGATCGAATTAGCAAAACAAAATACAGACCAACCGACAATTATTGAAGTTAGAACAATTATTGGATATGGAAGTCCAAAAGTGGCTGGTACAAATAAAGCCCATGGTAATCCATTAGGTCTTGAAGAAGCAAAAGAAACGAAAAAAGCATATGCTTGGAACTACGAAGAAGATTTCTTCGTGCCAGAAGAAGTTAAGTTACATTTCAAAGAAATACAAGAAAAAGGCAGTGAAAAAGAAGCTGATTGGAACCAATTATTTAATGCATACCGTGAAGCTTACCCAGAATTAGCAGCTCAACTTGAAAAAGCAATTAAAGGTGAAGTTTTAATCAAAACTGAAGATTTATTAACTTTTGACGAAAATAAAACAATTTCTACACGTGTTGCAAGTGGAGAAGCAATTAATCACTACATTAAAACAGTTCCTGAAATTTTCGGTGGAAGCGCAGATTTATCTCATTCAACAATGACTGATATTAAAGATGAAAGTAAATTTGCTGTAGAATCATTTGCTGGACGCAATATTTATTTTGGTGTACGTGAACATGCTATGGGTGCTGCTGCAAATGGTATGGCATTACATGGTGGAGTTAAGCCTTTTGTAAGTACATTCTTCGTATTTAATGATTATTTACGTCCATCAATTCGATTAGCAGCATTACAAAAATTACCAGTAACATATGTATTCACACATGACTCAATTGCAGTTGGTGAAGATGGTCCTACACATGAGCCAGTTGAACATTTAGCTGCTTTACGTGCAATCCCTGGTTTAACAGTTATTCGTCCATCAGACGCAAATGAAACAGCTAATGCTTGGGCATATGCGTTACAAAATACAAATGGGCCAATCGCTTTAGTATTAAGTCGTCAAAATTTACCTGTATTTGAAGAAACTGCATCTAGATTAGATAATCTTTCAAAAGGTGGATATGTTTTAACTGAAACGAACGATCAACCAGACTTAATTTTAATCGCTACAGGTTCAGAAGTGTCACTTGCAGTGAACAGTAAAAATGAGTTAGAAAAAGAAAACTTATCAGTTCGTGTAGTAGCACTGCCAAGTTGGGAATTATTCGATAAGCAATCAGATGAATATAAAGAGTCTGTTTTACCATCACATATATTAAACCGTGTTTCAATTGAAATGGGGATTTCACTTGGATGGGAACGCTTTGTTGGTTTCAAAGGTAAAAAAATCTCAATTGAGACTTTTGGAGCATCTGGAACAGGTAATGAAGTAATGGAATTATTTGGTTTTAGTACTGAGAATGTAGTAAACGTAAGTAAAACTTTATTAAATTCTTGATTAAATAATATTTAATTTATTTTTTTATCATAAAAATTTTTACTTAGAGAAAAACATTAATATTACTGTAGATAATATGGGAGGATAACGTAATGAAAGTTGGTTTAATTGGATTAGGAAAAATGGGTCTAAACTTAGGTCAAAATTTAATGGATCATAATCACGAAGTAGTAGCATTTGATTTAAATACTGCTGCAGTTGAAGAAATGAAAGGCTTTGGTGCTGTTGGTACTTCAAGCTTAGAAGAATTAGTTAAAAATCTTGATACTCCAAGAGTTCTTTGGATTATGGTACCACATGGAGTAGTAGATGCTGTTATTAATGATGTTAAACCATTCTTATCAGAAGGGGATATTATCATTGAAGCAGGAAACTCACACTATAAAGAGTCTATTAGACGTTATGATGAATTAAAAGAACATGGTATTCGATTCATGGATGCTGGTACTTCAGGCGGTATGGAAGGCGCTCGTAACGGTGCTTGTTATATGGTTGGTGGAGACCAAGAAGCTTGGGAAATCGTAGAACCAATCTTTAAAGATACTTCAGTAGAAAATGGTTTCCTATATGCTGGTAAAATTGGTAGTGGACATTTCCTAAAAATGGTTCATAATGGTATCGAATATGGTATGATGGCTGCAATCGGTGAAGGATTTGAAGTATTAGAAAAAAGTGGCTTTGATTATGATTATGAAAAAGTTGCGAAAGTATGGAATAATGGTTCAGTAATTCGTTCTTGGTTAATGGAATTAACTGAAAATGCATTCTCAAAAGATGCTAAGCTTGATGAAATTAGAGGCGTAATGCATTCATCTGGTGAAGGGAAATGGACAATTGAAACAGCTCTAGACCTTCAAGCTGCTACACCAGTTATTGCAATGTCATTATTAATGCGTTACCGTTCATTAGATAACGATACGTTCACTGGTAAAGTTGTTGCGGCACTTCGTAATGAATTTGGTGGACATGCAGTTGAAAAGAAATAAATAAAGTATAAAATAGGAAATATCCCTAAAAATTGGAGGAATTTAAAAATGAAATTTTTTATTGACACAGCTAATGTAGAAGATATCCAAAAAGCTTATAAAATGGGCGTATTATCTGGCGTAACAACAAATCCATCTTTAGTAGCTAAAGAAGGCGTTAAATTCGAAGACCGTATCGAAGAAATTTTAAAATTAGTTCCTGAAGTAGAATCAGTTTCTGCAGAAGTAACGCCAAACGCTGTTTCTGCTGAAGAAATGATCGCTGAAGCAGACGAGCTAATTAAAATAAATGGTGGAGATAAAAATATTACAATTAAATTACCAATGACACTTGCTGGTTTAGAAGCTTGCCGCTACTTAACGAAAAAAGGTGTTAAAACAAACGTAACATTAATCTTTACTGTTAACCAAGCATTATTAGCAGCTAGAGCAGGTGCTACTTATGTATCTCCATTCTTAGGTCGTTTAGACGATATTTCTGAAGATGGCGTATTATTAGTTGCTAAAATTGCTGAATTATTCAAAGTTCATAATATGGACGCTCAAATTATTGCTGCGTCAGTTCGTCACCCAGATCATGTTACTCGTGTAGCATTAGCTGGAGCTCATATCGCAACAATTCCTTACAGTGTTATTGAGCAATTATCTAAACACCCATTAACAGATCAAGGAATTGAAAAATTTGCTGCTGACTGGGCAAAAACTTCATTATAATTTGTAAGAAACTTTAAATTAAATAAGTATAAAGCCCCCATCTTCATTGAAACTCAATTAGTAGCTATGAAATGGGGGTATTTACATAAAAACAAGGAATAGAGGAGGAAATAGGAATGAATTCGAATCAGAAATTTGTTGGTTATGTAGGTACATATACAAAAAGTGGAAGTAAAGGTATTTATCAATTTACGCTTGATACACAAAAACAAAGAATAACTGATGTTAAAGCGGTTGCTGAACTAGGAAATCCAACTTATTTAACAATTAGTGAAGACAATAAGAATCTATATGCTGTTGCAAAAGAAGGAAACTTAGGTGGAATTGCTGTTTATGCGATCGATGAAAACAGTGGTGAGCTTAAAAAATTAAATGAACAGCTTAATGAAGGCGCTTCACCTTGTCATATTAGCGTTGACAAAGGAAAGCAAAATATTGTTACAGCAAATTATCATAAAGGTACAATCGAATTATATAAAATTAACCAAGAAAATGGCTTTGCTAGTGATGTTAAATCGATTATGCAACATGAAGGAACAGGTCCAAATAAAGAGCGTCAAGAAAAACCTCATGCCCATTATTCTGGTTATACACTAAATGAAAAATATGTAGTTACAATTGATTTAGGAATCGATAAATTAATTACTTATAAAATCGAAAATAATTCTTTAATTGAAGTAAGCAGTCTTTCTGTTAAACCTGGAAGTGGGCCACGTCATATCACATTCCATCCAAATGGAAAGTTCGCTTATATAATGACTGAGCTTAGTTCAGAAGTAATTGCTCTTCAATTAAATGAAGAAGGAAGCTTTACGGATTTACAGTATATTTCTACAATTCCTAGCGATTTTACTGAAAACAATCAAGGTAGCGCCATCCATATTTCAAAAGATGGTCAATTCGTATATGCAGGAAATCGTGGTCATAACAGTATCGCAGTATTTAGTGTAGATCAAGATACTGGTAAGCTTGAATTAGTGGAAATCACTTCAAGTGAGGGTAATTGGCCAAGAGATTTCGTTTTAGATCCATCTGAGAACTATTTAGTAGGTTCAAATGAAATGTCAGGGAATTTAGTTTTATATACAAGAAATAAAACTACTGGAAAATTAACAGTGCTTCAATCAGACGTACAAGTACCTGAAGCAGTATGTGTGAAATTTTTAAACGTTTAATCTAAATTAGGAGACTTTTAAAATGGATTTTAAAATAACTGATGCAGCCAAAGAAATACTTGGCGCAGTAGATCAAAATAAAATACTTCAATTAGAATTTGACCGTGGAAGCTGTGATGTCGTTAATAACATTTATGAGATAAAAGTTATTAATAAAAGAGAATGTGGTCCCAATGAAAAAATGATAATTGGAGATCAGTTTGAATTTATGGTAAATAAAAATTTTGAAGATGTATACGAAGACCAACTAGTAATCGATTATGTAGATGGATCATTTGTTTTCAAAAATCGAAATCAAATTTTTAATAATCGAATCGGATTAACTTATATTAAATAGGTTTAAGAACAATTCCTTTAAAATAAGGATTTCGGTTACTTGAATGATTACAAAAGAAGAATTTTTTTGGAGATGCGATTCTTTGATGGATTAGCGTCTCTTTTTTTATGATTATGTTATTGTAGAATCCAAAAAAGAGAGGGGTCCTTGCAAATACATTGTTGGTGTAATGGTTGGGAGTCGAACCCATTTCTGCCAATTTAAATTGGTTGTTCTACCGTTAAACTACCCTTACATATATAAATCAACTCTTTATCGTTGAATACTTATAGCTTACATCATATAGTTTAATACAATTGGCAAATTACATTGTTCTCATTCCTTTCTCTTAACTTTAAATTAGTTTGTTTTTATAGGTGAAAAATAATCGCTCCTATTCTTGTTTTAGTCGATTTGCTTGAATCAGTTTGGACATCCAATGTTTGTCTGTCTGAACATGATTTTCTCGAACAAACTTTGCAACCGAATATTTAAAATCATTGTATTGAAATCCATCAGTTAATCGTATAACGTATCCTTCTTGTTCTCCGCCTAAATTAGACTTCTTTGTATAGCAAGCTTTTATAGCTTCTTCATTAAATACACCCTTGTATAAAACCGGTGCCGTTTTTAGTCCTAATAATTTGGACCATATAATGGTATCTTCCCACGATAGACACTTATTTTGTTCGTCCCATATCGAAAAGACATAAAAATAACTATCTAGTTCCTCATAAAGGATCGAATGCATTGCAAATACATTTTCCCCACAAACTCGCCAATGTTCGGGGATTTGATAACCAATCGTAGCTTGTAGCATTTTAACCCAATGCCTGGATGGATGGTCTAGGCTATCAGTTGATCTTGCGTGAATCGTATCTCGATAAATTGAGCAATTTTCACCATCTATTTTTTCCGTTACAACAACTTCTTTTCCAATAAAATGGTCAACATTATGAAGTGTTTTATCATCAGAAGTTTTAGATTCTGACCAAGGTAAGTGAAATGTCTTTGGATACTTAATTTTCATATTTTACCACCTCACTTCGCAAACGTATCTGCTTCACGAAAGAAATAAAGTTTTGCGAGTAATTCATCCCCAAGTAAATGATAAATTTCAGTCGCTCCTTCGTTCCCACCGTAGTTAATTAACATGTGCATTTCGATGATTCCAACAACAGCTTCAATCATTTCATCTTCAAAACCAAGCTCTGTTAAGAAATGAAATGCAATTTGTGAAGAAACTTTTTCATGACCAAAATAAGAATAATACCCTTTGGTAGCTTTATACGTCTTACAGAATACCTTCCCAACATCATGAAACAGGGCCGCCATTTGCAGAAGTAGTTTATCTTTCTCTTCGTACATTTCATTAATGTACTCAATAAGTCCGTAAGTGTGCTGACATAACGTCATTGAATGAAACGGATTCTCTTGGTCAAAACCCTTCATTGCTTTAACAAAAGGTACAGTTTTGAGCTTCTCGAATAACTCTTCGTATGAAACTTCACTTACTAATAGATTTGTTAATTCTTCTTTCGTCATTTCATAAGAAAATGGCTCATGAATTATGTGGATGACATCCCATCCTTCATTCTTTAAAGGAAAATCTAGGTTCTTCCGCATCTTAACAAGTATTCGATCTTCTACTACTCGCTTTCTCTTGTTATTACGGTCTACACAAACCTCATACGGCACATCCATGTAGTAGCACTCTTTGTGAACGTTTACGAATTTATTTAATGCTTTCATTCGTCTTTCACGTTCAATATTTGTTGCATCAATGAGAACACTTTTCCCTTCAGCAAGTAAACGATTGGCCCTTTTGTATAATTCCATATACAAAAGATTCGTCCTCTTTTGCTTATTCACATTAAAGAATAGTGTTTGACGTAATTCATCAGTGGATAAAATAATGGCTTTTTCTTTTTTGGCGATTTGTTTAGCCATTTCACTTTTTCCACTACCAGGAATTCCAATCATGTAAATCAATTTTTGCATTTTACTTCCTCCCTTATCAAAAAGGCAGATCAGTAAGGTATTACGATTTGATGGAGCGAAAGTTCAAATCGAACAGTTCCGCACTTTATATTATATAGTCGAATGAAAGCAACTGATAGTAAAATTTCCATTAATTTGAACGATTTACCATATTTCGGTATGATTTAATTTGTAGGATAGTCATAATGATGTGCTTTTTAATATTGATTTTTATGATAAGTATCCGTTTGAGGACGAAGGAGCAATGTGATCACTTATGAGAAAAACGGTCCATATAAAGTAAGATTAGGGAGAAATGAGAGGAAGGTCGTAAAATTTGAAACAGATATTAATGTTTCAAAAAATAAAAAACATGGTGATAGTGGAGAAACTTCAGAAGTACATATGATGATTAGCTCTAAAGGGAAAAGTAGAAAAAAATAAGCTCTTTCTACAATTTGTTTTTGCCAATACATATAAGTTGAATAGTATAGAGTCACAATCATGGCTCTTAGAGTTTTGAAATATATTGTATTCAATATTGAAAAATACAAACTTTAAATGAATTTCTATGAAAAAATAGTCTATTTATTATTGTTTTATCTGCTTTCTTATTGATTAACAAGTGATTTTGTTTGATATATAAATGTTTTAAATAACTTGCAAAAATGAAAATATCTTCTTTTTTGACGGTCAATATTTGTAAAGATGTGTAAGTCGTCATCATAAGTTACAATTTGAATAATAAAGGATAAATCATTAGTTCAATTGACAATTCTACTGTTTTTAAGATTATTATTTTTTTATAAAGATCAGGGTTGGAACGAAAGGGTGCTCGTCTCCTATGGGATAAGCGGGAAGGCTCGGGTCTCGCCCCATGGAAAGCGAGCACACTGTAGTGGAAATCATAACACACTACTTTCTTATCAATGATCAATCCAACAATCTAAATGACAATTTTTTTAACAGCATGAGAGTCACAAAAGTGGCTCTTATTCTATTTGAATTGCTTTGTAAGACGGGATTAATTGGATTGTTTGTGATATGATTTTAAATAAAAACATACACTCTAGTGATGTATATTTTTAACACTTTAGGGGATGGAGAAATGAAATTTGAAATGCAAAAAGCGAATATGTTGGCTGAAGATATAAATGATTTTGTCAAATTAGTACATAATAGTTATGAAAATAGTAAATACACATCTACTAATAATAAAGACAAAATATTTCAAATAAAACTATTAATTGAAGAATTTAGGTTCCAAGTATTGGCAGATGAACTATTCAGAATTAATCGGTTCGCATGGGATGGAAAATATACATATTTATTGATCGAGAACTTTATAAAAGGAATAAGCATTATTGATGAATACGTAGAAAATAATTATAATGAACTTTATATTTTCACAGCGAAGCTCTACACATTAAAAAATGCGATCATTTCATTTAATAATAAATAATTAAATGCGAAAAAAATATTTCAATAAAAATTAAAAATGCTATTTCCTCTACAGAAGGTAATAGCATTTTATATTGAAGATTGTTAAAGCTTTTTAAATCTAATTGGACTAACCATTAAAAAAGCAAGGATTAAAGTAATCCATGTATTACTATAAAAAAACATTCCCATACCAGCTAAAGGTAAACCAGCGGCAGGAATAGGCAACCCTTTAAAATAACCTATAGTAGGTTTGGCACTAAATTTTGCTAATCTTAATGCCCCCATCGTAGGAAAAAGGATAAATGCAAGTGAGGTTAAGATTGATGGTGTCGAAATGGAATGAAATAAAAGCGCAGGAGCAACGCCGAAACTAACAATATCCGCTAAAGAATCTAGCTCTACCCCAAATTCACTATTCACTTTTAGTTTTCTTGCAACTCTTCCGTCAAAAAGATCAAAAATAGCAGCGATGAAAATAAAAATTGAGGAAATCATAATTAAGCCACTCATATTAAACGTAATCGAGATAACACCGCATAATAAATTACCGATTGTAAGTAAATTGGGTATAGATTTTACGACCTGACTAAACAAAGTATCACCCCAGAACATTAAAAACCTTTCAATAGTATTTTCTATCTATTTAGTCTTTATTCCTCAAAAGAAGCCTTGACCTTCTGATTAGAAAAGTGAGTACAAATAAAAAGGACGTATTAAAACGTCCTTTTGAAAATTTCAACTCATATTTTACGATTTCCATTGAAAGGCAGATTTCCTCTAACGGTAACGGAGGATTTATTTGATACAAATTGTACACAATATTTTATAAATTGATGATACGAAATTTAGGAAGAATATACAATGGAACTTCATACCATTTAATGAACTGATTATTTATATGGCCAGTTTTGAAAACTTAAAGTGGATGTTTGAATGGAGTTATTATTCGGGTACATTTAGTATGCTACATTTAATTTTTACCGAAAACGTTTAGATATTGATCAAATATATATAATAAAAAAGGTGAAAATTACCAAATATCGAATATTTAGTTAGATGGGAACTTATCTAAAAAGGAAATAAATCATTTTTGGAGGCTTTAAATGAAGACAATATCAGCTTCAATGGGATTAATATTAGAATTGATTAGAATTATAGTAATCTTCGGGGTATTAGGTGCTTTATTTTCAACAGTTATATCTGAAGCATACATGAAAATTGGTGTGAATCTCTCTAATTCGGGATGGTGGAGTTCGTTTGGAATCCTTATTTTAATATCTGTCTTATATCGAAACAAATTCCAATTTAGTGGATGGTACAATGGGAAAGGGAAGGAGAAATTAACGAATAAAGTCACGGGACTTTTAGTTTCTTGCTCAATAGTATTGATGTTACTTCCTGGATTAATTGAATTATTTAATAGGTATGTAAAATAATCAGAAACAATATTATTTGATTAGTGAAATAAAAAGATCGACGTCTCGTCGATTTTTTTATTTAAAAATCAAGTAGAAAAAGACCTAATTAAAAATGGTTCATGAGTAAATTACCAAGAAAATAGAAGGAAATATCTTTATATTATTGGAGGGGTTAAATTGACACTTTTTGGCTATTTATTTTGGGGATTTATTGTTGTCGCCATTGCATTTGGTTTCTTTATGCAAAAAAAATTCGGAACTAAAGCACCAGATAAAACGGAAAGTCAAAAATTGCATGAAGAAATTACTAGACAGACACATAACAATGATCGACCAAGATTTTAAATCACAAGTGTGGTTGTTGAATTTATAAAAACTTATAACCTGAATTAATTCTATTTCCGAATAAAGTTAAAGCTTGAAAAAGTTAATATAATATTGAAAATAGTACGTATACCAAGAAAGGAAAATAACATGAAAAAGATTGATGAATACTTTGAAACAGCAATGGAAGCTTGGAGCATGATGCAAAAAACGACTGATGATGAAGGAGCAGAATGGGCAGAAAGATTTGAACGCTACTTCTATGAATTTATTGATGAAGTGAAGATCTGGTGGGAAACGCTTGATCCAAAACCAACAAATATAGAAGAGGCAGAAGAGTTACCTGAAGTAAAAAAGTGGATGGAGCAAATTCCTGGTCCAGTCCAATTAAATTTTTTAACTGAATTAGAAGATATATTGGATGGTTTTGATACAGTACGGTTTGATTAAGGAGGATTACATATGTATGGAAAAGATTCGGATCATCGATTTAACGTAATCTTCAAAGAAGCAAAAATGATGTCTGGCGTAAAAATATAGGAAGATAAAGAGACAGGAGTACAATATTTATTTAATTGGGATGGCTATGCTGGAGGACTTACCCCATTATTGGATAAGGACGGGAAACCAGTTATAAAGGAAAAGAATGAAAAGGTATAGGAGCTGATTAAGATTCAGCTCTTTTTTATTTTTGGGATTTAATTCTAATTTGAAATATGAATTCTCATTTAAGATGCTAAGGAAAGGTACTGTATGAATTAAACTATAAATATAACAAATGGTTATAAATAAAATGTTTTGTGGAGGTGTAAAAGTATGTCACATACTGGATATTTAAATTCAGTGATTTTTAATTCAAACTTAAATATTTCATTGTTTGAAAAACAGGAAGTATCATTAAAGCAAAAAAAAACATTTAATAATATTTATTTACCTTTTGCTACCAAATCAATTTTTGCTAATACATTAATTCTTAAGAGTGGACCGGGATATATTGAATCGAATGATTATGATAAACCAAAAGTTTCAACCTATAGAAATAATGACGGGGTTTCAGGTTACTTTACAATTAGTTGGCATCCAGATTCCAATACAATTATGTACTTAATTGCTATTTTTAATGGAATATACTATCAATATCTGTTTGTAGATGGAAATCAGAATAGTTGGAGTACAAAAGGTAAGGGGATCTATCCTAAAAAAAAGCACTTTAAAAAAGGAGATATAGGCTTTAGAGCAGATGGACGTGGCACGGAGTTTGCTATTGATCCATTTTTATTGTATTCAAAGTCAAGTAAGATTTATGGCGGAAACGAAAATCAATCAATTGGTTTTGAGGATACTCAAAATTATTTCGTCCGTATTTATTCCGTTAATACAAATGGGGAAATTAATTCATTATCTAATGAATTGAAAATTACTTTATAGAATCGAATGAGGAAAACATTTTAGTACTTTTTTATGCGAATTGTAAAATTAAATCTACTACGAAAATCATAAAAAATAAATATTAATTTTTTAAGAAAAACGCAGACATTGCTAAAGTTTTAGCGGTAATGTTTGCGATTTTTTTGTTTATAAAATCATAATCCAATAAGTTTAAATAATGTAAACATTAATTGAAAGAAGTCTCCTAATTGGTTTTTTTTATTTCAAATATGAAACGGTGTATATAACGAATAAATGTTACTTTAAAAAGGTAAATAAACTTGATATTTAGTTTCGTATCAAAGGGGGAATTTCGATGAAAACCTGGGAACAAAAAAGTACAAAAAATATAAAAAGTTATCTAGTTATCTTTTTGTTTATTCTTATTATTTTTTGTTTAGCATATTTGAATATTGGATTTAAGGGTAGTGTTTCGAAGGTATTTGGTATATATGGATCTGTAATGATTCTGTATTTAATAGGAAAGATGGCATTATCTTTTTTCTATAAGCCTTATGTGAATGACCCACCTATATTAAAAGTTTCTGTTGTTATTCCATCTTACAATGAAAAGCCTAAAGCGGTATTAGATACTGTAAAAAGTATTATTGATCAAGAATATCCAGTTCATGAAATCTTTTTTATTGATGATGGAAGTATGGACGATAGTGGATACCGAGCAGTACTTAAATTTAAAGAAGAATTAGAAAGTAAATCAAATAATAACCAAATCAAATTAATAGTTCATCGATTAGCGAAGAACTCTGGGAAACGACATGCTCAGATATGGGCCTTTAAACAAGCGACTGGAGATATTTTCTTTACCGTTGATTCGGATGGTTATGTTTATCCAGATGCATTAACAGAACTACTTAGACCATTTGCAGATCCAGAAGTAATGTCTGTAACTGGTCATATTAATGCGAGGAATAAAAACCATAGTTTTTTTACTAAGCTATTGGATATGCGCTATGATAATGCATTTAGAGTTGAACGAGCAGCACAATCAGTAACTGGAAACATTTTAGTCTGTTCTGGACCTATTAGTTGTTACCGTAGGGAAGTCGTAATGGATAATATCGAAAAATATGGCTCACAGATATTTTTAGGTGAAATAGTTCAATCTGGAGATGATCGATGCCTAACAAATTATGCAATTTTAAAAGGGAAAACAGTATACCAATCTGGAGCATTTTGTGAAACCGATGTTCCGGAGACGATAAGACAATTCTTGAAACAACAAATACGTTGGAATAAGTCATTTTTTAGGGAAAGTATGATTGCTTTTGAAATTGGATTTCAAAAACCAATTACGCTAATTTGGGTAATCTTTGAAATGTTATTGTGGATCCTATTTGGATTCGTTATCGTACTTGCCTTAATACTAAAAATTACATCATTTGGTTTTGTTTTATTATTTTACTATTTTATAGCATTATCTTTGTCAGCATACGCCAGGAATGTTCACTATGTTATAAAAAACCCATTTATTTTTATTTTAGCTCCAATTTACGGGATTATTCATCTTGTTTTACTTTTCCCGTTAAGATTATATGCCTTAATTACAATTAAGGAAGCTAAATGGGGTACAAGATAATTTTTTGTTTAAGATAGAATGTTCCATTTCATAATTGAAACATCATACTACAAAATGAATTGTTAAAATTTTTATGTAAATAACGATATATACACTACCACTTTTAAGGGGATGAAAGTATGATTAATTTAACTTTAAATAAAGAAGTAACTCCAGCAATGTTATTGAAATTTCAATCTTATGACACAGAATTGAAAAGTAAAATTAAAAATAAAACAGCTACAGTTGGAATAATTGGTCTAGGTTATGTAGGGCTACCTACCGCATGTTATTATGCTGCAAAGGGATTTAGAGTCACTGGATTTGATGTATCTACTGAGAAAGTAAATAGCTTAAATAGTGGAATAAGTTATATTAATGACATTTCAAATGAACAATTACATGAAATTGTTTCTACTAATTTTTTTGAAGCAACAACAGATATGAAAATGCTAGGAATGATGGATATAATATTAATTTGTGTACCTACACCAATAAACGATGTTAAAGAACCTAATTTGACTTATGTTAATGCAGCTGGGAATACAATTGCTCAACATGTCACAAAGGGTTCACTAGTTATATTGGAGAGTACAACATATCCTGGTACAACCGAGCGCTTTATTGTTGCCCCTCTTGTTAAGAGAGGATTTAAAGTAGGTGAAACAGTCTTTGTTGCTTATTCACCAGAACGAATTGACCCGGGGAATAAAGAGTATGACTTGACAAATACACCGAAAGTTATAGGTGGAATGACAAAAAAATGTTCTGAAATTGGTAGTGAATTTATAGGTGATAACGCTCATTTAGTTAATGGTGTTCGTGTTGCAGAGCTTAGTAAGATTTTTGAGAATACGTTTAGATGGATAAATACCGCGTTAGTGAATGAGTTAGCAGTCCTTTGTAAAGAAATGGATATTGATATTTGGGAGACGATTGATGCAGCATCCTCTAAACCATATGGTTTTATGAAATTTACACCTGGTATTGGAGTAGGCGGACATTGCATACCTGTAGATCCTTATTATTTAACATTTAAAGCGAAAAAACAAGGACAGCGTACTAAAATGATTGAATTAGCTGGTGAAATAAACGATGGTATGGTTCATTATTCTTACGTTAGAATATTGGAATTATTGGCTGAGAACGGTAAATTAATGAAAAATGCAAGTATTGTTGTACTGGGCGCAGCTTATAAAAAAGATATTGGTGACTTAAGAGAAAGTCCAATTGTTCGTTTAATTGAAAAACTACAAGATAAAGTAAAAAATTTAAATATTATTGAACCTCATTCTCAATCAAAAGAAATACTAATAAATGGTAAAAAATTACCTAACTCGAAATATAACGTTGACATAGTTAAAAATGCTGATCTAGTCGTTATTGGAACTCCTCATTCCTGTTTTGATTGGGAGCAAGTATTCCAAGTTTCAAATTTAATTTTTGATTCTAAAAATATTATGGAAGAACAGGGGTATGTGTCAGACAAAATCACTAAATTATAAGTTTAAGGGAGTATAATAGATGAAAATTAAAGCGGGGATATTATTAATGGCTTCTATTTTAACGTTTTTGACGGGGTGTATGTCTGGAAATGTTGAAAAACAAAAAAACTTAAAAAAGATTAATGGTTTAGAAATTACTTTAGACGAAATAAAAGAATATAAAAAGCGAGAAAATATTGAGGTTGATCCTCCTGATAAAGTATATCAGGTTCAAGTAAATGTGAAAAATAATTCTAGTAATGAACGGGGTGTAGGTTCATTAGATTTTAAAGCCGTTGATAAAAAAGGTAAAGAAATGATTCGCTATGGCTATGCAGATAGTATTGGTGAAGTAATTGGGATTGGAAAATCAATTCATGGTAATATATATTTTGTTGGTAAAATAGAAGATATTTCATATATTGAATTTAAGGATCCAAATACTTCAAAATTAAATAAATGGAAAATAAAAGAAATGATCGTATATTAACTAATTATAAAAAAATAAAACTGTACTTAAAGTACAGTTTTATTTTTTTTGCTTACAACTTTAATTACATAAAAAAGCTTGTGGTTAAGTGTTACCGCTTAACTACAAGCTTAAGGTAGATAAAAAAACTTGGTATGGAAACTAAATTAGAAATGATTTCTAATTTAGCCAATTTAGATAGTAGTATGTCTCCATATAATAAACATTACTAAAGAAGTAATCCCAATTAATCCTGAGTATAAAGCTGCAATTTTTTTATTATTAAGGACTGAAGAAATCGTTATAATTGAGGATAATATGATTAATAAGAAGGTTGCCAATTTATAGAAAAAAATAAAATTATTACGGTAAGCATATAGAGTAACGATCATACAAAATAATAATGCTAATACTATAAATAAGTTTTTCATGAAATTTTCTCCAAGTTCGTTTTATGAGTATTGAAAATAATGATAATACTTTTATTAATGTTAAATTTAATTAATAACGTACATTAATTATAATCTAAATACTTAATTATTAAGGTATCAGAATTGTGAGTATGTGTTTCAATATTGAATTATTTTGCTTTTTCTAATGAAACAGATGTTGCGATGTATCGAGTTAAAAAGTTTATTTTAGAGAATGTAATTACAAAAAATAAGAGTTGTTCCTAAATTATTTAATGAAGGAACAACTCTTATTTTTTTGTAACTTAGATGGTAAAACAGTACTAACCACAAAAATAATCTGAAATCTCTAAGTGATGTACTTTAATTGACATTATCTATTTCATAAGTGGAATCAAATTAATATGCATAATAAATTAAAATAAAAATGTACGAAAATATTTTTTAAAGTTACTTGTTTTAATGTTTACAACATATGCTTATGGAATATGTATTTTAGATAAAAATGGTGGTGGAAAAATGGATAATTTAGAAGTGTATAATAAAAAAAATCAAAATAAATCAAGTTTATCAATACGAAAAGATACGTGTTTAATTGAAAAAAACAATATAAATTTTAGTCTATATAAATCTGAAATAGGCGAATTAGCTTACCGAAATTGGAAGAAAGATGTTGCTTGTGGGGTTGTTATTCTTGATACTCAAAATTGGATATTGAAAGGCATTAGTAAAAAAAAGGAATCTAGTTTCATAATCTTAAATTCATTTGAAGTAGTTTTATTTAAGTTAAGCTCAGAAATGGATATTGAAGATGAAGAACTATTAGTTACAAAAGAGAGTGTATCAAATATTCGTTCTACGTTTAACATAGATGAAGTGATTTTTCTTAACAATAAGTTATTTTGGATTGAAAAATACTATCAATTAACCAATAACAACATAAAATTTTTAAGGGATAAATATTTAGAACTATTAATTTTTGAACAACTTAATTCTGGTCCTTTATTTAATTTAATACAAAAAAAGGAAGTAAAAGTAAACTAATGGTTAAAGAAATTAACTATTTTGATAGATTTTTGTTTATTTTTTTACTTAAATTTTAAAAAGAATCTAATTAAGGGGTCGTTATGAAAAAACAAATTTTATTTATATTAGCGATAATTTTGACTGTATTTATTGTTATGCTTTCAGTTGTTAATTTTGAGTCTGTAGATTTCAATTATCTAATTGGCAGCACAAAGTTACCTGTAATAGTCATTTCACTTTATTCGTTTATTGTAGGCTATTTTGTATCATTTTTAATTAACTTAAGGAAAGTTTATAAATTACAAAAAGAAAATCAGACTTTAAAAAAATCAATAGATCAAATTGATAATGAATGAAAATCCAGTTTATTTTAAAAAATTATTTATTTTTATATTAATAAGCTAATATACCTAAAAAAATTGATGGTTTTTATAAGATGTAATTTATTTAAAATCAATGCTTTACAATTAAAAAGTAAACTAACAATGTGAGAGCATGAGGTGATTAATTGAATTATTCATTAAATACATTTAGAGCAATTGCTGCGCTTTTTGTAGTTTTAATACATGTAAGTGCTATATATTTCGAACTAGGCTATAATGATTTCTTGAATTACTTCATTTATCGTAATTTATTTGAAATTGCAGTTCCTATTTTTTTTGCTGCTACAGGCTATTTATTAAATGATAAAATCCATTATTATAAAGAACAAATGATTGATTATAATGTAGTAGAATTTAGAAAAATATCAAGTAAATTAGCTTTTGATATGGCAAAAAAATATCTTTTTTACTATTTATTTGTCTCTATTATATATATTGTTTTTGAGTATTATCTATACCTGACAGATCGGCTATATTTAGATTTAGATCGTTGGAATATATTTCTAGAGCGATTGTCAATTGAAAGATTTTTAAACGGTACAATTGGTGGAGTTCATTTATGGTTTTTAACTGGGTTGGTAGTCGTCTTATTAATCCTAGGTTTTTTACTAAGGTTGGGTGTAACACCAGGTGTTATCTTTGTAATAGTATTACCATTATATTTACTAAACCTGGAAGAATATTGGACATTAACCAAAATTGATAAAATAATTGCGGATGAAGGATTATTTTTGCCCTTGTTATGTGTAGCAATAGGTATGTTCGTAAGAGATTTGAAATTAGTAAAAAGAGCAATTTATTGGTACAGTGCATTTATTTCTTTATTTGCCTTTGTTTGCGTGAAATATTATGTACCAAGTAAATTTGACTCAATTTTATTGATGTTATCTTTATACTGTTTTGGTTTAATTTTTTCTACGTATAAAAACGTTGGAAAAAATATTAAGATCTTCCAAAGTTTTTCATTTTGGGGATTATATCTTTATCTTTACCATTTGATTTTTTTGCGAATTTATAATAAAGGATTATTATATTTTTATCAATACCATTATAAAACTACTAAATATTATGATGAAGTTTGGTATTTACCGCTAGCCATTGTGGTATCTATTTTAGGTCCAATATTATTAGCATTTGCAATGGATCTATTTAAAAAGAGCAGTAAAAATAAAGCTATATTATCGAAAATATTAAGCTCTCTATCTTTTATATTATATATTTTTACTGCTACTATATTACTAACTTCAGGCTTGTATTATGGTAATAAGTTTAAAGAGTCAACAAAAATAGAAGCACCTACCATGGAAGAATATTATTTTGGACAAGAACATTTAACTGGTACAGTATCAAAAAATACAACTAAAGTATATGTACTAAAAAATGGAGAGATAGTGCGTAGAGGAGTTATCGTTAAAAATAGAAAATTTAAAATATATGTAAAAGATTTAATTGCAACAAATAAATCAACTGTTGAAATAATGGTCCAAAATGAAAGAGGTAAAGCTATAAAGGGAAATTTGAACATTAATACTTGGTCTGATGGAATATTATCTAATGTTAAACAAACAGAAAATACAACTATAGGTAAAGGTTCTAACGGAGTCAAAAAAATTGAGCTTTACAGCAACAAAAAGTTAGTGAGAACTGTGCCTATCCAAAAAGATAATACATTTAAAATTTATATAGGAGATTTGAAAAAGAGGAAGGGCCAGAAATTTATAATGATACCAGTATCAATTGATAATAAATATGGAAAATTGCATAAATTTACAATTGAATAATCATGAATTTGACTCAAGTTTTATTACTATTTTGTACAAAACTTGAGTTTTTGTTTTTTATTTCAAAAATTCTTAGTTACTAACAAAAACCTTTGTGTCAAATATGAAACAAGAAATCCCTAAATACATTCAATAACAGAGTGAAATACACTGTACTATAAAAATAGAAATAATGCTAGTCAATTAAGGAGGTTTCTATGCAATCATTTACTACTTTTAGCAAAACAAGATCTTCATACTTAGATGACTTCTCCTATTACACCCTTATGATCCTTTGTACAAAGGTCATTATGTTGGATTTTTATGCGATATTTACTACATTAGTGTTAATCAGTATAATAGGATTATTTTTAATAAAATTTCTTAATAAAGAACTACATTGTAAATTTATATGTATAATATTGTTATTTGGAGTGTATTTTCTTTTGAAAAAAATATGTATTAACTCTTCTATTATATATTTAGAAATTCTCTTTATCGTAATTATTACTTTTACTTTTATTTTTAAGAAGTATAAAGATTATATTAGGAAGACTTTTACGTTATCACAAATTAAAACAATAGATTATGTACTAAAACTAAAATGCTTAAGTACATTAAAACATTCTCAAAACGTAGCAATTTATACAAAAGAATTAACAAGAGCAATGTCATTAACGAAGAATGAGAAAGAAGTTATATACTTCGGTGCACTTATGCATGATATAGGTAAATTGGCTATTTCAGATGAGATACTTCATAAAGAAGATGTATTAACAGAAGAGGAATACCAACAAATGAAGAGGCACACTACTAATGGCTACAATATGATTAAACAGATAACTTATTTTAATGAAATTGGCATTACAGATATTATATTATTTCATCATGAGCGTTTCGATGGAAAGGGATATCCTGCTGGATTAAAAGGTAAGGAGATTCCCTTAGGTCTCGTATAGTTGCTGTAGCAGATGCTTTTGATGCAATGACAAATAAAAGAATTTACAGTACTCCACTAAACTATGAAGATGCTTTGAAAGAGTTGAATATTAGTAAAGGTACACAATTTGATCCAGATATAGTGGATACTTTTATTTCCATTTTCAGTAATAAATTTCGTTAATTAAATTCTAATAAAGTATATATAATCTCTGAGAACTTACTTTTAGTAATGTTTTCAGAGGTATTTTAATTTGTTAATTACATTATATTCGTATTAAAATCAGTCGATAATAATAGTGAACTCTACAATGAGTAGGAAATAGATGTTAGAACTTTTTAGATCAAAGTATAGAAAATGGCATAAGAATATTTTCAGTACAACTGAAGCTATTCTTATGCTTTTTACTTTAAGCAAAAAAGGTATAACACTATCTTGTATCTAAAATGATTTTATTTATTTCAAAAATGAAATCATTATATTCGCTGATAAATGAGAAAATTTAAAAAGAATTGCTATTTTTTATTAATATAAGTCCATTAAGTGCGGAAGAAAAAGAGGGAGGATTGGAAAGTGTTAATAACTATAATTCCTTAAAGGTGTGATTATGTAGTATTCCCCACTTGTTATAACAATTTGTTAAATGGAAAACCTATATTAAAATACTTAATTATAAAAGAACATTAGGTGATATTATGAACAGATTTGATGAACGATATGCAAGTTTAATTTATTTTCTTTTTGAAAAAAATGATTGGTGTAGTTTAGCAGATTTATCCGAGAAGACAGGGTATTCTCGAAGTACGATTTGGAGAGACATTACTTTCTTAAATGTAGGTTTACCTGAAGGATGGTTCATTGAAAAAAGTGAATCAGAGGGAGCACGTTTAATTAAATCTCCGAACGGTACCCTTGAAGGTATATGGTCTTATATGAAAAATGAAAATCCATATTTTCAAATCTTAGAGTATATTATTCTTAATAACGGTGTAACGATTAATGATATTGCGACAGCTGTTCATATAAGTAGATCAACTGTATATAGACAGTTAGATCAAATTAAAGAAGTTGTAGAGGAAGCAGGTATTACTCTAGATACTAGTCCTCTTAGATTGAATGGTGACGAGAAAAAGGTACGTCGATTTATGATGCAATACTTGGAATATAAGGGTCTAGATTATCTAAACGATTTAAAAAATATAGATCTCCAAAGTTTTCGAGATGCAATTGTAAATTATACAACTGAACTTTCTATTACTCTTCATCTCGGAGCTGTTCAACGTTTATCTTTTATTTTAGAAATTATTAATATTAGAATTTCTATGGAATGTTATGTTTCTTTTCCAAAGGAAATATATAATAAATATAAAAATACTGTGCATTTTGATATTGCAAAGAAAATGTTTCCATTTATGGAAAAGTGCCCAACTAGAGAACAACAAACACAAGAAATATTATACTTTTGTCTCTGTCTATTAAGTGAGGATATGCCAAATAATATGACTGAGGAGCTTTATAAAATACGTATTAAAATGAAAGAAAATAAAGATGATCCTAGTGTGCTTTTTTTACATGAATTATCAGATTACTTACACTTTGATTTAACTCAGGATGATTATTTTCTTTATAAATATTTCTCAACAATTAAACGTACCAAGTATGATACTCAGTTTTATACGGATACTCGTATGAATACCGCGCTTCCATTCTTACCTTACGTGAGGGAGCATCCACTATTTATTGGGATTGAAAAATTAGTAAAAAACCACCTCGAGAATGAAACTATGTCATATGGAAAATTAGAAATTTTAGAATTGTTCATATTAGTAGATGCTTTTTTAATTCGCAAAAAGAATAGTATGAAGATTAATACAGTATTAATCTGTCGTACATATATTGAACTGGATTATCTTTACCAACTTCTTGATTATCACTTTGGAAAACATCTGGATATAAAAATTTATGATTTATCAGATATTGATGTAATTAAGAGACATAATCATATAGACTTAGTTATATCGACATTAAAAGGTCAATTTTTGAAGGAACATTTACCAGTATTAAAAATATCTACGTTTCCAACAGAAGCCGAATTAAGTGGAATAAGAAGGTTTATTGATAAATACCTTATTAAACGACTACATTTAAATGAAACTTTATCGGATTAATATTATTCTTAATGAAAAAACTCTTAGTCATTAAAGGGCTAAGAGTTTTTTTCTTTTTATAAGGTTGTTGTTTGGGATACATAACTTATTAATTAGTTAAGCAAATTAAATAATAGAATTTCTGTAAATTTAAAAAATGTTATTAATCGCTAGTATTTTCATACCATTCTATAATATTCATTACATCAATAGTATCTTTTTGTTGTTTTTCGTAAACGTATTTTAGAATTTCTTCAAAGTTGCTGGGTGAATATGACATACTGTTTAATTCTTCATCAAATCTGTGATTTAGGAAAAAGATAGTACCCCCAGTATCGATCGCGTTATCTATAATTTTTTTCACTCTTGGTACATCTACATTGTACGTTAAATTTATAGTTTTTAGTTCAAAAGGCCTTGTTCGATTTATTTGAATTTCGTTTACTAGTGAACGTGCAGCATAGTAATGATTTTTTTCTAAGTAATCTATAATTTCTGTTGTATAATCACCATATGGGTAAACAATAAATTTGCTACCAGAATCGAACCCATTATCTTGAAGCCATTATTTTGCAGTTCTTCAAGTTGTGCAATATTCAGTTTTGTCCCACCAGTTGCACTTGTTATTACACCAATTGTACCTGGGAAAGAATATTTTTTCATTAGTTGATATGCTACGGTGTATTGAGAATCCCATGCATCGTCCATTGTGAATACAATTTTACCTTTATTGTGGGTTAAGCTATAAAGTTTATTAATTGTGATTTTAGCAGGTGTGTTATTGACGGTTTCAAAGCGTATCTGAACCGCTTTAATAGGTTCATTCCAATTAAAGTTATTATATTTTGTAAAACCAGATTTTCCAACACTTAAAAAGTTTTCACCTACCAACATACTATTTTGATTAATGCCAGCGACTGCATAATTTGTGAATTTTGTGTCGTTTGATACATAAATAGAAATTTTTGCTATATCTTTAGGTTTAAGTACGTTTAAAGATAGTTTAATACCGGTATATTGAGAAAAGTCTTCATTTAAATTATTATTTCTGATGAACGCAGGGGACGTACCATCTGTCGATAACTCAACTGAATTAGTAGAAGCATCAATATTCATTGAAGTATTCTGTCCGGAATATAATTTCCATCCATTTTCCCATTTTGATAGTGATTCAAATGCATTATTGTTGGCTTTCACTTTTTTTAAATTAATATATTCTCTAAAAAATAGAAATAATGAAGCGACAGTAATAAACATACCTAATACTAGTAGAGATTTTTTTAAGCTGAATTTTTTAAATTTACCCAATATTAAACCCTCCTAATAAATATTTGTAAAATTATAGGTAATCTCAAAAATATGTAATATGTATATATTACTAAATATTCATAATAACTATAGTTTCAAATTTGGTTGTATTTGTTTTATGAATGTGATAAATATCAACTTTTTTAAATTTAATTTTACTGAAAATTTTTTTAGAGTTTGTATTTGGTTAATATTAATTTGATAAAATTTATTTCTAACAATAAAATTAATCGTTAAAAATATTGAAGAGAAATACAAGTTTAAAAATAGTTATATAATATTGAAGATGTTTAAAAATTAGATAACCTAAAAAAATACGAACAAAAAGCATCATCAAGAAAGATGATGCTTTTGTTTATTTAACTAAATTTATTGAGAAATAAACATTTGTGTCCATACATTAGAACGTGAGTCGTATCCTACACCAATTTGATCTAATTTAGAGTTCAAAATATTTGCTCGGTGTCCAGAACTATTCATCCATGCATTTACTACCTCTTCAGGAGTTTTTTGTCCTTTTGCAATATTTTCAGCTGCATGACTATAAGAAATTCCGAATTTTTTTATCATATCAAACGGTGAACCATAGGTTGGACTGTTATGATCAAAATAATTTTTATCAGTCATTTCTTGTGACTTAATACGAGAAACTTTAGATAAATCATTATTTACTTTAAAAGGTTTTAAACTAGCTTTAGTTCTCTCGTTATTTGTTAATTCTATAACTTTTGATTCAAATGCAGATAAAGAGCTAGACACTTCTATTTTAGAAAGTTTTTCAGGTGTTGGTTCTACTGGCTTTGATGGAGTAATAGGCTTTATTGGTGTAGAAGGATTAGAAGGAACATTTGGTTTTACTGGTGTAGAAGGATTAGAAGGAACATTTGGCATTACTGGCTGAACAGGATTAGAAGGAACATTTGGTATTACTGGCTGAGTAGGATTAGATGGAACGTTTGGCGTCACAGGTTGTGCAGGTTTTAGTGGAACATTAGGTATTTCTACTTTGGTAATTTGTTGATTTTTATTATTGATATTTGTTTCTTTAAAATCTTTAATAGTTTGTCCAAAGTTACTTAATATATTGAACTTAAACAATTCACTAAGTTGCATTAAATTATTTGAAGGTAATTTATTAGAAAATGCATTATCTGATGATAGTTTAGGTAAGATAAAATATTGGTATAAAGTGTTATTAAATATATTATTTTTTTGAGTAAATTGTTTTGTATCAGCATGTGTATGTGTATTAAAAATTAGAGATCCAATTAAAACAGTCAATGTAATTGTTTTTTTCATTTGTAAATCCCCCAATTAATATTTTGTTGTGTTCCTTATGAGAGGAACAATTTAAGTCTAACAATCATTATAGATAAAAATTATTTCATTATTGAAATGAGTTATTTCTACAATGAAATAATTACACTCAGGCAGTTTTATTAAATAGTGATTACAACTTTTATTTTTCAGATATTATGCACCCCGACTTAATATTGATAACAATATTAAAGCTATATATGAAATACCAACTAATATGTATATATAAACATAAGTCTGATCATAAAACGACACATCAACAATTAGATGAGATAAAAATTTTACGAAAGAATGACACAGTAAAAATTTGTTAGATTTAGCAGATGTACAAAAAACTTAATCACTCAAAGAACAATTTGAAGAAAAAAATTCATTTTTTGCTGTTCAAGATAAAATTGATACTAAAACATCTATGGGAAGATTTTTCTTTAGAATATGGGTTAGTATTGTGGAATAAAGGTATGAATTGCTCACTATATGGAGTAGATAACTTTTTAACGGTATAAAAATAAGTCTAGTTAAGTTTGAATCGACTTAATAAACTAAATTATATATGTAAATGCGGATTTTATAAGCTAAGGAATATACTAAAATAAAGCAGCCTGGTTTGTTTACTTAAAGTAAACAAACCAGGCTGTTTTGTATTTAGAAGCGTTAATGTTTGATTGTGAAAAGTGATTAAAATATGCTTTTTTATATTACCTTCTCCTTATCCTTCTTTATTAAGAGGTAACTGTACCATTTCTTAACTTTCTTTACATAAAAAAACTTATAAATAGTAAGCCATTATGAAAAACGTTAAAAAGTACATTGTTTTTTTCTTAAATTAATAATTTTTGTTCTATAAATTAGAAAAACAAGCTTGTTAGATACAAAATAAGCCAAAGTAGTTCTTAAAAAAATTAACTGTTGTCTCAAAAATGTTATGTGTAAACGCAAAAGTGAAATCGTTTAGTACCTATGAATATATTAATATTTCCTTGTAAGATAAATAAATATTGAAGGAGAAATAAATAATGAAATTTAGTAACAAAATGAAAAAACCTATTAATGTAATAGCTTCTTCAGCCATTGCGTTTACAGCTTTAATTTCCCCAATCTCAACAGTTTTACCAGGAATAAAAGCAAATTTAGTAGAAGCATCTACTATAGATGCAAGTGTAAATGTTAAATTAGGAATGGCATATGTTTCTAAATTAACTGTTAATAGTGTCGTGACAAAGAGTTCAGCACAGGATTCTTATTTATTCAAAAATTATAAGCAAACATTTGGAACAACAGAAACAGTTAAGGTAGAAGGAAACGGATATATTGTACCTGTACAAACAGGTAAATATAAATTTGAAGTTAGTATGAAAAATGCAATTAATAATTATGATTCCAATTATTATAAACATGACAACAATAATGTTTATGTGCAGTCCCTTTCTGGTAGTCAATTAGGAACGGCAACAGCAAAACCTAAATATTTAGGGGGAACTCTAGATGTTTCTAAAGAAGTCGAAGTTACTTTACAAAAAGGAACAGTTTATAAAATATATAATCTTTTTATCAAGGGTGATGCTACAACAAATATAGATACTATAGAAGCAGATGTTAAGGTTACACCTCCAGGTTTCGATACAGGATATTCAATTGGAACCGGCAGTGAAGGATCAGTAGGAGATGTTACAATTTCAGGTAATGATTTATTAACTGAATTAACCAACGGAAAAATGCTAGTTTTCCAAAATTCTACTACCGCAAGTAACTTCTCAAATGCTTTTAAAGCTCAAGAAACAATCAATAATTCTAAAGTGGCAGACGCAAAAGCAAAAGTAGACGCATTATTTACAGATAAAAAGTATGATACACTTAATGAATCTACAAACGCAGCCGCAATTGAGGCAGCTGAAGAATTAATTAACGCATTACCGGCAGGTAGTGACAAAACAAACTTACAAAATCTAATTAATAAAGCAAAAGATTTACTAGATGAAAAAACAAAAGCAGAACAAGCAGATACAAAAGCAAAAGTAGACGCATTATTTACAGATAATAAGCATGATACACTTAACGCATCAACAGACTCAGCCTCAATTGAAATAGCACAAAATGCGGTTAACAAGTTACCAGAAGGTGATGAGAAATCGAACTTACAAAATCTAGTAAATAAAGCAAAAGATTTATTAGATGAAAGAACAAAGGCTGAGCAAGCTTTATCAGATGCAAAAGCAAAAGTAGAAGATTTATTTACAGATAACACATTTATCGTAATAAACGAATCAACAAATCAAACAGCCATTGACAATGCGAAAGCAGCAGTCGCTAAGTTACCTGCAGGTGCAGAAAAAACACGTTTAGAAAACTTAATCAACGATGCAAAAGATTTATTCGATGCAAAAACAAAAGCAGCACAAGAATTATCTGATGCAAAGGCAAAAACAGAAGGCCTATTTACAGATGACAAATTTAATGCATTAAATGGCGAGACAAACCAAGCTACAATTGACGATGCAAAAGCAGCAGTAGATAAATTACCAGCAGG